>CAVWTH010000005.1:0-357057 GCA_963757675.1 uncultured Verrucomicrobiae bacterium | reverse complement strand
CGACCACGGTCGCGTCATCGACGAAGCCGAGGACCGGAGTCGCGTCCGGAATTAGATCGAATGGATCCATCAGATAATTGAGAGCAGCCACGATCCACAGAAGTGCGTTGTCTGGGATTTTGTCGTATTCGCCGCGATGATGCGCCCGAACCAAGCGCAGCATGGTTTGCAGATAAGGCCAGCATTCTTTGAACGGTTCCCTCGGCACTACCGCTGCCTTTTTGGCAGCTTCGTTGAAAAGGGCATGCAGAGTTTCGGAATCATTGAGACACGCTCTTGCATCGATTAGCGCTCTGGCGAACGCTTCGCTGCGAAGAGCCGGTTTGCGGTACGGCACGAGTTGCGTCCCGGTTTTTGCGCCGGTCCGCGTCTTTTTTTCCGCGCGCGGTTTCGATTTCGTCGTTTTCATTTCGCGCTATCAAAGCATCTGGGGACGCCGATGAGAAGCCGATTCGTGAATGGCGGTTCTCGGGAAATATACGCTTGGACTCTGCGCTCCCCAGAAAGCAAAACACGCTACGGTTTTGTTGCGAGAATCAGCGGTGATGGCCCGGGCGCTTCGAGCTTGCGAACTTTTTTGAACCCGGCTTCTTCCAGCCAATCTTTGATTTGGTTGAAACTGAAGGTGTCCCCTTTTTCGGTATTGACGAGCATTTGCACTGAGAACATCAACGAGGGTAGCGGCTTGGTGCGATCGTCATTTACCAGCCATTCCGCGATGGCGATTGTGCCGCCTGATTTTAGAGCTCGAAAGACTTTCTTGAGCAACTGCCGACTGCGCTGTTCACCTTCGCTGTGCAGAATATGGCCCAGCGTTGCGACTTCGTAGCCGTTGCCAAAGCTCGCTTCCAACAAGTCGCCCTCGATGAAATCGAAGCGATCGCGCACACCAAATCTTTCGGTGATGCGTTTTGTTGTAGGAATCATCCCAGCCCAATCGACGGCTGTCACGTGGAGTCGCGGCGACTTCTGTGCGAGCGCGATTCCCCAGACTCCGGAGCCGGCCGCGAGGTCGATCACGCGCGATTCATCTTTCGCCTTTGCGACTTTTAAGTGATCGGCAAGCTTCTGGGCGCCGGCATAGCTCATCGGGATGATGGTTTCGACGAGTTGACTGAAGAATTCGGTGCCCTCGGTTTCCTGGTTAACGGCCACCGCTGGTCGTCCGTCGCCCACGATGTCGGTTAGCCGCAGCCAGCGCGAAATCATCACCGGCAAAATCGATCCGAAAAATCCGGCGAGCGTGCCCGGTTTATCGCTGATAAGGAAGGCATGGCTCTCGGGCGTCAGAGAGTATTTCGCTTGTCGATCTTTCTTCAGCAGTTCCAAACCAACGAGCGCGTCCATAATTGCGCGCAGACCGCGCTGCGATGCGCCGGTTTCTTTTTTGACTTCGTCGACCGTTTTCGCTCCGCTCTCCAACGCATCGAAAACTTTGTTGTTTATGGCCGCGCTGATGATCAGCGGCGGGGCGTAACCGAAGCCAAACTGCTGCAGGCGTTCCGGGGTAAGCTTTTTTGTTTTACGTTTTTTCATGGATGATCTGGATCGACAAATAATTCGAAACCGTCTTTCGTCCAGCGGATGTAGCTGAACGTATCGGCTTTCTTTAGAATACAGGTAAATGAGCTCAAGATGGAAGACGCGGGAAGAAATGGAGGGTGGAGAGCGCACGATGCTCGCGCCGTTTGCGCAAAAATCGGGTGAATCGCGCGGGCGCAAATACCCCGAACCAAGCCACGCCTATCGCACGGAGTTTCAGCGCGATCGCGCCCGCATTATTCATTCGCGCGCGTTCCGCCGCATGGAATACAAGACGCAGGTTTTTCTCAACGGGACAGGCGACCATTTGCGCACGCGCTTGACGCATTCCATCGAGGTGGCGTCGATCAGCCGCACCATCGCGCGCGCCTTGCGACTGAACGAGGACCTCGCGGAAGCGATCGCACTCGCGCATGATCTGGGCCACGCACCGTTTGGGCATTCCGGTGAGGAGATGCTGGCGGAATGTATGCGCGATCACGGGGGTTTCGATCACAATCGGCAGAGTGTGCGCGTGGTGGAGTTGCTCGAAACGCCGTACCCAGGTTTTCCGGGCTTAAACCTGACGTTCGAAGTGCGCGAAGGTCTCCGGAAACATGAGCGTCCCTACAAATTTTCGATCACGGGAGCAGAAGAGTACAATTATCCCTCATTGGAAGCGCAGATTGCGGACCTTGCGGATGAGATCACCTATTACAGTCATGACCTCGATGACGCGGTTGACTTTGAGATCTTGAGTTCGGCGCAATTGGAAGAGAATGAGGTCTGGCGCAACAGTCATCGCGCGGTCCTTGCGCGTTACAAGGGCGCGCTGGAACCTGAGATGCACAAGCTGATTATTCGCGACATCATTGATCGTGAAGTGCACGACCTGGTTGCGACCAGCGCTGCATCAATTGCTCAATCCGGCGTGCAAACCGCCGATGATGTGCGCTGTCAAACAGCACCGCTGATTCGGTACAGCAATGAATTGGCCGAAGCGAATCGAGCGCTCCGGAAGTTTTTGTATCAGAATGTCTATTACCATCCGCGCGTCTCGGAAGTGAACCGGCGAGCGTGCGAAATGCTGCGACGGGTCTTTGAAGCGTACCTTGCCGATACTGATCGACTTGGCGAGGCCACGATGCGGCGAATGGAGACAGAAGGATTGCACCGCACAGTTTGCGATTACGTCGCCGGAATGACGGACCGATATATGATGGAGGAATACTCTCGGATTGTCGGTAGGGGCGGTTCACCCGAACCGCCCTCGCGAATGTGATCACGTAATGAAGCAGGCGATTGAGGTCAATCGCCCCTACCTAAGCTGCAGCGTCACCGATCTCGTCGCGCAAATACCGGATGAGAAAACGGAGACGCTGATTGAGCGAGTGTTCTTCGAGAAGGCGTTGCCGGCGCAACGGATCGTTTACGAACGTCGAAGCCATCAGGTCGGCCAGCATTTCCAAGTCGCGCAATTCGGAAAGATACCGGTCCAGTTTCGCCGGCAGTTGACGACGATCATGCTTCAAGCTGCCGTACAACTCGACCACTTTTGCGCCGAGGGCTTCGGTCTCGACCGTAGTTGAATCGCGCGATTCGACGGCGTCGATGCTCACAATCGGAAACGGCTTCTCCTGTTCGAAACTGGTGAAGCGCACACGTTGCAGACCTTGCAGGATTAAGTTTGAGGTGCCATCACTCCGTTCGACACAGGCGCGAATTAATCCGGCTGTGGCAAAATGGAAAAAATCCTCCGACGCATGCCAATCCTGGCAGCTTGGTTTGATCAAGGTCACGCAAAACATCCGATGTCTTTGAAGCGTGTGTTCCAGCATCTTCCGATACCGGGGCTCGAAAATGTAGAGCGGCAACAACGCGTGTGGAAAGAGCACCGCACCCGGCAGCGGCATAACGGGGAGTTGCTTTGGCAAACTAACAGATGACGACATGATGTACGGATTCTTCCTATAAGATATACGCATTGTCAGAGAGGAAAAAGCGTCCCCGGGGAAAGTCAGTGACAAATCGCGAGCGACGAAATCCAAATTGATGACGAACCTCGAAGCATGGCCTTTTTCCCGTTCAGACTTCGTGGCTCTTTGTCATTTGTCATTTCTTCGCCTTTGCCCGATCCCCAGCGCGTGAAGTCCTTCGAGCGAAAGTTGCCCTTCGATGTCGCTTGCCGCATTGAGCGATGCGTAAACGAGGGCCGAACCGGCACGCGCCAGCAGGACGCGTGAAATTGCGCCGAGTTTGCCGATGCCCATAACCGCAAGAGGAAGATCCAGATGGCTGTTCGTCATGAAATCGAGCAAGCGTCCGAGCTCCATCGGCGTGTCAGCGCGCGCCGCGACCTTGAAAACATCTGCACGATGCGCTCTCGCCGCGCGTCCTTTGGCGGCTAACACTCGCGCGCTCGGTGTTGATTTGAAATCGTGAAACGAAATGATTCGTCGAATTTTTTTCGTTTCTGCGACTGCAAGCAAGCGCCGCAGCGCAGAAGCTGAGCGCAGTTCAACGTCGAGATAGTCGGCGTGATTTAAGAATCGGGCGAGCAAATCGCGCCGTTGCTGCGTTGACAATTTGTTGGCGCCGCCTTCGTGCGGGTGTCGCGCTGTGATGATAAGCGGCGCGCGTAGCCGCCGTAACGTATTTTCCAGGTGATCAGCCGTGCCCGCCAGACAATCCAGGCGGAGCTCAAAAAGATCCGGCGGGCGGCGCATCCGGAGTGCGTGTTCCAGATCGGCACCCGAGGCGATTACGCCGACTATACCGCGGACGCCGCTTGGTTGAGCGACGCTTCGTCATTTCTTAATCGCCAGGGGCGCGATCATTCTCTCCACATACTTGGCGAGAATGTCGAACTCGAGATTTACGAGATCGCCGCTTTTTGCCCGGTCAAGATTCGTATGGCGTCTTCGTGTAGGGGATGATCCACGCAACGAAGCTCTTCGGAAGAACCTCGGCAACAGTGAGGCTGATTCCGTTGACCGCGATCGAACCTTTCGAAGCGACATAATGCGCGAATTCGCTTGGCAATCCGATTTCCAATCGGAAGTCTGCAGCTTTCCTGTCGAACCCGATAATGGGCGAAACGCAATCGACGTGGCCTTGAAGGAAATGGCCGCCCAGGCGGCCGTCTGCGCGCAAAGCTCGCTCCAGATTTACTCGGCTGTTCCGTCGCAAGTTCTTAAGATTCGTGCGACCGATTGTTTCCTGGAGCAAATCAAACGTAAGCCTGTCACCGCGGTGCGAAGTAAGTGTCAGACAGCAGCCATTTACGGCGATGCTCTCACCTTTTTTCGCCTCTCCCGCGGAGTGCGGCGCGGCAATTTGTAATTCTGTCCCGTGCTCACTCGCACGCACCGCCACGACTCTGCCAACTGTCTTCGATTAGTCCGGTGAACATAATGTTATGGAGAGTGATTTGTTACATGGTTACACCGTTACACCGGATTTACGATTCAACGATTTAACGTGGCGAGCTAATTGAGCGTTGAGCGTTGAGCGTTGGGCGTTAGCTTACGCGCCATTGCAATGACGCCGCAAGATCCCACCATATTCGGCATTCCGGTCGAGTTTGTGCTATTCGGCCTGACCCTGGCAGGCGTCGCGATTTTCCATCAATGCACCATGCGTGTGGCACTGACGGGGTTGGTCACAATCATAATTTACAAAATCGCCTTCACTGGTTTCAAAACCGGTGATGGGGTAATGGGATTCGTCTCTCACGTCGAACACGAGTGGGTGATTCTTATCAACCTGCTATGCCTGCTGATGGGCTTTGCGCTGCTGTCCCGCCATTTTGAAAAAAGTCACCTCCCGGTGGCGCTGCCAAAGTTTCTTCCGGACGACTGGAAAGGCGCATTCGTTTTGCTGGCGCTAGTCTGGACGCTTTCGAGTTTTCTCGACAATATCGCTGCGGCGTTGATCGGCGGCGCGATGGCCCACCAACTTTTCCGCGCCAAAGTGCACATCGGCTATTTGGCTGCGATCGTGGCCGCTTCGAACGCAGGCGGTTCCTGGAGTGTCCTCGGTGACACCACGACGACGATGATGTGGATCGCGGGTGTCTCGCCAAGCCAAGTTTTTGAAGCGATCATAGCCTCGGTGGTGGCGCTATTCGTTTTCGGAATTCCCGCAGCGATTAAGCAACATCGGTATTCGCCCATCCTGAAACACACTCACGAACACGTTCAGATTGATTGGATGCGGATCGGCATCGTTGTGTTGATCCTGATACTGGCCGTTGCCACGAACATCACGGTGAACACCAAATTTCCCAGCCATTCCGACAGTTTTCCATTCATCGGTGTCGCGGTATGGGCGGCGATCTTGATCTCCATTGGAATGCGCCGTCCTGACTGGGAAGTTTTGCCTCGAACGCTGAGAAGTTCCATTTTTTTGCTCTCGCTCGTTTTGATCGCTTCCATGATGCCAGTGGAACGTTTGCCCAATGCCTCGCCGCAAACAGCCCTTGGTTTGGGCTTCTTGTCCGCCGTGTTTGACAACATTCCGCTAACCGCGCTCGCTCTTAAACAGGGCGGATACGATTGGGGACCGCTCGCTTATACAGTGGGGTTTGGCGGTTCGATGATTTGGTTTGGATCGTCGGCGGGCGTCGCGCTTTCGAGCATCTTCCCCGAGGCGAAATCGGTAGTCGCTTGGGTCAAAGGAGGGTGGTTTGTTGCTGTCGCTTATGTGGCCGGATTTGCCGTAATGTTAATGTTGATCGGTTGGCACCCTGAGCCGAAGCAGCGGTCCAGACATGCCCGACCTAAAGACGGGATTGACCAGGTCGCGTTCATCCTACCGGAGGAAGCGACATGACGGCGCGGCTAAAGAAAATTCCGCAGACGATCTTTCAGCAGTTCTTTCGCACCGAGACGCTGGGCGGATTGGTCCTGCTGTTTTTTGCACTTGCCGCTCTCGTCATCGCCAATTCGCCGTTGGCTGCGGCCTACGACCATCTTTGGGAGACGTTGCTTGGCCTGGGGGTCGCTAATCACGAGCTGTCGCTGAGTCTGCACGATTGGATCAACGATGGTCTGATGGCCGTGTTTTTTCTCCTGGTCGGGCTTGAAATCAAACGAGAATTGCTGGCTGGCGAGTTGTCCTCGGTGCGGCAGGCGGCGCTCCCTATCGCCTGCGCAATTGGCGGAATGATTGTGCCCGCCGTGATCTACCTCGTGTTCAATTGGAACGGCGTGGGCACGCACGGTTGGGGCATTCCGATGGCGACCGACATCGCCTTTGCCCTGGGCACGCTGAACCTGGTTGCTCCGCGGGCGCAAATCGGCGCCAAAGTACTGCTGACTGCCTTGGCAATCGTTGACGACATGGGGGCGGTGCTGGTCATTTCGCTTTTCTATTCGGAGGCCATCATGTGGAGCGCTCTGGGCGGAGCAGCGATAACGCTGCTTGTGCTGATCGGATTCAACAGAATTGGCGTACGCCACCTGTGGCCCTACTTGTTAGGCGGAGTAGTGCTGTGGTATTTTGTTCACGAGTCCGGCGTTCATGCTACGGTGGCCGGGGTCGCCCTCGCCTTCACGATTCCGACTCACACGCGCATAAACGCGGTGGAATTTTCCCGGAAAGCGCGTTCGCTGCTGGACCGGTTCGACCGCACCGAAACGGGCGACCTTCTGGTCTTAACCAGTAAGGGACAACAGGAAGCGTTGTTTTCCCTTGAACGTGCGAGCGAGGGAGTCACCGCGCCGATTCTCAGGCTCGAGCATGCCTTGCACAATTTCTCGGCGTTCGTGGTGATGCCGCTGTTCGCATTTGCGAATGCTGGCGTCAAGGTAACCCTATCGATGGAGCATGCAGAGATTGGGCTGGGAGTGTTGGCAGGATTGGTCCTCGGTAAATCACTTGGGATAATGACGGCCGCGTGGATCGCCGTGAAGTCGGGGATTGCAAGACTTCCCGAGGGTGTGAACTGGACATCGTTGCTTGGTTATGCGTGCCTTGCCGGAATCGGCTTCACCATGTCACTGTTTATTGCGATGCTCGCGTTCAATGAACCGGCATTGGTTGACGCAGCCAAGCGAGGCATCATTGTAGGATCGCTGTTTGCGGGTGTTGCCGGCGCGGTAATCCTGAAGATGGGATCGGGAACGGTTTTGCGCGATGATAAGTAAGTCACACACATCCCGTGTGTTTCATGGGGTGGACGCGTCATATCGCGGCGGGTCCCAGCGCGCGCGCACTGCGGTTCTCTGCGGTGTTCTTTTCCTCTCCGGTGTTGGGGCCCTCATTTTCGAAACGCTCTGGCTGCGGTTGAGCGGTTTGGCATTTGGAAACTCGGTGTGGTCCGCTGCCTTGATTCTTTCCAGCTTCATGGCGGGTCTGGCGTTGGGCAACGCGATCGCCGCATCGTCGAGAGTGCGGCGATGGCGACCGCTTCATCTTTACGCTGTGTTGGAACTGGCTGTCGCATTCCTTGGCTGCACAATCGTTTTTGGTCTTCCGCTGCTGGGCGGGTTGATGCGGCCCGTTTGGCAAACGCTGTGGAATTATCAGCTGGCGCTCATCGGATTGCGTTTCCTCCTGTCGTTCCTGATCTTGCTCGCGCCGACGACGGCCATGGGTTTAACGCTGCCGGTGTTAATCGAAGATGCGGTGCTCAAACGCGCAGATTTTGAGCGTACGATCGGTTTTCTTTATGGCTTCAACACGCTGGGCGCCGTGGCGGGTGCGGTGCTCGGCGAAGCTTACCTCATCGCGGCGTTTGGGCTTCGTGGCACGAGTTTGGCTGCCGGTTTGGCAAGTTGCATTGCCGCAGCAATCGCTTTGCTCATGGCGAGATATGACCCCGGCACCGCCGCACCGGTTCCGCAGCGAATATTTCCGCTGCGCCTGGATGTACGCTTATCGGCCGCCGTGGCGGCTGCTTTTCGTTAGCTTTGGAACTGGTTGCGTCCTTCTCTCGCTCGAGGTGATCTGGTTCCGTTTTCTTCGCTTGTATGTCGCTCCTTCCTCGACTGCTTTCGCTATCATGCTTGCGGTGGTGCTGGCAGGAATTGGAATGGGCAGCGTAGCTTGGGGCGTGATTCACCGCCGCTCTGCGCGGCCCAGCCACCTGTTGCCAGTGCTCTTGATGCTGGCGGCGGTGTCGGTGCCTCTTGCCTACATATTTTTCCCGGGGGAGGCGGTTGAAACCCGGGCAGGTCCATATAATCTCGCTTCCTGGCCGCAGATCGGTCTTGTGACGCTCGCATTAGTGTTTCCGGTCGCGTTTCTCTCGGGAATTCTGTTTCCATCCATCGTTGCGCGTGTTCAGGCCAGCGTGGGCGACCGGATGAACAGCACTGGAATCACCACATTGTTCAATACGATGGGGGCGGCGGCGGGCCCGCTGCTGGCAAGCTTCGTTGTGTTGCCCAGCGTAGGATACCAGTGGGGCCTCTTACTATGCGCTGCGAGTTACGCTTTGCTCGCGCTGCTTGCGAGCGAACGATCCACCTGGTCTGTCAGACGGCCAATCGGATTGATGGTCGCTGGCCTTTGCGTAGCGCTAATTCTCATCATGGCATTTTTCCCCTTTCATCGCGATCAGTTGCATTTCGCCCATGCCAGCCGGCCCTACGATACCGATGAACACGGACGCTTACGAGAGCATTTGGTTAAAAGGGTGGAAGGCACCGCCAATACATATCAGTTGCTGCGGCAAGATCTTTTTGGCGAGCCATATCGCTACCGGCTGTTGACGAACTCGTTCTCGATGTCCGGCACAGCGCCGAACAGCCAGCGTTATATGAGGTTGTTCGCTTATCTCCCCTTGGCTTTCCGCCCCGAATCAACAGATGTGCTGCTCATTTGTTATGGCTGCGGGGTTACGGCAGACGCCTTTCTTCACGGATCGCACGTCGAGCGGCTGCATGCCGTGGACATTTCAAAGGAAGTGTTCGGTCTCGCCGACCTCTATACGGGCATCAATTACTCCGATCCGTTGCGCGATCCACGCGTAACCCCGTTCGTCCAAGACGGCCGCTTCTTCCTCCAGGCCAGCCCGCGACAGTACGACATTATTTCCGGAGAACCGCCACCGCCCAAAGTGGCAGGTTCGGTTAATCTCTACACGGAGGAGTTTTTTTCCCTTGTGAACAGCCGGCTGAAGGAAGGCGGTATCGCCACCTTTTGGCTCCCGCTTAACCTGCTTAAGGTGGATGAAGCGAAGGCAATTCTTCGCGCGTTTCATAATGCATTTCTCGAATGCGTCGGTTTGGGCCAGTGCCGATGAGCAATGGATCATGATGGGTATTAAAGGACCGGGCCGCAGAGCCAAAGAAGAGGAGATTCACCGGCTTGTGGAGCAACTCAGCCAGTGGTGCAGACTTGAGACGGATCGGTATCGAGATGCCTCAGCAATTAGGCGCCCTCTTTGTGATGGATAGCGCAGAAATCGATCGCGTTACGCAGGGTGTGCCGCCCTTGACAGATTCTTACCCGAAGCGTTTATCCGATGAGAAATGCGATGAGCAAGCAAGCAACCGATTTGCCTCGCCCTACTTGGAAGCTCCATCCGCCATTCGCCGTTTCTTTGCATCGCCATTGGTCAACAGAATTTGGCCCGAGTCGCTCAACAGCTCGATTGACCTGTGTTTCCTCGTGCGCGAGGCGCGCTTTCTTTCCGGAGTCGTTGGAAGCAGTAACAAGTGGGCCGAGCTTGATCTCTACCTTCGCCATTCGGACTTGCAGACCCCGGTGCTAGAGGTGTTTGACAGCGATCAATTCCGCCTCGCGATCGCGGAAAAGGTGGCACAACACTCGAACCCGCCTCCCGCCGAGATAATGCCGGATTTGATTGCGGGCGCGCTGGCGCGACGGGATATTGGCGGAGCGATTCGGCTACTGGAGAGCAAAAATGATCGAGGGTTCGCCAATCGGAGTGATTTGTTTCTCCTTACTTACCTCTACTGCTTGAACGGCAGTGTTGACAAAGCAGAAGCGCTGGTCGCCGATAATGCCGGATCGATCAAGAGAGACCGATCCATCGATTGGCTGTGGGCAAAATTAGAGACGGATTTCGGATTTCGCCCTCCGCGCTGACGCGATCTTCGCGGATGGGCACGACCTCGGGCGATGCTGCACCGTCGCAGTGTCGATTTCACTCAATTCCGCACGAACTACGGCCGCGGCAATTGCGAGAGCCTTGCGTCGGGCAATTTTTCCCGCGCATTAACGAAAAGGACAATAACCCAGTTAATAGATGATATGTAGAGTAGACAGAGTAGAAAAGGGAAAGATGCGCATTGGGATTCTTTCAGGTGTTCTGTTTGTGTCCGGAATCGGCGCGCTCATTTTCGAAACGCTCTGGCTTCGGCTGAGCGGTTTGGCTTTTGGAAATTCGGTCTGGGCTGTTGCCTTGATTCTTTCTAGCTTCATGGCGGGTCTGGCGCTGGGCAACGCGATCGCCGCATCGTCCAAAGTTCGGCGATGGCGGCCGTTGCATCTTTACGCTGTGTTGGAACTGGCGGTCGCATTCTTTGGCTGCACAATCGTTTTTGGTCTTCCGCTGCTGGGCGGGTTGATGCGGCCCGTTTGGCAAATACTGTGGAATCATCAGCCGGCGCTCATCGGATTGCGCTTCGTCCTGTCATTCCTGATTCTGCTGGTGCCGACGACGGCCATGGGCCTGACGCTGCCGGTATTAGTGGAAGATCCAATTCTGCGGCGGGCAAATTTCGGGCGCGCGATCGGTTTTCTTTATGGCTCCAACACATTGGGCGCGGTGGCTGGGGCTGTGGTCGGCGAAGCTTACTTGATTCAAGCGTTTGGGCTTCGCGGCACGAGTTTGGCTGCGGGTTTGGCCAGTTGCATCGCAGCAGCTATCGCGTTGCTAATGGCAAGAAGTGATGGCGATACCGCCGCGCTTATTCCGGAGAGCACATTTCCGCTGCGCCTGGGTGCAAGATATCCACCGCCATGGCGGCTGCTTTTGCTCAGCTTTGGAACCGGTTGCGTCCTTCTGTCGCTGGAGGTGATTTGGTTCCGACTTCTGCGCTTGTATGTGCCTTCGTCGTCCACCGCTTTCGCCGTCATGCTTGCCGTTGTGCTGACGGGGATCGGGTTGGGTGGCATCGTGGCTGGCGCGATTCCCCGCCGCTCGGTGCGACTGAATCAACTGCTTCCCGTCCTGTTGCTGCTGGCCGCAATAACAACGTTTCTCTCATATTTGTTCTTTCCAGCGGCGTTGTTTCAAACGCGCGCAGGGGTGTTTGACGTGGTTTGGTGGGAGACTGCCATGCTCTCCATCGCATTGATGTTTCCCGTTGCGTTTTTGTCTGGGATTCTGTTTCCAATTATTGTTGCGCGCGTACAAGCCAGTGTTGAGGACCGGATGAACAGCACCGGCATTACGACGTTGTTCAACACGGCCGGGGCGGCAATCGGGCCGCTGCTGGCAAGCTTCGTATTGCTTCCGAGCGTTGGTTTTCAGTGGAGCCTCATATTATGTACTGGGGCCTACGCGCTGCTCGGCATCCTTGTCAGTGAGCGCTCAAGTTGGTCGCTTCGGCGACCAGTCGGCCTGGCCATCATTGGACTCTGTGACCGCCCTGATTCTCCTTTTCGCAATTTTTCCCTATCATCGCGATGCCGTGCATTTCTCTCACGCAAGCCTGCCTTACGAAACTGATGACCGCGGCCGATTGCTCGCCCATGTCGTGAAAAAGGTGGAGGGCACCGCCGACACATTGCAATTGCTGCGGCGCGATCTTTTTGGAGAACCGTACTACTACCGGCTCTTAACGGACGCGTTTTCCATGTCGGCCACAAATCCGCGCAATCAGCGCTACATGAGATTGTTTGCCTATCTTCCGCTGGCGTTCCGTCCCGAATCAGAGGACGTGCTGCTTATCTGCTATGGGTGTGGGGTAACTGCGGACGCGTTTCTCCACGGGTTGCACGTTAAGCGGATGGATGCCGTGGACATTTCAAAAGAGGTGTTCGCCCTCGCCGATTTCTATTCTGGTATCAACTACTCCAGTCCGCTGCGCGATCCTCGTGTGCACGCAATCGTTCAGGATGGCCGGTTCTTCCTCCAAGCCAGTCCGCGGCAGTATGACGTCATTTCCGGAGAACCGCCGCCGCCGAAAATAGCGGGTTCGGTCAATCTCTACACGCAGGAATTTTTCTCGTTGATGCATAGCCGCCTCAAGGACGGCGGAATTGCCACGGTTTGGCTCCCGATTGGCCAATTGAAGGTGGACGAAGCAAAAGCAATCCTGCGCGCCTTTCATAATGCATTCCCGGATGCGTCGGTCTGGGCCAGTGCCGACGAGGAATGGATTATGATGGGCATCAAGGGCCCCGGCCACAGAGTAAGAGAAGAAGAAATCCGGCAGTTGTGGGGTGACCCGGCAAGTGGCGCGGACTTGCGGAGTGTGGGCATCGAGGTTCCTCAGCAATTAGGCGCGCTTTTCCTGATGGATGGCGAAGAAATTGATCGGGTCACGCGTGGCGTAGCGCCCCTGACAGATATTTACCCCAAGCGGCTGACAGATGAACCGTGGGATGACGCAGCGAGTCACCGGTTCGCCTCCACTTATATGGAAGCCCCGTCCGCTGCTTACCGTTTTCTTTGGTCCCCATTGATCAACAGGATTTGGCCTGAGGCGCTCAACAAATCACTGGAATCCTTGTTTGCTGTCCGCGAGGCGCGATACCTTTCCGAAACAATTGGAAGCAACAAACTGGCCGAACTCGATCTTTACCTGCGCGGTTCACGCTTGCGCACGCCTGTCTTGGAAGTGCTCGGTAGCGACGAATTCCGGCTTGCGATTGCGGAACGAATCGCGCGCAAATCGGACACGCCTCCGCTCGAAACTTTGCCGGATTTAATTGCCGGAGCGCTAGCCCGACGGGATATTGGCGGAGCGATTCGCCTGCTGGAGAGCAAGAAAGATCGCGGGGTGACTAACCTCAATGAGATATTCCTTCTCACTTATCTGTACTGCTTGGACGGCAGGGTGGATAAAGCGGAAGCGCTCGTCGCCGCCAACACCAACTCGATCAAGAGAGACTGGTTTGTTGATTGGCTTTGGGGGAAATTGCAAAACGATTTCGGTTTCCATCCACCGGCCGGCCACTGAAGAATTTTAACCGCGGATTGCGCGGATAACGCTGATATTGCAAATGAGCGAATTGGTTCAAGAAGAGTTGAGCCGAGAAATCATTGGTGTGGCGATGCAGGTTCTGAACGAGATAAAGCCAGGTCTTGATGAAAAATTATACGAGCGCGCGATGACGATCGAGTTGCGGCGCCGCGGCCATAACGTCGAATCTCAGAAAAAACATCCGGTGTTCTATCAGGGCGAGCGGATCGGCAATTTGATCCCCGATCTGATTGTTGATGGAAAGGTGATCGTTGATCCGAAAGTCGTGGCTGCATTCAATGACGCTCATGTGGCACAGATGGTTGGTTATCTGACCATCACTGGTCTGCAGTTGGCTTTGTTGCTTAATTTTAAAAGTGCGTGCTTAGAATGGAAGCGCGTCCCGCGGCAGCATGGACGACGCTCCGGTCCTCCGGACCTCCAGGCTTAAAATCTGCAGGCATCCGCGATATCCGCGTAATCTGCGGTTTCGAGCAGCGTTTTGGCGGCTCAAAAAATTTTAAAAAAAAGCTTGTCAGGCCCTCCCGTCTTCCGCTAGACGGGAACTTCGAGCGACAAATGTCCTCATTTCGTCGTTCAAAAAAAAATCAAAAAAGTAAAAAAAAGCTTGTCAGTGGCTTAGAAATTTAATAAGCCTGCCAAAACCTAATCAAACCAATGGAGAAACTAATGATTAAAAACGTGCTAAATACGGTTGGATTCCTTCGTGCCGCTTTCATGGCGAGCGCCGGATTTCCTTTGATTTTTGCATCAACCACATTTGCTCAATCGCCAACGTCACAGTTGACAGGTCCGGCGCCGAGCACGGCGGAAGCCGAACGCGTGATCGTGACCGGTTCGAACATTCCGACTGCGGAAGAGACCGGCCCGAACCCCGTGGACACCTATCGTCCGCAGGACATCGCGAAATTGGGCATCCGCAACGCAACCGATCTGCAAACCTGGCTGCCACAGCAGGCGGGCGGGACCGTCAACCTGAACATCGGCAACGGTGGTGATGGCACTGTGCAGCTTAACTTGCGCGGTCTGCTCCCGAAAGAGACGTTGGTCTTGATCGATGGCAAGCGCTTCGCGTCGGGTGCCATTTTTGGCGGCTACGATGTCAATCTCATTCCCTTCTCGATAGTCGATCACATCGACATCCTGAAGGATGGCGCCTCGGCCGTTTACGGCGCCGATGCCGTAGCCGGTGTGGTCAACTACTTTTTAATCCACAAATTCCGCGGGGTGGAGATTGGAGGCAGTTATGGGAATTCAAACCTGGGAGGGTCCCAAGACATGGGCGAGTGGGAAACATGGCTCAAAGCCGGCACCGGAGATGACAAGACCGACATCGTGGTCGTTGCCGATTTCTATCAGCGTTACGGCGGCATCTTCAGCCGCGACCGTGACATTTCTGCCAACGCGAATTGGATACCGTTTGGAGGATTTGACGAGCGCAGTGGGAATCTACCTGGCCGCGTTAACAGCTTCCGTTTGATCCCGAAATTGTTTTTCGGCAAGGGCTCTCCGCCGCCACACTCGGCGCCGAATGAATCGCATTCTCCATACTACATCAATCCAAACAATGCAGCTTTGGTACCCGCCGCTGCTTATCCGGATGGAAACTATCAGTTCTTCAACTACGCGGCTCTCACGCCAGCGCTACCGCCGGCCGATCGCCAAACCTTCTATGGCTCGTTCACGCGCGATCTGTGCGACAAATACCTGACGTTGTTTGCCGACTTTAAATATAGCCGCTCGTTCTTCGATGCATCCCTCGCGCCTGCCCCGTTTACGCCAGATCCGTTCCACGTTGGTGGTGATGGCGACCTGGGCGCGAACTTTAGTCCAGCCCGCATCAGTGTGCCAATCCAGAATGCGTTTAATCCGTTCACGGTAGGGAATGCGACTTTGGACATCGGCGGAGTCCCCGTCCCCATGACCACAGGGGTTGGTTTCCGCGGCTTGGAAAATGGCCTCAGACATGAAAAGTTTACCTACAATGATATTATCTTCGACGTGGGGCTGAAGGGTGAGATGGGAGAATTTGGGGATTATTTTAAGACCTGGAACTGGGAAACCGGTTTCCGTTATTCCCGGAATGAGGGCGAGGATCTATCCTTGAACGAGGTGAGTCAGCCCGGCCTGCGGGCGGCGCTCCTGGATACGGACCCGGCCACGGCATTTAACCCGTTCCATGGCTTCGCTGGTAACAACACCAAGGCGGCCAAAAACCGAGTTTATGTGAACCTGCATAACTCCGGCACGTATGAGTTGCCTTTAGGTTATCTCACTTTTAACGGCGATCTATTTAACCTTCCCGCCGGGCCGGTTTCCTTCGCGGTTGGCGGCGATTACCACGGGGAGAGATGGTCCCGCTATCCTGACTCGCTGAATACCACGTTTCAAACGATTGGCTCGGTGGATTCGGAAGCCGCACGGGTGAACCGGGATGTTTGGGGCATGTACCAGGAAGTGCGCGTCCCCTTCACCAGTCCGACTTGGAATTTCCCCGCCTTCTACAGCTTCGAGGTTGACTTCGCCGAGCGCGAGGAATGGTACAGCCAGAACGCCTCTGCAACTACAAGCTCGAAGGCGCAAGGCTCCGAGTACAACGCGCAGAAACCGAAGGTTTCCGTGCGTTGGCAGCCGCTTGATCCCAAGTATATCGGCGCAGTGACCTTGCGTGGCAGCTACACCGAAGCGTTTCATGCGCCGACGTTGCAAGAGCTTTCGCCTGCGGGTCAGCAAAGCTTCCCGTCGGTCGTCGATCCATTCTCCACTCAGACGGAGCAACAGGTCGAGGAACGCATTACTGGCAACCCCCTACTGCACCCGGAGGTCGCCTACGAATGGACCTATGGGATGGTTTATAGCCCGAAATGGATCAAGGGCATGACCCTGAGCGCAGACTGGTGGCATATCGACATGCGCGACATCGTGTCGGGCCTCGGCGCGCAATTCCTTATCGAGACTCAGCGCCCGCCCCCGCCCCCGCAGGTGCAGAACGGGCCCTTGGTGTTTCGTTCTGCCGGTTCCATTCCAGGTCAGCCTGGGCCAGTCACCCTCGTCAACGATCCTAGCTTTAACCTTGCCGGTGCGATTTTCGAAGGTCTCGATTACGAAGCGATCTATATTCTGGACTCGTCGATGTTTGGTCACGGCGATTTCGGCAGACTCACAACCACGATCAACGGCACCCACTTATCCCGGGCTGAGCTTCAGACTGCACCCGATGCCAAGCGGTTCGGTATCGCAGGCGAGTTTTTGCCGACTGGATTCAGCCTGACCAGTTCGTTGCCACGGGATCGAGCCAATGGCAGTATTTACTACGACGGCCCGGCGGACACGTGGGCCGCTGGTCTTGATATTGGGTTCGTGACCCACTGGACCGGCCAATATGAAGATGACAATATCTCGCTGTAGGCGGCAAGCCGCAAACCCCGAGAACGGATCCCTCTACTGGCCAGGAGTCTCAATTCGCACGCAAGGTGCGCGAGTGGTTTACGTACGACATCATCGCAAATTACACGTTCAATCTGCCACCACCTGCGCCAGCAGAAGTGCCTGGCTTCGCCAAGGACGGCGGGAAAAACGTAAGGATGGACGGCAAGGAGAAAAACGTCATGCCGGTTTCTACGGCCGAGTATGGCTGCAGCAACTGGAAGTGGTGGCTTAACAACACCACGATTTCAGCTGGGCTGCTGAATATCACCGACGAAGAGCCGCCATTTGTGGCCGGCGCCTTCGAGAACGGCTACGACGAATCGCTTGCCACCATCAGGGGCCGGTTCTGGTACCTCGGGCTAAAGAAGAGATTCTAAGGCGCGGACCGAAGCAATTCACAGCGGCCGGGCTCCATCAGGGGCCCGGCCGTTTGCTTTTCGCGACACGAATTTCACGAACAGCCACGAATTCTTTTGTGATTTCCGATTTAGGACGATTCGTGGACTTGATGTTCAGATGGAGAAAGCTCTTTTGAAAATTGGCTCCCTGAAAACCTGGACCAATTAGTGTTAATTCGTGGAATTTGTGTCTCATTCCTTCATCCGGGGATTGATTTTCGCGGCGGTTTGAGGAAAGCTTCACGCCGCTAGGAAAAAGGCATGCAGTTCGTCCCAGGGTTTTCATCTGCGCAAACTGTCCCCGCCGCGTCGGCTCCGACAGCGGTGGGACGCAAGCTTGGCTTGTGGATTTTGGACAGTTGGCGGGACTTGGTTCTCTACGTCTGCACACCGTCGTTACTGGTGCCGGTTTTCATGGCGGCGCAGGGGCTCTGGAGCGCCGAAGACATTAAGCTCGAACGTCTCGCCTCGATTGCTGCCGAACTTCCCACCAGTGCGCACGCAAATTTCAACTATGCTACCCTCGACGCTCATATCGATCTCGGCAGTTTGCTTTTCAACAAAGGCGAGTTGGCTGAGGCAAAAGAGCGTTTTCAGAAGGCATCCGAATTCAATCCGAAACTGGCGCAACCGCACAATTATCTCGGCGAGATCTTGATGCGCGAGGGCAACGTTGCCCAGGCAATTACGCAATTTCAAGAAGCGCTACGCCTTCATCCAGATTTTCCGGAGGCGGAGGAAAACCTGCGCGTCGCGAAAGAGACCCGCGCTCAGTCTCCGTGATGCGAATTGGAATTCCCGGGACTTTGCTAACGCTGACGCCAACTGTTGGATCAATCCGTTCCAGTTCGTGAAAGTCGTGTCTCTCTCTGGAGACGAGACTGGTTTTGGGCACTGCTTTTAAGTGCTCTCGTTTTCGCGGCGTATGCCCAGGTATTTCGCGCCGGCTTCATTTGGGACGATGAGTCGCATCTGACGCGCAATCCGTGCGTGATAGGGCCGCTCGGTTTGAAGGAAATCTGGACGACGACGCAAGCGGTCTATTATCCGCTCGTGCTGACGGTCTTCTGGGCGCTCCATAAGTTCGTCGGCCTAAATCCGCTGCCATACCACACTCTCAATGTTCTGTTGCACGCCGCATCGGCAATCCTGCTCTGGCGTGTCCTCAAACTCCTTCAAGTTCGCGGCGCGTGGCTTGGGGCCGCACTTTGGGCTCTGCACCCGGTAATGGTGCAATCGGTCGCATGGGTCACGGAGCTGAAGAACACGCAGTCGTGCGTTTTCTATCTGTTAGCGACGTTTTTTTTCTTAAAATGGGAAGAGAGAGAAAACCTGGCGCCGGTCGGTAGTCTGCCCCTGAGGCGATCTGGAGAGCGCTCCTCGTTGGTGTCGTTCGTTTTATCGCTGCTCTTCTTTACGCTGGCTACCCTGAGCAAACCTTCAGTGGTGATGCTGCCTTTTATCCTCGCGCTGTGCATCTGGTGGACGCGAGGAAAAATCCGTTGGCGCGATGCGTTAGCCGTCGCCCCCTTTGCCGTGATTTCAGGGCTCGCGAGCGCGTGGACGATTTGGGAACAAAAATTTCACGCGCGAGCAGTTGGTACCGAGTGGGCGCAGACCTTTCCGGAACGTTTCATCATCGCGGGTCGGGCCATTTGGTTTTACCTCGGAAAACTGCTCTGGCCCCATCCCCTCATTTTCATCTATCCGCGCTGGGAAATCAACTCGTCACAGCCGACAGCCTATCTGCCGCTGCTTGCAGCGATAGCGGGATTGGTTGCTCTGTGGTTAGTCCGTGCGAAATGGGGCCGCGCTCTATTCTTTGCCGCTGCATACTATGTGATCTCGCTGTTTCCGGTACTCAATTTTTTCAGCGTGTATTTCTTCCGTTACTCGTTTGTGAGCGACCATTTCCAGTACCTGGCGAGCATGGGGCCGCTTGCGCTCGCCGGGGCGGGGATAGCAATTGCTGTAGGGCGTTTCTGTGAACTCCGAAAGCTTTCGCGAGTTGACACAGACGCCCTGCAATGGCCGGGCACCAACACCGCTCTCGTTCGAGCGAAATTGTTTCTCGGTTCTGCAGTCTGCAGCGTTCTCTTGCTCCTGCTCGGGGTTTTAACCTGGCGGCAAACCGCCGTTTACCACGATCTGATAACTCTGTACACGAGGACCCTCGCAAGGAATCCCGGTTGCTGGATGGCTCATTACAATCTGGGAATCGTTTTTCGCGATCATGGTGAAATCGATCAGGCGATGACGCATTATCGCCAGGCGATCGCGTTACGGCCAGGTTACGCGGAAGCACATTACAATCTTGGCCGCCTGCTGGCTGAGAAGGGGGAGTTCAATGATGCCATCGCTCATTACGAAGCAGCGCTAGCCATTAATCCCGCCGATGCCGAAGCGCACAACAATCTCGGCGTCACACTTTTTGGGATCGGGCGTGTCGATGACGCGATTGCACATTACCGAAAAGCGCTGGCGATTCGACCAGATTACGCGGATGCGTCATGCAATTTGGCAAGCGCGCTTCTTTCCAAAGGCGACATGGATGGCGCGATTGCTACCTACCTAGCGTGCGTAGCTGCATTCCCCAACCAGGCCGACGCGCAATATAACCTCGCGAGCGCTCTCCTCCGCAAAGGGCGGATCGACGACGCGATTGTCCATTACCAAACAGCGTTGGCACTCTCTCCCGAGAACGCGGATGCTTACGCAAACCTCGGCAGCGCGTTTCTTGCAAAGGGCCGCATCCGAGATGCAATCGCTGAGTACAGAAAAGCGCTTCAGATTTCTTCGGAAAATGTGGCTGCGCTAAGCAATCTGGCATGGTTGCTGGGCACGTCCGCCGACCCCTCTCTCAGGAACGGATCAGAGGCTGTCCTGCTTGCTGAACGGGCCGACTCAGCAAGTTCTCGGAGCGAGCGTCACCCGATTGTTCTCCGCATTCTGGCCGCGGCATATGCCGAAGCTGGCCGCTTTGCTGAAGCGAAAGAAACTGCTCGACGGGCGTTGCAAGCGGCCGAGATCCAGGGCAACTCCACTTTGGCCAATTCTCTCCGCGACGAAATCGCGCTCTACGACTTGGGCTTGCCGTACCACAAGGAAGCAAGATAGGGGCTTCCGCGTGGCCTGTGTTGTAACCACGGCGCCTGTGTCGCCGTGCGGGTGGTAGCCCCACGCCACCGGGGGCGCCTCGACACAGCGAGGCGGCTACAAAGATGGGCGCTAGTCAAAGGGGATTTGAATAATTTCGCCTTGATATGGCCACGCCTCGGGCGCGTCGCACAATTTTGCTCGTACCGGGTTCATGCGCACATATTCCCATTTCTGCGAGTAGCTTTCATGGCTGCGCCACAAATGATAAAAAATCTTCTTGCCAGTGCGGCTTTGGAATTCCAAGGCGAATCAATCTCTTCCCAATCACGTTGCGCAGCGATTGAACCCACTTAGCCAACGTGATTCAATCTAGTGGAAATGCTGCAAAAAGGTCCATGTGATCAGGCATTATGACGTAGCGACCAACGGCGACATCATGCTCCTGCGCCCTGACAGAAAAGATGCAAAATGCTTCGTGGACTTCGTCTCGCGCCAGCAGGCTATGACGTTTGTATGTGTTGAGTGTGATGAAGTCAAACGGCCGAACGCCGTCGAACAGACGATCAAGTCGCGGAGGCCGCCGCGGCCATTTCTTTCTATTATCGCGCGGCACAACTGACCTTTGTGTTAATCGTAACGCGGGAGGTCAATCTGAATTTCGCTGTTGTAGCCACGGCGCTGTGCCGCCGCGCGGGTGGTAGCCACGCCACCGGGGCGCCTCGACACAGCGAGGCCGGCTACAACGTCAGGATCGCTCCTTGAATGCTCACCTCGCTTTACCTGTGATACGGCAGGCCGAGCTCGTAGAGCGCAATTTCATCCCGAAGCGCGTTGGCCAGGGCGGATTTGTCCTCCGTGCCTGCAATGCGCAGAGCTTGCTCCGCTGCTGCAATGGCCTCGGGAAACCTGCCGCTCTCAGCGCAAGCAGCCGCGAGAGTCCGGAGATAAGTGGGATCTTTGCCGCCGGAAAGTTGTACGGCTTGTTCGGCGAGTTCGATTGCCCGATTCCCATCGCGAATTGAAGCATCGGAGGAGGTCGCGAGGAGCCACGCCAAATTGCTCCGAGCCAGCGGGTCTTTCGGGGAGATCTGTGCTGCATGCTCGTACTCGGCGATTGCATCTTTCTGTAGTCCTCTTTTAAGAAACGCGTTGCCCAGAGCAGTGTGGAAGCCTGCGTCGTCCGGCTGGGTCGCAATCGCCTTCTGCCATTGCGCGATCGCTTCATCGATCCTGCCCTGCCGAAATAAAACGCTGCCAAGGTTGAAATATGCGTCGCCGTAATCAGGTCGCAGTTTCGCCGCTTTCTCGTAATGGCCGATCGCTTCACCGAGCAGACCTTTTTCGGCGAGGGCGGTGCCAAGATTATTCTCGACGAGCGCTCCGCCAAGGTTGTAATGGGCGGAAGCGTTGCCCGATCGAATCTTCAATGCCGCCTCGAAGTGCGAAATCGCCCTGTCCACTTCGCCCCGTCGCAGGAAAAGATAGCCGAGATTGTTATGCGCCATGTCGTTGTCAGTGTTGATAGCCAGCGCGTGGTTCCAGAGCATCTCGCTGTTTTTCCAATACGACGTTTGCACAAACGCGCGCCAGCTCAACGAAATGATGATCGCTGCCGCGATAGCGGCGCAGAATGGCTTGTAGCCACGGCCCTGTGGGCTGTCTGTTCGGACTCCGCGTGATCCAGAAGTGACCGGCCGCAGGCCGGTTACGACAGGTCGCGAGCCGGAGTTGCGCATCATTATGGGCGCCATCAGATCCGTGATGCCCCAAACAATCAGCACATACAGACCGATCTGTGGCAGGTAAGTGTATCTATCCGCGCGCGCTTGCTCGCCGACCTGCACCAAGCCGATCACGGGCACGAGCATCCCGACATACCAAAACCAGCCGGTGAAAATGTAAGGTCGTTCTTTCCTCCAATGGATTGCCAACAGGCTGACTGCGATGAGAAATGCAATTGCCAAAAGAACCTGCCAAAGCGGTAGTTGATCGTTCGGGTGAGGATAAAAAGCCGCCAGCCCTGCGGGCCAGAACATCTGCCAAATGTAGGCAACATAACTGATAGCCGCGTTGTTCAGTCGCCATACAAAGGGTAGCTGTTCAATCGCGCCGGCGCTCTGATATTGTACTAGCAACGTAGCCACGCACGAAAGGAAGGACAATATAACCAGCGGAATCTTTTCCGCGACCAGCCTGAAGAATCGACCACTGACGACCGACCACCAACCCCTGACCGCTGCTTGCCGCGCCGTAGCCTTGGCGAAGGCGGGACTTCTGATTCTCCCGAGCGGCCAGTAATCCAGGAGCAGAAGCACGAAGGGCAGCGTTACGAGCATGGGTTTGGACATCAGGCCGAGAGCGAACACGAATGCCACCGCAAGATAACGACGAACCGAGGGTGTACGCGCGTAATGCGCGTAGGCGAACAGCGTCAGCATAAAAAAGAGCGCGCTGAGCACATCTTTGCGCTCCGAGATCCACGCCACTGACTCCACGTGCAGCGGATGAATGGCGAACACGGCTGCCACAAAGGCGGATCGCCAAAATGCGCCGGTCATTTCTCTGAGCACAAAAAAAAGGAGGACGACGGCAAATGTGTGTAGAAGCACATTGGTAAAGTGATGCCCTCCCGCTTTTAGTCCGTACACCTGACAGTCGAGCATGTGCGAAATCGTCGTGAGCGGATGCCAGTTTCGCGCATGAGCATGGGTAAAGGCGCCGATTACGCCATCCACCGAAAGTCCTCTGGTGATGGTCGGGTTTTCATACACATAAGCATGATCGTCGAAATCGACGAAATCGTGTCCGAGCGTTTGCCCAAAAACTAGCCAGGTAATCGCGATGAGGGCGAGGCAAACATAGAAAGACGCGAATCTCGAAAAGGAGCGCTTTTTTAACCGACTGTTCAAAAACTCGGGCGTGTTCTTCTTACTCCTGCTCCCGCTCTTACTCATTCTTTTGGGGAATTCCTCATGAAAGCGTTTTCGTCACGGTGACGAACTGCCATTTGCGAGACTTGGATCGCGCAGCGGTCTCCCGGATTGGTAAAGAGCGAGATTGTTCTGAAGCTCCGCCGCCAGGCTAGGGTTGCCCTGCTTATTTGCCAATTCAGCGCCGCGTTGCGCCGCTTCAATCGCCTGAGGAAAAAGGCCGCTCTCGGCATAGGCGGCCGCCAATGTGCGGAAAATCATTGGAATCTTGCCGCCCGATAGACGCAGAGCTTGCTCTGCTAGTTGAATCGCTTTCGCACCGTCCCGGAGAGAGGCGTCCGGCGAAGTAGCAAATACCCACGCGAGGTTACTTGTGGCGTTTCCGTTGTCGGGCTGAATTGTCAGCACTTTCTGCCATTCTTCGACACCCTCCCTGACGCGACCCTGCTGGACCATCACCGTGCCCACAATGTTGTGCATCTCTACGTTATCAGGCTGTAGTTCGACTAATTTACGATAGTGAACAAGGGCATCGGCCACTTGGCCCTTTTGAAGAAGAGCCTTGGCAAGATTCTCATGGGCAGGGATATTTTCAGGCCGAAGATTGACGGCTCTTTGCAGCAGAGAGATTGCTTCGTCCAATTTGCCTTTTTGCAAAAAGACGATGCCGAGATTGTTTTCAGCGACATCGTTATTTGTGGTCACTGCAAGCGCATGAGTAAACAGCGTTTCGCTATCGCGCCAATAAGACGTTTGGATCCAAGCGCGCCAGGTCAAAACGCCGATGACTATTATCCCAGCAGCGCTCAGAATTGTGCGTTGACGGTGCCAAGTGCGCCTGAGGAGCATGAAATCGAAAACAGCCCAAGTAACCACTATATAGAGGCCTATCTGCGGCAGATAGGTGTATCGGTCTGCATGTCCCTGCCACCCAACTTGCACGATCCCAATTACTGGCACAAGCATCCCCAGGTACCACAACCAACCAGTGATGAAGTAGGGCCGCTGTTTTCGCAGAGCAATAGCCGCCACTGTAACCCCCGTTAGAAACAAAAGAGACAGGATGATTTCCCAAACGGGCAGCCGATATTCCGGGTGAGGGTAGAACACCGCGAGCTTCACCGGCCACAGCATTTGCCAGATGTAGAGAACATAGCTTACCGCCGCGTTGTTTATTCGGGGCAATACAGGTAACTGCTCGGTTCCAGCCGACCGCACCTTTCTGGGCAACAAATGTGACGACACTTGAGCCGATAGAAAATGCGAGCAACGGAATCTTTTCCAGGATCAGCGGCAAACGCAGACCACAGACCACAGACCACTGACTACTGACTTCAGATCTTTGACCTCCGACCTCCGACCTCCGACCTCTGATTCTGCTGAGCGGCCAGTAATCCAGTAGCAAAAGCACGAACGGCAGCGTCACCAGCATGGGTTTCGACATAAGCCCGAAAGCAAACGCGACTGCCAGTATCAAATAGCGACCGATCGATGGCGCACGCACATAACGGACATAGGCGAGCAGTGTGAGCATGAAGAAAACGCCGCTGAGGACGTCCTTTCGCTCCGCTATCCAAGCGACCGATTCCACGCGCAACGGGTGAATGGCAAACACCGCTGCCACAAATGCGCTCCGCCAGAGCGCTCCAGTCATCTGCTGCAGCGCAAGAAAAAGAAGGATCGCTGCTATTGCGTGCAGCAGAACGTTGGTGAGATGATGTCTTCCCGCCCTTAGCCCATATAATTGGCAATCCAGCATGTGCGAAATCGTTGTAAGCGGATGCCAGTTCTCCGAGTGGATATGCGTGAATGCCCAGCCAATGCCGGCGATGCTAAGTCCGCTGGTTATCTTGGTATTTTCATAGACGTAGCGCGGATCGTCGTAGTTGATGAAGTCATAGCCGAGCGTTTGGCCAAAAACAATCCACGTAAGCACTGCAAGAAAGATGCAAACGCAGATAGTTACCCAGTGACGGGTTGTTTTAGGGAAAGCGCTTGATTTCGAATTAATCCGGTGCACGAGCGAAACTAAACGTCGTGAGACAACGCTGCTTAAGGCTTCCGTTGGTAGATCAAGATGTAGTTTTTTAGCGTCCCAACCGACGACGGAATATTTCCAAAGTAGTAATCGGTTTCCGTGGGTGTAATGTTTATAAACCCGACGGCGGCATAATTTTGGGCGGTGTATTCATTTGCCCAGTTAAAAATCAACCGATCGGATCCAGGTCGCTCCAACCAGGAGTCGTTCATCACCACGGACACCAGATAATTGGGATCGGCGCCTTCGATTTCGCGAATCATCTCCTCCTGCATTTGGTGCGCATATTTTTGCGGTTCCATCAAGCCGTACGTGTAAATATATCCAGTCGCGGAATGCCGCTTTGAGTAAAAATAAATCTCCGGTTCAGATCCCAATACTGCAATTCTATCATCTCGGGTTGTATGTTTGCGCAGATAATCTGCAATCCTGACGGATGCCGGAAATGGACTTTCGGGATAAATGAATTGGCACGCTTCAAGTGGAGAAGCTTCGATAAGAATTGTTTTGTTCCATAGAATTGGAAAGCTCACGGCCACGCCAAGCAGAACGAGCGGGATGAGTCTAATCACAATCATCCGGCCCTTCAGAAGATCAGACACTTTGCTGATTCCAACGCCGACAAGGAGCGAGACTGCCGGGAGCATCATGATAAAATAATGAGGTCGAAAATAAAATCCCTGGCAAACAGCTAAAGCCGAGAACACGAGCAGGCCGAGCAGAAAATTTGTGCTGGCGCGGCTGCTCCTTTGCCAAAGCCCGACAACCAAGCCGAGTCCAGCCAATCCCCACAATAGCCAGCCCATTCCAATTGCTTCTGTTATGCTCTGAACGGAAACCTGCATAGCCCGAGATAAAGGCCATTTACCGCTGTATACTTCGCCAATCACAAAAGTGCCATATTGGGCAGCGTACCCTGACTGTCCAGAACCAAAATTTATCGAGTACGCCTGCGTACCAAAGAATGAGAAACGTAATTCCGAGTGGGACAATTGCAGCGACCCCGAAGATCAGATTTCGTAGAAGGATTTTTTTCAGGAGAAATCGTTGGTGGACATCATTCCGGAAAAGGTGGATTGCTCCAAACGGAATAAACAAAAGCGCGGGCTGCTTCATCAAAGCGCCAATTCCAAACAGCAATCCACTTATGATTAATCGTTTGAACGCATGCCGCTCTGACTCCGAGAGCGTTAGGATGAGCAGCGTGCCACCGAGAACGGGTAGCATCACAAAATTTGTCGCGTGAGCAGCTAACCCAAGGACGGATGGACTCGCGGAGAGAACAGCATAGCTCGTTGCTGCGGCGATTCCTGCTGTCGAATTCGTCAGGCGTCGGCCCAGCAGGAAAATGAGCGCGATTGTTGTAGCGTTGACCAGGAGGAAACCCACGTGAATTCCAACAATTGTTTGTCCGAAAATCGACATGATCACCGCGTAGGCGGCGTAGGTTCCCGGAAACTTCATGTTGTAAGCGAGCTTGTATGGAGGAATGCCTTGCAGCATCAGTTGGCCGGCATAAGCGTACTCGCCTTCGTCGCGCTCGAGCGGAATCCCCAAGAGGCGAATCCTGATTGCAATGACGAGACAAAAAACAATTGTCGCGAGAGCCCACCATGCAAACCGCACGAGCCTGCCGTTGATCTCGGTCTTAAGCACCACGAAAGCTCCTATTTCGATGAGAAACGGAACGTTGCAACTAAGGCGCGTGGGAATATGGCGGCGAACTTGCGCCGCTTTGTCGTATCGACTCGGGTGATTTGCGGTTAGGTATGCACGAAATCGCCAGGCGCACTTTTTCTCTGCGCGGTCGCACCTTCATTTTCGCTGTGGTTCTCGCGGCGGTGACGATCTTGGTATATCGCCCTGCATGGAATGGAGGATTTCTCTGGGATGATGACGCCTATATCGTCAACAACGAATTGTTAGCGGCACCCAATGGCTGGCAGCGGATTTGGTTTTCGCTGGACTCGCCTTCGCAGTATTTCCCGCTCACGTACAGCACATTTCGCATTGAATATGCGCTTTGGGGCCTGAACCCAACCGGTTATCATTGGATCAACCTTCTGCTTCATGTTGCCAATGCCCTGCTGGTGTGGGCAGTGCTGGCGCGGCTAAAAGTGCCCGGCGCATGGTTGGCTGCAGCAATTTTTGCGCTGCATCCCGTGCAGGTGGAGTCGGTGGCCTGGATCACGGAACGCAAGAACGTGCTGATGGGCTTTTTCTTTTTGCTGACGCTTCTTGCCTGGGTCGCATTTGTTGACGAACGCACGAAGCGCCCGTGGTTTTTCTATTTCCTGGCTTTGATCCTGTACGCACTGGCGCTCTCCGCCAAAACAACGGCCTGTACATTGCCGGCTGCGTTGTTCTTGATTCTGTGGTTACAGAAAAAGCCGATCAATCGAAAGCGAATTTTTCAGATCATCCCCTTTCTCCTCATGGGCATTGCCATGGGTTTGCTGGCGATGTGGTGGGAGCGATATCACCAGGGCACGAGCCGCACAGTTTTCGCGTTCCTGGGTCCGATGGAGCGGGTTCTCGTCGCCAGCCGCGCCATTTGGTTTTATCTGAGCAAACTCATCTGGCCGTCCAATCTGACGTTCATTTATCCGCGATGGGATATTTCGCCAGCGCATCCGCTGGACTACGTCTGGCCATTGGCGTGCTTGGCGCTAGTGGTGGCAATCTATTTTCTGCGCCGCTGTATGGGACGCGGTGTGGAGGTCGCAGCAGCATTTTTTGTCGCGACGCTCAGCCCGGTGCTTGGGTTTATCATGCTTTACACGTTTCGCTACACGTTTGTCGCAGACCATTATCAGTACCCTGGCTTGTATCGGTCCGATCGCATTGGCCTCGGCAGGGGTAATCACCTTCGCCGATGCCTCTGAGCGAGCGCGCCCTCTGATTTTGGGCGCGGCGTTGTGTCTGGTTGCAATCCTGGCGACGCTGACGTGGCGACAAGCCGCGATGTATGGCGACATCGAAACACTCTGGCGCACCACACTGGCCAGAAATCCCGGCTGCTGGATGGCTCACAATAATTTTGGCATCGTGCTTTTTCAGAGAAATCAGCTCGATGAGGCAATCGCCCATTACCGGACAACCCTTCGAATGCAGCCAAATTTCTGGGATGCCGAGTACAACCTCGGCAGCGCTCTCTTGGGACGAGGCGAAGTTGAGGAGGCGATCTCTCATTGCGAAAAAGCGGTGGCGATGCAGCCAAACGATCCAGATGCCCAGGTGGCTCTGGCGAATGGGCTGCTTCAGAACAAACGAATCGACGACGCGATCGTTCATTACCAAAAGGCCATGGCGCTGCGGCCTGATTACTTTCTTGCCCATTACGGCCTTGCTCATGCCCTGCTTGAGAAAGGCGAGCTCGACGCTGCGATCCAGAATTGTCAAGCTGCCCTGTTGATCCGGCCTAACGATTCGGATTGCCACACGACACTGGCCATCGCGCTCGATGAAAAAGGCCAGACACCCGCAGCCGTTCAACATTACAAAGAAGCGCTGGAGATTGCTCCGCGATCGATTCCTGCACTGACGAATCTGGCGTGGCTGTTGGCGACATGTCCGAACGGATCAATGCGGAACGGGCCTAAGGCCGTCGAGCTTGCCGGGCGAGCCGATGAACTGTCGCGAAGCACGAACACACTTGTGCTACGCACACTGGCAGCGGCGTACGCGGAGAAGGGTGAATTTGCGAAAGCGATCAAAACCGCCCAATCTGCAATGCAACTTGCGCGGATGCACCACGATGACTCTCTGGCGACCGATCTCGATCAACAGATCGGTCTGTACGAGCTGGGACTGCCGTATCGCGAAACCGCGAAATGAGCGTAGGTGATTCGTTAAACCGTTAGAACGTTATATCGGCTTTACCATTTATGGATTTAATGGCGAAGCCATCACAGCTCGTCACGCAGAATTTTGAAAACAGCGGTGTTCTCCACTACGCCTTGCAGCGCGTCCGTTCCTGGGCCGCTGCCAAATGCAACCACATCTTCCACAGTGACCAGCGCAGACTTTGTGTAGAACGCCGCCGGTTCTGGCTGTTCCTGTGCCGATTCTTTGGTTTCGGTTGGGTCCTGACTGGTCGGTATTTTCGCCGCGCCGTAAGATTTGGTTCCGTGCGGGCCGGTCGCCCATGTAATCCATGGCTGGCCGGCTGAATTGAAGCCGAGCAGCGCGATGCCGCTGTCTTTGCGAAATGGAAATCCGTTCAAACTCATTCCCCCGATCGCCGCGTCGCCGCAGACAATGATTGTCGATTTCGGTCCTCCATAACTTCGCGCAACGGCCACTGCGCGGTCGAGTTCCAGCGTCTGCGTAAGCGTTGCTTCCCCATTGTTTTCCTCTGCCGCTTTGCGCATCAATCCTGCATCGACAACGAGTAAATAACCGCCGGTATTGTATTGCAGTAGTTGGATGGCTCGCCGCACCATGTCCGAAAGACTCGGCTGCTGGCCTCGCTCTTCTACCTGGTTTGCGAAAGCGAGGTCGTTATTACTGAAGACGCCAAAAAGTTTCGACCGGCGCCACGCGGGAACCGCTTCCAAATCCGTGCGTGTGCGAACAATATCGAATCCATTGCCGCGGAGCTCGAGTAACAGATCGCGCGTGTCTTGTCTCTCACCACTCTTCGTGGCGGGAATAAATTGCGCCGCGCCGCCGCCCATTGCGACGTTGATATTTCCTCGATCTACAAATTCGGCTGCGATTTTCTCCGTATCGCCCGGCTCGGAAGTGTGCGCATAGAAAGCCGCGCTTGTGGGGTCCGTCAGTTTTGCGTCCGTCACCAATCCAGTGGCCCGTCCGTACTCACGGGCCAATTCGATGATGCTCTTAATGGGTTTTCCGTCGCCAGTAATCGCAATGGCGCGATTGGTTACTCGCTCTCCGGTGGCAATTGCCGTCGCGGCAGCTGATTGATCGGATGCCGCGAAATCCTTCGAGTAGTTCATCATTAGCGCGGCATACGGCATGGAATCCATATTCAGGCGTGTGCCCGCTCCGGCAGCATATATGCGAGTAGGCGCCAGCCTGGCAGGTGACAGCCCTTCGCCGACAAATAAGATTATGCCAAAGGGTTTGCGGATAACCCAGTGTTGAAAGTAGACGACGCCTACCCCGGCGAAGGCGAGCAAACACACGAACGCCAGCAACTGGTTGCGCCACTTCATTTTCCCTTCTGTAGCGGCGGTCTTCGACTGCTGCAAATGTTCTGAAATTCGCTAGAAACAAAGAACTGCTTGTCGATTTGTTTGTTCATCGGCAAAGTGCTCCAATATGGCTGGCCCGGTGATGCTCATTATTCGCGACGGCTGGGGCATCAATCCTACGGGCAGCGACAAACGCCAAGAAAACGGGGACGCAACCCTGCTCGCGTCCACACCATTTCACGACCAGCTGTACCGGGATTATCCCAGCTCAAGATTAAGCGCCAGCGGCACGGATGTTGGCTTGCCGGAAGGACAAATGGGCAACTCGGAAGTAGGCCATCTTAATCTCGGAGCCGGCAGAATCGTTTACCAGGACCTGACGCGGATCAACAAGGCGATCGCCGAGGGCGAACTGCAACGCAATCGTGTTTTGCTGGACACCTTGGCCTGTGCGCGAGGATATTGATTACACCTGCTCGGGCTCGTTTCCGATGGAGGGGTGCACAGCCATTACTTGCACATGGTCGCGCTGGCGAACGCCGCGCACGCAGCTGGGGTCAAAGAAATTTTCGTTCACGCTTTCACCGATGGCCGAGACACATCTCCCACCGGTGGCGCTGCGTTTCTGAGAACGTGCGAAAAGCAACTTGAGAACAGCGGCGCGAAAATCGTTACCGTCGTTGGCCGCTATTTCGCAATGGATCGCGACCGGCGTTGGGACCGCACGAAAAAAGCATGGGACGCAATCGTTCTTGGTCGCGGTGAATTATGTAAATCATCACCTGGGGAGGCAGTAGAGCGACAATATTCACTTGGCAAAACAGACGAATTCATGCCTCCGTTGATTTTCGCTCTGCCTAACGAGCAGCGCGTCCGCGATGGCGATACGGTTTTGTTCTTCAATTTTCGTGCCGACCGCGCGCGCCAACTCTCGCAAGCTTTTTTGCTAAAGGACTTCGACAGCTTTGATCGTGAGGTGTGGCCGCAAGTTCATTTCGTGTCGCTTACGCAGTATGACGTGCGCTATTCGTCCCCGTTCATTTTTGCGCCGGCAGAACTTAAACACATCTTGGGCGAAATCGTCGGCGCCGCCGGCAAACGGCAATTGCGCATCGCTGAGACGGAGAAGTACGCGCATGTGACTTACTTTTTTAACGGTGGAGTCGAAAAACCTTCCCCCGGGGAGGACCGCAAGGTAATCCCGTCGCCCAAAATCGCGACATACGATTTGCAACCGGAGATGAGCGCGGTCGAAGTGACCGACGAACTGCTAGCCCATATGGCCGACTACGATTTGATCATTTTGAATTTTGCCAATCCCGATATGGTTGGCCACACCGGCGTGGTCGAGGCCGGGATCAAAGCGGTGGAGGCGGTGGACGCGTGCTGTGCCCGCATTATCCCGAAACTTCTCGAACTTGACGGCAAAGCATTGATCACGGCCGATCACGGCAACTGCGAACAAATGCGCAACCCTGACGGCTCGTCCAACACCGCACATACCAGGTACCTTGTGCACTTCATTTATGTCGCCAGAGACTCGGCGAAGTTCCGCTGCGAAGATGGCATCCTCGCCGACGTCGCGCCGACTCTTCTATTTCTGCTCGGGTTGCCGCAACCAAAAGAAATGACCGGGCACAATCTGCTTGTGTCTGTTTAGCGGCACCCATTCGCGGATCCGCCACTGCGCGGCGGCAAAATCACTTCCCGGGAGCTCAATTGTCGATTCAACTTTCGCGTTGCTGCAACAGCGATTCGGTACAAAAGGCGAATGCGAGTATCCGCTGTGGAGTCCTGCCGGACCGGGCTCCGCGCAAGTGTGAGCGTGCCGCCTGCTTCGACGAGAGCACCCCAACCGACGGGCACTTCGGATTCGCGGAATAGCTGCTCGGGCAGGACGATGAAAAAGAAATTCGCGCAGCGGTAGCGAGTGAGCTTTTCGAACTTCGTGCAGTCGTACAGCCGATTTTGCAGTCCGCGCAACTCACGGACAAGACGAGCGTAACCACGGTGGCCGATCGCGCTGAAGTTTGCTGAGTCAAACTCGGGAAAAAGTGAATCACCATTGTGCAGACTTGGGTAATGCGTGCGCAGCCGCGCTTCGAAAAGTTGGCGGCGTTCACAGATCGTTTTGAGCCGCCGGCGTGCGGACTCGCTGTGGCAATTATCTCGCCGCAAATCGCAGAGCGCCTGCTTACATTCAAATACCGCGGTCGATCCAATTTTCTTCGCAATAGGCCGATAGGCCGCCACATCCGCGCGATAGCGGCATTTCGGCAAAATCACTTCCATTGCGCAGGCGGAAAATCCGTGCGCCTGCGCCCAAACAAATGCAAAGTGCTTCATCCGCGCGTGTTGTGCGGTTTCACCGCGGCGGCTTGTTACTCCGGCAGCCATTTGACGAGCTCGCGTGCCCAATAAGTGACGATGATGTCCGCACCCGCACGCTTGAGCGCTGTCATGATCTCGAGAACGGCGGCTTTCTCGTCGAACAGCCCTTTCTCGGCAGCTCTTTTGACCATGGCGTACTCGCCGCTGACATGATAAACGGCGGTTGGCTTCCCGAAGCGCTCACGCACGCGCCAGAGGATGTCGAGATATGGCAGGCCAGGCTTGACCATCACGATGTCCGCGCCTTCTTCGATATCGAGTGCAACTTCGCGCAACGCTTCGTTCGCGTTCGCAAAATCCATCTGGTACGAGCGGCGATCGCCGAACTGCGGCGGGCTTTCGGCTGCGTCGCGAAACGGACCGTAAAAGACCGAGGCAAATTTCGCGGCGTAACTCATGATGCCGGTTTGATCGAATCCGCTCGCATCGAGCGCTGCGCGAATCGCGCCAATGCGGCCATCCATCATGTCGCTCGGAGCCACGATGTCCGCGCCCGCTGCCGCGTGCGAGAGCGCCGCTTTCACCAAAAGTTCTACGCTCTGGTCATTCAGGACATGAGAATGGTCGCCGTCAATTTGGGTGACACCGCAATGGCCGTGGCTCATGTATTCGCACAGGCAGACATCGGTGATCATGACCAACTCCGGACATTTTGATTTGATTGCTCGCAATGCCTCTTGAATGACGCCGTTTTCTGCGTAGGCGCCGCTGGCTTGCTCATCTTTGTGTTCCGGAATTCCGAAAAGCAAAATGGCTTGAAGCCCGAGGTCTTGAACGCGGCGCGCTTCATCGGCAACCTCTTTTACCGGCAACTGAACAACCCCGGGCATACTTGCGATAGGCCGGCGCTCACTCAACTTTTCGCTTACGAACAGCGGCAGAACAAAATCGTGACCACTCAACTGCGTTTCGCGGACCAGATTTCGCAGAGCAGGGGAACGCCGAAGGCGGCGCGGCCGGTGAACCAGTCTTCGCATGTCGTGGAGGGTACGCTTTGGCAACCGGGGTAGCAAGCGAGCAGGTTGCTGCTGCGTAAAAACACAGAGCGGAGCGACCAGACGCGCGCTTGACGGCGCGTGGCGTTCGGTGTCTGCATCTTAGCTGTGGCGGGTCGTTCCGATTATTTGTTGATCGATCTTAGTAATTCATACGCAAAAATTGCGTTTGGATCGAAAGAGAGAGTGTCGACTCCAATGCGGTACCCTACGGGCGAGCTTTCAAGAAGTGTCGTCGCCCGATTTCTTCGGCAACGACAGGTGCAGAAGGTGGTCGTCTCGTCGGTTGTACCGGCAAAAAATTCTGCAATAGCCACGGCTGCACGGGGTAAGGCGAAGGTGCTCTGGTTAGATTGGAAACTGAAACTGGGAGTTACAATTGATTATCCCAAACCGCAATCGATTGGCGCGGATCGGCTGGCGAATGCCGCCGCTGTTGCCGAACTCTACGGATGCCCCGCGATCGTCGTGGACTTTGGTACAGCGGCGACTTTCGACGTCGTTTCCGCCCGCCGCAGCTACGTCGGCGGTGTAATTGCGCCGGGACTTGAGGCGATGACAAACTTTCTTTATGAGCGGACGGCGCTCCTACCCAAGCTTTCGTTTAAAAAGCCAAAGCGCGCGGTGGGTCGATCGACCCTTGAGGCAATGCGATCGGGTGCCGTGTTCGGCTACCGTGGATTGGTTCGCGAGATTCTCGGGCAAATCAGAGCGGAACAGTTTCCGCGAACGAAAGTTGTCGTAGTTGCGACAGGCGGCTATGCGCGTCTTATTGCCGAGGGGCTGCCGGACATTGGTGTAATTGATCAGCACCTTACGCTAGAAGGTTTGAGGATCGTGGCGAACTTGAACTGATCTGAGTGATCGGCCTGCTCATTCTGTGCGCGGAACGAGCTTCCCGCTTTTCCGCCGGAAAACTTTTTTCCGGACGAAACTGAAAATCTTGGCTCCAAAAGCAATTTCGACTTGTCAGGGATGCTAATCAGGGCTTGAATCGGGGGTTCATGAGAATCTGGAAGATCGCTGCGATCGCAGCGCTGGGACTTAGCTCATTCGGCGCGGACAATGTTGCCCCGACCAAAGCAGAATTGGAGGACATGTACAACACCGCGTATCGGGAATTTGATGCAGGGAAATTTCCGGAGGCGCTAAAGCAACTCGATGCCATCGATGCCCGGCAGCCCGATCTTGCGGCATCCAAGAATCTGCGCGGTGTGATTTTGATGCGGCAGGGCAACTACGATCAGGCTGAAGCCGCACTCACCGAGGCGGCACGGATCGACCCGAAGTTTTGGAATGCGCGCTTCAATCTGGCGGAGATCCCGTTTCTCAAAAAAGACTGGGTGGAAGCAAGAAAGCGCTTTGAGCAATTGCTTTCAACAGGCCAGTCCGATCTGGCAAAGGAAGCTTCGCAACTGATCCAATACAAAATTCTGCTGACGTACCTGATGGAGGGCAACAGCAACATGGTCGATTCCATTCTCGCCAAGTTGGAGCTTTCGCCTGACACCCCTGCTGTGGACTATGTAAAGGCTGCGGTGGCGCTTCAACAGAAGAACGAGACGGAAGCGAAGGACTGGATCAGTGTGGCGGAAAAAAATTACTCGCCGCAACTGAACAAACTTTTCGCAGAATCATTGTACGAGGTTGGTTGGATGGAAAAACCGGCGGGCCAGCGTCGAGCTTCGCTACCGCTTATGACGGCGGCCGAGCGCACGGAAAAGACGAAGGCATTTGCCCGTTCAAAGTTCGAACAATCGCAGCAGGCCTTTCGGCAACGTGATTTCGCCACGGCGCTTAAGTTGGTCGACGAAGCGGATAAGGCCGATCCAAATCAGCCCGCGACGCTTAATTTGCGGGGCGAGATTTTGATGCAGCAGGGGCAATTCGATGATGCCGAGACTGCATTCAAAAAGGCAGCCAAACTGGATCCGAAAATGCGCGATGCACAGTACAATCTCGCGCAAATTCCATTTAAGAAAAAAGAGTACGCAAAAGCGCAGGACCGTTTTGAGACACTTTATAAACGCATCCCTGGTGGCGACAAGAATCAGGCGGCCGAGCTTATCAAATTCAAAATTTACATGACGCTCTTGATGGAGGGCAAAGAGAGCCGGGCGCACTCGATGATGGAGGAATTTCAGTTCACGGGCGATACGCCGGCGCTTTATTACGGCCAGGCTGCGTGGGAGTACAAGCACAACAATTCGCAGAAAGCCGAGGATTGGACGAAATCGGCCAACAAGATTTACTCACCGGCGCTGAACAATGTTTTTGCTGATGCTTTTTACGATGTCGGGTGGCTGCAACGACCTGAAGGTTCAACTGCGCCAGCGGTCGCCTTTGATACGAGTAACGTCACGGCGTCGCAGGCTGAGGGTGGCCCGGCGGTTGAGCCGAGTCCTATCCCAGACAAAGTCGTAGCTGCGAATAAACAAAGCGGAACGCTTTCGTTGGCTCCAGTACCTGGTGGTCCAGATAGTGGACTGGACCTTGCAAGCGCGGGAGCGACAGCGAATCAGACCAGCTTGGCTGCGCCTCCCGTCGAGACGAGTCCGCCGCCGGATCAGGCAGCCTCGCAATCCGCTTCGACCAGCAGCGAATCAACGTCTGCGCCGGCAGCTGTCACTGCTGAGACACCGGCTGTTTCGTCTGTTTCCAACCAAAGTCAAAATGAGCAACAGACCGCAGCCCAAACAAGTCCTCCCAAACAGACGAGCGTAGGGACAGCACCGGGCACGACCTCATCATCAAACGTTGCCGGAGTCTCGAGCCGGAGATTGTGGATTGTCGGCGGATTACTGTTGGCCGCTGTTGTGGCACTGGCGCTGGCAATTCTGCCCGCTCTTCGCCGCTACAAGTTCACGGTTCCGGGTCCGTCGCGGCCGGAACCTGCTGCTGACACCGCGATATTTAAGCCGAGAACAGCGCCAGCACATACGAGTGGTATTCCAGGTAACGGCTTCGCCGGAGGACCACGCCAGGTTTCGCTGCAACTTAAACCGTGGAAGCCTGCACTACGAACCAGTGCCTTGCCATCTGGGAAAGCCGGCAGCGCTTTGGATCGGTTGAAGGGCTCAAAGCCGAAGCCTTCACGGACTCCTGTGCTTCCCGAGCCGCAAGGCGAAGCATCAGCGCCACTGGCCTCGCCATTTTTTGAGGCGGTCGGCCCGGTGCTCGAACAAGCCCCGGAGGCCGTGCCAGCAGTTGCATCGCAGGAAACCGAACCGGATAACGTCTCCGTGGTCAGCGAATTTGTCGAAGCCTCTACGGCTAGCCCGCAGCCAGTTGACATATCTAGAGCTTCCAAAGGAATCCGTGTTTGCTGCTCACGAGCCGCACGAATTTTCCGAACGTCCAACGGAAGAAGCTGTTGCCGCGGTTAAGCAGCCCGGCGAAGTCTTTGCGGCCGCAGACTATGCGTGGCCCGTTGAGGCAGCCTCGCCGCAGCTCGAACCTGAACCGATCGGGAACCATCAACCACCCGAGGTGACCTTTGCCGAGCGTGAAGGTTTTGCTGAGGCTGAAGTTCTTGCGCAAAGTGAAGCTCCAGTTGTCGAAGCGAATACTCAATCCGTGTCTGAATTTGAACCCGCCGTTCCCGCCCAGCCTGTCTTTCCGCAAACAACCATACCTGCAACCATGCCAGAAATTACCCAAACTCCACCTGCCCCGATAGCCAAAGCCCCGGCACCGCCGATGGCTAAACCACAACCGCAACCGCCGGCGCCAGTACCTGCCGCGGGGATGCAAACCTCTGTACAGCTTACTTTCTCGTTCGAGATAGCAGCCATGCAGTTAACGCCCAGCTTCAAAATGGGAGTTTTGAAGGTCCGTCCCTTATCGAAGCTTGTCACAATGCGCTTACCTTCGCCTCAGCGTGCGCAGTCTGCGTTGAATTTGCAGGTTGCATTCGAGGTCGTGAAAATCCAACCGGTCGCTGGCGCGCTGGGTACCGTTCGCGTTATCCCATCCCTGCAACAGCGGCCAGCCATGGGCGGCATGCCATCTTTTGCAGTCGCGGGATTACAGATTGTACCGAACTCTGAAACTGCGCCCGTTCAACTTACGCCCTCACCGCAGGGACGCGCGTCTGTGTTCATCACAGTGCCGTTCCAGATCAGCACGCTCGAGTTCTCGCCATCGCTCGAAATTGGATCGGTGACCCTGAATTCGAATTCCAAGCAGGTCGTCGTTCAGTTGCCCGGTACCGGACCCGGTCCGGCTGAAGGTGCACCAATGTTCGAGATCGCGAATCTTGAACTCAACGAAGGCGGCGAGATTGTGATGATGCAACTCAACCTTCTTGGCGGACCGAAGCGCGCATAGCAGTCGCGAAATTCGACCAGCCTGTCTGGTCAAAAAAATCGGCGCCAGTTTAGCGTGCGCAGTTGCTTCGGGAGAAATTTGCCGTCTTTGCGGATCAATTTGCCGTCGAAATAGATTTCGCCGCCGCCATAATCGGGACGCTGGATGCTGACCATGTCCCAATGCACCTGGCTGCGGTTTCCGTTGTCGGCTTCCTCGTAAGCTTGTCCGGGTGTGAAATGGAACGAGCCTGCGATTTTTTCGTCGAATAATATGTCGCGCATCGGCTGGAATACCCGCGGATTAAAACCGAGGGAAAATTCGCCGATGTAACGCGCGCCTGCGTCTGAATCGAGAATCTTGTTCAGTTTTTCTGTCTCGTTGCTGCTGGCTTTGAGGATTTTCCCTCGCTTGAATTCCAACTGCACGCCATCGAAAGCGGTACCTTGATAGATGCTTGGCGCGTTGAAGGTGACCTGACCTTCTACGGAATCTTTGACCGGGCTGGTGAAAACTTCGCCATCGGGAATGTTGCGATCACCGCCGCAGATCACGGCTGGAATTGCCTTGATGCTGAAACTTAAATCGGTGCCGGGTCCCTTGATCTCGACGCGGTCTGTTTTTTCCATCAATCCTTTGAGCGCCTTCATGCCGGGCAGCAGTTTGCGATAATCGAGTGTGCACACGTCGAAATAGAAATCTTCAAACGCTTCTGTGCTCATCCCTGCAAGCTGTGCCATGGATGGCGTCGGCCAGCGTAAGACCACCCACTTGGTCTTTTTGACGCGTTGGTCCTGCACCGGGCGCATCTTTCTGCCGATCAATTGCATTTTGTCCGCAGGCACATCCGATAATTCGGTGACATTGTGGCTCCCGCGAACCGCGATATATGCGTTCATTTTCTTCATACGCGCCAGTTCGTGGGTTGCCATGAGGTTGAGCTGTCGATCCGAGGCTTCAAACGCGAGCGCGCGGTTCACTCGCGCGCGATATACCTGCGCAAACGGAACGCCTCCTGCTTTCCGCACGGCGCGCACCAGGGCCACGATCATCTCGTCGGGAATATCGAATCCTTCGATCAGGACTGTTTCGTTTCGCTTGAGGCGAATGGAATATTCCACCAGGAGTTTTGCGAGTTTATCGAATCGCTCGTCGTGCATAGTCATTTATCATTCCACCAGTCGCGCGCGATGCAACCGTAGCGGTTTCGCTGTGCGAGGCCCGTCGCGAGTCTGCCAAGAGATAAGACGCGCGCGGCTCATGTACCAACGGCTACAGTAAGTTTCGCGGCAAAGGCGCCATCTACACCGTCGCGGAAAGGCAGCGAATCTCTTTGTACCCGCAAACGCAGGTCCGGCAGCTCCCTAAGCAGACGGCGAATGACCTGTTCGTTTTCTTCCAGCTCCAGGCTACATGTGCTGTAAACCAGGATGCCACCCGGTTTAATTAAGGGCAGCACAGCGCGCGTGATGACGAACTGCTCGATTGGCATTCGGCTGAAATCTTCCGGACGCAGCCGCCATCGCACATCAACGCGGCGGCGCATGACTCCCGTATTCGTGCAAGGCGCGTCGATGAGGACCCGATCAAATGGCGCGATCGAGGCAATTTCTTTCGGAAGATGGTCCCGCGTCCAATCGTGACGGATAGGACGGACAATGGTCGTGCCGAGCCGTAAGAGATTATTTTCCAGGATATGAAGTCGTTTAGGGTCGCGGTCGCAGGCAATGAGCGTTCCCCGGTTCTGCATTAGTTGAGCCAGGTAGCTCGTTTTACCGCCCGGTGCCGCGCACGCATCGAGGATTTTTTCTGCCGGTTTCGGAGCCAGGAGCTGGCAGGCAAGCACCGTGCTGGGATCCTGGATGTAGCAATGACCTGAATCGAGAGCCGCTGCTGGCAAAGTGTTGAGCTTTACAAAATCGGGATTGGCCGGCAGCGGGCGTGAATCCGGATACAGCTGCAGAAAAGTCTTTGGATCGATTCTTATTCGATTAATCCGACCATAGATCGGTGCAGGGCGGTTGTTCCATTTGCAGAGCTCTTCAGCGTGGTCGGCGCCAAAATGCTGCTGCCAGCGCTCGACTAGAAATTGCGGGTGAGACGTTCGAACAAACACGGGCTGCGTCCTGGCTTGTCCGAGCAACTCGCTTCGAATTCGCGTCGCGCCCTGTAGCACGCCGTTAACAACCGGTCGCTGTTTTTGCGGCGCGAGAGCCACTGTCTCATGAACCGCTGCGTGTTCAGGCGTTTTGAGCAAAAAAAGTTGGTACAACCCGAGTCGCACAAGGTCCCGGACATCGCTCTCGACGCGCGAAAGCCGCAGGCGGCCGATCCAAAAATCGAGCAGGATTAGATTGCGCAGAACGCCATAGAACAGGTCCAAGGCAAACGCGCGATCCGAAGGAATCAGCTCCGTCTCGGAAAGAAGCCCCGAGATAACAGAATCGGCGAAGCGTTTCTCTTTTCGCCACAGGCGTAAGCCCGCCAGCGCCGTTTGGCGTGCAGAGCGCTGGGCCATATATCTGCTACTGGGGCTTCACATTAGCCCGTCCGATCGAATAATAATGGAAGCCAAATTGCCGCATCGTTTCAGGATCGAGCAGATTTCGCCCGTCGAAGACAATCGGCGTTCGCATTTTTTCTTTCAAGATCGCGAGATCCACGTTCGCAAATTCATTCCAGTCCGTGGCGATGACTAGCGCTTCGGAGTCAGTGATTGCTTCCAGAGCGGATGACGCGAATTCCGCATCCGCAATCGCTTTGATGGCGCGAGCTTTCTGCATTCCCTTTGGATCGTACGCGACCACATGAGCACCTTCGCGCAGCAGTTGTTCCACCAGCTCGATTGCAACTGATGAGCGCACGTCGTCGGTGTCAGGCTTGAAGGTAAGGCCCCAAACCGCAATCCGCTTTTCGCGCAATACCCAGAGCGTCTCGCGCATACTCTTCAGAAAACGGGCCTTTTGACCTTCGTTTATTCGTTGCACTTCCCTAAGCAGATTGAAGGGAGTCCCGAGTTGCTCACTGATTGCGATGAACGCGGCAATATCCTTTGGGAAGCAGGAGCCGCCGTATCCGATTCCAGCGTTCAGAAAATCCCGCCCGATACGGTGATCCATCCCGATTCCGTCCGCGACCTTTTCGACATCCGCGCCGCTGGCTTCGCAAATCGACGACACCGCGTTCATGTACGAAATTTTCAGCGCCAGAAACGAGTTGGCACAATGTTTGATCAACTCCGCGCTGTTAATGTCTGTTACCAGGATCGGAGCCATGAATGGCTCATAAACTTTCTTCATCAAATCGATCGCGTGTTCGCTTTGCGCTCCGATCACGATCCGGTCCGGGTGCATCAGGTCGGCTACTGCACAGCCTTCCCGCAAAAATTCCGGATTGCTGACCACGTCGAATTTTGCGCCGTGACGGTTATACCTCTTGATGGATTCCGCCACTTTTTCTCCCGTTTTCACAGGCACGGTGCTTTTGTCAACGATGACGCGATAATCGGTTAACACGCCTGCAATTTCCCGCGCAACTTTCTCCACAAAACTGAGATCGACGTCGCCATCCGGCAGCGGCGGGGTCGGCACAGCGATGAAGATAACCTGTGAATTCTCGACCGCTTCTTGAATGTTGCCGGTAAAATGCAGTCGGCGCGCCGAGACATTGCGGTGAATTATTTCGTCGAGTCCTGGTTCGTAAATCGGTACTTCACCGGCTTGGAGCTGTTTGACTTTGTCGGCGTCGTTATCGACGCAAATCACATGATGGCCGACATCGGCGAAACAGGCACCCGTTACCAGGCCGACGTATCCTGAGCCAATAATTGATATATCCATGAAGCAAGAACGGTGCGGGCGAATGTGCCGCAACACAAGTGACGCAATTTCGGCCGGCGATCCCCGACGTTATTGCCGCGTTTTAGATCAGTTGCCCTGCGAAGTGGGGTCGAAGTTAAAATCGAAGCCAAACTTCGGGAACGCCTTGAGGGTCACAGTGAAGAGGAGACCGTATTCCTTCACTCCCGAATTATCGCGTATTACTCCACCGAACGAGGCGACCCAGCTTGTCAGATCCCGGTAAATTGCATAACGCTGTTCCTGGAGAGTATCGGTCACGCCTTCGTACTGCTCCTGGACCGCCACGCCCCAGTTGTCGTTAACGCGGAAGTAGCCGCCGAAAAGAAACAGGCTGCTGTCCTGGAAAAACGGGTTCCCATTTAAATAGCGATGCCCAACGTTCAGTTGCAGATTCGCCAACGGTTGCACTGACGCAACGGTGTCGACCTCCGTAAAACCCTTCGCAAAAGCTGGGAGCTGAGAGTTTACGGAAAAGGACATCCATGGCAGCGGGGTGAAGCGCAGGTTGTTAAACAAGTTTGAGTAGTCCGTGCGATCGTAGGGATTCACGAAATTCACATCCACAAACGTATCCAGCTCGAGCCAGGTCATTGTTGAATCGTCGCGTCGGGTGTCCAGCCGATTACGGACGCCGAGCCGCCAGACCGTCCAATCGGCGATCGAATCGATTGGTGTGAACTGTGGAAAATCGATTGCCCGAAGCTGCGTTGACGGTTCATACCGATCGAATTGCAAAACCGAGAGTGGATTGGGTCCGTCCTCTTTCACGTAAGAAAAGTCGGTAAACGGCTGGATCACGTGCATCAGTCCGTCTAACCCGAATGCGCGGCTTTGTATGTTCTCCCATGCACGGGAAATCTTGAACGAAGCTTCCGCGCCGGTATCGAAGACGCTCCGAAAAGTGTCGCCATCGAATTTGATGGGGTTGGCCGTTGTCGGGGGCGGCAGAATGAAATTGGGCACCAGTGGATTTGATGGCGGCACAAATACTGTTGATCCGAGGTCCCAGGTCTTGCCGTAGTACGTGCCGCGATATCCAACCCGCGGAACGATTGAGAGCCAGCCAAAATACGTATTGGGAAAAATCAATTCATGGTAGGTATCGAAACGGTCCGTGCCATAATTCTTCAAACCTGAATCCTCTGGGAATTCTAGCCGCAAATTCGCGAACCCAGTTTCGCTTTGGTAAAATATCGGCCCACCAAAGAGTGCGTTCCGTTTGATGTCCAGCACTACTTCCGGCGACCGTTCCGTGGTGGTGAAGAACTCATTGGCCTGAAACCGCTCGATGCCGGTGAGAGTGAACACCGGATTCGTCTTTGCCAGCGCGACGACATTGTCTGGAACCGGATCAATCCGAAAATCTCCCTGGAAAAAGTCCTGCATCACGTATTGGTCACTCATCTTGGTGATATTGGCGAGTCCGGAGATGGAATCGGTGAAGTTCGTCCGGTCTTGTAGACTAACCAGGTATCGCGAATCAGGCACACCCGTTCGCGGTATGTTCGTTTCATTGATGTCCGGGTTTTGGTCGTTAATATAAAAAGTCCTTATCTTCGCCCTGCTGTTCTGATCCTTCCCGTAATCGATAGTGGGCTCAAACCCGATCGCCGGGCCACGGCGACCAAAGTAATCTAGCCGAAGCCGGCTTTGGATATTATCGGTGATCGGGAACGTCACTTGGGTGAGAAGCGATGGTCCCCACGTGCTGTAGTACCCCGGCGAGATGGAAAAACTGAACGCGTTGTCGAGCGACTGGTACAGATATGGCCACCAAAAGATCGGCACCTTCCCTACGTATGCAGTCACGTTCAGAAAAATGACCCGATCGTTTTCGTAAACACGAATCTTCCGCGCGTGCAGATGGAAGTCCGGGTTCGCCGAATCGTGCGTCGTGAAGGTGCCATTCTGGATGAGATAAGCGTCATCCCCGATTGAGGTCACATCGTTACCAGTCAGAAAATAGGGCTGTGATTCTGTCCGTCCCGTGTTCGCCCGGATCTTTTTTGTCTCCGTGTTGTAAACTCCGCTCTCAGCGGTGTAGAGGCTAGTATCACGATAAATTCGGACGTGGCCCCGCAACTCAATTTCGTGTGTAGAGGAATTGTATTGTGCGTAATCAGCGTAAATATCCGTGTTGCCGATGTGAATGGCGACGTTATCGCGGGCCGTTGCCAGCCCATTTTCATACGTGGTTTGCCCCGTCGACGTGATTTCAATAGGAGCATTCTCCGGAGTTTTGATTTCTCCGCGTATCAGCCCGGCACTCGCAAACAGACCGGCGAGCAACAAAACCAGCGATCGCATGGCGAACGCGAACGTACCGCACCAAACTGCCCCTGCAAAGCCAAAACCGCTCTATCCTGGAGAGAATATGTTTGCCTGGGCGGATTTACCCGGCACATCCGGGTCCGATTCAGATTTGTGTGTGGCCTAATGCAGCCTTGATGTTTGCGCGGCTTTTTACTTAGATCGCGGTGTGTCTGCTGCTGATGAAGTGTCCCCATTAACCGGGCTTGGCGGAAGTGCTCATCACGGCGCGGTGGCGTTTACCACCACACACTGGAGCGTGGTCCTGGAGGCACAAGGTGAATCGCCAGCGGCACAGGAAGCGCTCGAAAAACTTTGCCGCACATATTGGCGACCCATTTATGGATTCGTCCGGCGACAAGGCGTTGCGCCAGCGGAAGCGGAGGACCTTACCCAGGGGTTTTTCGCTTCGTTGTTGGAGCACAGAAATTTGGACGCTGTACGCAAGGAAAGGGGACGACTTCGTTCTTATCTGCTTGGGGCCATGAAATACTTCTTGGCCGACGAACGGCGTCGCGGAATGGCGATCAAGCGAGGAAAAGGGCGGCGGCTCATCCCGCTGGAAGAGCTGCGCGCCGGCGAGTGGGTCGAGATGGAACCAGCGGATCCAGTGACTGCCGAGCTGATTTATGAACGTCGCTGGGCCTCGACGGTGCTGGAACGCGTGCTCAACCTGTTAAAAGATGAATATCATAAGGCAGGCAACGCCGCGCTGTTCGATTCGCTAAAACAGTTGTTGGCCGGTGAGCCGGACACACCCTCTCAGGCCGATATCGCTGACCAGTTAGACATGACTGAAAATGCGGTTCGGCAGGCGTTCCATCGATTTCGGCAGCGTTACCAATCGTTATTGCGAGAGGAAATTGCTAATACAGTTGCAACGCCCGGCGATATTGAAGACGAGCTGCGCCATCTCATCGCGGTGGTTCGAACGTAACGTATGGCGGAGATTTACCAAGTACAAGAGGGGGAGTGCGCAGGCGACTTTCCGGTAATGATTAGAGTAATCAGAATTTGCCGCAATTGCGGCGCGAAAATCTTTTCCGATGCGCCCGAAGGACTTTGCACCGGCTGTGTCCTGGAAGCAGCGATCGGCGTCTCCCCCGACGCTGTAGCCGGGGTCGATGACCCCGGCCATGCGGACAAGCCCGCGTCCCAAAAAGCAACGCGCGCTGCTGAACTGCTCGGAGAGCTGGGCGATTACGAATTGCTGGAAGAAATCGGTCGCGGCGGTCAGGGAGTCGTGTTTCGCGCCCGGCAGAAGAGTCTCAATCGCACAGTCGCCTTAAAAGTTATTCGGCTTGGCCAGTGGGCGAGCAAAGCGCACCTGAAGCGGTTTCGGCTTGAAGCCGAAGCCGCGGCGCGTTTGGAGCATCCCGGTATCGTTCCGATCCACGAAGTGGGCGAGCGCGATGGCTCATGCTATTTCAGTATGAAATTCGTCGAAGGCGGACAACTCGATGAAGTTGCCAGGCGCGAGCCGATGCCAATTCGGCACGCGGTGGAATTAATTGTGAAGGTCGCATGCACGGTGCATTACGCCCATGAACATGGAATTCTCCATCGTGATATCAAGCCGGGGAATATTCTGCTGGATGCAAAGGGCGAACCGCATCTTACCGATTTTGGTCTAGCCCGCTTAGTCGAATCTGAAAGCAGTGTCACGCACACGCTGGACGTATTAGGCACGCCCAGTTACATGGCGCCGGAACAAGCAGTGGGAAACAATGCGGCTGTCAGCAGCGTCACAGATGTCTACGGACTAGGCGCAGTGCTTTACCAATTACTAACAGGTCAGCCCCCTTTTGCCGGTGGGACAACCTACGAGACGATCAAGTTACTGGAAGATACTGAGCCGCGGCCACCCCGCCTTTTAAATCCGAAAATAGATCGCGATCTCAGCACAATTTGTCTCAAGTGCCTCGAGAAGGATCCAAAGCGTCGATACCCGTCCGCGCTTGCGCTGGCTGAGGATTTGGAACGCTGGTTAAAGCATGAGCCAATTCAGGCGCGCCGCACGGGAGTGTTCACGCGCGGGAGAAAATGGGTGCGACGCAATCCAAGTATTGCCGTGATGGATCTAATGTTACTCGCTCTGGCAGTGCCGTTAGGCGTGATCGTTTGGAAAACCGAATTTTCCCGGGAGCCGCTAACGACTGGAATCGCCGTTCTGCCGTTCGAGAATCTCAGCGACGAGAAAGAACACACGGCCTTCGCCGACGGTGTGCAGGACGACATTTTGACCAAGCTGGCGAAGATCGGCGACCTGAAAGTCATTAGCCGGACGAGCGTGATGGAATACCGTGGTAAACGAAATCTCCGCCAGATCGGAAATGATCTGCGGGTATCGCATGTTCTGGAGGGCAGCGTCCGCAGAGCGGGAACGCATCTTCGTCTCAACGCGCAGTTGATCGACACGCGCACTGACACGCACGTTTGGGCAGAGCAATACGACCGGGATTTGAATGACCTTTTTGCCGTCCAAAGCGAGATAGCGCAAACTGTTGCCCAGCACCTTCACGCCAAGCTGTCAGCCAGTGAGCAGGCATCTATTGAAGAAAGACCAACTCAAGATCTGGTCGCTTATGATTTTTACGTCCGTGCTGTCTCCATGATTTACGCTGCCCAGGTGCCCTTCGCGGTTGATGTTCCAGAGAGGACCCTTTCCGAGGCTGTGGACCTGCTTAATAAGGCAGTTGCTCGCGATCCTAACTTCTTTCTCGCCTATTGCCAGCTAGCCTTTGCGCACGACTTGATTGGAAACACCCCCGCGCGGTTGGCCCTGGCAAAGTCGGCCATAGATTCTGCATTTCGGTTGAGGCCGGATTCGGGGGAAGCGCACCTGGCGCTGGCGTGGCACCTTTATTGGGGCTATTCGGATTATGACCGCGCGCGCGCCGAACTTGCTCTTGCTCAACAGAGTTTACCCAATAACCCGCGAGTTTACGAATTAGCTGGATCGATGGACCGCAGTCAGCATCGCTGGGTTGATGCCACGCACAATCTCGAGCGCGCATGTGAGCTCGATCCGCGAAATCTCCCTTACCTGATTAACCTCGGATCGACCTACTTGTGGTTGCACGACTATGATCAACACATCAAAATTATGGATCGCATCGTTGCGCTTCATCCAGAGCGCAGGCCAGGGCGCATTTTTCGTGCTTCTGTCGAATTATACCGGCGAGCGGACACAGGGCCTTTGCGTGCTGAAATTGAAAAGATCCTGACCAATGAACCTGGGTCGGAGAAAGATCGATTTGTGGCGGGCCAACGCTACACCCTTGCTTTGTACGATCGCGATTTTGACGCCGCTGGTCTGCTTGCGGCGGTGCTTTCCCAGAAGCATTCGCTCGAGTGGAGTTTTCCTCAACTTGGCCGCGACTTTTGGGTAGGTGTAGTCGCTCGTTTGAAAGGAGACGAAACTTCTGCACGCGCAGCGTTTATGAGGGCACATGCCCAACAGGAGGAAGAGATCCGTGGTCACCCTGACGATGTAACCCTGCTTTCTGAGCTCGGACTGATCGATGCAGGCTTGGGAAGGAGAGAAGAGGCACTGAACGAAGGCCGCCACGCGATGGAACTGGCGCCCAGCGTCAAAGACTCATTTAGTGAGCCATATATAAACTTTGCCATCATCTGTGCCTGGACAGGCGAACGCGAATTGGCGCTTGGGCAACTTGAAGCGTTCGCCAAAACTCCGGGCTACCACACTTATGGCAATTTTCGTTTGAGCCCGCTGTGGGATCCGTTACGCGGCGATCCGCGCTTCGAAAAGATCGTCGCCTCTCTCGCGCCGAAAGAATGATGCGGAACGCGTCGCGTCGACCGTCTGTTAGCCTTGATTTTTGCTTGCCTGTAATTGCTTAACTCGCCCAGACTCGCCACTAGCGAGGACAACAACTGTCAATGCAAGCGAGCGTAATCCCCCCGGCTTTACGTCAAACGGCCTTCGCCGCTGCTGTCGCCGTGAATCTGTTGATCGTTCCAAAGGTTTCGGCTCAAGCGATTGCGCCTCCAGCGCAGATGACAACGGGCGCAACGGTCGAGGTGGAGCGTGTCATCGTCACTGGCTCGAACATTCCGACCGCTGCACAGATCGGCCCCAATCCAGTGGATACGTATCGTCCGGCAGACATCGAAAAACTGGGGATCCGCAATGCAACGGACCTGACAACTTTTTTGCCACAGCAATCTGGCACAACCACCAATCTGAACATGGCCAATGGCGGGGACGGCACCGTCCAATTCAACCTGCGCGGCTTGTTGGCCAAAGAAACGCTCGTGCTGATTGACGGAAAACGTGTCGCCTTTGGTTCGTTGAACCCCGTCGGGTTCAGCGGGGGCGTGGACATTAACCTGATACCCTTTCCGATGATCGATCACATTGACATTCTAAAGGATGGCGCCTCGGCGGTGTACGGCTCCGATGCAATCACCGGCGTGGTTAACTTCTTTTTGCTCCACAAGTTCCGTGGACTGGAGATCGGTGGTAGTTACGGGAACACCAACTGGGGAGCATCTAACGACATGGGAGAGTGGGAGGCATGGATTAAAGCCGGGACGGGAGATGACAAGACCGAGATTGTGGTCATTGCCGATTTCTGGCAGCGGACCGGCGGCATCTTTAGTGCCGATCGAGACTTGTCCAGTAATGCCTTTCAAATCCCGTGGGGCGGATTTGAAGTTCGCAGCCCCAATTTCCCTGGCCGCGTTCAATTCGACCGCTTGCGTCCGAGCCTGTTTTTCGGTCCCGGCGGGCTTCCGCAGTTCGGAATAAACACGCCAATGCCGCATTCAGCTCCGAATGTGCAAAGTTCTCCTTTCTATAAGTTCGCCGGTTTGCCGTTCCAAGTTTTAGCTGGACTACCCGTTGTCAATCCCAATGCATATCCAGGCGCTCCGGGTGTCATCGGCCCGAATGCATTCCAACACCTGCCGCAGTTTGGCACCGATTATAAGGGCGGCGGCGACTACTTCTTCTATAACTTCGCGGGTGTAACCCCAGATCTTGCTCTGGCTGATCGCCAAGCCTTCTATGGCTCCTTTACACGCGATCTGTGTGACAAATACCTGACGCTGTTTGCGGACTTTAAGTATGTCCGCTCATTTTTCGATGCGTCGCTTGCACCGGTGCCGTTTACGCCCGACCCGTTCAAGATCCCGGGCACTAACATAGGCTTTAGTCCGAACGGCATAAGTGTGCCAATCTCAAATCCGTTTAATCCCTTCACGGTCGCGGATGCAACGATCCCAAATTTCTTCCCTGACGGAAGCGGTCTCCCCGTAACTACTGGAGTTGCGTTTCGCGGCATTAACGACACCGGTCCGAGACACGAAAAGTTCACTTACCACGATTACCTGTTCGACGTTGGGCTGCGGGGCGAAATGGGGGAATTTGGGGATTATTTCAAGACGTGGAACTGGGAAATGGGATTCCGTTACTCGCGGAACGAGGGAAAGAACCTGTCCATGGGCGAAGCCAGCCAGCCCGGATTGCGGGAAGCACTTTTGGACACGGACCCAGCTACTGCGTTTGATCCGTTCCTGAATCTCAGTGGTCACAACACCAGGGCGGCCAGGGCCAAAGTTTACGTCAACCTTCATAACTCGGGTGAATATGAGTTGCCCATTGGCTATGTGGCCATTAACGGCGACTTGTTCAATCTTCCCGCGGGACCGGCGTCCTTTGCTATCGGCGGTGAGTATGACTCTCCGAGGTGGACCCGCGACCGTGATGTGCTCAACACAACGTTTCAAAGCATTGGCTCGTCGGATGGGGGAAGCGCACGGGTGAACCGGGATGTGTGGTCAATCTATCAGGAGGTAAGGGTACCCTTTACCAGTCCGACGTGGAACTTCCCCGGCTTCTACAGCTTCGAGGTTGACTTTGCTGAGCGGGAAGAGTGGTACAGCCAGAACACCTCTGCGGTTCTACCTTCTGGACCCTTCCCCGCTCAGCCGGCGACGAACAGCCTGTGCAACGCGCAGAAACCAAAGGTCTCCGTCCGTTGGCAGCCGCTCGATCCAAAATATATCGGCGCTCTTACCTTGCGTGGCAGCTACACTGAAGCGTTTCATGCTCCGGCCCTATCGGAGATTTCACCCGCTTCCACGCAGGACTTCTTTGGCGCTTTCGACCGATTCACAAACCAGTTCTATGGGTTTGAGGTTCGCGATATAGGAAATCCCAACCTCCAACCGGAGGTGGCGTATGAATGGTCTTACGGCGCCGTTTACAGCCCGAAATGGATCAAAGGCCTGACCCTCAGCGCGGATTGGTGGCATATAGACATGCGATCGATCGCGTCCCTCCTCGGCGTCCAATTCATTGTCGAGAATGATATTCCTGGGCTGGTTTTCCGCGGTCCTCCTCGAATAATTAACGGCACGCTGGTGCCTGGGCTAATCACCCTGGTCATTGATCCTAACGAGAATCTTACAGGCGCGATCTTTGAAGGACTCGACTACGAAGCGATCTATATTCTGGATTCTTCGATTTTTGGCCACGGCGATTTTGGCAGACTGACCGCAACGCTCAACGGCACATGGCTATCCCGGGCTGAGCTCCAGATTTTGCCCGATACAAAACGGTTCGGTATCGCGGGCGAAGTCATACCGCCGGGATTCACCCTGACCGGTTCGCTACCATGGAGCCGCGCCAATTTCAGTCTTTTCTACGACGGCCCGGCTGATACATGGGTGCAGGGTTTGGATGTTGGCGCGTAGTCCATTACACCGGCCAGTACGAGGATGACAATTTAAGCCTGACCCAAAGTGTGTTTGGGGAATTCTCCAAGCCGCAGACGCCGAGAAGTGGGCCTCGTCCTTGGCGGGCGCGGAAAGTGCGGGAGTGGATTACGCTGGATCTGATTGCGTCGTACACGTTCAACCTGCCACCGCCTGCCCCGGCTCCAGTACCTGGCTTTGCCAAGGATGGAAGTAAAAATATCAAGATTAAGGACGGGAAGGAGAAAAATGTTATGCCGGTATCCACTGCCGAATACAATCCCTGTGGATGGCGCGCCTGGCTAAATAACACCACTATTTCTCTTGGGATGCAGAACGTGTTCGACGAAGATCCGCCATTTGTGGCCGGCGCTTTCGAGAACGGCTACGACGAATCACTTGCCACCATCAAAGGCCGGTTCTGGTACGTCCAATTAAAGAAAAGATTCTAACCAGTCGGAATAGCTTCGACCCGCGGTATCCGCTGCGGGGCGATTCGCGCTTCGAAAAAATCGTCGCCTCCCTCGCACCGAAATAATCCAACCACGGATTACGCGGATAACACGAATGGGTAGGGCCGTCTGCGCGGAATCGCTTTTATTTAACAGGAGATAGCGAACGACCTTCGCTACCTTCCTCTTCCCCTGTTTTCTGAGTCTTCCCTTATCCGGGATATCCGTGCAATCCGTGGTTCTTAGAGTTTCTGTTTTTCCGCGTAACGAACCGCCAAATCCTGCCAAGTACCCTGACTGAACGGCCGGAAATAACTTCTCAATAACGAGGAGCCAAAAAAGGCCAAAAAAACAAAAAGGTTAAGCAGAAAGAGAAACAAATAACTATGAAAACAAAATTAACTAAAACGATAATGAGCTCCCTGGCCTTCACCTGTGCCTTGGTCTGCCTGGTTGCCGCGATGGCGCTGGGCACCTCCGGCACTGCGCGGGCGACGGCGGGGTTCCCGCAGCCTTGCAGCGCGCAGACGTTGAACGGCTTGTATCTGTGGACCTTCGACGGGTATGCAAACTTCGGTGGGGACCTAGTGCCGAAAGCCATTATGCAAGGCATCCGGTTCAACGGAGATGGTACGACGTTCAATCCATTCGGTACTGTGAACATCGGGGGCACGATTATTATCGACGCCACCGGAGGGGTTGGAACCTATACTGTCGCAGCGGACTGCACGGGCACGCTGTCAATCACGGACGGCCCAAGCTTTAACATGTACGTCGGACCGGGTGCACAGCAGCTTTGGATTACCCAGACTGGGGGAGGTGCTGGCGTCCCCGGATTAGGTGTAGGAACGGCGACACGGCTGCCGTAGTAAAAGCTCCTCGGCTACTGCGACGAGATTCGACCTCTAGCAAGCGGATCCCTAAGTGGTCGCGATTCGTAATCAAGCCGTCACGCTTTCATTAGCGTGACGGCTTTGTTTTTGTGAGCGGCGCGTCCAAATTTCCGTTGAAAGAAATGAAGGAGCAATCGACACCGGCGTTGCGGGTTTTCGTTCTCGCCGATACGCACAATCGGCTTCCAGATGGCGTGAGCGAAATGGCCAAAGAAGCCGATGAAATCTGGCATCTTGGCGATGTTTGCGCGGACAAGATTCTTGACGAATTACGGGCGATCGGGCCGCGCGTCACGCTGGTGCGCGGAAACTGTGACAGCAATTTCGACTGGCCGTTGGTTGTCGATCTGGTGCGCGGCGGATTGAAATTTCGGCTTCAGCACATTCCACCTGATGGACCGCCAGACGACGTCGATGTTGTCTTGCACGGCCACACGCACGTCCCGCGAAACGAAAGGCGCGGTCGCGTTCTGTTTCTCAATCCCGGCTGTGTGACCCGGCCCAACCGCGGCGCGCCACCCAGCGTGGCATGGCTTGAGATAATTGATGGGAAAATCCATTGGAAACTCGTCTCGCTATCGCGGCACCGTTGAATCGTTGAATCAGATTTTGAATTGAGGATGGGAATAGTTGTAGCCGGGGTCGTTGACCCCGGTGGCCCCGTGCGTGGCAATGCACAGCGTGGCCGAGGTCACCGCCCTCGGCTACAACGCCGCCGCTTTCATAGCTAAGCATTCGCGATTCGCTCTTGATTAAATCAGTGGCAATCGCTTTCCTTGCCAAAGATGAGTTCGACTCTCGATCAAATCTTTGTCCACGCGAAGCGGTGGCTGCTTTCCTGGATTGCGGGCGCGCCCAATTGGTTGATCCAAATCGCGTCCAGCCTCATCAACATTGTTGCGCTGCTTGCCGTGTTTCTCACGCTCTTCGCGCTTATCTCGGTGTTGGAGCGAAAAATTCTGGCGCGAATGCAGAACCGCTACGGGCCAAACCGCGTCGGGCCGTTCGGTCTTTTCCAACCCGTCGCTGACGGCATCAAGATGTTGATCAAAGAGGACATCGTGCCTGCGCGTGCAGATAAGATTGTGCACTTTCTCGCGCCGGTGATCCTCGCTGCGGTGGCGATCCTCACTCTGGGCGTGATTCCGTATGGGCGAAACATGACGCCGTTTACAATCGACGGCGGTATTCTGTTTTTCTTTGCGGTGGGATCGGCAACGGAACTCGCAGTGTTCATGGCCGGCTGGGCAAGCAACAATAAATTTTCCATGCTCGGCGCCATGCGTGCCATCGCGCAAATGTTCAGCTACGAACTGCCATTGATCATCGCCGTGCTCCCGGTCGTGATGGTAGTTGGCTCGCTCATGCCGGATCGGATTGTTGCCGCGCAGGGCGAATACACGCTCGGCATTGTCCCGCGCTGGTTTGTCTTCACCCCGTGGGGCTTTACAGCATTCTTACTGTTTTTCGTCTCCGGTCTCGTGGAATCGAATCGTACGCCGTTCGACGTGCCAGAGGGCGAATCAGAAATTGTTGCCGGTCACATGACCGAATATTCCGGATTCAAATATGCGACGTTTTTTATGGCGGAATATCTTGGGATGTTTGCCGTCAGCGGGCTGGCGGTGACATTATTCCTCGGCGGCTGGCATGCGCCTGCGCGCGTGCTTGAAGTTGTTCCGTCTTATGTCTGGTTCTTCCTCAAGCTGAGCGCGTTGCTTTTCGTTTACATCTGGCTTCGCGCAACGCTCCCCCGTATACGCGTCGATCAAATGATGAACGTTGCCTGGAAATTCATTTTGCCGATGGCGTTTACGTGTGTGATCGCCGCCGCGGCGTGGCATTATGCCGGACGCGGCTTGCGCGGCTGGGTGTGGTCGCTTTTCGTAATCGTGGTTGTTTACAGCGCACTGTCGATCCTGCTCGACACGCGAAGGAAATTCGCGCCGCGTGTTTATCGTTTCGCTGAATGAACAGCATTGCGTTCATTGTCGTTTCGGTCCTGACGCTCGCTGCCGCTCTCGCGGCGGCGACCCTGCGAAATCTGATGCACGCTGCGCTTTGTCTACCACTCGCGTTGGTCGGGCTGGCGTCCTTCTTTTTTCTGCTCGGCGCAGAGTTCGTGGGACTTGCCCTGGTGTTCATTTACGTCGGCGCAGTGGCGGTGCTGATCGTTTTCACCATTCTCCTGACCCGCCGAGGTGTGGGGAAAGATTATGGTTTTCACTGGATAGGTGTTCTTATCGCCTTGGCTGTGTTTGGCGGTTTAACCTGGTCGATTCTACAGACGCAATCGCTTTCGATTGTTCCGCCGCACATTCGCGTGCTCACAGTCAGAAAAATCGGCGAAACATTGATGACTGGTTACGTGTGGCCATTGCAATGCGTCGGGCTACTCCTGACTGCCGCGCTCATCGGCGCGCTTGTGCTCGTCATGGAGGAGAAACAATGAAGAACGTTAAAATATTACAAACGTTACAGCGTTACATCGGCGAAGCCGCAATTTCCCTTTTTAACCATGTAACTCTTTTAACTCTTGTAACCTTGGCCAAGCCATGACACCTACGCTTCAGGCTTTTCTCATCGTATCTGCGGCCCTGTTTTCCATCGGGCTGCTCGCCGCATTGACCCGGCGTCACGCCATTTTCATACTCATCGGAATCGAGCTGATGCTCGCCGCTGCGAACTTGAATTTTATCGCGTTCTGGCGTTTCGCTCCGCCACCACACCCGCCAACCGGCGTGATGATCGCAATTTTTGCAATCGCCATCTCCGCCGCTGAGGCCGCAGTTGGCCTGGCGATGGTCATCGCAGTGTATCGGCATTATCGCACGACGAATGTTAATGAATTCGACCAGCTCAAAGGATGAATCCAGGGATCACGAATAATCTCTGGCTGTTACCGGCGGTGCCATTTGCTGCAGCGCTCGTGATTTTGGGTTTGGCAAAATCGCGGCGCAAAACTGCGGCGGCGCTGGCCGTCACTGGACAGGTAGCGGTGCTCGCGCTGTCGATCGTGGCGTTCCTGCCCACGCTGCAAACGCACGGGTTTCGCTCCGTGCAGAATTTCACCTGGTTCACTTTCGGCGATCAAGCATTGCGGCTTGGATTTGTTCTCGATCCGCTGGCGGCAGTGATGCTGTTGATGATCTCGGCCGTCAGCCTGTGCATCTTTGTCTTCAGCGTCGGCTACATGGCTGACGATAAGAATTTCACCCGCTTCTTTGCGTATTTGTCGTTTTTCTCCGGAGCGATGCTCGGGCTGGTTATCGCGAACAGTTTGCTTCTGCTTTTCATGTTTTGGGAACTCGTCGGGCTCGCGTCGTATTTGCTCATCGGCTTCTGGATTGAGCGACCCAGCGCCGCGGCGGCTGCAAAGAAGGCGTTCATCACCACGCGCATCGGTGATCTGGGTTTTTTCCTCGGAATGCTCTGGCTTTACAATCGAAGTGGCACACTGCTTTTCTACGATGGCGGGCGCGGCTGTCTTGAAAGCGCCGGTCTGGCCATGCTTGGTGCGAGCGCCACGTTCATCGCGCTGCTGATCTTTTGCGGCGCGGTTGGCAAGTCCGGACAATTTCCGTTGCACGTCTGGTTACCCGACGCGATGGAGGGTCCCACGCCAGTCAGCGCGCTGATTCACGCTGCCACCATGGTCGCAGCCGGCGTATTCCTCGTGGCGCGCGTGTATCCGCTGTTTTCGCTAGGCGCAGTCAACGGCGTGACCTCCTCGCTTACCGTCGTCGTCTGGATCGGAGTGACAACATCGCTAATGGCTGCGCTCATCGCTATCGCCCAAGCGGATATCAAGCGCATCCTCGCCTATTCAACCGTGTCACAACTTGGTTTGATGATGGTTTCGTTAGGCGTCGGCGGTGTTGCAGCGGGCATCATGCACTTGCTCGCCCACGGCTTTTTTAAGGCGCTTCTGTTTCTCGGCTCCGGTTCCGTGATTCACGGATGCCACGGCGAACAGGACATTCGCAAAATGGGCGGCCTGCGGCGTCTCATGCCGGTGACGTTTGGAACGTATGCCGTCGGCATGCTGGCGCTCAGTGGCGTCCCGCTATTTTTCTCCGGCGGCTGGACGAAGGAGGAAATTCTGCACGCGACCGCACATTGGCCGGGATCGAATGGACCGTATTACCTGATGCTGGCAGGCGTGGTGCTTACGGCGCTGTATATGACACGTCAGGTGATTTACGTGTTTTTCGGCAATCGCCGGAGCGCCTCCGAGCATGCGCACGAAAGTTCGCATGTGATGACGAGGCCGCTGATCACGCTGGCGATTTGCATAATTTTCATCAGTGTCGTGCTCACACCCGCGTGGCCATGGCTGCATGATTTTCTCACCGGCGAACCCGTTCACTTCGAGATCGCGGACCTGATTCAGCCGATGCTGTTGGTTTCGTTTGTGCTCGTCGTCGGTGGAATCGGACTTGGCATCTGGATGTATCGCAGGGCCGGCGTGCAAGATGGGGATCGCCCGGCCGACGTTGATCCACTCGAATACGCGCAACCGGCGTTGTTCCGATTTCTCGCAAACAAAATGTGGATCGACGAGCTGTATGCGAAAACAATCATCGCCTTCGCCTGGGCGAGCGCGCGTTTCTCCGGCTGGATGGACCGTTATTTCTGGGATGGTTTGGTGCGCGGCTTTGGTGCAATCGGTCAGGTTTTTGGAATGTTTACAGCCGGTATCGACAAGCGCGGCATTAACGCGGGAGTCGATGAAACGACGGTTGGCGCTCGTGGTTTGGCCCGCCTGTTGTCCGGCGCGCACACTGGACAAATTCAAATTTACCTTAGCGTCATCGCTGTTGGCATGCTGGCGCTGCTGCTTCTCTACGCATGGTTGGCTTAATTACGGCGATTATTTTGATTCCGCTGCTCGGCGCAATAGCCGTGTGCACGTGGCCTCAAAGGAATGCTCGCCCGATCGCGCTGATGTTTAACATCATCTCCGCCGGATGCGCTTTCGGGCTGTGGCGAAATTTCGATGCCATGGCGAGCGGCCTCCAGTTCGTGGAACGTCATGCGTGGATTCCCGCTATTAATGCCGAGTATCTCGTGGGCGCAGACGGGCTGAGTCTGCTGCTTGTATTGCTCACTACGCTCATCATTCCATTCGCATTCCTCGCACAACCCGCTCCCGATGGCAGCCGCGCGTTCTATGCAACCATGCTGGTCATGCAGTCTGCGCTTTACGGCACGTTCACCGCGCAGAACTTCGTTCTCTGGTTTCTCTTTTACGAAATGAGTTTGATCCCAGGGTTCTTGCTGATCAAAATCTGGGGCGGCGAAAATCGGGATCGCGCCGCGACGAAGTTCTTTCTCTACACGTTCCTCGGAAGCGTAGCCATGTTGCTATCGTTTCTCGGCATTTATTTGGCAAAAGGCACATTCGATTTCGCGACCCTGGCGAGCCTTGGAAAAAACGGCTTGCTCACGGGCAAACTCGCCTGGCTCGCTTTTGCCGGAATTTTCGTTGGGCTCGCTGTAAAGGTGCCGCTGTTTCCGTTTCACACATGGTTGCCTGATGCCTATCAAACTGCGCCTGCGGGAGTCTCGATGGTGCTCACCGGGCTGCTGTCCAAAATGGGTGTTTACGGTTTTGTGCGCCTGTTGCTGCCGTTGTTTCCTAACGAAATCAAAATCATCGGCCCTTGGCTGCTGGCGTTGGCTATTTGCTCGATCGTCTTCGCTCCACTGGCTGCCTGGGCACAGCGCGATTTGAAACGCATGATCGCCTACCTCTCGATCAACCATCTCGGCTACTGCATGCTCGGCCTTTTTGCGCTCGCTGCGTCGCCGGATTTAGCTGCGCGGATCGATACGCATGCAGCCTTGAGCGGTGTCTTTATGCAGATCTTCAACCATGGGATCACCGCGGCCACTCTCTTCTATTTCGTCGGTTTACTGGAACAACGCCGTGGCCTGCGCGGAATCGACGACTTCGGTGGCCTGATGCAGCGGACACCGTTGCTCTGCGGTTGGATGAGCGTCGCCATGTTTTCGTCGCTCGGTTTGCCAGGCCTGAACGGATTCGTCGGCGAGTTTCTGATTTTCAAAGGCTCGTTTGCGATGGCGGCCGTGTTCACGGCGATTGCTGTGATTGGTCTTCTCGTGACAGCCATCGTTTTCATGCGGGCGATGCAGTTGCTCTTCAGCGGAGCACTGGCAGAAGACTGCGGCGCGTTCCCGGATCTTTTGCGAAGCGAAAAGCTTGTCATCGTTCCTGTGACACTGCTGATGTTCGCCATCGGCATCGCGCCGCAATTCATCTTTAACATTTTCAATACGACGGTCGTTCATATGGCGCGTCTGTTTGGTTGAAGTCATCGCGAATGAGTAAGGAAATTATCCCGATCGAGCGAATCGCTCACGCGATTCTGCTCTTGCGTGGCGAGAAAGTGATGTTGGATTCCGATCTCGCTGCGCTGTACGACGTGGCTACCGGGCAGTTGAATCGGGCCGTTAAGAGAAATCGCAGCCGTTTCCCATCGGATTTCATGTCTGAGGAGGTTGCAAACTTGAAATGCCAAATTGGCATTTCAAGTTGGGGTGGCCGGCGGCGTGCCCGTCCTCATGCTTTCACAGAGCACGGCATCGCCATGCTCTCAAGTGTACTGAACAGCGAACGTGCAATCAAAGTGAACATCGCCATAATGCGCGCGTTCGTGAAGCTGCGTCAGATGCTTGAAACGAATCGCGAGTTAGCCCAAAAGTTTTCAGAACTCGAACAGCGCGTCGGCAAACACGACCAGGAGATCGCGGCGATTCTCGAAGCGATCCGGCAGCTGATAAGTCCGCCTGAGAAACCTCGGCGTGGGATCGGATTTCATGTCCGCAAGAGGAGGCCGCGCTATCGGTTGCGTAAACGCGCATGATCGCCTGGACAATTTACCTCACGTTCGTGGGCGCAGTGTTGTCTCTTCTTTTGCCTCGCCTGTTCGCCCGCTGGATTACACTGCTTACGACCGTCGCAGGACTTGTTCTGGGCATGATCGTGTTCGTCCGCACTCCCATTGTGGATCTGGCGCGTTTCACAACGATCGTGCGCGTGCCGTGGGTCCCGGCGCTTGGGATGAATTACCATCTCGCGCTCGATGGCGTCAGTCTGACCATGGTTCTGGTCACTGGCATCTCAGCGGTAAGCACGGTGCTGTTTTCATGGGACGTGGACCATCGGCAGAACGAATTCTTCTTCTGGCTGCTGCTGGTGGTCGCCGGGTGCTACGGCGTCTTTCTCAGCGCCGATCTGTTTTTGCTGTTCGTGTTCTATGAGCTGGTGATCGTGCCGAAATATTTTCTCATCGCCATCTTCGGCTCGACCAACAAGGAATACGGCGCCATGAAGCTGACGCTGTATTCATTTTTCGGCGGCATGTTCGTGTTCGTGGGAATCCTTGTCGCGTATGTAAGTGCTGGCTCGCTGGACCTGAATCAGCTAGCGCAATTTCAATTTTCACCGCAACTGCAATCATGGGCGTTTCCCGTATTGTTTCTCGGGTTCGCCGTGCTCGCCGGTATCTGGCCGCTTCACACGTGGGCGCCGACTGGTCATGCTGCTGCGCCGACTGCCGGCTCGATGCTGCTGGCGGGCATCGTGATGAAGCTTGGTTCTTACGCTGGTCTCCGCGTCGCGATGAATCTTTTTCCGCAAGGATTTCAGATGTGGAGCAAATGGATTGCTGTGTTGGCGGTAATCGGAATTGTTTATGCGGCCGCTGTCGCGCTGCGGCAAAGTGACCTGAAGTTCGTCATTGGCTATTCCAGCGTGAGTCATATGGGGTTTGTGCTACTGGGTTTCGCGACTGCCAACGTGCTCGGAGTTTCCGGCGCGGTGCTGCAAATGTTTTCGCACGGCGTGATCGCGGCCCTGCTGTTCGCCGTCGCCGGACGCATGATTTATCGCCGCACACACACACGCGAACTCGATACGCTTGCCGGAATGAATCTGAGCCACGCATTGCCGTTCGCAGCGTTTACGTTTGTCGTTGCGGCGGCTGCATCGATGGGCATCCCCGGTTTCAGTGGGTTCGCAGCCGAGATCACAATTCTCATCGGGACATGGAAAAGTTATCCCGTTGCAGTTTGGATCGCCGGCGCAGGAATGGTGCTGGTTGCCGCATTTACATTGCGTGCGTTGAAGCAAACCTTCTTCGGTGAGAAAGGCTCGAACGTGCTGATGCAGAATGGTCGGCCTGCGATCGATCCCGATTGGAATGAGCAGCAGACCATAACGATTCCCGAGAAAATGGGTGCCTGCATGCTGATGCTAGCGACGCTTGTTATCGGCCTTTATCCGAAGTTGTTGCTCGACCGCATCCTGCCCGCGGTCGAAACGATGAGATTTCTAAAATGAAAGTTACGCGAATACCTGGCGCGTCCCGGATTTAACGATGTCGTATTTGGAGCTTCTCAGGCTGGCTTCTCCTGAAGCAGTAGTCGTGCTGACGGCGCTGGTTGTGCTTTCGGTTAGCTTGCTAACCAAGCGGGCAGTGTCCGCATGCGCATTTGTTGCCGCGCTTGGACTCCTGATTGCAATCGGCGCGGTTCTGCTCTTGCCGCGCGACGCAACACTTTTTGCCGGGATGCTGGTGATTACGCCGCTGAACTCTCTGTTCAAGATTATCTGCCTGACCCTCGCATTTTTCACGATCCTGTTAGCGCAGGCGGAACAGACGTTGCGTCATCCCGGGGAATATCTGGCCATTATTCTCCTGGCAACCGTTGGCCTGATGTTGCTCGTTGGCAGTGAGGAACTGCTGATGATTTTCATCGGTCTCGAGCTGCTCGGGCTGTCGCTTTACGTTATGGCGGCGTTCGACAAGACAGACGTCCGCTCGGCCGAAGCAGGTCTGAAATATTTTCTGTTCGGGAGCACCTCAAGCGCATTCACACTTTTCGGGATCAGCCTGATCTACGGCATGTTGGGAACAACCAGTCTCGCTGCGATCTCTGCAAAACTGGCTACTACATCGGTGCAGCCACTGCTGGCGGCCGGAATCGTGATGACGCTCGTTGGTTTCGCGTTCAAGATCGCTGCCGCACCGTTTCATCTGTGGGCGCCGGATGCGTACCAAGGTGCGCCTGTGCCGAGCGCGGCGTTCATCGCTTCCGGTTCGAAGGTGGCATCGTTTGTTGTGCTGGAAAAATCGTGCTTATCGGGTTTGCGCCTGTGCAGGGCAGTGCCGGATGGCACGCGATGGTGGCCGGTTGGTCGCCTGTACTCGCGGCGCTTGCAGCGTTGTCGATCGTAGTCGGCAATCTGGTCGCGCTGGCGCAATCGAACGTGCGCCGACTGCTTGCCTATTCCGCGGTCGCACACGCAGGTTATACATTGATCGGAATTGTGGCTGGCGGACGGGACGGTTTTTCGGCGGCTTTGTTCTACACGGCCGTTTACGCCGTTACCCTCGTCGGCGCATTTGGCGTCGTTGGCTTTGTGCGGCGCGAAACCGGCGGCGACGACTTCTCTAATTTTTCCGGGCTTGTCTCGCGTTCTCCATTGCTAGCCGGATGCATGGTAGTTTTTATGTTGTCGCTCGCCGGTATTCCCCCGTTGGCCGGATTTTTTGGAAAATTCTATCTGTTTAGTGTCGCGCTGCATTCTGATGCAAACCAAGAGCTTCTTTGGCTGGTTGCGCTCGGTCTCCTTGGCAGTTTCGTCTCCCTCTACTATTACCTTCTTGTGTTGAAAGCGATTTTTGTTGATGAATCGGCGATCCCGCGCGCGCGAACGCTCGATCGTGTACCATCCGGTCGCTTACAGCAGGCTACGGTCACTCTGGTTGCTGTAGCAGTTGTTTTCCTGGGGATAATGCCCAGCGTTCTGGCCTCCCGCATTCTCGCCGCAATTCCGTGAGAAATTTCAAAAAGATGCAATTAACGCTTGACTGGCGCGCGGTGAGTTTTGCATCAAAAGCAATAACCCCCGTTTCGAAGTTGGTGATGTGAAGATGGGCAACATCAGCCAGTTCATTGAGCGCCATTTCCGACATTTCAACGCGGCGGTGTTGAAAGACGCAGCCGACGCGTACATCGCGCATCTGGATCGTGGCGGAAAGATGATGATCACGCTGGCGGGCGCCATGAGCACTGCCGAATTGGGCGTCTCGCTCGCGGAAATGATTCGCCAGAATAAAGTGCACGCCATCACCTGCACGGGTGCGAATTTGGAGGAAGACCTCTTCAATCTCGTTGCGCGCAGCAAATACGAACGAATTCCCAACTATCGCGAGTTGAGTCCACAACAAGAGGAGGAGTTGCTGCGGCGGCACCTCAATCGCGTCACTGACACCTGCATTCCGGAAGAGGAGGCGATGCGACGAATTGAGCGGACCGTGCTCGATGAATGGGTGGCCGCCTCGGAGAACAATCAGAGAAAGTTCCCGCACGAATTCCTTTACAACATTTTGCGCGAGTGCCGCCTGAAACAATTTTACGAGATCGATCCCGCCGATAGTTGGATGATTGCCGCCGCGCACAAGGACCTGCCGTTGTTCGTACCGGGCTGGGAAGATTCGACCCTGGGAAATATCTACGCAGCCCGCTGTATCACCGGCGCGATTAGCAAGGTGCAGGCGATCCGCTCGGGGATTGAATATATGATCCAGCTCGCGGAGTGGTATCGGCAGGCGTCAAAGGATTCGTCCATCGGTTTTTTCCAAATCGGAGGCGGCATCGCAGGGGATTTTCCAATTTGCGTTGTTCCCATGTTGAATCAGGACGTGGTCACCATGCCCGTTCCGGAGTGGGGTTACTTTTGTCAAATCAGTGATTCCACGACCAGCTTCGGCTCATATTCTGGTGCGGTTCCCAATGAGAAAATCACGTGGGGAAAACTGAGCGCTGATACACCGCGATTTGTTATCGAATCTGACGCAACGATTGTTGCGCCACTGATCTTTGCGAAAGTCTTGGGCTGGTGAAGGGGATCGGGCGCGGCCGATGCCCGTTCGGTTGATAGCAAAAGCCCGATTTTGACGCGAAACTAGCGGATGCTTTACGTCGTTGCTACGCCGATCGGAAACCTGAGCGACATCACATTGCGAGCGCTCGAGGTCATCAAGCAGGCGGACCTTATCGCCGCCGAAGACACGCGGCATTCCGGACTTTTGCTTAAGCATTTCGGAATCAAGAAGCCGTTCGCCAGTTATCATGAACACAACGAAGCGGCACGCACGGCAGAGCTCGTCGAGCGCCTCGCCCGCGGCGAAAACATTGCGTTGATTACCGACGCAGGAACGCCTGGAGTATCAGACCCCGGGCTTCGGCTGATTCGCGAATGCATCAAGCGCGAACTGCCATTTACAATTATCCCCGGTCCATCAGCCATCCTGACTGCGCTGCTCGGTTCCGGATTTTCGACGGAGAGATTTTCATTCCGCGGATTTGTTCCGGTGAAAAGCGGGCGACGGGAGCGTGAGTTGCGCGCAGTAGCCGAATGCCAGGAAACCGCGATCCTTTTCGAATCGCCTTATCGATTAGTAAAGACGCTCGAAGCTTGCGCTAATATCATGCCCGACCGGCAACTTTGCGTCGCCCGCGAGCTGACAAAAAAATTTGAGGAATTTCGCCGCGGCACTGGCGCCGAGTTGCTGGTCCATTATCAGGCCCATCCTCCCAAAGGCGAAATTGTGCTGCTAATCTCCGGCTCTTAGAAGTTTTGCCGGCGAGCGGCGAATAAAGGAATCGTAATCGGCGTCCAATCCAGCAAGCCAAACTAGCTGGAACCAATGCGAGCCGACATTGCCTCTACCGAAAGCTTCACAACTTCTTGGTGTCCTGCTGAGTTTGTCGTTTCTCCCGAGTTCGCGATCGGGGTGGTTGAACCGCCTTTGAAACATAGCGGCGCCGTCCAGACTTTCGCGAGCAGATCGGGCAGCTTCTGCGATTATCATGTAATGACCGGCCTGCCACGCTTCGTTATGCCTTTGCTGGCGGGATTCGCCGTTACGTTTTTGCAGCTTGTATTGGCCGTCGGGTTGCTCGCTCCAGAAGAACCGCTTGCCGACCGATATTTCGCATTGGTCCAGCACGACAGCTACTGGTTTAAGAACATTGTGGATCGGGGATACCAGACGATTATCCCGCCGATCGATCACAAGGTGATGGAAATCTCGAACGTCGCATTTTTCCCTGCGTATCCTGCGATTGCTGCACTGCTTCGGTATGCGTTCAACATCAATAGCAGCACCGCGCTATTGATCACCGCTCAGCTCGCTGCCTGGGGCTTTTGGGTTTATTTCTTTTTGTTCTGCAAGCGGTGGAATGTTCCGCCTCTGCTTCAAACTGGCGGCGCACTGCTCATCCTCGCTCATCCGGCGAGCTTCTTTTTAGTCGCTGCGTATTCGGAATCGGTGTTCCTAATGGCGCTGCTCGGTTTCATCTACTGGATACCACGACAGGTCGCACAGCGAAAGTTCTGGCTGGAATACACGGAATCGTCATGTCCGCAGCGCGCATCGTCGGAATTGTGTGCGCCGCTTTTCCTGTAGTGCGTTCGATTTTCCAAAATGGGTGGCGCAGTTTGCTCAGGCCGCGCAAGTGGCTTCGCGACAATCGGGCAGCCGTCGGTCTGACGATTGTGGCAGCGTGCGGCACGATTGCATTCTTCGCCTACTGTCAGTTGCGTTGGGGCCACTGGGACCTTTATATGCTCACTCAGGCGGCTGGCTGGAGCATCGAGCCCGATTACCTTGCAGTGTTTAAACCTGAGAGTTATCGCTGGCTCATCCCCGCGCCAAACGATCCGATCGAGGCGAGTCAAATGTCGATGACGCTCGGCGCCCTTCTTTTAGTCGGAGTCCTGATTTGCGAAGTGGTTCCAGCGCTTCGGCGCCGGGCATGTTTGCCGGTGCGTCTCGGCATCTACTTCTGTGCGGCCGCAATTTATTACCTCTCGGTGAGTGGAGTTGCCTGCGTCGATATGGAAAGCATGCTCCGCTACGAGTTCTCTGCATACGCTTTGATCGTCCTGGCGTTTTTGAATTTTTTGCGTCAATTTCGTACGCCGCCAGTATGGGTGCGGGCGTCGGCGATGGCGGCAGTGGCGCTGGTCAGCGCTGCCGGGCTTTGCGTACAGGGCTGGTACGTCTGGAATTTTACTCGAGGCAATTGGGTCGCGTAGCAGAACATGAAGGCAAACGTTGTCATAATCGGTGCGGGTCCAGCAGGTCTTACGGCTGGCTATTTGCTGTCGAAAAACGACGTGGATGTTGTCGTTTTGGAGGCCGATCCCGTTTACGTCGGCGGTATTTCCCGCACGGTGACCTATAAGGGTTTCCATTTTGACATCGGCGGCCACCGTTTCTTCTCTAAATCGAAAGCGGTCGAAGACTTGTGGACGGAGATCCTGCCAAACGACATGCTCGTGCGCCCGCGCTCATCGCGTATTTTTTATAGCGGCAAATTTTTTTCCTATCCGCTCAAGCCGGTGGAAGCGCTGTTGAAGCTTGGAATTCTCAAATCCACCCTTTGCGTTTTCTCGTGGTTAAAGGCGCGCCTGTTCCCGGTGCGAAACCCCAGGAATTTCGAAGAATGGGTGAGCAACCAATTTGGAAGACGTCTTTTCAACACGTTCTTCAAAAGTTACACCGAAAAAGTCTGGGGAATGAGCTGCAAGGAGATTTCTGCCGACTGGGCGGCGCAGCGAATCAAGGGCCTTTCGTTAGGCAGTGCAATCAGGAACGCGCTTATTCCACAGCGTTACAACGGCGACCGAAGCAAAGTCATCAAGACGCTGATCAATTCGTTCCGTTATCCGCGGCGTGGTCCTGGCATGATGTGGGAGGTATGCGCCGAAAAAATGACGGCGCTAGGCGGGAAGCTCGAGATGGGTTGTCGAGTAACGCGCTGTTCGTTCGATGAAGCATCCGCCCATTGGACGGTGGAATACAAAGATCACCAGGGTGAGCTCCGTGCCATTGAAGCCGAACATGTGATTTCATCCGCGCCGATGCGGGAACTGGTGTGCGGTTTATCCCCGGCTGTGAGTGAGCGAACCAGACGCGCGGCTCAAAGCCTCAAGTACCGCGATTTTCTTACCGTCATGTTGATTTTGAAGGATCGACAGATGTTCGACGACAACTGGATCTACATTCACGATCCGAGCGTCAAGGTCGGCCGAATTCAGAACTTTCGTTCGTGGTCGCCCGAAATGGTGCCCGAACCGGATAAGGTCTGTTACGGCCTGGAATATTTCTGCTTCGAACACGACGGCCTGTGGGATTCGAGCAATGGCGATTTAATCGATCTGGCCAAACGCGAGCTAATCCAGATTGGACTCGCGAAACAAGGCGATTTCGTTGACGGCTGCGTTGTTCGCCAGAAAAAAGCCTATCCGGTTTACGACGATGATTACGCACAAAACGTGGCCGTCATTCGCCGGGAACTGGAGACCCGTTATCCGAATTTGCATGTCGTCGGACGCAACGGCATGCACAAATACAACAACCAGGACCACGCCATGATGACGGCGATGTTGTGCGTGGAAAATATTCTCGCCGACGCAAAGCTTTACGATCTCTGGCAAGTCAACAGTGACGCCGAATATCACGAAGGCGGATCCGCCGCTGCCGAGGAAACAAATGGGTCGGCGTTGCGCCTCGTGCCAACCCGCGTCGTCACTGCCTCCGAGTTAGCGGCGGAAGGATAGCGCTCGTGTGTCGCGTGCTGATGTCGGCGGCCGCGGCGAAACAATTGTTCTGTGCCGCTTCCGTATGTTCTGAGCTGGAGCGAACTGGGGAAGTCCGCGATCTCGAGGACGCGTGCGCTACTCGTTCTCGAATTCTTCCACCGGCGGGCAGGAGCAGAAGAGATTTCTGTCGCCATAAACGTTGTCGATGCGGGCGACAGCAGGCCAGAATTTGTGTTCGCGTGTCCAAGGGGCGGGGAAAGCTGCTTGTTCGCGCGAGTAAGGGTGGTCCCATTTGTCCGAGGCGATTTTGCGCGCAGTGTGCGGCGCGTTCTTGAGCAGGTTATCTTGTTGATCCTGTTTTCCGTCAGCGATTGCTTTCATTTCCGCGTGGATGGCAATCATCGCCTCGCAAAACCGATCAAGCTCGTGTTTCGGTTCGCTCTCGGTCGGCTCGATCATCATCGTCCCGCCTACTGGCCACGAGATGGTCGGCGCATGAAAGCCGTAATCCATCAAACGTTTTGCCACGTCTCCAACTTCAATGCCGGCGCTTTTCCACTGGCGCAAATCGACAATGCATTCGTGCGCGACCAGGCCATGCTTCCCTTTGAATAGAACGGGAAACGTCGCGTCCAGACGTTTGGCCATGTAGTTTGCGTTTAGAATTGCCACTTCGCTTGCTCGTGTCAGTCCCTCCGCGCCCATCATCCGAATGTACATCCATGTGATGGTCAGAATGCTGGCGCTGCCCAAGGGGCTGCGGAAATGTTACCGCTTTTGCCGCCACCGTGGCGATAATCGGACCCGAGCTCTCCATTAGGGAGCCGATTCCCGCGTTCTCCTTCGCCAAACAGAATCCCGCCAGTCTCGGGATCGAAAATGTATTGGCGTGGCAGAACGGTTCGAGATGTTTTGCCACGCCGATCGGTCCCACGCCGGGTCCGCCGCCGCCGTGCGGAATGCAAAAAGTTTTGTGCAGGTTCAAATGGCAAACATCGGCGCCATAGTCGCCAGGACGGCAAAGACCGACCTGCGCATTCAAGTTTGCGCCGTCCATGTAAACCTGGCCGCCGTGCGCGTGGACGATGTCGCAGATTTCGCGAATGGTCGGCTCGAAGACGCCGTGCGTTGAGGGATAAGTTACCATGAGCGCGGCGAGATCGCGTGCGTGTTCGTCTGCTTTGGCACGCAGATCGGCAAGATCGATGTCGCCATCTTTCAGACATGCGACCGAGACAACTTTGAACCCGGCCATCACCGCACTGGCCGGATTCGTTCCGTGCGCCGACGTTGGAATGAGACAAACGTTGCGATGCGCTTCGCCGCGCGACGCGTGATGTTCGCGAATCGCCAGCAGACCTGCGAATTCGCCCTGCGATCCGGCATTCGGTTGCAATGAAACCGCTGCGAACCCGGTGATTTCCGCGAGCCAGTCTTCCAACTGACGAAAGATCTGCAGGTAGCCTGCCGCCTGTTCGACCGGCGCGAACGGATGCAATTTGGAAATTTCCGGCCAGGAGATCGGAAACATTTCCGCGGTCGCATTGAGCTTCATCGTGCACGAGCCCAGCGGAATCATCGAAGTCGTGAGCGACAGATCGCGCGATTCGAGCTTCTTCAAATAGCGCAGCATCTCTGTCTCGGTATCGTGCGTGTTGAAGATCGGGTGAGTGAGAAACTGGGAAGTGCGGGCCGCAAACGTCGGAATCCGCAGCGGCGGATCGCCGAGCTCGTCATCATCAAAATCGCGCACACTCGTGCCGCGGAAAATGGACATCAGCAATTCGATGTCTCGGGTCGTTGTGGTTTCGTCGAATGAAATGCCGACTGCGCGAGGGACCGAGTGCGCGCAGGTTGCAACCCGTTTGTGCTGCGTGCTTCAAAATGACTTCGCTCGAGTCCACTTCGACCCGGACGGTGTCGAAGAAATTGCTCATGGGTAACTGTGCAGCCAAGGGCGCGCAGACCATCTGCAAGTCGACTGGTTAGCCTGTGAACGCGTTCTGCGATTGCACGCAGTCCGTCGGGGCCGTGATAAACCGCATACATCGATGCAATGACGGCGAGGAGGACCTGTGCCGTGCAAATGTTGCTGGTTGCTTTATCGCGGCGGATGTGTTGCTCGCGCGTTTGCAGGGCCAGTCGGTAAGCGGGCCGGCCTTCGGCATCGTGTGAAACGCCCACTAATCGGCCAGGCATGTGACGTTTGAATTGATCGCGTGTGGCGAAATAGGCCGCATGCGGCCCGCCGAATCCCAGCGGCACTCCGAAACGTTGTGTATTGCCGACGGCAACATCCGCGCCAAATTCGCCCGGCGGCTTCAGCAGTGTGAGCGCAAGAATATCTGCTGCGACGACAACCAGTGCGCCGGCATTGTGCGCCTCGCGGACGAAATCCGCATAATCCTCAATCGCGCCATCGGTAGCCGGATATTGGACAAGCGCGCCGAACACTGTGTCGTCAAATTTGAACCGAGAGTAATCGCCGATCTTGATTTCGATCCCGAGCGGCTTCGCGCGGGTTTGGACCACGGCAATCGTTTGAGGGTGACAGTTATCGGCGACGAAGAACGTTTTTTTGCGGCCGGGTCACGCCCCGGCTACAGCGTGACAAAGCGCCATTGCTTCAGCGGCGGCTGTCGCTTCATCCAGCATTGATGCGTTTGCGATATCGAGCGCAGTCAGATCCGTGATCATCTGCTGAAAATTGAGCAATGCTTCCAGCCGGCCTTGCGCTATTTCCGCCTGGTAAGGTGTGTAAGCGGTGTACCATCCCGGATTCTCGAGGATATTTCGCTGAATGACGGGCGGCGTAATGCAATCGGAGTAGCCGGCGCCAATATACGAGCGCGCAAGCTTGTTCTTTCGTGAAATCGCTCGCAGTTCGGCGAGCGCTTCTCCTTCTGATATTGCTTCTGGTAAATTCAGCTGCCGTTCGAGACGAATGTTCTTCGGAACGGTGGCGTCGATCAGTGTGTCAAGACTTTCAAACCCCACCTCGCTTAACATCGCGCGAACTTCCTCTTCGCTCGGGCCGATGTGGCGGCGCGCAAACGAATCAATGTCGAAAATTGGTTCGCGCATTTGCATCGGAAGACGGTATGGAATCGAAAACTTGCTGCAAGCGTTGTCAGTCCAGTCGCTCGGCTGTTTCAGCTAGGCCGCCTGCGGCACAGTCAAGCTCCATTAGGAGCGCAATGTTTATAGTGTCATTATGTGCACACAGACGAAGCTCCGTAGGAGCGGCATGTCAACTCACTCTACTGGCTTCAAAATGTAACGCTGATCGTACGGAACATGGTGCCGCTCGAGAAACTCAACGTATTCCTCTCGGAAGGACTTTCTGCGATGATGCTTCTCTTGCTTGAGAATATAGTTCGCCACGCGATCGAGATGCGAATGGGAAACGGAAAATGCGCCGTACCCCTCCTGCCATGAAAAATGACACCCAATCCATCGCTGCTCGTTAATATGATTGCTCGATCCAGTTTTGATGTCGCCGATCAAATCCGAAGGCGAGATGTTCGGTTTTAGACCGAGCAATACATGGGTGTGATCGGGCATAGAGTAGATCGCAATCAGTTTCTGTCCTTTTCGTGTGACAATTCCGGTGATGTACTTTTGCAGGTCTTCGCGATGCTCAGAGGAAATCACGCACGCGCGACCAGAGACTGCGAAGACAACGTGCAGGTAAATTTGCGTGTAGGTGTTGGCCATTGCACGGAGGGTAACATGACGCTCCTAACGGAGCTGATTACATCTACAGTCGCGACGACTATAAACATGCCGCGCCTATGGCGCTAGCTTACTGCGCGGCGACATCCGGGGTCACTATCACGTCGCTGGATGTGAAGCTCCGTCAGGGGCACGATGTTTATAGTATCAATACAGAAGCAATGACAAAGCTCCAACGGAGCGACATGTTTCAACCATTGATTCTCTAGGGCAGAGAACATCCGCAGCCTCGAGACCTCTTGTAAGCCATCACTCGAGCGCTGCCTGCGCTGCCGCCAATCGCGCAATGGGAATTCGGAACGGGCTGCAACTGACGTAATTGAGACCGAGCCGGTGACAGAATTTGACGCTGTTTGGTTCGCCGCCGTGTTCACCGCAAATTCCCAATTTGATGTCCGGCCGCGTCTTTCGGCCGAGTTCGCAAGTGATTTCCATCAAGCGGCCTACACCTTTTTGATCGATTGACGCGAAGGGATTCGTATCGACGATATCAAGCTCTGCATAGGCGGGGAGAAAACTGCCGGAGTCGTCCCGGCTCATGCCAAGTGTGGTTTGCGTGAGATCGTTTGTGCCGAAGCTAAAGAACTCGGCATCGCGCGCGATCTGGTCAGCGAGGAGAGCCGCCCGCGGAATCTCAATCATTGTTCCAACGAGATATTTAAATTTTGTTCCTCTTTCCTTCGCAACCTCATCTGCAACGCGCCGAACGATATCGATCTGGAGCTTCAGCTCGCGTGGGAATCCTACCAGCGGAATCATGATTTCGGGATGGACCTTGATCCCTTTGGCTTGCACCTCTGCGGCGGCTTCGAAAACCGCGCGTGCCTGCATTTCGGAAATCTCCGGGAAGGTGATTCCCAGGCGGCAACCGCGATGGCCAAGCATGGGATTAAATTCGTGCAGATCCTCCACGCGCTGGGCGATTTGCTCTACCGGGACGCCGAGTTTGTTTGCCAGTTCGTTCTGCTGTGCGTGACCGGCGGGCAAAAACTCGTGTAGCGGAGGATCGAGAAAGCGAATCGTCGCCGGGCAGACCTTTCAGCGCCGTGAAGATGCCGATGAAATCTCCGCGCTGATAGGGAAGCAATTTTGCCAGGGCTCGGGCTCGCTCATCCTTTGTGCCTGCGAGAATCATTTCCCGCATCGCGTCGATCCGGTCCCCTTCGAAAAACATGTGCTCCGTGCGGCAGAGGCCGATCCCTTCGGCGCCGAATGCGACAGCGTTTTTAACCTGCTCGGGCGTATCGGCATTTGCGCGCACGCCGAGGATGCGGAATTCATCCGCCCATTTCATCAATTTCGCGTACTCCTGATACGTGACGCTTTTCTTCGGATCGAGCGATCGATCGACGAGCACTTGCACAATCTCCGACGGCGCGGTAGCGACTTCTCCGGCAAACACCTCGCCCGCGGTGCCATCGATGGAGATGTAATCGCCTCGATTCAATTTGGTGCCGTTCGCGCTCAAAGTACCCTTGTGATAGTCGATGTGGATTCCCGCCGCGCCGCAGACGCATACTTTTCCCATTTGACGGGCCACCAGCGCCGCGTGCGAAGACACGCCGCCGCGCGACGTGAGAATCCCTTCAGCCGCGATCATGCCACGCAAATCTTCCGGCGACGTTTCGATCCGGGCGAGCACGACTTTTTCGCCCCGTTCGACGCGCGCCACAGCTTCTTCGGCGCTAAACACGACGTGGCCGCACGCCGCCCCCGGTCCAGCGGCAAGCCCGGTCCCAATCTTTTTTGCGTTCTGTACGGCCTGCCGATCGAAAACCGGCGCGAGCAGATGTGAGAGCGAATCGGCCGGAACACGACGGACGGCGTCCTTTTTGGTTATCAATTTTTCGCCGACCATATCCACGGCGATACGCACCGCCGCATGACCAGTGCGTTTGCCGTTTCGGGTTTGCAAAATGTACAGGCGATTTTCCTCCACCGTGAATTCGAGGTCCTGCATGTCCTTGAAGTGCCGCTCGAGGATGCTGCGAACCTTCATGAGCTCCTTGTGCGCTGCGGGCATTTCTTTCGCCAGTTCGGCGATTGGATGCGGCGTGCGCACGCCCGCAACGACGTCTTCGCCTTGAGCGTTGATGAGGTATTCGCCGTAGAAAACTTTTTCGCCAGTGGCCGGATCGCGCGTGAAGGCGACCCCGGTCGCGCTGGTGTCGCCCATGTTGCCAAACACCATGGTCTGAACGTTTACCGCCGTTCCCCACTCGCGCGGGATACCGTACTTCCGCCGGTAAACGATGGCGCGATCGTTCATCCATGAACCGAAAACGGCCCCGATTGCTCCCCAGAGTTGTTCGTTTGGGTCCTGGGGAAAAGATTTTCCGGCGCGCTTCGTTAATCAACGCCTTGAATCGCTGCACAAGCTCTTTCAAATCGGCGACGGTCAATCGCACATCGGGGAAGTCATGCTTGCCGTAGCGCTCGTCCTTCAGCCGCTCGATCGCACTCTCGAACGGTTCGTGATCTTCGCCCGGCCGTTTTTGCACACCCATCACCACGTCGCCATACATCTGAAGAAATCGTCGATAAGAATCCCAGGCAAACCGCGCGTTGCCCGTTTTCCTGGCAACGATCTCCACCACTTCGTCGTTCATGCCGAGATTGAGAATCGTATCCATCATTCCCGGCATCGAATCGCGAGCGCCGGAGCGCACGGAGACCAGCAGAGGCCGCTCTTTGTCGCCGAACTTTTTTCCAGTCGACTTCTCAACCCTTGCATTGCCGCCGCGACTTCCGATCCAACTGTGGCGGATATGAGCGATTGTGATCGTAAAAATAACTGCAAACCTCCGTGGTGATGCGTAAATCCCGGCGGCACCGGCAGACCGATGCGCGTCATTTCGTGGAGATTTGCGCCTTTGCCGCCCAACAAAGGTTTCATCGTGCCGGTTCCATCCGCGTGGCCATCCCCGAAGTAGTAAACATAACGCGGTCGGCCCGTTCTTTTGCCAGCGGCGGTTTTACGCGTTTTGGATCGCGATGGCTTCCTCGCGCGTTGAAGTCGTTTTCGAAGATCAGGTTTTCGTTTTGTGGCCATAAAATTTTGCAGCGGCGGCAGCCGCCGGAATGACGAATCGTCAAACTAAATTCCGGCGTCGCGATGTCAACGATTGGGGACGAACAACAGAAACCAAATTGACAGTAAAAGCGAACCCGTTGCAGGAAGAGCTGTAGCGGCAGGCTCCGCCACGGCGAGTCGGTCCTGCGGCGGACGTGTCGCCTGCGGATTTAAGAATTTGCAGCCGGCACGGCTGCCGCTACAGCAACTCGAATCAGCAGTTCAGCGGTTAAGCTGGCGCGGTTTCGCCGTTCGTCAGAACTTCAGCAATTGTCGCTGTAAAGTCATCGACACCGGTGCTGGGCACGATGATGCTGTTACGGCGGCCATGAGCTTCCTCGGTGATCCGCAAGAATCTACCGCGCTCATTTTCCCGGAGCTCGACGTAGAAGTGCTTGCGCTCAATCTGCAGTTCTCTCGCCTCGATGATGTTATCCATTTTGCCTTGCGCCGCGCGAGTTTAGGGCAGTCGACCTTTGGAATGGAAGAAAAATTCGCGGCTCTAAGCAAATTTCTTGCCCGGCTGCCTCCCGCCTTCCGACCGGGCTACCGGAGGATAGGGCGCCGCATGGTTGCTCCTCCCGCTCCTGGCGCGCAGGGTTGCCGTGCCGCTCCGCTCAACCTAGACTCTGGTCGCGTTCTACCCTGCGCCGCCGAGCATGTCCTCTTCAATCGATCCCAGCTCTTATCGATCGCCGGATCGGCAGCGCGCAGCCACTCCCTTGCCAATCGAAAACAAGCCGCGAACGCATGATCCGTACGCCGCATTCCGCTTTGGCGATTTCGCTCTGTTTACGGCCGGTAATTTACTCTCGATCACTGGCCGGCTCATGCTTGCGGTGGCGGTGGAATGGGAGATTTATGCGCGGACCCATTCGGCGACTGCACTTGGCCTTGTTGGTTTGGCGATTGCCCTCCCCGTCGTGACGCTGTCCCTGCCGGCTGGGCATTTGGCGGATCGGGTCAGTCGAAAACACATCATCCTTGTAACGCAGATCTTTAGCGCGCTGATGTCGCTGGCTCTGGCATTGGTGTCATGGAAGCATCTGGCCATTCCTCCGATCGCGCCGTTGCGTGAGGGCAATCGTGTCCTGGCAAGCATTGCCGCGGTTTTCGAGCGCCATCATCCGATGTTCCACTTCGACGATGCCTCAGTCCCGCTGATCTATCTGCTTCTGTTTATCGGAGCGTCGGCGCGCACGTTTAGTTGGGCTGCGCGCAGTTCGTTCTTTCCCACACTGGTTCCGCGTGATGCATTCGCGAATGCGGTGACGTGGAACAATAGCATTTTTCAAATCGGAGCTGTCGTCGGACCAGCCCTGAGCGGATTACTGGTCGCGTACATTGGATTCCCTTTTGTCTATTTGCTGGACGCGCTGTGTGCGTTTGCGTTTTTTCTTCTGGTTTTTCCGATACGTCGCAGCAAACAGGTGCCAGATCGCTCTGAGGCGAATACCTGGAAAAGTCTCGTCGCCGGGGTGCGGTTTGTGTTTAGCCGAAAGGTGATTCTGGCCACGATCACTCTGGATTTGTTCGCTGTTTTGTTGGGCGGCGCGACAGCGTTAATGCCGATCTTTGCCGATCGAATCCTTCACTGCGGGCCTGTCGGTCTTGGCTGGATGCGGGCGATGCCGGCGATCGGCGCCTTTGCAACCGCAATGGCGGTGGCGCATTTTCCGCCCATGAAACGTGCGGGCAAAAACTTGCTGTGGTGCGTCGCGGGGTTCGGCGTTGCTACGATTCTTTTCGGCTTATCGAAAACGTTCTGGTTATCGCTTGCGACACTACTTCTCGTTGGGGCGTTCGACAGCGTTAGCGTGATCATCCGTGGTTCGATCGTGCAATTGGTCACGCCGGATGAAATGCGGGGGCGTGTTTCGTCCGTGAACAATATTTTCATCGGCACATCGAACGAATTCGGTGCGTTCGAATCGGGCCTGACCGCAGCGCTGTTCGGCCCGGTGATTTCTGTCGTCGCGGGAGGAATCGGAACGATTCTTGTGGTGTTCGGTGTTGCCTTGCGCTGGCCAGAGACGCGAAAAATCGGCGCGCTGGATCAGAATCTGCGATGAGTCACGTCGCCTGTACTGCGCCCTGTGCAGCCAGGATCGCCGACGCGGGCGGCATCAACGATGCCGGCTACAATCAAAACGCGCCGTGCAATGAAATCGTGCCGTACGGCGCGCCGCCATCCTGGTGGTAGCGCACTTCAGCACGGAAGAAATCGAAGTCCCGGTACGGCTGATAGCCGACCTCGCCCGTGAACGTTACGATCGGCGAAATTTTCCAGTCAAAGCCTGCGCCGGTTCGAACTTCACTATACGTAAGGATAGCATTGTTGAGCCGCGGAATTCCGTGCGAATCGCCAAATTCATCGTCCACGCGATAACTTGTTTCTTTCAGGGTCGCGCCCGCATAAAGCGATAGATAACGGTTCATTTCGTATTCCAGACGCGGGGTTGGCAGGACGGCCTCGAGCAACCATTGCGGTGCCAGTTTCCAACGAAGACCTGCGGCAGGAATCACCGGGTATTTTCGTTCCACATCAACGCTCACACCGAGGATAAGCTGCAGGTTGGGACTAAAGATGTAGGTGCCGCCGACAAAAAACGGCAGATTGAAATCATCCCAATTCAAATGTCCCAAGCCAGAGTCATAGAGACCGGGCTGACCTTCGGCCCTGACGATGATCGAATCCGAAAGCTGCATGTCCAGTCCGATGAGGGTGCTGAAGGACTGTAGCGTGTTAGGCAGGGCTGTTTGTTCCGGAAAGCCAAATGAGAACCGCTCCCATTCGGCGCCGAGTCGGAGGACGCCAAACTTGGTCCGTGGCGTAAGTACCAAACGGAGGTTCGAATCGATCTCATCAAAATCGTTGACGTGTTTGCCCCCGCGTTCGACATCACCTTCGCCAACATACGTGGCTTCGGCAGAAAACTCGCCCGACAGAGGCCAGAACCCGTTGCTTTCCTGGGAAAACCCCGTCCTGACAAAGGAAATAAGCGCGGGTAGGATCAAAAGAAGCGCTCGCAGCGCAAATGTCTTCATTCGTTCACCGGCCGCTGCTGGTGTCCCGGCGAAACGCCGTAACAGCCTTGGTAATGTTTTTCATCATCACTGATTCCGACCCTAACCGTTCGACGCCATGCAGCGAGCCGAGCTCGGCCGACGAAATCATGTCGCCGCGCCAGACTAGCGTGGAGGGTTTTCCTTCGACCGTAACAGGCCACAGCTGATGAACCGTGAGCGCGACATAATAACCGCCGCTGGCGTAGTACAGGACGTCCGCCGCCTGATACGTTCCGCCGGCCCCGCTGCGGCTGTAGGACGCTCCGAGGGTCACAACGCCCTGATCGTTCGCATCGAGAAGTTCCCAGTAAAGCTCCGGTGTGAGTGATCCAGACCCCCGTCCAATCCCCGTCGCACCAAGGAGTCCGGAAAATTGCCGCCGAATCTTGTCTTGCTCGCGCAATAAGCCGTTCACTTCATCGCTAGCCCGAACGGACGGACCGGCGTGATTGTAAGGTGGTTCTGCAGCCATGCCACCGGACACGAAAGCCTTGGTTCGCGCAGTGAGCACATCTGCCCAGAACGCTACAACCGACGCAGACATAACGCCTCCCGCTCCTCCTGCACCGGCGGCAGAAAATTTCTGCGCCTCTTCCTTGCTGATTTGCAGATCGGAACTCAGCTTCTGCGTCGCGGTGACGAATGAACGCACCGACGCGTTACCTGGCGCACTTTTCAGTCTTTCGAAATTAGCCGTGCTCGGATTTGACGGCAGATCGGAATGCAAAAAAACCTTCAGTTCCCGATGTTTTGCCGGGTTCCATTGTCGCAACGCCTCCATTTGCTGAGCAGGCGATCCGGGCACGACATAGCAGCTTTGTACGGCTAGAAACCGCGGGTTCTTCATTGGCAGCCCGTGCGCGGTTTTTACGTCGCTTCTCGCCAGTTGGGCCAAATCGACCTTGTCGAAGATAGAAAACGAGGCCAGTTCGGACACGGCATCGGCGCGTGCGCTTCTCGGGCCGGCGATCAACCCCACGGAAAAAAGGGCGGCGAACGCAACGATCCGGCGGCATCGAATTCCCGCAATCATTTCAATCATCATGGCAGATAACCTGTTGGCTAAATGACGGATGGTTGCAAATCTCGACGATCACCGCAATAAAGATCGAGATGAATGAACCGGTCATCGCACTTCATCATTTGAGCAAGAGCTACGGTAACGTCCATGCCGTGCAGGACCTTTCTCTCTCAATCGAGGCCGGCACCATCTTTGGTTTTCTCGGCCCGAATGGTGCCGGCAAGACGACCACCATGCGAATGTTGTGTGGCTTGACGCATCCCACCGGCGGGCCATGCCACGATCGAAGGCGCGGATACCTGGAAAGATCGGCAAAAGTGTGCGCACCAAATTCGGCTACGTCTCCCAAAGCTTCAGCCTTTATCGCGACCTGACGGTTCTGGAAAATTTTCGATTTTTTGGCGGCGCCTATGGCGTGCCGCAGCTGAGCTGGAAGGGCGAATTGAGCGTCTGCTTGGCGTGATTGATCTGCGGGAAAAAAGGAGCGTCACGGCGGAAAATTTATCCGGCGGAATGCGCCAGTTCCTGGCGATCGGTTGCGCACTGGTGCACGACCCCTCCGTGCTGTTTCTCGACGAACCCACCCGCGGGCTCGATCCCGTGCACCGGCAGCAAATCTGGAATTTGCTTTACGATCTGAGTAATGAGGGAAAACGATTTTCGTTACGACCCATTACATGGACGAGGCGGAACGATGCACTGAAGTGGGTTTCATCGAGAATGGCCGGTTGCTGGCAAAAGCTTCGCCGCGCGCATTGAAGGAGACCTTTCGCGCGCGGCTGCTCGAGATCGATGTCGAGCCTCTCATGCCGGCTCTGGTGCAGTTGCGCGACCTGCCGGAATTGCTGGGCGTCTCTTTGCGCAGCGGGAGCTTGCGCCTTTACGCGCCGGAAGCCGAGGAACTGATCGCGACGTGGCGCGAAACTGGCCATTTCCAGAACTGCGCTTGTTAGGCGAGCGCTGGGTAGAACCGGACATGGAAGATGTTTTCACTGCGTATTCTCAGGGTTACGATGGAGTTTTGAAACGACCGGCTTCATGAGATTGGCTGTCATTCGAGGCGACCACGAGCGTCGCGTACAAAGAGTTTCTGCACATCTATCGTGATCGACGGGTCCTCCTTCTTGTGCTGCTACTGCCGCCGCTGTTCACGCTTCTCTTCGGTCACGCCTTTGAAACGAGTGAGTTGACGGATGTGCCCTGCATGTTGGTCAATCGGGATAACACGCCGCGCTCGCAGGAGTTCATCGACATTATTTCCAAGAACAAGACGTTCCGATGGCATTACGCGTCGCCTGATATAAGGAACGAATCGGACTTGCTTGCCATGGAGTGCGGGCAACGCTGGTCATTCCCCAGGGCTGGAACGAAAGTCTGGAAAACGGCGATCCGAAACCGTTGCTGCTTTATCTCGACGGCGGCGATATCAACACGGGCGATGCTGTAGAAGGCAGTGTTCGAAAGAGCCTGGGCGATTTCCAATTGAAACAGCGCGATCGCATGATTGAGGAGTTACCAGAAGAGGTTTTTGAACTGGGCAAGCAACTTCCGGTGCAAATCCGCAAACGATTTGTATCCATGATGGAGATGTGGTCGGTCGATCGCAAACTGCTCTATAACCCGAAATCGCGCGTCATCGATTATGTTGTCCCCGGCATCATCGGGTTGATTTTGCAATTGCTGACGGTCACGCTAATGGCATGCACGATTGCCCGCGAGCGGGAGTCCGGCACACTTTACCAATTGATGGTAACTGCGCTGCGACGGCGCGAAATTGTGATCGGCAAAATGTTGCCGTATCTCGTGGTGTCAGCCTTGCTGGTTGTCATCATTATGCTGTTAAGCTACTGGCATTTCGGGGTCGCGTTTCATGACCTGCCGGCGCTGGCGCTGATCTGCCTTCTCTTTCTTCTTTGTTCGCTTGGGCTCGGGTTGCTGATCTCGGCCTTCTCGCGCACCCAAACCCAGGCGATCCAATTTTCGGTTTTCTTTTTGCTGCCGGTCTTTGTGCTATCGGGAGCGTTTGCGCCACTCGAACAATTGCCCAAAGCGATTCGTTACATCTCTGAGCTGTTTCCGCTTACACATTTTTGCCGAGCTTTTCGCCTCGTGAACATGTACCGCGCGGGTCCGCAATTTTATGTCAATGATCTGGTCATTCTTCTGGCCGGAGCGTTGATCACATTTCTCGGCGCCGCTTTTCTCCTGAGGCGAATTGAGCAATGAGGCCGTGACAATGACAAAGCACAAATGACGAATGATGAATGATCACGAAATGCCCCAGCAATTAAAACCAAAGCGGTGCTTCTTTCTTTCAATTGGTGGACTGGCTGCAGCGATTTTCTTCGGCGCAGCAGTGGCCGTTGCGGCCAGTCATGTGGATTCGACGCCGCAGGAAGTTTTTGACTCGATGCGAGGCAGTTTTCAACCCGCCAGGGCAAAAGGAGTGCACGCCCGTTATCAATGGGATTTGAGCGGACCGCACGGAGGGCAATGGTGGATCGAGGTAAACGACGGTACCTACAAGATGGGCAAGGGAAAAATCCCCAATCCAAATGTCACTTTCATAGCAAAAGACAAGGATTGGGTCGCCATTTGCCATGACCAACTCAGCGGGACATGGGCTTATCTTACTGGGCGGCTAAAGGTTCGCGGCGACCAGGCAGTGGCCAGACAGCTCGGTGAGATTTTTCCTTAGAATTTCGCTTCAGCAGCGATCCTAAGATATGGAGCCGGATCCGTCCTTTTTTGCTGACTGGCGCGGAAGAAGTTGAAGTTTCGCTCGGTCGTGACACCGGCGCCTGCAATAATCTTGAGCGGTTTGAAGCCGGAATAACCCACCTGCACGCCGGCGCGGTCCTCGCTGTATTGGACGACTGCATTGTGCAAATTCAGTTTGTGCTCGGTTGGGGAAACCACATCGTCAGTGCGAAAGCTGGTGTAGTTAAGCTCGCCGGTAATTCGAAGGTCCCAATCGTCGTTCGGCTGGTAAACCAGTGCAGGCCTGGGAAAAACACCCAGCAAGCGCAATTTGTCGCTGAAAAGCCAGATGATACCGCCACCGGGTGCGACAGGCGGATCTTGAAACGATCCCCAGGCCAAACCAACAAGGGCAAAGATCTTGTCTTTCTTTAAGGGGAACGTCACAAACGCTTTCCCTGGGATATCGAAAGCGTCCCAGCTGACGCTGTCTTGGAAGTAAACGCCTGGATCAAGCTCGATACTTACTGCCGGAAAGTCCTTCACAATGTATTCCAGCGCCAGGTGACCAGAGGCTGCTTGCAGATGGTCCGGTAAACCGTTGTCCGTACCGCCGAAGTCATAGCGTTTATATTCCACGCCGGCACGGAAGTACCATTTTCCGGTGATCAGAAAGCGATGGTCATAGCTGAAATCATCATAGAGCGAATCACCATGACCGAGTTTGGATTCCTTAAAATCACTCTGGAATGTATAGGTCGTCTCGTAGTAAAAAAGATCGCGTGAGTTTTCGTCAGCCGGCGTAGGGGAAGGCTGAAGCTCAAAGGTTGCTGGGCCAGCCACGGCTGACGCAATCCCGGCGAAAAAGAAGAAGAGCCAGAACGTTCGAAACATTTTCATGATGTGGTTAAAAGGACCCCGGGACACCGACATATCGGATGAGCAACGCGAAAGCGATGTACCGAAGGCGGATTATTTTAGCAAGGACTATTTCAACAAGTTGTGGGGCAGCGCTTCGCCTGCCGGGGTCAAGTTAGCAATCCCGGAAGGATTGGGAATTGCCCCAGGGTCCCCGGTTGACCCGGCAGTGAAATGCTGGGCTATTTCAAATTCGACAGATGAAAGGACGAAAAAAAATCCGCATAGCGTTTTACTTGCTTGCTCTCGGCGGCGCTGCGCTGTTTACGTTCCTCCTGATTCGACAGGGCGCGCCACATGTTATCGCGGCTTTCGCCTCCGCGGGTTGGTGGATTGGTGCAGTGGTGATTTATCACTTCGCTGTTCCACTCTTACTGGATGCAACTGCATGGTGGGTGCTCTTTCCAAAGCCCGAGCGTCTGTCGCTGTGGCAACTGTTTTGGATGCGCTGGATCGGCGAATCAGTGAGCACGCTGATCCCTTCCGCCACTGTTGGCGGTGATGTCGTCAGGGCGCGGCTGGCGGCGCTCCATGGCGCATCGATACCAACCGCAGCGGCGAGCGTTCTCGTGGACATTACGCTCGGCGTTTTTGTCCAGATTGGTTTTACGCTCTTGGGGCTGGGCTTGATTGTTAGCGTAACGGGACACCAGGGCTTTGTCCGCCCAACGCTGATCGGAGCAGTGATCGGAGTTCTCGCCATTATCGGGTTCTATGTCGTTCAACGGCTGGGAATGTTTCGTTTTATCGGCAAGATGATTTCACGGCTGGCGAATGCGGATGATTGGCATTCGTTAGTGCACAGCGGCCGGAGCTTGGACGAGGCGATTCGCAGGCTGTATGCGCGGCGGCGCGGCGTGATTGGATGCTGCGTATGGACTACGGCCTCACTGATCCTCGGATCAGGCGAAATCTGGATCGCGCTTCACGCACTTGGTCTGCGAGCGACCTTCGTCAACGCGCTGATCCTTCAAAGCATGGTCCTTACAATTCGTTCGGTAGCGTTCCCAGTGCCGGGCGCCCTCGGCGTGCAGGAGGGCGGCTACGTGATCATTGGCAATTTGCTCGGAATTCCTGGTGATGCCGCTTTCGCGCTCTCTTTAATTGCGCGGGTGCGCGAACTGATTTTGGGAATCCCGGGGCTGGTCTTGTGGCAGTTGATCGAAGCACGCCGTTTCTGGCGCGCCCGTGTGCCCGCAAACGCCCGGTAGGGATTCGAGATCGGCGATTACGCCTCGGATCTTAATTTGCGCCCAGCGCAAGTGTCTCGCCGATTTTCATCACCCGCAACTGCGCGTCCGATTTGCGATTTTTCAGTTCGCATTCGAACGCCTCAGGCGTGCCTGTCAACACCGGGAACGTTCCGTAATGCATGGGAATCACTGTTCGCGGTCCCACCATCTTGACCGCTTCTGCGGCACGAGCGGGTCCCATAGTAAAATGGTCGCCGATGCAAACGAGCATGAGATCAATGTTGTGAAAGCGAGAGAGAAGCGCCATGTCGGAAAACACATCCGTGTCGCCGGTGTGATAAATCGTTGGGCCGCCGCGAATCGTAATTACAAAACCTCCCGGCGCACCGCCATGACGCAGACCGGCGCGATCATCAGCGGAGACACCGGACCCGTGATGCGCGGGAACGAAAGCAACTTTTACTTCGCCATCCAGTAGCGTCAGTTCGCCGCCAAAATGACCAATCGTGTCCACTTGCGCCTGGTCTGCCGGATAACCGAGATGTTTCACTATTGCGTCGGCCAGGTCGAATGTTGCCACCAGTTTTGCGCCAGTGTTTTTCCCGATCTCCACCGCGTCACCAACGTGATCGGAGTGCCCGTGTGTAATGAGGATGAGATCGACGTGATCTTGAGCGCAGCAACCTCCTGCTTCGCATTTTCGAAAACAGGATTCGATAGCCACGGATCAACGAGCAGAACTTTTCCGCCGGGTGTAACGATCTTAAAAGCCGACTGACCATACCAAGTGAGTTGCGTGTCCATGGCAATCACCAAACTGAAAAGGATTCGTCGGGCAAGTCCGGGGAGCGCAGGCTGGCAGCCTGCAGCGTTCGGCAGCTTGCCGAACGCATCTGACGCAATTCATTCGACGTTGCGATTGCACGGTTCGCGGCAGGCTGCCGCGAACTACAGGCTGGCAGCCTGCGCTCCTCGGAATCGGAAATCGATTGCACCTCCCAAAGCATGGTTATTGTTTTGGAGTTTCATTTTGATGAACCACAAACACGCGCACCGGCACATCTCAAAGAGTCATCCGCGCATGGCGCAGTTAATCAGACAGTCGCGGCGGTACGAGATTACGCCGCCTATTTCCCTGCGCCCCTTCGATGCACTGGCTGAATCGATCACTTATCAGCAACTGAACGGAAAAGCCGCTGCCACCATCTGGGGACGGGTCCGCGCGCTTTATCCAAAAAGAAAATGGCTCGATCCCGCAAAAGTTCTCGCCACGCCGGACGAGAAGCTGCGCGCCGCGGGTCTTTCGCGCTCGAAAACTGCGGCCTTGAAAGATCTCGCCGCGAAAACAATCGACGGCACCGTGCCATCGGGACGCGCACTTCTCCGGATGAGCGACGACGAAATCATCGCGCGTCTTACACAGGTGCGCGGCATCGGTCGCTGGACCGTCGAGATGCTTCTGCTTTTCGATCTCGGCCGGCCCGATGTCTGGCCAGTTGATGATTACGGGGTTCAGAAAGGTTTCGCTAAAACTTTTCGTAAACGAAAGCTGCCCACGCCGAAACAACTGATGAAGCACGGACAGAAGTGGCGACCGTATCGCTCTGTTGCCGCCTGGTATTTTTGGCGGGCCCTGGATCAACCAGAAAAGTTACAAAGTTAAAAAGGTTACAACAGTTAAAAGCGATCCTCTTGTAACGCTTGTAACCATTGTAACTGTTTTAACTGCTGCAGCCATTTAACCTTGCGCTCCGCTTCGCGTCTCATTACAACGGGCGCATTATGGCGATGATTCATGTCAACCGCGGCACTACGAGTCTGGGCGTTTTCTCCGAAGAAGAAGTTCGCGAAGGACTGAGCGCCGGTCGCTTTGCGCCAACCGATATCGGCTGGCGCGAGGGAATGGCCAGTTGGCAGCCGCTCTCGCAATTTCCAGAGTTCGGAGGGGCTGCCGCGACCTGGTGTCCCGCCCGTGCAGCCCGGTGCAACTCCTACGTCAACACCTGTTGCGGCGCGTACCGGCCTGCCGTGGGAACACCGCCAAGAGCGCGGGTTTTTCAATGCATTCATAGAGACTTTATCCATGGTGCTCACTCGTCCTGCCGAGGCGTTCACCGTGATGAAACGTGACGGCGGCTTGGGCGAACCGCTCATTTACGCGCTCATCGGCGGATGCTTGGGAGGGATCGTCGCGTTTCTGTTCTCGCTCGGGCTTCAATCCTTCGGCCTGTTCACGGATCGGCACAACAACGGCTTTGCCGCGATGGCTGGCATGGGAATTGGCTCCGTGGCAATCATCATTTTGCTGCCTCTGTTCGTCGTAATGGTTCTCTTCATTGGCAGTGCAATCGTGCATCTTTGTTTGATGATCGTTGGCGGCGCCAACCAATCATTTGAGACCACGTTTCGCGTCCTGGCTTTTTCTCAAGGCTCCGCTGGTCCTTTGCAGATCATACCGCTCTGTGGTGGATTGATCTCTGGGGTTTGGGCGCTTGTTTGCAACTGTATCGGGCTAGCGCGTGCCCATGAGACCGACACGGGCCGCGCTGTTTTGGCCGTTTTCCTTCCGCTGATAGTTTGTTGCGGTGGCGGATTGCTCATCGCACTTATGTTTGGTGCGAGCGCCTGGACCGCATCGCACCATTAGTGCTCAGCAGATGCGGTTTTCTGTTCGGCGGCTTGCTCCAGGGGAACTGGATCACGAGCTGATTTGGTTAAGCGCCTCGGTTGTGTCGATCGGCCTGGCAGCCGCTTGGCTGACGATTGGCCTGCCGTGGCCGCGCTGCGTGTTTCACGACCTTACCAGACTGCCTTGCGTCACGTGTGGAATGACGCGATGCGGGATCCAATTCCTTCAGGGGCATTTTCTCGCCGCATTCGAATGGAATCCACTTGTCTTCGCAGCGCTATGCGCGCTTATCGTGTTCGATGTTTACGCGCTGGCTACGCTGTTGGTGCGCGTGCCGCGTTTGAGGATCCATTCGTTGAACGACCGCGCGAAGAGATTTTTGCGTGTCTCAGTGATCTCTGCGGTCACGCTAAACTGGATTTATTTGCTGCTCCACTGGCGCAATTTTTAGCTGGGGCGTTGTAGCCGAGGGCGGTGACCTCGGCTCGAGAAGGTATCGCCGCGGACACCCGCCGCGGTCACCGCCCGCGGCCACAGCGCAAAATCTGTGTCCATCCATGGACATCTGTGGCTAATTTGGCGCCATGCGAATTCTCGTCACAGGCGGCGCGGGTTTCATTGGCTCGCATCTTTCCGAGAAACTGCTCAAGGCCGGGCATGACGTTGTCATTCTCGATGATTTCAATGATTTCTACGATCCGCAGATCAAGCATGCGAACATTGCCGGTTTTGCGAGTGATGTAACCGTTTGCCGCGCCGATCTTCGCGACGCCGAATCGGTCCGAACGGTGTTTCTCCGGGAGAAACTGGAGGGAATCGTCCACCTGGCCGCGCGCGCAGGTGTTCGGCCGTCCATTCAACAACCGCGGCTTTATTACGACACGAACGTCATCGGCACATTACATCTGCTTGAGGCGGCGCGGGTGACGGGAGTTGAGCGATTCATTTTCGCGTCGAGCTCGTCGGTTTACGGAGCTTCGAAAACAGTTCCCTTTTCCGAGGACCAACATCTTTTCCAGACACTGAGCCCGTACGGCGCCACAAAAATCGCCGGCGAATTTCTTTGTTCGAGTTACGCGCACCTTTATCAAATGCGCGTCGTCGCCTTGCGGTATTTCACCGTTTATGGCCCGCGACAGCGGCCGGATCTGGCAATTCATCAATTCACTCGACGTATCCACACCGGCCAGCCCATCGACCAATTTGGAGATGGCAACACCCGCCGCGATTACACATACATCGACGACGTGATCCAGGGGACGATGGCCGCGCTCGATTACGACGGCCCGCTTTATGACGTGTTTAATCTTGGCGAGAGCGAAACGATTCAGCTAAAGGACCTTATTTCTGCCATCGAAAACGCACTTGGAAAGAAAGCGAAAATCAATCGTTTGCCGGAGCAGCCCGGGGATATGCCCCGAACCTATGCGGACATTTCCAAAGCCCGAAAATTGCTCGCTTACAATCCGATGACCAAGCTTACCGAGGGCCTGCCGAAATTCATCGACTGGTTTCTCCGTACGCAACGAACGGCCCGCACGGAGTGACGCGCACTACCAACCAAGAGCAGACAACGCGAAGGTAGGGCGGGCAGTCCTGTGCACGCCGTGCCATTTCGCCTGGCAGGGAATTACCATTTCGTCATACGTATTGTAATCTCCGTTTGTGATTTCGACGCTTCCGTTCGATCAGCGCGCCTGTTTTATTGCCGGCCAGGCAAAATCGGGCACTACGCTATTGGTGGCGTTGCTCGATAGTCATCCCGAACTGCTCGTTCTGCCGGAGGAAACCGCTTATTTCCCGACCGTCCTGACCAAATACGCGCCGCGTGGCCGCCGGGCGCAATTTGATTACCTCACCAAACAGTCGCTCTCGAACGTGCTCTTCGGTGGCCCGTGTAAATGGGGCAAGCGCAGTTATTCCACATTTCCTCGCGAGACGTTTCTCCAGACGTTTGAGAGCGCGGCATTCGATCCCGCGAACGCGCAGGAGGATCTACTTGTTCTGATGGTCAAAGTGTACGCGGCCACCCTGGGGCGTTCGCTCGACACGATTGCGCGGTGGGTGGAAAAGACTCCCGCCAATCGCAATCACATCACCCCGATCCTCACCCGGTTCCCTAGCGCAAAAATCCTGGTTACGCTTCGCGATCCGCGAGCGATTCTTGCGGCGCAAATCGCGCTGGAGAAAACCAGGCAGACCGGACGCTTCTCGACCTATTACGTGATCGCGCATTGGCGCGTAGCCGCAAAGCTGGCGAAGCGCATCCGGGATGGCGAGGCGCCCGGGTTCATCGTGCCGTATGAAACATTGGTCTGTGAACCGGCCAGCACGATGGAAAAAGTTTGCGCGTATCTCGAAATCGGGTTCGATCCCGACACGGTGCTGACTCCGACGAAAGTGGGCCGGTTCTGGAGCGGCAATTCCGCTGCGCGCACGAATTTTTCGCAAATCAGCACCGAACCAGTGAGGCGCTGGGAACGCGAGCTTTCTGAGGATGAAATCGGCTGGGTGGAATGGCATTGTCGCGATCTAATGCCGGAGTCCGGTTACCAGCCGAGACTGAGTCGGCGCGAATTGCGCTATTTTGTTCGGCCAATTCGCGGCGAGCGCCCGCGAGAATACGCAAAGTCGCGGATTTACTCGATCCGTGACTCAATGACGAATTCCGAGTGACGAGTGTCGAAGGATGTGAATCCTGAAAGGGTTCGGGACTGACACAGACGCCGACAGTTCGTCATTCGAAATTCGAGCTTCGCCATTGCCGATGGTTATACTTGCAATGAGTAGCCACCTAAGTCATAATCCGCCGAGATGTCGGGAATCTTCTTCGATCTTCCGAGCGTCCGGTTTCTACGACGATTCAGATTTCTTCAATTGATGCTGCAAACGGTGACGGCATCACTGTTTCGTTGGTTGAGTGCGCCGGCTTACGCTCTAAGACAAGTTCATTCCCGGTACAACGAGGCGGAGTTTCCATCGGCGTCGCAGAGGGCTTGTAACAAGTTTGACTCGGCTCTTGATGAGTCGCGCGCCACGGACGGTGTCCCGAGCTTTTTCGGGGCGCTCCGCCCTTTCGACAATTGGAAAACAGTCAAGGATCAACATGAACTCTTATTCATCAGGAAGACGCTCACGCCGCCCGCGCGGTGGAGACCGACGCAGAGGAAATCAGGAACGTTTTCGGGGGCAACAGGAACCAGTGAAGGCACAAAAGAAAACGTTTTGGCAACGGGTAGCCGAATTTTTCGGAAACGGTGGCGAGAAAAAGAAATCGGCAACGCTACCGCGTAACGGCGCGCAGCCTTCACGACCCGCGCGCAAGCCTGAACGGGTTGAAGTCACTTCGCCGCGGCTTTACGTTGGCAACCTTTCCTTCGACGCTACGGAGAGCGATCTTTTCGAATTGTTCAACGGCGTCGGACACGTGCAAAATGCCGAGATCGTAAGCTATCGCCACAATCAGCGTTCGAAGGGTTTTGCCTTTGTGCAAATGCAAACCGTCGAAGAGGCGAAGCGCGCGGTCGACGAATTGCACGACAAGGAATTCCTTGGTCGCAGGCTCGTTGTCAGCGGCGCGAAATCCGATCAGCATCAGCCTCGCTGAGGCGTTCAAGCAGGGAGTGACGGCTCCCCACCGGCGATAAGTGATATTGACGGCGGCCAAAGCAGTCGCTCCTTGAATAACAGAGCGCAGCGTTGCTACCTCTTGATCTCGAGGTAAGCGCGTTCTCGGACGTGATTGGTTCCCGGCTCGGAGTTGTTCGATGCGCATTTGTTTCAGGAACCAGCGTCCCTCGATCTTTTGCGCGGAAACGACTTCAAACCGTTTGACCAGCAGCGCGTTCCAGTCGTAACCCTCCATCCGCATCAGAGCGCCGCTTGTTTTGTCTACCCACAGCAGCACGTTGGAATACTGCGACTCGCGTGAGGGTGCGCGTAACTGCAGTTTCCAGCATTTCCGGGTGCGGACATTCTCCTCGCCCAACACGCGCGCCGCAGCCCAGTAGAGAAATTTAAACGCGAGATCTTCGTAGGTCACAATCGTGCCGCGAATCTGTTCCTGCAGCTTCGAAACGCCGACTTTTTCTGTTCCCGCCTCAGTCACAAGGTCAAGGCGAGAACTGTTTTCGCCAAGGCGCAACTGCAAGGTTTCATCTGGATTTGTGAATGAATACCGGATCAGAGGCCCATTCTGGACAAGGCGAAACGGAATCACCTTGTCATCCTGTCGAAGCTGGCCCTGCAGGTCGATCTGCTGCCGCGACTCGATCATGCGCACTGAGTCTAGAATCTCTTTGGCGTCCGGCGTGGACTGGCCAAGTACTGATAGTACGACCGACAAGAAAATGGCGAGAATCAAACCGCGAATGACAAATGACGAATGATTATGACGAAACCGGAATGTCCGAATGACCAACACGGGCTTCGGCATTCTGTTTTGGTCATTCTCGACTTCGAGCGTTGCCATGCCTTCGTCATTCGTCATTCGTGCTTCGTCATTCTCGCACATTTGTTTATTACCTTGTACCGATTAAACCTTACGCGCCGCTTTATTCGATCGGATGGATCAAACTCTCTTTCACTTAATCAACGAAAAATGGGCGAGTCCGGTGCTCGACTTGTTCATGGCGGGGGTGAGCGATCCCCAAATTTGGCAACCGTTCTTTGTCGGGATTGGAATTGGCGCACTCGTTTTCGGTGGATTCAAAGCGCGTGCGTTCGTCATCTGTTTGGTGATCTCTTTGGTGATCGCGGGGCTGGTCACCAGCGGGTTGAAATCCGCAGTGGCCCGTCGCCGGCCGAAGCAAGTGGAGAGCGTGCGGATGGTGCAGTTGCAAAAGGCGCGCCCGAAGTTTCTTACGCTGTTTAACAAACCAATTATTCGCTTTTCCGGTTCTTCTGATCGCACCCGCTCGGGACCGTCGTTTCCCTCTGGTCACGTTGTAAATAACACCATCGCCGCCACGTTTCTTACTTTGTTTTACCGGCGCCGCGGCTGGCTTTACTGGTTCGTCACTGCGGCGATCGCTTATTCGCGAATCTATCTCGGTGCACATTGGCCCAGCGACGTGGTAGCCACGCTCTTTCTCGGAATCGGTGAAGCATTGGTTCTGCTTGGCTTGTTCGAGTTGATCTGGAGGAGAGTCGCGCGCAAATGGATGCCCGCAGTCTACGAACGCCACCCGACTTTGCTCGGTGATTTCAACGGTAGGGCGCGACCGCCGGGCGCGCCGCAACGCGCGACATGAGTACCACGCGCGCAGTCTGGCTTTTCGTCGCTGCGCTGACAGCGATTCGATTGGCACTCTTGGCAACGACAGATCTTTCCTTCGACGAGGCGCATTATTGGATGTGGTCGGAGCGACTGGCGCCAGGTTACTTCAGCAAGGGGCCTGGCATCGCTTTCGCCATACGCGCCAGCACCGCTGTTTTTGGCGCGACCGAATTCGGTGTCCGCTTCTTCAGTCCCGTGCTCGCAGCAGGGACAAGTTTGCTGCTGTTTTACTTTGCGCGTCGTCTGTTCGGCGCGACCGCTGGGGCATGGACCGTTGTTGGTTTGAACGCCACGCCGATTTTCAACATCGGTGCGGTTCTAATGACAATTGACGCGTTGTCGATTTTTTTCTGGATCGCGGCGATGTTTACCTTCTGGCTGGCTGTGGAAAACCCCGAACGCTTTCGGGGCTCGTGGTACTGGCCGGTGACGGGTCTGCTGATTGGACTTGGTTTTCTTTGCAAATACACGAATGCTTTTGAAGTTCTTTCGGTCTTGCTCGTGCTGGCGCTGGTTCCGCGGTTACGACGCGAATTCAAACGGCCCGGGGTATATTTGCTGATCGCGGATTTTCGTTCTTTGCGCCATTCCACCGATTGTGTGGAACGCGCAGCACGCCTGGATCACGCTGGCGCATTTGCGCTCGCGAGGGAATCTCGAACGCGGCTTTGGTTTTCATCCAGTCGAAGTACTCTCCTTTCTAGGTCAACACTTCATCGTGTATTCGCCCCTGCTGTTTCTCGCCTTAGCGTGGGGTGTCATCGCCAGCTGGCGCCGAATAAATCAGCAATTCAAAATGCTGTTCCTGATGTGGTTTGGTTTGCCGGTATTCGCTTTTTATCTGCTTCTATCCATTAACAAGAGCGCCGCGCCGAATTGGGATGCGCTCGCCTTTTTTGGCTTCGGCTTGGTCGCGACGTATTTCTGGTGGGAGCGGCTTCAGGGAAGCGTTCTTTTACGTGTAGGCGCCAGCGTCGCCGTGCTGGTGGGATTAATCATGAGCGTTGTGGCATTGGATACAGATCTGTTGCGCATCGCGGGTTACCAGTTACCGCGATCCGATCCGAGTGATCGGATGCGCGGATGGAAAAGTGCGACCGCGGCGCTGGAAAAAATGCGCAACGAGCTCGAATCGCAACTGGGTGAGAAACTGTTTCTGATTGCCGACGCGCGCGACCGTGCTTCGGAGATTTCGTTTTATCTGCGCGACAAGCGAGTTGAAGGCCCCGGGCATCCACCGGCCTATATTCCCGAATCGCAGGATATGGTGAACCAGTTCTCGTTTTGGCCTCGCTACGATCAATTCGTTGAAGTTAAACCCGGCGCGCAACGACCGGACGGCGAAGTTTACACCGAGGAGAACGGCATCAATTTGTTCGTAGGGCGCGACGCGCTTTTCGTTAGGGCTGGAGAGAAGAAAAGTGTGCCCCATAACATCAAAGCCGCATTTCAATCCAGCGAACTGGTAGGGACAATTGAAGTCTCACGTTACGGGAAAGTGATACGGACCTGGCAGGTATTTCTCTGCCGTAGTTATCGGACACTGCCATTATGAGAAGCCGATTTTGCCAAATCGGCTGTAGTGCTTCGCTGTCCTCAGCGCCGGATTTCGTTTGTCTTTTCAGCAACGGCACACCTCTCCGCAGAGGACAGCAGACTCTAGCAGCGAAAAACCTGGCTTCGGAGCTATCCGGATTTGAAACAAGATACGTATGCCATGACGCAACGACGAGTTCTCCAGCAGTTTCCGTCGTCGTGCCTCTGTTCAATGAGGAACAGAACGTGCCGATTCTGCAATCAGAGCTGAGCGAGGCGCTCAAGGGCGTCGATCACGAAATCATTTTTGTCGATGACGGTTCAGACGATCACACCGTCGAGCGAATCGAAATCGACGCCGAATGTCCGGGTGATCCGTTTTGAAACAAACGCCGGGCAAAGCGCCGCAATCCATGCCGGACTCAACGCCGCGCACGGAGAAATCCTGGTCCTGATTGATGGCGATTTGCAAAATGATCCCGCCGATATTCCAAGATTGCTCGATGAAATTGCGCGTGGCGCCGATTTGGTTTGCGGTTATCGCGCGCAACGCAGGGACACGGCCGTGAAACGGCTTACCAGCCGGATCGCGAACACGATCCGCAGCCGTTATACAAAAGACGGCGTGCGCGACACCGGCTGCACACTCAAAGCGATGCGGCGCGAATGCGTCCCCGCGCTACTTCCGTTCAAGGGAATGCATCGCTTTATTCCCGCGCTGGTCAAAAGCGCGGGCTACCGGCTGATGGAAATTCCAGTGAACCATCGGCCCCGTCGTTTTGGTCAAACCAAATACGGTTTGGGCAACCGCGCGGTGCGCGCCACCGTCGACATGTTTGGTGTGCGCTGGCTGCTCTCGCGGCGACTGAATTACAAAGTTCGCGACTAAAACGGCAGCCAATATTGGGCAAAACACGCTTGTAAAGCCATGCTCTCCCGCTAAGCTTGGCCTCCCGCACGGAAAAGCATCCGCATGTCCCTGGCAAATTTACTTTCTGCCGAGCAAATCATCCCGGAGATGACGGCGACGGAGCGTTGGTCGGCCATTGTTGAGCTAATCGATCTGCTCGTTAGCCTCGGCAAAATCAAGTCCGCCGATCGCGACCCGATTCTGGCCGCTCTAAGACAACGCGAAGAGACCATGAGCACCGGCATCGGATTTGGAATTGCCATACCGCATTGTTCCTCCGATCGGCTGGAGGAAGTGGTGGCGGCATTCGGAAGATCCACGAAGGGGATCGAGTTCGACGCACTGGATAATGCGCCGGTAAAATTCGTTGTTCTTTTTATCGTCCCGAAAAATCAATTTCAAACGCACCTGCGCACGCTGGCTTCGATAGCAAAATTTCTGAATGACCGCTCTGTGCGGGAAAGTCTTGCCAGCGCGAAGTCCGCCGACGAAATCCTGGCGATTTTTCGGGAGCGTTCGTAACTTTGTAGCCGTCGCTCTGTGAGCGACGCGGCCCGGATGTGCTTGTCACCTCGGAGCCGCGCTTCCCACTGGGAAGCGATTACAGCTTTCCCGATGGACACCTTCCAATCACGTCTGGCAAAGAAGCTCTCCGCAGCCTTGGGGAAGGCGGGTTTGCCTGAAGCCGGTGAATTAAGCCAGGCGACCGATCGGCGTTTCGGCGACTACCAGAGCAACGTCGCTCTGGTGCTTGGAAAGCAGCGTGGCGAAAATCCACGCTCTCTGGCGGAGAAAATCATCAAGCATCTGGATATTGATGATGTTTGCGAACGGCCTGATGTCGCAGGCGCCGGCTTCATCAACTTTACGCTGCAGCCTGCCGTGATCGAAAAACGGACGCTCGCTTTATTGCAAGATGAGCGGCTCGGTATCGCGGGAACAGGATCGCCGCAGCGCATCGTAATTGATTTCGGATCGCCCAACGTTGCCAAGCCAATGCATGTCGGTCATATCCGGAGCACCGTGCTCGGCGACGCGTTGGCGCGTGTCGCTCAATTCCTTGGGCATGACGTGGTCCGCGATAACCATGTCGGCGACTGGGGAACCCAGTTCGGGATGGTAATTTACGGTTGGAAAAATCTGCTGGATCGACAGGCCCTGCAGCGCAATCCGCTCGCCGAAATCGTTCGCGTTTACAAGGAAACAAACGAACGAGCGAGCACCGACCCGCAAATTCGCGAAGCTTGCCGTCAGGAACTCGTCAAATTGCAGGCCGGCGACAAGGAAAACACCGACATCTGGAACGAATGCGTCGCGCTTTCAATGCAGGATTTCGAGCGCGTTTACGAACTGCTGGACGTCCACTATGACCTGCAATGCGGCGAAAGTTTCTATCACGATCGATTGCCCGGAGTGGTAGATTGCCTGCTCAAGGCCAAAATAGCCGAGATCAGCGAAGGCGCGGTAGTCGTGTTTTTCCGTGATGATCCCGAACTGGCTGACAAACCTTTGATCGTTCGCAAACGGGACGGAGGATTCAATTACGCTACCACGGATGTCGCTACGATTGATTATCGAGTCAACGATTTGAAAGCCGACGCGATCTGGTACGTGGTCGGTGCGCCGCAGACATTGCATTTCAAACAGATTTTCGCCATTGCCCGGCGCGAAGGTTATGCCGCTGATCTGCGCCACATCATATTCGGCAGCATTCTTGGCGAAGATCGAAAGCTGATGAAGACTCGCGCGGGCGAGAATGTTCCTCTTCGCGACCTGCTCGAGGAAGCATGCAAGCGCGCCCGGAAGATCGTCGACGAAAAAAATCCGGACCTGAGCGATGAGGAAAAAAGTGACATAGCGGAGACGATCGGCATCGGTGCCGTGAAATATGCCGATCTGTCGCAGTACCGGACGACGGATTACATTTTTTCCTGGGACAAGATGCTTTCCCTGCACGGGAACACCGCGCCGTATTTGCAAAACGCATACGTCCGGATTCGATCAATCTTTCGTAAAGCAGGCGGGGATGTGCCGAAAACCGGGAAGCTGGTGTTCAGCGATACCGCGGAAATTCAGCTCGCGAAACGACTTTGCCAGTTTGCCGAGGTTGTTCCCCAGGTTCTAAACGGGTTCCGACCGAATATTCTTGCAAATTATCTATTCGAGCTGGCGAACAGCTTTCACGCTTTTTACGAGGCTTGCCCCGTCTTGAAATCAGAGGAACCGGCGCGCGGTTCGCGTCTGGCGCTGTGTGATCTTACCGGACGAGTCTTGCAGCACGGCTTGGATCTTCTGGGGATCAAAGTGCCGGACCGGATGTGACATACTAAGCAGAATCTGTCATCCTGAGCAGAGCGAAGGATCTCGGATTCTTGGCGCATCGCGCGTGAAGAAGTCAATAGTAAGAGATTCCTCGCTTTCGCTCGGAATGACAAAGGATACGACAAGAACGGCACATCCCCGCATCCCAGCCTGCACTTACCGATTGCAATTTAATCGGTGGTTTACGTTTACGCAGGCGTGCGAGATCGTGACGTATCTGCACGCGCTCGGAGTGAGCGATGTTTACGCGTCGCCTTACTTTCAGACAAGCCCGGAGAGCCTGCACGGCTACGACATCGCCGATCATAACAAGTTAAACAAGGCGATCGGCTCGCGCGCGGATTATGACGCCTGGATCGCGCAACTGCACGCGCATGGCATGGGCCAGGTGCTGGATTTTGTTCCGAATCACGTCGGAATCGCCGACGCTCGCAACGCATGGTGGATGGACGTGCTGGAAAACGGGCCCAGCTCGAAATACGCGCCCTATTTCGATATCGATTGGGAGCCGCTAAAATCTGATCTGCACGGCAAGGTTTTGCTTCCAATCCTTGCCGATCAATATGGGCGCGTCTTAGAGCGCGGTGAACTGCAGGTGCGGTTTGAAGAGGGAACATTTTACCTGCTCTACGGCGAGCGCAGGCTGCCGATCGCTCCGGGCACTTATCGCTACGTTCTGAAAATTGCGTTGCAAAATCTCGCCGAATACAAGGACGAAGATCTTTATGCAGAGCTACAAAGCATTCTGACTGCGCTTGAATATTTACCGAAGCGCACCGAAACCGATCCGAAACGAATCGCGGAACGCGCTCGAGAAAAGGAAATCATCAAGCGACGTCCGGAGCGGCGTTGCGCGGAGGCGCCGCAGGTGCAACAGGCAATCGAAAAGGCGCTAGTGCACATCAACGGAAAACCAGAGGATCCCCGCAGTTTCGATGTGCTCGATCAATTGTTGAACGCGCAGTCGTATCGGCTGGCGTTTTGGCGTGTGGCCGCGGAGGAAATCAATTACCGCCGTTTTTTTGATGTGAACGAGCTGGCGGCGATTCGGGTCGAACTGCCCAAAGTTTTCGACGCTGTTCACCGGCTTATTCTCGAACTGGTAGGCGCAGGTGCCGTGACAGGACTCCGCATCGATCATCCGGACGGCTTATATTTGCCGCGAGAATATTTCGAGAAACTTCAGCAGCGTTGTGCCAAAGCGCTCGGCATTGCATTGCCGAAAGATGGACGCGCCGTTTACATGCTGGCTGAGAAGATTCTCACTGGATCTGAAACCTTGCGCGCGGACTGGCGGGTCCACGGAACTACTGGCTACGATTTCGCCAATCACGTCATGCAACTGCTGGTCGATCCCGCGGCTGAGACGGCGATCACAAAAACGTTTCACCGTTTCATTGGTCACTCGATGCCTTTCGTCCATCTGTTGTATGCAAAAAAGCTTCTCGTGATGAAGCTGGCGCTCGCCAACGATGTCGATGTTTTGGGCAACATGCTCGATCGCTTGTCCGAACAAAACCGGTGGTATCGTGATTTCACGCTCGAAGCGCTCTCGCGGGCAGTGCGCGAGATCATCGCCTGTTTTCCTGTTTATAGAACTTATCTCGAGCCCGGTCAGCCGGTGAGCGAAGAAGATCAACAAATGGTTGAGCGCGCAATTGCCGCAGCCAAACGCCGGAACCCGGCAATGGAAGAGTCGATCTTCAATTTTCTGCGCGATGTATTGCTGTTCCGTTTCCCACCAAACCTCGATGCCGCCGGACGCGCCGCGCACACGCATTTCGTCTTGAAATTTCAGCAGACCACAGGACCGGTCATGGCCAAGGGTGTCGAGGACACGGTCTCTTACATTTACAACCGGCTGACGGCATTAAACGAAGTGGGCGGCGAACCGCAGCAGTTTGGATTGAGCGTTGGCGGTTTTCACGAGCGGAATCTTGGCCGACAGCGTAATTGGCCGGCCGCCTTACTCGCGACCTCTACGCATGACACCAAACGCAGCGAAGACGTGCGCGCCCGGATCGTCGCGATTTCCGAAATCCCGGAAGTTTGGAGACGTTCATTGCAACGCTGGCACACGGCGAACCACCGCTGGAAACGAGTCGTCAACGATTTGGAGGCGCCGGATGCGAACGAAGAGTATTTGCTTTATCAGACTTTACTGGGCACCTGGCCCATCCATGCGAACAGCGAACCGGAACGAGCAGCAACGCCGGAGTACGTCGAGCGGATTCAAGCGTACATGGCCAAGGCCCTGCACGAAGCGAAGATCAACACGAGCTGGATCCAGCCGAACGAACAATGGGACGCGGCGATACACGATTTCGTGGCGAAAATTTTGGAGGCCTCTTCGCGAAACAAGTTCCTGCCAAGTTTTCTTCCTGTAGCACAGGAGATTGCGCGGCTTGGAGCAATCAATTCGCTCACGCAAACCCTGCTCAAGCTCACATCGCCCGGTGTGCCTGACGTTTATCAAGGAAACGAGATCTGGGACTACAGTCTGGTTGATCCCGACAGCCGGCGTCCAGTGGATTACAATGTGCGGCGCGAAATGCTGGAATCATTGTCGAGCGTAACCCCCGGAGACCTGATGGAGATGTGGCCGGATGGCCGGATCAAAATGTTTTTAACACAACGCGTCCTGCGCTTTCGCCGTGAACACACCGTCCTTTTCCAGCGCGGCGAATATCTCCCGCTGTCGGCGAGCGGAACGTTTGCGGAATGCTGCGTCAGTTTTCTACGGCGCCTTGCGGACAAATGGGTTCTTTTGATCGCGCCACGACTCTCTTCGCGCGTTGGTTTTCCACCGATTGGTGAATTGTGGAAAGACACGCTAATTGAATTGCCAGAAAAACTTTCGCTCAATAACGGGCACGATCTTTTCACATGCCAACCCGTGCGTCGACGGGATCGGAATTTGAAACTCGCTGAGACATTGTCAGTGCTTCCGTTCGCAGTGATTACGAATTTGTAGTCGCTTCACTGTGCGAAGCGCGGGCTAGCATTGGCCTCGTGATGCGTCGCCCTGAATGCGACGGCTACATTGAATGCGCTAAAGCTTCGAAACGATTGAGCAGCCAGTTGGCAAAGTTGGCGAGATTCGTCAGCAAATCCGCGCCGAAACTTGCGAAGGTGATTTGTGGCGAAGCGAGAATCAGCATTACGCTGAGCAGCAGCAGATTCATGAGATAGATGACCACCAGCGAGAAAAATGTGCCTTGATCGCTCAGATCCGTTTGATTTTTCGGGATCATCCAGCAGGTGAATGTGAAATGAAACGCCCATGTGGCGCCGATCACGGCGTACAGCAATCGCCCGTACGGCTGCATGTTCAAAAACAGACTGAGCGCGCCGTAAATCGCGATCGCCAGAATGCTGTAGATCGGGAAAAAATATGGGGCCAGCGCGATCCAGAAATTGGCTTTTGTCGTCACCACATGTCCACCATCCGAAGCAACACGGAACTGGCTCACGCGGCCGCCCATCAACCAAACCCAGAGCGCATGGGTAAGCTCGTGGCCGAAGACGTAAATCAAAATTGGCCGCGGCAAACCAAAGAACGCGATCAGCCAGAGAATTGCGCCCAATGAGAAAAACCAAAACTCTTCGCCTGTCCAAAGCCGTTGCGTCACGGTCGCGCGCGCAAACACGGTAAAAAATGTCTGGGTAAGAACGCCGCAGATCGGCAGCAGAAAAATCGCGAAGACAAATTTCACCCAGCGCGTCGGCACGGTGAGGGGCTCGGATGTGGCGATGAAACTTCTCGATCTCGCACGGGCAACGCTTCGGACAACTTTCCCGCCGCGCTTGGAACTGCGCGTGCCGCGATTCTTTTTCGATCTGCGCTTCGTTCGAGCCAAAGTTTGCAGCAGATTACGCAGATTTATTGAAACAAAAGCAAGACGGAACCGCGGATTTGGCGGATATCGCGGATGATTGTAGGGCAGGCGCTTCGCCTGCCAGACGGGGCAACCGGAGCGGTTGCCCTACAATGAACAGCGCATCACAACTACGCCCGTCCCATGTACGCGCCCGTGCGCGTGTCGATCTTGATGATTTCGCCTTCCTTAATGAACAGCGGAACGTTGATGGTCTTGCCGGTCTCGAGTTTTGCCGGCTTGGTGACGTTGCTGGCGGTATCTCCACGCACGCCTTCCGCCGATTCAACCACCTTCAGGCCTACCGACGCTGGCAGTTCAATCTCAACGGGTTTGCCTTCGGCATAAAGAACCTGCACGGACAGATTTTCTACGAGGTAATCTTTGGTATCACCGATCAGGTTTTCCGGCAGCGTGATGGTCTCGTACGTTTCCGGATCCATGAAATAATAGCCGTTGCGGTCCTTATAGGAAAACTCGAGCTGTTTTCGCTCGATGTCGACCAGCTCGACCTTGTCGGTAGAACCGAAGCGGACGTTGGCGCTTTTGCCGGTGTTGATATAGCGGATAATGGCCTGGACGAAGGCCCGTAAATTTCCCGGCGTGCGATGATGCACCTCAAGCACAATGGCTGGATTGCCATTGTACTTAATGGCCATTCCTCTTCGTAAATCGTTGGCTGCGGGCATGGATTAAGACGTTGATTGGTTACAAAAGTTACATCCTTACAACGTTGAAGCGCTACACAGTTCAGCGAGGAGCGCGGACCTTACACGCGCTCGAGGAGATCGCAACTGTCTGGTGACCACGTCATCCTGAATGACGGCACGATTTACAGCAGTTTCAGCCGCGTCAAATCCTGCGAATCGACAATGCCCACTGGGACATTGTCGTCATCAATGACCACCAGATCGTCGATGCGATGGCGCTCCAGCAAGTTTAAAACTTCCACTGCCAGCTTCTCCTTATGTACGGTGACTGGATTGAGCGTCATCAGATCTGCCACGAGCCGCTCGCCAATCCTGGAATCAGATTGAAAATGCCGGACGAAATCTCCATGGGTGAAAATGCCGAGCAATTGCTGATCTTCGCCGGTCACAACGGCAGCGCCTGCGCGCACGCCGGTCATCACCTTGAGCACGTCGCGGACCGGCGTGTCCGTGGCGACAATCGCCATCGCTTCACGCGGCCGCATGATTTGGTGGACGCGCATCAACATGCTGCGGCCGATCATTCCGCCAGGATGAAATTTGGCGAAATCTTCCTTCTTAAACCCGCGTGCTTCCAAAAGCACCATCGCCAACGCGTCGCCCAGCGCCAGCATCACGGTCGTGCTCGAGGTCGGCGCCAGATTTAGCGGACACGCTTCCTGTTCGATGTTCACATCCAGACAGAGATGCGCGTTTTGAGCCAACGTTGATTTCGGATCGCCGCACATGGCGATGATCCTGATTTGGAAGCGCGAAATCGCCGGCAGAATCCGGAGCAATTCTTCGGTCTCGCCACTCGCGCTCAGTGCGAGCACCACGTCGCCATCGGCGATCATGCCGAGATCGCCATGGAGCGCGTTAGAAGAATCCAGCACCACCGCCGGCGAACCGGTGCTGGTGAGCGTGGCGGCGATTTTCGCGCCGATGTGCCCGGATTTGCCCACGCCCACTACGACGACTTTGCCTCGGGCATCAACCGTTTCTTTGATCAATTCGATCGCCCGAGAGAAATTTTCGTCCAGCCGCGACCGGAGCCGTTGCAGCTCGAAGATTTCTATATCCAGGACGCGTCCGGCCTTTTCAAGAGAGTCCATCGAATGCTATAATGTGGGCAAGGCCGCCCTCAAGAGGGCGAAACCTCCAAATCCCAATACCCAAGCTCCAAAGAAACTGCAATGACGAAACCAGGAAACGCCGTGGCGAGTCGATTTGAGTATTGGAGCTTGAGATTTCTTTGGAATTTGGCGCTTGGGATTTGGAACTTTGAGACGTTAGTCTATTGCACGCCTCGAACAAAAGGAAGAAACATGAAAACATTCATCATCGCAATCCTCGCCGCGCTCGTTACGACCGTTTCGGCGCAAGACTTCAGAGCACCGATCGGTCGGCAAAAGCCGGTGCGCGCCATGCCCACGCCGCCGCCTGTTTCCGCGCGTCCAAAGGTTGAGGGCGTTTTTCCGAAGGCATTTGGAGCAGGCCGTAACCCGCTTCAGATGCTCAATCCGTGGGCCCCGGCTCGGTACGGGATTTGGGTGGAGAACACATCGTTCGATCCCAATTACCCGGGGAAATGGAAGGGCATCAAGCTCTTCGAGATCGTCTTTTAGCCCTTCTGGCTGAGCGGACGTGCCCCGCGCGCTGGCGATCGCGCCCTCGCGATTCGCCAGCTTTTGCGGAGAAGAGGCGTTCGCCTTATGAACACAAATCGTTGGCGCTCCCGGGCTCTATTGATCGATCGCCACTGTTCGCGCCGCAGGCCCATTCAGCTCGAGCTGCGCGCTCACTTTTGTATTTGTGTCGCCTGCTCTTTGAGGAATTCGTTGAGCAACATTGCGTTTACAGCGTCGTAGCGCACGGTCTGCGGTTTTCCCTGTTTATCTCGGGTGATTAGGGCGGGATTAACCTTGGCTGCAGTTGTTGTTGCTGAAGTCTGTTAGACCAGATTATCCTGGTCCATAATCGCCGTGTGATTGTGGCGCAGTTCGCGGAATTATCCCTCAGGCGCTTGTGAAATTTACGGCGCGTTTCCTCCTTTGGTCCGTGATGCTGCGGACAGTCGCCCCGTTGCTGGCGAATACCCGGAATAATGCGCGAAGACGGCAGCGGACATCTCCAACCACGACTAAGACGCGGTCGCTCGCTGGAGCTGCGCAAAAAAGTTGGCCAATCGGGAACGTACTGCTTCAAACGCCAGCCGCTCTTGTGCACGTTCCTGCGAATCGGCCACAATCGCGGCGCGTAGGTCGGCATTTTTCAACAGATCGAGCGCCATAGCAGCGATCTCGGCAATCGTTCGGTCTTCGCCGCAAGTTTTGGGAAACGTAATTCGTTCAATCGCGCCGTCGCCGCCCACGCATGGAATGCGGCAGAGAAGAGCATCGCCTGCGACCTGACCCGGCACATGACTGCAGTCGAGTTGCAACGCGATCTTATGTCGGCCTACATCGCGAAGATATTCCGGGTAAGCTTTCCATTTCTCAATTAACCGGAGTTTCCCTTTGGGGAAATTGAGTTCCTCGAGCAATCGCCGCCCTTTGTGGCCATCCAGATTAACCACTGTGACCGGTTCGCCTGTCGCTTCGCAGAGCTGACGCGCAACCAAAAGCGCCGCCAAATGATTGCGCGATGGCACATCCCATTCGCGTGTGCCGACGAAAATTCCCGAGCGCTCGGCCGGCCGCACGGAAAAATCCCATCGTTGATCCTCGATTGGGTAGGGGGTCGGAATAAACGCCACTGTCGCGGGATCGAGCTTCGAGCGGACGCGCTGATAGATTTCCGCGGCCTCGGGAGTCGTGGCGATGCAGCCGTCGGCGTCCAACACAATTTTCAGGAAGCGCGCTAATTTTGCCGGGTCGGTTAGCTGTTGCGCCAGCTGGTGCAGACCTGTCTCCTTCAATGAAACAGCGACCATCCGACCTTTCTTTTTTAGATCAGCCAATGCGCGTTGTGATGCACGAAAATCGCTGCGCAAAAGAAGAAGAACCGGCGTCTGCTCGGCAATGGCTCGGCGTGGATCGCGATGGAACGCGCCCAATGTGCTCGCAGCGAAAGCATGAAAATTGATCGGCGGATGCGCGCCTTCGCCGGGAGCAGGCACGCTGTGAAATTGCTGTTCCGTGTCGCGACCGCCCGGATTGAGAACAGTCAGGCGAAAGTTCTCTGCGCTTTGCGATGTCATTATTAGATCAGCCCGCGAATCACGCGAATTGACGCGAATAAGAAGGGCAAAATGACGAATGACGAATAACGAATGACGGAGGAAGCACGAAGCACGAATGACGAAAAAGCGGTCTCGCCCTCACCCTCTCCTCTCCCTGGCAGGGAGAGACGGACAGCGAAGCTGCCGGTGAGGGGGGAGTTCTTTCCAGCTTCAACATTCGGTTTTCGTCACTTTCGGATTTGAAACCTCCCAAACCGACGAGGAACCGTGTCATTCGCTGAGATCACTCGGTTCGCCCGTTCTGGTTGATTGTGGAAGAGATTGCTTATTTCCACCCTCGGCAGCGCGCGCTCCAGCTTCTCGCATTTGCTCGAGCGTCGGCGGCTGTACCGCCGATCTCAAGAGCGTGTTCTCTTGGTCTTCCTGATCGAGTGGTTTCACCGGGATCGCACGCCGAATCTCGGCCGGTCCGTTGTCCTGCGGTTGCACCGGGATAGCTTTTGGAATCTGTTGGACCGGGATCGCCTTTCGAATTTCGGGAGCGGATTGTGTCGTTAGGGAACTCGGCTGATTTGCGCTTGCAGTGTTACTTACCGGGTTTACCTCGTTCACGCTGGTTGCGCTGTTGGTCTTCTGATTCCCGGCTGTTTCCGTTGGCGGCGCTGGCTCTGGTATCAGCGTTGGTTTAATAGAATTGTACGGGTCATTGTCTGCTATCAGCGTGGGACTTTTTATAGCGACCGGCGTGACTTCAGTCAGGTTCACAGCGAGCTCCGCTCGGGGCAAATCGCTGGAGCCAAATTCGCGAGCGAGCCGCGCGCGCGGTTCACCGTGAATATTGCATGGCTCGGTCGGTGCTTGCGACGGAGTAGCGATCTCCATGTAAGTCGTGCGACGCTGGACTGTGTCGCCGTTGGCTGTTATCACCGGGTCGTAACATTGGTCCGTGGCCAACATTCCTGACCTCGAACAAATCTCGATCTGCTTCAGATTGGACGGCTTCTTAATTTCCCGTGGCGGATAACTTTGGGCGGCGGCATTCATGACATCAACCCAGATCGGCAGCGCTAGTTCGCGCCCGAACGCGCCGCGATAGATTTTCTGTGGTTTATCGAAGCCGGTCCAGACGGCGCACGTGAAATTGGAATCGTATCCGGCAAAGAGCGCATCGGTAAAATCGTAGGCTGTGCCGGTCTTGCCAGCCGCCGGAAATTTTTTCAGTCCAAACTGTGTGTAGGCGGCTTTTCCTGTTCCAGCTTGAAGCGCATCCACCAGACAGGAGTGCACTTCGTAAGCGCTCTCAGATTTGATCACGATTTTGCGGATGCTCTGCTGTTTCCCGTTCCATACTACTGTTCCGTCTTTTTCCTCGATGCGCTCCAGAATGTGTGGTGTGCTTGATCGCCAGCCGCCATTCGGGAAAATCGTGTATCCAAGGGCGAGTTCGGCCAGGGTTACTTCGCTGCTGCCGAGAAATGTCGCCGGATACGGCCGAAGCGGTGAACGAATGCCTGCCGCGGAGCAAAGCTGCAACATTGCTTCGACGCCTGCGTCCATTCCGATCCGGACGGTTGCGCCATTTTTCGATTTGGCCAGCGCCTGCCTGGCGGTCATTCGACCTTCGTAGCGATTTCCGGCACTTTCGGGCCCCCATTCGCCAAGAATTCCAGTCGTACCCCCGATCATCACTGCGCGGTTATCCAGCGGCGAGTCTTCCACTACCGAGCCGGGATACATCCCTTTCTCGAACGCAGCCGCATAAACAAATGGCAGCATCGCCGTGCCCGCTGGGCGACGCGCTTGTAGTGCGCGATCAAATTGGTTGTGCTCGAAATCGCGTCCGCCCACCAGCACAAGAATGTCGCCGGATGCGTTATCCAGCCCGATGACGGCGCCCTGCAAATACTCGGGTGCGGGTTGTTCAGCCATTTTACCGTTTGCCTTGGCCTTGCGAAACGACGCAGCGTACTCGGCGTAGGTCTGATGATTGTAGTCGGGATGCTGCTCGACCTGATCCAAATGCGCTTTTAGAGAATCCTCCGCGGCCCTCTGGAGATTCACGTCAATGGTGGTGTGTATGCGATAGCCTTCGTTGATTGCGCGGTCCCATCCCACCGCTGCGATCACTTGCTGCCGAATGTAATCGACTGCGTAAGTCTGCCCTTGAGCGTTTTGCCGGCTCCCGACCACGATCTTTTGCGCCCTGGCAGCGGCGCATTGTTCACGGCTGATAAAGCCCAGATCGCGCATACGGTCGAGCGCGAAATCGCGCACCTCGCGAGAATTGTCGCGATCGTTCCACGGCGATAATCGGTTTGGACTCTTAATCAGACCCGCCAGTGTGGCGCATTCTGCCAGTGTCATTTCACGCGCAGGCTTACCGAAGTACCCACGCGCGGCTGCTTCGGCCCCGTATAACCCGCCGCCGAAATAAATCCGGTTCAGGTAAAGCTCCATTATCTTTTGCTTGCTGAAATGATCTTCGATGCGGCTGGCCAGAAAAATCTCTAGCAGCTTTCGGCGGTATGTCCTTTCTTTGAGCGAAAAACTGTTGCGAGCCAGTTGTTGCGTGACAGTGCTGGCTCCCTGCCGGACATGGCCTGCGGTCAGATTTTTGAGTGCCGCCCGGATGATCCCGAGCAAATCGTAACCGTGATGCTCATAGAATTTTGCGTCCTCCACCGCAATCACAGCGTTGATGAGGTCCGGAGGCAACTTCTCGTAAGGTACTGTCTCGCGGTTTTCGACATAAATTTGGCCGAAGATCTTGCCGTTGCGATCCAGAATCACGCTGGCTGATTCCATTTGGTCGAGCTGGTTCAGGTCGAACGTGTTGGCCTGGGCTTTCAGATCAAAGAGGACGCTCGAAATGAAAACTGTCATAAAGAGCGCCACAACCGCCAGAATGGCGACGGGAACATAAAACCACGGCCTGAGATACCATGGCCGCCGAAAACGGTAGCCCGGCGGCGGCCTTAGATATGTGGTGTTCGGCGGTCTCACAGCGAAAGGAACCACTCGGTCGCGCAACTTAGATCGTTCGGTTGATGATTCAACGATTTAACCCGGATTTTGCATTTAGACACAGGGTTGTCATTCTAGGGCGGACCAAAGAATCTCTGATTAGTTGTTTTTCGCGACGCCAAGGAGGACAATCTGAAATCTTTCGCTTCGCTCAACATGACAGATCAGATCTAACGAGAGCGGAACAGCTTAACGAATGGCCACCGGTAATCCCGATCTCATCCGATTGATGCGTGCGGAGATTGAAAAGCGAGGGCCGCAATCGTTCGCCTGGTTCATGCAACAGGCGCTCTATCATATCGATCGTGGATATTATTCCTCCGGCCGCTGTGCGATTGGGCGGAAAGGCGATTATTTTACCAGCGTGAGCGTCGGGCCGCTCTTTGGGGAATTGCTGACCGCCCAGTTCGTCGAGATGTGGGAGCGACTAGGCGAACCTGGTCGCCGTGGCGACATCGAAAAGTTCGTGATTGTGGAACAGGGCGCGCATGACGGGCAATTCGCTGGGGATGTTCTCCAATGGGCACAAAAACGCGCACCGGAATTCTTTGCAGCTTTGCGATATCAAATACTCGAGCCATTTCCGGCTTTACAAGAACGGCAAGCGCGCACACTGCGAGCATTTCGCGAGAAGGTTGAATGGTGCGATTCGCTGCAACCGTTTACGGGTATTCATTTTTCCAACGAACTGCTCGATGCCATGCCTGTGCGCCTCATCGCTAATGGCAGGGAAAAGCTCGTTGGTGTTGACGACGACCAGTTTGTTTTCGTTGAACGCGAGGTGGGCAATCAAACCTTTAATGGCGCTGCGCTTGCCTGGGTCGACGAGGTCGCAGCGAACTTGGAACGCGGGTACGTCTTAGCCATCGATTACGGGCGTTTGGAGGACGAATTTCAGGGAAACGTTCAGGTGCGCGCGCGACATCGAAATCTTGATTCGCCGTTCGAAGAAATCGGGCACGCGGACATCACGATGCATGTGGATTGGACGAGCATTGCCGAGCGCGCGCGGGAGAACGGCTTGTACGTCGCCGGGTTCACTGATCAACATCATTTCCTGATGGGAATCATCTCCGAATTTGCCGACGATGATTTGGGTCAATTGTTCCTTGCTGATTCGGGCAAGGCCAAGCGCGAACTACAAACGCTGCTGCATCCGGAAATGCTGGGGCGAGCCTATCAGGTTCTGGCGCTGGAAAAGAAAGCCGATCCGGGCATGACGCAGTTGGCGGCCTTCAAATTCGCACGTGAGCCGCGTTTTGCGCTAAGACTCAACGAATCGGAACAGTAAGAAGCTGCGACTCCTGGCGGCAAATGTTTAGGCGTCCCACGCTGCCTGCGTGCGCGATTCCTTTTGCGTAGAAGTGACCCGGCGCATTCATGGCCCAGATTTTCTTCGCCGAGCGCCAACGCTTATTGCCCGGGGTAATCACCTTGAGGATCGCAGTCCTGATTAACAAACATGGACGCGCATTGCCCGATGCGTTCTAATAACATACAACATAGTCCGATGGATCCGAGGAGCGCTCAGTTTCAAGAACGGCTGGTACGCATGGAAGAATTGATCAATGCGCTCAACGCGGCGCCCGATTCCTCGATTTGTTTGCAGGCGCGAGAGCTGGTGCAAACCTTACTCGAGCTCCATGCCGGCGGTTTTGAAAAGACGCTCGACATGATTTACAGCTCACGCGAATCCGGCCAGACTTTGATTGATCGACTGGCGGAAGATCCCCTCATCTCCAATTTACTGGTTTTGCACAATCTGCATCCGCTCGATTTGGAAACGCGCGTGCGGAATGCGCTGGAATCAGTCAAACCGAGGCTCGGGTTGCATGGCGGGAGCGTTGAGTTGATCGGCGTGACACCGGAGGGCGGAATCAAATTGCGACTGGAAGGAAATTGCCACGGCTGTCCGTCGTCGCGGGTAACATTGAAATCGTCGATAGAAGAAGCCATTTACACTGCTGCACCCGACGTGACCGGATTGGAAGTTGAAGGCGCAGTAGACAATTTCGTAAACGCACCCGACGGTTTAGAGCCGAAATTCACAGTGTGTCCCACCGATAGCGAACAGAAACCCACAACAAAAGGAGTCCCATGAGCAGAAATCCACAGCCCGTGCATGTGTCCGGAACGGCGAAGGGCGAAGAGCAGGCACTGAAAGGTCGTGAGCCCGGCCGCGATCCAAGCCAAAAAAGCTATAGAAGTGCGCGTGATTCGACCGGAATCAACGCCGATCAACGGGAACCGATCCTGCCGGGAATGGGGAACATTCCGCCAGCCTAGGCTTACCCTTTTCCATCTAACGTGAGCCTGGCTTGCGTTAAAGTTTCCCTTGAGCTCACCTCTGGCTAATCTGCGCAAGTTCGCTGGTGCCGAGCCCAGGGGGGAGCCACGCCGCCGTGCAGCAGTCGAGCAATGCGAGCTCTGCAGCATTCGCGTTCCGCCACAACATAGGCATCTCCTCGAGATGCCGACGCAAAAGATCGTTTGTGCATGCGACGCCTGCGCACTGCGATTTCAGGACGTGGTCGAAGGTCGTTTCAAATTGATTCCGCGCGATGCCCGGGCGCTGTCCGGTTTTACGATAACTGACACCGATTGGGAGAATTTCGCGTTGCCGATCAATCTCGCGTTTTTTTTCCATAGTACGCCTAACAAAAAGATGATGGCGTATTATCCGAGCCCGGCCGGCCCCACCGAATCGCTCCTTCCGCTCGACGCTTGGGAATCGCTCGTTAATCAAAATCCGCCCCTGCAAAAAATGCTGCCGGACGTGGAAGCGCTACTAGTCAATCGCGCGGGAAAAGCGCGCGATTACTTTATCGTGCCGATCGATAAATGTTACGAGCTAGTCGGCACGATCCGGACGCACTGGCGCGGCTTATCCGGTGGCCAGGAAGTATGGGAAAAGATCGACAGTTTTTTCTCGGATCTGAAAGCCAATGCCTGATCTCAATTTCGAAGTGACCGGGATCGAGCCGGCCCAGCGCGGCCTGGCGCCGCTGTTGCATTTCATTTTGGAAATTACCAACAGCCCCGAAACAGAAACGGTCCAGAGTGTGATGCTCCAGACACAAATCCAGATTCAAGCACCGCAGCGCGTTTACAACGCAGAGGAAAAGAAAAAGTTAAAGGAGCTTTTCGGCGCGCCGGAAGATTGGGGACAAACTTTGCGCACCAGGCTTTGGACGCACGCCAACACGATCGTGCCCCAATTTCAGGGAGGCACCAAAACAGTGCTGGCTGTGCCGTGCACGTTCGACTTCAACGTCGCTGCAACGAAATATTTTTATGCGCTGGAAGACGGCGAAGTCCCGCTACTCTTCCTCTTCAGTGGAACCGTTTTTTACGCCGCCCCGGATGGTCGACTGCAGATTCAAAAAATTTCGTGGGAAAAAGAGTGCGCGTGGCGCATGCCCATCGCGCGCTGGCAGGAATTGATGGAACATCATTATCCGGACAGCGCCTGGATCGCGATGCGTCGCGACGTGTTCGAGCAACTCTACGAATTTAAGCGGCGCGAAGGACTGTCGTCGTGGGATGAGGTGCTCGAGCGTTTGCTGCTGCCCAATGGAAGTATGGCAAAGTGAATCGCGAACTTGTCGATAAAGTTGTCCGTGCCGTTCTCTACGAAGGCTACATTCTTTATCCCTATCGCGCGTCGTCGAAGAAGAACCAGCGCGAGCGTTTCACTTTCGGCCGAGTTTATCCAAGAACATACAGCGAAGCGCAAAACGGCCGCGAACCGTGTTCGATGCAGACCGAATGCCTGGTACGCAATGAATCGCATGATGCGTCGCTGGAAATAGAGGTGCGCTTTCTCCAGCCGTTGGCGCGAGAAACGGGCGAGCAGCTCTGGCTCGAGGCAATTGAACGCGAAGTAAAACTAACGCCGGTTTCATTGAACGCGCCGGTCAGTTGCGCACACGAGTTCACTTTCCCAAGCGCACGCACGATCGATGGAACAACGGTGCGGTGGAATGAAATGATCTGCGGCCGAATCGAACTTGAGACGCAAGTCGTTGATCCGGCGGTTTCGAAAATCACCGTTCGCATTTTCAACGAAACGCCGGTGCCGGCGGACAGGATTGAGACTCAGGAGGAAGTGATCATGCGGACGTTCGCTTCGACGCATACAATCTTGCACACGCTTGGTGGAAAGCTGATTTCGCTGCTGGACCCAGAGCCGCAATACCAGCAGGCAGCGAAAGAATGCCAAAATATCGGATGCTGGCCGGTACTCGTGGGTGACGCAGCGACGAATGACCGTGATGCGATGTTGGCATCTCCGATTATTCTTTACGATTATCCAAAGATCGCCGCCGAAAGCGCGGGCGATCTCTTCGACGGCACGGAGATCGATGAGATCCTGAGTCTGCGTGTGCAAACAATGACCGACGCAGAAAAGATGGAGATGCGGAGTGTCGACGAACAGGCCCGGCGAATTTTGGAACGAACGGAAACTTTGTCGCCTGATCATTTCATGAAAATGCATGGCACGATGCGGAACGTGCGTGCTTCAAACGAAGATTTCTTCAATCCTACAAAGCAAATTGAAAGCGTGAAGGTAAACGGTATCGAGCTCAAGAAAGGAGACCGGGTCCGGATTCGCCCGAAAAAACGCGCCGACGTGATGGACATGGCGTTGAATGGGAAGATTGCAATCATCGAAGCGGTCGAACAGGACGTGGAAGAACAGATTCACTTCGCGCTCATTTTGGAAGATGACCCCGGAAAGGACCTCGGCTTGATGCGGCAACCGGGACATCGGTTTTTTTACGGAGTTGATGAGGTGGAACCGTTAACGGATTGACGATGCGAATTCTTGTCGCCGGCATCGGAAATATTTTCCTGGGCGACGATGCATTCGGTTGCGAGGTGGCAAGGCTCTTAAGCCAGCGTTCGCTTCCCGAAGGAGTTCGCGTAACCGATTTCGGTATACGCAGTTTCGATCTGGCGTATGCCATTATGGAGGATTACGACGCGGTGATTTTGGTAGATGCTTCACCGCGCGGCGACGCGCCGGGAACGCTTTATCTGATCGAGCCGCAGATAAACAAAAAGCTGGACGACCGCGAAGGAGAGGTAGTTAATGCTCATAGCATGAACCCGGTTCGCGTGTTGGAGATGGTTCGTTATCTCGGCGGGCAGCCAAAGAAGCTTTACGTTTTGGGATGCGAGCCAGGCGTGCTGGATAGCGAGGACGGCCGCATGGGCTTGAGCGCTCAAGTAGCCGCAGCTGTCGAGCCGGCTGTCAACATGATTAAAAAGTTAATCGTCGATCTTACCGGGAACGAATCTGAAGTGTTGGGCCTGGAAAAAAACAAAACCAAGTCACCGTCGGAAATCGAAACATAAAGGAGGTGCCATGGACGATACCAATATAGCCCTGTTGGCGTGGGAGATTTTGGGCGCCATTGTCGCGCTCGCCATCATCATTGTCGTCATCATGATGATTCCCGAAATGCGGCGCTATCTGCGGCTAAAAAGCATGTGATGGCAAACGCCAAAATCCGAATGACGAGCCTCGAAATAATTGCGAATAACGACGGCTCACGGCGGGGTCGACGCTTTCATCCTTACTCATTTTTTCACCCGATCTGATTATGTAAATGCAGGAGCTACATATGAAAACACCCGCAATCTTGGCCGATCGTCCTCCGGACGTTAAAGAAATTCATATCGTCTGGATGACGACCGGTCTGGGATGCGACGGAGATTCCGTGTCCATCACCGCCGCGTCGTTGCCAAGTATCGAAGACGTTGTCCTGGGCGCGATTCCCGGTCTGCCGAAGGTGCACCTCCACAACCCGGTCCTGGCTTATGAAGTCGGCGACGATTTCATGAAACACTGGTTCGATGCCGCAGCCGGCAAGCTCGAGCCGTTCGTCCTCATACTCGAGGGCTCGGTGCCGAACGAGAAAATCAAGAAGGAGGGTTACTGGGCGGCGATGGGGACCGATCCGAAGACTGGTCAACCGATTACGACCAACGAGTGGATTGACCGGCTTGCGCCTAAGGCAACTGCCGTGATCGCTTGCGGAACCTGCGCGACCTATGGCGGCATCCACGCCATGGAAGGAAATCCGACAGGCGCGATGGGGTTGTGCGACTATCTCGGGTGGGATTGGCGATCAAAGGCCGGTCTGCCGATTGTGAATGTTCCGGGTTGTCCCGTACAGCCGGACAACATGATGGAGACGTTGCTTTATCTCCTCTATCAGGTCGCTGGACTCGCGCCAATCATTCCACTGGACGATCAGCTGCGGCCCACCTGGTTGTTTGGTAAAACCGTGCACGAGGGATGCGATCGGGCCGGTTATTATGAGCAAGCCGATTTCGCGAAGGAGTACGGCTCACCCAAGTGCCTGGTGAAAATTGGGTGTTGGGGCCCCGTTGTTAATTGCAACGTGACCAAGCGCGGCTGGATGGACGGGGTTGGTGGTTGCCCGAACGTGGGTGGAATTTGCATCGGATGCACCATGCCGGGTTTCCCGGACAAATTCATGCCGTTCATGGATGCGCCGCCGGGATCAGCGCTTTCTACGGTCGTCGTCGGATTGTGGGGTGGCGTTCTTCGCGGATTGCGCGCGATCACAAATCGCGCCGTCAACAAAGAACCGAAGTGGCGTCATCCGCGTGGGGAACTGACGACTGGATACGAATCCAAATTTTACGGACAGAGTCGCAACTAAAAGGAGATATTTATGCCTGAAGTAATCACCGCACCGCAGAGAGGGACATCCGCACCGCAGGGGAACATCGTTGAGATGAATTGGGACCCCATCACGCGAATCGTGGGCAGTCTCGGCATTTTCACCAAGATTAACTTCGACACCAAGCAGGTAGTCGAATGCTATAGCACCTCTTCCATCTTCCGTGGCTACAGCATCTTCATGCAGAACAAGGATCCGCGCGATGCTCACTTTATTACCAGCCGGATTTGCGGCATCTGCGGGGACAATCACGCGACTTGCTCCTGTTATGCCCAGCAAATGGCCTACGGAGTGAAGCCACCGCCGCTTGGTGAATGGATCGTGAATCTCGGTGAGGCAGCCGAGTACATGTTCGATCACAACATTTTCCAGGACAATCTCGTCGGCGTCGATTTCTGCGAGATGATGTTGAAAGAAACAAATCCTGGTGTTTGGGAAAAAGCGCAAAGAACAGAGGCGCCCCACGCAAAGGACCACGGTTATCGGACCATCGCCGACATTATGCACGCGTTGAATCCGTTCGAAGGCGAATTTTACCGCGAGACGTTACAAGTCAGCCGTTACACGCGGGAGATGTTTTGTTTGATGGAAGGACGCCACGTTCATCCTTCGACACTTTATCCGGGTGGTGTAGGCACAGTGCCGTCGATTCAGGTTTTCACCGATTACATGGTGCGTCTGGCCCGATACGCCGAGTTTATGAAACGGTGCCTGCCGCTGCATGACGACTTGTTCGACTTTTTCTACGAAGCCCTGCCCGGCTACGAACAAGTCGGTCAACGCCGCATCTTGTTAGGTTGTTGGGGTTCGTTCCAGGATCCGGACGTTTGCGATTACAACTACAAGACGATGAATGAATGGGGCAAGGCGATGTACGTTACGCCCGGCGTCGTTGTGGATGGCGAACTGGTCACCACCAACCTAGTCGATATTAATCTGGGCATCCGCATTCTGCTTGGCTCCTCGTATTATGAAGATTGGGGTGAGACCGGCGAAGTGTTCGTGAAAAACGATCCGTTAGGCAATCCCGTCGATCGTCGGCATCCCTGGAATCAAACCACCATTCCTAAACCACAGAAACGCGACTTCGGTGGAAATTACACCTGGGTCATGTCGCCGCGCTGGCTCGATAAACGCACCGGCGATCACCTCGCACTCGACACAGGAGGCGGGCCGATCGCCCGCTTGTGGGCAACGGCTCTCGCCGGTTTGGTCGATATCGGTTACGTCAAAGCGCCCGGGGACAAAACGGTGCGCATTCGTTTGCCGAAGACGGCGACAAAACCGGAAGTTGAATTTACGTGGCGCATTCCGAAGTGGAGTAACGCCATCGAGCGCGACCGCGCTCGCACCTATTTCCAGGCGTATGCTGCGGCCTGCGCCTATTACTTCTTCGAGAAGGCAATCGCAGAAGTGCACGCCGGACGTACGGCCACGTTCACGCCGTTCAAAGTTCCAGACGAAGCGATTGGTTGCGGATTCCACGAAGCTGTCCGCGGTGTTCTTTCGCATCACCTCGTCATTCGCGGCGGCAAGATCGCAAATTATCATCCCTATCCTCCAACGCCGTGGAACGCGAATCCGCGCGATATTTATGGAACGCCGGGACCCTACGAAGACGCCGTGCAAAATACGCCGATCTTTGAGGAAAACGGCCCTGACAAATTCAAGGGCATCGACATCATGCGCGCGGTGCGCAGCTTCGATCCATGCCTGCCATGCGGCGTTCACATGTATCTGGGCGATGGCAAGGTGCTGAAGAAAATGCACACGCCGACGGGCCTCGCCGGGTTGGCCCACTGATTCATGGCTAACAAAGGCGGGATACAGGCGACGATCGAGGCGTCGCCGGACGAGATCTACGACATCGAACTCGAACATAGCCTCCTCGAGGCGAACGAGAAGCTGGCGAAAGAGAATCGTGCCTTATTGGATCAGCATGGAACGACAGCAATCGATTTCATGGGCGCGATCGGTTCGGGCAAGACGACGTTGATCGCAAGGCTGGTCGAAAAACTGAAAGACAAAATGGGCGTTGCCGTTTTTAACGGAGATGCGACGACGAGCAACGACGCCGACGCAATCGCAAAACAGAATGTACCGGTTGTTCAGATTGCCACCGTCAACGGTTGCCATCTGGATGCGAATCTTGTCGGCAAAGGTCTGCGCAAGATTGATATCGACGAGGTGAAGCTTCTTTTCATCGAAAACATCGGGAACCTGATTTGCCCGGCCGAGTTTCCGCTGGGCTCTAAGGCGCGCGTGGTCGTCGTAAGTGTCACCGAGGGTCCGTGGATGGTGCGCAAACATCCGCACATGTTTCTCGGCGCGCAGATTGTCGTCATCAACAAGGTCGACATGGCCAGGGCGATGGAGGTGAGCGTAAATGATCTTGTGAGTGACGTGCACAAATTGAAGCCCGATATCAAAGTCATTCCGACCAGTTGCAAAACCGGGGAGGGAATTGAGGAAGTCGCCGCCGCTTTGCTCGCGGTCTAGATTCCATGCACGAATTCTCGATCGCCGCGAACCTGGTCGAGAAACTTTCCGAATTCGTTCGCGAAAATCCGGACAAGAAAATCTGCGAAGTTCGGCTCGAGATCGGCGAGCTCAGCCACATCGAGCACGATCAGCTGCGTTTTTGCTACGAATCGATCACCAAAGAAACGCCGCTTGAAGGATCGAGTCTGCGAATCGACAAGATCGAAGCGTTTGTGGAATGCCCGCATTGCTCCTATCGCGGTCGGCCGAAATATTGGGACGATATTCTTGCGGGTGCGCCGGTGGTGACCTTTCAGTGCCCGTCGTGCAGCAAGACGGTCGAAGAAACACAGGGAAAAGAATGCGCCATCAAGTCGATCAAGTTTAGCCAAAGCGAACCGGTGCCGTCATGACTCTGCTTTCAATTCTATTTCTCGGCTTTTTTCTCGGCATGCGGCACGCCACCGATTCCGATCACGTCGTTGCGGTAACGACTATTGTTAGCAGACAACGTCAAATCGGCAGCGCGGCCATGACCGGAATTTTCTGGGGAATCGGACATAGCATCACCCTGCTGGTAGTGGGCGGAGCGATTATCTTGTTCGGCGTCGTAATCCCGAAGCGGCTGGGAATGGGATTGGAATTTTGCGTCGCGCTCATGCTGGTTTTACTGGGCTGGCTGAATCTCCGAGCGTTCCGGCGGAGCGTGGATTCGGTTTCACCTGACGAACATGTTCACGAACATACTCACCGGCACGGAGATTTCATTCACAGCCATCCCCATGGACATAATCCGGAAAAGCACGGGCACACTGAAGGCGACGTGCCCACCGCGCGCTTGGATCGACGCTTCGGTCGGTCGCACTTCTATCATATCCTCAGGCCGATCATCGTGGGCATCGTCCACGGCCTGGCCGGCTCTGCTGCGGTTGCACTGCTCGTCTTGCCCGTTATTCGCAATCCAATCTGGGCCCTGCTTTACCTGTCGATCTTCGGCGTCGGCACGATCGCGGGAATGATGCTGATTACCGCGACCATCGCCGCTCCAATCAGGTATTCAGCAAATCGATTCCGCCTTTTTAACCGTTATGTGGGGGCTGCCGCTGGCATGCTCAGTTTGATTTTTGGTCTGTTTCTCTTCTATCAAATCGGTTTTGTTGACGGCTTGTTTCGTTAGCCGAAACGGCTCGCCATGAATTGCGAGCGGTTGAAAATCACTGTGCGCGGCGCGGTCCAGGGCGTTGGTTTTCGCCCCTTCGTTTATCGACTCGCATCGGAGCTGAAACTCAAAGGCTGGGTTTCGAATTCTTCGCAAGGCGTCTTCGTCGAATTGGAAGGTCCGCGTGCCGCTCTGGATGAATTTGCAATTCGGCTCAGAAAAGAAAAACCGCCGCGCGCCATTATTCAAAGTTTTGAATCATCTTTTCTCGACACAGTTGGTTACGGCGGGTTCGAGATCAAGGAAAGCGAAACTGGCGGAGATAAGTCTGCATTGATTCTCCCCGACATCGCCACGTGCGTGGATTGTCTCCGCGAGATTTTCGATTCAACGAATCGCCGTTCTCGCTATCCGTTCACCAACTGCACAAATTGCGGCCCGCGATTTTCAATCATCGAAGCGCTGCCGTACCGACCGGTCGAACACGTCGATGAGGAAGTTCGTGATGTGTCCGGAGTGCGACCATGAATATCACGATCCGCTCGACCGCCGTTTTCACGCGCAACCGAACGCTTGCCCGAAGTGCGGTCCGCAATTGCAGCTCTGGGATGAAAATGGTGCGACAATTTCAGAGCGCGACAACGCTTTGCGAAGCGCTGTCGACGCGATTCGCGCTGGCAAAATCATTGCACTTAAAGGCATTGGCGGCTTTCAGCTCATTGTCGACGCACGCAAGGAAGACGCCGTGACGCGCCTGCGGGAACGCAAACGTCGCGAAGAAAAACCATTCGCGCTCATGTATCCCTCGCTCGATGCGATTAGGGCTGACTGCGCAGTTTCCGATGTCGAACAACGTCTGCTGGTTTCGGCTGAAGCACCGATCGTGCTGCTGCGAAAGCAATCGGCAATCGGCAATTGGCAATTGGCAATGTCGATCGCCCCGCGAAATCCGAACCTTGGAGTGATGCTCCCGTATTCACCGTTGCATCACTTGCTGATGCGTGAACTCGGTTTCCCGGTCGTCGCGACGAGCGGCAATTTGAGCGACGAACCAATCTGTGTTGACGAACACGAAGCACTTCAAAGACTGCGCGGAATCGCGGATCTTTTCCTTGTTCACGACCGTCCAATCGTGCGTCATGTAGATGATTCGATTGTGCGCGTCATGTGCGACCGTGAAATGCTCCTGCGTCGCGCTCGCGGCTACGCGCCGTTGCCGATTTCGATCAAATCGAGAATCGAAAACCGGGAATCGAAAACTATTCTTGCCGTTGGTGCGCACTTGAAAAGCACTGTCGCGCTAAAGATCGACAACAACGTTTTCATCAGTCAGCACATCGGCGATCTCGAAACGAAACAAGCGTACGCCGCGTTTCAATGTTCAGCGCAGGATCTGCCGCGCCTTTACGACGCCAGGATCGACCTCATCGCCTGCGATATGCACCCGGATTATCTTTCGACGAAATTCGCGACGCAGCTCGGATTGCCTAACAAACCAGTCCAGCACCATTTTGCGCACGTCGTCGCTTGCATGGCAGAAAACGAGATTGAGGCCCCGGCGCTTGGCGTGGCATGGGACGGCACCGGCTACGGCTTGGATGGAACGATCTGGGGCGGTGAATTCTTACTCGTAAAAAGGGATGGTTCTTTCGAACGCGTCGCGCATTTCAGACAATTTCGATTACCGGGTGGCGATCGCGCGATAAAAGAGCCACGGCGTAGCGCGCTGGGATTGCTTTACGAAATTTTTGGCGACGGCGCGTGGGATTTTGCACACTTGGCGTTCGATTTCTCCGAAGAAGAAAAATCGCTGCTTCGGCAAATGCTGGAAAAAGAGATCAACGCGCCGCTGACTTCGAGTGTCGGTCGACTGTTCGACGCAGCCGCTGCGCTGCTTGGACTGCGGCAGACCTCCAGTTTTGAAGGACAAGCCGCTATGGAACTGGAATTCACACGGCAGGGCGATATCGCAGATGCGTATTCATTTGTGGTGACCGCTACAGCGCCAATGGTTGTGGATTGCGAACCAGCCATTCGCGAGCTTCTTGATAACGTCGCCGGAGGCGAAGACGCCGGCCGCGTTTCAGCGAAATTTCACAACGGTTTGGTTGAAGCCACGGTTGCCGTCGCTAAAAAAATCGGGACGCCAGGAATCGTTCTCAGCGGCGGCTGCTTTCAAAATCGTTACCTGACCGAACATCTGGTAGCCCGTCTTCGCGAAGAAAAATTTCAGCCCTACTGGCATCAGCGGATTCCCCCAAATGACGGCGGGATTTCGCTGGGCCAATGCGTGGCGGCAGGCAGGACTGCGAAAATGAACTAGCCAGCGGTTGATCGTGAACTTGATTTACGGAGAAGTTGTCGGCCTCAATGAACGCGACCCGATGAAAATGGCGCGTATCAAAATTGGCGGCGCAATCAAGGAGGTCTCAATTGGGCTACTGACCGGCGTCCGAATTGGTGATACGGTTTTGTTGTGCGACGGAGTGGCTATTGCGAGAGTCGACAAAGGGAAGTCTGATTATGTGTCTCGCGATTCCAGGTAAGTTGATCGAGATAGCCAGCGATTCGAATGGCGTTCGGATGGGAAAAGCCAACTTCGGGGGAATTGTGAAACAAGTGTGCCTTGAATACACCCCGGAAGTTCAAACCGGCGATTACGTCCTTGTTCATGTCGGCTTCGCCCTCAGCAAAGTGAACGAGGAAGAAGCCGAACGGACCTACAAACTTCTCGAAGAAATGAAACAACTCGGTGAACTGGATACACCTGACGTGGATCCGTGGTCCACCGAGGGAGCGGCCGACAGCACATGAAATTTCTCGACGAATATCGAGACGAGGCACTGGCGACAAAAATCGTCGATGAAATTCGTCGCATAGCCACCAGGCCATGGGTCTTGATGGAGGTCTGCGGCGGGCAAACGCACACCATCGTCAAGTATGGGATCGATCGTTTGTTGCCGGACACCATCGAGCTCGTGCACGGACCCGGCTGTCCGGTTTGCGTCACGTCACTGGAGATGATCGACAAAGCGCACGCCATCGCGCAGCGACCGGGTGTGATTTTCTGTTCATTCGGTGACATGCTCCGCGTGCCCGGTTCAAAAGATGATCTCTTGATCTTGAAATCACGTGGCGCGGATATCCGCGTGGTGTATTCGCCGATCGATTGTTTGAAGATCGCGCGCGCAAATCCGGACAAGAAAGTCGTTTTCTTTGCCATCGGCTTCGAAACGACCGCGCCCGCCAACGCGATGTCGGTTTTTCAAGCCCGGAAACAGGGAATCAAAAATTTCTCGATCCTGGTTTCACACGTGCTTGTGCCACCGGCGATCGCGTCCATCCTTCAATCGCCGCTGAATCGGGTGCAGGGATTTCTGGGGCCCGGCCACGTTTGTACGGTAATGGGCTACCACGAGTACGAACCAATCGCCGATCGTTTCAAGGTTCCGATCGTGATCACTGGATTCGAGCCGATCGACATTCTAGAAGGCGTTTTGATGACCGTGCGCCAGCTCGAAACCGGGATGCACAAGGTAGAAAATCAATATCCGCGAGTCGTTGAACGCGACGGCAACCGGGTGGCGCAAAAACTGGTGAACGATGTTTTTGAAGTGTGCGATCGAAAATGGCGCGGAGTCGGTTCGATTCCGAAAAGCGGCTACAAATTGCGTTACGAATTTCGGGATTACGACGCCGACCGGATTTTTGAGACCAAAGAGATCGACACCCAGGAACCGGAGGTTTGCATCAGCGGCCTGGTATTGAAGGGCGTGAAAAAGCCGCACGATTGTCCGGCGTTCGGCAAACAATGCACGCCCGAACATCCGCTCGGCGCGACCATGGTTTCCGCCGAAGGCGCGTGCGCCGCGTATTACGCTTACGGGCGGCACTTGGAGAAACCGGAACCTGCGGTCGCTGCGCCATGACAACGGCTGTCGAAAACAAGATCGACAAGCAAAACGAAAGCTTCCGCGACAAGATTCTGCGCAAGTGCGGCGAAAGCGTGGAGATGAAGGAAAAGTTTTTCGAAAAATATGCCGACGACATCGAACGACTGAGCCGCGACATGGCGAAACGGTTCACCGACGGAAAAAAGCTGCTCACCATGGGCAACGGCGGCAGTTTGTGCGACGCGCTTCACTTTGCGGTGGAGTTTACTCATCCCATTATCGAGAAACGGGCAGCCTTTCCGGTTATTTCGTTGATGACCGACATCGCGACGATGACAGCGGTGAGTAACGATATCGATTTCTCACGCGCTTTTGTGAATCAACTTCGTTTGTTAGGCGAACCCGGCGACATGGCGCTGGCCGTAAGCACCAGCGGCAAATCACCCAATCTGATTTACGCTTTGGAAGAAGCGCACAAGAAACAAATGCTTACTATCGCATGGGGCGGAAAAGACGGCGGCCGCTTCCCGGAGGTCGCGGATTACTGCTTCATCGTGCCGTCCTATAGTATCCACCGAATTCAGGAAGTGCACGCTACACTGGTGCACGTGCTTTGGGATTTGATCCACATCGCCCTCGGTGCCGACGACGTCATTTGAATAATGGACGACGCCTCTCTTCTCGGCGCTTCCTGTCCGCTGCCGATCACTAATTACAAGGAGATTGTCCTCGCTCACGGCAGCGGCGGAAAACTCAGTCATCAGCTCATCGAGAAGATGATACTGCCCCAATTCCGCAACGAGCTGCTCGAGCCATTGCATGACGGCGCCATTTTTTCGCTGAACGGCGAACGCGTCGCGTTTAGCACGGATTCGTACGTCGTTAGTCCGATTTTCTTTCCCGGTGGCGACATTGGAAAACTCGCGGTGCACGGCACGATCAACGATCTTGCCATGTGCGGGGCGCGCCCGCTTTATCTCTCGGCCAGCTTTATCCTGGAAGAAGGTCTGCCGATGGAAGATTTCTGGCGCGTCGTGCAATCGATGCACGCTGCCGCCGATAGCACCGGCGTGAAGCTCGTTACAGGCGATACAAAGGTGGTCGATCGCGGCAAAGCAGACCAAATTTTCATAAACACTTCGGGCATCGGCATTGTGCCGAACGAAGTAAACATCAGTCCGGCACGCGCGACGGTTGGCGACAAAATCATCATCAGCGGACCGATCGCCGTGCACGGCATTGCCATCATGTCAGTGCGCGAAGGATTGGAGTTCGAAACCGAGATCGCCAGCGACAGCGCTCCGTTGCATGAACTTGTCGCTGCGATTCTTGCTAACGGAATCGATATTCACGTCTTGCGCGATCCGACTCGGGGCGGTGTGACCAGTGCGCTCACTGAGATCGCGCAAACGGCAAAAGTAGGGATGCTCCTTGATGAAGCGTCGATCCCCATCAGCGAAGAAGTAAAAGGCGCCTGCGAAATTCTCGGGCTGGATCCGCTTTATGTGGCGAACGAAGGCAAATTGCTGGCGATTGTCGCGCAGGAAGATGTGGATTCTGCGTTGAAGGCTCTGCGCGCCCAGCCATTAGGCAAAGACGCCGCAGTTATCGGTGAAGTCGTGGACGAACATCCCGGATTCGTGATGATGAAAACCCGCGTGGGCGGTACGCGCGTCGTAGATATGCTTTCCGGTGAACAACTCCCCCGGATTTGCTAACCAGCAACATCTCTTTCTCAGGAACACAGGAAATTTGTAGGGCAAGCGCCCCGCTTGCCAGTTCTCTCTCAACAATCAACCATCTGCTTCCGATTGCGGCTTCTCATCAGAAAAAGCTTTGGATAATGTTGCGCCTCGGTAATGCATGTCATTACACGGAAACGCTTGAATGAGTTCGCGGAAAAACACCCGGACGCCAAATCATCTCTCGCGCGTTGGTACGGGATTATGCGAAAGAGGCGGTTTCAGAATTTCGCGCAACTGCGCGAGACTTTTCCTCACGCCGACCAAGTTGAAAAATTCACGGTGTTTAATATTGGAGGCAACAAAGTTCGACTGGTTGGCGCAGTACATTATAATAGAAACAAGATTTACATCCGCCACGTCTTGACCCATCAGGAGTACGACGCTGGCAAATGGAAAAAATGATATGTCAACCGCCGAACTTGAACGAGTGACAGAAGCCTGGCCACCGATATCACGTGCCGTCCGGGTGCCTCATAGCGATGCGGATTATCGGGAGATGGTGGAATTGCTCGATCGGGTCACGGACGAAGTCGGCGAAGACGAAAATCATCCGCTTGCTTCGCTGATGGATGTGTTAGGCGTGCTCATCGAGAAATACGAAGACGAGCAAGTCCCGGAGCTCACTGAGTAACCGCTAGGGCGACAAGAATGGAGCGGCCGTGAACCCGAGCCAATGTCCAACCACGCCGCTGAATAACTTACGCAAGCTCGCGCCCCGAGACCTGCTTCACACTGTCACTTCGAGCACTCGATCGGCCGCGCCTGCCTTGGTTGTGCCTTCCTCAGCGAGCAGCCAACCTTCGATCGCTTCACGAATATTCGCGCGGACATCGTCTACTGTATTGCCCTGCGACACGCAGCCCGGCAATGCTGGCACTTCCGCCCAGTACCCACCTTCTTCCGCTTTATGAATGAGCACCTTCAGGGTCACAAATGGATATTACTGCACCGACCGATTCCGCGCAAAACAGATCTCTGCCTTCTTGGTCGATCAACAATCAACTTTACATCGAACATCACTTGTCGCGCCGAAGCCGACGCGAAGGCGGAAACATCTGACGTTGAGCATCGCCACGTCTGCGGCCTTTAGTTCATCCTTCTACCTTTTCGTCGCTTCTCCGCTATAGGAGGTTGCGAAATTCTTCTACGGACATTCCGGTGTCTTTGACGATTCCGCCCATTGTCAGCGCGTTTACCGGATTGTGACGCGGTATAGTGATGAAATGCGAACCGTCGCTCATGACGATGTGTTTGCCTTGGCGCACAATGTGGAATCCCGCCTTTTCGAGCGCCTGCACAGCCCGGAGATGATTGATACCGGGAATTTTCGGCATCTGTTAAACCGACACTTCAACTTCGCGCACGTCGGAACCACGGACACTTTCGTTTACCGCGGCAAGATAATCCTCAATGGCATCGCGAATGTTCTGCATCGCTTCCTGCTCGGTTTCTCCTTGGGACCAACAACCGGGAAGCGCTGGGCAATTCACTGCGTAACCTTCGTCCGACTTATGAAGCACGATCTGATATCGGAGGCTCATCGCAGAACTTTATATCGTGAACCTCACAAATTACAGCGAACTTTGTGCCCACCCGGTCTCCCTGTCGCGCCGAAGCCGACGCGCAGGCGGAAACCTCGAACATCAAAAATCGCCGCCTTGCGGCTTATAATTGAAACTCGCTCTCTCCCGCTATCGCTCGCTGTTACCCTCACAGTTTTACCTTCTATGTCGCTTCTCCCAGTCGCTCCATTCTTCCTTTTTACTTCTTAATTGCGCGCGCGCTGAGCGCACTTTCTGATCTTTTCCGCGCTTCTCACCCGGAAATTTTGGGTTAAATTCTAGCTGTGAGTGACGGTTCAGGAAATCAGCCAGGCAATCGAGCACTTGGATGTGCGCGACCAAATGCGGCTCCTTCACGATTTGCCGTCGCATCTAAAAATTCAGCCGGACGATGTCGCCTGGCTCAAAGCCGCCGAGCCCGCGTTCGAGTTCTGGAACAACCCCGAGGATGCCACCTACGACGAGCTTTAGCCAAGGCGATGTTGTTCTTGTGCCGTTTCCATTCACCGATCTGAGCGCGATAAAACAGCGGCCGGCTTTGATTCTTTCTCCCGATCGATCAAACAAGGTACGTCCCGATCTTGTCGTGGCGGCGATTACCTCGCAGATCCCCTCAACGCCAGGCGACGATGAAGTGTTGGTTATCGGGCAACGAATTGAAAGAGACCGGTTTGCCGAAACCATCGATCATCAAGCTGAGTAAGATCTTCACGATCCATCAGGGCCTCATTCGAAAAAAGATTGGTCACGTGTCCGATTCCACGCGAGGAGAGATTTTAGAGAAACTGATGCAATCCCTCCGATGAAATCGAAATTCACGCAACGCCGGTATCGCGCCGCAGTTTCAACGCAGGCGGCTGACCTCCGATCTCCAATGCCTGGCAACTGACCTCCGATCACCGATCACTGATCGCCGTTCGCCGTTCGCTGATCACCGATCCGGTCGCCGCGCCTGCGGCCTTGCTTCCTGCTTTCCTGGTTTCCTGATTGTGAAATCCAAAGTTCACATCCGAAATCAAATCCGCCAACGGACAGCCTGCCCGCCTGTGTGCGGGGATTGACTCATTCGCTCCCGCTCGTTTCGACCTGTCGGTTTGCCCATCTACGTCGCTCGCGTCCCCGCGGCTCCGTTGACTTACTCGCTCCCGCTCCTTTGAAACTCGTTCGCGTTCCCCGCTTTCTCGCCGCTACCCTCGCGGCTTTGCCTTCTATGTCGCTTTTCCCAAAAGCTCCATTCGGCCTCTCGGCTTGCCGATGATCACTCGCACCGCCCGGTGCTTGCGCCAGCTACCCTAGCTGCGTTGCCGTCTACCCCCGCGATTGAAACTCGTTCGCTTCCCAGCTCGCTCGCCGCTACCCATTGCGGCTTTGCCCTCTATGTCGCTTTCCCCAAAAGCTCCGTTCCCTCGATCGCGACGTGTTCTACGTCGCTCGCGTCCCTGCGGCTCCATTCGGCGCGGCGAACTTCCTAATTCTTCCTCTCCGCAATCCGCATTCCTCAATGTTTCCTCCTTCCCCCCGTCTTCCTTCTTAATTCATCCTGTCTTTCCACGAATGACGAATCACCGACTTGATTGCCTTGGCCAAGGAACCCTGCAATAATGTTAACGTGAGCACGATTACCGAGATTCAAGAGGCGATCGACAAATTGCCGGCCAAGGAACGATCTGCTCTTGCCGCGTGGCTTCGATCGCAAGATCAACCCCGGATGTCTGAAAGAGAAGAAGCAGCTTTACTCGCTTCACTTGATAAAGCAGCTACCGAGCTTGATGCAGGCCGCGGTGTCCCCGTCGAGCGAGTTCGCGAGATGGTGGGCGAATGGCTTACAAAGTAGTTTTCGCGCCTACCGCAATCGCGCGACTGGAGGACATCGTTCGGTACATCGCCGACGACGACCCCGCAACTGCCAGCACCTTTGCAATACATCTGATCGACCGCGCCGAGTTGCTTTCGGAATTCCCAGAATTAGGAACGCCCTACCGTAAGCGCAAGAATGTCCGGCGCCTGCGGTGCGATCCTTATTTTATCTACTATCGCGTGCACCGCGAAAATCGTCTGATCGAAGTGATGGATTTTTGGCATTCAGCTCGAATGGAACCGAACTTTTGATCTGCTGCGCATCACGTCGCCCGCTCGCGAACGGAGCGAGCGGGGCGAGCGACATAGAAGGTAAAGCTGCGAGGGAAGCAGCGAGTGAACGGAGCCGCGGGGACGCGAGCGACATCGATGGGCTAAACCGAGAGGTCGAAATGGGCGGGAGCACATGAGTCAACGTGGGCAATGAGCGAGTTTCAATTGGAGCGCGCGTTTCCCAACCTGCGCGCCGCAGTTTGAACGTAGGCGACTGCCCGTCTGCACCTACATCAAACATCACTTGTCGCGCCGAAGCCGACGCGCAGGCGGAAACCTCGAACATCAAAAATCGCCGCCTTGCGGCTTACTTCTTCCTTCCTACTTTTTTTCATTTCTGCTATTCTCCGCGCTTTCCATGCCTTCCCCAGAAGAGCTTGCGCGCGAGAACATCGACAAGCTGCTTACAGCATTGCGGTTGGATACTTCAGGATCGCAAGACGATCAATCTTGTCGGCGGCGCAAGGTGTCGCCGTCCGCGAAGCGCTTTTGAAAGATCGCGACGAAGTCGATTACCTCCTTTTTGTTGACGGCAAAGCCATATTGGCACAGTCGAAGCGAAGCCTGAAGGCTACACGCTCACCGGCGTCGAAGAACAATCCGGCAAATACGGCAAAGGTTTGCTCGATATTTACCCGAAATGGCGCGACCCGCTTCCCTTCGCTTACGAAAGCACCGGTGTCGAAACGCAGTTCACCAACCAGCTCGATCCCTGATCCGAAGAGCCGCAACGTCTTCGCATTTCACCAGCCCGAGACGCTCCTCGAATACCTCGAACCCGATCACCAACTCAACACCCGCCTCGCGAATCTTCCGACTTCGGATCAGATGCCGAAGAGTGAATCTCTGGTCCGCGCAGATCGAAGCCATCCACAACCTCGAAAGCTCCCTCGCCGCCAACAAACGCCGCGCCCTCATCCAGATGGCCACCGGCAGCGGCAAGACCTACACCGCCGTCAACTTCGTTTACCGCCTCATCAAGCTCGCCGGCGCGCGCCGCGTCCTCTTCCTCGTCGACCGCGGCAACCTCGGCGACCAGACCCTGAAAGAATTCCAGCAGTTCGTCACGCCCGACGACGGCCGCAAGTTCACCGAGCTTTACAACGTCCAGCACCTGCAATCGTCGCAGCTCGACAAGGTCAGCCGCGTCTGCATCTCCACCATCCAGCGCCTTTACTCCATGCTGCGCGGCGAAGAGATCGACCCCGAGATCGACGAACGCTCCGGCTACGAGCTCCGCGAGTCGCTTTGGAAACAGCCACCGCCGGTCGTTTACAACCCGCACGTCCCGATCGAGACCTTCGACTTCATCATCACCGATGAATGCCACCGCTCCATCTACAATCTCTGGCGCCAGGTGCTCGAATACTTCGACGCCTATCTCATCGGCCTTACCGCCACGCCTTCGAAGCAGACCATCGGCTTCTTTAATAAGAACCTCGTCATGGAATACGGACACGAGCACGCCGTCACCGACAACGTGAACGTCCACTACGACGTTTACAAGATCGACACCGAGATCACGGCAGCGGGCAGCCGCGTCGAGAAAGGTTTCTATGTCGATAAACGCGACCGCCTCACCCGCAAAGTTCGCTGGGAACAGCTCGACGAAGACCTCGCCTATGCGCCTAACGAGCTTGATCGCGCCGTCGTCGCGCCCGATCAAATCCGCACGGTCATCCGCACCTTTCGCGACCGTCTCTTCACCGAAATCTTTCCCGGCCGCACCACCGTTCCGAAGACACTCATCTTCGCCAAGGACGACTCACACGCCGACGACATCGTGAAGATCGTGCGCGAAGAGTTCGATAAAGGAAACGACTTCTGCCAAAAGATCACCTACCGCACCACCGGCGCTTCGCCGAAAGAATTGATTCAGACGATTCCGCAATAGTCCGAACCCGCGCATCGCCGTCACTGTCGACATGATCGCCACCGGCACCGACATCAAACCGCTCGAGATCGTGATGTTCATGCGCTCGGTGAAATCGCGCAGCTTCTTCGAGCAGATGAAAGGCCGCGGCGTCCGCGTCATCTCCGACACCGACTTCCAATCCGTCACGCCCGACGCAAAAACAAAAACGCACTTCGTCATCGTCGATGCCGTAGGCGTCTGCGAACGCGATAAGACCGACTCACGCCCGCTTGAACAAAAACCAAGCGTGCCGCTGGAGAAACTGATGGAACACATCGCCATTGGCGCGCGTGAACCCGAGTTACTCTCTTCGTTAGCCGGCAGACTTATCCGACTTGGAGAAGCGCATCGAACCCGATGTTCGCGCCGAAGTAGAAAAACTTTCCGGCGGCAAAACGCTCTCGACCATCGCGCGCGATCTTCTCGACGCGATCGATCCCGATAAGATCGAAGCTGAAGCTGGTAGGGCGCGACCGCCGGGGCGTCCGCTGGAACAGACCGATCTGCAATCCGCATCCGAGAAACTCGCGAAGGAAGCAGCCAAACTAATCGCCACCAATCCCGATCTCCGAAACAAAATCCTCGCAATCCAACGCGCCGCCGACCAAACCATCGACACCGTCTCGCAAGACAAACTCCTCTTTGCCGGCGCCGACGCGAAAACAAGCGAAGCTGCGCGCGACACGATTCAGCTCATTCCGCGACTACATCGAGCAACACAAAGCCGAGATCGAAGCACTCCAGATTCTCTACAGCCGCCCATTCAAGAAACGACTTACGGAAGAATCGCTTCGCGAACTCGAAGCCAAACTAAAACCCGAGTTCGGCCCTCAACCTGTCCCAACAATTTGGCACGCATTCGAAACAGGTAGGGATGGCTCTCCGAGCCGTCCGTCGAATCAAATCACAAACCCGCCGCTTCACCGATCTCGTCTCGCTTGTCCGCACCGCTATCGAACCCACAACTCCGCTCGAACCTTTCGAAGAACACGTCCGCCACGTTTCGATCACATGGCTCGGAGAAGAAGCCTGCAACTCACTCTGGCAGTGCGACGCTTCACCTCCGACCAACTCGCCTGGCTGGAAAAGATGCGTGACTACATCAGCGCCAGCGGCAGCGTCGATCGCGAGCATCTCGAAGCCGATAACGTTCTCGGCCCCATCTACAAAGCTTTCGGCGATGGACTGTGGCCGCTGATGGAAGAACTCAACCTCACCCTCGCCGCGTGAAGAAGAAGAAGTCTCGTCCCTTGGCAATTCCCCAGACGGTGTCTGGGGAATACCGCGGCTTGATCGGCGGGATCGCCGAACTTTTGGAAGCTTCCCGGCGCAGTGCGGCGCGCACGGTCAATGCACTGATGACCGCCACCTATTGGGACATCGGCCGGCGCATCGTTGAGTTTGAACAGCAAGGCGAAGAGCGCGCGGGGTACGGCGAACAACTTCTCGCCCAACTTTCTGCCGATCTCACTGCTCGATTTGGGCGAGGCTTTTCGGTCGACAATCTGGAGATAATGCGACGCTTCTACGTCGCCTATCCTCCGGCAGAGATTTCCGAGACAGTGTCTCGGAAATTTCCGCGCAGAAATACGCGACGTCGTCGCGTAAATCGGCCATTCAAAATCGAGCGACACCGTTGCTCGAATCAGGTGGACCGAACATTTCCGCGACACTGTCTCGGAAATCGCCCGCAATGGCCTCGAACCTCGTGGTCCTCGCTGCGCGTTTCCCTCTCCCTTGGTCGGCTTACGTCAGACTGCTCTCGCTGAAAACTGACCAGGCGCGGAAGTTCTATGAGGCCGAAGCCCTGCGCGGCGGGTCGAGCGTCCGCCAGCTCGATCGCCAGATTGCCTCGCAGTTTTACGAACGCACCGCTCTCTCGCGAAACAAAAACGCCATGCTGCGCAAAGGCGCCGTTGCCTCCGAGGGAGATTCAATCTCTGCCGATGAAGAAGTGCGCGACCCGCTCGTTCTCGAATTCCTTGGCTTAAAAGACGAATACTCTGAAAGCGATCTCGAGGAAGCGCTTCTGCGGCATTTGGAAATCTTCCTGCTCGAGCTGGGAGCCGATTTTGCTTTCATCGGCCGCCAGCGCCGGTTGCGCATTGGCGGGGAATGGTATCGCGTCGATCTCCTTTTCTTTCACCGCAAACTGCGCTGCCTCGTCGTTATTGATCTGAAGGTCGGCAAGTTCACCCACGCCGACGCCGGCCAGATGCACCTCTATCTCAACTACGCTCGCGAACATTGGACGCAACCGGACGAAAACCCACCGGTTGGCCTGATCCTTTGCGCGGAGAAGGACGACGCCATTGCGAAATACGCCTTGGAAGGCTTGCCAAACAAAGTTCTCGCCCGTGAATACAAGCTTACCCTTCCGAACGAGAAACTACTCGCCGCTGAAATCGAAAAGACTCGTGAACGATTGGAGAAAGGCAGCAGAAAATGACCGACTCGTCTGTGTATCTAATCAACGGCTGGCATTTTGTATGGACGAGATCGTCGCTCGGCGGGTTTGTCTTTCTGACTGCTGACTTCCGATCTCTGATCTCCGATCGCAGCGCCAGCGGCAGCGTCGACCGCGAGCATCTTGAAGCGGACAACGTTCTTGGTCCCATCTACAAAGCTTTCGGCGATGGATTGTGGCCGCTCATGGAAGAACTCAATCTAACCCTGGCGGCATGAAAAGGACGATTCAGCAAAAAGCAAATTTCACAGACAGTGTCTGTGGAATATGGCGGCTTAATTCGCAGTATCGCCGACTTGCTACAAGGGAATTAAATCTGAAACTCGTGGCGTGACGAACTCTCGTGCATCGCATCTTTATCAGTAGCGTCCAAAAGGAGCTCGCTTCCGAGCGCCGGGCGTTGAAGGCGTACATACATGGCGATCCTCTTCTCCGCCGCTTCTTCGAAGTTTTTCTGTTTGAAGATTTGCCTGCTTCCGATAGGCGTGCGGACGACGTTTATCTCGCGGAAGTCGATCGCTCGGCAATCTACATTGGTTTGTTCGGCCGCGAGTACGGAGTTGAAAACTCAGCCGGCGTTTCGCCCACAGAGCGCGAATTCGTGCGCGCTACGGAACGTGCAGAGGAACGGCTCGTCTTCATCATTGGTGTTGACGATTCAAGCCGCCATCCGAAGATGCAAAAGCTGATTGGTACGGCAGACAAACAAGTGATTCGTCGTCGCGTTACGAGCACCCCAGCCGTTTACGCCAGCCTGGTAGAATATTTGGAGCGTCACGGCGAACTGCGCACGCTTCCTTTTGACGCATCTCCTTGCCGCAATGCCACCCTCGCTGACATCGAAGACAAGCACATCCGGTGGTTTCTAGCTCAGGCGCGGCAGCGCCAGTATTCAGTTCCAGAAGACACGCCTGCCAAGGATGTACTGGCGCACCTGAATTTGCTTGAACAAGGTCGGCCGACGAACGCCGCTGTTCTGCTCTTTGGACAGCAGCCGCAGAGATTTCTCCTTAGTTCTGAAGTCAAATGCATGCACTTTCACGACACCAAAATTCGGAAACCGATTCCCTCTTATCAAGTTTACAAGGGAACGTGCTTCGAACTTGTGGACCAAGCCGTGGATTTCGTGTTGTCCAAGATCGCGCGGATGGTGGGCACGCGCGCAGAAGGCGCGCAGGCACCGGTGGAATATGAGCTCCCACGCGATGCAGTGAGTGAAGCGATCGTTAACGCTGTTGCGCATCGCGATTACGACAGCACTGCCAGCGTGCAGGTCATGCTTTTTTCGGATCGGCTCGAGGTCTGGAATCCTGGCGAACTTCCTCCCGGACTGACACCAGAGCGCCTCACACGTCCCCACGCTTCCATTCCGCGGAATCCCCTGCTCGCGGAGCCGTTATTCCTCGCCCGCTATATCGAGCGTGCCGGAACAGGTACCCTGGATATGATCGCGCGTTGCAAAGAGGCCGGTCTCAAAGACCCCGAATTTCGGCAGGACGGCAGCCAGTTCGTTCAGACACTGTGGCGTTGGGGCATCTTTTTCGAAGGCACCCTGGAAGTCACCCGGGAAGTCACCCCGGAAGTTGCACCGGAAGTCGCCAGGCTGCTTCCTCTGATTGTTCGTGCGGCAAGCCGGCAGGAACTCCAGCAGGCGCTATCGCTCCGTGACGATGAACATTTCCGCACCGCATATTTGTCACCAGCCATCACTGGCGGTTTTTGGGAAATGACCATCCCCGACAAACCCACCAGCCGCCTTCAGAAATATCGCCTCACTCAAAAAGGGCGTGCCTGGCTGGCTGCCCGGAGTAAAAAGGAGAAGAAATGAATCTGTCCGGTCAACTCGCATGGCTCGAAAAGATGCGCGACTACATCAGCGCCAGCGGCAGCGTAGATCGCGAACACCTCGAAGCCGACAACGTTCTCGGCCCAATGTACAAAGCTTTCGGCGACAAACTCTGGCCGCTGATGGAAGAACTCAACATAACACTCGCTGCGTAGCGTCGAATCGAATGAAAACGTGTTTTGTCTCAGCCCCCGTTAGTGTCGACCTGACCGTTTTAAAATCCGCTCTCGAGGCAGAAGGCTTCAGACCAATTTTGCCTTTCGAGTTGCCTATCAGCGGTGCCAACTTCCGAGAGCAAATAGAGAAAGCAATTAAGAAAGCACAGCTGTTTGTCGCTGTGTTATCAGGTAAGGCAGATAACCTCAACGTCCTCTTCGAGCTTGGTTATGCGTCGGCTCAACGCAAACGCGTGGCGGTGATCCAAGACCGCTCTTTCGAACTGCCATCTAACGTGAGTGGGTTCCCGGTTCTAAAGTGCAAATTCGACGATCGGGACCAAATACGATCGTTCCTAAAACAACTTTCGCGTCCGCAGAAACGCCAGACTGTTCAAGCTAGCGAGCCTAAAAAGACAAGGCCACTTTCAGATCGCGCTAAGCAGCTAATTGCCCACATTAAGGCGCTCGGTCAACGCGCCACACAACGTGAGTTTGAGACCATTTTAGTTGACGCATTGCGAGATTCAGGAATACGAGTCATCGCGGAATCGGCAGCGCGCGATCGCGGCTACGATTTGGCATTGTGGCTCGATGAAATCGAATATCCAATCGGCAATCCTATCCTGGTCGAACTAAAGAACGATCTTAAACTGAGAACGGCAAGAGCGCTGCGAACTGACTTTCTCGTGCGGAAAGACGTGTCCGTCGGCAAGGCCTTGTTGGTCGTTTATCTAACCGGCCCTTCGCAGCCAGAGCTAAGCACACTAAACCTTGCATCACCTTTGGTTTTATTTGTTTCTGCCACCCAGTTGTTATCGGCGCTGGAGGAGAAGTCTCTCGCTGACTTCATCCGAAGCGCACGCAACAAACTAGCCCACGCGATGTGAAATGGCCGCGATTAGCCAGAAGAGAATTCGCGATCTGCTGGAGCGATCGCGCAGGGCGCGAAAGACCAAGAGAAAAGGCCAACTTTTCGAGGATCTGGCCTGCTACCTGATGGAAAGCGTTCCCGGAATCTCAGTCACCAAGCGGAACATTTTGAACCCTTATCATTCTGAAGAGATCGATGTTGGTATTTGGAACGAGAAACCAGCATCTGGCTTTTATTTTCTGCCAAACACTATTCTCATCGAAGCCAAGAACTGGTCCACGCCTGCCGGAAGCCAAGAAATAGCGCACTTCGTGACCAAGCTCGAAGAACGCGGTTTAGAGTTTGGCTTTTTCATCGCGATGAACGGAGTCACTGGGCATCCGGCGGAGAGAACCGCCGCTCGCGATCGTATTCGGCAGGCACTCGGGAAGAAAATCTCAGTTGTTGTCGTCAAGCGTAGCGATATTGAGAAATTCAGATCAGGCCGCGAATTCGTCGACTTTGTGAAGGAAAAGCTCTGCGAGCTAGCTGTGAGCGGAACACAGTTTGACTGATGGTTTACGACAGAACAACCGCGCCCAATGAATGGCAAACTCTTCCGCTTGGAGAGGCCGTCGATATTCTTGATTCACGACGTGTTCCGGTTAACTCCGAAGAACGGGCAAAAAGAATTGGCGACGTCCCGTATTACGGGGCCACGGGGCAAGCAGGTTGGATCGACGATTACATCTTTGACGAAGAGCTGGTGTTATTAGGAGAGGACGGCGCTCCATTTCTCGATCACGCAAAGCCGAAGGCGTACATCGTCCGCGGTAAAGCGTGGGTGAACAACCACGCTCACGTCCTTCGCGGGAAGGCTGGCATTTTATTGAATTCCTTTTTACTTCATCAGTTAAATCGCGTCGATTATGGCCAATACGTTAGCGGCACGACGCGATTGAAGTTGCCGCAAGCTCCGCTACGGCGAATTCAGTTACTTGTTCCGCCGCTTGACGAACAACAGCGCATCGTTGCGGAGATTGAGCAGCAGTTCACGCGGTTGGATGCAGGAGCGGCGTCGCTGAAGCGAGTGCAAGTCGCACTCAAACGCTACCGTGCCAGCGTGCTTAAAGCCGCCTGCGAAGGCCGCCTCGTTCCCATTGAAGCCGAACTCGCCCGCCAAGAAAATCGCAGCTACGAAACCGGCGAACAACTCCTACAGCGCATCCTCAAAGAACGTCGTGAGAAATGGAACGGCAGAAGGAAATACAAAGAGCCGGCGGCGCCGGACCTTGTCGACCTTCCGACTCTTCCTGAAGGATGGACCTGGGTGACTGCGGAACAACTCTCTGATGCTTCACGAGCAATTACATATGGTGTGATCAAACTTGGCGTACAGGTTGATGATGGCATATCGGTATTACGGTCAAGCGATGTGCGGCATCTTCGCCTCGACCTGGAAGGCGTAAAACGAATCTCACCGTCAATTGCCGGTGAGTTTAAACGAACGTTTCTGCACGGGAACGAAGTTCTCGTTACTGTGCGCGGAACACTCGGTGGTGTCGTTGCGGTTCCTGGTAGTTGCAAAGGTTTCAACATTTCGCGCGAGGTGGCGATGATTGCACTCGTTAAATCGCAATTGGCGACGTTTGTCGCAGCTATGATCGCATCACCGCCGATTCAACTTTGGCTGCTTCGTCGCACGAAGGGAATCGCTTACACGGGGATCAATATTGAGACTCTAAAGCAACTGCCCATTCCGCTTCCGCCCCTTGCTGAACAACAGCGCATCGTGGCGGAGCTTGAGCGACGATTGTCAGTGATCGAAGAACTGGAAGCGTTGGTGGCGGACAACCTTCAACGCGCCAACCGCCTTCGTCCATCCGTCCTCCACCGTGCGTTTTCGGGTCGTTTCTCTAAGTCGTAAATCCCGACTAGTCTATGCCGCCTAGCAAGATCAAGGAGGTTCGATTCTCCGACCATTTTAGCTTGTCCAAAGGACAGGCCGAACTGGACTTCGTGGATATACCAGTTAACGGGGATGCGCGACTGTTTGTCGATCCCTACGCATTTACGTTAGAAAACGACTCTTGGTTTGCCGAGTCCAACAACCTTCTCATCGACTTCTTTTCGTTAGTTGTTGACTCGATACGATCAGGAAACATGTTCGTAGCGGGACGGCTGCTTAGCAATTCAATCCCGACGGAAAACATGTTGGGAAGTCCCAACTGCTTGATGAGATGAAGAACGAAGCCAACACCTTGAGTTCGGCAACGAACGACAACATGGATGTTCATGTCTACGGGCCGACCCTGGCCACCGTCTGCGGCACTACGACGGAGAAGGGGAAGGACAAGGCTGGTAAACAGTTTACCCACAGCTACGTTTGGCTGGATATCTGGATGGAGCGCAATGGCAAATGGGAGTGCATCGCCGAAGGGGTCATGAAGTCGCCCAAAAAGAAGTAAAACGGGAGACGCGGCTCGGCGTTACAGATCCTTCCGGGCATGCCCGAAGGCCTAACTTAAGTCTCGTTAGGCTAGCTGAAGGGAACGAATACGGGAGAAGAAGTAGGTCCTCACTTTTTACACTTTCCTGGAAGCCAGGAAAGTGGGCTGTAGTGTCCGCTTCCTCAGCGGAGTAAATCCAAAATTCATTTCATTCTGCGCTGAGACAGCGCACGCTACACCCGGCGCGATTGAAACTCGTTCGCTTCCCAGCTCGCTGCTTTTACGTTGATCACTCGCATTGCCCCGTGCTTGCGCCAGCTACCCTAGCCGCGTTGCCTTCTATGTCGCTTCCGCCAAAACCTCCATTCCCCCGATCACGACGTGTTCTATGTCGCTGATCCCCGCGGCTCCGTTGATGCGCTCGCTCCCGCGAGACTCCGACGAGATCGTTGACTGTCGAAATGCCCGAGCTTCGCAAAGCGGAGGCCAGCTCAGTGGTCATGGGTAGCCTGGAAAACCGCAGCCGGCGGATACTCTTCGGGATGGCCTCTTTGATGAAGAAAATTTGCGTTCCTTTCATCACTGCGTTGGTCGCATTTCTAAGGAACATTCTTCATTTTAGCCAGTTGATTTTGATTTCCTTTTCCAAGGGCTTGAATTCCGGGTCGCCGGTCACCAGTTCGGCTCTTGTTTCCTTGGCCAGCGCAGCGGCGAAAGCATCGGCGTAGGCAAGGCGATAGGTGGCTTTGTAGATCGCCGCCTGCCGCGTCATTTTGAGATCGTCGCCGACGCCAACAATTTCAATCGGCAACGACGCGATTTCCTTGATCCGAGCTTCAGCCTCGCTCTGGGATGTTTCCCGCATTGTGTTGTAATAGATTTCGCCCCAGTTAATCACGCTCATGAGCAACTTGTGCCGGTCCAACGCGGCGCGATGGATCAGTTCCTCCACCGTATCGGCAACTGGCTCGTCTTCGAAAAAGGCAATGAGCGCCCAGCTATCCAAAACTTTTGTGGCCATGTCACAATTTGCGCTCGCGTTTCCGGTCTTCCGTCATCGCCTTGAGGACGCCTTTGCCTCTCAGCGAACCGCGCAGGCTACGGATATAAGAGCGCGTGATTGGCTTGAGCAAAATACCCTCGGGCGTTGCGATGACTGCCGCCTTGGTTCCTTCTTCGATCTCAAACTCTTTACGAAACTTCCGTGGGATTACCACCTGGCCTTTGACGGTGAAAGTCACAGTTTCCGTTTCAAGTAATGCATCCATGATTTAGTTATACGACATCGAGAATGTAAGTCAAAACAGGTTTGTAGGATAATTGTTGATTGTCGAACCACAGCCGACAGCCCATACGCGCTGAATCCATGTTCCAATGCCGACGCTCACAACAAATCTGGCCCACGTTGGAAATGATCGTGTCGGAACTGCCTGTCCGTCTGCGTCCTAAACACGATGAAGAAATCGGCCTGGCGCTAATTGATCTGGGGATCCCAAGGGTGCCGGGCTCCGATGAGTCGTGCGAATTTTTTGAAAACCAGAATTGTCGACTGAAGCGAATTCTGTTGAGATGCTTTCGATGCTTGGTTGGCTCTCAAAATGGCCGCTGGTTCGCCAAATTCGTGAACGTAAGGACGGCACGGGCCTCGAAGCGATGTCGGACAAGACGCGTGCGATGCACGCCAGGACGGATGACGCGCAGGCGGCGCGCTCGATTTGTCCTTATTGCGCCGTCGGTTGTGGCCAACTGATTTATCACAGGGACGGGAAACTGGTTTCAATCGAGGGCGATCCGGAGTCGCCGATCAGTCAGGGGAATCTTTGTCCAAAGGGCGCTGCGTCGTATCAATTGCTCACACACTCGCGACGCGAAACGAAAGTAAAGTATCGCGCACCGCGCTCGAAACAGTGGACGGAAATTTCGCTCGACCGCGCGATGGACATAGTTGCGGAGCGTGTCTGGGAATCGCGCAAACGAACGTTCGTGCATGAACAAAACGGAGCGATCATCAATCACACGACCGCGATATGTCATCTCGGCGGCGCGACGCTGGATAATGAAGAAAATTATCTTATTAAAAAACTTTTCACCGGAGGCCTGGGCATGGTCTGTGTGTCCAACCAGGCCAGGATATGACATAGCAGCACGGTGCCCGGTCTGGGCACCTCCTTCGGCCGGGGCGGAGCTACGACTGCGCAACAGGATCTCGCCAACGCCGATTGCATTTTAATCGAAGGCTCTTCGATGGCCGAGGCACATCCGGTCGGTTTTCGCTGGGTTATGAAAGCGAAGGAGCAGGGCGCCACAATCATCCATGTCGATCCGCGTTTCTCGCGCACGAGCGCACTGGCCGACATCTGGGTGCCGATCCGTGCCGGGACTGACATCGTTTTTCTGGGCGGACTCATCAATCATTTGATTGAGTACGACCTGTTCTTTCGCGAGTACGTCGTTCCTTATACGAATGCCTCCTGCATTCTCAGCGATGAGTATGGCGATCCTGAGGATAACGGGGATGGCTACTTCTCAGGGTGGAACGAAGAGAAACGCGCTTACGAAGGCGGCAGTTGGCTTTACAAAGGCGACGATATAAGCCGTCCGCAGCGCGATCTCACATTGCAAGATCCGCAATGTGTCTTTCAGAAATTAAAACGGCATTTCTCCCGTTATACGCCGGAGATGGTGGAGAAAGTCTGCGGTATTCCGCCCGATCTCTTTCACAAAGTCGCGCATGCGCTCGCGGCTGCATCTGGTCCGGAGCGGACAGCTGCCATTTGTTATGCGGTAGGATGGACACAGCATTCGAAAGGCGTGCAGATCATTCGGGCTGCGGCGATTTTGCAATTGCTGCTTGGTAATATCGGCCGGCCGGGCGGCGGAATTCTGGCGTTGCGCGGTCATGCTTCGATTCAGGGTTCAACTGATATCCCAACGCTTTACGACATTCTCCCCGGCTATCTGTCGATGCCGCGGAAAGGCGACGAGACGCTTCAGCAGTATTTCGATAACTACAGAAAGAAGACCGGTCTGTGGGCACATTACCCGGAATACATGGTGAGCACGCTCAAGGCGTACTACGGGAAACGCGCAACCGCGCAGAACGATTTCGGTTACGGATGGCTGCCGAAACTTACCGGTAACCATTCGTTCTTTGAGTACCTCTACGACATTCTCGATGGAAAAGTGGAAGGCATGTTTTTGATGGGACAGAACCCGGCCGTGGGCGCGCCTAACTCGCGGCTCCAGCGAAAAGCACTGTCGAAACTCAAATGGCTCGTGGTACGCGACATGGTGGAAATCGAATCGGCAAATTTCTGGCGCGAATCTCCCGAGATCGATCGCGGTGAGTTGAAGACTGAAGAGATTGAGACTGAAATTTTCTTCTTTCCCGCGGCCGGTCATGCCGAAAAGGAAGGCGCATTCACCAACACGCAGCGCCTCCTGCAGTGGCGCCAAAAAGCAGTCGACCCGCCGGGCGATTGTCGGTCCGATGCGTGGTTTATTCATCAGCTCGCGTTGCGTTTGATTGCAAAAGCGAAAACATCGAACGATCCGCTCGATGAGCCATTACGCGCGCTCGATTGGTGGTACCGGAAGACGAACTGGGCGATCCCCAAATGGAATCTGTGCTCGCCGAAATCAACGGCTGGCACACGGCTCCTGTAGCCGGGGGCGCCGACCCCGGCGGTAGTGACGGAATTGTTTTCGGCCTGGATCGCGATGGCAATGCCCATCACGGGCCGCAGATAAATGGTTTCGCAGAACTGAAATTCGACGGGTCCACCGCATGCGGCTGCTGGATTTACTCCGGCGTTCTGGGTCGCGACGGCGTGAATAAGGCCAACTCACGCAACTCCAGAGATTACCTGGGTCACGGGTGGGGCTTCGCGTGGCCGAGCGATCGCCGCATCATCTACAACCGCGCCAGTGCGCGGCCCGACGGCCGTCCCTGGAGCGAACGGAAAAAATTGGTGTGGTGGGACTCGGAAAAATGGACCGGCATAGACGTTCCCGGTTTTGTAAAAGGGAAACCTCCCGACTTCGAGCCGGAGATAGGCGCGGAAGGTCTCGATGCAATTCCCGGGGACGCGCCGTTCGTTTTGCACGAGGACGGCTTAGGCTGGCTGTATGTGCCAAAAGGTTTGCAGGACGGACCGTTCCCGACGCATTACGAGCCGCTCGAGTCGCCCGTCTCGAATGAACTTTACTCACACGACACAAATCCAGCTGCGCACTGGTTTGGGCGCCGGGAAAATCGCTTCGCGCCGCCGGGTGACCCACGATTTCCGTATGTTCTAACGACGTACCGCTTGACCGAACACCATACAGCCGGCGGTATGTCGCGTTTTCTGAGTCATCTCTCGGAATTGCAGCCGGCAATGTTTGCTGAAATCTCGCCTGAGCTCGCGCGGGAACTCAAGATCAAGAACGGCGATCACATTTGCATCGTAACTTTGCGGTCTGCAATCGAGGCGCGCGCGCTTGTTAGTCGCCGGATTCGGCCGTTGCAACTCAACGGGAAGATAACGCACCAGATTGCATTGCCGTATCACTTCGGGACGGCCGGATTGGTCCATGGCAGCGCGGCGAACGATCTTCTTCCCATTTCCGGCGAACCGAACGTCACCATTATGGAAGCCAAGGCGCTTACCTGTAACATCGTGCCCGGGCCCCTGCCGCGTGGACCCGAGTTCGCTGAATTTCTCAATAAATACGCGCCGCAAAGCGGGCCAGTGAATTTGCATCCAGAGGAACCCGTGGTCACCGCATCCAAAATCGGTGGCGGCCACGCTAGCGAGGGAAGCGAATGAGGATGATTAATGAGGAACGCAGGAAAACAGGAAGAAATTGGCTTGCCTGTTTTGCTCAAAGAAAACGGTTTCTTTTTTCCCAATTTTCCTGGGTTCCTACTTTCCTGATTCGATTTTTTGCATGATCGGCGAAGGCACACAGAAGAACCGCCGTCGAGCGAACGCAAAGGCGGCGGCGGCCACGCCAGCGAGGGAAAGGAATAAGAATTATGAATGAGGAACGCAGGAAAACAGGAAGAGATTGGGTTGTCTCTTTTGCCCAAAAACAACAGTCTCTTTGTTTTCCATTTTCCTGCCTTCCTGCTTTCCTTATTCCAAGTTTTGCATGATCGGCGAAGGCACACACAGCACGAATCAGCGCCGGCATACGTTCGTTCAGGATCACGTAGAAGTCGGTTTCTTTACCGATCCCACTGTGTGCATCGGCTGCAAGGCGTGCGAGGTCGCGTGCAAAGAATGGAATCAGGTGCCCGAGGATGGATTTGTTTGGTCCGGAAATTCGTACGACAACACCGGCCACCTTGGCGCGTCAACGTGGCGTCACGTTTTATTCGTTGAACAAGATCGACAAAAAGGAGGGCAGATTGTCGGCCGTCACTCGTTAGGCGATGGAGATGGTGACGACCCGTTTCGCTGGATTTTTCTCTCGGATGTTTGCAAGCACTGCGAGGAAGCGGGTTGCCTCGAGGCCTGTCCCACCGGCGCGATTGTGCGCACCGAAGTTGGCTCGGTGCTTGTGCAAAACGATGTTTGCAACGGCTGCGGTTACTGTGTCGTCTCCTGCCCATTCGGGGTGATCGATCGCCGTCCGCAACCGTTGCCCGACGCCGGCGGTGCCTTCAAGTGCACGTTCTGTTATGACCGCCAGAAGAGCGGCCTCGTTCCTGCGTGCGCGAAAGTTTGTCCGACCGAATCGATCGTGTTCGGCCGGCTCGATGACTTGCGCGCGCGGGCGACGCAACGCGTGGAGCAATTACAAGAGCACGGTTATACGGATGCGCAGCTTTATGATCCTACCGAAACGTCGGTGCGCGGCACTCACGCGTTTTTCCTCATTCTCGGCGAGCCTGAGGCGTACGGCCTTCCGCCAAAGCCGCAGGTTCCGACAATTCATCTGAAAGGCGCGTGGATGGCAGCATTCGCGACAGCGATCGGCGCATTGATTGCCACGCTCTGCGCTTTCGCATTTCTATGACGCGAACCACGCAGGACATTGTAGCCGGGGGCGTTGACCCCGGCCATGAAGAGATTCTACCGCACGAAGCCGCCGCGGTCAGCGCCCGCGGCTACAACAATGCGTATGCCTGACGAATCGCGATTCGATCAACTGCGCGAGGAAGCCTGGCAAAAAGGTCTAGTCAGCGGCGACGGAGTCGATGTTGCGGGTGGCCCGATCCCGCGCAAGACCGGCTACTACGGCCAGCCGGTCGTCAGACCGCCCGTGTGGACTTGGGAAATTCCGGTTTATTTTTTCGTAGGCGGTCTCGGCGGAATGTCAGCGATAATCGCGCTCGGCGCGGCCCTGTTCCATCACGTCGATGTTGCCCGCACGGCACTGTGGATTGCAGCGATAGCGTCGATGATCTCACCAGCTCTGCTGATTCTCGATCTGGGCCGGCCGCATCTCTTCATCAACATGCTGCGGGTGTTTAAACCGCAATCGGCGATGTGCATGGGCGCATGGATCCTGGCCGGATTCGGAATGTGCGTCGTTCCGGGCTTAATCGCATTCGAACTTCACATGGCGCACGTCTTTACTGGCGGGCTAGATCAGGTTGTCCGTGTTGCCGCTTCACTTTTGATGTTTGGCTCGGCGATCTTTGGAGTGTTGCTCGCTACTTATACTGGTGTGCTGATCGGCGTGACCGCTATACCAGCGTGGTTTTTGCACCACCTGCTGTTGCCGATTCATTTCGGCGTTGCAGGATTGGGATCCGCGGCTGCGCTCCTGGAATTGCTCGGCTATCGAATAGCACCACTTAACGCGATCGGTTTCGTCGCGGCAGTGATCGAATCGGCGATCTTGATTTGGTTGACGATCGATAAACATGGTGTCGCCGATCGCGCGTTGCACGAAGGCAGCGCCGGCTGGCTGATTCGCAGTGGCGAAATTTTAACCGGTCCGCTCGCGCTGATTTTGCGGTTGGTCGGCCTTATCCCTTTGGCCTCAATTTCCTTTCTGCTTGGCGCCTTGGTCTGCCGGTTTGGCTGGATTGCTGTCGGAAAAGTTTGCGGGCGCGATCCCGAGGCGGTGTTTGCATCGCAAAGATGATATTGTAGCCGCGGGCGCTGACCGCGGCCGGTGCGCGTGGCCACGCGTGAGATTGCCGAGGTCGACCCCCTCGGCTACAACGCTTCCAGAATTACACGTTCGATGTGCGAGTAAATGTTGAACGACGGCGGACGCAAGAAACCGATCAACGTCTGATTGCTATCGCGCGAGAACTCGACCGCAAGACTCGAAGGCGCTGAAACTGCAGCGACGGTCGAAATCCCGGCGGCGAGCGCTTTTTGAATGATCTCGAATGACGCGCGGCCACTGACCAGAAGAAGATGGCTGTGCAACGGCACAAACCCATCCAAAAACGCGCGCCCAATTACTTTATCCACTGCGTTGTGGCGCCCGATATCCTCGCGCGCAATTGTCAATTCGCCGTTCATGTCGAAAATTCCGGCGGCATGAATTCCGCCCGTACGCGCGAATTCGCTTTGCGCGTCTCGCAGTTTTTCTGGAAGTGAAAGCAGGGTTTGAATATCGATCCTGATTTCTTCGGACCTTATCGCAGGGAAATTTTGCCGGATGGCGTCAATGCTGGTCTTTCCGCACAGACCGCAGCTACTGGAAATGGTTCCGAAGCGCTTCGTCGAGTTCAGTTTTAATTTCACGCCCGCAGCAAGATCAATAATCACTCTGTTATCGCCCTGCGCTGAAATCTTCGTTATCTCAGCGCGATTGCGCACGATCGCTTCCGAAACCAGAAACCCGGCCGCGAGTTCTTTGTCCTGACCGGGCGTGCGCATCGTGGTGGCGATGGTTTTTCGGCCAATCCGGATTTCAAGCGGCTCCTCGATTGTCAGATCGTCAGGCAAATATTCCAGTTCGCCGTCGTGTTTTTGCCGGATGATCTTTTGCGATCCGATGCCGCTTTCTTTCGTGTGAAAGGCCACTGGAAGTTGAAAAATGGTTTACCCAGTCGCACCGCCGGAATAACTTGTCTGCATAGTGAGCACGGTTGCTGAAATTGAAGCCGCTATCAAGGCGTTACCGCCTGCGGAGCGCGCACGGCTGGCTGAGGATTTGCCTTCCATTTTGCCGGAATTGCGCGGCGACCTGGCGTGGCAACGTATTATTGCGGACGATCGTCCGCGTGCCGCGCTGACGGCTTTAGGCGATCAAATAGAAGCTCAATTTAAAGCCAACCCCGACCAGTTTCCCGAAATCAAGGAGAGCGACTTCAATCGGGGTTCATGAAGTCCAGAGCAACTTCTGACTTCTGGAAACTCTATTGGGCTCTGCCGGACAATTTTCGAGAGGCCGCACGAGTCGCTTACAGAAAATTCCAGCAGAATCCGGCGCGTTCATCGCTCCAATTAGAGCGCTTGCGTTCCGATCCACGCTTCTGGTCAGTGCGCGTGACACGCGATTATCGGGCCGTGGCGCAAAGATTTGAAGGCGACATTTGGATTTGGGTATGGATCGGCAGCCACAAGGACTTTGAGCGCCAGTTTCCGGGGTGAAAGGCTGCTTCTCGATGTTATCATGAGCGCAGTGGAAGTCTGCCATCTTTACATTTCGCCGGGCCACAATTTTGTCGGCCACCATGGTCGCGAGCCGGACACACATCCCATGATCGAAGTGCCGGTGATCGAGTGCGTCGCCGGGCGTGGGATTCGCGGAGATCGCTATTTCGATTTCAAGGACGATTACAAGGGCCAGATCACCTTTTTTTCACTCGATGTTTTCGATGAGCTTTGCGCCGCATTGGATATACACGATTACTCACCGGCTTCGGCGCGGCGCAATGTGATTACGCGCGGCGTTGAACTGAACGAGTTCATCGGCATGGAGTTCGAGGTTCAAGGAGTTTGTTTGTATGGAACGGAGGAGTCGGCGCCTTGTTACTGGATGGATCGGGCATTCGCGCCCGGCACCAGGGATTTTTTGAAAGGACGCGGCGGTCTGCGCGCCAAAATTCTGAGCGACGGCGGTCTACGCTCGACTGCACTGGTTCCTGACGCAGTGGGATGAAAATCAGCGCTGTGTTGCTCGCCGGTGGCGAATCACGCCGGATGGGCAAGGACAAAGCCACGCTATTGTTTCGCGGAGAACCGCTCTGGCAGATTCAACTCGATCTGCTGCGGAAATTAGAACCGGCTGAAACCTTTGTTTCCGCGCGGACTGATCCCGCGTGGCGCCCTCCAGATGTTCAATTTGTTCCTGACGCTTTTCCATCGCGCGGTCCCTTGAGCGGTCTCGCCGCGTCGCTTGACCGGATAAGCACAAGTCACCTGTTAGCACTCGCGATTGACATGCCGTGGATGACCGAGAAATACCTGAAATTTCTTTGCGCTGAGATCGAGCAGGGTTGCGGAATTGTTCCAAAAATTGGCGACCGCGTTCAACCGGTCGCGGCGATTTATCCGAGGGAAGCAGCGATCGATTTTCGCAAGGCACTTACAGGCGCGGATTTTTCACTGCAATCTCTTGTTCGTGATCTAGTCGCGTCCAGTAAAGTCCGGGAGATATCCGTTCCAGAGCAGGAGAAGAAATTATTCTTGAACGTGAATGCGCCGTCGGATCTGCCGGTGCTGTAGCCGAGGGCGCTGACTTCGCCCGCCTTTTTGACGAAGACATGCCGCGTTCAACGCCCGCGGCTACAACTGAAATCTGGCGTCCACGACTCTTTGTCCTTTCCGAACCTTGCGCCGATTTGAAAAGCATTGCGCTTGCAAATGCACAACAACTGATCAATGTGTCTGCTGCAATCGGGGATGCTGATGAGGTTGTCGATCTTACACAGGGCATTTTTCTTTTTGTTGCTTCCGACCTGTGCCTTCTCGGCTACGAACGTAGTGAATCTTTCTCACTACGACATGATGCGGCCGGATTTCGCTGCGATGAGAACGTCAAGGTATCGTCGGCGTCATTCATGAAGCGACATACCCGCCCTTTACGCGAGACCCCAAATATCTCGACCGACAGCTCGGAGCTCTCCAAGCGGGATTGCTTTGGGGAGCCTATCATTATGGCAATGGCAGCGATCCGGTTCGACAGGCAGATCATTTTCTAAGTGTTGTGTCCAGTGCCTGGGCACACGCCAGCCCGGCAATTCGACCGAGCTCGGGCGTGTTGCTGGTGCTGGATTTCGAGAAAAACGGTCATTACCCGGGCGGAACGATGCGGGCCGATCAAGCAGTTGCGTTTGTCGAGCGCATTCGCGAGCGCACTGGTGTCTATCCCGGTATCTATTCGGGCGAATATCATCTCGGGCAGGTTCTAAACAGTTCGCGAGTAACGAATGCGCAGAGAAGAACGCTGACGAATTGCTGGCTGTGGGTTGCAAACTATTCCAAGCAGCCTCGTGCGACAGCGCCATGGAGTTACTGGGCTCTTTGGCAATATTGCGGCGATGGTAAGTGCCTTCTTCCGCGCTCCGCTTACCCGATAAGTGTCGCCAACATTAGAAAGGCAGAACTAAACATCTTTCGAGGCAGCCGAAGTGATTTGCAGGATTTTTGGCAGCGACGCGCCTGGCAGCCCTCAGGAGGAAAGCCGCGCCGCGAGTCGGAGCAGACTCTCGCAGCCGATTAAAGGCGGGCAACGCCTCGCGCGGAGATTTAGAGCGTGCCTTTGGCACGCTTATTTTTTCTGGATACCACGCTGCGTAGTAAGATAAACGGCAAAACTGCCCAGCCAATGGCCGCCCTCGTAATGCGCACCCGTGACAGCTGCGAGTCCGGCGCGCCGATGCGCCGCTGCTGCGCTTGCCAGCGCGGAACGGCGTGGATCATCACTGGGCAGGGCAGAGAGAATGCCTTCCAGCATCCACGCTCGACTGAGGTTTAAACCGTCGAGGTGCGCCAGCTTTGGGTCGCTCGGGTCCGGTGAAATCGCTACCGGCAACCAATTCGCGGTCGCCTTCGTAGGAATTTGCGGCAAGAATTCGCTTAACCATTTAGCGAATTCGGCTTGCGACAACACGCGGCGCATCACGTCGGCTTCGCCCAGGCAGGGCGAAAGGAAATCTTCGCCCGACGGTTCGTATGCGAGCGGGCAATTTTTATCCGAGAGAAAAAATTTCCGGGCCGATTCAGAAGCGAGTTTGGCTAGTGCTTCATCATTTTTGCCGCGCGCATAATCGAGAATTAACCCGAGGGCGAATGCGGTTTGACCGTGCTCGCCGATACGCACCGGATGCGAGAGTTTCGGCAACCAGCTTGTCAATCGCTCAACAGCAGCGTCCTCAAGCGGCTTCAGATTTGCGGACATTTCTCGCGCCTGCGGATCGTCCCATTCGCGCAGTTCGGCGCAGAGCTGCAACAGCCACGCTAATCCGTATGGGCGCTCGAAACTCGCGCGGCCTTCGCCGCGCAGATATGCCGCTTCAGCTTTGAGGTTTTCGGCAGTAAGACTTTTCTTCAAAGCATCGCGCGCCGGTTTCGCGAATGATGCATCCGGAAATGTGCGCAACAAGCGAACCAGCAGCCAATGCCCATGGACTGATGAATGCCAATCGTAACACCCGCAAAACGCGGGAGTCAGTTTTCGCGGCGGCGCGACGTCGGCGTCGCTGTTCAGAACGTGACTGATCTTGTTCGGATATTCCTTGTGCACGCACGCCAGCGCCAACTGCGCGAACCGTTCGGCAGCAGAAGCATCAAATCCTGCGGCGGACGGATTCGGCTTGGCGAGTTTCTGAAAGACAGCCTCTTCAGCCGCAACGCCGATCATGGGCGTCATTAGAAGCGCGCAGATGAGATTCTTCAAACGCCCAGAGTAAAACCTCAAGACCACGCAGGCAACCACCAGCTCACGGTTTTAGTCCCGCAAAGATTCTGAGCTGCGGATGGACACTGAACCAGTTGAAGACAATGGAGTTCACCGACGCCGGATTCTACGGAATTCCGCTTTCTGGCGCTGGGTCGAGGTGGAGGCCTCGAGGTGAGGCGACACGTTAGGCCTGCGGAATTGGTCAGGGCGATGCATTGAAGTCGAACATGGTTCGTAGATCACCGATGGCCGGGCTATTGGTCGGGAAATAAGGTGCATCAGGCGATGAAATCGGGTTCGGCAGATTGTCCCGGCTACGCGACGATAAAGGCCGCAGATTCCAATTCCACTCGATGAATTTCAAAATCGAAGCGTGATCCGCATAGGTGTGATCGACGTAACCCCGCTTGGCGAAGGGTGAAACTGCGATTAAGACTGTGCGCGGCCCGTCCCCAAAGAAATCGATCGGCTGGATGTAACCCGAATCGTACAAACCGCCGCTCTCATCAAATGTAATAAGAATCGCCGTATCGCTCCACAGCCGCTTATTAGCCTTTACGGCGTTCACGATCTTGCGCACGAACGCCTCGAACAATGCCGGCGTTGAACTGCCGGGATGGCCGTCCAGCAGCACGTCGGGTTTAACGAACGAAATCGCCGGTAGTTGATTACCAGCGACGTCGGAGTAGAACTGCTCCAAATCGACAAGATTTTGCCGCAAAGAGGTTGTCATGATCGATCTCGGCATACTGGAAGCCATTGCAAATCGCGCAGTAAAGGTCGTTAAGCGGCCTATCATGGCTGGCAACATTGAAGCCCCCGCCGTAGTACTTCCACGAGATGTGACGGGCTGAAAGAGCATCGCCTATGGTGGGGAGCATCTGTGGACCAATCGAATACGCTGGCCCAGCCGGGAATTCGTTTGTGTCTGTGTTGCTGATGACCGTGCCACCCGTGGTGTAATAGGGATAATCGTTGTTCACCTGATACCAGTGGTCTGTATCGCAATTGCCGTTGTTGAATGGCGTGTACGGCAGAGCATGCAGATAGCTCATGATTGGCTGAACGCCCGGTTGCATGTTATCGGAACAGTTTGTGAAAGCGACCCCCGTGCTACCCGGGTCTGCGCTGCACAAACTTGTCATTGTTGTAGAAATTATTTGTACCGGCCCTGGGATTAGGATCTTCGATGAGGTTAGGGGCAGGCATGGCTGGACTTCCGTTTGGGTGGGTAAAGTAATAGACGTCACCCGTGAACAGGAACTGCGAATTCGGGCCGGTGCCACCCATTACCGGTTGATGGTAGTTATCACTTATGGCGTAGTTCTCTGCGAGATCGAGAAAGTAAGGAAAATCACCCTGGGCCATATTGTAAAAGCCCATTGCGACGCCGCCTTGATAAGTATCCTGGTCAGTCATCGGTGGGTTGGTGAATCCCCAGCCCACGGTTATCGCCACCCAGGTGAATAAGTCGCCTTTGCAACCGCTCGGATTGTCCATCGTGATGTTCGCAACCGAGCAATCGCACTGCTGCCACATCTGGTAGAAGCGGTGCACCGGGTCGCCCGTGTTGCTCGTGTAAGTCGTGTTCGGGACCGTGAACCACAGAAAGGGGTTACCGCAGTTGTTCAATACTGAAGCGCCCACGAGCGAAAAAGGCCCATTGGGTAGGTCCGAAGGATAACGGCAATCGGGGACGGGAGTAAATGCGGGGGTTGGGGTCGGGCTGGGGGACGTGCCGGGAACATACAGCGGCTGAGCCGTGCCTACGGCCTGAAGAAGCCCCTGCGATGTTGAATCAAGGCCGATATTGCTGCAGAACACGTCGCCATAGTTCTCAAACTGAGCCAGTAAGCACGGGCCCACTGGTAATCCATCGAGAGTAGTGCTGGGTTGGGGGAGAACGGCGGGAGTAGGACTTGTTTGCGGGGGACTGAGCTCATACGTGATGGTGTCGGTCGCTCGCTGCTGCGCCGCCCGAGCAAAGTTCTCTCCCATGGAGCCGTTGTTTTCGACGATACCTTGGGAAAGCAGGTTCCATACTGTTTGGGAAGAACCTGCTGGACCTGGCACGTAAGTACCGAACACGTTGTCGAAGCTCCGATTTTCCCCCACCACTACTATAAGGCGGCGGATTCGCGACCGGGCACCGGCGACACCTGTGGGGCCACGGCCATTTCCCGGTGCAGCGGCTAGCATCGCCAGGGCGATCGCAACCGAAATTAAAATGGATGCGATTCTGATTCTCATGGTGTGATTATAATAACCGCCCTCCAACCTGTAAACGATTTTGCACGAGCCGAGCGATGCATACCTGAGAATTTCATGCGAAATGGCAATTTCAACGCGCAAGTGGAATGATCCCAGATGAGCATCGGTACCTGAGCATTTGAGACTTTTAAGCAGAGCGATCTTGAGCGCTTGCTCTTCTGCTTTCCACGAAGATTGAACCAATCTTCCAACACCATTCCATACATTACCGAATCCGGCTTCGGGCGAAGCGGGAGGGATTTGCAACGTTTACGCGACGTTGTGTTCGCATTACGCAACGCACTGTTTCCGAACACGAGCACGCGGTGCAGCAAGGCAATTACGAATCGCTAATCCGCGCTCGTCACAAGTATGATCAGATCGAATCTCAGCTGGCACGCAAATCGATGTTCCAAGCGGAGTGGAACTCGATTAGAGCGCACTTCGATGTGAGAAAGTTCGCTGATCACAAAGGGATTATTCGACGACGACTCGTCGCCGAGCGCAGCATGCGCGATCACTGGCCTCTCCGCTGGACGAGAACAGCAGGCCGTTTTCATGCCGTGTTCGATGTGTTTTGTCAGCGATGGAATCTCTATGGAATGCGTGGCGATCGCCCATTGCTTCTCAAACTCACAGCAAACCTCACTCCGTTTGGGACGATGATTTTGTTCCCGCTTATTGGAGTTTCGATCCCAAGCGCGATTTGAACTGGCCCGCCATCACCGCCCTGCACAAGGCGCGTGACGTGCCAAAGCAAGGACCAAAACTCAGCGCGAATCAATTGGCTGCCCGCCTCGGATCGATCCGCGCGCGAAGCCTCTGGAAAGAAGCCACTGTGCGAAACCTAAAAGGGGAGGCGCGGACATCCTGGATGCTGAAACAACTCAAATGGGATTCGCGTACCGATGAACGACAACTTCGTCGAATTCTGGCGAAGGCGCGCGATGGAGATTATCCATCACAGGAGTTGACCTAGTCAGTTGACCAAGTTATTCTGCCCGCATGAAGACCATTTTGGTTTCGGAGTTCAAGGCGAAATGCATCGGCTTGCTGAAAAACGTGCAGAAGACCAAGGAGCCGATCATTGTAACGCTCCGCGGTGAACCAATCGCGCGAGTGGAACCGATCGTTAAGCCCAAGAAGCGCGTGCGACTGGGAGCGCTCAAGGGTTGGATGGAAATCAAGGGCGACATTATTCATTCAAATATGGAAGAGGATTGGCTCGTGCGGTGAGATACCTTCTCGACACGCACGTTTGGATTTGGAGCCAGGAAATTCCGGAGCGCCTCAATGCAAAAACCCGGCACGAACTAGCCGATCTCGACCAAGAGCGGTTCGTTTCTCCAATTTCAACGCTGGAAATCGCGCGACTGATTCATCTGGGAGTTTTGCGTTTGAAACACACATTTATTGAGTGGAAGGAACTCTCGCTCGCCGAGCTCGGCGCCTCGACGCTCGGTTTAACCCATGAGATCGCTTGGGAAGCTTACAATCTTCCCGGAACATTCCACGCTGACCCGGCAGATCGCGTTTTGGTGGCGACGGCCCGAGTTGAGAAATTGACATTGATTACTGCGGACGATCTGATCCTGCGCTATCCGCATGTGAAGACCCTGCGCGCGGGTGCATGATTCTTACTGGGAACTGACGTGACATGACAGCGACATCGCTGGATTACTTTGGGATCGAAGAGCTTCTCACGGACGAGGAACGCGCCGCGCGCGACCGGGCGAGGCAGTTTGTGCAGGAGGAAGTTTTGTCTGAGATCGTTCCCTGCCATCGCGCTGCTAAATTTCCGGAACATCTCATTCCGCGGATGGGTGCACTGCGTTTTTACGCGCCATACCTTAATGAGCACAGCTGCGCGGGACTGAGTTACACGGCGTATGGACTCATCATGCAGGAACTGGAACGCGCTGACTCCGGGCTGCGCTCGCTCGCATCAGTGCAGGGCGCCCTTGCGATACAGGCGATCCATTCATTCGGCTCGCCGGAACAGCACGCGCGCTGGTTGCCAGGGTTGGTATCGGGCGAGCGCGTGGGTTGCTTTGCTCTCACAGAACATGGGCACGGCTCGGACCCGGGCGGGATGGAAACGCGCGCCATACGCGACGGCGATCATTACGTCTTGAACGGCAGCAAATGCTGGATCGGGAACGCGTCAATCGCGGACATCAAAGTTGTTTGGGCGAAAGATGATGACGGGCGCGTCGGCGGATTCGTAGTGGGAAAGGACGCTCCGGGTTTTCGCGCGCGCGATATTGAAGGCAAATTCAGTCTGCGCATGTCACGCACATCGGAATGCTGGTTCGACGACTGCCGGATACCGGCGGAAAACCGCCTGCCGAAAGCGTCCGGGCTGCGCGCGCCGTTATCGTGTCTGTCGTACGCGCGCGTAGGTATCGCGTGGGGCGTGATCGGCGCAGCCATCGATTGCTACGAAACGGCGCTGGCCTATGCCAAAGGACGTGAACAATTCGGCCGCCCGATTGCCAGCTTCCAGCTCGTGCAGCAGAAACTTGTCTGGATCGTGCAGGAAATCACGAAGGCGCAACTGTTGGCACTGCGTCTCACGCGTCTAATGGAGACGAACGCTGCGCGTCCTGCGCAGATTTCGCTGGCGAAACGCAATAACGTGTGGATGGCGCTGCAATGTGCGCGCAAGGCACGTGACATCCTCGGCGCCGCGGGCATTACGGACCAGTATTCTGTTATCCGGCACGTCATGAATCTTGAGAGCGTCTCCACTTATGAAGGCACGCATGACATTCACACGTTGACTATCGGGCGCGACATTACGGGCTTGAATGCCTTTGCGGGATAAGATCGAGATCGTCATTTCGGGCGAGGAATCCCGTTGCGAAACCAAGAAGATAATTCCGCAGAATCCTTCGACGTTGCTTAGGATGACGCCCGCGAGAAATAGGCTAAGATAAAGAATGAGCGAGTCAGTTTACATTCTCGGCGGCGGGCGCACGGATTTTAAGCGCAACCTGAAGAAGGAAGGGAAGACAATCCGGCACATCATCATCGAGGCCGGCAGGAACGCGATCGACGACGCGAAAATAGATCCGGCTGAAATTCAGGCTGGCGCGGTTGGCAATTTCAACGCAGGCCAGTTTACCAAGCAACTGCAACTCGGAGCGTTCATTCCGGAGATCGATCCTAAATTGCGTGGGATCCCAACCATGCACACCGAAGCGGCATGCGCGTCCGGCGCGTTGTCGGTGTTGCTGGGTGCACAATGGGTCATTGGCGGGTTTTATGATGTGGTGCTGGTCGTCGGCGCCGAACAACAGAAGACGATGTCGGCGCTCGATGGTTCCGATGTCCTCGGCGCGGCTGCCGATTATCACAATGAAAAGCCGGAATACGGTGATTTCATGTTCCCGAAATTGTTCGGACGCATCGCACAGATTTACACCGAGAAATATGGTGCGACCGAAGCAGACCTAGCGCTGGTGGCATGGAAAAATTACGCGCATGCGAAACTAAATCCGATGGCGCAAATGCGCGACGCCGATCTCACGCTCGATTCGGCCTCGCAGGTTTCCGACAAGAACCCACACGTGGCGCCGCCGCTGAAAGTTTCCGATTGTTCCCAGATCACCGACGGCGCGGCATCAGTTGTTCTAGTTTCTGGAAAGTACCTGGATAAAATCGGCCGCGATAAAGACAAAACAGCCCGATTGTTTGGCTACGGCCACACGACCGATTATTTACCGCTCGACAAAAAGGATGCGCCAACATTTTCAATTGCACGGAAAGCGGCCGAAAAAGCTTTTCGCATGGCGAACCTGACGCCACGCGACCTGAACGGCGCGGAGGTCCACGATTGTTTTTCAATTACCGAAATTGTCGCCTACGAAATTCTCGGCCTCGCCGAGTCCGGCAAAGGCGTCGAGCTTGTGAAAAGCGGCGCGACGGCGCTGCCACAGGTGCGCACAGAAAAATTCAAGGGATCCTTCCAAATTCCGGTGAATGCGGGTGGCGGCTTGATTGCGGATGGTCACCCTGTTGGAGCGACCGGCGTTCGCCAGGTGTTCGAAGCCTATCAGCAACTCACGGAACAAGCCGGCGCGCGACAGATCGAGAACGCGAAAAGATTCCTCACGTTTAACATGGGCGGAAGCCTAACGACTTCAGTCGCAATGCTCTGGGGCCGCGGTTAAACCACGAGGCGATACAGGCAACGAGGCGCCAGTGGATTGAGCCAGACACCGCGCGACGCGCTGCAGGATTTGAACCGTCGTTTTTATGGAACCGCACGTTTCGCGAACCGGTTCCGAAGCGAATTAACCCGCGGAGGTACTGATCCACATGAAAGTTCCATTTACATTGGGTGAAGTCGGCCACTTTGGCCTGGCTGTGCGCGATCCGAAGAAGAGCGCGAAATGGTTCGAGCGAGCGCTGGGATTGCGGAAAGAATTCGAGTTCGACAATGGCGTCGCCGTCGGTAACGACAATGTCACGATCGCGCTTTTCAAAGGCAAGCCGTCGCCGGAAATAATTGATCACATGTCATTTCATCTTCCGAATATGGCGACCTTACGAAAAGCGCTCGTGCATTTAAAGAGAGTCGGCGCCGACGTTGAAGATCCGGGGGACGAAATCGGTCCCGAAGGACCGGGCTCGAAAAACATGGGCCTCTGGTTTCACGACCCCGACGGTTATCGGTGGGAGCTGAGCGTGCTCGCGGAAAATAAAAAGAAGTGACGACTTCTCGTCCGTCCGCATTCCTTTTTTCTCGATAGTTGAAGCCGTCGCTCCTTGAAGACTAACGGCGGATAGCTCAGCTTTCGTCGGACGCTAGCCGGAATGAAGAGCTCCACGATCACTGTCGCCCAGAGCAATGCTTTTGTGACCACATTTGAGGTGTCGCCCACTGGAAGCGGTCCACTGGATGCATTGTGCTTTGGAGTTAAGGACGTGATCGATGTGGCAGGTTGGAAGACTGGCTGCGGCAATCCGACGTGGCGCGATTCGCATCCCACAGCGGTGGCGCACGCTGTATGCGTCGAGCAACTCTTGCAGGCCGGCGCTCGCTGCGTCGGCAAAACCATTTCGGACGAACTTGCCTTTAGTCTTCTTGGTGAGAATCACTTTTACGGTACCCCTCTCAACGCCAAGGCGGCTGATCGGGTGCCAGGCGGATCGTCAAGTGGATCGGTTTCCGCCGTGGCATGCGGTTTGGTAGATTTCGCGCTCGGAACGGATACCGGCGGCTCCATACGCGTTCCTGCGAGTAACTGCGGCATTTGGGGGTTCCGGCCATCGCACGGGTTTATATCCGTGGCCGGGGTCAATCCATTGGCGCCGTCATTCGACACTGTGGGAATTCTCGCGCACGACGCAGATGTGTTAGCGAGAGTAGCACTTGTGTTGTTGGCTAGTGCGCCAACGCCCGCGACAAAGCCCGGCACGATTCATTTGATTCACGAGGCTTTCGCACTGGCCGACGCGGACGTGCAGCAGGCCCTGTTGGAACCTGTGCGTCGGTTGCGTGATCTCGTCGGCCAGCGAGTGCAAGAATCGTCTTTGAGTGACTTCGCTGCTGATGAACCCGGGCGCAATTTTGCGACCTGGAGTGACACTTATTGCGTGATTCAATGGGCGGAGATCAAGAGTTGTCTGGGTGCGTGGATCGCCGATGCGAAGCCTGAATTTGGTCCCGATGTAGCCGGCAGCTTCGAATTGGCGAACCAACTCGATCGCCGACGTGTCGCGGAAGCACTCGAACGACGCGAACGATATTCTCAAAGCCTGCATGATTTTCTTAGGCCGACCGATCTTTTATGTATCCCGACGACGCCGACTCTCGCTCCACCCAAAGGCGCTGCGCCTCAGCGCAGTGCCAGCGGCAGCGGCTATTATCCTCGCACGTTGGGATTGACAAGCATTGCGGGTATTGGCCGCCTGCCGCAGGTGTCACTGCCGTTGGGCCAGGTCGGTGAAGTACCAGTAGGTTTGTCGCTGTTGGGAAGGCATGGGCAGGATGCATTGCTATTGGAAATGGCAAAGAGGATGGCTGCTGAAATAGTGTCCTGACTAAGTCATTCTTAACGACTCAACTCGCTGGTGGCTTCCACTTAAGAGCCTGCTGCGTTATGTGCGCGCATTGACGTGCGTAGCGCACGGCCAGGTGCCTACATTGACACGATATTTAAGGGTCTTAACTTTTTCGTCCCCAACGAAAATGATCACTTCTGCATTAGAAAAAGGAGATGGAAAGCAGTTCGTCTCACACGCACCAGGGTATTGGCCGGAAACGGCTCCAGAACTCTGGAATGATTGGAAATGGCAGCTCAAAAACCGGGTCACTAACCTCGGCCAACTTGAGAGACATCTCGAACTGAGCGATGAAGAGCGCGGCGGCGTTTTGCTCTCTGGCGACAAACTCGCGCTCGCGGTAACGCCGCATTTTTTTAACCTTCTTCCGCGGGACAATCCTGAAGATCCGATCCGACGTCAGGTCATTCCACGCATCGAAGAGACCTGGGCGTCCCCATACGATATGGCCGATCCGTGCGGGGAAGATTCGCATATGCCCGTGCCGGGACTAGTGCATCGGTATCCGGATCGTGTTCTGTTTTTAGTGACAGACCGCTGCGCGAGTTACTGCCGCTACTGCACGCGAAGTCGGGTCGTCAGCGGAGTTGGCGAACAGGAATTGCACACAAATTTCGAAGAGGCATTCCGTTATCTTGAAGCGCACACGGAAGTGCGCGACGTGCTTTTGAGCGGTGGTGACGCTCTGATTTTTAGTGATGAGAAGCTCGATAAACTCCTCTCGCGATTGCGCGCGATTCCGCACATCGACTTCGTGCGGATCGGCACACGGGTGCCAATTTTCCTGCCGCAACGGATTACGCCTGAGTTATGCGCCATGCTAGCGAAGCATCATCCGCTTTGGATAAGCGTGCACGTTAATCATCCGCGCGAATTGACGATTGAGGTAAAGCAAGCGCTGGAACGCCTCGCCAACGCTGGTATCCCCCTTGGAAACCAGAGTGTCTTGCTGGCGGGGGTGAACGACGATCTCGAAACCATGAGGACTCTGGTGCACAAGCTGCTGATGTGCCGAGTGCGTCCTTACTACATCTATCAGTGCGATCTGATCAACGGTTCGTCACACCTGCGCACATCGGTTGCCAAAGGCATCGAGATCATCGAGGGCTTGCGTGGCCACACGACCGGCTACGCCGTGCCGCAATTCGTGATCGATGCTCCCGGCGGCGGCGGCAAAGTGCCGATCAATCCCGGTTACATTCTTTATCACGACAACGAGAAGATCGTGATCCGTAATTACGAGGGCAAAATCTTCGAATATCCTGAGACAGGAAACGAGAACGTGCAGTTCGCCCCACAACGTGAATATCACGACGAATATCTTTATTCGTGATGCGCTTCAGTTTCTGAGACGACGTTGCGCCGCAGCGTGAACGGAGCCGGCGGGAGCCGAGCGACATAGATGGGCGAGCTTTCAGGCCGAGCGAGCGGGCGCGAGCGAGTCAATACCACGACGAGTATCTCTACTCGTAGACTGCTTGTCATTCCGAGCGAAGTCGAGAATGGAGCGGCCTGGGAAGCCGCGACATGGACGGGAACGCCGAAGGGTTGAGCAAACGGGAGGTAAGCGAATCAAATCTCTGAATTTGCAGCGAAATGGGTAACTGACTTTTTCTGTTGCTGCTCTTCGCGTCAGGGTTACTGCAGACGCTCTGTCGTAATTTCCTTTCCCGTCGACCGGCGTGTAAATTTTAGGCTTGCGTATTAAAGATTGCGACGTGTAAAGTCCCGCACTTTCGTTCGTTTCCAACCACTTTCAGCCCTATGAACCAACGTTTAATTTCGGAGATCGGTCGCACCCAGCGCCTTGACATTATCAACTCGCTCAAACGTACCAAAGGTATGTCTGTTAACGAGCTCGTGGACAAAATGGGAATGAGCTACATGGGCATCAAACAGCATTGCATTACACTGCATCGCGACGGTTATCTGGATACGTGGCGTCGCCCGCAAAAAATGGGCAGGCCCGAGATGGTGTATCGCCTCACCCGCCGCACCCACGACCTTTTTCAGGCCGATAGCCATCAGTTCACAGTCGACCTTTTGAAAGCGGCCGAGGAAATCTATGGCCCGAACGCGCCGGAGAAGTTGCTTTACAGCATTTTCAAAAAGAAAACCGCAGCGCTGAAAGCCAAGGCTAAGGGAGACACGGTCGCTGACCGCGCGAAATGGCTTGCGCAAGTCCGCGATGGCGAGGGCTACATGGCGCAGTTCATCAACAACGGCAAAGACGGCGGTCCTCACATTCTGGAGTGTCATTCGCCGATCCTGAACCTGGTGGAGGAGTACCCGATCGTCGGTCGCTTTGAGCAGGATATGTTCGAAGCCGTATTGGGCACACGTGTCCGCCGGCAAGTGAATCGCAACTCCGGTCTGTACGAGTGCGCCTTCCAGTTGGCTCTGTAGCAACGGTTTAGATTACCTTCGCAGACTGGTTCTTGTAAGCTTGACGGGCCGCGGTCGCCCGGCGGCACATTGCAGCGCGAGTTCCGTAGCAATCGGATTTGTTCTTTCGCTCGATGTGAATCTCGGTTGATTCATTGTTCATGGCCCGGGCGTTTCCATCAGTGGTGATAGAAAACATCGAGCCGCTGATCGATTGCGGCCGTTATCCGATCAAACGCATCATGGGCGAAGATCTCGTCGTTGAAGCGGATATTTTTAAGGACGGCCACGATGTGGTTGCGGCCGTTCTGAAGTGGCGCGTTGTCGGAAAGCGCGTATGGCGGGAAACGCCGATGATTTTCGTTGATAATGATCGCTGGCGCGGCGTCTGCACCCTTTACGATCAGGCCATTCACGAATACACCGTCGAAGCGTGGACTGATACGTTCCGCAGTTGGCAGCAAGAGTTAGCAAAAAAATTTGAGGGCGGCATTTCCGACCTGCGAAGCGAAGCCTTGGAAGGCGCTGCGATTGTAAAAGCCGGCGCCAGTCGCGCGCGTGATAAGGCGGACGGCGCGCGCCTCCGGGAATTCGCCGAGCAAATCGCTAGCGGCGCAAATTCAGAAACTTACGCGGTCGCGCAGTCGGGCGAACTGGAAGTGCTGATGGCGACCTACCCGGATCGCGCCGATGCCACGCAATATCAACCGGCTCCCCGGGTCGAGGTCGGTCGCCCCGTGGCGTTGTTCGGCGCGTGGTATGAATTTTTTCCGCGCTCGGCAGAAGGGCATGGCGATCGCGGATCAACTTTCCGCGATTGTTTGCCGCGAATAGATGACGCAAAGGCGATGGGGTTCGACGTCATTTATTTTCCGCCGATTCATCCGATTGGTCACACGAACCGCAAAGGGCGAAACAACGCGATCACGTGCGAGCCAGGTGATCCGGGTGTGCCATGGGCAATCGGCAGCGAGGCCGGCGGACACAAAGCGGTCGAGCCGTCGTTAGGCACGCTAGAGGATTTTGATTGGCTGCAAAAAGAGGTAAGCAACCGCGGAATGGAAATCGCCCTCGATTTCGCAATCAATTGCTCGCCCAATCATCCGTACGTTAAGGAACATCCCGACTGGTTCTACAAACGTCCCGACGGCACGATCAAGTACGCCGAGAACCCACCGAAAAAATACGAGGACATTTATCCGCTAAATTTTCGATGCGAAAACTGGCGCGAGCTCTGGGCCGAGATGAAGAGCATCGTGCTGTTTTGGGCCGAACACGGAGTGCGCATTTTTCGTGTGGACAATCCGCACACCAAGCCGGTTGCCTTTTGGGAATATCTGATCCGCGGCGTGCGAGAGAAGTATCCCGACGTGATTTTTCTGTCGGAAGCGTTCACCCGGCCAAAAATAATGAAGGCATTGGCCAGAGCCGGCTTTAACCAGAGCTACACCTATTTCACCTGGCGAAATTCGAAGCAGGAGCTCATCGAATATTTCACCGAACTTACGCAGACGGAGATGAGCGAATATTATCGACCGAACCTGTGGCCGAACACGCCCGACATACTGCCGTTTGTGCTTCAGGAAGGCGGCCGGCCTGCGTTCATGACCCGCGTGCTTTTGGCTGCGACGCTTTCACCGCTTTACGGAATCTATAGCGGCTACGAATTGTGCGAGAATAAGGCGTTGCCGGGTCGGGAAGAGTATCTCGATTCAGAGAAATATCAGTTCAGAGAGCGCGATTGGAATGCGCCCGGAAACATTAAGGACTGGATCTCGCGAATAAACCAAATCCGGAGGCAAAATCGCGCGCTCCAGATGTACACAAATCTGCGGTTCTATCAGGCTGATAACGACGCGATTTTGTTCTATGGCAAGATGACGCCGGCTCGGGACAATATCATCCTCGTGGTCGTGAATCTCGATCCGTTTCGCAAGGAGAACTCGTTTGTCTACGTGCCGATCGAGGAATTTGGGCAAATGGAAAGCGACGAGTATCAGGTGCACGATTTGTTAAGCGACGCGCGTTACACCTGGCGAGCCGGGCAAAATTACGTCGAGCTGGATCCTGAGATTCAACCGGCGCACATTTTCCTGGTGCGCCGGTAAATGACGCAGAGGGGCCTGAGTCCGGCGTCATTTACAAGAAACACTCACTCTTCCTTCTCCCTTTGCGGGGAGAGGCGACCGAAAAAGACGTATTTATGAACACTGCCCGAAAATCCAAATCTAATACTCAACGCCCGCCTCACCGCTATTTGCATCGTTGAAACGCTCCGCATATCATTACCAAATTTCTGGCATGAAGATCTGGGTTGTGTTTTTTGCCGCGCTCGGGAGCGCGTCGCCTCTCTTTGCGCAGGAGCCGACCCCGGCTTTGGTGCCGCAGCATTCGCAGACGGTCCTGGAGACGCTCGTCAATGCGGGGCCGGTGATGATCCCGCTGTTTTTGTTGTCGGTCTTTTTCGTGGCGCTCGTGGTGGTTTACTTTCTGACGATCCGGCGCGGTGCGGTGGTTTCGAGCGGTTACATGGCGACCGCCGATGCGCTCCTGCGTAAGCGTGATTATCTCGGTTTGCTTGCCGTTTCCAACCGACATGGAGAGGCGGTCGCGCGCGTGGTTCAAAAAATGCTGGATTTCACAACCAAGAATCCGCACGCAGATTTCCAGCTGGTTCGCGAGATTGCCGAAACGGAAGGAACACGCGTCGCAGCGAGTTTGAACAACCGCGTGATTTACCTTGCCGACATCGGAATGATTGCGCCATTGCTGGGTTTGCTAGGCACAGTTTTCGGAATTATTCATTCCTTCGGCGCGCTCGGGGCCGACGTGGGATCCGCACGTTATGTGGCGCTCTCGCGCGGGATCAGTGAGGCGCTGGTCAACACCTCTGCAGGCCTGGCGATTGGTATCCCGGCCATGGTTTTTTACGCCTTCTTTCGCGGCAGGGCGCAAAAGTTGATCTCGGAACTGGAATCGGCTTCGACGCACGTTCTGGCATTGCTTTCGTTGCAATACGGCAAGCGTGTTGAGCGAGCCCCCGTGCTGATCGAAAACGAACTCTAAAACTGCTTCGCTTCATGAATCTTCGTGGTCACGCGCCTTTGCATCATCCCGGTATTCAGTTGGCGCCGCTCGTTGATGTGCTGCTGCTGCTGCTGATCTTTTTCCTGCTCACGTGGAATGCAGCGCGCACGGAGAACGAGCTCGACGTGAAAGTGCCAAAAGCGTCCGCTGCGAAGGAGAAGACAGCGCCCATTGGCGACGTAATCGTCAATGTTAAGGCAGACGGCGACGTGGTTGTGAACCGCCGCACACTCAGCGGTCCCGAGCTCGAGGAACTGCTGAAAGGCCTGTCACAACTCAATCCGGAACAAGCGGTGGTGGTTCGCGGCGATGAAGCCGGCGCCTATAAAAATATCATTGGCGTGCTGAACATTTGCACCGAAGCAGGGATAACGAATGTGGCTTTCGCCACTGCAAGATGAACAGCGCGCGGGGTGCGGCCAGTCTTTTGGGACTGGCGATGCTGCTTTGCGCCGGGAGCGTCGCCGTTGCTCAATCGGAACCGGAAGTGCGGCGGGCGCTTCCAGTAGGTGAGCCGCCTGTTCGGCGCGCGCTGCCGGCAGATGACTCAATCGACAGAGTTCTCCGCTCTCTAAAGGAAGACGCATCTGAGCCGCCGACGCGCGAAGCGGAAGGAGCGGATCAGCGTCAGCTTGATTACGCCAACGGGTTGTTCGCTCGCAAACTGTACGATCTGGCGATGCCGGAATATCAAAAATACCTCGATGATTACCCGGGGCGCCCCGGCCGGGCGAACGCTTACTTCTCGCTTGGCGAATGCTATCGAAATCTACATCGCGACTCGAATGCTCGCACCAACTTGCAGAAGGTCCTCAACGATTACGGCGACAGCGAATTTGCCGGACCAGCGGCTTTCGCACTCGCCGAGATGGCATTCACAGATAAAGACTACGCTACTGCGCTCCCGCTTTTTCATCGTTCCGCCGCGAGATCGAAGGAACCGGTCGTGATGCTTGCCGCGCGCTATTTCGAAGCTCGCTGCCTTGAAGCGCTCGGCCGGAAAGACGACGCCGCTAATATTTACGCCGAAGTTGCAGAGGCTGGGAATCCAAATCCTTATCGTGAAGATGCGCGAGTGACGGCGGCATCCATTTTCGCCGCGCGGGGAAAAAAAGTCGACGCGTTGAAGCAATACGAAGCGCTTGCTAACGAAGCACAGAAACCGGCTTTGAAAGCCGAGTGCGCGGTCCGTGGAGGATTGATCGCGCTCGAACTCGTTCAGGCCGACAAAGGCAAGATCGACAACGCAATGGCTCAGCGAGCCGCCGCGTTATTCCAAAAGGGCCGCACACTTCCCGACGCGGGAAAATTCCGTGCGATCGCGCAAGTCGGTTTTCGCCGGCTCCAATTCCAGACCGGTCAATACGCGCAATTGCTCGCCGATTATAAAAAGGAATTGGAAAAGCTGCCTGAAGCTGCACAGGCCGAAGTGTTGTTGCTCGCCGCAAACAGCCAACGGCAACTTGGTCATTCAAAGGAAGCTGACGTGCTCTATCGCCAGATCGTCGCAAAGTATCCTGATCGCGAGGAAGCGAAGGACGCCGCTTACCAACAGTTGATTAACGTCTATAACTCCGATCCCTCCGCGCTGGCTTCCGCAGTGGATCAATTCCTCGCAACAAACCCCACAAACGAGCGCGCTGATCAGGCGAAATTGCTGAAAGCCGAAGCGCTCTACAAACAGCAGAATTACACAGAGGCAGCCTCAATGTACGGCGAACTGCGCGCGTCTGAACTTTCTCCGCGACTGCGTGCAGAAGCGGCTTACAAACTCGGGCTGTGTCATGTTCAGACGAAAAATACTCCCGGCGTCATCGAAGCTTTCACCTATTACATGCAGACGTTTCCGGATAGCTCGCAGATGCCTGCCGCTCTGGCTCAGCGGGCTCTGGCATACGAGCAGGACAAAAACTACGGTGTTGCGCTTACCGATTTAAACATCGTCCTGGCCAAATACCCCAAGGCGCACGAGCGCGAAGCCGCCCTACAATTAAAGGCATTAATTCTCGGCCAACAGGACAATACAAAGGGGATGGTCGAAACGTTTCGCCAACTCCTGAAAGAATTCCCAAAGAGTTCTGTGGCCGCGCAGGCGCAATATTACATCGGAAAAACCGCGTTCGAAGCAAAAGATTACAAGACGGCTTTGACCGCACTGAACACTGCCCGACAACTCAACAAGGAGCAGTATTACAATCTCGCGTCCGTTCGGATCATTCTTTGTCAGTTTTATTTGAAGGACCGGGCTGCGCTCACTAAAGAGGTCAACGCTTTCATGGCGGAATCCCGCGACGGCGGGACCAATGTCCCTTCGGAGGTTCTGGAGTGGCTCGGAATCGAATACTACAACCAGAAAAACTTCCAGGCCGCCGAAAAATACCTGAGCGCGCTTCGAAAGATCGATAACACAGGCAGCGTTAAACCCGATTACCTGTTTTATCTCGGTGACGCGGCCACAAAGCTGAAGAACTTGCCTGAAGCCGAGGAAGCGTTCGCGAAATATCTGCAGACTGCCAAAGACCCGGCGGGAAAGGCAAAGGTGTTGTTGACGCTCGGCGCGGTTAAGATAAGCGCTCATAAGCCTGATGAGGCGCAAAAGATCGCCGAAGAAATCATGGCGCTGCAACCCGAGGGCCGCGTAAATGCCGAAGCGCGTTTGCTCGCGGGCGAAGTGCAGTTGGAGCGAGGAAACTTCGATGACGCCGGCAAAGCGTTTAAAGGCGTCGCTTTGCTCTACGACGACCCGGCCATCACTCCGCGTGCGCTCGACAAAGCCGCGCTGGCATTTCGCCAGGCTGGCAACACCGAGGAAGCCGATCGGCTGTCGCACGAGTTGCGCGAGCGCTACCCGAACTACGCAGGCGGGTAAGCTTAAGGGAGGACGGCGTCCCTGCCGTCAATGTTTGTCGACGCCTGCCGAAGCCGTCTCGCGTTGGGAGACAATTGCGATGCCCCAGGGGCCGTCGCCGACTTTAATGTGGCGCAGTTCTTTGCGCGATTTTACGTCCACAACGGAGACGTCATTTGAGGCGCCGTTGGCGGTGTAGAGTTTTGTCCCGCTGGGATCGAGCGCGATTCCCCAAACGCGTTTTCCGACAGGAATCGTTGCTGCCACTTCATTCTTTTCCGTGTCGATGATCGCGATTGCGTTGCCTCGACCGGTCGAGACGTAAAGTTCTTTTCCGTCATGCGACATCGCAGTGCCCATCGGCAGCGAGCCAGTCGGTAGTTGGATCTTCGACAATAGTTTGCGCGATCCCGCATCAATCACGGCGACGTAGCCGCCGTTCTCACAAGCGACGTACGCGCGCGAGCCATCAGGGGAAAATACGACGGAACGTGGCCGCCCACCGGTGTCGATTTTTGCAATCACTCGCTGTTGATCGGGATCGATCGTGAATACTTCGCCATTTTCTTCGCAGGTGACATAGACCTCACCGTTGCTCGGATTCACGCCGACGCCTTCGGGTTCTTCGGATACTTTTATTTTTCCGTGCGATTGCCCTGAATCGAGATCGACAATTGAAGCGCTGGCGTCGTCCTCATTTGCGATGAACGCGAGTTTCCCATCTTTGCTGATTGCGAATTGCTCAGGGTCCGATCCGACGTGCCAGCGATCGACTAATTTGCGCGCTGCTGGATCGACCACCGCAAGACCATCAGCGTGTTTGTCCGCCGGCGCGCGGTTTTCGCCCAGGCCGGGCGCCATTCGCGGCGAGCCGCTCAGAGTGACAAACAGATGCTGGCCGTCAGGCGTTGCATGAATGCCACGCGGTCGCTTGCCAACCGGAAAGGTAGCCACGACCGCGTCACTCTTGCCATCAATCACTGTCACGTCGCCTGAGCGTTCGTTGCTGACGAACACGAGGTAGCTGGGCGATTCGGCACGGAGTACGCCAGCCACAAGGACGCAAGAGACCCAAAGGACGAAAAAGCGACGCATCGCTGACGCGTACATCTCAACGGCCCGCCGAGCAAGTGGGCCACGGAACTTTTAACATTGGATGTTCGATGTTGGATGTTCGATGTTTCCATCATGACTCCTCACAACAAGCTTTTCATTCCCGGACCCGTAGAAGTATCCGAACAAACGTGGGCGGCATTTTCGCATCCGCTGATTGGGCATCGCAGCGAAGATTTCAAAAGTCTTTACCGCGCGATTCATCCGGGGCTTCAGGCGTTGTTTAAAACAAAGCAACCGGTGTTTCTTTCCACGTCGTCGGCGTGGGGTGTGATGGAAGCGTCCATCCGTAATGTGGTCGATCGGGGCGTGCTTTGCTGCATGTGCGGCGCGTTTTCCGACAAATGGTTCGATGTCGCGAAGCGATGTGGGAAAAAAGCCGAACCGCTTCAGGTGGACTGGGGAAAACATATCGACTCGAAAGATCTCGATCGGCAATTGGCCACTGGAAAATTCGACACGGTCACATTGACCCATAGTGAAACTTCCACCGGCGTGATGAATCCGCTCCCCGAAATCTGTTGCGTTATCGCCAAGTATCCGGATGTGGCGCTCATCGTCGATACGGTGTCGTCGTTTTCCGCAGTAAACATCGAGATGGATGCGCTGGGCATCGATGTGATGCTCACTGGCGCACAAAAAGCGCTTGCACTTCCGCCGGGCTTCTCGTTGTTCTCCGTTTCCGAGAAAGCGTTTGCACGCGCGGAGAAGGTTCCTAATCGCGGATTCTATTTCGATTTCCTGGAGTTCAGGGACGAGCAGGCCCAATGGATGACGCCCAGCACCCCAAGCATCGGGCACGTTTACGCGCTCGAGTTTAAGCTCGGCGAAATTTTCGAGGAAGGCCTGGAGGCGCGTTACGCTCGTCACGGTCGCACGAATGCGCTCGTGCACGATTGGGTGCGCCGTGCCGGGTTCGATTTCTTTGCGGAGGAAGGCTTCCGCACAAAAACGCTGACGTGTGTGAAAAACACCAGGGGGATCGACGTGCTGGAATTTGCCCGACGATTGCGAGACGAAACATCATTTGGTGATCGATCCCGGATACGGGAAGATCCGCGGCCAAACGTTTCGCTTGTCGAATATGGGCGACGAAACCGAGGAAACTGTTTCACATTTGCTTGGCTGTCTCGACGACGTTCTGTAGGGGAAGCTTTCAGCTTCCCCCTGCAAGCCCTTTATGCCGGCAATTGAAGCGTCCAATCTAACGAAGGTGTATCGCACCTATCGCAAGGAACGCGGACTGCGGGGCGCGCTGAAAGGCCTCTTTTGGCGGCGCTACGATGAAACGCGAGCGGCTGACCAGGTCTCATTTCAAATTGAGGAAGGGGAATTGGTGGGATTTCTCGGCCCGAATGGCGCCGGAAAAACGACTGTACTCAAAATGCTTTCGGGCCTGCTGAACCCGACCTCAGGCGAAGCGCGAGTGCTTGGTTTTGTTCCATGGGAAAGACGCAACGAGATGAAACGGCAGTTTAGTTTGCTAATGGGGCAAAAGAACGCTCTTTGGTGGGACCTGCCTGCACAAGAATCGCTCGAGCTTAACCGCGCAATTTACGGCATTGACCGCAACCGATTTAAGAAGGTCGTAGACGGGTTATCGGAACTTCTGGAGGTACGGGACAAAATGAATGTGATGGTCCGCGAGCTTTCATTAGGCGAACGAATGAAGATGGAGTTGATCGCTGCGCTCATTCATGAGCCACGTGTATTGTTCCTTGATGAACCGACAATTGGTCTGGATGTGGTGAGCCAAAAACGGGTGCGCGAGTTTCTGCGAATCTACAATGAAGAACATCGCATCGTGACATTACTCACCAGTCATTACATGCAAGACATTGAAGAGCTTTGTCATCGGGTATTGGTGATCGATCATGGCAAAATCTTTTTCGACGGACCGCTGGCGGAGATCGTGGATCGCTTTTCAGGCAACAAAATTCTGAGTCTTACTTTTGAAAAAGAAGCAACACGCGATTTGTCCAGGTTCGGCGAAATCACCGAGCAAACGCCAGTCTCGGTGCAATTAAAAGTTCCGCGCGCAAAAGTTACCGAAACCTGCCGGCAACTCCTCGACGCGTGCGATGTAAGCGACATCAACGTTCAGGAAGTGCCGGTGGAGGACATCATTCGCCAGCTGTTTGGCGAACGCCATGACGAGCATGGCGGTGCGAATCTCGCCACTGCGGAAGCCGCGCAGGTTGGCTGAGCACCGGGGCGTCGCTTGTCATTCTGAGCGGAGCGAAGCTGCAACGCAGCGGACGAAGTCCGCGAGGCCAGGCTTTCAATCTCAGGTCATTTCCTCCGACACGACCATAAGCCCCCGCGATCAGAGATGTTTCGTTTCGCTCAACATGACAGCTAACGAATCATGTGAGCAAAACTTGGCAGGATGCTCTTCTCCATTGCATACGCGAATGTCGGATACTGCGGCGCCCAGCCTAACTGACGCATTTTGGAATTGCTCACCCGTTTGTTGGTATCCCCACGCTTACGTGGTCGCTGAGATTGCCCGATTGGCGGAGGAGGTCGATTCAGCATCTGGGCCAGCCAGCGGTAGCAGACGCTCTGCAAAATCGGTTCATCGTCGACAACGTTAAAAATCTGCGCGTGCGGCTGCGGTTCTCGATTCAACAACAGAAAAAGTGCGGACGCGATGTCCTCCCGATGGACCTGATTAACGAAGCGATCGTTTTCGGGATCAATGGTCGCTGTGCCACTCAAGAACTTACTCAGCAGCGCCGAGCGTCCCGGTCCGTAGATTCCAGCGAGCCGCGTAACGATCCCACCCTTGTCGAGGATGAAGTTTTCAGTTTCCAAAAGGACGCGGCTGGTCTCGCGGAGTGGTTTTGTTTCGCTCTCTTCTGTTACCCGCGAACCGTCCTGCTGCGCGTAGACGCTGGTGCTGCTCGTGAAAAGGATTGTCGCTGCTGGAAAACTGTTGAGGAGGTTGCGCGCGCCGTTGAAGTAAACCCGGCGATACATGTCGGCATCGCCGCCGCGAGAACTGACGCAGTGGATTACTGCGTCGAATGCTTCCGTTTGTTCGGCAACCTGATCGCGTTGTGAGATGTCGACCAAGCCAACTCGATACGGCTTTGCCGATAATCGCGCTGCCGATTCCTCCGAGTGCACCCAGCCTTCGACGTTCCAACTCGGCAGCATGGAACAAATCGGCCGTCGCTTCTCCGACGTAACCGCACCCGGCGATCAAAATTCGCGGCACGATATTGACGCTCACGCTATCGCGGGCGCGATTTCAATTTCTTCGAACACATTTTTCTGGACTGCCCGGACTTGTTTCAGCCGGATCAACTCCAGAAGCGCGAGAAATGTTACCACCACTTCGATGCGTGACGCAGCCGCCCCAAACAAATCGGAAAAACGAAGACGACTACCGGTGGCGATGTGTTGCAAGATTGAATCGATCTTTTCCGAAACACTAAAACGTTCACTGAAAATTTCCTGCATGTCCTGACGCGCTTCGATGCGTTTCATCACGGTTTGGAAAGCGCCAATCAGTTGAAAAATTCCGACCTCGCCCAGCCTCAAAGGTTCCTGGATAGCCGAGCTGGAGGCGGCTTCTCGAACAAAGATCCTTTCTTGCTCAAGCGCGCGCAGATTAAGTTCAGCTGCTGCTTCCTTGAACTTTTTATATTTGATCAGTTGCCGGATTAACTCCCAACGAGGATCATCCTCGCCCGCATCTTCTTCGGGAGGCTGTTGATCGCGCGGCAGCAGGCTTCGGCTCTTGAGATAAATGAGGTTGGCTGCCATCACGATAAATTCGCCCGCCAGCTCGATGTTCAGTTCTTTGAACGCCTGGAGATACTCGAGGTACTGGCTGGTGATGCGCTCGAGTGAAATGTCGTAGATGTCGATTTCGTCCCGCTTGATCAGGTACAACAACAGATCGAGGGGCCCTTCGAAGACTTCGAGCTTAACCTTGTAATCGACGTCCATCTCTGCGCCCGACTCTACAGGCAAGCCCGCGTCAAAGTAAATCGTTTCGGCACCGGCTGATCGCCGTCGTGACGCGTTCCCTGGCTGCTCCGATTAAGCTGGGACGTTTCTATGAATCCAGACGCTGTTCACCAAGCCCAGGCCAAACATGATCATCAGCACAAACGAACCGCTATAGCTAATTAATGGCAGCGGCACGCCGGTGATTGGCAGCATTGCAATAGTCATTCCTATGTTCTGGAAAATGTGCGTGAAGATAAGCGCGGTAATCCCGATCACCAGAAGCAGACCCAGTTGGTCGCCGGCGAAAAAACCAACGAAGAGACACGTCATCAGGAGCAACGCAAACGCGCCTATGAGAAGGATTCCTCCGACAAATCCCCATTGCTCGCCCACGGCGGAGAAAATGTAGTCGTTATGCACAGCCGTAGCCGGCAGAAAGCCAAGTTCGATCTGCGTATTTGGCGCCTTAAACCCTTTTCCCGACCAACCGCCTGAGCCGATCGCGATCAAAGATTGGTTAATCGCCCATGCGGAACCCTGTTTGTCGATGTCGGGATGTGTAAAAGCGGTGATCCGCTGTTGCTGATACGGTTTAAGGCCGAAATTGATGGCAATCGGGATGAAGGCGATTCCGATCAGAATGATGCAAAGCAAATAGCGCAGCGGCAGACCGGCAACGAACCAGAGCGCCAAGAGCACCGGGACCCAAATAATGACTTCGCCCAGGTCGGGTTGCATGAGGATGAGCAGACACGGCGCTCCCGCAATCGCTCCCGAGAGCAATAATCGGAGCGCCGGATGCATGTCGCGAAATTGAGTGAGGAACAGCGCCAACACCATAATGCCCGCGACTACCGCAAGTTGCGCCGGCTGAAAATTAATGGGTCCCAAATGCAACCAGCTGCGTGCTCCATAAACTTTGACGCCCATAAACTTCGTCATGATCAGAAACACAATCCCAGCGAGGTACATGGGCAGCGCGCCCCAGCGAATCCAACGATAGTGAACCAAACTCGTCAGCATGAAGGCGAACACACCAACTCCCACCCAGTTTGCTTGTTTCCGCCAAAAATCCGAAGCGTACGGGTCCGATCGCGTGGATGTAGCGCTGTAGATCGCCACGACCCCAAAAACGGCGAGCGCCAGCATGATCAGTAACAGAAGCCAGTTTTGGCCGAGCAGTTTTCGGAGAAAAGGGGTCATCGTGCCATTGTGATTCTCTTACACATTCCAGTGTTCTCACCGGAAGCTTGAAACGATTATACGCATTTTGCGTCCGCCGCAAAACCATTGAATCCAGGCAGCGCGAAGATCTGACGTAACTCGTTCCGCGAGAGGTGAATTCTGCCGGTAAAAGGTTTTGTGAACGCGTTTGGCTCGTTGGGCGTTTTGTTTTGGTTGTTGCCAACCAAAGCATTCCGGATCAGTAACTTACAATAATTTTTCATCCAGATGACAGCTTCGCTTGTCACTACATTTGCAGGCCATTACAGTACGCTGCGCTTAATTTTTGGAGCACGGCAATGGCTAGGAAGAAAAGAACAACCAAGCGAAAGCTCGCACACCCGAAGCTCCCGATGCAGCGGCAGTTGAACTTGCGTCACGAGGGCACTCAGTTCGATCTGCGCGTGATCTTCGATGATTTGAACCAGCGGCACTTTCGCGGGCGTGTTCGCGGCTACAAGGTGGTCTGGGGACGCCGGCGAAAGCAGCGTCCGAGAGAGCAATTCGTTTTTGGTACGATACAGGAAGAAGACCGGGTCATTCGGATTAATCCGGCACTGGACCAGCCGTTCGTGCCGTTGTGGTTTTTACGATACGTGCTGTATCACGAGATGCTGCACTCAGTCGTGCCGGACGAAACGCTTTGTCAAAATCGCCGGCGCGTTCACACCGAAGAATTCAACCGTCGCGAGCGCGAATTTCCCGGATATCGGCGTGCCCGTCGGTGGGAAGACGAAAACCTGTCGCGATTTTTGCGGTAAGCGACCGCACCTAGTCCGTTTGTGTTACCGGGGGCCGGTATGGTCTCTCATACCACGATGGCGTCGTCGCTACGTTCTTTTTGATCAGGAACCAAAGCGTCGTCGCCAGCAGAAGTGAGATCAACTTCGCCCGCCAGTTTTTCAGAATCAGTCTCTTCATATTTGCTGTGCAATAAAATTTCCGCGATGCGCTGACGGAATGTCTCCGGGGTGAAATTGCGCTCGATTCGTCGCCGGTGACAAATGGAAATGCTGCCGGTCTCTTCAGAGATTACCACAGCCACGGCGTCCGATTCCTCGGTGATCCCGAGCCCGGCGCGATGGCGTAATCCCAGGCTGCGGTCCAGTGTTTCTCGCTGGCTCACGGGAAAGATGCAGGCTGCCGCTGCAATCCGGCCGTTGCGAATGATCACGCCGCCATCGTGAAGCGCAGCTTTTGGATGAAAGATGGTCAGGATTAGTTCGACAGAAGACTCGCCATCAATGATGACGCCCGTTTCCTCATAAACGCGAATCGACGTGTCGCGCTCGATCGCGATCAGCGCGCCGAACTGTTTATTCGCCAACTGCGTCACTGCTTCCGCCAAATCGTGGACAGTTTCTCGTCTTTCACTGGTGAGCGAAAAAATCGGATGTCCGCCAAGTGCAGCCAAACCACGCCGCAGCTCCGGTTGAAAAATCACCACCAATGCAATGGCGAGGAAAACGGAGAAACTTCGCAGGATCCAGCCGATCACGACGAGGTTCAGCAGCGTCGAAATCAACGTCATGGTCAGAAATACAATGGCGAGCCCTGTCAGGACTTTCGCGCCACGCGTTCCGCGGAAATAAAGGTAGCCGTAGTAGATTGCCACCCACAGCAGCAGGATTTCCACGAGGCTGCGCCAGCCTCTTACCCATAGATCAATGAGTTGATGAATCATTTTGCCCTTTGAAAACCGCTTCAGTTACTCGCAACGCATGAACATTCTCCTTCACATCGTGAACACGGAACACGTCCGCGCCGCGTTCGCGCAAAATCGAACTCAGCGCAATGCCGGGGACGAGCCGGTCCGTGATCTCCGGCGAACCGATCAACTTTCCGAGGAACGATTTGCGGGAAACGCCGACTACCAAAGGTCGATCATGCACGCGAAGCCGCTCCAACTGCGCGAGCACTTCGAGATTGTGTTCGAGCGTTTTGCCGAAACCAATGCCCGGATCAAACGCAATCGCCATGGGATCAATGCTTAAACCTATGGTGCGGGCATATTGTTGTCGAAAAAAATCGGAAATTTCTGCTACCACATCTGTGTATCGCGGCTGGATTTGCATTGTGCGGGGAGTGCCTTGCATATGCATGATGATGAGAGCCGATTTGGTGTCTGCAATGAGCGGCAGCATTCGCTCGTCTCCTCGCCCGCCGGTAATGTCGTTCACAATCGAAGCGCCGGCCTCAATCGCGGCACGCGCGACCTCCGCTTTCGAGGTGTCGATTGAAATCGGGGAATCAATTTTTGGTCGCAATTTTTCGATCACTGGAATTACGCGACGCAGTTCCTCGTCAGCAGCGACAGGTTCCGAGCCGGGGCGCGTCGATTCGCCGCCTATGTCGATGATATGTGCGCCCTCCGCTGCCATGACCGCGCCGCGCTCTATTGCTTTCTGCGGTGTGAAAAACTCTCCGCCGTCGGAAAACGAATCCGGAGTGACATTTAGCACGCCCATGATCAATGCGTGCCGGGAGACATCAAAGCGGCGGTCACCGATCCTCCAGATCCTCTCGCGCATGATGATTGAGACTAGCGCAGACGCGCGATTATTCGAACTGCGGTCTGGCGGCGCTGTGTGAGCGCCGAGAACGCACGAAACTTGGTCGGCGATTGCAGACCGCCGCTGCAGCTACTTTTTCCTTGCGTAACGCCCCATCAATTCGCCCTGGGCGATGACATGACCTTTCATCGCTGCGTCCAGTTGGTTCCGCTTCCCGCCGGAAGGCAAAGCCAGTTCGCGATCCAGCGCGAAAACTCTGAAGTAGTACCGATGCGTGCCTGAGGGCGGACACGGTCCACCGTACCCGGATTTCCCGAAGTCGTTTGTACCGTGAACGCCTTTTGGGGCGCTCCCTTCAGCAATGGAATTGGTCCGCGACGGAATGTTCCAAACCAGCCAATGTGTAAACAAGCCGCCTGGCGCATCGGGATCGTCGGCAATGAGTACAAGAGTTTTCGCTTCGGAAGGAACACCGGTTATCTGCAGAGGAGGGCTTGTGTTGCTGCCGTCGCATGTGAATTTTGATGGAATATTTCCACCTTGTTGGAAAGCAGGACTGGTGATTGTCATTCTGCTTCCTCCTGCAGCAAATGAAGTTATCGCCACGAATAGCATCGCCACTGCGCCACTCATGATCGGCTTTCGCATTTTTAGACCCTCCGATTGAAGTCGCGTTAAATCGACAACCCGACAATATTGTTTCGCCGAAATGATCGCAAACGGATCTAAGATTAGGGAACAAATTCTCGCGCTCCTGTCCAGGAAAGATTACCGGCCGCTAAACACGATCGAGATTGCTCGGAAAATTGGCATGAGCGACAAGGCACGCGTTGCATTGCGCAGCACGTTGCGGGAGCTCGAGCGCGAAGGGCAGATAGCGCGGATTCGGAAAAACCGATACATCTTGCCGGCCGAAGCTGACCTGGTAACGGGCAAATTGTCGATCAATCCAGCTGGCTACGGTTTCCTCACCCCTGAAAAAAAAACCGGGCCGGACCTTTTCATAGCGGCGGAAAACATCGGCACAGCCATGCATGGAGACCGTGTGGTCGCGCGCATATCGCGCGAGGCGCCAACGAATCGTATAAAGGGAAGACAGGAAGGGCGCGTCATTCGAATCCTCGAACGCGCTCACGACACGATCGTCGGCACGCTGCAGCGCTCACGCAATTTCTACTACGTTGTACCCGATGATCCGCGTTTCGTGCACGACGTTCTATGTGCGTCCCGCCCGGGATCGGCGGTCGCAGGCTGCCGGCACAGTCGGCGACAAAGTAGTAGTTCGCCTCGTTGCTTGGGAATCGCGCCATGTTAATCCCGAAGGTGAAATCATTGAAGTGCTCGGGCCGGCGTCCGCCCCGGGCGTGGACATGCTTTCGATCATCCGGAAGTATCATCTGCCGACGGAATTTCCGCGAGACGTGTTGGAGCAGGCGGAGCGTATTTCGGAAAAGGTTGATGCACCGCAATTCGCCGGACGCGAAGATTTGCGCGACGAATTTATCGTCACCATCGACCCTGATGATGCGCGAGATTTCGATGACGCCATTCACGTGGAGAAGCTTCCAAACGGCGGATGGCAACTTGGCGTGCATATCGCCGATGTCGCCGCCTACGTGGAGCCCGGCAGCGCACTGGATCGCGAGGCCCGCCTGCGCGGCAACAGCGTTTATCTGCCGGACCGTGTGATTCCGATGTTGCCTGAGCGGTTGAGCAACGGCGTTTGCAGTCTTAAGCAGGGAGTCGATCGGCTCACGCATTCGGTTTTCATCCACTTCGACAAACGTGGCGTGGTCAGAAGCGCGCGTTTTGCGCGGAGCGTCATTCGCAGTGCGCATCGGCTCACATACAAAGAAGCGTACGCGATCCTGACCGCGCCGCCGCGCGACCGCCTGGGTGAACAGCTTCACCTCACCTGGGAACTCGCGGCGTTATTGCGGCGGAAACGATTCGAACACGGCGCGCTGGATCTCGATTTTCCAGAGGTAAAAGTCCGGGTCGACAAACAAGGCGAGCCAATTCGATTAGAGCGTGTTGAGAACGATGAATCACATCAGTTGATCGAAGAATTCATGCTGGCAGCGAACGAAGCGGTCGCCCGGGAACTGAAGAAGCGCGCGATTCCCACTGTCTATCGCGTTCACGAAACTCCAGATCCGGAAAAACTCGCAGAGTACCGTGAGTTCGTGCTGAGTTTTGATAACAAAGTTGGCGATCTAACTCATCGCCCTGAATTGCAGCGATTGCTTGCCGAAATTCGCGGAAAACCCGAAGAGCAAGCGCTGAAGGTCGGGCTGCTCAAAAGTCTCAAACGTGCGCGCTACGATCCTCAGCCGCTCGGACATTACGGCCTGACAAAAACTAATTATTTGCATTTCACCAGTCCCATCCGGCGCTACGCCGATCTGGTAGTGCATCGTTCGCTTGGTAGGGACGCCGCGCTGCGGCGTCCGGACGGCGCAGCGCGCCGTCTCTACCATCCCGACATGGCCGAAATTGCTTCTATCGCCGAACACATTTCACGAACCGAGCGAAATGCGGCCGATGCGGAAATTGATGCAACGCAGATGAAGAAGCTCGAGTTTTTTCAACGGCAACTCGCCGGCCGCAGGCCGCAGATTTTCTCGGCGACAGTTGTGGATGTTCGCAATTACGGATTAATGGTCGAATTGCCCGATGCCCTTCTCACCGGCCTTGTTCACGTGTCGTCGCTAACGGACGATTTTTATCTTTTTGAGCCTGCCCGGCGGCAGCTGATTGGCAGACGATCGCGCAAACGATTCAGGATCGGCGATGACGTGTCGGTGTCTGTCGCGCGCGTTGATCTCTTCAAGCGGCAAGTCGATTTCGCGATTGCACCGGATCGGCCGCCCCGGAGGAGAAGTTGAAACGCGCGATCGGGAATGACGGCTGAGATTTGCGAGGAGGACGGATCACCGCTACAAATTTGGCTCTTATGACTGAAGCTACCGCTACCATTGCCGCGCCGCCTTATTCGCGCACGAACCCGTTCCCTGCCAGAATGCTGGTCAACCGGCGGCTGAGTGGACCGGAGTCGGAAAAGGACACGCGGCATTTTGAGCTCGATCTCACTGGCTGGGGTTTGAGCTTCGATGTGGGAGATTCGGTTGGCGTGTATCCGACGAATGATCCTCGCCTGGCGGACGAAATCATTCGGGCGCTCAGTGCGACCGGCAGTGAGCCAGTGCCTCGGTTGAAAGGGGAACCCACAACGTTCCGAGAAGCCTTGCTGCACGATTACAGTATCACCCAGCCAACACCGAAGTTTTTGAAGGCGATCGCTCAGCGGGCCGACGCTGCGCCAACGCTGAGCTATCTTCTCGCTCCGGACCGCAAACAAGATCTCCAGACGTACCTCTGGGGAGTGGAAGTGATCGATTTTCTCGTTGAACACCCATCCGTGCGCTTTACTCCGGAAGAATTTGTCGGGCTGCTCTCAAAACTGCAGCCGCGATTGTATTCAGTGGCTTCGAGTCTCAAGGCGTTTCCCGACCAAGTGCACCTGATCGTGGACGTTGTTCGTTACGAGAGCCATGGCCGAGTACGGCAGGGCGTGGCCTCGTCATTTCTTGCTGAGCGCGCAGACCATGTGGCCGTTCCTCTTTTCGCCAGCGGAGCAAAACACTTTCACCTACCGGAAAATCCCGATACGCCGATTATCATGGTGGGACCCGGCACCGGTATTGCGCCGTTTCGAGCGTATTTGCAGGAACGTCAGGTGACTGGCGCCAAAGGGAAAAACTGGCTCTTCTTCGGAGCGCAGCACGAAAAATGCGATTTCTCTTATCGCGAGGATTTCGACGCGTTCATGAAAGAGGGAATTCTCACTCGACTCGACTGCGCGTGGTCACGCGATCAGGCCCAAAAAGTCTACGTCCAGCATAAGCTGGCGGAAAACGCGGCCGAGATCTGGAAATGGATCGACGCCGAAGGTGCGCAGTTCTTCGTGTGCGGTGACGCGCGGCGCATGGCCAAGGACGTTAACGCGACCCTGCGCAACATTGTGCAGGAGCAAGGGGGCAAGAGCGTCGATCAAGCCAATGAGTACGTGGAAAAGCTGAAAAGCGACAAGCGTTACAAGCGCGATGTGTACTAGAAATATCGAAGCACGAATGTCGAATGACGAAGGAATGATCAAATCCCAAAACACGCGCAAGAAGCTAGTCGTCATTCAAAACTTCGACATTGTTTCGGCATTCGTCATTCGGCTTTCGTCATTGGCTTCACTTGTGGCATATTAAGAGGGAAACGTCGAAGCCATGTACGAGAACACTGAATTCACATTGAACCGCGATTGCGAAGCGATCCAGATTCCCAGTGGCCAGAAGACGACGATTCCAGCGGGCACGCAGGGCGTTGTCACGCAAAGCCTCGGGGGAAGCTACACAGTCGCAACTTACCAGGGCCTTACGCGCGTGGCAGAGAAAGACCTGGACGCACTGGGCTTGGAAAAGCCCGAGCCGCAACAAACGCGAAAACCTGCGGGCACCGATGGTGACGCCTCGGAGGAAGACGTCTGGAACCAGCTTCGGCAATGTTACGACCCCGAGATCCCGGTGAACATTGTCGATCTTGGTCTGGTATATGATTGTCGCTTGATCAAAAAGGACGGCGGCGGCACGCGGGTGGAAGTAAAAATGACTTTAACCGCGCCGGGTTGTGGAATGGGACCGGCAATCGCGCACGATGCGCAAAGCAAAATTCTAAGCATAGACGGCATCGATGAAGCCGATGTGCAACTCGTCTGGGATCCGCCGTGGAACCAAAACATGATCAGCGAAGCCGGCCGGATGAAGCTCGGCATGATCTGAATTCCTTTCAATTCTTCCAATCCGCACGGGTGAGTTAGCCGGTTGCGTCGCCCGTTAGGTCTCTCACATGTTAGGCTTGTCTATTTTCCTCTGACCGGATAAAAACATCGCATGGCTGCGACGTTGGCCACCGAAACAACGCGCGAAGGTCTGTTCGCCTCGACTCGCTGGACGATGGTTCTCGATGCGGGACAATCGCAAACACCGCCGGACAACGCACTGAGGGCGCTGTCGGAACTGTGCCGGATTTATTGGCGACCAATCTTTCTGTTCCTGCGACGCCAGGGCTCAAATCCCGACGATGCGCAAGATCTGACGCAGGGGTTTTTCGCCCATCTCATCGAATCACGCGCCTATGCCCGCGCCGATCCAGATAAGGGACGGTTCCGTTCATTTCTGCTCGGTGCGCTGAAACATTTCGTGGCCCACTCGCGCGCACACGACCGGACACAGAAGCGCGGCGGAGGCATGATCCTGGGGCCGCTCGACACGGCGGCGGTCGCCGAGGCGGACGCACGAGCCGTCGGCTCCCAGGCTTGGAGTGCTGAACGCGTTTACGAACGTGAGTGGGCAGAGACGCTGCTCCGCACGGCGCTCGATCGGCTGGCCGAGGAATGCGCGTTGGCGGGAAAAGATGAGCTGTTCAAGCAGTTAAACTCGCATCTTTCGGTTACGAGCGAAGGAGCAGTTCCATACGAACAAATGTCGCTCCAGCTGGGCCGGCCAATCACAACGCTGCGCAGCGATGTGGCCCGGCTGCGCTCGAGATATCGCGCGATTTTGCGGGAAGAAGTGGGTGGCACCGTGGCGGACGCGTCCGAAGTTGACGCGGAGTTGCGACATCTTTGTGAAGGTACCGGCGGCGAATTAATGCAGGCACAAGCGACTAGCGTAGCGATCTGTCCCGAGTGCGGGACACGGCTGGAGGGAGGATTCTCTCGCAATCTCGGCCGCTGCATGATTTGCCTGCTGCGCGTCGGATTCGACGACGCGGAAGAGCCTGATGAAAAATTGTTCGCTCCCGTAATCGATCGGCTCGGGAACTACAGGATCGAGCGCCACGCCGACGGCACGCATTGGGAATTGGGCCACGGCGCCATGGGCGTCACATATCGTGCGATCGATACGTCATTGCAGCGTCCGGTTGCACTCAAGCTCATCGCTTCGGAATGGGTGAAGCGCGGAGTGGAAGCACGCGAACGGTTCATGCGCGAAGCACGGACGGCGGCGTCGTTGCGGCATCCAAATGTCGCGACCGTCTACCATTTCGGCATCCGCGAAGAGAACGGGCAGTGCTTCTGCGCCATGGAACTGGTGGAAGGCGAAACGCTGGAAATGCGTGTGCGCCGGACCGGGCCGCTCGACGCGCTGACGACCGTCGACATCGCCTTGCAGGTCAGCAGCGCACTGGCCACAGCGGAAAAGCAAGGGCTCGTACACCGGGATTTGAAACCTGCGAATCTGATGCTCGTCGCCGACGCGCCGGATGCGAACGATTCGAGTCCCGGCAAAGCTGAAAAAGCCGACACCGTCGTAAAGGTGATCGATTTCGGTGTTGCGAAAGCGCTGGCCGAAAAGCCAGACCCGATGGGCTTGACGCACGGAGGATTTGTCGGCACGCCGGCTTTTGCGAGTCCGGAACAATTCACCGATGCCCCGGTGGGCGTTCGCTCGGACATCTATTCGTTAGGCGCGACTCTCTGGTATCTGCTCACCGGCCACAGGCCTTTCGCGGGTGCGACCATCGAAGAGATTCGCGCGAGCCAGCGTGCGCGAGCTCTGCCGGTCGAACAGCTGAAGGCGGCACGTGTTCCAAGCCGCCTTATTTCGCTACTCGTGTCGATGCTTGCGGCCGAACCGGCCGCGCGCCCGGATGTCCGTGCACTCACGTCGCAATTGCAAGATTGCCGCGCCCAGATTCTTGATCGCTGGAAAATAGTGAGGCGGTTTGCACTCGCAGCCGCTTGGGTCTCGCTCGCGATTGTTGCGGCCGTCTTGTTTTTTCCACAGAAACGCAACCAGCCGATCTCCGGCGCGGCGAATACTTCCAGCCTCCCGCCGAAGAGCATTGCAGTTCTACCGTTTCGCAACCTCTCCGAAGACAAAGAGAATGCGTTTTTCGCCGACGGCATTCAGGACGATCTCGTGACCAGCCTGGCCCGGATCAAGGATCTCAAGGTTGTCAGCCGGGGTTCGGTAGAGTCATATCGAGATCTTGCCGGTCGCAGGCTCCGCACGATCGCACAGGACCTTGGGGTTGGAGCCGTTCTCGAGGGCAGCGTTCGTCGCACCGCAAATCGCGTGCTGGTCAATGTGCAGTTGACTGACGCAACGACGGAACGGCAAATCTGGTCGGACCGTTACGATCGCACACTGCAGGATTCGATCGCTCTGCAAGGCGAGGTGGCGGCGGAAATCGCCACTGCGCTGGCGGCGAAGCTCAGCCCGGAGGAGAAGGCGCAGGTGGAAGCGAAGCTGACTAACAATCCGGATGCCTACGTCGTGTATCTCCGCGGCCGTGAGTTTCAAATGCGACCCGAGGTCTCGCGCGACAACTACGTCGCGGCCGAACAATGCTACAGACACGCAGTCGCGCTGGACCCGCGGTTTGCCCTGGCTCACGCCCGACTCGCCGAAATACTCGATGGTCGCTACGAGTATTTTGATAATCAGCCCACGCTTCTCGCCGAAGCGCGCAATCATGCGGAGGAAGCCCTGCGGCTCGACGCGCATTGCGGACAGGCACACATGGAGATGGCGCAAATCCTGTCGCGGTCCGTTAAGTCAATCGAGAGAGACAAAGCGATTAGACAGGAGGTGGACAGCGCGCTTCGCCTGCTGCCAAACGACGGCTACCTGGTAATGATAGCAGCCCTCTTCCAAACGGATATGGACTGGCTCGAAGAAGCCGAGGCGACGTTCCAGCGCGCCATTGAAATCAACCCGCGTGAACCAAAAGTCTTTTACAACTACTTTACCCTGCTGACGAAGAAGGGAGACGTAGCCAAAGCGCGCTGGGCTTCAGACCGCTCCCTGGAACTCGCGCCGGAATCCGTCTACTTTCGGCTCAACCGCGCGAGTGAGGAATTCCTCTGGACGGGAGAGGTGGCGCGAACAAAGAAATTTCTCGCTGAGATTCCCGCGGGCAAGGATCCGGATGGTCGAGTAACAGCGGCGCACTGTACGGCTGCCGTCTACGAGCGAAACTTCCCCGAAGCTCTACGCCTGCTCGCGGCTTGTCCTTCTGAGCGATTACCGTCTTTCGTAGGCAGATTTGGTAACATGGTCCCGAAGGGATTCCTTGAAGGTTGGATTTATTTCTATGCGGGGAACAAGGAGCGTGCCTATACCGCGCTCGACTCGGTGCGGTGGAGCTTGGAAATGGAAGCTAAGGAGAACCCCGGCGATCAGCAGGCCCATCTGTACGTGGCTCTCACTTATGCGGCGATGGGCTGGGAGGACGCCGCGCTGGCGGAAGTCGCGCGCGCGAAAGAAAAGCCAAATGGATGGCCGATGGCGGTGCTTTTGGTCCATGCCGGCGAGCGCGACGCCGCATTGCGCCTCCTCGAGCAGCTTCCTGCTACAGAGCGAGAGTACTGGTATTACGATCTGCGTCTTAGCCCGCACTGGGATCCACTTCGTGGCGACGCGCGCTTTGAAAAACTACTCGCCTCTTCTCAACCGAAAACGGCGGCCGTGCCAAAGAAGAGCATCGCTGTGCTTCCATTCGACAATCTCAGCGACGATCAAGCCAACGCTAACTTCGCGGTGGGCGTCCAAGACGAAATCCTAAGAGACTGTTGAAAAATGGGTGTTTTACGCAGCGAATGCGTTTGGCTGGAAGCGTCGGCGGGGAAAGAGTTTGGCGCGGTAAGGGCAGAAAAATCGCCCTGCGTAAGTCAGCAACTGCCTGAGTAAGGCAAAAAGCGCCAAGCAAAGCTCCTGGCCAGCCGCCACCCACTGCCGGGCGGTGCCGATCCCGTAGAGTTTGCGCAAGAGCTGGGAAAGATTGTAAAAGGCCGCCCCCAATTTGTAGCGCTTGGTTAAATTCTCCCGCCCACGCAAACTCGCCTGGCGCAGCCCGCCCTGATCCAAAATGTGTTCAAAACTGCGTTCCAGATATTGACCGCGTCGTCGCAACAGTCTTTTCCCCTGTTTGCTGCCACGTGCAGCAGCGGCGCGTCGCAGCGCCAGCCGATCCTCTTGGCTCAATCCCTTGTGCCGCTTGTTTTTTTGCGGGTCGCTGATGATGGTCTTAATCCCCAAGCTTTGCAGCGCTTTGATCCGTTCCAAAGCAAAGTAGCCTTTGTCTGCTGTGGCGCTTTGCACCAGCTTTTCTACTGGCACTTCCGGCATCACTTCATGCAGCGTTGCGCCCGCTTCTACGATGCGCTCGCTTAACTCTTCGGTGTCGCCTTGATCCCCTGGCAACACCTCGGCTGCGATGATGGCTCCGGTCTCTAAATCCACGACATTTTCCGGCTTGTAGATCATGTCCGTGGCTCCATCCTTTTTCTTGCCCACTTTTGCCTCCACATCATGCGGGTTGACCCACTGCTCATTGCTGGTCTTGCGCCCAGGCCGTTTGCGGTCAAAGCGCCGCACCGCGTCGAAGTCTTCCTCGTCGAGGCCGGCTTCCTTTGCCAGGCGCTTTACATATTCCCAGTAGCTCTCTTCGGTGTTGCGCTCCACCAGGCTGCGCAGGCTGGCATTGGCTTCCATGACCGTGCTGTCGATTCCCAAGTGTTTGCCTTTGAGTAGCCCATGCTCGCGCAGCGCTCCAAGGATCAGTTCAAACACTTGCTGGTAAATCTCCAGCCCCAAGCGCTGCCGGATCACTGTCAGGCTGGAATGCTCCGGCGTCGGCTCAGTAAGGTCGTAGCCCAAAAAGCCGCGCACCGAAAGCGAATCGGCGCAGCGCGAGGCGATTGCCCGTTCGCTGGGTATATCCTCAAAAAAGCCCACCATCAGCATCTTGAGATAGACCACCGGATCGATCCCCGGACGCCCGCCCTTTGCCTCCTTTGCATACGCAGGCCGGCATAACGCCCACACCTGCGCCGCAAAATCCATCTTTTGCAGACTGCGCTCGATTAGTTCGTAGAAGCGGCTCGGTGTCGCCTTGGGCAATCTGCTGGCCACAACCCAGAACTCCGCTTGCTCCTCCTCTTTTATGCGACGTTCAAACACGCCGCACTTTTACATGATCCCGCCGCTGGACAAAAGAAAGGTTTTTCAACAGGCTCCTAACCAACCTCGCGAAGATCGCGGACCTGAAAGTGATCAGTCGCTCTTCGACCATGCAATACAAAACCGGAGGGGAGCGCAACCTGCGCGAGATCGGCTACCAACTCGGCGTCGCCCATTTGCTTGAAGGCAGTGTGCAACGCGATGGCAACCGTGTCCGCGTCCACGCGCAATTGATAGACGCGCGAACCGATGCGCATCTCTGGGCGCAAACCTACGATCGCGATCTGGCGGACGTGTTCGCCATTCAAAGCGAGATCGCCAAAACAATCGCGCAGCAACTCCAAGCCAAGCTCTCACTCGAACAAAGGCGCGTGATGGAGAAACCGCCCACTACGGATTTTGTCGCCTACGAGCTCTACCTTCGCGCACTTGCGCTCGTCGACGATACCGGAAGCGGGATGTTACCTGATAGTGCACGTCTGCCCCAGGCCGTGCGCTTGCTCGACGAAGCTGTTAGTCGGGACCCGAATTTTGTCCGAGCTTGGTGCCTGTTGTCGATGACGCACGGTTGGCTTTATGTTCACGGAAACGACCACACTCAGGCTCGCCTTGATCTTGCCAAGAGAGCCGTTCAAGCTGCCCTGCGCCTTGACTCGGGAGCTGGGGAGCCCCACCTCGCGTTCGCCGCATATTACTACAACTGTTTTCGCGACTACAGACTCGCACGCAGCGAGCTCGTCATCGCTTCGCGAACACTGCCGAACGACGAGGAAGTTTTTTCATGGACCGCCTTAATCGACCGCCGCGAAGGCCGTTGGGAGGAAGCCACGCGCAACATGGAGCGCGTCGTCGAACTGGCCCCGCGGGACTTAGGCGGTCTCGGGGACCTGATGGAGATGTACCACTACCAGCGTCGCTACGCAGACGAATTCCGAACCTATGACCGCGCGTTAACGATCGCACCGGGGGACCCGGACACGCTCCTTGATCGGGCAACAGTTGCCCTCGATTGGCGGGGGGATATCAAGCCTTATCAGACCATGCAAGGAACACTGATCGCTGAAAAATTTCGAACAGCATTCTCGATCCACAGCCACCCCAACTACACTCTCTGCCGACGGAATGCCGCTGCCGCTACTCGAATTCTAAGGAACTATCCACGCGAGGGCGTTTTTGATGGTGCCAATGTTCCCTATTCCTACTGGGAGGGCGTGGTCGCTCGCTGGCAAGGAGATTCAGGCATGGCGCAAACCGCCTTTACCGCCGCGCGCAGCGAGGTGGAAAAGGCGATGGATAAGCGGCCCGATTTTCCTGAAGCTCTCAGCCTTTTGGGTATGATTAACGCTGGCCTCGGGCGGAAGGAAGAGGCGCTACGCCAGGGTCGGCGCGCATGCGAACTGGTACCGATCAACAAAGACGCCAACGACGGCGTAAACTACGCCATCAATCTCGCGCAAATTTACGCCTGGACTGGCGAGAAAGATCTCGCCATCGAACAGATTGAAATGGTTCAGCGATTTCCGAACCCTCTCAGCTACGGGTTACTCAAACTTCATCCCCACTGGGACTCGCTCCGCGGCGATCCGCGCTTCGAAAAAATCGTAGCCTCACTCGCACCGAAATAGCTCCCCCCGAGCCGTCGCCGCTTCACTCCTTAGGCTCGTGCATCGCACTGCGACACACAGAGCGCTGTGGCTCCCGTCACTTTTTTTGCAACGCGTCGCAAAGTTTCGGGAAGAAATGGGAAACGGTCTGCGTCTCCGGGTTACCTGGACCGAAGGCCACAAACCCAAAACAAAGAAAGAAAATCATATTATGAAAAACAGAAAAAATATTCTGACTTACATCATCGCCGCCGTCGCCATCCTCGTGACCTCGGCGAGTTTATCCTGGGGCACGCAGCCGCTCCAGCCTCCGCAAAACTACACGGGCAGCCTTACGCACGGCGAGTTCGTCTCCTGTGAGGGTCAGATCCTGGATCCGCCGGCGTACGCGGTTGCTGGCACATGGGTTCTGAACATCGATGCGATGACGCAACCCCTGGTCCCGCCGCCGGCTAACCTGACAATGGTGGTCTTCCGCGACGGCAGCATTTATCTGGTGTTCCCGCATGTCGAGTTGACGCCAGTCTCTCTTCAAGACGGCATCTACACTTACACGTACGGAACTCAGGTGACGGCGACGCTCGATACGAACACGACCCCCGCGACATTCGCGTGGCACGTCGAATTCGACGACAATTGCACGCTCCGCAGCTACGGGTCGCTGACCTACTTCGGAGTAGCCAACAATTAGGGCCGGCCCCGAATCGTCTCCGCATCGCACCTGGCATCGCCCAGGTGCGATGCGTGACGTTGAAGCAATCCGGCAAACGGCGTCGTCATGATTCGTTCTGGAGTTGTTAGGCCGAACACATACCGAGGACCGACGCGATTGCAGCATCGGCTCGAAACTTTCTCTGCAACGCGGCGCAAAGTTTCGGGAAGAAATGGGAAACGGTCCGCGTTTCCGGATTACCCGGAACGACGGCCACAAACCCAAAACAAGAAAGGAAATCACATTATGAAAAATCGAAACATTCAGTTCAAACCAACAGCAGGATTCTGCAAAAAGACGGGGCTTCTAGTCGCATGCCTTGCAACAGTGTTTATCTCGGGACCCAATCTCGCGTCAGGGGCGGCGCCCGAGCGGTGCGACGGGACGGTCCAGCTCACCAGCCAATCGAACTTTCAAGTGCGGCAAGCCGGTACGCAAACGTTCGTCCAGTTCGACTTCACCGGCCTGCACGACATCTGTCTGGCAGACCACTCGGTCGTAACCGGCATCGTCGAAGGCCACCTGGTCCAGCGCATTTCGGCCAACGGTGACTTTAGTCTTACCTTCGACGAGGTCCTGAGCTATAACGGCGGCACGCTCGGGTATCGTGGCGAGGGCGGCCTCACCGGGGGCAATTGGCAGAGCAACGTGATGACGGTGGGACTCGGCACCGGCCCGCTAGCGGGAATCCACGGGCAGGGGACGTTTGTGTTCACCGGCCCCGCATCGCTGACAGACGTCATCTATTATGTGTACACGCCTTGACGCGGCGGGTAGCGATCAGAAATCTGTGTCTGTCCGTGGTGCAGGAAAGAATTCCGGCCACGGATAGATACCGATGAAACCAGATTCAGAAAACCAGCGACGGCTGCAAGCGTTTCGTCATGCATGTGGATGAAAAGCTGACCGCGTTTCTGGAACTGGGATCAGCGATTCGCGATGCGCAGCATCGGTTCCAAAAATTTCTTTGCAATGCAACACAAAGTTTCGGGAAGGAATCGGAAACGGTCTGCGTCTCCGGATTACCCGGAACGACGGCCACAAACCCAAAACAAGAAAGAAAATCACATTATGAAAAATCAAAATATTCAGTTCAAACCAACAGCAGGACTTCTCATCCCGCTGTTCCTCGCCTGCCTTGCGGCAGTGTGTATCTCGGCACCCACTCCGGCAGCAGCCCGCGACATGGTGCCCTTCAATGGCACTGTCTCGGGGTACGTTGAGTCGCAGTCCGGTACGGAGTGCGAGCCTTCAATACACGTGGTCAACTTCGGACACGCCAACCAGTTGGGAGCCTTCACTGGGACGGCGGAATTTTCCCCGCGCCCTTGCGAACCCGACCCGGATCTTTGTGAAAATAATATCCCCTACACTGGCACCTTTGACTGGTTTGCGGCCAACGGCGACGAAATCTCCGGTACGTTCGAGGGCTACATGTGCCCGACGGAAACGCCAGGAGTGTACGACAACCATGAGACCGCGGAGGTGACAGGCGGCACAGGTCGCTTCGCCAACGCCACCGGCCATTTTGAGTTGGGCGGGCAACTCGACTTCACAACGGTACCGCCCTCGTTTGTCCTCCCATGGGAAGGCGTGATCTCAAATCTCGGCTTGAGAAGGCGGTAGAGATTGTGCACCTGATCTGCGCATCGCAACTCGTGTTCATCTAGTTGCGATGCGCTAGATCGTCGTCCGGGATCCGCCATGGAACCAAAACATGATCAGTGAAGCCGGGCGAATGAAGCTTGGTATGATTTAGAGTAGCGCGAGCGTCCTCGCTTGCGTCTGCGCACACGGTCGCAAGCCGGAGGCATGCGCTACTGTAAAAACCGCGGAAAACGCGAGGTGGTTGCTCGAATCACTGCGCACTGCGAAATTTTTGTGAAATATTTTATTCTCGCATTGACAACACCTGCCTGAATTTTACACTCGACACCCCCGAGACGCTTCGGTTTGCAAAATTCTGAGCGCGTTTTAAAAGATCAATATGCCACTAACCGAACTCATCCTGACTGAAAGCGTTCCCGGGCTCGGCGCCGAGGCCGACGTGGTCAAGGTGCGTCGCGGATATGCGCGTAATTACCTTCTGCCGCGCGGCATGGCATACGAAGTTACGCCTGCCGCTTTGCGCCAACTGAATGCGCTCAAGCAGAAGCGGGCCGAGCGCGAAGCACGCGAGTTGAACGACGCGCAGGAACTGGCGCGCAGGATCGGCAAGGCGCGATTTATTTTCACATTGGAAACGGGAGAGACCGGGAAGGCATTCGGGTCGGTTACCGCACAGGACATCGTCAACCGGCTGAAGAACGAAGTGGGCGTAGAGATTGATCGTCACAAAATTGTTCTGGAGCGCCCGATCAAAGATACAGGAGACCATGAGGTCGCTATCAAGCTGCATCACGATGTGACGGCGCAGCTTGTTTTCCAGGTGAAATCCGCAACGGAAGCAAAGGCCGAGGCCGTGCCCGCTGCGCCGGAAGAACCTGACAGAAGGAAACATCGAATTTTCCGCAGGAAAAACGAACAGCCAAAACAAGAAGAGAAATAAATGGCGACTCCACCGTCCGCATGGACAGGAGAGAAGCCTCGTAAAGCGGGAAATGGCGCTGGCCGAGGTTCGGCAGCGCGAAGTGGCGAAAAAGTTATTCCCATTTCGCCCACAGGTTCTCCGCAGGATGTTCACCGAACGCCGCCGCACAGCGTGGAAGCGGAACAGGGCGTTCTCGGCTCAATGCTCATTTCTCCGCGCGAAACGATCGCGGAATGCGTCGAGAAAATTAACGAAGAATATTTCTATGTCCCGGCGCACCGGACGATCTATGACGTTCTTGTCGATCTTTGGAACGCGGGACAGGCGATCGACCTGATTACGTTCACCCAGGTGCTGCGCGATCGGAGTTTACTCGACAGCGTCGGCGGCGCGGCATTCGTCACCAACCTTTTCACGTTCGTTCCGACTGCGGCCAATGTGCAATACTACCTGGAGATCGTGCGCGACAAATACATTCTGCGCCAGATCATTTCCGCCGCCACCGAGAGCGTGCGACGCGCGTACGAAGAGCAGGACGAGGTCGATAGTCTGCTGGACGAAGTGGAACAGAAGATTTTCGACGTCGGCGAAGACCGCTTCAAAGGCCAGATGCTGTCGATGAAAGACCACGCGATGCAAGCGATCGAGACGATCGAGAAGCTCTACGAACGCAAGGGCAGCATCACCGGAATCTCAACCGGTTTCGTGGAGTTCGATCGCATGACCAGCGGCCTGCATCCTTCAGAAATGGTCGTGATTGCGGCGCGGCCGAGCATGGGCAAAACCGCGCTCGCCATGAACATTGCCGAATACGTAGCGATCAGCGAACAGCTGCCCGTCGCCGTGTTCAGCTTGGAAATGAGCAGTCAGCAACTCGTCCAACGAATGCTTTGCTCGCGCGCACGCGTAAACTTGCAAAGGGTGCGCGACGGCTTTTTGGGCGAGCGCGATTTTCCGAGCCTGACTGCCGCAGCGTCAAAATTAGCGGAGGCCAAGATTTTCATCGATGACAGCGCCAGCCTCAGCATTCTGGAACTGCGGGCAAAAGCGCGCCGGCTGAAGGCGCAGCAGGATGTGCAGCTTTTAATCGTCGATTACCTGCAACTGCTGCGATCCACGTCGCGTCGCGCACAGGATAATCGGCAGTTGGAAATTTCGGAAATTTCCGCAGGACTAAAAGCTTTGGCCAAGGAATTGAAAATTCCTATCATTGTCGTAGCACAATTGAACCGGCAGCCAGAACAGCGCACTGGCGGCAAACCCCGCCTGAGCGACCTGCGCGAGTCTGGCTCGATTGAGCAGGACGCAGACCTTGTCGGTTTGCTCGTTAGACCCGAACTTTACGAGGAAGACGAAGAAGCGCGTGTGGAGAAGGCGGGCGAAGCCGAATTAATCATCGCGAAGCAGCGCAACGGTCCCGTCGGCGAAATTCCGCTCACATTCCTAAAGGAATTCACTCGGTTCGAAACTCGCGCCCGGAACGTGAGCGAACCCGACGGAGCGTTTTAAACGCGCGCGCTACCCGAGGCTTTTGGCCGCTGCAATCACGTGCTGCGCGTCGATGCCGCGCTCTTTCATCACTTCGGGGCCGGGTGCGCTCAATCCGAACTCCCGCAGACCGATCACTTTCCCGTCGAGACCGACGTATTCATACCAAATTTCAGGAACGCCGGCTTCGATCGCAATGCGTTTGCGGCATTCGTTCGGCAATACCTCTTCGCGATATTCTTCGGACTGGCGATTGAATCTTTCGAAGCAAGGCATGGAAACGATGCGGACGCCGTCTCCCAATTCCTTTGCCGCGGCAAACGCGAGCTGCAATTCGCTCCCGCACGAAAGGATGATTAGATCGAGCGTGCCAGTTTCTTTCTTCGCGATGTAACCGCCACGGAGCACTCCTTCGCGACGCAGATTCGCATCGATGTCGTTCAACATCGGAACAGTCTGACGCGTGAGAGCCAGAAAAGTCGGGCCGTCCGTTCGCTGCATCGCCGCTACAAATGCGCCTGCGGTTTCCTCCGGATCGGCAGGGCGAATCACGTCGATATTCGGGGATTAAACGAACCGAGCTGACCGTCTCCACCGGTTGATGCGTCGGGCCGTCTTCGCCTACGCCGATCGAGTCATGAGTGAAAATGTAAAGATTCGGCAGCTTCGAAAGCGCGCTAAGCCGAATGGCACCACGGCAATAATCGGTAAACACCGTGAACGTGGCGCCCGACGCACGAAACAGTCCGTGATACGAGATGCCGTTGAGGATCGCGCACATACCGTGCTCCCGAATCCCGAACCGAACGTTGCGGCCGCCGAAATTGTCGCGATTAAAATCGCCGCCGTCCTTGATGTAATTCATTGTCGATCCGTACAGATCGGCGCTGCCGCTCATGAGCAATGGCATCGCCTGCGCGATCGGTTGTAACGCCTCGCCGCCGGCTTTACGCGTAGCCAGTTTCGCGTCACTTGGAAACTTCGGGATCTTCGACAAAAGATCGTGCGGAACCTTTCGCGCGAAACCGTCATCGAGCAGCTTCGCTTTCTCAGAATTTTTCCCGCGCCACGCATCGTAAGTTTTTTCCCAGCGATCATATTCGGCGAGCAGTGTTTTCTTGTGCTCGGCGAAATAGTCATATACCTCCTGCGACACGAAATAATGCTCTTCTGGCAAGCCGAGCGCCTTACGATCCGCATCGACAAACTTGGCGCCCGCTTCGCCATGCGCCTTGTAAGTGCCTTCGACTTCTGGAATACCTTTTCCGATGAGCGTATGCGCGATGATGACCTGCGGTTTGCCGTTGTTGCGCCGTTTCGCGACGTCGAACGCGTCGAGAAATTGTCGCATGTCCTGGCCGTCGATCTCCTGTACATCGAACCCGTAGGCCTCCATCCGCTTTCGAGTGTCTTCGCACTGCGTCTCTTTTGCCGGAGCGTCCAGCGTCACGGCATTGGAATCGTAGATGAAAATCAAATTATCGAGGCCCCAATGCCGGCCAATGCGCACGCCTCTGAAGCAACGCCTTCCTGCATGTCACCGTCACCGCACAAACAGACCACGTGCTGATCGAAAATTTTGTGTTCATCGGTGTTGAACCGCGCCGCGGCCATATTCGTCGCCACCGACATGCCAACTGCGTTACCGACGCCCTGACCGAGCGGCCCCGTTGTGCATTCCACTCCGGGCGTCTGCCCGAATTCAGGATGTCCCGGCGTTTTGGAATGCAATTGCCGAAACCGTTCGATTTCCGACATCGGCAAATCGTAGCCGCTCATGTGCAGCCATGCGTAAAGGAACATGCTGCCGTGTCCGGCGGAGAGAACGAAGATATCGCGATTGATCCAGCGAGGCTGGTCCGGATTATATCTCAGCGCATGACCAAAAAGCACCGCGCCGATTTCCGCGCAACCGAGTGGCAGCCCGAGATGCCCTGATTGCGAGGCCTGCACAGCGTCCATGCACAAACCGCGCGCCTGATCCGCTGCTTTCGAAAGTATTTCGATGTTCAAACTCATGCTAGGCTTATAATCGCAGCGAAGCGATTCGTCATTCGGATTTCGTTTTCCCACAATGAATCAGACCACTCTCGTTCAAATTGCCGAGCGACTGGAAAGTTTAGCAGGCAGACTTCCCGAAAGAATTCGGCGGCCGGTGCTGCGTGAACTGACGCCGCTAAAGCAATTGTTCCTTCAGCAGCGGCGACCGCGATTTCTTTTCATCGGGTCGAGCAAGGCTCCCCTGCAAAAAATCATCGACCTGCTTTTTACTCCGAGGGAGATGAGCGCGTAAATGTGACGCTGACGCCGGTGCATCGTTGGACTGACTGGACGATTCCGGGTCGCGGAACGATTTCAGCCCTGGATGCACGAGACGCCGATAATTCCGTCGAAGCGCAAATCGAAGAGGAACTCAAGCGGGAAGCTGCCGACATGATCTTGTTTTTCGACGACGGCGAATTGGATTTACGAAAACCGATTTTTATTCCCTCGAGCGAGATGAAAATCATTGGTCTTTCACTCGGGTCTGAAGGGCGGCGAACGCAATTGGAAGAAGCGCTCGATGCGCAGCCGGGTGTCTGTGATCGGTTGCTAACTGTGGTGAGGATCACCGAAAGAGAATCGACAGAAACGCGGCGGTTGATGTCGGTACTCGCGGCGGAGTTACCGAACCAGGCGAAGATCGAGATGATCCGCATCTCGCGCGATCGGCATGCGCAGCTTCACGTCGCACAAATGCTGATAAAATCGACGACCGCCATCTGCGCGGCGATCGGTGCACAACCGATTCCGCTGGCAGATTTGCCGATTCTAACCTCGCTCCAGGTTTTGATGGTCTCGGGAATCATGTACATCAGCGGTCGGGAACGAAGTCTGCGTGCTGCGACGGAATTCATCGCCGCGCTCGGAGCGAATCTCGGCGCAGGAATGCTCCTTCGCGAGGGTGCGCGCGCAATGCTGAAGTTTTTTCCCGGTTGGGGCAACGTGGTTTGCGGGATGGTGGCGGGGGCGGGGACGTATGCGATTGGTCGAGCGGCGACGGCATACTTTCTCGAGGGTGCTTCCTTAAAAGAGGCGCGCCAGACGTACCTGAAGAGCCGAAAAAAGCGATCGCGTCGCGCGCTGCCGGCGCGCGAGTAGAGGCAATACCGTATCCTTGATCACGTGCCTCGCATGGTCGTGTTCCTCCCCTCGAATACCTACGTGAATAACTTGTGAACAAGCTTGTCCGTCCGGCGTATTTTGTTCACACGATTTTGTGAACAAATATTCGAATTTTCCGTGCTCGTGGTGATGGCACGCGAGCGTCCTATGAAGCTTTCGGAGATGCGCGCGATCCTTAAGGACATTGGCGTATCCCCGGTCAAATCTCTCGGCCAAAATTTCCTGCACGACCAAAATCTGGCGCGCTGGATTGTGGATCAAGCGCAAATCACTTCGGAAGATTATGTGGTCGAGATCGGGCCCGGCTTAGGGGCTTTGACGAGGTTTATTCTTGAGAAGCGCGCGCACGTTATCGCGATCGAAAAGGACGCGCGTCTTGCCAAATTCCTGCGTGAGCGTTTCGATGATGAGCGACTTGAAATCCTCAACATTGATGCGCTGAAGTTTGATCCGCGTATTCTTTTCGCCCAACGCAACGTCAAACTGATCGGCAATCTTCCGTACAACATTTCGAGTCCGTTACTTTTGAAATTCCTCGAGTATCCAAGTCCGATCTGCTTGTCGTTGTTAACGTTACAGAAGGAAATGGCAATGCGGCTTTCTGCATCCCCCTGCACGCATGACTATGGCGCGCTGACATTGCGCGTGCAGTTGCATCATCGCGTGAAATACCTGCGGAGCGTTCCGGCAACGGTTTTTTTCCCTCGGCCTGCGATCGATTCCGCAGTCGTGCGACTTGTTCCGCGCGATTTGCTCGAGTTGCCCGACCACGATAATGAACTGCTTTTGAAATTGATTCGCGCCGGATTTTCTCAGCGAAGGAAACAGCTCAGAAAATTACTGCGAGAGTATGCTCACGACTGGGATCCGCTCGCGCGCGATCTGAACATCGACGCGAACGCGCGAGCGGAGGAGTTATCGCTGCTGCAATGGATTGCTCTCGCGAATACCATTGCGCCGCATCCGCCGCCGGACACGTGCTCGATGAATAACGAGCGGTTCCCGGTGGTCGATGAAAATGATCTGATTAGACGTTACGCCAGTCGCTCTGAAGTGCATGGGAATAACTTGCCTCATCGCGCCGTTCACATCTTCATTTTCAACCAGGCTGGTGAAACTTATTTGCAGCAGCGCTCACGTTCGAAGGATCGACATCCATTGAAATGGGACTCGAGCGCTGCCGGCCATGTAAACGCCGGAGAAAATTATGATGAAACAGCGCGGCGTGAACTGAAAGAGGAATTGGGCATCGCTGTTCCTCTTGAAAGAATTTCCAAGCTTACGGCATCACCGTGCACCGGCCATGAGTTTATTTGGCTGTATCGCGGCGTGGCTTCCGGAGATCTTGCCCCGGATAAGTGTGAAATCAGAACAGGCGTATTTTTGCCGCCTGCAGTGATCGATGGCTGGACATCGGCGCGACCCGAGGATTTCGCCCCGGGATTCTTGGAATGCTGGAAAACCTACCGGCAGCAGCAAGTGCATTCTGGCCGCGAACAATTTATTCGCCCAGAAACTTTCTCCGCGGCAAACGACGCAGCATCGACTGCTTGAATTTTCGTGCGGCACGTCGTGCAGCTTGTTTTCCGCCATGCACATTGTCGCTGAACATCCTGGTCACCACGCGATCGCCGCGGAGGAAGTGCACTTGAAACCCATGTGTCTGCTTCTTCGCGCGTACTTTCGTGTCGATACGCCGGATGTTTTCTTCCGATTGAGGATTGGGACGTTTTCGTCGTGGCATAATTGGCTAACGACAACCTAACCAAACCATCGCGAGATTCAATCAGTCAATGAAGCGACGCGGCGGAACCTGTCGGGGACGGCAAATTCCAGTCGCGCCATTTTCTTTCATACTCCGCGTCGGGCAATAAAGCGTAACAAGGATGACGCTTTGCTCGCAACCACGTGATTATTTTCACCAGGTTATCCTGCGCCATGGTGGTGCAGCCGGTAGTCGGTCTGTTCACGCCTCGCCGAATGTGGAAAAAGATGGCGCTTCCCGCTCCCGGCACAGGCGGATCGGAATTGTGCCGAATCTCGATCAGCCAGTGGTAGGCAAAATCGCCCGAGCGCATTTTTTCGTGAGTGTAATTGTCCGGCGGCTTCTTCGGATCGATCACGATGTGCCGGTTGTAATTCGGCGAACGCGGATCGTCGCTCCAAATGTCGGCGTCAGTGACTTGATGATACGGATAATCCGCGCCGGGCGGCAGGTGTGCGTCGTATCCAAACACCTGGCCGATTTCGAAAACTCCCGCGGGTGCGCGGCCGTCCCGCTCTTTCTTGCGAAGCCCCGGCTCGTTTTGCCCTGCCACTCCTGTTCCCCACGCCAGACCGCTTTTGCCGAACAGGACAGGAAACGGCCCGGCCACAGTCTTCCATTCGCCCCCGCGCGGACGCTCAAATAAGCGCAACTCGCCGCGCATGGAATCCCACGTCGGCGCGATTCCAAGGATGAGCTGCGTGCAATCATCCGGAACGCCGCCGGCGCGAGTATTGCTGGTCAGCCAGAGCAACAAGAGGATCGATAAGCGTCGCAATGTTAACATAAGCCCTCCAAGACCGAACGGATGCTCAAGTGGCCGCGGCGGTTTCTGCCGCAGCTGTATCCGCGGGAAGATATTTTACGCCAATCAGCCAAACCACGCCGGAAGCCAAAATTATTCCCGATACAAACAAAAACGCGATGTGCATGTTTGCATGGCCGCCGATGTAACCCAGTAGCCAAAACGCCTGCACGTCGCCCAGCGCGTGGATAACCAAAATATTTACGGCAAACGCCGTCGCGCGCACTGCGGGGAGTGACACGTTGGCCAGAGCGGTATTGGAAGGGCCTGTATTCACAAACAAGAAAAAGATCGCGAGAAACATTGTGACCCAAGCCGCTGGAAATGGAATGTAAAGCGTCGCAACAAAAAATGGACACGCAATCAGCATCCCGATTCCTGAGACCCAGAAGTAGGAACCAGGAAGACGCGAGCGCAATCTGTCGGCGACGACGCCCCCGAGAAGTGTCGAGGTCAAACCCGCCACTACCGTGATCACGCCGAAGATTGTCATACCAACGTCGGGACTTTGATTTCGATAACGCAGATAAGCCGCCGCCCAAAAACCCAGGCCGCCGGTTACAAAAGTCATCAATGTTTGTGCAACGCAGTTGATGAGATAAGAGCGCGTGCGGAACAATCTCACGTAATCTCGCAGGCTTCGGCGTGGCGATTTCTGCAGGAGTTGATGCGAGCCGACGCGCGGATCGCGTTGCAAAAAGCACAGGACGCCGAGCAGCAATCCGGGCGGGGTAACAAGATAAAAGGCCCAGCGCCAGCCGAGACTGGCACCAACCAGTTCACCGATTACATAGCCTAGCGCACTGCCAACTGGAATCGCTGTGTAAAAAATTGCCATGATGCGACCTCGCGTATCGATCGGGAAGAGATCAGCCAGGATGGTCGGCGCTGCCGGACCATAGCCGCCTTCGCCAATCCCAACGCAAATGCGAGTCGCAAACAGGATGGCGAATGTCGCTGCAAGACCTGAGCCGCCGCTGGCCAGGCTCCACAAGATCACAGCTGAGCCTATGATGAGCCAGCGCGAGATCCGATCAGCGAGCAATCCGAGAATCGGTGCGCTGACCATGTAAGTGACAAAAAATGCGTCGGCAAGCAGACCGGTCTTGGTCATGGCGTTTACGTCGCCAGGTGCGAAGAAAGTTCCGCGAATGTCAGGTTCGAGCGCGGCCAGAACTTGACGGTCAATATAATTGAAGAGGTTGATGGTGAGCAGAAGAAAGAGTGCGCTACGCGCGCCGCTCATCGGTTTTTGTCCCGAAGATTGCATTGACAATTGCCGATTGCAGTTTGCCATGCGCCGATTGTAAATGATAAACGATGCCGCCCCGATCCACTGCAGAACGCGCGCTCTATTTTTTTGGCCGGCCTCTGGTGCGTACCTTTTATCGGGTCACTCCGTTCGGTCTGGAGAATTTGCCTCACGGCGGATTTCTTCTTGTGCCGAACCATATCAGTTGGGTGGATGCCCTGGTTCTACAGCTCGCCTGTCCCCGCCCGATTCGTTACGTGATCGACGAGCAATATTATTCCAAGCCAATATTGCATCCGATTCTCCGCGCGCTCGGCTGTATCCCGATCAGCAGCCGCCATTCGCATGCTGCAGTTCGCGCTGCTGCCGAACAAATTTCTAATGGCGAAATCGTGTGCGTGTTCCCGGAGGGCGAGTTGGAGCGAAGGGGCACGCTATTGCGTTTGCAGCGCGGTTTTGAAGTTATTGCGCGACACGGCAACGCCCAGGTCGTTCCGGTTTGGCTTGATGAACTCTGGGGATCGATCTTTTCTTTTCGGGGCGGAAAGTTTTTTACAAAATTTCCGAAGCGAATCCCGTACCCAGTCAGCATCGCGTTTGGTAAACCGCTGGAGCCAAAGGCTGCCGACGTTGCGACAGTGCGCGAGGAGTTGCTCAAGCTGGGCGAATTCTGTTTCAGCCGCCGGCCGTCATTGGATCGACATGTTGCCGAAGAATGCGTGCGCGGCCTGAAGCGCAGCCCCTTCGCCACGGCAGTGATTGATGGATTGGATCACAGCAGTCTGAGCCGAACTAAATTGCTCGGCGCGGCGGCGGCCTTAAGCCGTCATCTTCGCAAGGAATTCCGCGACGAACGCATCGCGATCGTGTTGCCTGCGAGCAAGGGATCGATCGTGGCCAATCTGGCCGTGATGCTGGCGAACAAAACTCCCGTCGACCTCAATTTCACAATCGGCCGCGCCGCTAACGAATCCTGTTGCAGGCGCGCGAATCTACGCGTTGCGATCTCAGCGACCCCATTCATCCAACGCGTGAAAGATTTTCCGTGGCCGGAACGTGTTTTGAAGCTGGATGAACTCCTTCCGCAAATGAAACGCCAGGTCGTGTTGTGGTGGATCGCGTCAATATTGCTTCCGGCCCGTTTGCTCCTGCGGCTTCTGAAAATCCCGAAGAAAGGCGGGCACGCCGAAGCGGTTTTGCTTTTTACAAGTGGAACCACTGGCGAACCCAAAGGAGCGGTGATGAGCCATCGCAACGTGGTGGGAAATGTCTCTCAATTCAGGGAACTGCTGGATGCAAAAAACACCGACGCAATCCTCGCGTCTCTGCCGTTTTTTCACACGTTTGGATCGACCGTCACCCTTTGGTATCCTCTCATCGAAGGTGTGCGCATCGTTACATATCCAAATCCGTTGGAGCCGGCAAAATGCGCAGCGTTGATCAAGCGATATGATCTGACGTTCCTTCTGGCCACACCAACTTTTCTGCGTCTGTACTTGCGCAAGGCCGAGCCGGAACAGCTCAAGAGTTTGCGGCTCATCATCACCGGCGCCGAAAAATTGCCGCTAGAACTTGCGAGCCACTTTGAGGAACGGTTCCGTAAGAAAGTCTTCGAAGGCTACGGACTTACTGAGACGGCGCCGGTGGTCAGCGTCAATTTGCCCGACCCCGAGCCGACACAACCCGGGGAACACGTTCAGCCTTCCAGCCGCTCGGGATCGGTTGGCAGACTGGCGCCGGGTATCGCTGCGGAAATCCGCGAACCGGAAACCTGTCGAAAACTCTCGTTATTCGACGCGGGAATGCTTTGGCTGCGCGGAGTAAACATTTTCGAAGGCTATTTGGACGACCCGAAACGAACCGCAGAAGTTCTGTACGACGGTTGGTTGAAGACAGGCGACATCGGCCGGTTCGACGAAGACGGCTTTCTTTACATCGAAGGCCGGCTCTCTCGATTTTCAAAAATCGGCGGCGAGATGGTGCCGCATGAAGCGATCGAACAGAAAATCATCGAGCTGCTGGGATTTTCCGGGAGAGATGAACGTCCGATTGCGATCGTCGGGGTTCATGACGAGACCAAGGGCGAAGCGCTGGTGCTGCTCAGCGCTGTTGATATCGACATGGCCGATTTGCGAAAAAAATTGCAGGAAGCAGGCGTTCCGAATTTGTGGATTCCAAAACAGGTGCAGCGGATCGAAGCGATCCCGGTTCTGGCTTCCGGCAAACTTGATTTGAAGAAGTGTCAGGAATGCGCGGCTGACGTGCCGTGATTCGACACTCCTGTTCCGTTACGGACGCGTAATCGACTCTTCCTCTTTCAAGCGCCACGGCGAAATTTTGCCGAAAAGATCGCGCGTTGCGCCCGCGATGTCTTCTGCTTTCGAGACGCCGCCATCGATCAATGCGCGTCCAGTGCTAGCCCAAATCTTCCTGACAACGAGTGCACCGTTTTCGCGTACAATTCGCCCGAGATGCTGCACAGCCGCAGCTGTAGCGGATCTCCGGATAGCTTCCCGCGAACGGCGCGAAGTCAATTCGCAATAGCCGCGAGCTATTTCGCCTACGCGCAGCGTGAGAAACGCATTCGCAGCGCCGTTGGAAACACATTTCACCAGAAGAGCCGAGATGCCGCTTAATCCTGGAATTCCGCCCTTAAGCGCCGGCACAACCGAGACGGCAAGCGGCGCCACCATTTCCCCGAGATCAAGCGATTCGAGTCCGCTCGCAACGAATGCTGTTCCGGCAACGTTCGCGTACAGCCGCACTAGTTCACGAGGAGAAGGCCGCTGGACGTAAATCCGGGCAACGCGATTGACCATTTGAATCTGTGTAAACAGCACGATGAGCCCGTCGAGCCGACCATTTTGCATGAGCGCCGTGCTGAGAAAGACAGTGCTTGCTGTTCTGCGTACAACTGAGTCTGCTTCGGTCGAGAGATGTCCGACTGCATTTTCAATCTGTTCCCTCGTCGCCAATAGCCTGTTCCGTGTACGAGGGTTTGCAGCGAGTCGGATCCGTAAAGCCTGCAAATAAACATCATACTCCGGGCCCGTGTCTTGCTCTGGCGGGACAAGGGCAGCAGGAAGTCTCGCGTATGCAATCGCGCAATAGAGCGCGAAAAATCCAGCTGCCAGACAAACGCCCCAAAACACGATGGTGCCCGCTACCGGGTGAATTCGGTCCGCCAGCGAAATCAAGCTCGTTGCGCCGGCCATGATTAACGACAGGATCGACACCACGCCGAGTGCGAGAAGCACCAACGCGATTTTCCTCAAACTCGAATTCTGATCTGCCGTGATCGCCTTCATTCTGGAACAAATGTGCGCCGAGTCTGCTCCACCGCAATTGGCTTCATGGAAGCGGTGGCTTCCACCGGCGAGCCTGAGCTTCGATGCAGACAAGCGAATCTCCAGCGGGGAACAGAGCACGGGCACTCCTCTGCACGCGGCGCGGCGCGCACGGGAGTGACGCGCCCTACCAAAAAATCTGTGTCAATCTGCGTAATCTGTGGACAAGTAATCTGATCACATTGTGCAGTGAAAAACACGTTCGTGACAATTTCGTCAGCCGGTCCTAATCGCGATCCGTCGAAGGCCGCGCGGGAACAACCGTTGTGGGACGAGCACGCCGCATTTATCGATCAGCTCGTGGCCGAAGGTTTTATCCTCATGGGAGGACCATTAGTCGATGAAGGTGGCGCGATGTTGATTGTTAATGCCGACGATGAAGATGAAGTGCGCCAAAAATTGAAAAACGACCCCTGGTTCGAGCGCGGGATTCTCAAACTGGAAAGCGTCAAGCGCTGGGAAATCTTCATCGACGTAAGGAAGTAAATATGAAGCACCAGAGCCTCGCGGCCGCTCCTGGCAATGTTGGAATTCGCGCGGCAGTCGATCGCGCGCGAACATGACGTGATGCAAATCGCCCGATCCACTCTTTGTTCTTTGATGTTAACAGCTCTTGTGGGTGTCTTCGGCTCCGCAAGCTTCGCTGGCGAAAAACCAATGATGCGGGCTGTGGTCGCGCACGAATACGGTGCTCCGGAGGTGCTGAAGCTTGAGCAGGTGCCGCGACCGGAGCCAAACGAGGATGAAGCGCTCGTGCGCGTAATCGCCAGCAGCGTCAATCCGGCCGATCCGCTCACGCTCAGCGGAAAATACGCGAAGGAATTCGGCACTCATCTGCCGCTAATTCCGGGCTACGACATCGCAGGCATCGTGGAAAAGACGGGTGCCAGCGTCACCAGGCTTAAAGTAGGCGACGCCGTTTATGGTTACCCAACTTTCGGAGGTGGTTGGGCGGATTACGTAATCGTCAAAGAATGGGAAGTCGCTGCGAAACCAAAATCCCTGAACTTCGTCGAAGCCGCGGCGGTGCCGATGGGGGCGCTCACTGCGTGGCAGGCGCTAGTGGATGTGGCGAAGCTGCAGCCGGGACAAACCATTCTCGTTCATGGCGGCTCAGGCGGCGTTGGCAGTTTTGCGGTGCAGATCGCCAAAGCGCGCGGTGCGCGGGTCATTGCGACCGCCTCCACAGCGAACCAGGATCTTCTTAAGCAGCTCGGCGCAGACGTCGCAGTGGATTACACCAAAACGAAATTTGAAAATGTCGCCAAAGACGTGGACGCCGTTCTCGATCCAGTAGGCAAAGAAACACTCGCGCGTTCTTATGGCGTGGTGAAGAAGGGCGGCATCGTGATGTCGCTGGTCGCACGGCCCGATCCGGTGGAGCTTCAGAAACATGGAATCCGCGGAGCAGGGATCGCTGCTCACCCGGATTCCGAAGATCTCGCTGAGATCGCGCAGCTAATCGATTCAGGGAAAATCAAGCCAGTCGTCACGCAGGTTCTGCCGCTGACTGATGCGGTGAAGGCGCAGCAACAAGCGGCGACCCATCATACGCGTGGAAAAGTGGTGCTCAGGATCGCAGACGAGCCGAAAACGTGAAAGGCAGCTTCCGCTGGTCCCCAAAGCGGTGTCGAGTTCGCCACGGCGAATCCGTCCTATGGCGGACCATCGCACTCCAAAGCAGCTACGCTGCGAAAGGATTTGCGCAGCAACTACAATACGCCGTGGCGAACTTTTTCGTCGATCGCCAGGTAGTCGTTCTGTGGGGGACTAAAGGTATCGAGCACGCGCGTCGCCGAGAGAGTCTCTACGCCATGCGGAACGTTGCTCGCGAGATAGAACGAATCGCCCGTTGAAAGCTCATGCGGCCCGCCTTCGACAATCAGCCGCATTTTACCTTCGAGAATGTGAACGATCTGCTCCTGCGGATGCGAGTGCGCCGGCATCCGACTTCCGGCCGCGAGCGTGGCGAGCATCTGATACATCGTCTCGCCGTGCGCAACGGTGCGGCGCGTGATCCCCGGACAAATTTCGATCGTCGGATTTTCTGGTTTCATCTCAGAATGTTACCCCGGTGCGCTTGGTGCGCGAGTATCGGGATAGCGCACACGCCTCGTGTACATGGTTGACGTGTCCTCGCGTCAACGAACTTGTTCCTTCTGCTCATCCATAGATGCCGCAGATTTACGCAGCTTTATTTTTCCTGGGTTCCTGCTTTCCTAATTCACTCTTCTTAATCTGTGGACAACTAATCCTAAGATCGACAGAATCTTTTTATGAAAGTATTTACATCTTTAGCCACAATTCTGTTCGCGACATTGATCGCCACTTCCTCGTTTGCGCAAAGCCCCGCCATATCACCAGCGACTGCATCGGGTGCGGCTGCGGCTCAACCGGCAACTGCGACCGGTCAGCCGAATCCGCAGGAGATGATGAAGCAGATGATGGAGATGTCGAAGCTCAACGAAAATCACAAGCTGCTGGCGGACATGAACGGCAATTGGAATTACACCGTCAAAATGTGGATGAACCCGGATCCGAACGCCAAACCGCAGGAATCAAAAGGCACTGCCACCCGCAAGAGCATCATGGGTGGCCGCTACGTGATGATGGATGTCACCGGCAAAATGCAGATGCCGGGCGCAGACGGCAAAATGAAAGATACGCAGTTCAAGGGCATGGGCGTCGAAGGCTACGACAACGTAAAGAAAAAGTTCGTTGCCTCATGGATCGACAACATGGGCACTGGCATCCAGTTTTCTGAGGGCACCTACGATCCCGCGACCAAGACACTCACTTACACGAGCGAAATGGAAATGATGCCCGGAATGAAAACACCAGTGCGCGAAGAGCTAAAGATCGCCGACAACAACCATATGACGCTGGAGTGGTACGAAAACCGTGGTGGCCAGGAAAAGAAGACCATGGAAATCAACTACACGCGCGCCGGCAAGAAATAGCGCAACTGCAAGACAACTGACAACTGACCTGGGGTCTTCCAACCCATGCTGTGGTGGCAGCCGTGTCGGCTGCGAAATCACTTGCGTTGCCCGCTACGCGCGTCGCCGCTTTTGGATCTGTCGCGTGATTAGAAAATGCGTCAGAAAACCCAGTGGAAATGCGATCAGCGCTGCCAATGGCCGCAGCGTGATCGCGATTAGTAATACGGCCAGCCCGAATATCCAGACAAAGCTCTCTCCGGCGAAGGCCTGGCCCCAGTCGGGGTGGAGATTTCCGGACGGAACGCGCGGCTTTAGCGCCGGCCAGAAACGCGGCACCGCCCGGCAATACGCCTGATACGATTCGCCCTGAGTTTTCAGCAGCGATTCTTCTTCGCGAAAAATCAGCCGATAAACAAAAATCCAGTTTGCCAACACCAGAAAAATAAATCCCGAACGGCTCGCCAGGACGCCGATCCCAGCCGCCATTGGCAGGTTTGCCAGGTAAAGCGGATTGCGCGTGTAACGAAAAGGCCCGTCGGCTACGAGCGCTTCCGCATGTTGCGCGGTATCGTGCACGACTTCAGTCCGCAAATAGGCCGCGCCCCAGGTGCGTAGCGCTGCTGAGAGAAAAACCAGCACGGACCCAAATACAATCACAATTCGCGCAAAGCTTTCGGCGCCCGCGCTTCCTGGCATGACCGAGGCCGCAATCAAATGCCGCAGCGCGGCGATGAATGGCGTGTGATCAAAAAAGGACAGACAAAATCCTGCGAAGTAAATCGCGCATATGATCCAGAACCGTTTTTCGAACTCGAACCTGGTCGCCCGCACGGCCGCATTTGTAGCGGCGGCGGACCTCCGCTGCAATCCGTGGTTTGTGGCAGGCAGGTCGCGCTTCGGCTCCAGGAGATGGATCGCCGCCGCGGCAGTTTTCAGATGTGATCAAAATTTAATGAAAGATTTCTACAAGAGGTGACGAATTAGGTTCAATGCTTCGGCGATCCTTACAGTGGTTCTGGTTCCTCATCATCGTATGAAGCTCGAACCAACAGCGCCCTCTGAAGTTCGGCTCGACCCGCGTTTCCGACTCCGCGCCCGCCAGCCCGGTCTCGATTCCCTCCGCGCGCTGGCAATCATCGTCATCGTCGTTTATCACGCCGGTATCATGGGTTTTCCGTTGCCCGGTCACCTCCATCGTTGGGGTTGGATAGGTGTCGACCTTTTCTTTGTTCTCAGCGGCTATCTGATCGGTGGCCAGCTCCTGGCGGAACTCGCGCGCAGCAGGCGTCTTAGTCTGGGGCGATTCTACGCGCGCCGTGCGCTGCGGATCATGCCCGCGTACCTTGTGATTCTCGCGATTTATTTCTTGCTTCCATCATGGCGCGAGCGTCCGGACATGGCGCAGCCGCTCTGGAAATATTTATTGTCTGTTCAAAACATCGCCCTGCACGGCGGAACGGCGTTCTCGCATGCCTGGTCCCTGGCAGTTGAAGACCAGTTTTATCTCGCGCTTCCGTTTATTTTGCTCGTCCCGTTCTGGCGTACCCGCGCTGTCATCGTTGTTTGCTGTCTGATTGTCCTCGCTGGCATCCTGCTCCGGGCTTTTCTGGCTTCTCAAAATGCCACCGACAACGGCGTCTCATTTCGCGGATTCCAAGCATGGATTTACTATCCAACCTGGACGCGACTCGATCCCCTTGTGTTTGGAGTTGCGATTGCGGCGATCGAAAAATTCCGACCCCGATTATGGCAGTGGCTGACGAATTGGGCGATTTGGCTGTGGCTGCCCGCTCTCGCGCTGATCGTCTACGCGCTCTGGCTCGGAGAAAGCGAATACATCAATTTCAACGCGTGTGTCTGGCAGTTTCCGCTGCTTGCCATCGCCATGGCCGCGCTGCTGATCTGCGCCCTGAGTCCGCGTCTTCCACTAAGCCGGGTTGCGATTCCCGGAGCCGCGTTCATCGCCAGCATCGCGTACAGCGCCTATCTGGTGCAAAAATTCGCCATTCATGGTTTCGTCGAATTCTGCCGCGTGCACGCTGTCGATCCCAAATCTCCCCTCGCACTCATCGGTGTGGAGCTGTGCGTCTATGCCGCTGCGACGGTTCTTTTTTTCGCGGTGGAGCGACCCTTCCTACAGCTGCGTCGCCGCGTCGCCCCGGGGAGCCTTAGGGTTCACTGAGCTTGACTTCGGACTAAGCCTTCCATCCAGAGCTTGTTCGCCGTGGCGAGTCCTCAGCGGAAATCTCTGCCGACAGGGGTCGTCACCTCTACTCACTTCGCGCCCGGCTTTCGCGCCTGATAATAACCCCAAAGCATGATCACGACTCCCACCAAGTTCAGGACTGGCGGTGGCAGCAATAAAATCCAGCCAGCCGTGGTCAGCGATGGAACGGCCAGAATGTAGGACAGATCGGTGAACAGATCCGAAAACCGAACACCGGCCGTGACTGCGAGCCACACCGGTTCCTTGCGCCAACGCCACAGGGTGATGCCTTGGGCCAGCGCAAACGCGGCCCATTGGCCTCCGGAACGCCGCAACCAAGCGACGTTGAAGCTAACGGGCGTGGTCGCATGGAAAACGCGGAACCAAAGATCGGGCGCAAACCAGCTCATCAGAAACAGCAGGGTGTCTTCTGCCAGCGCCGCCCACAGATAGATCAGAATGATCGTCTTAAGCCAGCGCTCAATCATGACAGCGAATCGTGCTAATTCCGTGCACGCGGCACGATCATGATTTTTGCATGTCCGCGCTGACAAGTTAAATCGAGTCTGGGGAGCGGTCGCCGGGGCGACTTGGCGAAGCCTGTCCTGAGGGGAGCCGAAGGGGCGCCTCGCCTAAACAAACATGATCTCCGCATTATAAGAACTCGACGCGAAACGGAAGGTTCTCCGTAGACGAAAATTCTTCCGTGGTAACCATCGATTCCTTTCTGAACAACGCCGAAGCTGTTTGATCTTGCATCTACTGTGACGGGGCTGAAGAATCCCAAACCGCGACGCGACAGGCTTCGCACTTTCAATAATCACAAAATCTTTGGAATTAATCCCAATCGATAAGACGAGAAAGGAATCACTATGAACCTCCCGGAAGGACCTGAACTAGATGCTATCGTGTCGGCCGTAGCGCGGCGGCTTGCCGGCACTTTTCCGAATCGCCCGGCGCAGCCGGACCTTGAGCGCCCGCCGCTTCTGTGGGACCCGCCGCACCAGCTCCCGGATGATCTCTGGCCGCGACGCCACCTGGCATTGGCCGGTTTGGAACTCACACAGTCGATCCAGTACAACGGCTCGGTCGGCGTCAGCTACGGCGACGATAATTCGATCCCGCTCGTCGCGCTCAAACCGCTGGTAGTGCGCGCCTATCCATATGTTCAGCCCGGTGTAGCTGAGCCCGATACCCTCACTGGCGCACGCGTTACCGGTGAGCTGGTGCTCTCCGTGGGAGATCGCGTCGTTTACCGCACCGGGCCCACTCGCGCGGTTGGCGCCCGGCTCGGCGCGCGCAACGAACTCTCACGCGATCTGTGGGATGGCGACTTGACCGTTGCCGGTGGTGGCCCAGGCGAGCTTGCCCTGCGCCTGCTGCATGTAAATTCTTCGCTGAATTTTGTCGTGCCCGCGTGGTACTGCCGGACCGGCCGCTTTTATCTTACCGTCCGGCTTTGGCGCGTTGGCAGCGACGGCATATTCTCCGCTCTCCAGGATCATGTTACCAGCGGGCGCTACATTGACTTCATCGGAGTGCGACCACCGCGTGTCGCCGCCGTGCGGGTGAACTGGACTGACAGCGCTGGGAATGTCACCAGCCCGACTGACGCGGTGATGCTCAGCACGATGCGGACGGCCGAGCGCATGCTGCCGTTCCCTTATTTCGAGACGACAATTCTTGGCTCCTCGACGAATAGCTCGGCAGCCTATGCGCCTGCGAGCACCGGCGGCGGATGCAACACGGCATGGACCAACCTGCTCACTGAGCTGGCGGTGACGCGCATCTTCACGGCGTTGTTTCAGATTGGCGACATCGTCTTCGCGTTTGTTCCGAGCGCCGCAGTTCCCGCCGCCGCCGGAACCTACAACACGGGCTGCGGCCGCGCTGAAGGTGTCGGCGCAGCCTTCGCCGGAAGCGATACTCGCTTTGCGTACGATTTTATTTTCGCCCATGAGATGGGGCACGTCTTTACCTGCAACCACGTCGCCGTGCCGGGGGACACGAGCAGCGACCCGAATTACCCCAACTACGGCGGGAGTAAGACCTCAATAGGTGAAGTCGGCATCGATCCGGGAACCACACCGCCGGCGCTCTTCGGGCCGTCGGACACAGCGGATATCATGTCCTACAAACCGAAGCAGTGGATTTCGCCCTACACTTATCTTAAAATTCTTAACGCGCGCGACGATCACCAGAGCGCGCCCGCCGATCCGCGTCGCGTTCGCTCACTGTTGATCCTGGGGGTGCGGGTCCATCGGCGTTTCGGCGACGAAGAGCGCATCGAAGTTCGCCGCGCCTATCGCATCGAGGCCGCTGGTATGGTACCGCGGCCGAGCGAGGGTGCCATTTCGCCTCTGTCCGTCGATCTGCTCGATGCACATCGCCGAATCATTGCCACGCATCACTGCCTTTACACCCGCGCGCAGGCATCCTGCGGCTGTTGCGGAGGCGGGGTGGCTGTGCCACTCGAGCGCGAGCCGTTTTACGATCTGCACGAAGCGATCGAATGGCCGGGCGAACAAGTCGCCGCCATCGCGTTGCACAATGGCCGTGAGCCGCTCGCCACCTTCGAGGTGGGCGAACCGCCGCGTGTAGAGCTGCGCGGTCCTGAACGACGTGACCAATTCCTCGCACTTCGCTTGCATGCCGAGCACGCGCGCGTCCGGCCGTCGGTGGTTCTGTTCTTCAGCGGTGACGACCGCGCGACGTGGCAGCCAGTGGCGTTCGATCCTCCGAACGGCGAGGTGCTGGTGGAGAGCGAACGCCTGCCGGGCGGCGAACGCTGTTTCTTCCGCGCCGTCGCAACCGCCGAACTTCGAGCTGCGAGCGCTGATAGCTCTCCATTCGAGCTGCCGCGCTCCCGCCGCCGGCTTTACCTGCGGCTGCCGGATGGCCACTGTCCAATTTCACCCGGCACGGTTCCATTGAGTGCAATGATCGACTGTCGAGACCTCGGGGCTGTTGCGCCCGACGAAATTCGGTGGCACTCGGACTTGGACGGCGATCTCGGAGTTGGGTACGAAGTCGCGCCGCAATTGCGCGAGGGGCGGCATGTGATCACCGTAACCGCGCCGGATGGCCGCGGTGGCTCACTCGCCGAACGCGGCATCATCATCGTCGGCGGTCGCCCGGCTGGCATTGCGGGCCAGACGCAACGCTAACGTGCCTCACGCTCAGTCGAAGACTGGAGCGATTGGGCTAATCGACATGGCCGGTAAATCCGCGAGGTAGCGGTCGAGCGACCCGGGAGCAGCCGGGATACAACGCGTTTCAGGCATACATGGTGAGCACACTGTAGTGGCAGGCGTGTCGCCTGCGCACTCCGTAAGCCGCTCCCCATGAAACGCCTCCCCGGTCGCTATTTTCCGGATCGGTGCGATACTCTTAGATGTCTAAACCATCTGCTATCACTTTCACGCGTCGCGCGCCGGACAACATTACCGAGGAGTTGATCGCTGTGCTTTCGTCGAAGGCCTCTTTCGAATTCAAGCCGTTATTCGAAATTATCCTGCTCAATCTGCGGGAGCGAAACGCAGCCAGTGGCGGCGAAGAGATGCTGCGCTTGCGTGCGTATGAAAAGCTTCAGGGCCTTGTCAACCAGGGCGCGGTCAACCGGACAATCACAGGGGCCACGAAAAAATACAAAGGTGTCGCTACGCGAATGGTCGTGCTGCGCGATGAGATGAAAGCTTTGCGCGCCGCCTGCAACGAGCGCGCCCTCGCCAAGGCTGCCGCGGCTAAGTGATCGCTGACTTCTGACATCGGATTCCGGGGACGTAATACCAGTCCAACCCGGACTTCGGCGCCCTCGCAGAAGATTCTCGATCTACCCGTCTCGTTTGTTGCATCGTAGGCCGGTTACGAAGCGTAGTTGAAATGGCCAATAATTGTAGGGCAAGGGGGATCCGCCTGCCGTTCCATGGTTTGGTATGACAGACCTCTGAATTTCAGTTGACCTCAATTACCGAGATATTCCTGTACCTCGTAATCGGCAGTCTCCCAATTCTGGTACGCGACGATTCGCCGTCCGTCCCTCGACCACGATGGTTGAGCGAATCCACCTGGACCGCTGGTCAATTGGCGTAAACCCGAGCCGTCCGCGTTGACCACAAAAATTTGGCCGGTGTTGGCGGGGCCGGTGCGATTAGAACTGAATGCGATCCGTTTGCCGTCCGGTGACCATGCCGGCCACCCGTCGAAGGCCGCGGTCTTCGACAGGTTAACTTCATTCGACCCATCCGCATTTGCCACAAACACCTCTGAATTGCGGCCGATCGTGCTGAGGTCCCACTGAAAAGCCGGCCCATCGATCACTTTCCGATAAACGATGTGCTTCATATCGGGAGAGAACGATCCAAACGTGCACACAGTGTGAAAACGAGTGTGCTGCCGCACGTCGCTGCCATCCGGTTTCATGCTGAACAGCTCATGCCATTGCTTCGACCAATCTGCCGCCGGATCTGGCGTGGTGCGTGAAGAATTGAACATGATACGTGAACCGTCGGCCGACCAGTGCGGATGCGAATCATCGCCGCCCTTGTGCGTGAGTTGCACAATGCCACTGCCGTCGGCATTCATAACGAAAATTTCCGAGTGACCGGCAGGTTCGCCGGCGAAAACAATTCGGCTCATGTCCGGAGACCAGCAAGGCACCTGGGCGGGAAAATCGAGATGGGTCAGTTTGCGAATATCGGTTCCATCGGCCTTACTGACGTAGATCTGCATCTTGCCGGAACGATTCGACTGAAAGACAAGCAGTTTCCCGTCCTTGGAAAACTGTGGATAAGAATCGATCACGTTCGTCAAACGTTTGATTACGACCGGCGCCTCCGAAATGCCCGGCAGCGCTGTTGCCAGCCACAGTAACGTGCGAGAGGGGCCAACTTCATCCTGTTCATGGTCACCTTACGCAAGAGAATCCAGTCAGGCGAATGTGTCCGAGCGCTTGCTGATCGTAAGTAACTGTGTTGTTTTCAAGCGAGGATTGGTTCGGATTTGAGGGAGTGATTGAGAGCGAGGAGGAGTTTTCGCATGACTGCTGTGAGAGCGAGTTTGTGCGGTTTGCCTTTGGCACGCAGACGTTGGTAAAAGCGCGACAGGATCGGATTGAAGCGAGCGGCCGAAAGTGCAGCCATGTAAAGTCCGCTGCGCAGAGCGCGGCGTCCACCGAAGATGGCGCGCTTGCCGCGGATTGATCCACTGTCGTGGTTAAATGGCGCCAGGCCGGCCAAAGCAGCGGCTTGACGACGATTGAGTTGGCCAAGCTCGGGCATTTGCGCAAGCAAGAGCGCAGCCGTGCGCGTACCGACGCCGCTGATTGCAGTGAGCTTTTGTGCTTTGACGCAGAGCGTTTGGTCCTGCGCGATGAGCTCGCCGATGCGTCGATCGAGTGTCTTAATTTGGTTTTTAATTTTGCTAATTAGGCTGCGACTTAAAGTCCGCAGCTCGTGCAGCTAAGCTGGGCAAGACGATTTTCTTCTGCAACCAAAGTCCTGCTCAGATGTCGGCGCTGTGCTTCGTATTGACGCAAACGCTTTTGCTCGGCAGAGAGTGGCGAGGTTGGCTGCGGTTGCATCGCGCTGCCAAAAGCAGCGAGCACTTTGGCATCAATCCTGTCAGTCTTGGCTAGGACGCCAGCCGCCCGCGCGTACTGGCGCACACGCACTGCTTGCACCAGAGTAACTTTGACTTCGCTCTTTTCTAAGCTCTCGAGCAAAGCTTGCTCATAGCCGCCACTGGCTTCGCAGATCAACTGCACTGGCATAGCACTTTGCTTGATCCAGCGCACTAATGCGGCGTGGCCGCTCCGCTCGTTCGGCAGGCGACGAAATGTTCCCGCCCAAGCCACATCCAAATGCGCTTTGGCCACATCGATCCCGATATAGACAACACTTTGCTTCATGGGTTAAGTAACTCCTGCTTGTAAATGCGAGCTGGCCAGGCCGGCACCGCCCTTGGGTTGGGCCGGCTTGGTCGCTCCAGTAACTGTTCGAGTTTTACTTGGCGCCAAGGGCAGGGCGTGGATCGAACTTACGAGCGGTCTTGATTGGCAATCATGACCTGCCGCTTTACCGGATCTCACGCCCACCCCTGTTCTACCACAAAGACGGCGATTCCAAGATACAAGCCGCTTATGATGCGTTAATGCGGCTTTCTGGTTGGATGAACGCCGTTGCCGCGCCAGGCGCGCGGCGTGGGTAGCGGACAGCTTGCTCGCCTGTGTGCGGGCGGCCCGTCTGCCTGAGGACGGGATGCGCCGCGACGAACTGCCACAAAGCGGCTTGCCATTGCGGACGTGATACCTCAGTGCACCTGAGCTTCCCATGCCAGAACCGGGCAGCATTATTCCTTCTTCTGAACCGGAGGCTCTCGCGGCTCCCGGAGTTGCGGCGGCGCCGCACCTCGCCGCCGGTCTGCCACTGAAGTTCAAACCGGGAGTTCCAGAGGCGGAATTCCTGAAGCATTTTCCGCTGCCGTACAAAGTTCAAGCAGTAACGATCTACGAAGCGCAGAAGCAGGGCTGGCCGACCGACAGAAGTTACTGACAGTTCCTCGGTCCTTTTCAATATGTCTCGGCGACATGGGGAGCGATCAATATCCCGAAAGGCTTTTACACTGATTTTGCCAGCGTCCCTGCGAAACTTCATTCCATTATCGACGACGATTCGCCGATTATTCTGTTTCCGTCAGCGCCTCACCGAGGCGATGGCTATTTGCGGCGCGGATTTTTTCACGTGTGAGCTTGTCTTCTCCGCCGTTGAGTTGGCGAACCAGGGCATTCGCCACGAGTTCGCGCCGTAGTTGGGCCGCGCTAACAATTGGGCGTGATCCGCTTTGCTTATCAACTCGACACCGAACGACCGCTAACAGGGAAAAAACTTTCGAGCGTGGCAGAGCGAATGATCAACGCCAGTGACCCCGCGGAAGAAGCAAAGGTTCGCGAAGAAATCGTCCGCGGTTTCCACGGCCAGCGAGCGCATGCCTAAAACAATCGTCCGCCGTTAACTCACGACACTCACTGCGCGGCAAGTCAGTCCTGGCACTTTCGCGAGCATCGCACAAGCGATGGCCCGGCCTGACATTTTCCGGGTCGAGGCTAACCTAAGTCACCAGCCATGGCCAAATCTCGCAACGAATGGCGGCACCTCCTGCTGCTCAGTTCCATTCTCCTTCTCTTCGTCATCACTCCTGTGGTGGAGGCGTTTCGCCACGGCGTTCTGATCATGAATGCCGTCGCTGCCTTCGTCCTCCTCGCCGGCTCTTACACGCTGACTGAGCGCAAACGCCTCTTCGCGGTCGCGGTTGCCCTGTCCGGAATCTCCATCATGGCTACCTGGATTCTTCTCATCACGCAACGACCATGGGCCGCGATTCTTTCGCACAGCTGCGTTATCGTGCTCATCACCTATTTCTCCGTCACGATCCTTGATTACGTTTTGGGCGGCACCCGGATCACGCTGGACAAAATCTTCGCGGCCGTTTGCGTCTACCTACTCATCGGCTACGCCTGGACTTTTGCCTACGCCCTGATCGACGAATTACAGCCGGGATCGTTCGTCGTCCTGACGACGGCTCCGCTTAACAGTTACGTCGCCCGCGTCCTGGAAATGCGCTACTTGAGTTTCATGACTTTGACCACGGTGGGCTACGGCGACGTCGTCCCGCACTCGGACGCCGCGCGCACCCTCGCCGCGCTCGAGGCGGTTGCGGGGCAAATTTATCTCACCGTCCTCATCGCCCGCCTGGTCGGGCTGCACATCGTCCACGCCCACACCACGTCATCGCAAGAGGACTGAATCCGCCTATGAATGCATGAAGGTTTGACCCCAATCGAGTTCCTCCGTGATCAGCAGCAGTTGAAGTTTAGAGAGGGAGGCAATAGACAAAAATATATGGAAATAATCATCCGGAGATTTGCGGGCATCTTCATCCTGGTCAGCCTTTTGCTGGCTCACCTCCACAGCCTCTATTAGCTGTGGTTCACCGCCTTTGTCGGGTTCAACCTGCCCAGTCGTCGGGACTTGAAAAATTCAGGACAAGTCCTGGCTAATTTTCGGTAGCCGGCTTCGATTTGGTCGCGGCTGTCTTCCGTTTGCGTGGCCGTTTCCGGGTCTTTGGAGCGGCTCCATTACGAACAGCAGCGACTTTCTGCTCCTGTTCGGAAGCGGCTGCAGCGCGCTGGCGACGTTCCTTGCGTTCTTTACGCAGGTGCTTCTCGTGCAGATAGGTCTTGAACTTTTTATAGGCAAACCCGCCGCCTAAACCAGCGGCGGCCACTGCCAGTGCCGCAGCAATTTTTGCCGGCCCGCGCCCAGGCACCATATGCCATGGGCATTTATCCAGCGGATAGCTGTCCGGAAGAGAAAACTCACAATCAGGGGAAGTACACTTATGCGCCATAATTCGTTAATTGATTATCTCGTTAGCCTGAAGGGACTGAAACCACCATAGACCATAGTCTCCAACCGCAAAACAAGGTTCTCTAGAAAGAATATCGGCAGTGAGCGTCCAATCGGTCGCTTTTTTCATTTGCTTATGTCATCGGTTTTCAGTGAAAAATTAATATAGAGCGCCTCGCCGGAATCGCCTAAGTTCACGCCCCGATGGCGGACGAACAGAAATCCAAGCTCCGGCTGGAAATCGCACACGTTCTTTTCATCGACATCGTTGGCTATTCCAGGCTGCGCACGAACGAACAGAGCGCTCAGATTGAGACGTTGCGCGAAATTGTGCGCGGCACCGAACAGTTCCGTGCCGCTGAAGCCGGGGGAAACTCCTCAGGTTACCAACCGGCGACGGTGGTGCGCTTGCTTTCCGCAACAATCCGGAAGCACCCGTGCTCTGCGCCGTGGAAATCGCCATGGCTCTGAAGAGTCATCCTGAGGTCCGTGTCCGTATGGGTATCCACAGTGGTCCGGTTAACGAAGTCACCGATTTAAACGAGCAGGCGAACATTGCCGGCGCCGGGATCAACATTGCGCAGCGAGTGATGGATTGTGGTGACGCCGGACACATCCTGCTTTCAAGACACGTTGCTGAAGACATCGAACATTATCCGCGCTGGCAGCCGTATTTACATCCGTTAGGCGATCTCGAAGTGAAGCACGAACAGGTCATCTCGGTCGTGAACTTCTACAACCAAGAAATCGGGAATCCTGCCGTTCCGGAAAAATTCAGCAGGAACGCGATTGCTGGATCGGTGCCACCTCCAGTCAAGAAGCGGCGTCCCTATGCAATTGCCGCAATGGCGCTTGGCGCAATCATCGTCGTGGGTGCAATCGCACTCCTTTTCACGTTCGGACGAAATCAAACGAGCAGCGCGACATCTCTGGCGTCGATTCCCGCAAAGAGCATCGCCGTCCTGCCGTTTCAGAATCTTAGCGACGACAAATCGAACGCCTATTTTACCGATGGTATCCAGGACGAGATTCTGACCAAGCTATCGAAGATCGCCGCGCTCAAAGTGATCTCGCGCACGTCCACCACGAAATACCAGAGTGCGCCGGACAATTTGCGCGATATCGGCAAACAGCTGGGTGTGGCGAACGTTCTCGAAGGGAGCGTACAAAAAATCGCCAATGCAGTGCACGTAAACGTGCAGCTCATCCGCGCGGCGACGGACGAACATCTTTGGGCGGAAAGCTACAACCGCAAGCTCGACGATGTCTTCGGGGTGGAAGGCGAAGTGGCGAGCGCCATCGCCGATCAATTGAATGCCAAGCTTTCCGGAGCCGAAAAGCACGCTGTCGCCGAGAAGCCGACACAAAACGCCGCGGCCTACGACGCTTATCTCCGTGGCCTGAACATTGAGCATAACAATTACAACTACGACGCGTATGTGCAGGCCGAACATAATTACCGGCGCGCCGTTGAATTGGATCCAAATTTCGCCCTGGCGTGGGCTCGATTGGCAATCCTGCGCAGCTTTCTCAACTTCAATGCTATCGACCTGAACATGTACACAGCCGATTCGGTCAAGCAGGCAGCTGATCGCGCCATGGCCCTTGCCCCAGATGCCGGGGAATCGTGGATCGCACAGGGTTCGTATCGCTATCGCATAGTCCGCGACTTCAACAGTGCGCTCGCGGCTTACGAGGAAGCGCGAAAACGAATGCCGAACAGCGCGCTGGTGTATGAGTATCTCGGATTTATTCTGCGGCGGCTTGGTCGATGGCAGGAAGCCGAAACGAACTACAAAAAAGCAATCGAGCTCGATCCGCGCGACGTCCAGTTGCTGACTGCGGTCGGCAACGAGTTTTATATGTATTTGCGCAGGTTCGACGACGCTCTGGCCAGTAATGATCGGGCCCTGCAAATCGCACCCGATGCCGCGACCGTGCACGCCAACAAGGCCGTCGTGTTGCAAACCGCGGGCCGCCTCGATGAAGCGCGTCAAGAGCTTGCGTTAGTTCCGGATGACGTGCTGGATGACTGGGTTGTCGCGGCCCGCGTTACCCAGGCCATGTATGAACGCCGGTTCAGCGACGTGATCAATATCGTTGAGCGAAAATTAAATTCGCTCCCGCCAAATCAACCGCTTGATTCGTTTGCAAGCGCATTCCTCGTGCAAATGGGCCAGTGCCAGGAGTGGTTAGGCCAGCACGAGGCAGCGCGACAGGCGTTCGAACGCGCAGTGCGCGAGATCAAACCGACACCGGACACCGTTGTGCGACCCGATGCGAACGGCACGCCGAGCGTTCTCGCTCAGGCCTACGCCGGTCTCAACGAAAAAGAGAAAGCTTTGCAGCAGGCCGCGCAGGCGGTGAAAGATTATGACGGAGACGCGATCAATCAGCCGCAGGCGGAAGTGCCACTCGCGCAGATCCAGGCGCGCTTCGGCGATGTCGATGCAGCCATCGGGGCGTTGCCGCATCTGCTCGAAGTTCCAGCCGGCTTGACCATCGCAAATCTAAAATTCGATCCGCTCTGGGACCCGCTGCGTAAAGATCCGCGCTTCCAGAAGCTCTGTCAAAATCCTAACAAGTGAAGGAAATTCTTTATCTGCTCGAAATGATGAATGGAGCTGAGGGGATCAGCGACATAGAAGGTAAAGCCGCGATGGGTAGCGGCGAGTGAGTTGGGAAACGAATGAGTTTCAAAACCGCCGTTTTGTTCGGTGCTGCAGCGCTGTGGTGCGTCCCGTGTCTCGCCAACGCGCAAAGCGCAGATGAGCGGCTGCGGGCCATCTACACAGAAGAATGGAAATGGCGGCTGGAACAGTTTCCCGGGCTCGAAGGAGTCGAAAAACCGGTTCCCGATCGCCTGTCGAGGGTAGATTCGGCGACGCAGGAGACGCGGCTGCGTTACTGGCAGGATGTGCTGCACAAGCTCGATGATGTTCCGCGCGCGCAGCTCTCGCCGGAGGAGCAGATCAACTACGATGTTTATCGGCCGGAAATCGAGAATTTCGTCGCCGATCAGAAATTCCGTGACTACGAAATGCCGGCCAACTCGGATTCTGCTTTCTGGACCGATTTGGGCTACACGGCGCGGCGCCCTTTCAAAACGCTGACCGATTACAAAAACTGGATCGCGCAGATACGCGACATCCCGCGCTATTTCCGCGAACAAATCGCGAACATGCGGGCGGGGCTTGCGCGCGGGTTCACGCCGCCACGCCTCACTTTGAAGGGACGCGAGAAATCCATCGCCACCATTGCGGAGGGCAAACCCGAAGACAATCTGCTCTACACACCATTTCGAGAACCGATGGTAGGAGTTCAGCCGTCCGGCCAGGGCAAGCTCAAATCGGAAGCCGCACAGGTGATTCGTGAGATCGTGCAGCCGGCTTATGCGGACCTGCTCAAATTCTTCCGCGACGAATACGTGCCGCACACCCGCACGACGCTGGCGGGCGAAGCGCTGCCGGACGGGAAAACGTACTATCGCCAGAAAATTCGCGAGTTTACCACGCTCGATCTCTCGCCCGACGAAGTTCACCAGATCGGCTTGTCGGAGGTTGCCAAATTACATCAGCAAATGGTCGACGCGATGCACGAATCCGGGTTCAAGGGCGAGTTTCTGGCGTTCCTGAAATTCCTCCGTGACGATCCGCAGTTCTACGCCAAAACACCGCAGGAACTGCTTAATCGCGCCGCGTGGATTGCGAAAGTGTTCGACGGCAAATCGTCGCAATACTTTGGCTATCTGCCGCGGATGCGTTTCGCCATCAAACCCGTCCCGGCCGATCTCGCGCCTTTTTATACGTCAGGCCGCGGCGGTCCGGGCATTTATCTCCTGAACACATACGATCTGCCGCATCGTCCACTCTACAACCTGCCCGCGCTGACCCTGCACGAGTCTGCGCCCGGACACGCATTCCAGATTCCGATCGCGCTCGAGCACAAGAACCAGCCGGAGTTTCGGCGATTCGACTACATTTCCGCGTACGGTGAAGGTTGGGCGCTTTATTGTGAGAAGCTGGGCCAGGAAATGGGTATGTACGAAACGGCATACGAGCGGTTCGGCATGCTTGGTTATCAGATCTGGCGCGCGGCGCGACTGGTGGTCGACACCGGCCTTCATTCGAAAGGTTGGACGCGCGAACAGGCGCTCAAGTATATGCACGATTACACCGCGTTGCCCGAGCATGAGATCGAAACCGAGGTGGACCGTTACATCGCCTGGCCCGGGCAAGCCCTCTCTTATTATATGGGCGAGCTCGCAATCGTGCATGCCCGAGAAAAAGCGGAGAAAGCGCTCGGAGCGAAATTCAACATCCGCGCATTTCACGATGCCGTGCTCGAACTCGGCTCAGTGCCGCTGCCCGTTGTCACGGCGCGGATCGACCGTTTCATCACCGAAGACGGCAAAGGCCCTTACCCGGATATGGAGTGAGCAGTTCTCCGATTGTCCGGCAAGGAACGAAACCAGCGGAGTCGGCGCTCGCGCGACCTGATTGCGTGGCGACAAGCTCGCGCAAATCCAAATCCGCTTTTAGGCGCGAAGCCCCGCTGACCGTTCTAGGATTGTCCTGCGGCGACAATGCCACGTGTTGCCGAACAGTTTGACATATTCGCTATTCGCGAATAGCGAATGAAGCGTGATTGCTAAATCATTAGATGTCGTTGTCTGGCTAAAGCTCCTTTCGTCGGGCCGGGAAAAACATTTGCACAGCTATCCGCCGAGCTGGGCATGAGCGCATCTGAAATACATTCTTCAGTTCGAAGAGGCGCTGCCGCTGGGTTGATCGACGAAAAATCGAGAGTGCCCCTACGCAGACCGCTCGAAGAATATTTGCTGTTCGGCGTCCGCTATGCGTTTCCCGCGAAGCGTGGATCAATCACGCGAGGAATTCCAACGTCATATGCGGCGCCAGCTCTCTCGCCTTATTTTTCTCGATCCGATGACCTGCCGCCCGTTTGGCCAGATTCGCACGGATCGATGAGAGGTTACGCACTAGAGCCACTTTTCAAACCGATTAGAAAAGCTGTCGAGCAGGACCCGAAACTATACGAGTCGCTCGCACTAGTTGATGCGATCCGAGATGGTCGCGCGCGCGAGCGCAAATTAGCCGAAGATAAACTGAAGGCGCTGATCGCGCATGCCCACGCCGATTGAATCGATGCGGCTTGTCGGGCGAGAGCTCAATTCGCTTGGCGTGTCATTTGCGTTCCTTGGTGGTTGCGCCGTTTCACTCCTCGTTGATCGACCAGATTTAACAGACTTGAGGCCGACTGAGGACGTGGATGTGATCAGTGAGATCGCAACCCTCAACGAGCTCTATAAACTCGAAGAGATCTTGCGAGATACAGGATTTCACCACGACACTTCAGACGGTGCGCCGATTTGCCGGTGGATAGTAGAGGGATGCCGTGTTGACATCATGCCCATCGACTCACGGCCACTCGGTATGAACTCTCGCTGGTTTCGTGAAGCGCTCGAATCCGCGCAGCCAGTTGCACTTGGGCAGAATGTGGAGGCAAAGGTTGTCACGCGGCCATTTTTTGTTGCGACGAAACTGGCAGCTTTCCAAGATCGTGGCCAATCGGATCTGTATGGCAGTCGCGACGTAGAGGACATTGTCACAGTGGTGGAAGGCAGTAGCAGTATTATCGAAGAAATTGCCAACGCTTCGCTGGATCTACGTAGGTTTATCGCCAAGGGATTTTCAAAGATGATCGAGCACGCCGATTTTGATGAAGCTCTGTTCGGCCATTTGTCAGCAATGTTTGGTGCTCGCGAACGCGTGGACGAGATCAAGCAGAAGTTCGCCGCCATTGCGGCACTAGGCTAGGAGCCAATGGAAGTCGCGACATCAATTAATCCATCATAAGCTGGTTACGATGCATGCATTTCATGATGATTAGCGGCGAGCTGGCAATCGTGCGGGCCCGCGAAAAAGCGGAGAAAGCGCTCGGAGCGAATGGAGCTGATGGGATCAGCAACATAGAAGGTAAAGTCGCGAGGGTAGCGGCGAGCAAGTTGGGAAACGAGCGAGTTTCAAATTCAACATCCGCGCGTTTCACGATGCCGTGCTCGAACTCGGCTCGGTACCGCTGCCCGTTGTCACGGCGCGGATCGACCGTTTCATCACCGAAGACGGCAAAGGCCCTTACCCGGATATGGAGTGAGTAGGCTCGGGTGTAATCAGCGCCGATCGCGCTCTTCGATTGGACGTTCCGGCATTGGGCGTTCGACGTTCGACCTTCCCATGGCAGAGACGTTAACCGAAGTCATCGCGAGCGCGAACAACCTTTCCGTCAAATACGGCACCCAGGTCGTCCTCGACGGCGCGACGATTGCCTTCAGGGAGGGGGAGCACATTGGACTCGTCGGTCGCAACGGTTCGGGCAAATCGACATTTCTCCAGATCGCGGCGGGCGTGGCACAACCCGATTCAGGTGAATTTACACGCCGGCGCGATCTCGTTACCGGCTACATGCCACAACTTTCCGGCTTGGACGATGCAACCACGGTCCATGCGAACATTCTCAGCGGTGCACAGCGGATTCTCGACCTAATCGCCGAATACGAACATGTCCCGGGCGACAGCCCGCTCAGCGCCACACTCCTGGACCAAATTATCAGGGCTGACGGTTGGAATCTGGAACATCGGATCAAGTCGCTCATCACGAATCTGCACGCGCCGGAATCCGATCGCGTCGTGGGCACGCTTTCCGGCGGGGAAAAGCGCCGCGTCGCGCTTTGCCGGGCGCTTCTCGCGCGTCCTGATTTTCTGATTCTCGACGAACCGACCAACCATCTCGACACCGGCTCGATCGAATGGCTGGAGGACTTTCTCGCGCGTTATACCGGCACCTGTTTGTTCGTTACGCACGATCGCTATTTTCTCGATCGGGTGGCGACGCGGATCGTCGAGCTGTCGCGCGGCCAGTTCATCAGCTACGACGGCAACTACACCGATTACCTGCTGGTGCGCGCGCAACGGCAAGCGGTCGAGGAGGCGCAGGAACATCAACGCCAGAAATTTTTGAAACGCGAACTGCAATGGGTAAGAAAAGCGCCCCGCGCGCGCCGGACGAAATCGGTGGACCGCGTGGAACGTTATTTCAAGATGGCTGCCCAGGAAGCGCCGGACGCGGAACTCGACGTTGAGTTGATTATCCCCACGCCGCCGAAGCTCGCGAATCGCATCATTGAATTGCGCGACGTGAGTGTGGAGTGGGGCGGGCGCACACTCTTTCAGCACGTGAATCTCAATCTCGCAGCCGGGGAACGCCTCGGTGTTGTCGGTCGCAACGGACTCGGCAAGTCTTCGCTCCTCAAAGTCATTCTGCAGGAACTGCCCGCCGCGAGCGGTGCAGTGGAGATCGGTGCGCGGACCCACATCAATTACGTCGATCAAAATCGGCTCCTCCTCGACGATGAGAAAACGGTTTGGGAAGAAGTCGGGAGTGGCGGAGAAAACGTCACGCTCGGCGAGCAGAGCATCACGTTGCGCGCTTATCTGCGGCGATTTCTTTTCAGCGAAGAGCGCATCAACACGAAGATTTCGCAGCTTAGCGGCGGCGAACGGAGCCGGGTGTTGCTCGCTAAAATCCTGAAGCGAGGCGGCAACGTTCTGATGCTCGACGAACCGACGAACGATCTCGATCTCGGAACGTTGCGCTTGCTAGAGGAAGCGCTCGTCGCCTTCGGCGGCTGCGTCATCGTGGTAAGTCATGATCGCTATTTTCTGAATCGCGTTTGCACTTCGATTCTCGCTTTCGAAGGCGAGGGCCGCGTGGCCTATAGCGTCGGGAACTACGATTACTACCTGGAAAAACGAGGCGCACCCGGCCCGGTTCGCGATTCCAAATCCGCGCCGGCCGGAGTCGCCGCCGGGCAAAAGAAAAGCAAAGAAAAACCAAGAAGGCTCAAGTGGAAGGAAGAGCGCGAATGGGAATCGATGGAAGCGAATATTCTGTCTGCGGAAAACGAGGTATCGGACTTGGAAGCCACGTTTGCCGCACCGGATTTTTATGCAAAACCGCGCTCGGAGATTTTCGAGTTGGAGACGCGATTGAAAACGGCACGCGACAAAGTCGCGCACCTCTACGCGCGATGGCACGAACTCGAACTCCTGCAGAGCGTTCCGTCTCCCTAGATTTCGTTTCTTCCATCATAAGTAACTGTGTTGTTTTCAAGCGAGGATTGGTTCGGATTTGAGGGAGTGATTGAGAGCGAGGAGGAGTTTTCGCATGACTGCTGTGAGAGCGAGTTTGTGCGGTTTGCCTTTGGCACGCAGACGTTGGTAAAAGCGCGACAGGATCGGATTGAAGCGAGCGGCCGAAAGTGCAGCCATGTAAAGTCCGCTGCGCAGAGCGCGGCGTCCACCGAAGATGGCGCGCTTGCCGCGGATTGATCCACTGTCGTGGTTAAATGGCGCCAGGCCGGCCAAAGCAGCGGCTTGACGACGATTGAGTTGGCCAAGCTCGGGCATTTGCGCAAGCAAGAGCGCAGCCGTGCGCGTACCGACGCCGCTGATTGCAGTGAGCTTTTGTGCTTTGACGCAGAGCGTTTGGTCCTGCGCGATGAGCTCGCCGATGCGTCGATCGAGTGTCTTAATTTGGTTTTTAATTTTGCTAATTAGGCTGCGACTTAAAGTCCGCAGCTCGTGCAGCTAAGCTGGGCAAGACGATTTTCTTCTGCAACCAAAGTCCTGCTCAGATGTCGGCGCTGTGCTTCGTATTGACGCAAACGCTTTTGCTCGGCAGAGAGTGGCGAGGTTGGCTGCGGTTGCATCGCGCTGCCAAAAGCAGCGAGCACTTTGGCATCAATCCTGTCAGTCTTGGCTAGGACGCCAGCCGCCCGCGCGTACTGGCGCACACGCACTGCTTGCACCAGAGTAACTTTGACTTCGCTCTTTTCTAAGCTCTCGAGCAAAGCTTGCTCATAGCCGCCACTGGCTTCGCAGATCAACTGCACTGGCATAGCACTTTGCTTGATCCAGCGCACTAATGCGGCGTGGCCGCTCCGCTCGTTCGGCAGGCGACGAAATGTTCCCGCCCAAGCCACATCCAAATGCGCTTTGGCCACATCGATCCCGATATAGACAACACTTTGCTTCATGGGTTAAGTAACTCCTGCTTGTAAATGCGAGCTGGCCAGGCCGGCACCGCCCTTGGGTTGGGCCGGCTTGGTCGCTCCAGTAACTGTTCGAGTTTTACTTGGCGCCAAGGGCAGGGCGTGGATCGAACTTACGAGCGGTCTTGATTGGCAATCATGACCTGCCGCTTTACCGGATCTCACGCCCACCCCTGTTCTACCACAAAGACGGCGATTCCAAGATACAAGCCGCTTATGATGGCTGGGGAGACGACGGCATTTTTTCTGACAAACCTTAGAGTTCATCAAAACTTGGATTTCGCCAAAGATGACGCTTGCCTCGCCGTGGCGCCGCCGTAGTCCCGCGACTGAGGGACGAAGGCGGGTCACTTCCCTCCAGCCCGCTGCTGCAACGGAACCAATGTCGCAGGATCGACCGCAGATGTCGGCGAAGCCGTTTTATCGAGCAGTTCTTTGGCCGCCGCTTTCAGTTCCGTCCATCGCGACAACGGATAGGCGGGCGCAATGACGATGTGGCGAAGTATGCTGCGCCACTCCACCAGCGCGCGTTCGATATCGCCGTGACGCAACAGTTCGTTGGTGAGCTTGTGCTTGCAGCGCGGATCAGCCACCAGCGCGCGCACCACCTCCGATGCGCCGGCGCCGTAATGCACCGGCACGCCCATGGTGAGGTAACCTGGATAATCGGCGCGGCCGTAAATCCGCTGACACAAAATGCCGAGCCGCCCGCCCAACGGCGCGTCCTCGCCGGCGAACCGCGGACCGGCGCGAATATTGGCCAGATCGAAAACCAATTCCTCGATCGGATAGATTTCGTCTTCGAGCGCGACCGCCACCGCCAGACCTTCGCCGCCGTGGAAAAATGAGAAAATCATTCCCCGCTTCGTCGGTGTTCCGTCGGGTTCAACCAGTCCAAGATGTCGCCACGCGTACGTTGGCGAGTTCACGATCGCAACGGTTTTGTCGTGCTCCAACTGATCGCACGCTCGACAAACCTCCGGCAGGTTCTCGCGCTCCGGCGGATCGATCAACGCATTGCCAGCCGAGTCGATGTGCGCGTTGACCGGCACATTGGCGTAATCGAGCCGGATCGAGATCAGATTTCCGCGCATGATCCAGTCGACGATTGTGCCCGGCTTCACCAATTCCGTCAGCAGCGGGCGCACTTCACCCTCGAATTCCTCACGACTAAGCGCCCGCGTTCTCATTGGACGTTGGGCGCCTGCTCGCGATTTATCGGAGTTGAGCGTTGAGCGTTGGACGTTTTCTTTTGCTTTTAGTTCTCTCCGAAGCCATTTCACCAATGCCGCCTCTCCCGAAGCGAGCACCGTCGCGACCGGCAACTCGCGCCCATAACGGTTCTGCTCGCGCAGCCGGCAGAGATTTCCCGTGCCGACTCCATCGAGCATACGCGGCACGGTCAGCGCCCGTCGCCACCGATCGTTTTCGCGCACAAAAGCGCGACCCAACGTCACACTTTCTGCCGCCGGTTTCGCTTCCCATTCTTCGCGCGAATTCAGCATCTCGATCATTCCGCGCCTAACGAACCGCGCGCGCTCATCGGTCACCCAAAGTCCACACGGCCGCGGGCCGCTTTCGAGTGAGTGTTCGACACCGAGCGGCACCCGTTGCACGCTGAACAATGAGTGGGTCAATTCCGCCGCCGCCGCGAACGGTTGTTCGCCGCGCTGTTTGGCTGCATGCATCACGCTTATCAGACTGGGCCAGTCTACCTGGGCTGCGCGTCTCAGTTGGCGCGCTTTTGTGTCGCTCAACCGCGGCAGATCGTTCGTGTAAAGCGCGTGACCGACTTCATCGAGACCACGGCGGCCGGCGCGACCAAACATCTGGAGAAGCTCGTCCGCTTCGACCTGGCGCTCGAAATTGCCGGCGAAATAACGTCGATCGGTCACGATCACCGAGCGCATCGAAAAATTGATCCCGGCGGCAAGTCCCATTGTCGCGACGACGACGTTGAGTTGTCCCGCTTTGGCGAGCGATTCCACCACGCCGGCGCGCGCGGCGTAACTGAGTCCGCTGTGATGATACGCCACACGATTCCGCAAGAGTTTCGTCAGGCTCTTCCCCGCGGTTGCTTCCTGGGCCGGAGTCAATCGCAGCGGGTCGCGCACCGGCAGGGCCGACGCGATGGCTTGCGCGATCTGTTCGGCAGCGGCGCGACGCGGCGCGAACACCAACACCGGAGCGAGGTCCGCGCGCACGGCGCGGCCGATCATGCGCGGCCAGAAAGATCCGCCCGTCCGGTCAAAGACTGGCCGTGGCGAGCTCGGACTGCGTGACTGAACAAATTGGGAATCCGGCAAATTTCCGAGATCAGTTTCCTCCAGCGGCACCGGTCGCGTCTTATGTTCGATGAGGACGGCGTGACGTCCGATGCGTTGCAACCAGGCGACCACGTCGTGCGGGTTGGCCACGCTCCCGCTGAGGAAAAGCAGCTGCGTGTTTTTCGGTGCGAGGGCGACCGCGAGCTCGTAATGCACGCCCCGCATCGGATCGCCCAGCATTTGAAATTCATCCATGACCAGGAGACCCGGGCCATCGCCGCGGAGAAACCGCCCGCGCTGTGTCTCGAGCGTCGCGACCACAACCTTCGCGTCGAGATTTAGCGCCACGTCACCCGTGGATATGCCAACGTCCCAGCCGCGCGCGCGCCATTCCGATAATTTATCGTTAGCGAGTGCGCGGGTCGGGACGGTGAATACCGCCTGAGTTTTGAGGTCCGGATAAAGCAGCTCGAAGATGTAAGTTTTGCCCGATCCTGTCGGCGCCTGCACCACCACGTCTTTTCCCTGTTGCAACGCGCGCACTGCTTCCTGTTGCCACAGATCGGGAATAACCAACCCCGCCCCAAACCCTGGAGTCATTCTTGGAAGATGTTTGCGGTGTGGCCTGCTTGCAATGGAGCTGATGGGATCAGCAACATAGAACACGTCGCGATCGGGGATCGCGCGGGTAGACGGCAACGCAGCTAGGTGGCTGGCGCAAGCACGGGGCTGTGCGAGTGATCAACGTAAAGCAGTCAACGCGGGCAGCGAGCGAGTTTCAATCGGGATAATGGATCTGGCGGACGAACCACACTGGTGTTCATCGGCGTTTGGTTGTCCTTCTGTGCTTTTGCTCGGTCGCGTTTTGATCTATTATGTGCTCATGAGGTTGCGCTTGGTTGTCGAACACGATTCAGAAACGAAGCGTTGGGCGGCATTTTTCCCAGAATTACCCGGTTGCGCATCCGCCGGCGACACAGAGGACGAAGCGATCCAAAACGCAAAGGAAGCTCTTGAACTCTGGTTCGAGCCGACGCCGGTCGATTTGCCTGCCGGCGCAAAAGTTTTGGAAGTTGCGCTCGCGTGAGCGAGCGCTTCCCTGTTTGCACAGCCCAACAGGTCATTCGCGTCTTGCGTAAACAGGGTTTTGCGCTGGTAAGCCAAAAAGGAAGCCACCAAAAGTGGCGTCATTTAAATGGACGCCAAGTAATCGTTGCCGTGCACGGGAATAAGCCAATTCCGATCGGCACCTTGAAAAGCATCATCGAAGGGGTGGGCTTAACTGCCGAAGACTTCCGCTGAAACAAATTCTCGGCCTCGGCGACGAACGCTGGCGATCAGGCGACGAATTTATCCGAGTAGATTTGATCTATCATAACCCGCTCTCGACGTGCCGTAGCTTTGAGCGAAGGAGGTTACGATACATGGTTCAAACCGTCGAATTGTAGGGCAGGCGCTACGCCTGCCGATGGGTCACGAAGATGACGGAGGAGCTGATAGGGATCAGCGACCCACCTCCGCCAAGGCTACGGCGCGGCAGGCATAGAAGGTAAAGTCGCGAGGGTAGCGACGAGCGAACGGAGGCGCCTGGGTGGCGCGCGACATAGATGGGCAAACCGACAGGTCGAATGAAGCTTTTGGGAAAAGCGACATAGAAGGCAAAACTGCGAGGGAAGCAGTGAGCGAGTTGGGGAAGGAGCGAGTTTCAAATGCGCGGGAGCGAATAAGTCAATCCGCAGTGGCGGACATTTCAACGGATCCTTGGCCCGCCAAAACCTCTCGACTCGCCGGAGCTTTACGCGAAGGCTGGTTGGCGACGGCGGCGCGCGGGCGGCACTCGAGCTCGGCTCGGTACCGCTGCCCGTTATCACCGCGCGGATCGACCGCTTCATCCCCGAAGACGCCAAAGGTGCATACCTGGACATGAAGTAAGCAGGCAGCTGTAGCCGGCGGCGTTGACGCCGGAAAACTTTAGAGCACACGCGGCCTCGCGTGTTCGTTTTAGCGTCCCCGCGAAAACGGACTTTTCAGCTTAGAACTGAGCGCAGGCGATTCGCCTGCTTCATTGAGCGAATCCGAAGCACCGCTGGCGCCCGAGATGTTTAGGTGCCGACGCCTTCCAATTCCACGCGACGCATCGTGTCGGTTCCGCCAAAGCGCTTTTGCGCGTCGAGAATTTCGAGTCCGGCCAATCGACCTTCGCTGTCGTAGTCAGCGGCGATCCCTTCGGCCAAATGTTTGGTTGTAACGGTGGTTTCGCGGAACGTGATACTAAGCGCGTCCACTTCAGGGTCGTAGCTGATTTTCATGGCTGTTCAAAATAGTATGTATAGACCGTCACGACAACAATTTCGGAGGCTTCCTCGACGAAGATCGGTCGAACCTGTTTTGTCGTATAAAGTTTGCCATTCCATTCCTTGCCGTAGGCAAAATCTTTTCTGCATTCGAGACGTTCGAGCTCAGCCGGTTGCCAAGGCATGGTGCGAATGGCTTCTTCGACTTCGGCAACAGTGAAACCGCGCCTGGTCATGTAGCGCGATGCGTGATCGGAAAGCCGAATCGGTTTCACCGCATGCGATTAAACAGCGAAGCGAATCTAAATGAAACAAAGAAGGAGCGACGAAGTCGGCGATGTTTACGTTAACGTTGGTCCCATCGTAAGCCGGTTACGATGCATGAATTTCACGATCATTCGATGCAGGATTCGCGTCGCGCGCGATCGCAGCCGTGCTCGAGCTCGGTTCGGTACCGCTGCCCGTTATCACCGCGCGGATCGACCGCTTCATCCCCGAAGACGCCAAAGGTGCATACCTGGACATGAAGTAAGTAGGCAGCTGTAGCCGGCGGCGCTGACGCCGGGTTTGGTGACGGCAAAGCGGGTGGCGCTGTAGAAGGGAATGAATTATGGCGTGGGAAAGAGCTCACGAGCGTTGACCTTCTTTCGCGCGGCACTTACGATTACTGGTCGTGAAGCGAAAATTTCATGTCACCCTGATTGAGCACGATGAAGGTGTTTCGGTGAGCTGCCCGGAACTGCCCGGTTGTCATTCTCAGGGCGCAAATGTCGATGAGGCGCTTCAGAACATCCAGGACGCAATCCGGGAATATTTGGAAGTTTACGGGGAACCGGATACGCGGTGTGAGATTCGCGAGATGGAAGTTGTTACGGTTTGATGAAGGCCGAAGCTTCCCGGCATAAATCATCTGCGCGCGATCAAAGCGCTGGAGAAAACCGGGTTCCACATCGACCGCCAGGGTAAACACGTTTTCATGTCGAAGGGCCCACTTCGGGTCGTTATTCCGCGAAACAACCCGGTCGATGCCTATACAATGGCAGCTTCGTGCGCGACGCCGGTCTGACCATCGAACAATTCAAGGAACTGCTCTGATAATGCAAGTCGACGACCTCATCAAGGCGGTCGCCGCGGCGACCTTTACGGCGGGAGTCACCGAAACCGTGAGTGTGACCAGGGAAGCCGGGTGCACGATTGGAGGAAATCTAGGACCACGACGTGGTGACGGCGGAGTTCTGGGGAGCACAGGCTACCAGCCTGTTGGTTTCGGCTGCCAGCCGAAACGAACTTTGATTCAAATCGCGATGCGATTTTGATGCACCATAAGCCGCTTATGATAGATGAGCGGTCGCGATTATGAGTTTGAACAGTGTCGTTGCGCGAGAACGCCCCGTATGCGGACGCGCTCGATCCGGCCACAGGCATGCTGATCCCGCCGTCGCGGGAAAGGTCACGATGAGCCCCAGCGACGAGGCGGACCGAACCCGAACGAAGTCAATCAGATTGCCACGTCGTAGCCTCGGCGAAGATGGGCCGTTAACGACGCCGAGACTATGATGGACGGAGGACGGCAAATTCCGGGCGGCTGATTAGTGATTCTTTCCGTACAGCTGCCGGCCGTAAAGCCAAAGGAATTTGTCCAGCTCCTTGAATGAAAAGCGCTGCAATCCGTAGTGCTCGCGAAAGCCGGACACAATGTTCTTGAAACACTCGTAACGCCTCAGGTCAGCGTTCTTGAAACTCATGAACTTGTCCTTGCGGCGGTACGCACGAAGCAGCGCGTCAACGAACCGATCGTAAATCGGGTAATTGTCTTGATCGTGCCAGCTGCAGTACTTGGAGGCGAACGAGAACAGATTGTGGGGCTTATTTCGGAATTTTACCGCAGCGATTTTATCGACGACCGCTGTCGAGTGCTGTGCGAGTTCGGCATCAATGTCGAGGCGGTGAACATGAACCGCCACTTGATAGATCGCAAGAATGCCGGTGCTGTACAGTGCGTTTATCGCAGAGGCCTTCACCGCCACATGCCCTAACTCTGAGTTCTTTGGAAATGCAGCGATGAGCTGCGTCAATCCGTCATCTGCAGGTGCGTACCGCTCGTCCTGTTGGAAGAGCTTGAGATACCTTTCTACGAGGTGCTCTGTTGGCTTAGCGGGCACAGCACGTGGCATTCGGCTTGTTTATCAGCTACGGGTAAACGATCAACTCAGTTCGCACGGCACCAGATCGATGTGACTCATAGTCCGTGGATTAAAACTCTACATTCGAGTGGAGTGTGTGCATGTCACATCGACATCAGACACTCACCCGATTCGGATTAAACGAAGCGATTTCGACCTTACGCGAGCTTTGCGTTGAACTACGATTTTCGGAAAATTGTCGCGCGATGTTTCGATAGAAACGCTGGTTCTGGAAGCACCGCGTCCTCCGGAAAAAATAAAGACTCTCCGGCATAAGCGCCGAAATTCTCAGCAACAGCCCGCTGCGAAAGCTCGGTTTTCAGCTTTGGCGAAAGTAAGAGCCGAAAGGCCTCATCGAAGCTGATCAAGCCGCGATCAAACGCGGCGTCGTGCAGCCGGGAAAGACAAAGACCATTTCGCACATTGAGCCGATAATCTGGATGACTGCGCCAGGGCAAAATGTGCGACGCAACGAGGAGATCACGGATAGCCAACCGGGTTACGCTGCAACAGCCCCCACAATTGTTGATCACAGCCTCACGAAAGAAATCCTGACCACGCCGCACTTTCGCCGACGTGGTAACTTCCGTCGGACCAAGCGGCTTGCGTTTGTGAACGCGCAGGCCCACTTTCGGAGATACTTCTAGCTCGCTGCTTTCATCAACATTGAACAACTTTCGCAACGCCTCTTCGCTTGCGGGAGCGGCGTCGTTCAAATGAGCATGAAAATCATTCCATACATCGCGGTCAAGCGAGCTTGCGCCCGCGAGTCCTTTGATGCCGCGCAATCTCAAAGCCGGGTCGAGCGACGCAAAGTTGCACAGCTTCATTGCGACGCTATTGGCTCCGCGACCGAGCTTCTTCGCAAGCGCAATGATTACAGGTTGACGAGCGTGCAGCTGGCCAAAACGAAGCTTGTGATAGAGATTGAGCGCAATGAGTAGCTCGTCGCGTGTCCAGCGTTTGCCAGCGGCCATCGAGAAATGGTCATAGGGAACGCCCGAAAATAAAAGCTTGTTTTCAGGCGAATCCTGGCCAGGTGATTGTGTCCACGATGGGCAAACAAATACGAATCAGTTTGGACAGCGTCGACGTTGGCCAACTGCTCGACGGCCTGCGCCAACGGGCTGAGTCTTGGCAAAAGACGGCCCAGTTTTTGGAATCCGGGTACGTCGCAGATGATTCTTTCATTTGCGAAGAATGCTCCGATGCCAACGAAGCGACGCAAATCGCAGAACATTATCAGAGCCTCGTAGTCTCGATCGAACGGCAAGTGGATGAGCAGGGAGGTTGGTAATGGGAGGATGCAACCGCGGCTCCTGTTGTCGAGCATTCGCTGTAGTGCACGATTGTGCTCTGCCTTGCTGAACGGCTCTCCGCGAAGCTCCTTCGCAAGCATCTCGAAGTAATCAAAAGCGCTCTGCGCAAGAGCCACTCGCTGTGGTCAATTGAACACGCGGACATTTAAACTGTATCACAATCTGCAATGCTGCGCAGAGCGTGCTCCAGAAAATTGGTGGCCGCGAACGAAACCTGCGCAGGCATCATTGCGAATAGACTTGGACCTTCGTTGGCAAAGGATGCCGAGTCAGGCACGTTAGGAAATGGCCGACGTTTTTTCAAAGGCGAAACGATCTGAAGTCATGTCCCGAATTCTCAGCGTTCGAAACGAGAGGACAGAGCAAAGATTGCTTAGTATTTTTAAAAAACACCGAATCACCGGGTGGCGGCGACGACAAAAAATATCGGGAAGCCCGGATTTTATTTTCACCGAACAACGAGTGTGCGTTTTCGTTGATGGATGTTTTTGGCATTGCTGCCCTTTGCACGGGCGGATACCAACTTCCAATATCGGTTACTGGAAGCCCAAATTAGAACGAACTCAACGCAGAGATAAATTAATCACGAGGAAATTGCGAAACCGCGGCTGGGTCGTCGTTCGATTTTGGCAGCATGAGTTGTCTGACGAAGGGCGAGTCATTCGCACGCTGTCGCGGGTGCTTAACATCTCTGCGCGTCCAATCTCTGGGCGGAGCCGGCTTTGAAAGCGGCGGAGGCATTTCGTATTAAAATATTCCTCTCGCAACACCGCATGACGATCTGCTAACAAATTGTCGTACCTAATGCAAAAATTGACTGCTTTTGATCTCTTCTGCGGACTTGGTGGTTTATCCATCGGCGCGGAAATGGCAGGCTTGGAAGTGGTCGGCGGTATCGATGCGAATGAAATTGCTCTTAAAAGTTTTAAATTAACATTCCCGCGCAGAATCGTCTTGCGGGCGGATTTGCTGCACGAAAATACGGGGCACGTTCTTGCGCGTGCAGGAATTAGAAAAGGCGACATTGATGTCTTGCTCGGAGGCCCGCCGTGCCAGGCTTTCAGTGTGTACAATCATCGTCGTAGCGCGAAAGATCCACGCGCCGCGCTGTTCGGAAAGTTTTTGAATTATGTGACGGCACTGCAGCCGAAGTGGGTGGTAGTCGAGAACGTGCCCGGACTTTTATCGATCGCCAATGGGCGCTTGTGGGCGGACTTGGTGCGATCATTGCGGGCTCGTGGATACAAGTCAGGATTCGCGATTGTTAATGCAAGTCGTCTCGGGGTTCCGCAGCTGCGCCGACGCCTCGTGATGATTGGCTCGGTCAACCGTAGTGTTGCTCGGGTGTTAGATGCCGTTGCGCACGAACGTCGAGAAGAAGTCCCGGTTGAAGCCGCCTTAGGAGATATTCCGGTAGAAGTCGGCGAATCTATTGAATATGCCTGCGCTCCCGCGAATGCGTTTCAGAAGTTAATGCGCCGCCGCGCAGGGAAATTATTGCAGTGCCACACCGGTATTTCGCTTGGATCTAAAAATCTAAGACGTATCGGTTACGTCCCGCCCGGCGGGAATTGGTTAAACATTCCAAGGCGATTGCTTCCAGCTGGAATGCGGCGAGCGCGAAAATCAGATCACACGACGAGGTACGGGCGTCTTGAGCCAGAGCGGCTCAGTTTCACGTTGTTAACAAAATGTGATCCTCATTGGGGTTGCTTTGTTCATCCATCCGCGGAAAGGGTGATCACCGTCCGGGAAGCCGCTAGGTTGCAATCTATTCCGGATCACGTCTGCCCGGGCGGTACCTTAGCGGAGAAGTACCGAATGATCGGCAACGCAGTTCCTCCATTACTAGCTAAAGGCATCTTAGAGAGATTCCAATGAAAAAGAAGTCGAGAGTGCGCGTCAGGATTAGGGAAACGGCCCCCTTAATCGATCTGACCGCATACAAGCGCAGTCCGGCAGAAAAAAGACCCGAACTTTATAAGATCGAAGAATTGTATGTCGATCCAAAGAACCCGCGCTTGGCCGAAGTTAGCAACACAGGAACTCAAGCGTCGATTTTAAAAGTCATGGAAAAGGAGTTCGAGCTTCAACCGTTGATCGATTCACTTTACAAAAATGGCTATTTCTGGGAAGAGCCTATGGTCGCGGTTCGAGAGCCGCTCGCTGAGACAAAAGGACGAGCAGTGTTAGTTATCATCGAAGGAAATCGACGCCTCGCCGCACTCAAGCTCTTGCTCGGCAAGCCATCTGCCTATCCCGATCAACAAGCGCGCGACCGTCTCAAAAAGGTTCCTGTGTTGGTTCGCGATCATCGGGAGGAAACCCTGGCGTTTGTTGGCTTCCGGCACATCACGGGGATTAAGCAGTGGGAGGCTGCTGCGAAAGCGCAATATGCGCTTGGCCTTGTGAAGGGCGGCCACTCGATAGAAGAGATCGCACAAGTAATTGGGGACAAGACACGTGACATTGGGCGCTGGATACGAACGCAATCTCTCGTAGAAACTGCAGCTGAGCAAGGATTACAAACGGGCGACGCTGCAAAGTCGTTCTATTTCTCCTACCTTCTCACTGCAACTGATGCGCCTGCGACAAAAAGGTGGCTAGACCTCAAACTTGAGTCTCACAAAGGAACCGTCGAGTCGGTAAATTCTGATCGATTACGCCAGTTATGGACGTGGTTGTACGGGAGCCGGGAAAAAAGACATGGACCGATAATTGCCGAATCGCGTCAAATCCACAGTCTTAATCGAGTCCTAGCGAATCCAGCGGCAGTCAATGAACTTGAGGCATCTGGAAATCTCGAGCGCGCATTAGCTCATACCAAGAGTCGGGAAGCCTACATTGCTGAAGTTTTTGGAGATGTACGCTCGAAGCTGCAGGACCTCTTGGCAATTGTTTCTGCCGAGGGGCCGCTGGCTGAAACGCCAGAAAACAGAAAGGCGGTCAAGCTAGCAAAAGAGGAGTTTGGGAAGCTAACGAACGTACTCGGCACGTTACAGCGCAATCTTGAACTGTAACGATGCATTTGCCAGCGTCGGTAGCCTTATGTGACGCGATGGAAATCGGAGCGTTGCAACTTGGCATGGGTTTATCGCCGGAAAATGTGTTGGCAGAGGTTTTCGCCAACTCAACAAACGAGGGTGACCGCAACCTGGTATTTGATGCCTTCGCAGTCGCGACGCTCAGAGCCGAAGCTTCCCCCAATGGATATCCGTTCGATGCAACTGCCAGAACTTTGTCCCCAAAGGTCATAGGTCGAGCTTTTTCGCCTTATCTCTTTTTGTTGCTAGGCGTCTCAGCGGCTCAACGCGGAATGCTATCGGATCAATCGTTTGCACGACGATTTCGAAGAGAGTTCGAAGACTTTGTTTGCTGGGTGTTGCGGCGCTGCGGATTTTTGGCGGAAGGTACTGAGCGAACCGCGCACACACCGTGGTCTCGATAGATCGTTGCAGCCAGCGTTGGTTCAAATCGCCGAGAGGTTTGGAGAAGATGCGTTTCTCGATGAGACAAGGTTTGCGCCACATGACAGCGATCTGGATGTCGATGTTGTGGCAACCCCTGCTGTTGGTGATCGAGCGATCGGTGGATGGCCCACGCTTTTAGTGCAGTGCGCAACGGGTCCAGTTCAAGAGCTAAATAATAAAATTCTCGAGGTAAGCAACACGTTCTGCTCTGTGTGGGGTCGCGGGTTCAATCGGACGGCAACCCTGAGGGGCGGAGCCACACCAGACGAACTGCTTCAACTCGGACCCGTGTTTTGGCGTCGCCTTCATGACGCAGGCTTTGTATTGCACAGGATGCGTTTGGTTAACTTGGCAATTCGACGATCTCGACGAAGCAGCCACGCGCGCACGCGCAGGCTACCGGTTCGCGTTCGCGAATTAGAGAGAGACCTTAGGGCGCAGATACCTGAATTTGCCTGGCGCACCGGCTGGGAGTGATCGGCGATGCTACTCCATCGATCAAACGTCTCCACGAGAAAGTAGGAATTAGAACTCCGAAACCTTTGACTCATGCTCCCGCTCATTTCGACCTCTCGGTTTGCCCATCTATGTCACTCGCGTCCCCGCGGCTCCATTCGCGAGCGGGTCGTTGAATCGGAAAACCTAACCCGAGCGGCGCGCCACTGTCCGTCTATTTGATGACGTGCACGTTGACGGGGTTGTTAGGGAACAGGATTTTGCTGATGTCGCGGAGCAAGACGTTGATTGCCTGTTCGCCGTTGACTTTCTTGTCGCTGTTCATCGCGATCACGATGGTCGCGTCAAGCTCTGGGTTGTAAACCTCGAAAAGATCGGAATCTTTCAGGACGTAACGGTGATTCGTCACGATAAGAAAATTGATCTGCGGGTTACGCCGGTGGAGGCGCGGATGCGTGCGTGATGTAGGAAGCATTTATCTTCCACATATGATTGATGTCTCTTTCACACCTTTCCCATTTCTCACAACGGAGAATTACGCGCTGCGGAATCTCATGCCAGAGGATGCGCAGGAGATTTTCGCTCTGCGCTCCAGTGACGAGATCAACAAATATCTTGATCGCCCGAAAGCAAATACGCTCGATGATGCACGAAACTTCATAACCAAAATCATAAACGGCATTGCAAGGAACGAATCGATATTTTGGGTAGTGACACCAAAGGGTGAATCAAAATTTCTCGGATCAATTTGTCTCTGGAAAATTTCAAGAGAGCAAGCGAAGGCGGAAATCGGCTTTGAGCTGCTTCCGGAAAATCACGGCAAAGGAATCATGCAGGAAGTGATTCCAAGAATTATTCAATTTGGATTTGAAGAGATGGAACTACAAACCATCGAAGCTGAACTTAGCCCGCGAAATCTGAAATCGGTTCGGCTGCTTGAGAAAAATAATTTCACCTTCGCAGCGGTGAATGAAGAGAATCCTGATTCGGAAGTGTATGCGTTGAGGAGGTGAGATGGGGTCAGAAAATTGCGGTGCAGGCAACAAATTTGACAAGGCTCCGCTGACGAACTGACGCGACGGTTTTTCGCTCCTCGTCAAGATCAGAAGGATTTCGCTACCATCTGAATGACTCCGGCGGGAAAGGTTCAGAGTTTCGCTATCGAGTGCCGATTAAGCAGCGGCGCATAAAGCCTAACCTGAGCGGCGCGTCACTGTCCGTCTATTTGATGACGGGAACGTTGACGGGGTTGTTAGGGAACAGGATTTTGCTTATGTCGCGGAGCAAGACGTGGGCTGTCGCCGCGTGAGAGCGTAAAGCTCCGTTGTCGCCACGCACTTTATGGAGTCGATTGTTTTAGAGTTCGCCACGGCGGATTGACTTATTCGCTCCCGCTCCTTTGAAACTCGTTCGCTTCCCAGCTCGCTCGCCGCTTCCATCGCGGCTTTGCCTTCTATGTCGCTCGCGTCCCCGCGGCTCCATTCGCCCGGTGGCGAATTGAAGCGGAAAGACAGGCGAAAGAATCCTACGCCTTTGCCTGAAGGGGAATGTGGTTTGTGACGAGTTCGCGCAGATCCAGCTTCCGGCTGGCATGGTCGATATCCATTCCGACCAAATTGCCTTCGCCGTCGTAATCCAAAACCACGCCTTCCGAGACCTCCTGGCTCTGGACGCTCGGCCTATGCGAGAGATCGATGTAAAGCGAATCGGTATCCGGAAAATAATTCAGTTTCATGGCCGAAATCTGCGATCCAAAAATGCGTTGTGTATTGTGAGTTTATCGGAAAGCGTCACCACTCGCAAGACACGACCCTGCAGTTGGTCGACTTTTAGCCCAAAAGCGATATCGATCCTGTTCCTGCGGCTCGACTCGAATTGGCGATTGAAGGACGCGGATGCACATCTCCTTCGTTAAGTACGGTCGTTTGCGCATGACTTGTTTTTCAAAGTAAGGAGTGAATTGGTAGTCCGGCACGCGATGACGGTATCAGAAAGATTGGGGAATTGGGGGTCAGATTGGGTGGGGGTCAAGATTGGGAATTGGGGGTCAGGCAACAAATCCAGGCTGTCGCCACGTGACGCCGTCGCCAAGCCTACGGCCGACGAGTGAAGCGGCGAATTGAACTCCGAAAGCTTTCGCGAGCGAGTCGTTGAACCGGAAAACAGCGGAAGTGACGGGTGACGGGTGACGAGTGACAAAGGACGCATGATGAATGGAGCCGACTGGGATGAGGCGACATGGACGGTCAAGCTCGCGAGGTAGCGAGCGAAGATGATGGACATTAGCTTCGTCAAATCGCTCAAACGCCTTTTCTCTGCGGCTCCGGAGGGAACGGCCGCGCTGTTCTTCATTCAGATCTTTGCGACGCTCGGCTTCGCCGTTCTTTACTCGACGCTGGTTCTCTACGCGACGAAGCATCTGCAGCTCTCGGTGAAAGTGGCCACGACGTTGATGGGCGTGTTTGGCGCCTTCAACTACGGCCTGCACCTCTTCGGCGGCTACCTGGGCGGCCGCTTCCTCTCGAACCGGAATCTCTTCGTCGGCGGCATGGCGCTCGCAGGTCATCGGTTGCGGGTGCATTGCGGTCGGCTCGCTCGCGATGTTCTACGTCGGGCTCGCCCTTTTCCTTACCGGCAGCGGCCTGAACGTCACCTGCATCAACATGATGCTGACGCAGCGCTTTACCCCGGAGGATCCGCGCCGCGAAGGAGCCTTCCTCTGGAACTACGCCGGCATGAACGTCGGATTCTTCGTCGGGTTCAGCCGCCGCCGGCTACTTCCAGGGGACGGAGAGTTACTCGAGCCTCTTCATCTTCGCGACGCTCGGCAACTTCGTCGCCATCGTCCTCGCCCTGTTCAACTGGAAGACGCTGACCGACCGCAACACGCCGCTGCTCGAGGCGACGCCGAACCAGTTCCGGCTGCGCCTGCTCGCCGGCATCGGCATTCTCCTCGGTCTCGTTCCGGTCGTGTGGTTCATGCTCCAGCGGCCCGGCGGGACCGAGACGATTATCAAGGGGATCTGCGCCGCGGTCGCGCTGACGCTGATCTACCTCACGGTCCGCCACCGCGATCGCCGCGAGCGGCGGAACATGACAGCCTACCTGATTCTGACCATCGGCTCGCTGATGTTCTGGTCGCTGTACCAGATGGCGCCGAACGGCCTGATGCTGTTCGCGGTCCACAACGTCAACCTGATGATTGGCAAGGTGGAGATTCAGCCGCAGTGGATTCAGAACATCAACACCGTCTGCATCGTGCTCGGCGGGACCGCTGCTCGCGTCGCTCTTTACCCGCCTGCGCGCGCGGGGGTGGAGGATCGACATACCGAAGCAGTTTGCGACGTCGCTGCTCCTGATGGCGCTGGGCTTTCTCATTCTCCCGTTAGGCATCAAGCTGGCCGGCGTCGACGGCAAGAGTGCGTTCGTGTGGCTGTTCGTGAGTTATGTGCTGCAGAGCATCGGTGAGCTGCTCATCTCTCCCATCGGCTACGCGATGATCGGCAAGCTCGCGCCGAAGCGGTATCAGGGGATCATGATGGGCAGCTGGATGCTCGTGACCGGCCTCGCGTCGCTCTTCGCGGGCGATTTCTCGGGCATGATCCCCGAGCCGAACGGCACCACGGCGGTCGCGACCAACCCCGAGTATGCGAAGCTCTTCGCCGCGCTCGGCGCGGGCAGCCTCGTGGTCGGCGTCGCGCTCGTCGTGCTGATTCCGTTCCTGCGCAAGCTGATCACCGACAAGGCCGAGGTCCCCGCTGCCGAAATGGCGGAGGCTACCGTCGTTCCCGGAATCTGAAACGCGGGCTTCGTCACGTGATTCGTTGAAAACGTTACAACGTTACAAGGGGCAGAAGCCGGTTATGAGGCGTGCGCCGCCCGGATCAATTGCCGCTGACACAGCGGGCGCTTACAGCAGAAAACGGCGCGCGTAACTTTCACTCGCTTGAGATAATCACCTTTGCCTTTAACCGAGCCGGCGTAGAAATTCTTCGCAATCTTGCCAGCGAAGTCCGAATTCACCACGTCAGCGAGGCCTAGTCGACCGACAATATCGGTGAGGAGATTTATGTCGGCTTCGTCGAAATCGGCGTCCATCATCGCGTGCTCGGCCAATCGACCAGTTCAGCCTGGCTGAATTTCCCGTGCAGGTAATCGGTGATTCTGTCGGCAACGATCTGGCGAGTGATTTTCACAGGTGGCTCATTTTTACAGCTGTTTATGCCCAAATCGACGGGAAACTTCTCATGCACAGATATGAGTTTGCCACGGGCGTCATAGATTTCTTGTGCGAATCGAATGGTGTTCTCATTCATATCAACTTCTTTGATGTATCGAGCACGTCCCCCGACGCGACCGCTCCCCAATCCAAATGCAACAGTCTGGTCGTCGCGAAGATGGTGCTGGAAGCGAGCCTATCGTCGCAGATATCATCGCGGGCGTATGGACAAAGTAGTTTATCTCTACCCACGCAATGTGATGGGAAACGTGTTCCGTAGCGTGCGCACTTGGTTGCCTCTTGGGATGTGGAGCGAAAAAGGGATCGGCGGAAAACACGACTCTGCCGACGCGGTCAAAACGCCGGCCACAGTAGAACAAGCGGCCAAGGTCCTGGATCTCTCAACGTTCCCGCTCATGGACAGTGCGAAGCCGCCTGATTCACGTCACGTTGCCGGTCTTTTCTATGTCGCAACCGGCGATGTGAAGACGGCGTTTGAATTCAACCGGAAAGCGCTTCTCGCACAAGGCTGGAAAGAATTGCCGAACAGCTCTGTCACCGACCAATCCGCCAGCGCAATGTTCGCGCGTGACGGATTCGTCCTCTCGCTCTCGGTCTCTCCGGGTGGCGAGCCCGGCGGCCTGATGGTGATGCTGCAAAATCATGGCAACGTGAAACCCGGCAAGCTTCCGGTTCCTTCGGGCGCGAAGCCCGTGTATGTCGGCGATCCCACCGCCATGTATTCCACTGACGCCGCAGTCCCCGCGACTGCTGAGGCCTGCCGTAATCTTTTCGTCGCGCAAGGCTGGGTGCCGTACGGCAATGCCGGGGATTCCGCCATGTTCAAACAGAACGCAATCCTCGTGACCGCGACTGTCTCGTCCGCGCCCGCGCAAGGCGGGAAGACCATGATCCAGTATTCGACTCAGCAAATGTCGGCTGATATTCCCGCGCCGCCGAATGTCGAGGATTTGCGTTACGTCGATGAGCCTCCGGAATTGACGTTTGAAACCGCGCCGAACCAGGACGCGATCGTCGATTTCTACCGAAAGAATCTGGCCGGCGCAGGCTGGAAATCCACGATGGATCAGATGGTGGAAGTGGATGAAAAGCCAACCATGATTTTTCGCAATCCCGCGAAGGATATGCTGACGCTTTCGATGTCCGGCGCACGTGGCGGCAAGCTTGGCGTCTCGGTTCGTTTTCAAAGCGCGGCGGAAATCGCCGAGCTCGATCGCAAAATAAAAGAGGAGGCGCCCGAAGACTGCGCGCCGCTGCCGAAGCGAAAGCAGCAAAGGAAGCCGCCGAGTTGGCCGAAAGGAACAAGGTGCCGAAAGTCACTGTCACTCTGCCCGCGGACGCGAAAGACGTGAAGCAGACCAAGGACGAGATCAAGTTCAGCGTCGGCAAGGGGAAAGCCAAAGCGGCCGTCGAATCGTTGCGGACACAGTTTCGCGACGCGGGTTGGAAAGAAGACGTCGCCTCAATCACAGGCATGGCCGGCGCAGTCTCTTTCTCAAAAGAAGGCGGGCAGAGCGTGACGATCAACTATACCGACACGGGTTTCCTGCCGACCGAGGTCAGTATATCCGCGATGCGCGTCGAGCTGGAGGCTGCGAAGTAAGAAGTAAGAGGTAAGAACGGCTGACGCCGCGTGACTTGTTGACGCTAAAGCGTTAACGCAGGCGAAATTCAAAAGTTCGCGACTCGCGAAAGCTCTCGGAGTCGCCAGGTCGCCGCGGCGTGACACCGCTCCCCGAAACTGATTGCGGCTGACACAGCCGCCACTACAAGATCGTTGTTTCGGCTGGCAGCCGAAACGGGCACGCCAGCGGCGTGCGCTTCCCAGATGGGGAATCGTGCTTATCTTTGACATCATGATGCTCTTAGAAGATGCTCTGATGCATGAGGACGACAATCTCGATCGAGGATTCGCTTTTGCAAAAGGCGAAGAAGATTGCGCACGAACGCCGGAGTTCGCTCCGCGAAGTAATCGAGGATGCGCTGCGGGCGGCATTAGCTAGAGGGCAAAAGACGACACGGTCCAGCTCGCACCGCCCGTTGAAGACGTTCAAAGGCACAGGGATTCAACCCGGGATCGACCTCAGTTCGTCGTCAGCGCTTCTGGATGCGATGGAATCGCGATGATTCTGCTGGACGTGAATGTTCTGGTCACGGCATATCGCGAAGACGCGGAGCATCACCGGGAAATCAAATCTTGGCTGGAATCGTCCCTGCGCGAGCCGGCGGGAGTGGCAGTCTCGGAACTGGCCTTGAGCGGTTGTCTGCGGGTGATCACGCATCCAAAAATCTTCAAGAAGCCGACTCCGCTGGCTCAGGCGCTTGAATTCGTGGATGATTTTCGTTCCCGCGAGGAGGTGCATCTTCTGGGACCCGGAGCCGGACACTGGAAAATCTTCGTCGATCTCTGCCGTCGTGGAGATGCGCGCGGTAATCTTGTGCCAGACGCTTTCCATGCTGCGCTGGCGATTGAGCTTGGCTGCGAATGGCTAACTCTTGATCGTGGCTTTGCGCGATTCCCAGGTCTCAAATGGCTTCATCCGCTAGATTGAGTTTTGCTGGTCGGCGGGAAAATGGTGCTCTGGCACCGAAACGGAGCCGCCTCTACAACAATTGATCAGCCCCTTTTCAGACGGAGGACAGGGTTCAGCCTTTTTTCTTCGGCAGGGGGCCATCGTCCGGGGCAATATATGTGCCGATTGATCGGAACAATATGTCACTGGAATTCGCGTAGTTCCCTTCCGAGTCGAATGCTTCCGGCGCGAAGGTCGCGAACACGGCGATGGCGATCTTCTTCGAGGGCAGGTAGGCCACGGTCGCGCTGTAACCGCCAAGCATTGGGTTCTGCAACAGCCACGATCCCGAGCGCACGATGCCGATCCCGTAGTTGTACCCGTTTACTTGCGTGAAGCAGGAAGGCGCGCAGTTGTCCTGCTTTTTCCCGAAGCCGAGCAGGTGCGGGCCGGTCATGGCTTCGTAGCTGGATTTTGATATGAGCGCGCCGGTGCCGACCTTCACCGCGGTCGTGGCCATGTCGTCGATGGTCGTCGTCTGGTTCGCGCCGATCGGCGTTCCCCATTGCGAATTCCAGAAGGTCGATTCCTCGTAGAACGCGATGTCCGCAGGGATCTTGAGCGCGGTACGGCGCTCGGAATCGAATGCGTGCAAGACTGGGCTCGGGCATCTCGGAAGTCTGCGAGGCGGTGGTGTTTTTCAGGCCCATCGGGACAAGGACCTTCTCGCTCAACAGCGCGTCCAACGGTTTTCCGCCGATTTTACTCAAATCTCGCCGAGAATCATGAAGTTGGTGTGCGAGTAGCTCCAGTTCGTTCCCGGATCGAACATCATCGGGCGCGAGAACGCAATCTTAAGCCGCTCCTCGAATGTGAAGATGTGGAACGGATCTGCCATGAAGGCCGCGACAAACTTCGGATCGGTCTCGAAGTCCGGATATCCTGAGGTCTGGTTCGCTAACATTTTTAAGGTGACCTTGTTTGCCTGCGGCAGGGCCGGCATCCAGCGCTGGATTGTGTCGTCGAGCTTGACCTTGTGCTCGTCCACGAACTGCATGAGCAGTGTGCCGAGGTAAGCGAACGCGACGGCGCCGTTGCGGAAGTGCATCGCTGTGGTCGCCGGCACGCCGGTCATCGATTCGCCGAACGCCTGGTTAATCACCACCTTGTCACCCTGCGTAACCTTGACGATGACCGCCCGGAGATGCTCGGTCTTCATCGCCTTTTGAACCATCGTTGCGATGGCCGACGCCTGGTCCGGCTGTAAGGGTGCCGCCGGCGTCGCACTCGCATTGAGCGAGACCGCTGCGAGGCCGAGTGAAAGTGCGACGATGGCGAATCCAGCCAAAAAAACAGAACGCAATTTCATCATGATTGTCGGTGAATACCGAACCGGAGTGAGATAATCAACCAAGTTCTGAATTGGGATTGCGGCTGACACAGCCACCGCTACAGAAGACGTGTTCGGCGGGGGCGCAATCGCCAACACGCGAGGCGCGCGTGCTCCTCCAGCCAAGGCGAGATCCTTCGACTCTGCTCAGGATGACAATGCTGCGGGCATTGTCACTTCATTCGATCGAAGGTTTTCTGGAGGAGTTTCGAGATCGGACGGCGTTGCCGAGTCTTCTCTCGCGTCGTGTCGATCCACTTTTTCTCCAGCGCGTTCTTCGTCGGGCGATCGCTTCGTAAAACACGCCGAAGACGCCGGGGAAAGGAAGCGACGCGAGTTTGTAGGCGGCGAGCTCGTCGGTGACGTCGTGGCGGAGTTCGTCCTCGGGTGTGTTGTCCCATTTCTTTTCCTCGATCACTGCGAAGCTGCCGCCTTTTTTGCGGATTGGCCGGATCGAAGGCGTCCGGGAAAAATTCGACGCATTCAGTCAGACATTCGATGACGGTGAAGCCCTGGTGATCCAATGCGCGCTCGATCATCTGGATCATGTGATTGACCTGCGCAGCGTGGGTGCGCGCGATGAAGGTGGCCCCGGCCGCAGATCAGTTGTTTCATCGGATTGACCGGCTGATCGATCGCGCCGGTCGGGTCGGTCTTGGCTCTTGAAACCGATCGGCGACGTGGGCGAGGTCTGTTTCTTCGTCAGGCCATAGACGAAATTGTCCATGATGAAATAGGTCATGTTGATGTTCTTGCGCGCGCCGTGATCGAGATGGTTGCCGCCGATCGAGAAGCCGTCGCCGTCGCCGCCGAAGAGGAACACGTGGAGATCGGGCCGGGCGAGGCTGATGCCGACGGCGAGCGGGACGGCGCGGCCATGAATGAAGTGCGCGCCGTGGCCATTGACGAAATACGGGAAGCGCGATGAACAACCGATCCCGGCAAGAGTGACGATCTTTTCGTGTTCGAGCTGGCGTTTCTCGAGAACTTTGTAGATAGGAGGCGAGCACGGCGAAATCGCCGCAGCCCGGGACACCACGTAGGGTGATCGGCGGTGATGGCCTTTCTTAGTTAACTTTTCCGCTCGAGCTCCGATGCTCGGAGTGGCGGTTGCGACGGCAGTGGAACCGTTGGCATTTCCTGTTGTTGCTTCGCTCATAAAATCATTCCGACGTTCTGACACAGACGCCCTACAACCAAATCGAACCTTAAACATCTTACATCAAACATTCCTACCCCACTCCCTGGGGGACGACTTCTTTCAAGTGTTTCACATTCTCGGGCGCGGTGTCGGCGTGCACGATGGGCTGCGCCTTCGCGCGGAATCTGTCGGGCGGCAAACGAGCGTGCCCTTGAATACGCCGTTCAAAATTTCTTTCACGCGGAAAGTGAGGCCGTCGGTCTTGGTGAAGCTTTGATTTTCGGTTCGCAATAACGCGCCCGCAAAATCGTGGCGAGCTGGCCGAACCCGTAAACGCCCTGGTCGTTCATCTCGACGGTGACGATGCGCTTGAACTTCTCAAAAATTTTCTCGAGGCCGTTCGGCAACGGATGCAACGTGCCGCAGATGCAGCGCGCCGACTTTTCTCGCCGTTTTCGCGCGCCATTTTACCGCGTCGTGGATCGGGCCGTAAGTTGATCCCCAGCCGACGAGCAAGCGTGTCCCCTTCCTGATCGCCATAAACTTCCGGCACCGGAATTTCTTCGGCGAGTTTGCGCAATTTATTGCGGCGTTTGCGGTCATGGCCATGTGCAACTTCGGGCTGCCGGTCGGATGGCCCATTTCGTCGTGCTCAAGTCCTGCCAGCAGCGGGTATTTTCCGTCGAGAATGCGTGTGCCCGGCGGAACGTGCTGGGTGATTTGATCGATCGCATACGGCTTGTGCGTCTGGCGCGGCGTCAGGTCCGGCTTGGGATCGACCATGAACTTCGACAGATCGGGTTCGTCGAACGCTTCGATGCGCGTGGCCAGCGATGTATCGCTCAAAATGAAAACCGGCGTGCTGTATTTTCGCGCGATCCGGGCGGCTTCGATCGCGATGTAGAAACAATCTTCCACCGCTCGCGGCGGCCAGGACGACGCGCGGGCTGTCCCCGTGGCCGCCGAAAATTGCCTGATGCAGGTCGCTTTGCTCGACATTGGTCGGCAGACCGGTGCTAGGTCCGCCGCGTTGAATGTTGCATAATGATGATCGGCATCTCGGCCATCGACGCCCAACCGATCGCTTCCGCTCTTGAGCGAAATGCCCGGGCCGGCGCTGCCGGTCACGGCGAGATAGCCGGACGTAAGAACAACCAAGCGCGATCGACACCGCCGCCAGTTCGTCCTCGGCCTGCACGAAAATGCCACCATACTTTGGCAGTTCGCGCCGGAGCGTTTCCATGACGGACGACCACGGCGTGATCGGGTAACCGGCGCCGTAGCGCACGCCGCCCGCGATCAGGCCGTAGGCGAGCGCCTGGTTCCCGTCCATCGTGAGCTGATCGCGACCGCTCGCTCTCGGGATGTGCGTCAAATCGATAGTGCTTCGTCAGCACGTTGCCGACGGGATACGCGTAGCCGGCCTGGAACGCCATCAATGCCGTATTCACGATGCTCTCGTCTTTGCCGCCGAACTTTTCGGTGATCAGTCTCTTCAGCTTCTCGACGTCGAGATTGAAAATTTTCGAGATCAGGCCGAGGACGAAAATGTTTTTGCCCTTGTCCCTGGCCGTGCCGCCGAGCGCTTCGACAGTCAGTCCGGTGATCGGCACGCCGACGTAAACGAAACGTTTATCGTCCAGGTTCGGCTCGACGTTGTCCGAATCGTAAAGCAGGACGCCGCCCTCGCGCAGAAAGCCGATGTGGTCCTGGTAACTGTGCTGATAAAATGCGACGAGGAAATCGGCTTCATCACCTGCGGACAACACTTCGCCAGAACCGATGCGCACCTGGAAAATCGACGGCCCACCCGAGATCGTGGCGGGAATCGTCATGTACGTCATGACATCGTGTTCGCTACGGCCGGCGAGCCGTGCGAGGAAGGCCCCGGCAGTTTGAATTCCGTCCTGCGAATTCCCGGCCAGACGGATCACGGCGTCCTGAATGCTTTCCGGACGCAGATCGGCTCGCTCAGAAGTCGGAGCCGCGCCGGCGGCAGGCGCACCGTCGCCTTGGGTCACAACAGAAGTCTTATTCAAGGGATTTTAAACCTAACAGAATTGCAACAGCATTCCAACGCCAATTGAAACCGCACGAGCCGCCGGATTCGGCTGGAAGAAGCCAGCGTCGTGGACTTGCCTCAGTTCCCGCAACCGGGACCGTCGCTCCTATTTTACCTGCGGTTGCGGTTCGGCCTTTGTGGCGTCGGAGCCCGGCGTTTGATCGAGTCCGCGGCGTTTTAACAACGGTTCGATGTAGGGATCGCGTCCGACGAAATTCTTGAATAGCCCGAGGGCGTCAGCGGATCCGCCGCGCGAAAGCAACATGGCGCGAAAGCGGTCGCCGTTTTCGCGTTTCAATCCGCCGTGTTGCTTGAACCACTCGACTGTGTCGGCGTCGAGCACTTCGCTCCAGATATACGAGTAATAACCGGCCGAGTAGCCGCCGGCGAATGCGTGTGAAAAATAGAAGCTGCGATAACGCGGCGGCACCGGCGGAAAGTCGACCCCGGCCTTGTGCAATGCTTCCGCTTCAAACGCAACTGCGTCTTTCGGAACGTCAGAAGGATTCAGTTGATGCCACGCCTGATCGAGTAGCGAGGCCGACAGGTATTCAGTCGTCTTGAATCCCTGATTGAATTTTTCCGCGGCCTTGACCTTGTCGAGCAACGCCTGCGGCATTGGTTCCCCGGTCTTGTAATGTTTCGCGTAATTGGCGAGGACTTCCGGCCACGTGGCCCACATCTCGTTTACCTGCGACGGATACTCGACGAAATCACGCGGCACGCTCGTTCCGCTGAACCGCGGATATTTTACGTTGGAAAACATGCCGTGCAGCGCGTGCCCGAATTCGTGAAACGCGGTACGCACTTCATCTTGGGTGAGCAGTGTCGGCTCGCCCGGCGGCGGTTTCGGAATATTGAGATGATTCGCGACGACCGGCTTCGTCCCGAACAGACCGCTTTGCTGCACGTAAGCGTTCATCCAGGCGCCCCCGCGCTTGGATGGCCGCGCGTAATAATCGCCGATGAACAATCGCGAGCGGTTTACCGTCGCGATCGTAAACTTCAAATACGCGGACGTCGGGCTGATACACTGGCAAATCGTGGCGTTCCTTGAACGTGAGACCGTAAAGCTTTTGAGCTGCGTAAAAGACCCCGTCGAGAATTACATGGTTCAGTTCGTAGTATGGTCGCACCTCCGATTCGTCGAACGCGTATTTCGCCTTGCGGACTTTCTCAGAATAAAAATCCCAGTCCCATGGCGCGATTTGGAAGCCGCCTTTCTCTTGATCGACAATTTTCTGCATGTCTGCTGCTTCACGTTTCGCATTCGCGACCGCAGGCGGCGCGAGATCGGCCAGCAGTTTGTTTACCGTGGGAACATCGTGCGCGGTTTGGTCTTCGAGTTGATACGCCGCCCAATTTGGATACCCCAGCAACTTTGCTTTCTCGGCGCGCAGCTGCGCGGTGCGCAGGACAACGTTGCGCGTGTCGAACTCACCGCCTTTGCTGTTGCGCGAGAGTGATGCCTGCATGATCCGCTGCGCGCAGATGTCGATCCTGCAAAGAGCCAAGCAACGGCTGGCCCGTCGTGTTCTGAAGCTGAATGACGGACTTCCCTTCCTTGTGCTCGGCTTTGGCCGCCGCGGTGACGCTCGCCATCTGGTCTTTCGTTAGGCCAGCGAGCTCTTCCTTGCGATCGACGACGATCGACGATGCGTTCCGCTCCTTCAGCACGTTTTGCTCAAACTGCGTCTGCAACCTGGCCAACTCGGCGTTGATCTTTTTCAGCTTCTCCTTGTCGGCATCGGAGAGCTTGGCGCCCGCGCGCACGAAATCCTTGTAGTAACGTTCGAGCAAATAAGCCGATTCGGGATCGAGCCCGAGCTTGTCGCGCTTCTCATAAAGCGCCTGGACTCGCGCGAACAATTTCGGATTCAAAAAAATCTCGTCACGGTGCGCGGCAAGTTTCGGCGCCATTTCCTTATCGATCTTCTGCCGGGTCGGGTTTGTATCGCACGCGTTCAGGTTCGAAAACGTGCGCTGGGCGCGGTCGAGCAATCGCCCGGTGCGTTCGAGGGCGACGATCGTGTTGTCGAACGTCGGTTTGTCGGAATTGTCCGCGACCGCTCAACTTCTTTCAGTTGGTCGCGCATTCCAGCTTCGATCGCGGGGACGAAATCTTCGTCCTTAATCTTGTCGAACGCGGGGTAGTGATACGGCAACGTGCTCTCGGTGAGCAATGGATTATCTTCGACGTTAGAATGTTGCACAGGTGACTTTTGCGCGGGGACGGAAATAGCTGCGATGCGCGTCATTGCCAGAACTGCACAGAGTGCTGACAGAATAGATATCGATTTTACCGGCGAATGGAAAAGAACACGCATGGCTCGGACTTTGCGCACGCTCGCGCTGCCAGGCAACTGCGATTACGACAGGCCCGAGCATGAAGCGGTGTTATCGCAGTCTTGCTACTGATGCAGAGACAGTCGGCCACAGAGTGATGTTCTCAAAAACTGTGAAACTGATTCGTTAGGAGAATCGAATTATGAAAGGTAGCTTTTGTTTATGAAAATCCGCACGCTTCCTATTCTCGTCACAGCTGCACTTGTTTTCACGTTCGCAGGATCTCAAGCTGCAGAGCCTGTTTCTCCACAGACGCTGATGAGCAAACTCAAATGGCGCTGCATTGGCCCGTACATTGGCGGCCGAGTGGTCACCGTGACCGGCGTTCGGGGAAATAACAATCTCTTTTATGCCGGAACGGTGGGCGGCGGCGTTTGGAAGAGCACCGATACGGCTCCGAATGGGAAAACATCACCGATGGAAAACTGCCGGGGCCAAGCTCCAGCATCGGCGCGATCGCCGTTGCGCCGTCCGATCCCAAGATTATTTATGTCGGCACTGGGGAGGCAGACATCCGCGCCAACGTGATCCCCGGCGACGGGGTTTTTAAATCCACTGATGCCGGCAAAACGTGGCACTACGCCGGGTTGCGCGACGCGCACTCGATCAGCGCGCTGCTGATCGATCCCAAGGACCCCAACATTGTCTATGTCGCTTCCATGGGACATGTGTTCGCGCCTGATCCTAACCGCGGCATTTTCAAGTCCACCGACGGCGGCAGGTCGTGGAAGAAAATTTTGTTCGTGGACAACAACACCGGCGCCATCTGTCTGGTGATGGACCCGAACCATCCGGACCTCCTGTACGCGACGATGTGGCAGGCCGAGCGCAAGCCGTGGGGCCTAACGAGTGGAGGGCCGGGCAGCGGTATTTATAAGACCACCGACGGCGGCGACGCATTGGACCAACATCTCGCACAATCCCGGTTTGCCCAAAGGAATCCTGGGCCGCATGGGCGTGTCCATTGCCGCGAGCAAACCGGACATCGTGTACGCCATCATTCAGGCGAAAGAAGGCGGCGTGTTCCGCTCGGATGACGCCGGCGCGACATGGAAGCGGGTGAACGATGAAATGAAGCTGCGGCAACGCGCTTTTTATTACATGACGATTTACGCCGACCCGAAGGACCCCAACACCGTGTACACGCCCGAGGTAGACGCGCTTTGGGTTTCACATGACGGGGCGAAAACGTTTACGAAGCTGAAAACGCCGCACGGCGACAATCACGTCGTATGGATCAACCCGGACGACACCAAGGTTTTGCTCGAAGGCAACGACGGCGGCGCCACGGTCTCACGAGACGCCGGCAAAACCTGGAGCACCGAACACAATCAACCCACCGGCCAGTTTTACCATGTAAACATTGACGACCAGTTTCCGTTTCACATTTACGGCGCGCAGCAGGACGAAGGTTCGTTTGAAGGACCGAGCGCGCACGCCAGAGGAATGATCCCGTTGTCCGCATGGCACGAGGTCGCCTATGGCGAAAGCACATACACCGTGCCGCAACCGGATGATCCGAAAATCACCTATGGCAGCGGTTACTACAGTATTTTTTTGAAGTACGATCAGCGCACTGACCAATACCGCAGTGTAAGCCCGTGGCCTCATTATCAGGAAGGCTCATCGTCCGGCGACGCTCAAGTATCGGTTTGGATGGACGCATCCGATTCTGTTTTCGCCGGCAAACCCCAAGGAACTATTCATTGCCGCTCAGTATATATTTAAGAGTGACGATTACGGCGCGACCTGGACAAAAATTTCTCCCGATCTCACCCGTAACGAAGCGGAGAAGCAAAAGCCCAGTGGCGGCCCGATCGATCTCGATCAATCAGGCGCGGAAATCTATCCGTTGGTATCGGCGCTCGCGGTTTCGCCGCTCGACGGCAATCTGCTTTGGGCGGGATCGGATGACGGTCTCGCGCACGTCACCACGGACGGCGGAAAGAATTGGCAAAAAGTGACCCCGCCCGGGCTGCCGGACCACGCCTGGATCAGTTGCATCGAGCCGTCGCACACCGACAAAAATACCGCTTACCTGACAGCCCGGCGCTACATGCTGGACGATTTCAAGCCGTACATCTTCAAGACAACCGATTTGGGCCAACACTGGACAGCGATCACGACCGGTCTGCCGGACGACGAATTTGTGTTCGATCTTCGGCAGGACCCTAACGAGTCCAAACTGCTGTTCGTCGGCACGCGCAGCACCGTCTATTTTAGCCTGGACGAAGGCGCGCACTGGCAACCGCTCACACTGAACCTTCCGGTGGTCCAGGTGCGCGATCTCGCGATCAATCCGCGGCAAGGCCAGGTGGTCGCGGCTACTCACGGTCGCGCGTTTTGGGTGCTCGACAATCTGACGTTGCTCGAACAACTGACCAAAAATCCCGCCGTCCAATCCAACGCCAGTTTCCTGTTTGCTCCTCAACAGGCGTGGCTGACTCATGACTACGGCGTTCCCGATCCCGACAGAAGACGTCCACCCGATGCCGGTTACAATCCGCCGTTCGGTGCGACGGTCTTTTTCCACATTCCTCAAAACTACGATGGGAAGACTCCGGCAACGCTCCAGTTCGTGGATGCGCAGGGAAAAGTGATCCGCAACATTCCACTGCATCTGGCTACGGAAAAAGAGAAAAAGGAAAAAGAAAAGGAAAGTGCAGCCTCGGTCGGCACGCATTTGGAAAACGTCGCTACCGAAGAGGAGTTACACCGAAAAGAGCACGGACGAGAAGATCCGGGAAAAGGAAGCGAAACTGGCAGCGATCGAGCCAGGAATGAATCGGCTCCAATGGGATCTGCGTTATCCGTACGCCACGGAAATCACCGGGTATCATGCGCCCATCGCGGCGGGCGGACTGGAAGATTCGGTCGAAGGCCCGGTCCTGGTGCCCGGCACGTATACAGTCGTGCTCGATTACGGTGGACAAAAAACGCAACAGAATTTTACAGTTGCCCTCGATCCGCGACTCCATGCTACGCAACAGGACCTTGAAGCGCGTTTAGCTTTAGATCTACAGATTCACGCAGATCTCGACGCGCTGGATAAAGCCGTTAATCGGGCTCTCACCGCGCGTGACAAGCTCCAGAAGGCCAACGGCAGCGCTCCGAAAAACCCGCAGTCCGCTGGTGCGCTAACCGCTCTCAACCATGACATCGACAGCGTTGCGCAGATGGCCATGAAAGCGAGCGAAGGCAGCCTGCTCCATGAGACCAAGCTGCGCGATCATCTCGCATACCTGGCGGCGGATATCGATTTGTCCTACGATCGACCAACTCCATCTCAGGAAGCCGTCTTTCGCGAACTGGATCAGCAGGTGAAAGAAAGCAGGCAAAAGCTCGAAGCCGATGTCGCCCAAGCTGACGAAATGGCAAACACCGGAGCAGGGCGCTAGGTCAAATGCACCGATTGAATAGACCCACGCCTTTCATATATGCAGTGATTTTCGTTCTGCTAAGAACTGCGGCAGCGAAAGAGAAACGGACGCGGCGAGTCTGTCAGTTCGTTGTTGGCAAACCGGCGGCTTTCCAGGCTTTGAACCCGCCAGCCATGGAACGGACGTTTTTGTAGCCCATTTTCTGCAGGCTCTCGGCTGCGAGCGCGGAACGACCACCGCCGCCGCACTGGCAGATGATCATTGCATTCTGGGTCGGCAACTTTTTCTTCAATATCGAGCTCGATCGTGCCGCGACTCATGTGCATCGCGCCGGGGATATGTCCTTCGTCCCATTCGTCTTTTTCGCGGACGTCAACGATCGACCGCTTCGCCGGTGTTCAATTTCGTAGCCGCATCCTGCGGCGAAATCTCGGTGATGTTCTTCTTTGCCTCCGCAACGAGTTTTTCGAAACCACTATGCTCAGCCATTTCTTAATTTATCCACAGATTTCGCAGATTGTCGCAGATTTCGACGGTCAGAGACCGCCGCTACAGCAAACGAAAACATCAAAGAGGGATGGTTCAGTAACTGATTCCCTTTTTGGCGGCCTGGGCACGAAGCGTTTCACCCACCTTTTGATCGAAGGCGTCGCCTTTGCCTTCGGCCGCGAGCCGTTTGTTTTCCGATTGAATATAGGTTTCGCGTTTCTTTGATACTTCTACGATCTGCTTTTGCAGGTCAGCGCGTTCGTCGCGAGTTTTTGCGATGCGCTTTTGCAGTTCGTTGCGATCCAATTTCTGGAGCTCGGTCGGAAGTTGTTTCTGATCGATCTCCTCGAGCTTAAGCTTGTTGTCGTTGAGCGCGTCGACCAACTCACCGCGGCCCTGCACGACCTTGCCGGTCTTGCTGTTGTAGCTGAGCCGATCGGCCATTGCGGAAACAGGAGCACTCGCCGCCATTGCATATTTCGCATGAACTTCGGCCTGCAGTTTACTGTCACCATACGGAATGAGAGTGGCACCGATGCGTTCGTTAAGCCGGCTTAGCTCCTTGTCCATTGGCGTTGAAATCACAGCAACGTTGCCCGATTGCGAAATGCCTACATAACTGCCTTCCGACAGTTTCGGGATCTCCTGCCAGATCGGTTTGGTCTCAGCCATCTCACCACACTGAATGGTATTAATAATGAGGTCCTTTTTCGCTGCCTCCCGGCAAAGATCCGGATACTTCGGGCCGTTCGGATAATCCATGTGCGGCGGCGCGTCTCCGACGAGAAAGATGATCTTCAAGATCTTGCTGTCGCTGCTCCACGGCATCTTGTGAATGGCTTCGGCAAGCGCCTCGTTCACACTCTCCGGTGTATCGCCACCACCACCGGCCTGGAACTCGCGCAGGTGTCCGTAAATAGCGTCGATGTCGTCGGTGAGGCTGAACGATTTCACCACGTATTCATCACCGCGATCGCGATAACCAATAAGGCCGAGCTTTAATTCCGGTGTTGGATGCGCGCTGATCATCTCGTTGGCGATCGACCAGATCTTTTGTTTCGCGCCTTCGATCAAACCGCCCATTGAACCGGTCGTATCGAGAACGAAACAGACTTCGATCCGCGGTTTGGATTGAGGTGTCGGCGAAGTCGTTGCGGATAACGGTTGCCACAAGCCGAGCATTGCAGACGCAGACAGGATTATCGGCAGCATGGCGATGCCACGAGTAGTTAGTGTTTTCACTGGATTGTTATTCAGCGATTTCATAAACAGTGTCGTCGAGCGCGAGCACGACGTTTTGACCTAGCGCCAGCCACGGGCCGGCTTCAGGATGTTTTGTTAGGAGGTTGAAGTATTCTTCGGAGTTAAATTGAATGCGCTGGCGTTTAGCGGTGTTGCTCTGCGCGTTTGAATCGATCCATTGATTTCCGTTTTGGAAAAATGCGCGCCCGTTCACGAACCTGGACTGTTGAGTGTATTGATTGAGGCGAGCCGCGGCAGGGGTGCCAGCAGGAACCGCAGCAGCAAATCCCCGCAATGATTCGGAGGCACCGGCTGTGATCGATGCAGGCGCCTGCTGCGCAAACTTGAACGCATTCTGGCTGCGCGCATTGGCAACGCCGTCTTCACCCTCTTTCTTGTCCTTGAATCCGGTCCAGGCCTTGGCGACTTCGGCGCGCGTCGCCGTATCGGCGCTCATGCTCTGCATCGATCGATCGGCCATCGGCACACGCCGTCGATCTTCATCCTCTACGATCAGATAGGCGGTGTAAGGCGTGACGATTCCATATTTCCGGGCCAGCTCGGTTGTTTCATCGCGCAGCTCTGCCGTTTCACCGTGGATGCGGATTTCATCGAGTAGAAATCCGACACGGCGCGTCGCCCAAAGCCGGGGCACGTAATCATCGGTCGTCTTACGATCGTCAAAATGCAGCTTGTAAGTAAAGGTCTGTTCGCGGCCGCCGGCGTTGCCGGTCAGTTTGGCTTCCACATCGCCGGCGCCGCTGTATCGACCGGCTACCACCAATTGATCGCCTTTAAACAGATCCGGCAGATCTGCCGGATACATCTTTGCTGTGCGAACACCGCCGCCGAGATCCAGCTTAAGATTCGTTAGGGCCGGCTCTTTGATCCGCGTGTAGAAATTCGAGACTTTGAGCTCGAGATCTTCATTCGCGAGTACGTATTGGCTGAAGGCGCGCGTACCCCTCGGCGATTTGATCGAGCAACTGTGTGTTTACGTCCGAACCGATCCCGAACGAAAAGATCCGAACACCGCTCGCCTTCTTGATGTTTGCAACGATTTCCTCGGGATTGCGCGCTCCCACCGTGGGCAGACCATCGGTCAGGAAGATCACGACAAATGGGCGATCGCTTTTGTCTGGTCGAACCTTGAGAGCGCTTTGCAGCGCGTCCGCGATGGCGGTGCCGCCGATTGGTTTGAAGTCGTCGATGAAACCGTTCGCACGTTTGCGATGATCGGAGTCGGCTGGTACCAACTCGCGGAAAAGCGGTTCAGCTTCGGTCGAGAAGCGGACGATCTCGAAACGATCGTCCGCGTTGAGATTTTCCACGCAAAACCGCAATGCTTTTTGCGCCTGCTGCAGTTTTGCGCCGGCCATTGAGCCGGATGTGTCTACCACAAAAACGACGTCTTTGGATGCCGGCTTTGTTTCGTTGCTAACCGTCGGTGCAGCCAGAAGTAGAAAATAGCCGTCGTCACTGTCTGGTTTGTAAGTGATTAACCTAAGGCCGACATCGCGTGTATCCGAGCTGTAGACGAGCTGAAAATCTGTGTCCGGCTTTTCGTCTTTGCTTTCATACCCAATGACGGCGCGGTTAGGGCCATCGCGCTTGATCTCAACTTTGTGGCTGGGCGAATAAATTGAGGCGAGCGGCTGCACGCTCTTGAGCTCAATTTTCACGCTCAGATTCTTGATCGGCTGAGCGGAAAATTTCTCAGTGCTCAGTGGGTAAAGATAAGTGACTGTTCCCGCGTCGGAACGAAGCAGTTCCGTATAGGAAATCTTAATCGGCTTGCGGCTGCGCGGTTCGATTGGAAAGATGCGGACCTTGAAAAGATCGCGACCGGCGTACTCGAGCAACGCCGGATCGCGCATTCTTCGCACGATGTCCTCATAAATGCCACGCGCCTTGTCAGCCGGAAGCAACTCGGCATCGACACTTTTGCCACCGATTTCCATGCTGAATTTGTCGATGTGCGCCCCTTTCGGAACAGGGAACATGTAAAAGCCTTCCAGGCGTTGATCGTTTGGATTGTAAAACTCCTGGTCGATCGATGTGATGGCGACCTGCCCATCAATTTTGACGTTGACCTGATGACTGGTGACCTCGAGCGGAGCGAACGGAAAATGGTTCGGCGGAAAGTAGATCGGACGCTCGACGACAATGAAACCATCTGCCGCGGGATTGAGAGATGCACCCGAGGAGGAAGAGCCCGATCGCTACCACCAATTTTTTGTTCATGGAGCATTAGTCGGGAACTCCGGAAAAATGCTCCCGGCTGACCGAAAGCATTATTTTTGATCAGAAGGCTAGGCGCGACAGTCAGACGTCGATAAGATGCTCCCTCCTCGAAGTGTTGTGATCGATCAGGAGCTTTCCAGCACAGCCCCACCGCTGCCGACAGCGGATGTATCAGCGTTGCCGTCGGAAGCTCAAATCATCGCCGAATGCCGCGCGGGAAATGCGGAGGCATGGGATTCTTTGTTCGATAAATACTACGCGACGGTTGCCCGGTTTGTATTTCAACTTTCCGGCGATTTCAGTCACGAAGACACGGAAGAAATCTGTCAGGAGACATTTTTATCGGTGGTCAGAAACCTATCTTCATTTCAGGGTCGAAGCTCATTTCAAACGTGGTTGCTGCGGATTGCGGCGAACAAGGCGATGGATTATCGGGAAAAAACGCGAGCTGCGAAAAGGGGTGGAAACGCGGTGCACATCTCAATCGATGAACGCGGAAATGATGACGATCCGCCGATTGATCCCCCATCTGGAAATCCCGGTCCCGATGCGTTATTGCAGATTGCCGAGACCTCCCGCCTCGTAAGGGAAAGCCTTGATCGTCTCGGCGAGCCGTGCCGCGAAATCATCGAACTGCGGTACTTCGGCGAGTTAAGTTACGATGAGATTGCGACGGAACTGCGTCTTAACCCGAAAACAGTCAGCTCCCGGTTGAGCAAATGTCTGGATCGCTTGCTCGTTATCGCGAAGGAAATTTTTCCATCGGACAATCGTTTGCCGTCTAATTAATAGAAGCATGGCATCGGAACCAAAGAAACCCATCGAACAAATGCTCGAGGCGCTGGCAAAAGCGCGTCGCGCAGAATTTGGTGACGACCCCAAAATGCCGAATCCGATGCGAGCACGCCTGCATGAGGAGATCGCGCGAACTGGAGCGGCGGAAGATGAAAAAGTCGAGTCACGAGCGATCATGGTTAACAATGTTCTGGCCACGAGTAACAGTGGCGGCGGCATTGGCAACGTTGATAGTGCTCGTTCCGGCGATTTGGTGGAACCGATCACACCCTCTCGCCGAGTCCGGCGACGTTGCGGTTCGTGGGCGCACTGCTGGAGCAGCCGATGGGCTAAACCCCGCAGCGGCGTCCGAGAATACTCTCGCAAAACCTCCGGCGGTGAGCGCCACCGAACCAACAGTGAATCTGGCAGACAACAGTCGCGTCAAAGTCGAACCCGTGGCGAAGCCGGCCCTGAAGCGGGGTTAAAGCCTCATCAACCCGCGTGCTCCAAGGGCGCGCTGAGACTGACTTCCCAAGTCAAGTAACAAAAGGATTCAGTCGATAAAGAGATTGCCGCTGGGAAAATCCAGGCGGCACCCGCGGCTGCACCTGTAGCCGGCGCGGATTTAAAAGCCGAATCAGACAGAATAGCGGGAGTCGCTCCACCGGTGGCGCAACCGTCATCAGCCGGCAGCCTCGGAACCAAGGAGCAATTTTCCCAACAATCGGCTTTTCAATCTTTTCGAAACAATGCGCAGATAAGCCGGTCCGCGAATGTCTTGAACACGTTTCAAGTGCAGCAACAGGGGAACGAAATCCGTGTGCTCGACGCTGACGGCTCGACGTACATAGGTAAAATCGAGCAATTGGCGAGGAGCGCGAAGCTTGACTCACGCGTCACCGCGCGACCGCGACGCTGCCAAGCAGACGCTAAGGTACGCGGCCAAGGCCGCCCGTGAAAACGAATCAGCCGCTCCTCAATCGTACTTCCGCGCGACGGGATACAATGTCAGTTTGAAAAAGACGCTCGTGTTCGAGGGCAATTACGCCGTGCCGCCGGCGCAACAGCCAGCTACGGCGGCGTCTAACGACAGAGACCGAGCGGAGCAAAGCCGCGACCAGGCGCGTATTGTGGGAACGGTGCGCGTGAATGGGGAAGCGCCGGTGGAGGTGGATGCGATAGCAGAGACACCGGAACCCGCCGCAACGAAGAAGGGTGAAAAGTGAACAGATTTCTAACCACTAATCGACACGAATAAACACGAATTTTACGACGGATGACGCGAATCCAAAAGCGGCGCCAAGCCGCCGCACTCCAAAGCGCTTCGCGCGAGATTCTGATTTCCGACCTCAGTCTTCTGATTTCTAGACCGCCCGTGTGATCCGCGTAATCAGCGGTTCAGAATTTCTACTCATAACGGAGCGCTTCGATGGGGTCGAGCGCGGCGGCTTTGCGCGCGGGATAAAAGCCAAAGAACACGCCCACGGCAGCGCTGAACAGGAAGGCGATGGCAATTGAGCTGATGGAAATCAGCGTAGGCCAATGCGCATAGGTTGACAGGACCCTGGATGTGGCGATGCCGCAGATGATGCCGATCACGCCGCCGACTGAGCTCAACGTGACGGCCTCGATCAGGAACTGTGTGAGAATGTCGTTGCCGTGCGCGCCGACGGCCATGCGCACACCGATTTCGCGGGTCCGCTCGGTTACACTCACGAGCATGATATTCATGATACCGATGCCTCCGACGAGCAGTGACACGCCTGCGATTGCACCGAGCAGAACTGTCATCACCCGTGACGTAGCGGTGGCTGCTTCGGCGATTTCCTGTTGTGTGCGCACTGTGAAATCATCGTCGCGGCCGGGCACGAATGTTATGCCTTTGCCGAAGCAACGAGATGATTTGTTGCTGCGCGGCTTCGACCTGGCGCGCGTCGCCGATTTGCACGTCGATGTTGCGCAACGTGGTCCCGCCGATAACGCGTTTCATCGCGCTGGTGTAAGGCATAACGACGATGTCGTCCTGGTCTACGCCTTGCGGGCTTAGCCCCTTGGGCGTGAGGACGCCAAGAATCGTGAACGGCACATTCTTGATCCGCAAAATCTGGCCGATCGGATTTTCGTTGCCGTAAATTTGCATCGCCGTCGTGCGGCCAATAATGCAAACCTTGTTCGCGCTGCGCACATCCTGCGGCGTGAAGGGCGCGCCGTCGGCAAGCGGCCATTGGCGAATGTCGAAATAATCCGCTGATTCGCCGTAGATCCGGGTAAACCAGTTTTGATTTCCAGCGGCGACTTGCGTCGTTGAAACAACTTCTTCGCTCACGGCGATGACGCCCGGCACTTCGCGCCGGATCGCTTCAGCGTCTTCAATTTTCAACGTGCCGGCGCCGCCCCAGCCGGTGCGAATGCCGCTCGAGGTGGTGCTTCCGGAAAAGATCAGAATCACATTTTCTCCGAGACTGGCGATTTGCGCTTCCACCTGCGCCTTGGCGCCGTTGCCGATTCCGACCATGGCGATGACCGCGCCGACGCCGATGATGATCCCAAGAGCTGTTAGCACCGAACGCATCTTGTTTCGGCGCAATGCGCGGTAGGCGACGTTAAATGTGGGTCCGATCCGCATGGTTCAAGGCTAACTGTTGGAGTATAGCTTGGCGCGGCCACGGATCTAAACGCGCAGCGGGCGAGCTTAAGAAAGCCGTCATGAATCAGTAGGACCTTGTCGACAGAATTAACAAAATGGACAAAATGATTTCCCTCTCATTCTGAGGATTCTGTTCATTCTGTCTAAAAAGAGTCCGCCTTTCCGGGGCGAAGGGTTCCTGGTTTCCTTATTCATTTCTCTTCCGCTTTTCATTACTCCCACTACTCCGTTACCCCATCGGTTGCCGTTAAAACAGCATTCAGGCGCCGCGAAACGAGATGATCATCCACGATCACGCCGTCGCGCATCATGACGTTACGTTGTGCATAAGCTGCGATATCCTGTTCGTGCGTGACCATGATGATTGTGATTCCGCGCTCGTTCAGTTGTTGAAAAACTGCCATGATCTCCACGCTGGTGCGGCTGTCGAGATTGCCGGTCGGTTCGTCGGCGAGCAACATCTCAGGCTCGTTGATCAATGCGCGCGCGATGGCGACGCGCTGTTGCTGGCCACCAGAAAGCTGACTTGGATAATGGTCCTCACGACCCGAGAGCCCAACGGATGCCAGCACGCGATCTGCTCGTTCGCGAAGCTGCGCATGCGATAAATGATTCGCGCTGTAAATTAGCGGCAATTCCGCGTTCTCGCGCGCGGACGTGCGTGGAAGCAGGTTGAAATTCTGAAACACGAAACCGAGCTTGCGGTTCCGGATATCTGCGAGCTGATCGCGATCGAGCCCGGAAACGTCTGCATCGTCCAGCATATACTTCCCGGAGCTCGGGCGATCGAGGCAACCGAGGATATTCATGAGCGTCGATTTGCCCGAGCCGCTGGCGCCCATCAGCGCGACGAATTCGCCGCGCTTGATTTCAAGCGACACGCCGCGCACGGCGGGCACCTCCATTTCGCCGGTGTGATAAACCTTGTGAACGTCAACGAGCCTAACGAGTGCGCCGTTATTCATATTCCTGGCAGATATTGTAGCCGCGTCTCTGTGAGACGCGTTCCGCTACGCAACAGTGTGCGAGGCGCGCTTCGCTCAGCGAAGCGGCTACAGGACCGGGCGAGCGAAATGATTCGGTTTTCCCAACCATCACGGAAAGCGGCGCCGACCGCCTGAGAATGGATTCGCCGGCGTGGATGGGGGCTGAGATTTCGGGGTCATCTCTGCAGTCACAACGCGATCACCCTCTTTCAACCCTTCGATGACTTCAGTCAGAACGCCATCGCTGATTCCTGTTTTGATTTGCACCGGTGTGGGCTGGCTGCCGGACAAAAGGTAAACCGTGCGTTCGCTCGTTCGCCGTTCGCGCCCGCTCATGCCCCGCGCACCCGCCGGGGCGCGCGATCTTGACCCCATTTCAGCAGGAGCTGCTTCAGCGGGGCGATAACGCAGCGCGGCGTTCTTGATTTGGAGCACGTCGTCCTTGCGCGCGGAGACGATTGAAACATTTGCCGTCATTCCCGGCTTTAGTTTCAAATCCGCATTGCTCACGCCTATGACAGTGTCGTAAGTCACGACGTTCTGCACCGTGATCGGTGCGTTGCGGACCTGGATAACTTTTCCGTGGAACGTCTGCGTGGGGAATGCGTCGACTGTGAAATCGACGTCTTGTCCCACCTGCACCATGCCGACGTCCGCCTCAGCCACGTTCGAATCGATTTGCATTTTCGTGAGATCATTTGCGATTTGGAAAATCACCGGCGCCTGCAAACTGGCGGCGACAGTCTGGCCAACATCCACATTTCGCGAGATCACCACGCCGTCGATAGGCGATGTGATCGTGCAGTGGTCGAGGTCCGCTTTCGCTTTGTCCAGCGCGCCTTGTTTAATTTTCACGTTGGCTTCGGCTTGATGAAGGTTCGCCATCGCCTGATCGAGGTCCGCTTGCGACGATGTTTTTCTGGCAAAAAGGTCCTCGGCGCGCTTGGCGTTCAGTCTCGCCAGCTCAAGCGCAGACTGCGCATTCGCCAAATCGCCCTCGGCCTGAGTCACAGTGGCCTGAAAAAGTGCGGGATCGATCTGCGCTACTACCTGGCCGGCTTTGACCTGCGAATTAAAATCCACGAAGAGCTTGGAGATGTTCCCGGAGACCTGGCTACCCACTTGCACGTTGACCACGGGATTGAGTGTACCGGTTGCAGTGACCGCCTGCGTAATCGGCCCGCGCGTGACGGTTGCGGTCTGGTAGTCTGCAGTGCCATTGTTGCGGAACTGCCGGACAACAAACGCAATGACTAACAGCCCGACAATAACGACGAACCAGGGGTAAAAACGTTTCATTCAGTTCGCGGGTTGACGCGCTTACAACTTAGAGACAGGAGAAACCGGTGCGCCGTTACATCGAAATCTATTCCATCATGCTGCGCAACTCGCTCATCCGGGATTTGAGTTTCAAGGCGAATTTCCTGCTATGGATGGTGGTTGAGATTCTGTGGTTCTGGGGCCAAATCGTTTTTTTCAGCATCATTTTTGGGAACGTCGATCACATAGGCGACTGGACGAAGTGGGAAGTGGTGCTGCTGGTCGGCACGCACCAGATCATCGCACAGCTCTTCCAGGCGTTCTTTTTTGTGAACGTGGCAAATATTCCTGAGCTCGTGCGCACTGGAAAACTGGATTCCGTTCTTGTGTTGCCGATCGACAGCCAATTCGCCGTTTCCACGAAACAATTCGGACTCGATAGCATTGTGAACGCATTGCTCGGCGCGGCCGTGGTTTGCGTCTCGTTGTCGAAACTTGGCATGATGCCGAACCTACTTTCCATTCTGCTTTATGTCGTGGCGCTTTGTTTCGGCATCGCGGTGCATTACTCGATCATGCTCGGCCTGGCTGCGGTCAGCTTTTGGATCGTTCGCGCGCAGGGACTGGTCTATGGCTATTTCAACTTTCTGAATATCGCGCGGTATCCGGACGTAATTTTTCCGCGGCTTTTCCGACTGATTTTTGGCTGGGTGATTCCGGTGGTGATCATAGCGAACATTCCCGCCCGCCTGCTCATCAAATCCTTCGGTCAGCCGGTTCCGCTGATGCTTCATCTCATCATCGCGTCGACGATTGTGTTCTGGCTCTCCCGGGTGTTTTGGAAATTTGCCCTCCGACACTATTCCAGCGCCAGCTCGTGAACTGCAGGGTGCGCTGTCCTCAGCGCAGTGGTCAATGAATATCCGCTGAGGACAGCGGACGCTACAGCTTTGAGTCGGGCTGTTTGTTGACGAAAGCCAACTCGACCGCGACGCTCGATTAGCTTACGTGTCTCGGCGATGATCATTGAAGTCAAAGTTCCGTCGGTGGGGGAGTCGGTGACCAGCGGAGTCATCTCCGCCTGGCACAAGAAATCCGGGGATTTCGTGAACGAAGGCGAACCGCTTTTCGCGCTCGAGACGGATAAAGTCTCTACGGATATCGTGGCCGAAAAATCCGGCGTGCTCGATACAAGAGTGCCCGAAGGCCAGGAGGTAAAGATCGGTGAAGTCGTTGCCGCAATCGACGATTCAAAAGGAGCGCCCGAGGAAAAGAAGTTAGCGGCGCCGTCGAGGAAAAAGAAAACGCCTGAGGAAAAAAAGAAAGAAGCCGAGCCAGCGAAGAAAAGCCGACAGTTGTAGCCACGGGCGATCGAACCGCGGCGGGCCGGAGTCAACGCCTCCGGCTACAGATCTTTCGCCCGCAGTTCGCCGTATTGTGGAAGAAGAGAAACTCGAGCCGCAAAAAATCAGCGGGACCGGCGAAGGCGGCCGCCTGACGAAAGCCGACGTGCTGAAAGCCGTCGAAGAACGCGGCAAGGCCGGATCGTCCGACATTGAGCTGCAGCGAAATAAGCCCCAACTGACTCAAGCTCCGCCGAGCCTCGGCGAACGGCGAGAAGCCCGGTTCACCCGCAAGAAGATGTCGCCGTTGCGCCGGAAGATCGCGCAGCAACTTGTGATGGCGCAGCACACGGCTGCGATCCTGACCACATTTAACGAATGCGACATGAGCGCTGTGCAGGAATTGCGCCATAGCAAACAAGAGGAGTTCACGAAAAAGCACGGCGTCAAACTTGGGCTGATGTCGTTTTTTGTTAAGGCGAGCGTGGAAGCGCTGAAAGCCGTGCCGGTCGTGAATGGCCGCATCGAAGACGACGATTTCATTCAGAACAACTTCTACGACATCGGCGTGGCGGTTGGGACAGAGCGCGGATTGGTTGTGCCGGTGGTTCGTGACGCAGATAAGAAAAGTTTTGCCGATTTGGAGCGCGACATTGCCGATTACGCGGGCAGAGCGCGTGATGGAAAATTGAAGCTTGAAGACCTCCAGGGGGGAACATTCACCATCACAAACGGCGGAGTGTACGGCTCGCTGTTCGCCACGCCGATTTTGAATCCGCCGCAGAGCGGCATTCTCGGGATGCACAAGATCATGCCGCGCCCCGTGGTGGTTGATGGAAAAATGGAAGTGCGCCCAATGATGTACCTCGCGCTCAGCTACGATCACCGCTCCATCGATGGCAAAGAAGCCGTTACCTTCCTCATTAAAGTGAAGGAGTGCATCGAGGAGCCGAAAAAATTGCCGCTGGATTTTTAATGATAAGCGCTATTGTCACTTGCGCCGGACAGATCGTGATCCAAACGATTCTCTGCGCTTCAGCTCAGAAGTGACATGCATCTGAGTATGATTTCGCTTGTCGCATCGAGCGAGAGAGAACATCGGTCTGCTCTGGTGTCCATGGCGATAGACTGGGCAGCAACTAAGAGAGCTTGCTCCACTTCGCTTTGCTTCGGTCGGAATGACGGAAATAATCATGGAAAAATTTGATGTTGTTATCATCGGCTCGGGACCAGGCGGCTACATTGCCGCGATCCGCTCCGGCCAGCTTGGGTTGAAGACTGCGCTTGTCGAAAAGGACAAGGAATTGGGTGGCACTTGCCTCAACGTCGGCTGCATCCCGAGCAAAGCGCTTCTCACTTCGAGCGATCATTTCATGTTCGTCAAAAAGGAGGCAGCCAAACACGGAATCGTGATCGACGGCGCCCGTGCCGATCTGGCAAAGATGCAGGAGCGCAAGAACAAGGTCGTCAAGACGTTCAACAGCGGCGTGCGCTCGCTGATGAAGACCAACAAGGTCACGGTGCTCGAAGGTCTGGGCACGATCACCGCGCCGGGAAAAATTTCGGTCACTTCCTCCAACGGCCAGACACAGGAAATCGAGACGAAAAATATCGTCATTGCGACCGGCAGCGCGCCGGTGGAATTGCCGTTCGCGAAATTTGACGGCAAAACAATCGTCAGCAGCACCGAAGCGCTGGAGTTCACCGAACCTCCAAAGAAGTTGATTGTGATCGGTGCGGGCGCGATTGGACTTGAGTTGGGCTCCGTCTGGAACCGGCTCGGTTCGGAAGTGACGATTCTGGAATTTTTGCCCCGTATCGCACTCGGGTTCGATCTTGAGCTGTCAAACCTGCTTCAGCGTCTGCTCACTGCTCAGGGCATGACCTTCCACCTCGAAGCAAAAGTCAGCGCAGTGAAGGTCGACAACGGTCGCGCGACTGTCACCGCGACCAAAGATGGCCAGGAACTGAAATTCGAAGCAGACAAGGTGCTTGTATCAGTCGGGCGTCGTCCGTTCTCAGATGGGCTTGGGCGCGGAAAAAGTCGGCGTCGAGTTCGATGAAAAGAAGCGCATCAAGGTGGACGAACATTTCCGCACGAATGTCGGACGGCATTTATGCCATCGGCGACGTGATCGCCGGCCCGATGCTGGCGCACAAAGCCGAGGACGAAGGAATCGCGTGCGTCGAAATCATCGCGGGCAAAGCCGGCCACGTGAACTACGAGGCCATTGCCGGCATCATTTACACCAATCCCGAGCTCGCTGGCGTCGGTCTCACTGAAGATCAAGCCAAAGAGCAGGGAATCGATGTGCGCATCGGCAAATTTCCATTCCGCGCCAACAGCCGGGCGCTCTGCATTGATGACGTGGAAGGAATGGTCAAGTTCGTTGCCGATGCAAAAACCGATCGCATCCTCGGAGCCCACATCCTGCACCACGCTGCATCGGAATTAATCGCGGAGGCCGTTTCCGTGATTGAATTCGGCGGCAGTTCCGAAGACATCGGGCGCACCTGTCATTCGCACCCCACCTTGAGCGAAGCCGTCCGGGAAGCCGCGCTCAATGTCGAGAAGCGCGCGCTGCACATCATCAATCGCTGAGCGTTGTAGTGGCGTTTGTGTTAAACGCCGAGATGTTGCCAGGAGATTATCAGCATCCCCTGCGGATTTGTCAGCCTAACGAATGCAGCCTAACGGCTCGCTGGTTATCACTTCGGCACGAATGGCCAGAAGATAGGGATGAAAATGCTGGCTACGATCCAGAGGATGATGTTGAGCGGCACGCCGATTTTCGGGAAGTCAGCGAAGCGATAACCGCCCGCGCCAAACACGTAGGTGTTGGTCTGATGTCCGATGGGCGTGGCAAAACTCGCGGCGCAACCAAACATGACCGCAACGGCAAATGGTCGCGCATCCACTCCCATCGTCGCTGCGATCTCGAACGCGATCGGAGTTATTAATAGAGCAACGGCGTTGTTGCTGATCAGCTCCGTGAGAATAGTTGCGAGTAAATACAGCACCGAAAGCGTCACGCGCGGGCCGAAGTGGCCGACTGCCCCGGTGACACCGCTGGCGATGAGATGGGCGGCGCCGGTTTTTTCCATGGCGGCACCGAGCGCGAGCATGCCGAAAATCATGTAGAGAATTCTCCATTGGATGGCGCCGCGCGCTTCCTCGATGTCGAGGCAGCGCGTGAGGACGACAAAGATCGCGGCGATGAGCGCGAGCGCGGCAATGGGCAGCACATGAAACGCAGCGAATACAATCACGCTGAGAATTCCGGCGACCGCGAGCGGCGCTTTACGTCGGCGAAATGCGCGTTGTGTCGGTTCGGTGAGGCTGAGGAAGTCGCGCTCCTGCGTGAGCCGACGAATCGCTTCGGCCGGACCTTGCACCAGCAGCGTGTCGCCAAAAGCCAGCTCGACGTCCTGAAAATTTTCCCGCAGATTCTCGCCCTGGCGATGCACGGCCAGGATGAGCACGCCATAACGCTGCTCGAAATTGAGCTCACGCAGCGTCTTGCCCAGGAAAGTGGAGCGATTCCCGAGAATCCCCTCCATCAGGATGCTTTGTTGTTCGCGGATGGCTTCGAGGCCGAGGTCAGCTTCCGATTGGAAAACGACGCCGGACATTTCCTTGATTCCTTTCACGCCGGCGATTGAGCTTTCGAGAAGGAGCTGGTCGCCCGCGGCGAATCGCAAACTATCTAGTGGCGTCCTGAGCCGCTCGCCGCCGCGCACCACCGTAATGATCTGCGCTTCGCGTAATCGGGCGAGCGGCGTTTCGGCGATTGTTTTGCCCACCAGAGGGGACGCCTTACTGATCACGGCCTGGGTGAGAAATTGTCGCGTTATCCCCGCGTCGATAAGAGCCGCGAGCGTCTCCCGTTTGGGCAAAAGGTAACGCGCAAAGGCCAGCAAATATCCAACGCCGACGACCGCGAAAATGATCCCCAGCGGTGTGATCTCAAACATCCCAAACGGTGCGAGACCTTGGCGTCGCACAATTCCATCGACAAGCAGATTCGTAGAGGTGCCGATAAGTGTGATCGTGCCGCCGAAGATCGAGAAATAGGAAAGAGGAATAAGCAGACGTGATGCCTTCAAATCCGTGCTGCGCGCGAGGGCCAGAACTACGGGCACAAACACAACCACCACCGGCATGTGATTGATCAGGGCCGAGAGTGGCAACGTCAATGCGGCCAGAGCAAGCGCCGCCCGCCGTTCAGTCGTTCCAGCCATGCGGGTGAAAATGCGCGCGAGAGAATCAATTACGCCGGTCGCTCCAGGCCGGCGTCAGCACAAACATGCAACCAATCACAATCGGCGCGCTGTTACTGAAGACGCCGAGTGTTTCATCCGCCGTAAGCACGCCGGAGACCAGCAGCACACCCATCGCGCCCAACGCCACCAGATCTGGCGAAAGCCATTCGCGCAGGAACGCGGTGAAAACCGCTATCACCAGGCAGAAGACGATGATGAGATGAAGAGTGTGCACGCTCATTTCTCGGTTGCAGATTTCAGGCCGGGCGATTTTGCGCCGACAGCGCCGCCGATCACAACTACGAAATCGTCAGCTCACTCTGGCCGACGCGAGAGCGCGAGTCGTGCCTCGCGCCGCTGGATTACGAATAGCGTCACGAGCGCAGAAACTGCGCAGATGATCGCGCCGAAGCGAGCGCGAAAGGCGTGCCCACCCAGTGCGCAACGGCGCCGGCTTCGAGACTGCCAAGCGGAATCATGGCTCCGAACACGAGCGACCACACGCCCATGACGCGTCCGCGCATCTCGTCAGGCACGATCGTTTGCAGCACCGTGTTTGAAGTTGAGAAGAACAACAGCATGCCGAAACCGGCGGCGAAAAGAAATGCCAGCGCGACATAGAAGTTGCGCGTCAGCGCCACCGCGAACAGGCTCGCCGCGAATAGCCAGACTCCGCCCAGTGCGAGTCTGCGTGGCACAAACAGATGGCCATAGGTCGCCACAGCCAGCGCGCCGATGAATGCGCCCGTCCCGCTGGCAGACATCAACACGCCGTAGCCGTTAGCGCCGCGGCCTAACACATCACGGGCAAACGCCGGCATGAGAACCGTGTACGACCAGCCGAAAGTCCCGATGGCGAAAAACAGCAGCAAAATTGTGCGCACACGCTGATGTCTGATCGAGTAAAGGATTCCTTCCCACGCGTGCTCGCCCGCGGAGACGATGTCGATCTTGCGTGTAAACGGCGGCAGGCGCATCAGCAAAAAGCCGGCGATCACCGCGATAAAACTGAGTCCGTTTAGAAAAAAACACATCGCCACGCCCACGGCGCCGATCATCAGGCCGGCGGCCGACGGCCCGACAACGCGCGCGCCGTTTACGATCGAGCTGTTAAGCGAGATCGCGTTCAGCAAATCTTCGCGGCTGGTCATTTCGACCGTGAACGCCTGGCGCGCAGGCATATCAAAGCCCATGGCAATTCCGTTGAGCGCGGCGACGATGATGATGAACAATGGCGAGGCGAACCCGAGCCACACGCCTGCCGCAAGCACAAATGCGCAGACCATTTGCGCCGATTGCGTCGCCACAAGAATGGAGCGTTTCGGATAGAGATCAGCCAGCGCGCCGCCCCACACTGACGAGAGCACCATCGGTGCAGAACCGACGGCAGCCACCAGGCCAAGCAAAAATTTCGAGTTCGTGATTTGATAAACGAACCAGCTCATCGCCGTCTGTTGCATCCACGTGCCGGAAAGCGAGACGAGTTGGCCCCAGAAGAACAGACGATAATTGCGATATCGCAGTGCGCGAAACGTGTGCCGCCACGTGATTCCGCCCACAGGCATGCGGTGCTGCTGCCCGCTGATGTCCTCCGGCACGCGCGCTGTTTCGGTAGTTTTTGCCGGCATCAATTATCATGGCTGGCGAGGGCGGCAATTGCAAAATCAAGCGCGTTTCTGTTAACCGCTGATGTTGTAGCGGCGTTCGCCGCGGCGAACGCCGAATGCAAGTGGCAGGTGCTTGAGACAAGCACCTCTACAACTGCCTGGATGTGCTAATTTCAGACTGTGGAAAGCACAGAGGCAATCCTTCTTCGCAAACGAAAATTCAGCGACACGAGCCTTGATCGTTTCGTGGTGTACGGAATCATTTGGCTGTGTTCAGACGATCGCCAAAGGTGCGCGGCGACCGAAAAGTCCGTTTGCCGGGAAACTGGATTTGTTTTTTGAGGCTGAAATTTCCTTTGTGCGGAGCCGCAAATCCGATCTGCACACGCTTACGGAAGTCGTCTTGAAAAATCCGTTTCCCGGAATTCGGAGCAATTATTTGCGCACTCAGACTGCCGCGTATTTTGTCGAGTTGATCGAGATTTGCACCGAGCGCGATCATCGCGAGCCAGAGTTATTTGGCCTATTGCGTCGGGCGTTCAGTTATCTTGATGCAAATGATCCGACGCCGCGCGCGGTCGCGCATTTTGAGACTGAGTTGGCACGAATCGCCGGTGTGCACGATGAGAAAAACTGAAAGCGGATCCGGCGTTTGCGCTGGGAAATTTGTTTGGGCGACTGCCGCTCTCGCGGACGCCGCTCTTGAAAACGCTCGCGGCGCAGGCGAAGAAAGTCGAATGAATTAGAAGGTGCCATTCAGATGAAGCCTGAGAGGATCGACCGTTTGGCTTGGCTAGCCGCATTCCGTTGCAGCGCTTTCGCGCATGACAGCCGATTCTGAGCTTTGGATGTCTAGACTGCGCCGGTTTGTTCGCCGCATGGGCGAACGAGAATATACAAGTTCGATCAGTCCGGCTCTACGATTGGTTTCAGTGTGCATCAGTTCCTCGGCACGACGCGCGGCAAATTCACCAATTTTAGCGGCAAAATCGAAGTCGATCGCGAACATCCGGAGAATTCCTCGGTCACAGTGCAAATCGATGTGCGCAGCCTCGATACGCGCATCAAAAAACGGGACGATCATCTCCGCAGCGCGGAGTTCTTTAACGTGGAAAAATTCCCGAATATGACGTTCAAGAGCCGGAGCGTGAAGCGGACTGGCCCGCAAAGCGGCGATATTCTTGGCGATCTCACGATGCATGGCGTGACGAAACCGGTCACGCTTCATGTGAAACTGCTGACGCCGATTAATGAAACAAACCGGACCCGCTGGGCTGTGACAACCGATCCCGTCAACGGCGTGACTTCAATTTGATGTTTACTCCAGCGACGGAAACGATTTCGGGAATCAGTCAGACGGTTGCGATTAACATCGAGATCGAGGCGAAGCGCGCAGAATGAATTAGAATGGCCTCCAGCGCGCTCACGGACCCCATGATCTTCGCTGCGCTTAACAGGATCACTTGGAATGACACGTGATGGAAATTATTCCCCTTGGAGATTCCGCGCTGATTGTGCGCGTGCGCGAGCAATTTAACGATGCCCCCGAGGAAACGCTCGACGAGGTTCTCCGTGCCGTTCAACAGCTTCGCAAAGCTGCGATTCCCGGTGTGATTGAATTGGCGCCGGCTTATACCAGCGTGGCGGTGTTTTTGATCCGATTACGATCGCAAGATCGAGCGGAACGCCGGACAAAGTGTTCGATTGGCTGGCGGAGCGAGTTCGCGGAGTTGTAGCCGGGGGCGTTGACCCCGGCCGACGCGTAAGACGTCGAACAAGCGATGTTCGCGTCGTGGAAATTCCAGTTTGTTACAGTTCTGAGTTTGCTCCAGATCTTGATGACGTCGCGCGCCACGCTCAAATGTCGACACAGCAGGTTGTCGATCTCCACAGCACTGCAGAGTACCGAGTGGCCTGCATTGGCTTTGTTCCCGGCTTTCCGTTCCTGGCGGGCTTGCCAGAGAAATTGGCGACGCCGCGCCGGGACACGCCCCGAAAAGAAATCTCTCCCGGCTCCGTCGGAATCGGCGGCGCGCAAACAGGAATTTATCCGTTGCGCTCACCCGGTGGCTGGAATCTGATCGGCCGCACTCCGCTTAAGCTCTTCGATCCGACTAAAAATCCGCCTGCGCTTTTGCGTCCGGGCGATCGCGTGCGTTTTCGCGTGATCACGCGCGAGGAATTTCGCCGCCTTCGCCGAGGCTACGGCGGCTAGGAAATCCTTGAAGTGTTGAAATGTTACAACGGCTCTTGTCATGTTGAGCGAAGCGAAGCAACGAAATGCGAAGCATGAGGCCAGGCTTTCAAACATCTCTAATTGTCGTCTGAGCGCCGCCAAGAGACGCCGCCAAGAGAATAACCAGAGATTCTTCACTCCGTTCAGGATGACAATTCGATGAATGCGATTGTAACCCAGGCAGGATTTCTCACATCGGTGCAGGATCTTGGGCCGGACGGGGTTCCGACAGTTTGGTGTTTCGACCAGCGGCGCGCTGGATTGCTTTGCATTGCGCGTGGCAAATCTGCTCGTTGGCAATGCTGAAAGCGCGGCTGGGCTCGAAGTGACACTGGGCGGTTTGCGTTTGCGCTTCCAGGATGAGCGAATCGTTGCCTGGTGCGGCGGCGAATTCGATGTGGAGATTGGACCACGATCCTTGCCGGCGGCACGTAGCGCATTTGCGCTCTGGCGACGAATTAAAATTCGGCCGTCCTCAAATTGGCTGCCGATGCTGGCTCGCGATTTCTGGCGGAGTGGACGTGCCGGTTGTTCTCGACAGCCGCTCCACAGATTTGCGAGCGAATTTTGGCGGGATCGAAGGGCGCGCTTTGCGTGAAGGAGATGTTGTGCCGCTTGTTGCGCAGCCGGGGTCGATCCGCCTTCGCTAAAGCTACGGCGGACAGTCGCCCCCGGCTACAGGGGAGATTTCCTCGTGGACTGCGCCGCACGATTGGGCAAGTCCGGCGAAGCGGAACCCGGTTTTGCGTTTCGTTCGCGGTTCCGATTGGTTTCGATTTAGCGATGCAATGATTCAACGATTCACGAATCAAGAATTCGCCGTTTCACCCGATTCGGACCGTATGGGCGTCCGCTTTGATGATCCAGAGCTGAAGCGCGAGGATAATATCGATCTCATTTCCGAAGCAGTCGCACCCGGCACTATCCAGTTCCACCGAATGGGAAACCGATTTTGCTTTTGCAAGATTGCCAAACTATCGGTGGCTATCCGAAAATCTCGCACGTGATCACGGTGGATCTTGGCATCGCAGCGCAACTTCGCGGTGGCGATCGCGTTCGCTTTTCCGAGGTGTCGCGGGCCGATGCGCATCTGCTCTCGCTGGAGCGCGAGCGTGACCTCGAGCGTTTCAGGATTCGGCTGATTCTGCAGACTCATGAAATCGTCTGTCGATCTAAACGCCGATCTTGGGGAAGGCTCAGGGCACGATGCCGAGCTGTTCAGCTCATCAGCTCGGCGAATATCGCGACCGGTTTTCACGCCGGCGATCCGACTTGATATTCGACTCAATTTGTGCTGCCAAAGAAAAGGGCGTGGCCGTGGGCGCGCATCCAAGTTTTGCGGATCGCGAGAACTCTGGGCGCAAAGAAATTGCTGTTCCCATACCAGAATTGTTCGCCGCAACTTTCTGTATCAAATTGGCGCTTTTCAGTCCATTGGCGCTGGCCGCCGGTGTTCGACCGAATCATGTAAAACCGCACGGCGCGCTGTATAATATGGCGATGCGCGAAGAGAAACTGGCGGAGGCCATTGCGCGCGCGATACATTCGCGGTCGATCCCGTCCTTGATTCTGTTTGCGCCGGCGAATAGCGCGACTGGCGCGCGCCGGAAGAAAGCGCATGGACTGGCAGATCGCCCGCGAAATTTTCGCGGACCGGAATTACTTGAACGACGGCTGGCTTGTTCCACGCACGCGACCGGACGCGCTGCTGCCACGACCCAAAGCAAGCAGCCGAGCGAGTGCTGCGGATGCTGCGCGAAGGCAAGGTGCGCTCCGTCGAAGGTCGCGATGTCGATGTGCGCGGCGAAACGATTTGTGTCCACGGCGACACGCCCGGAGCCGTTGAATTTGCGCGCGAATTGCGGATGCAACTCGAGCGGGAAGGCGTCAGAATCCGCGCGCCCCAGGGTTCCTTGTGAGCGACAACGATCGGTCAATCAAGGCAGCGAGATACAGCCTGGTTCGCGCGTCTCGGGCCGCTCGACGCGACCATGATCGTGATGGGCTCGATGATCGGCTCCGGCATTTTCATCACGTCGGCCGAATCGTGCGCGATTGATCGGCGCGCCGGGCTGGCTGTTGCTCGCCTGGGCGATTGCCGGTCTACTGACCATTACCGGTGCGCTCTGTTGCTCGGAACTGGCCACGATGATGCCGCGCGCAGGCGGACGTTTACGTTTTTCTGCGCGAAGCCTACGGACCGTCGCTTCGGATTTCTTGTACGGCTGGACACATGTTTCTCGTGATTCAAACCGGAACCATCGCCGCGGTGGCGATCGCGTTCGCAAAATTTCTCGGCGTTTTTGTCTCATTGCAGTCGCACCCGATCAATTACCTGGTCGCACCGATCTCGTTTGGCGGCAGTTACGCGATCAGTCTTGTCGACCGAGCAACTGGTCGCCATCGCGCTTGATCGCGTCTGCTCACCTGGACGAACACGCGCGGACTCGAGGTTGGCAAAATTGTCCAGAACACCTTCACCTTTGCGAAGACAGCCGCGCTGGCTGCCGTGGTCGTGATCGGCTTGTGGTTAGGCTGGAAAGCGCAACTCTGCCGCGCTCGGCTCGGCCTGGTGGGACTCGTGGGCCAACGGCTGGAATCCGCAGGTCGCGCAGCCTGGCCTCACGGTCGCAGGCGGATTCGCTCTCGCGCTCCTCTTTGGAAGATCGATGGTCGGCCCGCTCTTTCGCGCAGACTGCGTGGACGAATGTCACATTTATCGGCAGCGAAGTGCGCGATCCGGGAAAGAATTTGGTCGCGCGCACTTGTGGGAGGCTGCGGCGTCGTGGTCGTACTTTATCTGCTGGCGAACGTTGCTTACCTGGCGGTTTTGCCGTTTCCGGAGATCCAACACGCGCCGCAGAATCGCGTTGCCGTGGCGATGATGAACGCTCTCTTCGGCCGGCCAGGCGCGATGTGCATGGCCGCGGCGATCATGATTTCCACCTTCGGTTGCGACAACGGACTGATTCTCGCCGGAGCCCGCGTTTACTACGCAATGGCGCGAGATGGATTGTTCTTCCGAAAAATCGCAACCACAAACCGCTTTCGTGTTCCGGCAGCAGCGCTGGTGGCGCAGGGAATCTGGACGGCCTGCCTGGTTTTGCCGCGCACGGTGACAATCAACGCCGCCACGCACGAAGCGAGTTACGGAAACGTTTACAATCAACTGCTCGAATACATCGTCTCGGCGGATTTGGTCTTCTACCTTTTGATGATTGTTGCCTTGATTCTTTTACGACGCCAAAAGCCCGATGCTGAGCGTCCCTATCGCACGTGGGGCTATCCGATTGTTCCTATTGTCTCGATCGTGCTATCCGCGCTCTTGGTTATTGATCTCGCGTGGCTCGCGCCGGCCACATCGGGAATTGGCATCTCTAATCGTGTTGAGTGGTGTGCCGGTCTATTTCTTGTGGCGGCTGCGTCCCGTGGGGTGAGTCTGTCTCCCCGCAGCCACGCAGTGGCAGTCCAGTCCATTTTACCCGCCGGAAACGAATTATTTCTGTATGCCTGCAAAATCAAAGAAACAACAAATGGCTGCCGGCGCTGCTCTCGCTGCAAAACGTGGTAAGCGTAAGACGTCCTCACTCAAAGGCGCTTCGCGAGGGATGTACAAATCGATGAGCAAAACGGAGCTGCGCCAAATGGCCAAGACCAAGCGCAAAAGTCTGCCGAAGAAAAAGCGCCGGTAGAACGACCGGAGAGTAGCCTGGCATGCAAGGTGTCAATGCTCTTGCATCGTCGCCATTGCCTCTCTCAAAGGTTCCAAGCTTACTCTGCTTGTTCCTGTAAAGGGATGATCAAGCACGTAAACCAGGAATAGGATTGACGTAACTGTGACTGTCAGCGTCGTGGTAATGAGGTATTGAGCTCGTAAGTTTTTCATTCCGAAGAAAAAGGTGTAGGAGACCGCGAACACGCCGCCTACAAGCAACACCAGCCAGATAACCGGCGGGACGGTATCGTTTCCGGCAAATATTCTCATTCGTCGATAGTGTGCCAGGTTGTTTAAGCACCGTAGCGACTCGCCGTAGAGTTCTCTGTTGGGAAGCGAGGTGGTATCCACCTGAGCAAACAAAATTCTAAGAGTGGCGTGAGCTCCGCCGATAAAGAGGCTGATGTCTCCCTCTCGACATCTTCGGCACTTCATCGTTGTAAACCTCAGCAAGGTAATCTCTCGCTCCCTGCTGTATGATTTTCTTTGTCGCGTCAGGAAACGCTTCGGCATTGTGAAAAATATCCAGAGCCTCGCTAGCCTCCAATTGGAGATTTTTCGTTGCATCGTCGTAACCGCCCCAGGTAACGAACACCACAAAGGCTACTAGCACTCCATAAAACAATCCGAAGGCGTTGAAGATAATTGCAGCGACTTCGTGGTTTTCCTTTAGTACTTCGGCTGGGTACTTCTTTCGCACCAAGTGAAGCCCGGCCAACGCAAAAACACTCGTGATCGCGGAGACGATAAAGAATGAAACTGGTGGCGCTAACTGGAGCAAGAATCGCATAAGTGGATCAAAAATTCCGAACAGTTCCCGCCAGTTTAATGCTTTTGAATTGTCGCTGTGCGTTTGAGTCGATAACCGTCTGCATGGGCTCCGTAGCCGCTTGCGTATTCAACTAGTCCAACGCCCTTTTTCCAAACGATTTTTTTGAAATGTCCGGAGGGATGGCTCGCATCGTAAATACAGAGATCGCCCTTCAGTTGGATTGTCGTTTTCCACTCCGCCCTCTTGGTGTTCGAAGCTGCCGCTGGTGATGCCGTAAATGTCGTTCGCTTCGAATTCCGGCGGTTTGTCGAGTGCCGAAATCTTTTTAGCGGCCGCTTCGTTGTCTTCTTCGTTTAGCAGGACGATCCGGTCGTCAGTCACGATAAAGTAGTCTGGCCGAATTTCGCGGGGTTTTTCAGCGCGCGACTTTAAATCGGTGAATTCGATCTTGAAGATCGCGCCCCATGGCATTTTCGCCAGGCGCGTCGTGACTACTAGCCCAGTGAGCGGGATATCTTCTTCCCCGATGTCGTCACTCCATTCCGTCCCGCGAAATTTGGCAGAGACCGGCTTGTCGTTTGGCGCAACCAGAAAGGGATTCGCCGCATAAGCAGCAACCGACAGCAAGATCGGGGTCATGATTGCTGAAAAGCGGGCCCAGTTCATGAAGCGATCTTATCGATTAAAATATTAACAATGCACGCTCGAATTTCATAAATTGGCGGCTTGAAAATGCTACGATTATTGGTCTGCTTGCTTGTCTGCTCATTTAACGCAGCCAAGCGTAAGTAAGAGTTGGACAAGATGTTTCTTGCATTTGTCGCGATCGGCGCGTGCATGATTAACGGCAGTTTTCCAGACTTGGTGCCCCTGGAGAAATCAGCGCGGCACTAGAGGAGTATTCAGCCCGTCGCGCGGCAGCTACGCATATTGTCCTTGCCAATCTGGCAGGATTTTTGGAAAGCTGGTCGTGACAAATCCGGATCGGGTCGGAGACACTTCGCCCGCTGAGTTCTTCGCCTCTTTTTGGAGCTGCAAATCATACAAGTCAATGCAGCGGGAAAAGAGAAAGAAGGATTCATGAAAAAGCTTATTCAGTCAGAAGACTCGAGAGAGCTTATTGTTGTGGCGCTGACAGTGGCCTGCTTTGGGCTTTTGCCGCACGCCCGCGCAGTTGTCCCGGCGCCGGACGGCTGCTATCCCGAATTACACCACAGCGGAAGGATGCAAGGCTCTTAATTTCCTCACCACCGGTGCCGGAAATACAGGAGCTTGGTTGGTATTCGCTCTTTTCAGTCAGCAACGGCAGCTTCAACACCGGTGTTGGCGCTGGAACGCTGGTCCTCAACACGGCTGATTCCAATACCGCAGTCGGCGCTGCAGCGATGTTGCTCAACACCACCGGCACACGGAACACGGCCGTTGGGATTGACGCGCTCGTCTATAACGACAGCGGCACGTTTAACAATGCCGTCGGCGCCTTTGCGCTCTTTAACAACATCGACGGATCCAGCAACAACGCTTTTGGGAATATCGCGCTTTTTGCAAATATTCATGCCAGCGATAACACTGCCCTTGGTGATAGGGCGCTCTTGAATAATGACTCGACCGGCAATGGCTTTGCGAACGGCAATACGGCAGTGGGCATTAACGCGCTCCTTAATAACATTGATGGCGAATCAAACGTAGCGATTGGTAACGATGCACTGAAGAACAACGTAAGCGGATTTCATAACATAGTCGTCGGTGGTGGCGCTGCCGGTTTTAACATAGTAAGCGGTTTCAGCAACGTGTATATCGGCTGGGGAGTGTCCGCCAACGGTGCTTTTGATGAAAACGGCGCCATTCGCATCAAGAACAGCGCCCCGCAGGTAAGTGGCACTACCTCGAAGGTGTTTATAGCCGGCATAGATGGTGCGACCGTTGGCGGCGCCAGTGCCCCGGTAATTATTAACGCGAACGGCCAGCTTGGTACCGCTGGCCTCCTCGGCGCGGTTCAAGAAGGACATTGACCCCATGGGCAAGAGCAGTGAAGCGATCTTTTCGCTTAAGCCAGTGACCTTCCACTACAAAGGCGACGAGACCAGGATACCCGCAATTTGGCTTGATTGCTGAAGAAGTAGCAAAAGTAAATCCTGCCTTGATATTAGTGGATAAAGAAGGAAAACCCTACACCGTCCGCTACGAGCAGATCAACGCGATGTTGCTCAACGAGTTCCTCAAAGAGCACAAAACGCTGCAAGAGCTAAGGTCCACGGTCCAAAAACAAGAGGCGCTCATCGCTCAGCGAGAGAAGAGCTTTGAATCCAAGCTCACCGAAGAGGAAAAGCAAATCGAAGCCTTGAGGTCGGGACTTGAGAAGGTGAGCGCACAGTTCACCGCAGCCAGTCTGTCCCGTAGCGGACCTGAAGCGAGTAAACCGGTGCTGCAAATGGCATCCACAACTCCCTAACAGCCGGGAGACGACCACGGACAACGTGGATGACACGGATAAGAGTGGGGATGGCTATGAAACACGCCAACGACACAAATCAAGCGATGCAGGTATCATCGGTTTTATCCGTCCAATCCGTGGTTCAATTCTTCCTTTTCTTCGCTGGCGTATTAGCCTTAACGGGGGCGACGTCGCGCGGCGACTCCGAGATTGCGGTGGCGATCCGTTACCTGCAAGCCAAAGGCACAAGTCATTCTCACCTTTATCTCTATCGTGAAGACGGAAAGCTGTTGCGACAACTGACGACCGACAATTCCGGGCAAGACAGTGATCCAATCTTCGCGTCGGACGGCGGGACAATCGTGTTTACCCGCGAGAAACCAAACGACACTAATGAATTCTGGAGCATCGATCCGCTCGGTAAAAAGTTAGAGAGACTCGCCGCTGCGCCCGATTGGTATTCCAGTGCGAAAAGCTCGCCAGCTTTTACGCAGGGCGGAGGTGAGCAACCGCCGGAACCGGCTCCAGTATTGCCGTCGGAGCAATCGGCTTCGCCCACTGTAACCGCCGAAAGTGTCCGGCAGGACCAACACCAGAGCATGACTGCGCTCGATGCGGTGGCAGACGCAACAAGATCGCCCGCCACAGATCATCAAAGCGCCTGATAACGCGGGTGAAATATTCTGGCGCAAAGGCAAAGAGGGCGAGGGGCCGGATGAGGAACTCAACTGGGTCATGTGGTTTCCGCGATCCGAAATCGGGGCAGGAAACTGAAATCGGGAGACTGCCGGGGTTCCCGTCCTTCGGTTCCGCTACAAATTCGGGGGAACAAAGATCAACAATCGAGCCGGCGGGAGCCGAGCGACGTAGACGGGCAGCGCGAGAGCGTTGGCGAGCGGGAGCGAGCCAATCAATTTCTGTTCGAGGGTCCGCTGCGGCTAACATTCTTCAGCTGCCATCTCGACAGCACGAATGGCGACACAGTCGAGGCTTTCGATTTCAATAAGCGAAAGCTCATCCAATTATCGCCAAACTATGCAACCCCGGTTCCCCTTCCCGGGGAGCCGGCGTTTCTCACGCTCACTGAAAATCGATACGTGACAATTCCCGGCAGCACAAAGACGGCTAACTGTTCCTACATCGAGCGTTGGGCTGCGAATCTCAAGGAATCGTGTGACAACTATGAGGCGTATCTGCGATTCCACGGGGTGAGCAGCGATGAAGTTGTAGAAGGTTTTACCCGCGACGAATACGAGAAGCAATTGCGCGAGAATAAAGAAAAAGGGCACGAGTGCTACGGACAGCCCGAAGTGCGTGTACCGCGCGCAAAGGCACTGCCGCCATCTGCTATGGCGCGTCGGTGTATCGGCCTGGCAAAAACTCCCGCCGTCATCACCATCCGCAACGGAGCGAATTAGAATGGAAATATGAAAAAGATGATACCTGCTAGCAGAATTTGGATCTGGGTAAGCGCTGCATTGCTTGTGTGTGCGAATCCGCCTGTTGGTTTTGCCAAGCCACAAAAGAAATCGGCTGGATCTGGTCAGGAAAACCTGGATCCGCTCGTAAATACCGCGATGAAAAACATGGAAACCGGCGTGTGGTCGGTGAACGGCACTGTCACAGCTAAGAAACCGATCAAGCTGCAAGGACTTCTTTCTGGTGAGGATTTTGATTTGGCGATGGAACCGGGCGTGAACCCAAACACGCCCATGCGCGAAATCATAATCAAAGACAAAGCCTGGATTTGCTCCGATGGCGAGACGTGGCACGCCACCAGGTCGGATGATCGATTGATCTACAATTGGGCGCACGTGCCAATCATGGCCGACAGGAGATTACCGCCATTTGAGAAAGTTGGGTCTGAGCAACGCAACGGACAGACTTTGTTGCACGTTCGGCTCAAAGTTCCTGAGAAGAACATCAACCCGAAAGAGCTGCCGCAATATTGGCTGGTCCTCGATTCTCGGGGGCAAGCCCAATACATCGGGCACACAGAGATGCCGATGTTCTCGCAAGCGCGCAAAGAAGTCATGTATTGCTCATTCGATTATGCGCCGGCTAAAGAAAAGATCGCACCGCCGCCACTCGGGGCACCGGTGGATGACAAGGCATATGGCTTTAACGACATCGAGCAACACAAGTTTGATTGGAAAGGTAGAGTCGTTAGGCTCGAGGTGACTCCAAAAATTTTGGAATCCAAACAAATTGGCGAGGACACGTACCGCGGCTTTTTCAAGGATACCGCGACACCCAGTCATTACGGCGTGGTCGAATTTCCGCACGACGCCCTGGTTAAGCTGGGATTTCTCAAAAAAATCGTGAGCGGTGCACACGCCTCGGAGGATCTGGAAAAGATGGGCGCGTTGGGTCGCAGCGACGGCAAACCAGTTTCGTTTTACGTCGAGGTGATTCCAATCGGCGAGAAGCCCGCCGCAAGAGCCGTGGCCGTTGGCGCGAGGCTCATGCGCGATCCCGACGGGAGTGTCAGTTATACCTGGGAATCCGATGAGAAACAGATAGCGAAATCACCGCCTGCTCCTGCGACGCCGGATGCGTCTGACGGCGATCTTGTTAATCGCGGGATCGAAAAAGCGAAGAACGGTGACCTGGATGGTGCCATGGCTGATTTCAATCGCGCGGCCGAACTCAATCCAAAAGATGACGCGCCATATTATAACCGTGCTCAAGCCAGGCGGCTTAAGAACGACACGGCTGGCGCTATTGCCGACTACACCAAAGCAATCGAACTAGGCTCCACAAATCCGGCCGCTTACAACAATCGCGCCAACGCCAGGGCGGAGAATAAGGATCGTGATGGCGCAATTGCTGATTATACGCGCGCCATCGAACTCAAACCCGATTACGCACGCGCCTACTACAACCGTGCAGTCCTGAAGAAGGAGAAGGGGGATGCGGCTGGGGCTGCCGCAGATTTCAAACGCGCCCAAAAGCTGGACCCGGAGTTAGTAAGCGAAGGGTCGGCACCGGATTCCAGCGGCAATCGCGGCACCGCGAATGGCGAAGCGACAGGAACAACAGTCAGTCTCCTGGACGGCAAGCTGAACCTCGACATCCCGTCGGATTTTTCGCGTGACGCTAACGATCCCAAAAATCCAAAAACTCTGGCTAAATTCTCCGGCCCGGAAGGAGCATGGGGAGAGGTGTTGCGCGGCACACATGGTCTGACGCCTGACAAGCTCGAGGGTTATCTGAAAATGCGCGTGGCCGAATACAGCAAAGGTTTCAACTGGTTACCAAAAGATTCGCACCTGCAATGGCTGAAGAAAGACATCGTGACCATCAATGGCCGTAAATGGGCGGACTGGCGTTACGTTCCAATGCTGAAAGGGACAAAGGATTACTCGCATAGTCCCGTCTACACGCGTTTCCTGACCACCTCCTATAAAGGCCAGCTGTTAGAGATCACCTTTACCTCGAACCTCAACACTAATCCCGAGTTAAAGAAAGAGATCGATCACATCATGGATTCGGTGCACCTCGAAGAATGAAGCAACAGATGCAATGGACTTACAGCTGGCGAGTCTGAGATCGACGGGTGCCCTGCTTGCTACGACCGTAGCACTGTTAATTTGCTTTGCTGCAAATGTGCGCGCGGAAGAAGCCGCTGACGGTGATGCCGCGGTCGAAGGTACACAGAAGGCCGGCGAATTGAATCCGAAAACCGGAGACCACTATTTAGAGCTAGCCTGGAATCAGCTCTTGAATCGCAAACCCCGCGAGGCGATTGCGGCGTCTCTCAAAGCTCTAAAGCTCTCGCCGGCTAACGCAACGATGATTAAGACCAATCTGGCGCACGCTTACCTCTTCGAGAACCAATTCGAGAAAGCGAAAGCCATCTATCTGGAAAACAGAGACGCCAAGCTTCGCAATGACCAGCGGACCTTCAGCGAAGTAGTGCTCGATGACTTTATAGAACTCGAGAAAGCAGGCATTACTCATCCGGATATGGAAAAAATCAAAGCGCTGCTGCAGATCAAATATCCGTCACCGAATGGGCGTTTCTCTCTACGGACTGAGAATGGAGAGGTTCAGGTGATTGAGAACGACTCTGGCCAGGTCATGATTGATTTAGGTGATCCCTGGCGCAGGCAAGTTCTAGTGTGGTTGCCAGATTCAAGGCGGGTGGCCTACGCCAATCGCGGTGACAAGTGGGGCGAAGTAAAAGTTTATTTCTGGAATGGCACAACTTTCGATGAAGCGTCTTTGCCTGAGGACCTACCGTCTCCCGATATTCAGCTCCCCAAGGACTGCGGTGCCGTCAAAAACTATGGAGGCGCCGCGACGCCGCTGAGGTGGTTAAGGTCGGGAGACTTGGAGCTGTCGAGCGACCTGATGATGCTTTGTCGTGCAAGCGGCGCCACTTGTACCGCAGAGGTGCGTTTCACACTTGCATTTGATGCGCAGCACCACGCGTCTGTGAAGAAGATCGGCAAAACGAAGACGGAGGTATCCGAGTAAATGAATAAATTATTTCTCGCGCTAACAATTTGGGGTAGTGCACTTCGAAGAATGAAAGGTCGACTGCAATCTCATAGTCGCCAAATTCTAGTTAGACTTGTCTGGCTCGTGCCAATGGCTCTAGGTCTGACAACTGTTGATGTCACTGCGGCAGACTGGCCTGAACATTTAACCCTTCACGAGAAATCGCGTTCGCCTGACGGACATTGCGGGATTGTCGTTACCACTTCATCACACGTTGACGACGGCGCGACAATCCTAATCCCGGAGGAAGGTGAGGAGTTCGTAGACTATTTCGCTGACTTACAAACGCACCGGTTGCTGGGAAAAATCAAAGGATTTGAATATGTCGAGGGGGAGAATCATGCCCATTTGGATGCGGAGTGGACGCCTGATTCGAAGCTGTGTGTGGCGACGTATTGGGAACGCTATGGATTTGCGTCTGTCGTAGTATTGCAACCGAAAGGCGACAGTTTCATCCAAACGGACATCGGTCAGCACATTCGCAAAGCGGTCGACGCGATGATTAAGAAGCAATCGCGCGATGTGGATGCGGATGTATATCCACAATTTTATATCGAGCCAGGGCCGAAAATTCGCGTTTACGCCGAGGCCAGCAACAATCCCAAACAGCTTGAAGACACCAAGACCTATTATGCCCTGTTTCAGGGCACCTTCGATCCAATATCAAAAGAATGGACTGTGTCCTCGGCGCGAGCGATTACCGCGAAAGAGAATGAGCTTCTGCAAAGCGCGTCCGAGGCTTCTTGCTGTTTCGAGACTTACGCTGTCTCGCCAGATCCTTTCAAAGAGTACCCCGATGCAGAGGAACCATTTGCTTACGAAGAGAAATCGTTTTTTCGATCCGATGAATCGAAATTCAAATATTTGGACGAGAGGATGAACGACGTTTACAAGGCCGTTCATTTCCTGCTTTCACCGGCAAACTTTTCAAAGATTAAGCAGGACCAAATCGCGTGGTTGAAAAAGCGGGAAGCGAGCAACTCCATTGCCGAGAAATGCGGCCTTACTGAGGAGAGGATCAAGACGTTGCAGCAAGTTGTCTGGCCTGACAAAAAGGAAGCCGAGGAGCAATGAAATATTCCCGCACTTTTGTCGCGATCGTCGCGTGCACGATTAGCTGTTGTTTTTCAAATGCGCGGGAAATCCAATCGAAAGGAAAACACCGTGATTAAAGGAACATTGAGAACGTCGGAATTAAATTCATTCACATCTGTTCGCGCGATTCGCGGGCAGACTTTCTTGGCCGGTGTCTTGATTCTGTTGTTCTCTCCAAGCGCTTTTGCGAGAGTCCGACTTTGCGACATTCTGGAAACAGATTTAGATCCGCGGTGATCGCTGGCGACAAAGCGATCGGTCGCGGAGTATGACGAAATTCCCAGTGTCGATGCCCTATGGGGTCAAAGCCGTAAAGAACAAGGAGGATTTCACGCGCCGCTATGACGAAATTTTCAAAGGCGAGGCCAATGCCGCGCAATGTTTTGTAAGGCGCCGAACCGCAAAAAGAATCCAACCGGCGATATGAGCATCTATTGCCCGTTTAAGGAAACTCCGGATGACCGGGAAAATGCACCCATTCGCTTCGATGTTCGAACTAACCAAAGGCGGCTGGAAATTTGCCGGGCTCGACAACGTTAACGAATGACGGCGGATTAAGGCCAAAACAACTGGCTCGAGCTTTGGGCAGGTCGCTTCCATTCTTGCAATTGATGTCTTCGACTAAACGGTTCAATGAGCATGTTGAATAAACAGGTAGCCGTCAGGACGCTCGTTTTCGTATTCTTCGCGGTCAGCGCCTTCTGTCCGTGCGTGGTCGCACAGGAGAACTATCGCGAAGGAGTCGTTCACGGCCCAAAAGCTGGGTTTAACATCAGTGCGCCCGAAGGCTGGGTCGTCGACAATGAGTCGGGCAAAGGACAGGACTTGCCGTGCGTTCTTTACCCGAAGGATTCGTCGTGGTCGGACGCGAAGACGGTGATGTATGCCAAGGTAGCCAGCCCTCAATGGGAAGGCGTAAACGCATTCGTGGCATGGGCGATCCAAGGACATGAAGGCAAAGCACGGCACGCCGAAGGAGAAAATTGCGTCCGGCAAAACCAAGGACGGCCACGATTACTTCATTAACGAATATCCTGCGACAAAGACTTACTCCCAGTGGGAACGCGTGGGCTACGTCCAACTTCCGCAGGGAGTCGCTTACATCGTATCTCACCTCGCGCGATAAAGCCAGTTACCAAAAAGATTCCGGTGAACTCGAGAAAGTTCTGAAAACCCTAGTTTACCTCGAGCCGAAGTCCGAGGTGGCGAGTGGCCAGGAATACGCTGCTCGTTACGACCAGCTAAAAGATCAGCATGCGGAGGCGCAAATCGAGCCGCTGCTCGACCGAATGGCGCGAAAAGGCGCCTGACGATCCCGACGCGTGGATCACGAGCGCGAATTATTATTTTAATCAACGCCAGAGTGAGTGATCTCGACAAAGAAACCCGGCCCGGGCGACTATCAAGTTGACTGATAAGAGAACAGGAAAGCAGGCGGGAAGCATTTCATTCGAGCAAGATAAATCGGGTATGAAGCGAGCAGCCGATCTTCTTCAGGAAGCGACCACGAAATTTCCCGATCGCCTCGATATCTGGTGCGGGCTCGCGTTCATGTATCAAGAGAGCGGAGATTTCGACAATGAATTGGCGACGTTGTAAGAAGATGGTCGCTTACACGCGTGAGCACCCGGCGCAGCTCAAATGGCTAAAAGGCGAGCCGCTCAAGGAGTCCAGCCGACAAATTCGTTCCGGAGAAGCTGGACGAGTACGGGCAGTATTACGAAAAGAAGGAGAATCCCGGAGGACGATAAACGCTGGTTTCAGATTTCGACGCTCGCAATCGAACAATATCCAAATCACCCGCAAGGCTTCAACGATGCAGCCGGTTATTGGGCTGATATTGGCGAGTGGCAAAAGGCGCGCGAGTCGATCGAAAAAGCGCACCAGATCAATCCCAAATCAGTTGGGGCGTTGCTCGATCTCGGAAACATCAGCGTCTGAAATGAAGGACTTTACGAGCGCGCGAAAGTACTACGAGGAAGCTTTAAAACTGGAGCCGAATGGCAAATACGCGCAGACAGCGAAAGAAGCGTTACGAAAACTGAAAAAGAAGTAGTCACCCAAGTCGAGCTCCCAGCGGGATTCTCCATTAGCAGGGCGCGTTCTGGCCTACCTGGCTGTTTGTCGTCATTGAAATTCTTATGGTCGCATCCAGCGCATCAGGCACGCTCTCAGTGGAGGAGCAGATGAGAATGTTGGCGGAACGCTACCGTCAAGTCGAAGACCAGCTCGCACGCTCGATTCGTTATACCAGCAAGGAAGAGTCTGGCGGCGCGACAATAGTTAGGCGGGAATGGTGCAACGGCGCGGAGGACCTGATCAAGATCGCGGTCGAACGCACCGATGCCTCTGGACGCGAGCTAACGGAATACATCCCGCACGATTTGGATACTGACTTTGGCTGGGAAGGCCTGTTCATGCTTACGCGCAAAGAAACGTCATCACCCGACGGCGGCATGCAAGTGGAGGAATCGCGGAAATATTTCGGCGAAACGGACGACGACAAGGACCAAGTGATTCGCGAGTTGAGAAAGAGCATTTCAAACCCGGCGAACCGACCGACACCGTCCATGTGCGCAATGCGGTTGTCGATCTTTCCAAGCAGACCAAAGCCGATAGCGTCGCAGAAGAACTTCTAGCTCCAGAAGCGCACGAGCTTGCCCCCGCGCTAAGGAAAGCTGGTCCGCCTCAATTTTTCGACCCGTTCGCCAACATTCAGGGCGACTCGGACAAGTATCGCGTCATCCATGGGAGCGTATCGCCAGATGGCGGCCCGTCGCAATAAGCTCGCTGGGCAATCGGATTCATAGCGCTATCGAGTTGAAGGGGTAGGGCTACTTTTACGAGTCCGGGATATGTTTCTACAATTAAGACGTTGCCGAATTACGTCGTCGATCTCACGGAGCGTAAGATCCTAGGTGAAACCCATTGCAATTACTTCGGAACAAACCGCCGTTATAATCATCGGCAATGTATTCTCAGGTGGTCGCCTGACTCGCTGAAGTTTGTGCAGCTGTGGGACGACAAATGGAGCTCCGCTGCATGCGTGGCGGGAAAGATCAACCCCGGGCCGAAGTTTGCCGGGGCGGTGGATCTTTCCGAAGCGATCGGAAAGAAAACCTACGCCTTTGTTAAAAAACGTTCCGATTCGGAGAATGACGGCACCGGCGAGCTTTCGCTCTACATCAACAAAATAAGCAATGACGGCACGATCGATCTGACGGCCTCTGGAGCTCTGCCGATTTGGCGACTGCAGGGGCGAAACGATTTTTGCGGTGAGCCAACGTCTGCGGCTAAACGATGGGCCTAAAGGACCACGTATCGCAATACTGAAGACGCGACGACTACCGAATGACTGATTAGCGGAATTGTTTGCCGGAGATCGAGCGAGGACCAGCTGGTTTGATCAAATATCGCGAAAAGCACGAAATTGTGCACTGATCTTCTCCTGCTGCGTAAACAGAGCGGCGCCGTGTTCAGTTTTTTGGAGATATCACCCCGAGGCTGGCGAATGCTCAATCACCGTTCGCATCGATTGATTCGGAACTGAGCCTCCGGTTTACCGCCGCAAGTGCGACACTATCAGACTCCGCAAGCAAACAGAAAGCAAAGCCTCAACCTTTTTCGGATCGCAGCGATAGATTGTTATCGCTTCTCCTTCGTAGTAGTCCGAAGCCACGACCACTTCCATCTTGCCATCGCCATCCAAGTCCAGAACGGCGATAACTTTGTAAGCATTCGGCGCGTCGAAGCGCCCCTCGTCTTGTGCTGCCTTCGAATAAGCCTTCGGGTATAATTTCCCCTCAATCAACTGAGTTTCGACTTTTCCAGCGATCACTCGACGCAACAATACCATCGAATAGCTGCCAGCCCGCGATCGCATGGGAACGCGTTTGCTGAGTAATTCGTCGCGCTGATCAAAACTTCTTCTTCGCCGTCGCCATCCAGATCAACACGTAGAATGTTATCAATCTTCACTTTCGGTTGGTCGATCCCTTTTGTTTTTAGAAAATCGCGCACCGCATCGACATAGACCTGTTGGCTTGGATCGATGATCTGCGGCTTTCGCGGTAGAGCATTCCGTGGCGAGGCGATTGCGATCACGCCTTTCTCCGGTTTCGGTGACAGGGTGACCGCCATTGTCTCTTCACATGGAGCATCCCCGGTTTTGGCTTGCCTCCCCTGGCTTCGCCAAGTGATTGGGTCAAACCGTAAACTCGGACGTCCTTTCACCCTGTAGCGCCTTCGCGGCTTCTTCCGCTTTTATCCATTTTCCATCAGCGTCGGCGCCGACAAATAGCCGCTCTGGACCTCAACGATCGGATGTAGATTGCCCGCGACCGCAGCAGCGCAAATCCCGGAACTGAAGGCCAGAACAAAGGTAAGCCGTTTCATCGTCAGATTATTGACGCGCTTAGTAGTCTTTCGCTTTCTTCCCGGTGACATGTTGCACCGATGCTTTGTGTTTCGAGTCGAACGCGATTGTTACTGTTTGAGTATAACCGCGCAAATTCCCGTCATTCGTGTCCCAACCTTGGTCGTTCACAACGGTCAGGGCGCCGGATTTTGAGCCACTGTTTTGGCATTGTGTCCGACTCGATGGATTTGTTAACGCCTTGGGCCTTCAGCTCCTTTTTCTCTGCAGCGGTCGCGCAATTTTCTAATTCCGGCAAAATTGATTCAACAAATCCGGAACCGTTCCGGAAAATAAACGGTCGTATCGCCGCCTCTGTGATTGGCTTCGTAGAATGCGAAGTGTTGCGAGTCGGGCGCCCAGAGGAGTTTGCAACGCTTGACAGGGGGATAGGCAACGTTTTCTGCCAACTCCGCAACCAATCTGCGTGAACTGACTTCCACGAGCTAGACCTTGTATCCCTGCTCATCCTTTGTTAGCAGCATTGCGAATTTCCCATCCAGCCATGTGTCTCGACCTGGTCATCCGTCCCAGGTGACGACGGAAGTTCTGCCGCGAACGCTACGGCGATGAGCATCAAAATGATTTCATGCCGACCCTGCGAGTCGCGCGCAGTTTATGGTCGCAGCTCAGCTATCAACAATAAAATTTGAGCGATGGCTTGGCGAGCCGCTTGGCACCTTCGGCGAACCGGAGCGTGGAAGATCCGCTGCGGCTGCTGTGGTACTTTCCGTCGGGCGACGCGATGAGATCGAGTGCGCCGTTTCGTGGCTACAAGATTGCGAATCTTCAGAGAATGTTCGGCGCGGGTTTGCTGTCCAAGTGGCTCTTGATCTCGCTGAGGAAAGGTTCCGCGAAATCGCGTAGTTTCCGTTCGCCGACTCCGGGAATGCGCCGGAACTCGTTTGGGTTTGTGGGATAAGTGCGCGCCATTTCGCGGAGCGATACATCCGAAAAAATAACATAAGCCGGCACGTTGCGTTCATCGGCCAGCTTTCGACGAAGATCACGCAGGCGCTCAAACAAAGTCTCGTCACATTCGATCGCGCCCGCTTTTCTTCGCACGCCTTTCTCCGCGATGTCGATTTGCTTGGTAAAACAATAGGTGTCCGCTTCCGCAACGCCTCCAGCCCAGCGGCGGTTAGCGACAACGTGGCGAACTTGCCCGGCGCGCATTCGACGAGTCCCAAACGCAGCAGTTCGCGACCGATTGCCTGCCATTCGCCGCGCTTCAATGCGTTGCCAATGCCGTAGTGGACAACGCGTTGTGACCGCGTTGCCGGATCGCTTCCGTGTCTGCGCCGCGAGGCACATCGACGATATGTCCCAATCCGAATCCAAATCCATGCCGGGCATGGATGCGATAGACACAAGAAAGGAATTTTTGAGCGTGCACAGTTCCGTCGAACGTTTCGCGCGGTTGCAAACAATTGTCGCAACCGTCGCAAGATCGCTGTAGCGGGAGTCCCTCCCCGCCGGGGACTCACTCTTACCAGGATATTCTTCGCCAAAATATTTAAGAAGGGTCGCCCGCCGGCATTCACGGGTTTCGGCGTAGTGAACCATTTGCTGAAGTTGCGCCCGAGAAATGCGCGCCTCGCTCTCACTCTTCTCGTCAATGAAACGCATCTGCTTGGCGACATCGCTCGGCGCTGAACAGCAACACACATTCGCTGGGCAAACCATCGCGTCCCGCGCGCCCGGTTTCCTGATAATAGCTCTCGAGATTTTTCGGCAGATCGTAATGCACGACGAAACGCACGTTCGGTTTGTTGATTCCCATCCCGAACGCGATCGTCGCGGAGATCACGCGCACTTCGTCGCGAGAAACGATTCCTGGTGTTCCGCTGCGCTCCTCCGCCGTCAAGTCCCGCGTGATACGGTTTCGCGCCTTCACGCCGTCCTCGTTCAAGCTTTCGCGCGAGCGATCTCGGTGCTTTTGCGGCTTGCGCAATAAACGATGCCGCTTCGTTCGGCCGGCTGCGGATGAAATCGCGAGCAGTTGCTCGTAAGGCCGGCTCTTGGGAACGACGCGATATGTGAGATTCGGCCGATTGAAACTGGCCACGTAACATCGCGGGCTCGCGCAATTTCAGTTGCTTGACGATGTCGGCGCGCACGCGTTCCGTCGCCGTGGCGGTGAGCGCCATGAACGGCACATCGGGAAATATTTCCGCAGCTTTTGCAGCTGCGCGATATTCCGGCCGGAAATCGTGGCCCCATTCGCTGATGCAATGCGCCTCATCGATGGCGATTTGGGCGATGTTCCAGTTGAGCAGATCGTCCAGAAATGCCTCAAGCATCAACCGCTCCGGCGCCACGTAAAGCAGCCGGTATTCGCCGCTGATGCAGGCCGCGCAACGCGCCTTCGCCTCCTCGCCGATTCAGTGAGGAATTCAGGTATGTCGCCGGCACGCCACTGGCCTGCAGCGCGTCCACTTGGTCTTTCATCAGCGAGATGAGCGGCGACACGACGATCGTGAGCCCGTCGCGTATCAAAGCCGGAGTTGAAAGCAAAGCGATTTGCCACCGCCGGTCGGCATCAGCACAAACGCATCTCGCCCCGCGAGCGCATCCCGAATGATCTCTTCCTGCAACGGCCGGAACTGATCGTAACCGAAATGTTTTTTCAGCGTGCCGAGCAAATCCACAGCATTTTTATAAGGGAACGCTCGTATTTCGCACAGCGAATTTGCCAACGGTCGGAGACTTGCGCGCAGGCGGACGACCCCGCTGCTTCACACTCCGCATTCGACAAACAATACAGCTTCGATCGTATCGGGTTCGCAGCGGTAGATGGTGGTCTGGGCGCCTTCGTAGTAAAACGAGTGGACGATCACTTCGAGTTTGCCGTCGCCATTCAAATCAAGGACCGCGGCGACCTGGTACACGTTCGGAGCGACAGGCTCTTCCGGCTTTGGGTAAAGTTCACCGGCCACAAGCTGCGTCTGAACTTTGCCGGCGACTACGCGTCGCAAAATGACGACGGAATAACTGCCACGCTGCGGGGATTCTATTGGTGCCTCGGGGAACGGCGCTGCTGAATGGTCCGATTTGTCTTCGGTGAAATAATTGGTCGCGCTAATCAGGACTTCCTCTTCGCCATCACCGTCCAAATCGACGCGCAGGATCCGTGTGATTCGCACTTTGGGATCTGCGATTCTACGGCTTTCCAAGAAATCGCGGACGGCCTCCACGTAAACCGACTGAGTTGCATCGGCGATTACGGGCTTTCGCGGCAGCGCATTCCATGCAGCACTCAGCCCGATCACTCCGTCTTTCAATTTCGACGAGCGCGAGACCATCAATGTGTCGGGGCATGGTTCCTCTACAGGCTTGGGTTTGCCTGTCGTGATTTGGCCTATCTGTTTCGTTAGGCTGTAAACCTGGTAGGTTGTTTTTCTGTGAATGGATTTTGCCGCCTGCTCGGCCTTGATCCATTTTCCGTTTTCGCTGGCGCCGAAGAAATAGCCTGTCTCGATTTCAATTATCGGGTGCAAGCCGGCGGTGCGCGCAGTCGGCGCGGTGCATACAGCAAGAAGACTAACCAATCGTGCGGCTGTCTTCAGATTCACCACGCTCACTTTTAGCCGGGCGACACCTTTTTGCCCAGAATTGTTTGCTTGCGATCAACAGGGTATTCGCAGCCCGAAATGTTGGCTGTAGATCTCGGAAACTAAATATACTAGATTAGTTTCCACAATGTGCTAAGACTATCGCGGATATGAAACCGGCACACAAACCGCGACCGCGAAGCCGAAAGCGTGATCCGAACCGGCAGCGAATTGTTGATGCCGCGCGGGTCCACTTTTTTAGTCACGGATTCCGCAGAGTGACCATGGATGATCTTGCGGAGGAGTTGGGGATTAGTAAGAAAACGCTCTACGCTCATTTTCCGGGCAAGTTCGATCTGCTGGAGGCGGTGCTGGCCGATAAATTGGCAGGCGTCGAAGCGACGCTGAAGGAAGTTACGCGCGCGCATCTGCACGATTTCCCGGCGACCTTGCGGGAGTTGTTGGCCGGCACCCGACGCGAATTGGATGAGATTAAACCGCCGTTCGTGCGCGATATGCGCCAGAAAGCGCCGGACGTCTTCAAACTCGTCGAACGCCGTCGGGCAGCACTCATCCAGCGCTACATCGGAACGTTATTTGTTGATGGGCAACGGACGGGAATGGTGCGCAAGGATGTCCCGGCCAAGCTGATCATCGAAATTTTACTGGCGATGGTTCAATCGATCATGAATCCGCCGAAGATGGAGGAGCTTGGGATGATGCCGAAAGAAGGGTACACCGGGATCCTCAAAATTATTCTCGAAGGCGTGCTGACATCAAAAGGACGGAAAGCATGAGCGCGTTATTCGTTAGGGAAAATCGATCAACTCGCCGCACCGTGGGACGCAATCGCCGTGGCGACCAACTGATGCGCGCAACGGGAGCGTTGACGTTACTTCTCTTGCTCGCCGGTTGCGGCGGTCACGGGAATGCGGTTTCGGGAACCATCGAAGTAGACGAAGCGCATGTGGGCCCACGCTCCGGCGGACGCGTTGAGAAAATTTTCGCGTGGGAGGGCGATCATTTGCACGAGGGACAACCGATCATCCAGCTGGATGCTTCAGAGTTGCGAGCGCGTCGCGATCTTGCCCAAGCGCAAATCGACACTTCGGTCCACGACGCGGACGCGCAGGAAGCACAATTGGTGTTTCTGCAAGCTGAAGCGCGCCGCCAGCAGGATTTACTGAAGCGAAAAGTCGTTTCTTCAAGTGACGCTGAGCGGGCCGACAGCTTGGCGAAAACTCAGGAGAAAAATGTCGCGGCGGCGAAAATGCGTATCGCGATGTCGCGTGCACAACTTGCCGATATTGATGCGCAATTGGCGGAAATGCAGATTACCGCGCCGGCCGATTCCATTCTCGAAGTGCTTAGTGTGAAAGTGGGCGATGTGCTGCCGGCAAATCGCGAAGCCGCCACGCTGATCCTGACCGGACATCTTTGGGTGCGCGTTTATGTTCAGGAATCCTGGCTGGGTTTGATCAAACTCGGCGAGCACGTTCGTGTCCGTGTCGATTCGTTTCCGGGCAAAGATTTTGATGGCGTAGTGGAGCAGATAAATCGGCAGGCTGAGTTTACGCCGCGCAACGTGCAAACCGTCGCGGACCGGATCAAACAAGTGTTTGGAGTGAAAATTCGTCTGCCCAGCGACGACGATCGCTTGCGCGCCGGGATGTCTGCTAACGTCTACTTTCCGAATGTGAAATGAATTGAATACCCATCGCATGAGTACACAGGACACGAAAGACACGTCGATCAGCCCATGTGGAAGGGTAGCCGAGCCGATGATTGAAGTGGAGGGGCTGACGAAGCGCTTCGGGACATTCACTGCTGTGGATCACGTTTCGTTTTCCGTGGGAAAAGGGTCGATCTTCGGGTTTCTCGGCCCGAACGGTTCCGGGAAAACAACCGTGATCCGGATGTTGTGCGGAATCCTGGAGCCGAGCGACGGAACCGCTCGCATCGGCGGGCACGACGTGGTGCGAGATATCGAACCGATCAAGGAAATGATCGGCTACATGTCGCAGAAATTTTCGCTCTACGACGAACTGACCGTGAATGAGAACCTTATCTTTGCCGGGAAACTTTACGGATTACGCGGTCACGAATTGAACCAGCGTCGTGACGAAATGATCGCAACGACGCATCTCGAACCGTACATCAACAGGCGCGCGTCCCAGCTTTCCGGCGGCTGGCGACAACGTCTCGCCATGGCTTGCTCGCTCATGCACAGGCCGACCGTCCTTTTTCTCGATGAACCAACAGCCGGCATTGATCCCGTCGCGCGTCGCGAGCTCTGGGATTTGCTCTTCGAATTCGCCGGTAAAGGCATGACGCTTTTTGTGACCACGCATTACATGGACGAGGCGGAGCGCTGCGATCACGTAGGCTACATTTACATGTCGAAATTGATCGTGTGCGGCGAGCCGGACGACTTAAAGAAACTTCCCGAAGTAAATCCATCCGGAACACGCCGCCTGGATGTGACTTGTGATCACGTGACCACAGCACTGCAAGCCATACACCAGATGAGCGGCGTCCGCACAGCCACGGTCTTCGGTCAATCCATGCATTTGCTGGTGGATGAAAGCGTGAAGCGCGCGCAGATCGACGAACAGCTGCGCAAAGTCGGCGTCACTCATGCCGAGATTCACGAGATAGGTCCCTCACTTGAGGATGTGTTTGTCGAGCTTTCCGCCAAGCACGCTGCCGAACAACAGAAGGCCGCCTGATGAAACACAAATTTTTTCGCGGGCTGGGAGCAATTCTCTTTAAGGAATTCATCATCGTCTGGCGTGATCCGATGACGCTGTTCTTCATGTTTTTTCCTCCGTTGATCGAGATGGTTGCGTTCGGTTACGCGCTGGACAACGACGTGAAACACATGGCGATGCTTGTTCTGAACGAAGACCGTAGCGTTGAGAGCCGCGAGTTGATCGATCGCTTCGTGAACACACAGACGTTTCGCGTAGTAGGCGAAGTGCAAAGCCTGGATGAGCTGGAGAGCGAAATGCGCAAAGGCCGCGCTTACGCTGCGTTGGATATCCCGCCGAACTTTACCCGCAACCTTAATTCGGGCCACTCTGCGCAGGTGCAACTGCTCGTCGATGGATCCAATTCCACCACAGCGCTGCAAGCTCTCAACACCGGACTCGGCGTGACGTTGACGCAGTCGCTGGAGTTGCTTCTACGCGAGAGGGGCCGGCGAGATGTGCCGATCGATATTCGGCCGCAGATGCTTTACAACCCGGCAATGCGCGCTCCGAACTTCTATGTACCGGGCGTGATCGGCATTGTATTGCAAATCGGGACGACAGTGGCTTCAGCCATGGCCCTGGTACGCGAACGAGAACGCGGCACGCTGGAGCAATTGCTGGTCAGCCCTCTCAGTCCCGCGGGTCTCATGCTCGGCAAACTGGTTCCGTATTTGTGTATTGGAATGGCGATGGCCGTGGTCCTCTTTCTGGTCATGCGGTTCTTGTTTTTCGTCCCCATCGAAGGAAGCATCGTCGCGATGCTGTTTTCAACGCTGGTGTATGTGTTTGCGTTGCTCAGCCTCGGTTTGCTCATCGGCACCTTTGCCGAGAACCAAATGCAGGCGCTGCAGATGGCGATGGTGTTTCTGTTACCGAGCGTTTTCTTTTCCGGATTCATTTTTCCGCGTGAAACCATGCCATGGATTTTTTATGCGCTCGGCACCCTCTTTCCCACCACGTATTTTATAGCACTCATGCGCGCTATTATTTTGCGGGGAGCAAATCTTTTCGAATACTGGCAGAACCTTGTCGTTTTGATCCTGATGTCGAACTTGCTATTTGGTCTCTGCGCTTTGCGCTTTCGAAGGAAGATCGCATAACGTGCGGTCATTGTGCAGGGGGTGGCCGCCAGGCATTGCGCAGTAACCTTTTATACCACGTGTTCAAACGAATACTCGTCAGCGCTCTGCGCGTTCTCATCGCAGTCGTTGCAATTCTTGCGTTACTTTGGTGGTTTGGAGTGAGGATGCCCGGCAAAAACATTTCGAAACCTGCGCCCCTGTCGCCAGAAGAAGTGATGTTACGGGAAGAGCTTCGCGCCGATGTGCAAAAACTCGCCGGCGAAATCGGTGAGCGAAATATGTGGCACTATCCACAACTGAATGCGGCCGTTGATTTCATCGAAGATTCCTTTTCACGCGCCGGTCTTCGACCGCGACGAGACAGCTACGAAATTCGGGGGCAGGCCTGCCACAATATAGAAGCAGAAATTCCCGGCCGCGCTCTGCAAGGAGCGGCGGTCTCAGTCCGCCGTCAGTTATCGTCATCGGCGCACATTACGACTCAGTATTTGGTTCCCCCGGTGCGAACGACAATGGAAGCGGGGTCGCTGCGCTCCTGGCTTTAGCCCGGCGTTTTGCTGGGAAAACGATGCAACACACCCTGCGGTTCGTCGCATTTGTGAACGAGGAGCCGCCCTATTTCTTGTCGGGTGAAATGGGAAGCGATATTTACGCCGGCGGTTGCAAAACGCGCGGCGACAAGATCTCCGCCATGATCAGCCTGGAAACCATCGGCTATTTTTCTGATGCGCCAGGCTCACAAACCTATCCATCGCCCGGACTAGGCATCTTTTATCCGAAAGTTGGCAACTTCATCGGATTCGTCAGCAACGTTCATTCGCGAGCGCTGCTGCGTCGCGTAGTCGCGCTGTTTCGCAAACACGCAAAGATTCCATCTGAAGGCGCTGCGCTTCCCGCATTCATCCCCGGTGTGAGCTGGTCGGATCAACGGTCGTTCTGGCGACACGGTTATCCTGGCATCATGGTCACCGACACCGCGCCTTTTCGTTATCCGTTCTATCATTCAGCTAACGACACACCCGACAAGCTCGACTACGATCGGTTTACGCTTGTGGTTAGCGGCATGGAAAAAGTAATCGGGGATCTGGATAAATTGTAATCTCACCCGCCGCGCCCGTGGAATACAGCGAGCGACTTACAAAGATCTTTGGCTACTGCGTCAAAGCCACGCATTCGCAATCCGTTGAAGGGCATAACCAATCAGTCCGCTGGCGGGCAACGTAAACAGCCAGGCCCAAATGATTCGCTCGACGACGGTCCATCGCATTCCGCTGAAACGTTTCACTGCGCCGACGCCCATGATCGAAGTTGTGATTACATGTGTCGTTGAAAGCGGAATACCGTAATAGCTCGCTGCCTGGATAATTACTGCGGCAGTGGTTTCCGCGGCGAATCCGTTTACTGGCTGCAATTTCACCATGCGATGGCCGAGCGTGCGAATGATTCGCCAACCGCCGGCGGCTGTTCCCACGGCCATCGTTAGCGCACAGAGGACAATGACCCAAACCGGCAGGAAGAAGGTTGGAGTCTTCAGGAAAGCCAGGGAGCCGGGTAAATGATCGAAGCTGCCAGCCTTAGTGCCGGTAAAAAGTGCAAGCGCAATGATGCCCATGGTCTTTTGCGCGTCATTCGACCCATGGCTGTGAGCCATCCATGCCGCGCTGAAGATTTGAAGCTTCCCGAACAGCGAATGAACAAATTGCGGTGTGAATCGATGGAGCACGACGAAAAGCAGGAACATCAACAGCGCGCCGAAGATAAATCCAGCAAAAGGCGACATGATCATCGGCACAACCACTTTTGGCCACACACCCGCATCCCATTTGATCACTGACCAATCGCCGCGCGCAGAAGCCAGGGCAGCTCCGCAAAGGCCGCCAATCAGCGAATGGCTCGAGCTGGACGGCAATCCGAACCACCACGTGATCATGTTCCACGCGAACGCGGCGATTAGCGCGCAAAGCACAGTGGTCATTGTGACGATATCCGTGTCCACCAGTCCCTTGCCGATTGTGGAAGCAACCGCGCCGCCGAAGAGCGCGCCGGTGAGATTGAAAAAGGCAGCCATGGCGATCGCCTTGCGCGGCGTAAGGACTCGCGTCGATACGACGGTGGCAATCGCGTTTGCGGCGTCGTGAAAGCCGTTGCTGTATTCGAAAACGATCGCAGCGATGACGACGAAAATGAGCGTGAGCACGCGATGAGCTTGCTACGAATACTTTAGCGCCACCTGCAGGATGATGTTGCCGGCGTCCCGGCAGCGGTCGATCACCTTCTCCAGGAGGCCGTAAAGATCGTGCAAAAAAATGATCTGCTTCGGCTCGTAACTGCCTTGGAAAAGATCGCGAAGCCGGTCCAGTTCAAGCTGATCCGCATCGCCTTCGATCGCCTGGAGTTTCGCGTTCATCTCCCGCGCGGTGCGGGCGTCGATGCCTTTGCGCAACTGTTTCACCATGGCCAATACCGTTTCGGCCGCCTGATCGAGCAACTCCATCTGTTTTTGAAAACTGTGTCCGCGCAGATCCTCCGGACAGATCAAAATGCGTTCACCGATTTTTTCCACCGTCTTCGGTATTTTATAAAGAGCAGCAGCCAGTTCCTGGATATCCTCCCGCTCCAAAGGCGTGACAAACGTTTTTGAAAGCTGCTCGGTCAGTTCCTGAGTGATCCGCTTGTCTTCGCGCCGACTGTGCGCGAATTCCTCCAAATTCGCGGGCGTTTCGTTTTGTTGGAGTTTTTCCAGCAGGCCGATCAAATGATGCACGCTGCCGTCGGCCTGTTGTGCGCTCGCTTCGAGCAAGTCGTAGAACTTTCCATCACGCCCGAGGATCTTTTGAATCGAGAACATAACGTTAGTTCAGTTGTACCCGACGGCGTTGTTGTCGGCAATCCAAGAACTGACCACATGCGTCCGCCGCGGTCGCCGCCCGCGGCTACAGCATCACACCGCGCATGATGACCAGGGCAATGCTGAAATAGATGATTAGTCCTGTAACATCGACAAGCGTTGCAACAAAAGGGGCGGACGAGGTCGCGGGGTCGGCTCCGATTCTGCGAAGGAGAAACGGAAGCATGGATCCGGAAAGTGATCCCCAAAGCACGACGCCCACCAACGCAATGCCCACCGTAAGCGCTACGAGTGGCCAGTGCGGACCGTACGGTTGTCGATGGAAATATTGTTCGCCGATGATTGCCCATGCGCCTACGCGCAAAACGCCGATGGCTCCCAGAATCACGCCCAACGAAAGCCCAGCCTGCACTTCTCGACTCATCACCCGCCACCAATCACGCAACGTCACCTCCCCTAGTGCCATGGCGCGAATCATTAAAGTGGAAGCTTGCGAGCCGGAGTTGCCGCCACTTGAAACGATGAGCGGCAGGAACAGCGCCAGCACAAGCGCCTTTGCCAGTTCCTCCTGATAACTTGCCATCGCCGTCGCGGTCAACATTTCTCCCAGGAACAGAATTATGAGCCAGCCGGCGCGTTTGCGCACCATGCGCCAGAGCGGAATCCGCATGTAGGGCTCCTCCAGCGCTTCCATGCCACCGAATTTTTGGATGTCCTCGGTGGCTTCCTTTTCGGCGACATCGAGCATGTCGTCGATGGTCACGATGCCAACCAGCACGTCGCTGGTATCTACGACCGGCATCGCGGTGCGATCGTATTTGCGAAAAGTATTCAGGGCGTCCTGCTGGGAATCGGTCGCGTTCAACGCCACGAATGTGTGATCGCGAAAATCGCTCACCTTCGCATCGAGCGGCCGCAGGAGAAACTCGCGCATTCGCAGGTCATCGATGAGCTTCCCGCGATCATCGACGACGTAGATGACGTTCAGCGTTTCGCTGTCCTGGCCGTGTTTGCGGATATAATCGAGCACTTGTTGCACCGTCCAATCTTCTCTAATGGCGATGAAATCCGGTGTCATCAAACGACCCACGCTGTCTTCTGGATAACCAAGCAGCGATGTGGCTACCCGGCGTTCTTCCGGCGTGAGCAATCGGATTAACTGCCGCGCCGCTGCGCTTGGCATCTCCTCGAGCAGTGCCGTGCGATCGTCCGGCGACATTTCATTAAGAATCGCCACCACCTGTTCGTGAGCCATGGCGCGCAGCAATTGCTGTTGCGCGTCGAAGTCGAGATATTCAAAAACATCTGCAGCCAGCGCGTGCGGCAGGACGCGAAAGATGATCACCTGCTCGTCCTCGGGAAGATCGAGGATGACTTCGGCCACATCCGCCGGCGGCCATTCACGAAACACTTCGCGCAAGGCCCCAAAGTTACGGGCCTCGATCATGCTCCTGATTTCAGGCTCTAAAATCTTGCCGACCACGTCGCGTTTCTACCACTCGCGCTTAGCGCACGCAATGGTAGGGACATCGCGCCGCGATGTCCGGACGCCGCAGCGCGGCATCCTTACCTCTGCACTTGGAATTTGCCGGAAACGCTCCAAAATGAAGAGAATGTCCGCAGTTGCTACAGCTCCAATGATTCGGCGCGCGATTGGCGACGATCACATTTGCGTGCTCACCTTCGATCGACCCGACTCGGGCGCCAACATATTCGATGCCGCGACTGTCGAGGAATTGAATACACATCTCGATTTCGTCGAGAAAGACACCTCGCTGCGTGGGCTGATCATCACGTCTGCAAAAAAATCCATCTTCGTTGCGGGCGCGGATTTGAAAACGCTATTGAAAGGAGCAAAGAGCGGGGAAATGCGCGGATTCATCGCGCAGGGGCAGCAGGTCTTCAATCGTCTGGCCGATCTCAAAATCCCGACGGTTGCCATCATTCATGGTGCATCGGCTGGCGGTGGCTACGAGGTTGCGCTCGCGTGCGATTATCGCGTCGCATCCGATGATTCAGCGACACGGATCGGACTTCCCGAAACTACGCTTGGATTAATTCCCGCCTGGGGCGGATGCACCCGTCTGCCGCGATTGATTGGTTCAGCAAAAGCCGCTGAGGTGATTTTGAAGGGCAAACTTTATTCTGCTCAGGAAGCTTTGAAGGTCGGACTAGTCGACGAAGTCGCGCCACGGGATCAGGTTCTTGAACGCGCCCGCGAAAAGCTGCGTGTCGGCAAGCGCAAACTTTCACCGCCCACAAGAGTCGAGGGGGAAATTCCCACGCCTCGCGGTCACAATCCGGCTCCGGGGCGCGCCATCGACCTGATTAAGAATACTCTTTCTGCTTCCACGCAGCAGTCGCTCGCATTGGAGTTGGAGGCGATTGTGGAGCTTGGCAAAACTGAGGCGACGCAAAACCTGATTCGTAATTTCTTTCTCGCGGAGAAATACAAGAAGGGAACCTCGCGAACGGCGCCTGAAAAGATCGTGCATGCCGCTGTGATTGGCGCCGGAGTCATGGGCTCCGGCATCGCGCAATGGCTCAGCTCGCGCGGCGTCTCCGTGATCCTGCGCGATGTCGCGCGCGAACAGATCGATCGCGGTTTGGCGAACATCGAAAAAATCTATGCCGACGCAGTGAAGCGCGGCTTGATGACTGAAGAAAAGGCAAAACAGGGTCGCGCCCGCATCTGTGGCTCGACCGCCCCGATGGAATTGCGCGATGTGCAATTCATCATCGAAGCCGCCTCGGAAAAACTGAGCGTCAAAAAGGAGATTTTCCGCGAACTGGCGATGGAGGCAGGCCCCAAAACGATCGTCGCCACAAATACTTCCGCGCTACCGGTCAGCGAACTGGCGGATGTGACCGTCGCGCCCGAGCGCGTCATCGGCTTGCATTTTTTCAATCCGGTAAGCCGAATGAAACTGGTGGAGGTTGTGATCGCCAGGGAGACATCCGAGGAAACGCGTGAGCGGAGTCTGGGTTTTGTTCGGCAAATCGGGAAACTACCGGTAATCGTGCGCGACAGTCCTGGGTTCCTGGTGAACCGCGTTTTGTTTCCCTATTTGCTCGATGCCGCAGAGCTTTTCGAAAGTGGCGTGGATGCGGAGCGTATCGATGGGGCATTGATAGAATGGGGCATGCCGATGGGACCGTTGCGATTGATCGACGAAATCGGCGTGGACATTACTGTCGATATTGCTAACACGCTGGAGAAAGCTTACGGGCAGCGCGATCATGTCCCAACTATTCTGCTTTGGTTGCGTGATAAGCAGATGCTTGGTCGCAAAACAGGTGCGGGCTTTTACAAATACGAAGGCAAGACCCAGTCGCCTAACGAGGCGCTGGTGCAGTGGCGGCGAGGTTTGCACGGCGAACCGGAAGGTCCAGAGGGTCCAAATATTCCGCTAGACCGGCATCGCGACCCGCGTTTACGATTAAACGAAGAGGAGCTAGCCCATCGGCTCATCTTGTTGATGGTGAACGAGGCCGCTCGTTGCGTGGAAGAGAAAGTGGTGGAATCTCCGGCGGACGCAGATTACGGAATGATTTTGGGAACCGGTTTCGCGCCGTTTCGCGGCGGGCCGTTGCGATTCGCGGAACACTTTGGATTAAAGAAGACGGTTAACGAACTGGAACGGCTGGCCCGAACCGAAGAAAAATTTTCGCCCTGCGAAATCTTGAAGAAGCACGCTCGCGAAGGAACGAAATTTTATGAGGACTGACAGCCACTCGAACTCCATTCCTGTCATGTCGAGCGAAGTCGAGACATCTCTAATTTTCTCAGAGCATATCGAGAGATTGAGAGTCTGGCATCGCGGACTTCTCCCGCTGCGTTGCAGCCTCGACTTCGCTCGGAATGAAAGACGGATGATATGAAATCCCCACTCGAAGCGTCGGAGAAACAAATCGCGCAAGAAACCAGCGCGAAGCCCGAAAAGCCGGTGGCTGCAGCTGTGATCGACACCTCGAAGATGTCCAAAGGCAAGCGCGAAGCGCTTGAGCTAGCCGAGGCCGCGCGCGATCCGCTCGAAGACCGCGGCAGTTTTGCCAGCAACCTTTTCGTCGGCCGCTACGATTTCTCGCGTATCCATCCTTATCCGGCGCAAACGGCGAGGACCGCGCCGCGGGTGAGGAATTTCTTGTCAGTCTGCAAAAATATCTGCGCGAAAATATCGATGCCGACGAAATCGATCGAACGGGCGAAATACCGCAAAAGAACATCGATGATCTTTTCGCGATGGGTGCGTTCGGCGTGAAAATCCCGAAGCAATACGGCGGCCTCGGTTTGTCCCAGGTCAATTACGGACGCGCGGCCATGTTGCTTGGAAGCTGGGACGCAAACCTTACCGCGCTCGTTTCCGCGCATCAATCGATCGGCGTCCCGCAACCGTTACTGCTTTTCGGCACAGAAGAACAAAAGCAAAAGTATTTGCCACGGGTCGCGCGCCACGAGATTTCCGCCTTCGCGCTGACGGAATGGAACGCTGGCTCGGATCCGGCGAACATGAGTCTGCGCGCAGATCCGACCGAAGACGGTTCCGCGTTCATCCTCAACGGCGAGAAGCTTTGGTGCACAAATTTGATTAAAGCCGGCGTGCTGGTGGTGATGGCGCGGACCGCGCCGAAAATCGTCAACGGCAGGGAGCGCAAACAAATCACTGCATTCATTGTCGATGTCGATTCGCCCGGACTCGAGATCACGTATCGCTGTCATTTCATGGGTTTGCGCGCGCTTTACAATGGCATCGTGAAGTTCACGAACGTGCGCGTGCCGCGCGAAAACATGATTTCGAAAGAGGGCTCGGGATTAAAAGTTGCGCTAACGACCTTGAACACTGGCCGCCTGACGATTCCGGCTGCGTGCGTCGGTTTGTCGAAACGTTTGCTGGAGATCTGCCGAAAATGGGCGTCGGAGCGGATTCAGTGGGGCGTGCCGATTGGCCAGCACGCGGCCATTGCGGGAAAAATCGCGGAGATGGCGGGCAACGTCTTTGCCATGGAAGCGATGACGTTTCTTACTTCGGCAATGGTCGATCGCAAAGCGGGCGATCTGCGCATCGAAACTGCCATGTGCAAAATGTGGGCCACGGAAACAACCTGGCGCATCGCCGATGAAGCCATGCAGGTGCGCGGCGGGCGCGGCTATGAGACGGCCGAATCGCTCGCCGGTCGCGGCGAGGAGCCGGTGCCGGTGGAGCGTTTCCTGCGTGATTGCCGGATCAACATGATTTTCGAAGGCTCGAGCGAAATCATGCGGCTCTTCATTGCGCGCGAAGCGCTTGATCCGCATTTGAAGGTAGGCGGGGCAATTTTCAACACGCAGCTTCCCATGTCCGACCGGGCAAAAGCCGTTTTGAGTTCCGGGAAATTCTATGCCGGTTGGTATCCGCGTCAGTGGCTGCCGAGCAGCGCCGGCAAGATCGACAATTTGCACGAAACGCTTCTCGGCCACGTCAATTATGCCGCTCGCACAAGCAAACGGCTGGCACGCGGATTGTTTCACGCCATGGCGCGCTTCGGTCCGAAACTGGACCGGGAGCAACTGCTCCTTTCGAGATTTGTCGGGATCGCGACAGAGTTATTTGCGATCAGCGCGACATGTTCTTATGCGCAATGGCTGCTCGATCAGGGTAAACCGGCCGATGAAATTCTTTCCGTCGCAGACTATTTCTGCCGCTCGGCGCGCATGCGAATCGATCACCATTTTGCCGGCACCGCGCGCAACGCCGATAAACGCGGCTACAACCTCGTGCAGGATTTGCTCGCCGGAAAACACGCGCTGTTGCGCGAGGGCATTGTGTAAAGGTAGCGGCGGTTCACCTGAACCGCCTTGGCGATTGAGGTCAATCGCCCCTACGATGATTGACCGCATCGGCGCAACAGATTACGATCTTGGATGAGTATCGCACCCGCCCTCGCGGAGACACCTTCGACCCGAAACCGCATACCAAAGAGCGAGAGCGAAAAACAAATCGCTCCCTCGAAAGTTCTCGAAACGATCGAGGAACACGTTCTGCTCGACGGTTTCAAGATCGTCGTCGACCTCGATAAAAGCCGCGGCTCATATCTGCAGAATTCGGTCGATAATCGCCGCCTTATCGATCTCTACGGATTCTTCGGATCGATGACGGTCGGTTTTAACCATCCGCACTTCGACGAACCGGAGGTGCGACGCGATTTGTTGCGAGCGGCGAAAGTCAAGGTCGCGAACTCGGATGTTTACTCGCAGGGCTACGCGGAGTTTGTGGAAACCTTCGAGCGGGTAGTCGGTTTGCCGCCGCTGGAACGTTATCTCTTCATCGAAGGCGGCGCGCTGGCAGTCGAGAACTGTCTGAAAGCCGCGATGGATTGGAAGGTGCGCAAGAACATGGCTGCAGGCCATGGCGAGCGCGGCACGCAGGTGTTGCATTTCCGTCATGCATTTCATGGGCGGAGCGGTTACACGATGAGCCTGACGAATACCGATCCGCGCAAAACGGATTTGTTCGCGAAATTCGATTGGCCACGCGTCTCGTGCCCGTACATCGATTTTGCCCTTCCGGAATCGAAACGCGAGGCGGACGTGATTGAGCGCGAACGGAAGGCCGAGCGCGAGATTCGCGACTTCATCGCGCAGCGTGGCATCGACATTTGCGCGATCATTATCGAGCCGATCCAGGGCGAGGGAGGCGATAATCATTTTCGCGGCGAATGGCTGCAAACATTGCGAAAAATTTCCGACGAGAGCGATATCCTGCTGATTTTCGATGAGATTCAATGCGGGATGGGAGCCACCGGCCGGAACTGGTGCTGCGAACATTTCGATGTTGTGCCGGACTTGATGGCGTTTGGGAAAAAAGCGCAGGTCTGCGGCGTGATGGCCGGCCCGCGCATCGACGAAGTTGAAGACAACGCGTTTCGGCTGCCAAGCCGTTTGAATTCCACCTGGGGAGGAAACTTCACCGACATGGTGCGCTCGACGCACTATCTGCGCATCATCGAGGAGGAACGTCTGGTCCAGAATGCCGGGAAAGTGGGCGCCTATTTCCTCGATCAACTTCGGGACCTGGAAAGCGAAGAGCCGCTGATTTCCGCTGCACGCGGCCGTGGGTTATTCCTTGCGTTTGATCTACCCGATGCGAAAACGCGCGAAGAATTTTGGCACGGCTTATTCGACCTCGGTATTCTTACGCTTCGTTCCGGTGAGAATTCGATCCGTTTCCGACCCGCACTCGACATTACTGCCGATGTGATTGACGAAGCGATGGAGTTGATGCGCAAATTCTGCCGGCAAATGACGCAAGTAACACCGTTGAAGCTTTAGGCGCTCAATATGCAAACACCTCTCGAAAAATTGGGACTCACCGACGAGAACTCCGGCGTATTCGATGGCGAATGGCGCGGGGGCGGTGCGAAGCTCGACAAGATTTCGCCCATTGATGGGCGGCGACTGGCCAGCGTGCGCACCGCATCCGATGACGATTACAAGAAAGCCATCGCGCGGGCGCATGAAGCGTTTTTGAAATGGCGCGTCACACCCGGACCGGTGCGCGGCGAAACGGTTCGCCGGCTCGGTAATGCGCTGCGCGAATCGAAACACGAGCTCGGGCAACTCGTCACCCTGGAGACCGGAAAGATCATCGCTGAGGGCGAAGGCGAAGTGCAGGAGATGATCGACATCTGCGATTTCGCCGTTGGCCAATCGCGCATGCTTTACGGCCTAACGATTCAGTCGGAGCGTCCGAGCCACCGCCTGATGGAGCAATGGCATCCACTTGGCGTAGTCGCGGTGATCACGGCGTTCAATTTTCCAGTCGCGGTATGGTCGTGGAACGCGGCGCTCGCCGCCGTCTGCGGTGATGCGACGGTTTGGAAACCGTCGGAGAAAACGCCGCTTACGGCCATCGCCGTCACGAAAATTGCCGAGCGCGTCTGTCGCGAAACCGGCGCTGACCCGGCGATTTTTACTCTGCTGGTGGGCGATCGTAAAACGGTCGGACAAAAATTGGCCGACGATCCGCGAATTCCACTGGTATCGGCTACCGGCTCGACCAACATGGGATTTAATGTCGCCAAAGCTGTTAACGGGCGGCTGGGTCGAACGATTCTGGAACTTGGCGGCAACAACGCGCTAATCGTCACGCCGAGCGCCGATCTCGACATGGCGGTGCAATCGATCTTTTTCGGCGCTGTGGGCACCGCCGGCCAGCGTTGCACTTCTACGCGGCGTGTGATCATGCACGAGTCGGTTGCGTCGAAGGTTCGCGATAAGCTTCTTGGCGCTTACAAGAGTTTGCCGATTGGCAATCCGCTGGATCGCAAAACTGTGATGGGCCCGCTCATCGACAAAGGCGCTGTCGAGATGGTGCAGCAGTCGATTCAGCGGTTGAAGGACGAAGGCGGCGAGGTGCTTTACGGCGGCGAACGGCTCACCGTTCCCGGCGATGCTTACATGAAGCCATGCCTGGCAACGGCCAAGCCAAATTTCGACATCGTTAAGCACGAAACGTTCGGTCCGCTGCTTTATCTGATGACGTATCGCGATTTTGATGAAGCCATGGCGATTCACAACGATGTGCCGCAGGGATTGACTTCATCGATTTTCACCAATGACGTGCGCGAGGCGGAAAAATTCGTCAGCGCCGTTGGAAGCGATTGCGGAATTGCCAACGTGAACACTGGAACCAGCGGTGCGGAGATTGGCGGCGCATTCGGCGGCGAAAAACAAACCGGCGGCGGCCGCGAGAGCGGCAGCGATTGCTGGAAGAGTACATGCGGCGCCAGACGAACACGATCAATTTCTCCAGCGAACTTCCGCTGGCTCAGGGAATTCAGTTCGGTGCGAGACGACGGCAGCGCGACGGCGTAATCCGGGGAGCGCACGCGGCCCGCATGCTGGCTGCGGTGGCTCGCCGTCAGCGAATCTTTTTGCCCTGGTATAGACAACGGATTGTTCCTTGCGGAAGCTTTAAGTCGGCGAGGCGTGCGCCGAAAATCAGCACGTGAGACGCGTGCGCTCCCCGAGCCCAGGAAATTAGCGCGCGACTCGTCAGCTCGCAGAAGTTCGTCCAGCTTCCCGGCGTTCTCCAAATTCATGATGGAGCTTCTGCAATTTCTTGCATTGATCCTTGCCGATCACGTCGCCGCCGAGCGCGGTGAATTTCACCGCAATTTCATCCTCGGTCATCGGATCGCGCGGATCGCCTTTTGGCACATCGACGCGAGTGGAATGCTCATTTGCCGTCATTTGTAGTGATGGTTACGCGGCTCGGCTGAAACTTTGGAAAGAGCGCTTCGAACTCGTCGTTCGCGCACAACTTTTATCTTGTCCATGATTGGAATCAGCGATTTATCGAGCACGCGCTCCTCTTTGAATTGCAGCGGCGTCACCATTCCATCGACGAGGCCCACGGCCATGCAATAAGGCAGCGAATGATCGGCAGTCTCTTTGGAGTCTGGCCGATACTTGTGGGGATCACCGAGAATATCCGCGGCGCGGGCGATCACTTCGACTTTGATTTCTTTAACGTCGTCCGCCTTAATCGTGTTTTCCTTAATCGTCTTCATCATGGCCGTGAGCGGCGCGTGGCTGAGCGCTTCGATCGGGAAACTTTTCATCCCGCAATCCAGGATGCGGTAGTGGGACTTTGGTGATGTCGGCAAATCCTTGATTAATCCATCGCCATCGAAGCTTGCAGGTTGTCCCTTGTATTGCACGTGATGGAACACGGCGAACAGACCTTCCTTGCCATCGATGATGTGTTCCGGTCCGGAGAATCCTTCGCGCGCCAGCAGCGCGCTTTCCGCCCCCATTCGTCCCGCCCACGGATCGACCGTGTTCTTCATATTGGTCAGTTTGCCGGCCGTCACCGCGCCTGGGCAAAATGTGCGCGCAGCGCTGATACCCATGGCCGACACCATCTGATCGGGCGTGAGATTGAGCACGCGTCCCGCCGCGATCGGCGCCGCGAACGCGCTGAGAGTCGCATGATGCCAGCCGTATTCACGCACGCCCGGCCGGCCGATCTCACAAAGTCGCATTTCGATTTCGTAGGCAATGATAGTGGCAAGAATTAGATCTTTTCCGCCTAGCCCTTCGCTTTCGCAGAGCGCCAGTGGCGCAGCGATCAAATCGCTGGGATGACACGGATCGGCTTTCCAATAAATGTCGTTGTAATCCATGGCTCGGATCATGTGACCATTCATGAATGCTGCGTCGACCGGGTTGGTTTTGAAGCCGGAAACGAATGCCGTGGCTTTTCCATTTCCCCCGCCCATCGCGCGATGATGTTTCAGCAAAATCCTGGCATCCTCTTGCTGGCTGCCACCGAGCGCGCAGCCGATAGAGTCGAACCAGAACAATTTCGCTGCCTGGATCGCCTCCGCTGAAAGATGCTCGTATTTCAGTGAGCAAGCCCATTCCGCGATGTCATATGAGAGCAGACGTTTCGATTCAGCCTTTTGGTTTGCCATGTGATGTCTCCGTTGATTTTCGCCCACGAAACACACGAATCAGGCGAAAACAAATTAAAGCATCTGTCAGATCAGCCTGACCAAGCTCGGATCTTCATGAGATCGCGGTATGGGAGTAGAACGCGAATCACATGTTGGGTCCTTGAAACATCAAGGTCGCAATCAGTCACATCCTGTTCGTCCCTTCGCTCGCGGCAAAAGAATACGCTAGAGACCATTGCGCTCAGCCAGTAGAGTCGCGCGTCATGGCTGACGAGCAGAAAGCGAAGCGCCTGGAGATCGCGCACGTACTTTTCATGGACATCGTCGGCTATTCCAAGTTGCTGACTGACGAACAATCGGAAGCGCTTCAGGAGCTGAATCAGATTGTGCGCAACACCGAAGCGGCGCGCGCGGCCGAGGCTGCGGGCCAGCTTACCATTTTGCCGACCGGCGACGGCATGGCGCTGGTTTTTGCCGGATCAGTGGAAGAGCCGGTCGAATGCGCATTGGAGATCAGCCAGGCTTTGCGCGCGCAACCAAGCCTTCCGGTGAGGATGGGAATCCACAGCGGCCCGGTCCATCACCTAAAGGATGCAAACGGGCGCGAAAACATTGCCGGCGTAGGAATCAACATCGCGCAGCGAGTGATGGATTGTGGCGACGCTGGCCACATTCTCGTGAGTAAACGCGTTGCCGACGACTTGGCCCAACAGCGTCGCTGGCAGCCGTACATCCATGAACTGGGCGACGTGGAAGTGAAACACGGAGTTGTTGTCTCATTAGTTAATCTTTATGCCGAGACGATCGGCAATCCCACGCCGCCGACGCGACTCGGAAAAATGCGCAGCAGTGTTCGCGCCCTTCGAAAGGGCCGCACAAAGGTCTCTCTCCGGTTATGCGGGCGATCTTCATTATCCTGGGATTGGTTATCGCACTCGGATTCGTGCTGGCCATTGTGGCGGTGATCTTTGCACCTGCGATTATGCGCACGCTGGACCAACACCGGTCAGCGACGACACTGCCTGAACCGGCTGCCACAGCCGCGCCTTCGTTGGCCGATACCATTAGGAGCGCAGTCACCAAGCAAATCACCGATGAGTTGCAGAGCGAACTTGCTCGTAAGAAAAAAGCCGCGGGCCAGCCTACTCCGGCCGGTTCGCCGGTCCCGGAGAAAAGCATCGCGGTGCTTCCATTCGAAAATTTAAGTGATGACAAGCAGAACGCATTTTTTGCTGAAGGCGTTCAGGATGAGATTCTCACGGATCTGGCCAAGATCGCAGACTTGAAGGTGATCAGCCGCACAAGCGTGATGCAATACAAGGCTTCGGAAACACGCAACCTTCGGGAGATCGGTCGGGCGTTGGGGGTCGCCCATGTGCTCGAGGGCAGCGTCCAGCGCATTGCAAACAAAGTTAGAGTAAACGCGCAGCTGATCGACGCCCGAAACGACGCGCACGTGTGGGCGCAAAGTTACACTCGCGATCTCGCTGACGTCTTCGGCATCCAGAGTGAAATTGCCGAAGCAATCGCTCAACAACTGGAAGCGCACTTGTCTGCTGACGAGAAAGCACGAATGGCAAGGCCAGCGACAACTGATCCCGTCGCGTACGATCTGTATCTTCGAGCAAGACAACTGGATGACCTGGCAAATGATCCCGATGCAAAAACGCACCTGCTCCAGGGCATCAGTCTTCTTGAAGAAGCGGTCCGGCGTGACCCGAAATTTCTGCGTGCTTATTGTCTCATGTGTGAAACGCATCTCGATTTGTATTGGGGAGGCGCCGACCACACCGAGCAGCGACGCGAACTGGCCCGAATCGCTCTGCAAAAAGCCGAGGAACTCCAGCCGAACGCGGGAGAAGTCTACGCGCAGAAAGGTCTTTATGCCTATCACGGTTTTCGTGATTACGATGGCGCTTTGAAAGAGCTTCAAAAAGCGAAAGAACTTCTGCCTAACGAAGCTCGGATCTATGTAACCATAGGAGCCGTGGATCGTAGAACAGCCCGTTGGCAGGAAGCGCAAACGAACTTCAGGCGCGCCGTCGAATTAGACCCGCGGAATTTTCTCGTCCTTATGGAAGCCGGTTCCACCTTCCAGGGAATGCGGCTCTATCCTGAGGCAAGAAAGCTAATTGAGCGATCGCTGAACGTTGTGCCGGATGACCCCTGGGCTCTTTTTCTTCTCGGGTTCAATTTTTTTGCCCAGACCGGTGATACCGCCGAACTGCGAAAACAGCTGGAGCTGGTCGCGGGGCAGGGTCCGCATGCCGAAAGCACTGTCGCGTATCCGCTTCTTTATTGTAGCTGGGTCCGGCGCGACCAGGCTGCCGCCGAAAAAGCAGTCGCACTGATTCCGCCGGAAGGCATCGCTAACAGCTTCGATGAAACTGCCGTGCCCCGTGACTATTGCGTCGGACGAACGGCATGGCTTTTCGGTGATAAAGATTTGGCGAAGACGGCGCTCGGCTCTGCGCGGACGATTTTTGAGCGCACGACCCAGGAGCAGCCTGATTATCCGCAGGCCTGGGCCTATCTCGGCCTAACCGATGCCATGCTTGGCCGGTGCAGCGAAGCGATCCAGGAAGGGAAACGCGCCTGCGAAGTTCTGCCCTACACGAAAGACTCCTGGGTTGGACCGGCATTTATCATTTACCTGGCTGAGATTTACGCCGTGTGTGGTGAAAAGGACGCTGCGCTGCAACAACTCAAAATCTCAGCGGAACTTCCGGTCGGCGTCACATATGGCGAGTTAAAACAAAGTCCCGAATGGGAAAGCCTGCGCGGGGATTCGCGCTTCGAACAAATCGTCGCGTCGCTCGCGCCCAAAGACAGTTCAAGGAAATGAAAATCAATGAGCCGCGAGTGCTGAGCGCGAGCGCAACTGATTTTGCGACTCCCCAATGGCAACATTTTCGCTGACCTTCTGGCACTGGCACGAATGTGACTCGCGGTGCATAGATGTGTTGACTGCCTATGAACCCGCGAGCACCTCCTTTCCGAACTAAAGCGGCGCAATGTTTACAAGGTTGCGGTGGCGTATGTTGTCGCCGGGTGGGCCCTTGCTCAGGGCCTTGCGCAGGTGCTACCTGTTTTCAACGTTCCGAACTGGGTCATTCAGCTGTTCGTCGTGCTCATCGTCATGGGTCTGCCGGTTGCGCTCGGGTTGGCCTGGGCGTACGAGCTGACACCCGAGGGAATCAAGCGCACCGAACAAGTCGACGACACGGCGGCAGCGACTGCTCACAAGAAACGTGCCTGGCTTTATATAGTGATTGTCGGCGCGTTTATATCGATTGGATTATTTTTCCTCGGCCGTTACACAGCTGCCCCGACGCAAAATCCAGCGATCGATGCTTCGACAAAGTCGATCGCTGTTCTTCCGTTCGAAAACTTAAGCGATGATAAGCAAAACACGTACTTCGCTGACGGAGTGCAGGATCAGATCCTGACGAATCTGGCGAAGGTCTCCGAGCTGAGAGTCATTAGTCACACCACCGTGCGCCAGTATAAGAGCGGCGTTCCGCGCAATTTGCGCGAGATCGGTCAACAACTCGGCGTCGGTTACATTCTGGAGGGCTCGGTGCAGCGCGCGGGTGATCAGCTGCGCATTGCTGCGCAGCTAATCGATGCCCGCACGGATTCACAAATCTGGGCCGAGACGTACGACCGGACCGCGGCCGATCTATTCGCGATCCAGAGTGAACTGGCCGAATCAATCGTTGCTCAGCTCCAGGCAAAACTCTCCCCTCAACAGAAGGCCGAGATCGAGCAGCGTCCTACACAGGATTTGGTGGCGTTTGAGCTTTATCTTCGCGCCAAACAAATCGTAGACAGCTATCTCATCGCAGACGACGTCCGAACTGCGTTACTCTCCGCTCTGGAATCGCTCGATCAGGCTATCAAACGCGACCCGGATTTTGTCTCCGCGTACTGCTACATCGCGCGTGCGAACGATCTGCTCTATTTCTTCGACCTCGATCCTACGCCAGAGCGCATCCTTCTCGCCGAAGCAGCAGTAAAGGCAGCTCTGCGACTTCGTCCCGATTCAGCCGAAGCACACTTCACGATGGCTGATTTCCTGTTCCGGTGTCACCGGGACTACGATGGCGCTCTGCGGGAACTTGCGATCGCGCGTCCCGGTCTGCCGAATGACACGGCATTTTTTATCCTCTCGGGTTACATCAATCGGCGCCGCAACCATTGGACTCAAGCAGAACAGGATTTCTCCGACGCGGTCAAGCTCGACCCGCGAAACCCCAATGCCTACAATCTGCTCGCAGATACCTACAACCTGCAACGCAGGTACGAGCCGGCGGTGCAGGTTTATGAGCGCGTCCTTGCTGCAGGCGAGCGCACGCCAATCGTTTTCTTTCGACAAGCGTCAGCCCTATTCAATGGCACAGGCGACTCCAAAGCATTGCGCGAGGTGCTCGCCAAAAATCCGGACATGGATGTAGGCGGTGGACAAACTCCCGTCCGAGTTCTGCTGGCGTTGATCGATGGTAATTTTGCCGAAGCGGAACGCGTTCTCGCGGCTTCACCGCGCGAAGATTTTCAAGATATCGACTACAGTTTCTACTACCCCAAGGCGTGGTTTGAGGCGATGATTGCGAGAGCAAAAGGCGATTCCGCGCGTGCGATCGCTGCCTTCTCCACCGTGCGCACGATCCTGGAGCAGAGATTGGCGGTTAAGCCGGAAGACGCGCGAACAATCGCAGTGCTTGCCCAGGTCGACGCCGGTCTCGGCCGCAAAGAATTGGCAATTCAAGAGGCGCAACATGCCGTCGATTTGATGCCAGTTTCGAAAGACATCTACGATGGGGCGCTGGTGCTTGAGGGATTAGCCCAAGTTTACACCTGGACGAACGAACGTGATCGCGCCATCGAACTGTTGCAAAAGCTGGTGACAATGCCGGGCTACACTAACTACGCGCGACTCAAATTACATCCCATGTGGAATCCGCTGCGAGGCGATCCGCGTTTCGAGAAGATCGTCGCCTCACTGGCGCCCAAAGATGGGAACAAGCAAACTCGGGCGAAATGAATCCGAACGAATTCTTCGCTGAGCTAAAGCGGCGCAATGTTTACAAGGTTGCGGTCGCGTATGTGGTCGTCGGCTGGCTGCTGGCTCAGGTCGCGCCAGGTTTTTCCGTTTTTCGACATTCCAAACTGGGTCGTCCGTGTGATTGTCCTGCTTATCATAATTGGTTTTCCGATTGCGCTGGCTCTGGCTTGGGTGTTCGAGCTGACGCCGGAAGGAATTAAACGTACCGAAACGGCCGACGCGATGCCGGCCACGGCGCGACGAAAGAAACACGTTTGGATTTACATCGTTGTGATCGGCGCAGCGATCTCGGCAGCTTTGTTTTTCCTTGGTCGCTATACTGCCAGTAATTATGGGACGCCTCGACAGAGCGAGGCGGCTACAAATTCAACTTCACAAAAATCGATTGCCGTCCTGCCATTCGATAATCTGAGTCGCGATCCGGACAACGCCTATTTCGCTGAAGGCGTGCAGGACGAAATCCTCACGCGGCTGGCGAAGGTCGCGGATCTGAAAGTCATCTGCGCGCTACCTCGACGCAAAATTTCAAAAGCTCGCCGGAAAATCTCCCGCAGATCGCGAAGCAGCTCGGCGTCGCGCACATCCTCGAAGGCAGCGTGCAGAAAGCGAACGATCAGGTGCGCGTCAATGTGCAGCTCATCAACGCCGCGACCGACGCGCACCTCTGGGCGGAGATCTACGATCGCAAATTGACCGACATTTTCGCGGTCGAAAGCGAGATCGCCAAGACGATTGCGGATACGTTGCAGGCGAAGCTGACCGGCTCAGAAAAGCAGATGATGGCTGCGGCACCGACGACTGACACGACAGCTTACGAACTTTATCACAAAGGCAGATCACTCTGGGAAAAGCGTTCCGGTGACAACATTCCGAAAGCGATCGCCTTCTACGAGCAGGCGATCGCGCGCGATCCAAATTATGCGCTGGCCTACGCGGGTCTGGCCAGCGCCTACATCCTGGTCCCTTTTTACGCGGGTGCGGACCGGCTCGATGCCTACTCGAAGGCCAAAGACGCGGCCCTGAAAGCTCTCAGTCTTGATCCCAACCTCGCCGAAGCGCATCTTGCCATCGGCAAGGTACTCTTCTTTCGCGAAATCGATTTGGCCGGCGCCATGCGCGAATACAAACGCGCGATCGAGCTCAAGCCAAACGACGCGGCGGCACATCATTGGTTCGGCAACGACACGCTGGCAGCGCTCGGACGATTCGACGAGGCCATAGCCGAAGGTAAGCGCGCGGTTGAGTTGGATCCGTTGTCGCCAATTATCAACGCGGACCTGGGCACAACCTTCTACTATGCCCGCCGCTACGACGAGTCCGTCGCGCAATTGCGGAAGACGCTCGAGATCGATCCAACCTACTTCTACGCGCACTATAATCTCGGCATCGCCCTTCAAGCGAAGGGCGACCTTTCCGGCGCGATTGCCGAATACGAAAAGGCAAAGCAATTAGCGCGACAACACATTTGTGTCGACGCTATGCGCCCAGGCTAAAGCTCAGGCTGGCGACAAGGATGCCGCGCGGCGAATGTTTAGCGAGCTCGATAAGATAAGTCAGCAGCGTGAGGTGGTTGGCTACTTGCGCGCTCTGCTTTATCTCAGCCTGAACAATAAAGATGAAGCGCTGCGCTGGCTCGAACAGGATTACGAGGAACGCGACGGCTCCAACATCAGCTGGATCAATGTCGATCCGCTGCTCGATCCATTGCACGGCGATCCACGTTTCGAAGCGCTCGTGCAAAAGGTCGTTGCGCCGAAATAGAATCGTAAAACCTCAGTTTCCAGATTAAACGAAGCCCATGCCATCCGGGTCAGAGGTGAAGTTCGAGATCGGACATGTCTTGTTTATCGACATCGTCGGTTACTCGAAGCTGCTTATCAACGAACAAAGCGAGCAAATTCAAACGTTAAGGGAAATCGTGCGCGGAACCGAGCAGTTCCGGACCGCGGAAGCGGAAGGGAAGCTGTTGCGTTTGCCTACCGGCGATGGCGGCGCGCTCGTTTTTCGCACGAGTCCCGAAGCGGCGGTGAAGTGCGCGATTGAGATTAGCAAGGAGCTCAAGCGTCATCCTGAGCTTCGGGTGCGCATGGGAATTCACAGCGGCCCGGTCAATGAAATCAGTGATCTGAACGAGCAAGCAAACATCGCTGGCGCTGGCATCAACGTCGCGCAACGGGTGATGGATTGCGGCGATGCCGGACACATTTTGCTCTCCAGACGCGTGGCCGAAGACTTGGAGCAGTACCGGACATTGGAAGCCGCAGCTGCACGACCTGGGCGAATGCGAAGTGAAGCACGGCGTGCGGCTGGGGGTGGTCAATCTCTGCGGAGATGGCGTGGGCAATCCGCAGCTGCCAAAAAAGTTAAATGCGCTCAAGCAGCACCGGAACCGAATGCGTTGGGCCGGCGTCACCGTGGTCCTCCTACTTCTGGCTGCGATCCTGGCCGGCTTCCTCTTCATCCTGCGGAAACCGGCACCTTCCACATCCGCCGTGCTGGATAAATCAATCGCGGTGCTGCCTTTCGACAACCTGAGTGGCGACAAGGACAATGAATATTTCTCGGATGGCATCAGTGAAGAGTTGCTGACCGTGCTCCAGAAAATTCCCGGGCTGCATGTGGCTGCCCGGACCTCGGCGTTTTCCTTCAAGGATAAAAACGCTTCGGCCCAGGAAATCGGCCGGAATCTCGGGGTAGCCAATCTCGTCGAAGGCAGCGTGCGCAAGGCGGGCCAGACGGTGCGGATCACGGCCCGCCTGAGTCGCGCGGCGACCGGCGAACAGTTATGGAGCGAGAGTTACACTCGCGATCTGAAGGACGTGTTCGCGGTGCAAAGTGAGATCGCGCAGACCATCGTCGTGCAGTTGCGCGGCAAGCTGGGAGGCGCGGTGGCGCAACGGGTGCAGGCGGCTGTTCGGGGCGGCACGACCAACCCGGAGGCTTACGAGCAGTTTCTCCAGGGTCGCTATTGTCTGAACCGGTTCTCAATCGCAGATTTCGACAAGGCGCGCGTTTTCCTCGAGCGCGCCTGCCAGCTCGACCCGAAATTTCCCCTGGCCTGGGCGGCCCTCTCGCAGGTCGTGGCTTTGCAAACCGGTTGGTCGGACAAACTCACGCGCGCGCAGTTTAGCGCCGGCCTTGTGCGTGCGCGCGAAACGGCGGAGCGGGCCCTGCAGTTGGATCCCGATTTGCCGGAGGCGCTCACGGCCCGGTTCCAGATTCAATTCCTTTACGATTACGATTGGAAAGGCGGGGCGGAGACGATCAAGCGGGCGCAGGCTCTGGCGCCTTCCGATCCGTTGATCCTCACCTCCGCGGCGCAAGTCGCGGTTATTTTTCACGACTACGCCGGGGCGGTGAATCTCGCACGCCAGGCCGTGACACTCGATCCGGTGAACGCGCAGGTTCGGGTTTATCTGGCAAACGCGCTCATGCAGGCACGCCAGCCGGCGGAGTCACGAGCCGAATACGAACGCGTCGCCGAGCTGAATCCTTCCACGCCCTGGGCGTTTGCCGGTCAGGGGGTGGCCGATCTTTTCGAGGGGAAAAATGCGGAAGCATTGGCGGCGGCGCAGAAAGAAACCTCTGAGTTTGCCCGCGGCGTAGTCTCGGCTGTCGCTCTTTGGAACCTTGGCCGCAAGGAAGAATCGGATGCGGCGCTGGCCACCTTGATCAAGGATGACGCCAACGTCGGCGCCTTCCAGATCGCGGAGGTCTATAACGGCCGCGGCGACAAGGACAAGGCGTTCGCCTGGCTGGACCGGGCGCGTCGCCAGCAAGATGGTGGGCTGGCCTATTTCCCTAACGATCCTCTTCTCGACCCGCTCCGTTCCGATCCACGCTGGGCGACCTTCCAGCGCTCGATGGGCTGGGCCGACGATCAACTGAAATGAGCGATCCTCCCGCCGAAATTTCCGCTGACTAAACCTGCTGATAGATGAACGAATTTTTGCAACGCCTGAAAGAGCGCAAGCTGGTGCAATGGACGGTGGCTTACTGCGCGAGCGCCTTTGCGCTCGTTCAGTTGTTGGACATTGTCGCCCAGCGCTTCGAATGGCCCGCCTATGTCATGCGGCTTACTTTCATCGCGCTGGCTATTGGATTCTTCGTCGTCCTCGTCCTGGCCTGGTATCACGGGGAACGCGGCGCGCAGCGCGTGACCGGCACTGAACTCTTGATTCTTGCGCTTTTGCTTGGGGTTGGCGGCGGATTCCTTTGGCGGTTTGCCCGCGCTTCGTCCGCGTCGCCCGTCAGATCCGCCGCTGTCCCAGAGGTTGCGATTCCGGAGAAATCAATCGCGGTGTTGCCGTTCGAAAATCTTAGCCGCGATCCGGACAATGCTTATTTCGTCGACGGCACTCAGGATGAGATACTCACACGGCTATCCAAGATTAGCGCATTGAAGGTAATTTCGCGGACTTCGACCACGCGCTATGCCAGTCATCCGGACAACCTGCGCCAGATCGCTCGCGAGCTTGGTGTCGCTAACATTCTCGAAGGCAGCGTGCAGAGAGCAGAAGGCGCCGTGCGCGTCAACGTTCAGCTGATTGAGGCTGAGACTGGCTCACACCTTTGGGCCGAGACTTACGACCGTGACATCAAGAACCTCTTTTCGGCGGAGAGTGAGATCGCGCGGAATGTGGCGGATGCGTTGCGGGCCAGGCTCCTGCCGGAAGAAACGGCACGGGTCGCAAACGTGCCGACGAAAAATCCTGAGGCCTATGATTTGTTCCTAAAGGCAGAGTATTTCGCCAATCAGATCTATTCGGCTACCGCGAAGGATCCTGCGGAGACAGCAAGAAATGCTGCCGGCCTCTACGAGAGTGCCGTCGCTTCTGATCCCAACTTTGCCCTGGCCTATGCTCGACTGGCCTATCTGAAGGCGAGAATCTATTGGTATAATACCGATCCGAGCCCGCAAGCGATCGACGCTGCGAGAAAAGCTGCAGATCGTGCTTTGGACCTGCAACCTGAATTAGCGGAAGCGCACGTGTCCATGGGCTACGTCCACTACTGGGGCCGTCGCGATTATGACGCGGCGCTCGCCGAATTCGACAAGGCGCGGAAAACTCTACCAAATAGCGCAAACGTGCTGGCGGCGATAGCCTTTGTTCATCGTCGGCAGGGTAAGATGGAAAAGGCCCTCGACGAGCTGGAACGGAGCGCTGCACTGGATCCGCGCGACAACCTATTGCCGCGCGAAATCGGCTCTACTTTCGTGTACATGCGCCATTACGCCGAAGCTAATCCGGCGTATGACCGAGCGCTGGCCTTGGTTCCAGACGACTTCGAGACGCAAGTCTATCGAGTCACGATGTTGCAGATGAGTGGCGACTTCGATGCCGCAAGTAAAGTGCTCGCGACCATTCCGGCGAGTATTGATCCTCAAGGTACTGTTTCAGTAACACGATGGCAGCTTGCTCTGGCCATGCATCAACCCGATGTGGCGCTAGTGGCATTGGAGCATGCGCCGGCGTGGTTGCTCAGTATCTGGCCCAACAGTCGTGAACCGGTGGCGTTGTTGCGTGCGCAAGCATTGGCCCAAAAAGGCGAAGTCGGACCGGCGCGTGCAGCGTTCCTGGAAGCTCAACAGGCATTGGAAGGGCTACTCAGTAACCCGCGCGCACAGGCCGATGCGCAGAGTTATCTCGCGTTAGCTTATGCCGGATTGGGACAGAAGGAAGCTGCTTTGGAATCAGGACGCCGCGCGACCGAGAGCTTGCCTGCTTCGCGAGATGTTATCATCGGTGGCTCCTATCTCACACAGCTCGCCATGGCTGAGGCACAAGTCGGCGAGAAACAATCAACCCTTGATCATATCGAACAGTTACTGGCAATTCCAGCGGGCCACGCAATCTCTCGCGCCTCGCTGCGCGTCGATCCGATGTGGGATCCGCTGCGCAACGATCCGCGTTTCCAGAAGCTGTGCGAAGAGAAACCAAAGTGAAAGTCGACAATGGAACCAGCGGGAGCCGCAAGACATGGACGGGCGGACCGGGATCACGACCTGGGCGGAGTGCTGTTGACGAGTGGGGACTTGAGTCAATCAATCGTTTCAACTCGCTCAGGAATGATTCACGTTTTGAGCAGTTGGTCGCTAAGTTCACGGACCAGGCGCAATGACCGTTTTTGAACATGTCACCGCGCTTTTCTCGTTCGTTTATGCTTTGGCGCTGACGCACCTGCTCGCGCGCACGCTGAACTGATCGTCGCGCGCGATCGCGTAAAATTTTCCGGATTGCTCGCGTTAGGGATGGTCAACGCCATTCTTCTCGTTTTCGCCAACTGGTTGTCGCTTTGGGATCTTCATGTGATCACCTCTTGGAACCTTGCTTCCATTACTGTTCAGTTCCTCTTCGCGATCGACGTTTTTCTGATTTGCGTATTGGTCGGACCCAAAGCGCACGATGAGGGGCCAATTGATCTGGAAGATTTCTTCTGGCGCCAGCGCCCATATTTCTATGGCGCTCTCGTGGCCTGCGCCGTTTTGTCATTGTTCGCCAACCTCGACTACCTGAAGACAGCGAATGCCGCGCTTTTCTTGAAGGAAAATCTGATCGTCTTACCAATGTTCATTCCGACTCTGACCGCACTAGTTTCTCGCAAACGATGGGTCCAATGGGCAGCTGGCCTCTGCTATCTAGCTTTGTTGCTTGGATACACGATCGCGTTCTGCAGCACACTTAGTTAAAAGCGGTCCGGTGAATGATGCGACGATTGTGCTGGGCCATCGTCTTCGAATTCCTGATCCCGCTCGCAATGTGTGAGCCAATGCGTGACAGTGCGCTTTCAAAGGAAGTGCTCAGTGTCAAGATGACCTGGCGCTAGCAATTACTTATGTCGACCGAACATTCCGGAGAAGTGAAATTCGAGATCGGGCATGTGTTGTTCATCGACATCGTGGGCTATTCAAAGTTGCTCATCAACGAGCAGAGCGAGCAGATTCAAACGTTGAAAAAGATCGTGCGCGAGACGGATCAGGCCCGTCTCGCTGAAGCGGACGGCAAACTCCTACGATTGCCGACTGGCGACGGCGGCGCGCTCGTCTTTCGCAACAATCTCGAAGCGCCGGTTCTTTGCGCATTGGAGATTACCAAGGAGTTGCAAAAGCATCCTGGGTCAAAAGAAAAGCCTCAGTTGAGGCTGCGGATGGGAATTCACAGCGGGCCGGTCAATGCGATTACCGATCTGAATGAGCAGGCTAACGTTGCCGGCGCTGGAATTAATGTCGCGAAGCGGGTGATGGACTGTGGCGATGCCGGTCACATTCTTCTCTCTAAACGAGTCGCCGAAGATCTAGAACATTACCCCCGTTGGAGATCGTATCTGCACGAGCTCGGAGAATGCGAAGTGAAGCACGGCGGGCGCATTTCAATTGTTAATCTTTATACGAATGACGTTGGTAACACGGCAGTTCCGGCACGATGGGCCGAGGCCCGGAAAACCTCTTCTATCCCTCGAAAACGGTTAAGCGCCTTTTGGGTCGCAATTATCATCTTGACGCCGGCACTCTTTCTCGGAATTCCCGCGCTGATCTTTACTCCGGCCATTCTGAAGTCGCTGCGATCAACGCGCGAAAACGACAGCACGATGGCGACGAGCAAGCCACCCGCCATTTCGGAGAAAAGCATCGCCGTTCTTCCATTCGAAAATCTGAGCGACGATAAATCGAACGCCTACTTCGCGGAAGGAATTCAGGACGAGATCCTGACCAAGCTCGCGAGCATCGCCGACCTCAAGGTCATCTCGCGCACTTCGACCGCGAAGTATCAGAGCAAACCGGACGACTTAAAGACGGTATCGCAACAATTAGGTGTGGCCAATGTGGTGGAAGGCACCGTGCAGCGAATGGCTGACCAAGTTCGGGTCAACGTGCAGTTGATCGACGCGCGCGCCGACGCGCATCTTTGGGCGAAGACTTACGATCGGGCGGCTAAGAGACTGTTGAAAAATGGGTGTTTTACGCAGCGAATGCGTTTGGCTGGAAGCGTCGGCGGGGAAAGAGTTTGGCGCGGTAAGGGCAGAAAAATCGCCCTGCGTAAGTCAGCAACTGCCTGAGTAAGGCAAAAAGCGCCAAGCAAAGCTCCTGGCCAGCCGCCACCCACTGCCGGGCGGTGCCGATCCCGTAGAGTTTGCGCAAGAGCTGGGAAAGATTGTAAAAGGCCGCCCCCAATTTGTAGCGCTTGGTTAAATTCTCCCGCCCACGCAAACTCGCCTGGCGCAGCCCGCCCTGATCCAAAATGTGTTCAAAACTGCGTTCCAGATATTGACCGCGTCGTCGCAACAGTCTTTTCCCCTGTTTGCTGCCACGTGCAGCAGCGGCGCGTCGCAGCGCCAGCCGATCCTCTTGGCTCAATCCCTTGTGCCGCTTGTTTTTTTGCGGGTCGCTGATGATGGTCTTAATCCCCAAGCTTTGCAGCGCTTTGATCCGTTCCAAAGCAAAGTAGCCTTTGTCTGCTGTGGCGCTTTGCACCAGCTTTTCTACTGGCACTTCCGGCATCACTTCATGCAGCGTTGCGCCCGCTTCTACGATGCGCTCGCTTAACTCTTCGGTGTCGCCTTGATCCCCTGGCAACACCTCGGCTGCGATGATGGCTCCGGTCTCTAAATCCACGACATTTTCCGGCTTGTAGATCATGTCCGTGGCTCCATCCTTTTTCTTGCCCACTTTTGCCTCCACATCATGCGGGTTGACCCACTGCTCATTGCTGGTCTTGCGCCCAGGCCGTTTGCGGTCAAAGCGCCGCACCGCGTCGAAGTCTTCCTCGTCGAGGCCGGCTTCCTTTGCCAGGCGCTTTACATATTCCCAGTAGCTCTCTTCGGTGTTGCGCTCCACCAGGCTGCGCAGGCTGGCATTGGCTTCCATGACCGTGCTGTCGATTCCCAAGTGTTTGCCTTTGAGTAGCCCATGCTCGCGCAGCGCTCCAAGGATCAGTTCAAACACTTGCTGGTAAATCTCCAGCCCCAAGCGCTGCCGGATCACTGTCAGGCTGGAATGCTCCGGCGTCGGCTCAGTAAGGTCGTAGCCCAAAAAGCCGCGCACCGAAAGCGAATCGGCGCAGCGCGAGGCGATTGCCCGTTCGCTGGGTATATCCTCAAAAAAGCCCACCATCAGCATCTTGAGATAGACCACCGGATCGATCCCCGGACGCCCGCCCTTTGCCTCCTTTGCATACGCAGGCCGGCATAACGCCCACACCTGCGCCGCAAAATCCATCTTTTGCAGACTGCGCTCGATTAGTTCGTAGAAGCGGCTCGGTGTCGCCTTGGGCAATCTGCTGGCCACAACCCAGAACTCCGCTTGCTCCTCCTCTTTTATGCGACGTTCAAACACGCCGCACTTTTACATGATCCCGCCGCTGGACAAAAGAAAGGTTTTTCAACAGGCTCCTAAGGATGTCTTTGCGGTGGAAAGCGAAGTTTCGCAGGAAATCGCGGATGCTCTGCAAGCCAAACTATCGCCTACCGAAGCAAACAATCTGGCAGCTATACCGACCAATAACTCAGAAGCGTACGACTTCTTCTTAAAAGGCGAATATGAAGAACGCCAGGCGGAAAATAACCTAAAGGTCGAGGGGTTCGGTCACGCCGCCGCTTTCTACCAGCAAGCGCTGGAGCGCGATCCAAATTTCGCTCTGGCGGCCGCGCGCCTCGCGAATTCTCAAATTCTAAGGCAGTGGTTCTTTATAAAGGCTACTGGAGCTGAGCTCGTCCAGATCAAAGCCATGGCCGAGCACGCCGTCGCTCTTTCCCCGAATCTTCCTGAAGCACACCTTGCCTTAGGTAGCTTCTACTATTATGGCGACCGGCAATACGATCAGGCGCTGACTGAGTTTCACCGCGCTCTCGAACTGCGGCCCAATGATGTTGCGACGCAGGAGTTGATCGCCTGGATCTATCGCCGCCAGGGTAAATGGGACCAGGCTCTCGCCGAAATGGTTAAGTGCGAAAGGCTCGATCCGCGTAACGCAACTTTCATCTCTAATGCTGGGATGACCTACCTTAATTTGCGCATGTGGCAGGATGCCAGACGACTCGGATCACGCGCCATTGCCATTGATCCGCAAAGTGTGGTTGGCATGCGAGCGCTCTTTCTCAGTTATCTAAATGGTTCAAACGATCTCGATGAGGCCAAGCGGATTTGGTTTAGCTTTCCGTCAGGAACAACGTCCAACCCATCCCAAATTGGAAACGTTGCCACGATCATAGGCGATGGCACCTATTTGTATGTCATCGAACGCGACTTTAACGCTGCTCTGAAAGCTTGGGAGAACAAGGCAATAAATCCCGATCAGGAACGCTTGCGACTGGCAGCGCGCGCGAGCATCCATGTGCTGGCCGGCGATGCCGACCGCGCTCAAGGTGAAATTGCGAGCGCGCAGAGTCTGATTGAGGCAAGGTTGCGGGAGCAACCAATTGACGTTGATGCTCTCACCGAATTAAGCTGGGTTAACCTCGCACTGAAGCGAAATTCCGAAGCTCTTCGCCTGGCAGAGCAGGCAGCCGAGTTGCTCCCCGTCGAGAAAGATAGGATGGCTGGACCGTCAGTTCTTGCTGGTCTGGCGCAAGTTCAGGCCCGCACTGGCCAGACTAACGAAGCCGTGAAAACGCTGCGCCGTTTGCTATCGATTCCCGCCGGCGTTTCCACTTCCATTCAACGCCTTAAGATCGACCCAGTCTGGGATCCAATCCGCAACGCTCCCGGCTTTCAACAACTTCTTAGCGGCACAGAACTAATCGGGCCAAACAAATAACATGCCGCCAGACTCATCCCCCGACGTGAAATTCGACATCGGCCACGTCCTGTTCATCGACATCGTTGGTTATTCAAAATTGCTAATCAACGAGCAGAGCGAGCAGATTCAAAAGTTAAAAGAGATCGTCCGCGGCACGGAGCAGTTCAAGAAAGCGGAAGCGGAGGCCAAGTTGCTCCGACTGCCCACGGGCGATGGCGGCGCGCTGGTCTTTCGCAACACTCCTGAAGCGCCGGTGCTGTGCGCGATTGAGATTAGCAAAGGGCTCAAGCATCATCCGGAACTTCGGGTGCGCATGGGAATTCACAGCGGCCCGGTCAATGAAATCAGTGATCTGAACGAACAAGCCAACATTGCCGGCGCCGGTATCAACATCGCGCAGCGGGTGATGAATTGCGGTGACGCCGGTCACATTCTGCTCTCCAAGCATGTCGCCGAAGACTTGGAACACTATCCACGCTGGCAGCCGTATTTGCACCGCTTAGGTGAGTGGGAATTAAAACATGGTCTGCGTGTTGGCGTGGTCAATCTCTGCGGAGATGGCGTGGGCAATCCGCAGCTGCCAAAAAAGTTAAATGCGCAGAAGCAGCTCCGGACCCGAATGCATTGGGGCGGCATCGCCGCCGCCATCCTCTTTCTGGCGGCGATCCTTGGAGCGTTCCTGTTCATCTTGCGGAAACCCTCCGCGGCACCTGAGAAATCGATCGCCGTACTGCCGTTTGAAAACCTGAGCGAAGATAAAGCGAACGCGTATTTCGCCGAAGGCATCCAGGACGAGATCCTGACCCGCTTATCGAAGGTCGCCGATTTGAAAGTTATCTCGCGCACATCGACCCAACATTACAAAAGCGCGCCGGAAAATTTGCCTGAGATTGCCAGGCAGCTTGGCGTCGCCCACATTCTGGAAGGCAGCGTGCAGAAGAGCGGCGAAGCCGTCCGCGTGAACGTGCAGCTGATTAAAGCAGCCAATGATTCCCATCTTTGGGCCGATACCTTTGATCGCAAGCTGACCGACGTTTTTGCCATCGAAAGCGAAATCGCTAAATCCATCGCCGACACCCTGAAAGCGAAGCTCACCGGTTCCGAGGAGCACGCCATTGCCGCGCGCCCGACCGAGAACACCAATGCGCATCAGTCTTATCTGAAGGGACGATATTTTTGGAATAAGCGCACCGGTCCCGATCTCCAAACGGCGATCGACTACTTTAAACAAGCGATCGAGCAGGACCCGAATTACGCTTTGGCTTATGCCGGGCTGGCTGACTCCCACGTGCTCTTGCCCTACTTCGGGGCGGGGACCCTGCAGCAATCCATCCCACCAGCGAAGGCGGCGGCACAAAAGGCACTCGAGCTGGATCCCACGCTGGCCGAACCGCACTCGACGCTCGGTCTAATACTTTATTACACGTTCGATTTTTCCCGATCGAAGAAGGAGTTCGAACGCGCGATTGCCCTCGACCCGAACGACGCCACGGCTCATCAGTGGTTTGGGATTGGGCCCCTGATCGTTACGGGCGAGTTCGATCGAGCCATCGCCGAGGGCAAACGCGCGGTTGAGCTCGACCCGCTGTCGCTGGTCATCAATACTGACCTTGCCGTGAGTTACACCATGGCGCGGCGCTATCCCGAAGCCATCGAGCAGTTCAATAAGATCCTGGCAATGGATCCGCGATTTTACTATGCGCGCTGGGCTTTCGGCCTGGCGCTGCAATGCAATGGGCAGCTGCCCGAAGCGATCGCACAAAAAGGCGGTGGAGTTGACCGACGATCCATTGGTGCTGGCGTGGCTGGCGCAAGGATACGCGAAAGCCGGGCAGCGGGACGAGGCGCTCAAGCTGCTTGCTCAAATGGAGAAGCTTGCTACAAAACGATACGTCGGAGCATGGAGTTTTGCGATCGTGCACCTTGCCCTCGGTGAAAAAGGAAAAGCGATCGACGATCTCGAGCGCGCTTATCTCGAACGCAGCGATCCCTTCATTACTTTCATCAAAGTCAGTCCGCTCTTTGATCCCTTGCGCGGCGATCCGCGTTTCCAGGTCCTGGTCGCAAAAGCTTTCTCTCACGGAGAAAAATGAAAACAACGAGGTCACTGATCATGACATCGCTCGGTCGCGATTTCGATTCGCTCCGGAATGATCCACGCTTGCAAAAGCTTTGTGAAAAAAGCAGCCCTGAAGCGAGGAGTATGAATGGCGCCTGAATCTGAGAACAATCTTCGGCTCGAGATTGGGCACGTCCTGTTCATCGATCTGGTCGGTTATTCCAAGCTTCTGATCGAGGAACAAAGGGAGCGGCTCGGCCAGCTCACGGAGATCGTGCTCGCGACCGCGCAGGTGCGCGAGTCGCCTAACGAGCAACTCATTAGGCTGCCGACCGGCGACGGGATGGCGCTGGTTTTTCGCAACAGTTCAGAGGAGCCCGCCCGTTGTGCGCTCGAGATTGCCGAAGCGCTCAAGAAGCACCCCGAGATTCCGGTGCGGATGGGAATTCACAGCGGCCCGGTGAGCGAAGTAACCGACGTGAGCGGGCGCACGAACATTGCCGGCGCCGGGATCAACCTGGCGCGCCGGGTGATGGATTGCGGCGACGCGGGTCACATCCTGCTTTCGCAACGCGTGGCGGAGGATCTCGCGCAGTACCGGCAGTGGGCATCGCGTCTCCACGACCTCGGCGAATGCGAAGTGAAGCATGGAGTCCGCCTTCATCTCGTGAATCTCTACGCCGAACAACTCGGCAACCCGGCGCTCCCGGTGAAATTCCAGCAGGAAAGAGAGAAGGAACAAAGTGTGGTGGCAGCACCATCGCCCGGCCGGAGCAGACTGATGCTCATTGTCCTGTCCATTCTCATCTTCTTTCTCGTCTGCCTGGCGATCGGCTACTTTGGCTTCGATAAGTTCGTGCTCGCACCGCGGCGCGAGGCGGCACTTGTGGCGGCGACGGAGAAATCTCTTGCGGCACGGCCAATGGCTGAGTCCAAGCCAACCGTCCGCGCCAATTCCGTTGCGGTGCTGGCGTTCGACAACCTGAGCGATGATAAGGGGAGCGAGTATTTTTCCGACGGCATCAGTGAGGAGTTGCTGACCGTGCTGCAAAAAATTCCCGGACTGCACGTCGCCGCGCGCACTTCAGCTTTTTGGTTCAAAGGCAAAAATGCGACGGCCCAGGAGATCGGACAGAAACTCGGCGTGGCGTACTTGGTCGATGGAAGTGTGCGCAAGGCCGGCGACATGGTGCGGATCGCCGCCCGACTCACTCAAGCCAACACAGGCGAGCAACTCTGGTCGGAAAACTACACGCGTAATTTGAAGGACGTGTTCGCAGTCCAAACCGAAATCGCCCAAACCATCGTGGGGCAGTTGCGCGGTCAACTCACGGATGGCGCTACGGATCCGGCGGCCAGGGCGGCGATTCAAGCCCAGGTGCAGGCGGCGGAAAAAGGCGGGACGAAAAACGTGGAAGCCCACCAGCATTATCTGCAGGGCCGTTTCTATGCCAATCGGCACTCGAAAGAAAACGTGCGCAAGGCTCTGGCAGAGTATCAACTCGCGGTGGAGATCGATCCCTCTTTCGCACTCGCCTGGGCGGGCCTGGCGCAGGCGCATTTGTGGTTCTGCAATTATTCGACGGAGGCGGGACGGGCGGGCTTCGATGCCCACATGGCCAGCGCGCGGGAGGCAACAGCGCGAGCCCTCGCACTCGAGCCGAACCTGCCGGAGGCTTTACGCGTTCGCGCGGACCTCCAGTCCTTCGATTTTGACTGGAAGGGTGCAGACCAGACGCTACGGACCGCGCTCGCTTTGGTGCCCGCGGACTCGGCGCTCCTTACCGATGCGGGAACCCTCGCCCTGGCAAAGGGGGACACGGCTCGGGGGATCGCGCTCTATCGCGAGGCGGTCTCTTTAGACCCGATCAACTCACTGGCCCGCTTGTTCCTGGCCAATATTCTCGCTTTGACGGGACAGTTTGCTGAAGCGCAAGCTGAGTATTCCAAGGTCCGGGAGCTGAATCCCGCGACGCCCTGGGCGCACGCGGGTCTCGGTATCTCTTTTCTCCTCCGGGGCAAATTTGAGGAAGCCGTGGTCGCGGCGCACGACGAGGCAACCGAGTGGGCGCAGCTCACTGTCGTAGCCATGGCTCGTTGGAGTCAGAAGCGGATCCCGGAAGCAGATGCCGCGCTCGCCCGCTTGACCGATGGCGCGGCCGATCTCGCAGCCTACCAAATCGCCGAAGTCTACGCCTACCGCGGGGACAAGGACCGGGCGTTTGAGTGGCTGGAGCGCGCGCGCCGGCAGCGCGATGCGGGCTTGGACTCCCTGCTGATCGATCCGTTCCTCGCCAACCTACACGGCGACCCACGCTGGAACGCGTTTTTGCGCACAATGGGCCTGGCCGACGACCAACTGAAATGAGCTCCGGACGGCAAGGCCGACGCGCGAGTTTCTTCGCTGACCTGAAACGCGGCAATGGCTATAACGTCGCGGAGGTCTATGCGAACATCGGATGGAGGATGAATGCCGACTGAATCTGAGAACAATCTTCGACTCGAGATCGGGCACGTTTTGTTCATCGATCTGGTCGGTTACTCGAAACTGCTCATTAACGAGCAGAGCGAGCAGATTCAGAAGTTAAAACAGATCGTGCGCGGAACGGAGCAATTCCGCCTCGCGGAGTCCGAACGTAAATTACTGCGGTTACCGACTGGTGATGGCGGCGCGCTCGTTTTTCGCAACAGTCTGGAAGCGCCGGTCTTGTGTGCGCTGGAAATTAGCAAGGAACTGAAAAATCATCCCGAACTTCACGTGCGCATGGGCATTCACAGCGGCCCGGTCAATGAAGTCACTGACTTGAATGCACAAGCCAACATTGCCGGCGCGGGCATCAACGTCGCGCAGCGGGTGATGGATTGCGGCGATGCCGGTCACATTTTGCTCTCCAGACATGTGGCGGAGGATTTGGAGCAGTACGGACATTGGAAGCGGCAGTTGCACGACCTCGGCGAATGCGAAGTGAAGCACGGCGTCCGTCTCGGGGTGGTCAATCTCTACGGGAATGAAGCGGGCAATCCGGAGCTGCCAAAGAAGATCCAGGCTCTCAAACAACGAGGAGCGCGAATTCGTTGGGCCAGCATCGCCGCGGCCCTCCTTCTTCTGGCTGCGGCCGGGTTCCTGTTCATCCTGTGGAAACCGACGCGATCGGCATCGACAATTCCGGAAAAATCCATCGCAGTGCTGCCGTTCGAAAACCTGAGCGACGACAAGCAGAACGCCTATTTCGCCGATGGCGTGCAGGATGAAATTCTGACCGACCTGGCGAAAATCGCGGACCTGAAAGTGATCAGCCGCACCAGCGTGATGCAATACAAGAGCGGAGTCGCTCGCAACCTGCGCGAGATTGGGAAACAGCTTGGGGTAGCGCATCTGCTCGAAGGCAGCGTGCAGCGTGCGGGCGGGAAAGTGCGAGTGAACGCGCAGTTGATTGACGCGGGCACCGATGCGCATCTTTGGGCAGCGACCTACGATCGCGATCTCGCCGACGTTTTTGCCATCCAAAGTGATATTGCCGAGAAGATCGCGAACGCATTAGAAAGTAAACTTTCGCCCGACGAGAAAGCAGCGATCGAACAACCGCCGACCACGGATTTGGTGGCGTTCGACTTTTACACTCACGCCAAGACACTTTTGTTCAGCGTGAGCATCAGCGCGCAGGAAATTTCGAAGAAATATCTCTACGAAGCGGTCGATCTTCTCGACAAGGCTGTCGCTCGCGATCCGGCCTTTGCCTCGGCGTTTTGTCTCCTGGCGAAAGCACATGGCCGCATCTATTCCTTCGATATTGATCATTCACCGGAGCGGCGCGCCCTGGCCGAGAAAGCGGTGCGCGCAGCCGAGGATCTCAATCCGAGCGGCGGCGAAACCCATTTGGCGAGAGCGCGATTTCTTTTTTATTTTGATCTCGACTACGAAGGAGCGGAGAGCGAACTGCGCGCGGCCGAATCGTCATTGCCGAACAACGCCGAACTTTTTCTCCTTCGCGGTTATATCGGTCGGCGCAAAGGCCATTGGGATGAATCGTTGCGTAACATGGAAAAGGCGATCGAGATCGATCCGCGTAACTTTTCGCTCTGGCAGGAAATTGCCCTCAACTATCTTATGCTTCGGCGTTATCCGGAGATGAGAGCGGCGGCCGACCATGCGGTTACCATCGTCCCTGAAGATGGTCTCACCCGTGTCTTCCGGGCTGCCGTCGACTTCTACTGTTGCGCCAATCCGCGTCCGGCGCACAAGACCATCCACGAAGTCCTCACCGCCGATCCCAATGTCGCCTCCAGCGTCGCGGATATTCGGTTCGATCTCGCCCTCTGCGAACGCGACAATGCCGAGATCACGCAGGCTCTACACGCCATCTCCGAAACGGGGAGCCAGCCGGCATGGGTCACATTTCCTCGAGCTTTTTGTGAAGGTCTGGCTGCCCGGGTCCGCAATGATCCGAACGCCGCGCGCGCTGCCTTTGCAGCCGCCCGAGCTGAATTGGAGCGTATTACGCGCGAGCAGCCTCAGTTTGCTTCACCGCTTGCCGTATTGGGAATGGCGGACGCTGCCCTTGGCCGAAAAGAAGAAGCAATTCGCGAAGGCCGCCGCGCTGTGGAGCTGTGTCCGCCGAGCAAAGACGCGATCGTGGGCGCGGACTTAATGGAATACCTGGCCGTTATTTATGCCTGGACCGGTGAGAAGGACCTCGCTCTCGAACAACTGGCCGCCACGGTAAAAATTCCGGGCGTGCTCAATTACGGGGATCTCCGCCTTCATCCATTTTGGGATCCGTTGCGCGGCGATCCGCGGTTTGAAGCGCTCGTGGGAAAGATTACCAGCGGGAAATAGCGAATCTCGACAACTTCTCAGAGCCGCATCAGAACCGGCGAAGTTAAATTGCGTTTCATGTCGCCGGGCATAAACTTCTTGTCGCTACCATTTATCCACAAAACGAGGTTTTTTGAACTATGAAAACGATTGCTTCCCGTTCACGTATCCCTACTCAAACCCGCAAAGCATCACGCCCTGTCAGCGGCAACGGCCACGTTCCCGGTACCGCTGAAACCAAAATTAGTGCGCGGATTGCCGCGTGGCTGAAAAAGCCAAAACGAAACCTCGTCGGCGGCAAATGGTCGCCAGCCGCATCCGGAAAACTGATCGACGTGTTCAATCCGGCGGATGCGTCGGTGATTACGCGCGTTCCCGACAGCGACAAGAAAGACATCGATCGCGCGGTGAACGCGGCACGACGAGCGTTCGAGTCCGGTCCGTGGTGCCGCCTGACACCAAGCGAACGCGGCAAGCTTATTTGGAAAATCGGCGATCTCATTCTCGAAAGCGCGGACGAACTGGCTGCACTCGAATCGCTCGACAACGGCAAGCCCTGCGCCGTTGCTCGCGTCGCGGATGTTCCACTTGCGGCGGACATGTTTCATTACATGGCCGGCTGGACGACGAAGATTGAAGGCAACACGATTCCCATCAGCGTGCTCTACGCGCCCGGAGCAAACTTTCACGCGTTCACTTTGCGCGAACCGGTCGGCGTCGTCGGCCAAATCATTCCGTGGAATTTTCCGCTGCTCATGGCCGCATGGAAACTCGCGCCGGCGCTCGCGGCTGGAAATTGCGTCGTCCTCAAACCCGCCGAGCAAACGTCGCTCACAGCGCTTCGCCTCGGCGAGATTCTTCTCTGCGCGGGAATTCCTGAAGGCGTAGTTAACATCGTCACCGGGTTCGGCGAAACGGCGGGTGCAGCTCTCGCCGCTCACGACGATGTGGACAAAGTCGCGTTCACTGGCTCGACCGAAGTTGGAAAAATCATTGTTCGCGCTGCTGCTGGAAATTTAAAAAAGGTCAGCCTCGAACTCGGTGGCAAGTCGCCCAATATCGTTTTCAAAGATGTTGGCGACCTCGACGCGGCCATTGCGGGCGCTGCGAACGCCATCTTCTTCAACCACGGTCAATGCTGTTGCGCTGGTTCGCGATTACTGGTCGAGCGCGACATTTTTGACGAAGTAGTTGAAGGGGTCGCCGGCCACGCGAAGAAAATCAAACTCGGCCCGGGCCTCGATGCTTCGACGGAAATGGGTCCGCTCGTTTCCGAAGAGCAATTGAACCGCGTCACCAATTATATGCACCAGGGCAAACGGGCCGGCGCGTGTTACGTCACCGGAGGTAGTAGAGCCGGGCAACGCGGCTACTTCGTTCACCCGACCGTGGTCAAGAATGTGAAGCCGAACATGAGCATCGTGCGTGAGGAAATTTTTGGACCGGTCGTCGTGGTGGAGCCATTTACCAAAGTGGACGAGCTGATCCGGCGCGCCAACCAGACCCAATACGGCTTGGCCGCCGGCGTCTGGACGCGCGACATTTCTAAAGCGCACCGCATTGCCGCCGCCTTGAAAGCGGGAACAGTTTGGATCAACTGCTACAACGTTTTCGATTCAGCGCTGCCGTTCGGCGGTTACAAACAATCCGGCTGGGGCCGCGAAATGGGTCACGAAGTTCTCGAACACTATACCCAGACAAAAGCAGTAGTGGTTGGACTGTAGCGCGGCTGGCGCGATCGCGCTGAGGTCAAATGTTTCTTGTCTGCGCTACCGCGTTCGACGAGACAACTGCCTTGCACAAACGAGATCTGAATTTCGCCGCCCAGTCCACAGTCCCCCGCTGCGTCCGGAGGCCATTATCCTCAACTCTAAACGCCAAACTCTATCTGCGCGGCCTCGTCGGTCTTGAAGCGGACCCGATTACCCTTTGTCGTAAACAGCCTTGCTCTTGAACTTCTTCCCGTTCGCGTCGGTACCGTTAACGGTGACCGTGCGCGATTTGCCATCCGGCGCGACGGTGATTTCCCCTGTCCAGACGATCTTCCCATCCTTCATCGTGGTGATGTCGTTGGTCCGATCGTTTACCACTTTGTAGGCGGCGGAGTTCCAAGACAGATTCCCTTTCGACGGGTAGGCTTTTCCATCCCATTTGCCGATCCAGACGGCGTGCGTCGGTTTCCCATCCTTGTCCACGCCGTCCACAGTCACCTTAATTTTGTCCTTCTGCTCCGTGTAAGTGACCGTCGTGTTCTTTCCCATCCCCGGGTGGAGCTTCGACTTTGCCTCGTTGAGCTTCCAAGTGCCCATTTGAGGGCTCATTGCTGTTGCCATCTTGGTGGCTTCTTTTTTCGGGGCCATCGCCTTTGCGGTTCTTGCGGTGGCTGGACTTGCCGCTGCCGCCGTCGCTTTCGTTTGACCGAAACAGAATACGGCTGCCGCAAACGACAGGGCCACAACGACTACTGCAATTCGAGTTTTCATCGTGGGGAGGATTCCGGCAGAAATGTCGGTGCGAGTCAATAACAATTCGAGTGGAGGCAAACAGTTGGTAGTGTTGGTCAATTGTCAGTTGGTGGATTGGGCGCAGGACGAGTCACTGCTTCCAGCAGCAACTTCGCCCTAGGTCTGCACTCGCGCGACACGATGAACTTCTTTGCCGAACTTAAACGCCGCAATCTTTACAAGGTTGCCAGTCGCGTGTGTGATGGCTATTGATCTGTTGATGCGCGGCTTGCGCGATGATTCGTGCTACAAGAACTTGGTCGCGAAACTCGGTTTACCCACGGCGTCATGAATGCGAAACCTTCTTTGTTCTCGGAGTTGAGGCGGCGAAACGTGTTCAGGGTTGCACTGACTTATGCTGTCGTGGCGTGGCTACTGATTGAGATCGCAGCGGTCTTCTTGCCAATGCTCGACGCGCCAGAGTGGCTGATCACAACCTTCGTCGTGCTGCTCGCGATTGGTTTTGCCGTGGCGCTATTCGTTTCGTGGTCTTTTGAAATGACGCCCGAGGGCTTGAAGCGAACCGAGGACCTTTCGCCTGACGAGGTCATCCCATATTGGAGCCGTCGTAAATTCGCAAAATTCATCATCGGGACCGCAGTCATTGCCTTTGGTCTCTCTGCGTACCAACTGTTGGTGCCTAGGCCGGCAGCGACGTTTTCAAAGAACGAGCCCGCTTCGATTTCGCAACAATCCACCACCGGTTCGCTGTCCGAAAACCCGAGCGATATCCAGCCTGTGGAGCGAATTCTCCGTGATCTCGACGCGCGATGGGCGAAAGCTGCGGCAGCTAAAGACCTTGAGCAGACCATCGCGTTCTATTCCGATGATGCGATTGTGCTTCCGCCGAACGCGACACGCGCAGCGACAAAGGAAACGGTCCGGAATGTCTGGAAAGATCTTTTCGCCACACCGGGCCTCGTGATCACCTGGGAACCAAACAGAGTGCAACTCGCCAAGTCCGGCGAGATGGCGTGGGTGAGCGGGACGTATGAACTAACGATGAACGATCCCAGCGGGAAACCGATCAACGATCGTGGCAAATATCTCGAGGTCTGGGAAAAACAGGCTGACGGAAATTGGAAATGCGGCGCGGATATGTGGAATTCCGATCTGCCAGTTTCGGAGCCGGCGCCTGCTGAGAAAAAATAGAGGCTTGCGTTCGTCAATTTACCGGACGTTAAGAGCGTCGCCTTCACTCAAAAGCGAACAGATTTAAATGAACTGGGACATGCTCACAGCGATTGGCCAGCTCGCCACGGTCTTTATCGGAGTTCCTTCGATCATTTATTTCGCGATCCAACTCCGTGAGCAGACCAGGGAACGCCGCCAGTCGGCGGTGAATGCTCTCACCGTGCAATGGGGCGATCTGACCAAAGCGTTGCATGAAAGTGCGGAGTTTACGGCGCTTTTTCTGCGCGGTGTGCAGTCGTTCCACGATCTCGATGCTGTGTCCAAGCTCCGTTTTAGCGCGTTCCAAAATCGTTTCTTCAAGAACTTCGAAGGCATGTATTACTCCCGGCGCGAAGGAATTCTTACTTCAGAGTTATGGAGCGAAATTGAGCGAACCATGAGCGATTTCCTCGCGTATGATGGCGTGCGCCAGTGGTGGGAAACACGAAAACACTGGCACACCGACGCATTTGTCGGAGTCGTAGACGCGATTATCGGCAGGGTCGAGGAGCCCACGGCTTATTCGACCTACGACTTGAAGCAGATCGCCCTGCCTAAAGAGGGGTAATGAGCGAAACTCGAGAATGGCCGCGAATTGCGGTGGTCGGCGCGGGGGCCGTCGGGGGTTATTTCGGTGGCATGTTCGCCCGAGCAGGCGCGCCCACCGTTTTCATCGGGCGAAAACATTTCGCTGACGCGGTTACTTCGAAAGGTCTCGTTCTTGATAAATTGCAAGGCCAGGAGCGAATCAGGGCCAACGCGACAATTGATATAAGTGCCGTACGAGATTGCTCGCTGATTCTTTTTTGCGTTAAAGCGAACGATACATCGACTACCGCGACACAAATGGCTCCATTTGTCAGGCCGGATGCGACAGTAATCTGCCTGCAGAACGGCGTCGATAACGCGGGACAAGTCCGCGTTGCTGCGAACGTCGTTGCCATACCAGCCGCAGTTTACGTAGCCGTGTCGGTCCCGGAATCCGGACGCGTGAAGCACCTCGCCCGCGGTGATTTGATCATTGGTCCTGCGTCCGCGATAACGATGGGAGTAGCAAATCTTTTCGTCCGCGCTGGAATTCCGTGCAGTATCTCGGACAACATTGAAGGCGAACTATGGGTGAAGCTCCTGCGCAATTGCGCACTGAACGCGATCTCTGCATTGGGCCATGTTCGTTACGGTGAGATCGCGCGAAACGCAGATGCGAAACAGTTGATGGCACGCATAGTTGACGAAGTGCTGGCGGTGGCCCGGGCGGCCCGCGTAGTTTTGCCGGGCGTCCACGACCGTGAATCAGGAATGGCGGCCGCAATGGAGCTTGCCACGCAAATGTCGGATGCCTTGTCTTCCACGGCGCAGGATCTGAACCGGGGTCGACCGACAGAAATCGATGCGCTGAACGGGTACATTGCTCGTCGGGGGACCGAGCTTGGCGTCCCGGTGCCGGTCAATCAGGCGTTGTTCACGCTGGTCAAGTTGGCCGAGCAAAAAGTCGTCGTTTGACCAATGCCGATTTTTCGCAAAAAAAGCTTTCGTTCTGGCCACGCGACATTCATCGCGACTTGGCTGCCCGCGCGACGTGCCACTCGCATCGATCCAATGGTCGCGCTCCGGACTGAATAGAGGATCAGCGGTCGGTGGCCAGCAGTCCGTTGTCAGTTCTGCGTGTTCCGATGTCCGGTTTTAATTTTGCGTTCTGCAAAGCCTGACGGATCGACTCGGGATCGATACGCTCCTTGTACCCTTCCAGAAAGAATTTTGCGCGGATGATGCCATCACTTCCGACGATGAACGTGCCAGGGTAGGGAATTCCTTTGACGCGTTCCGGCGCTTCCCGATTGAGAATCCCGTAAGCATTAATGGTCTTGCTGCCCGTGTCTGAGAGCAACGGGTAAGTGATCGAATGTTTCGCGGCGAACCGGCTGAGAATCGCCATGGAATCGTAGCTAACCGCCACGATCTGACCGCCGGTCGCTTCCAATTCTTTCACGCTGGCTTGCAGTTGGACCAACTGCTTCTGGCAGAAGGGTCACCAATCCGCCGAACGGAAAAAGACCAGCGCCACCGGACCTTTCTTGAGGAGAGATTCGAGCGAGACGTTGTGGTTCGTTTGATCTTTAAGAGTGAACAATGGCGCTTTTTCTCCAACGGCCAATCCGGTATGTTCTGGAGGGGCGGGCTCCGACGCATTCGCCGCCAGTGCCAGCAGAATCCCGGAAACGGAGAGAGCCGTGGCGAGTCGGATCAATTTCATGCGAAGAAGGTAGCGCACCACGTGAGCCCAGTCATCCTTTTCTCCGACTCACGATCGGGGTTTTACCCGTCGCGGAAGGACTTCTGGCGCACAGATGTTGTTAGGGGAATGTTAAATGTTAGATACGGCTCCGTCTACGCCTATTTCCATTTTCCTAAGATGCTAACGCCTAGATGACCGCGGATTGAATCTGCATCGGAGTCTGTAGTGCGGTTTTCTTGAAGCGTCTCGATGCTGACGCGCAGCGTGGGTAGACGCTCAGGCGAGAGCCCGGCAAAAAAGTTTTAAAAAGCGCTTGCAGTGCCATTGTGTTCTAGTTAACTAGAACACTATATGACAGGAGTGGATCGATCGAAGCGGGGTCTGGCGATTTTTTTGGATTGTGGCGCGCATTCTCTGCGTCAGGGTCGGAATAGGCACGGCGACAAGGCGCCGTGGCTACAGCTGAGGCTGGATGGAACACAGGGATGAGTCGTGAATGGAATGATAGTCAGCCGATTTATCGCCAGCTTCGCGATCGTGGCGTCCATATGATTCTCGACGGCGTGCTCAAGGAAGGCGATCCGTTGCCGTCTGTGCGCAATGTTGCGGCCGAATACCGGGTCAATCCGCTCACGGTTCTGAAGGCTTATCAGCAAATGGTGGATGAGGATTTGGTCGAAATGAAGCGCGGGCTTGGGATGTTCGTTAAAGCCGGCGCTCGCGATCTGTTGCTCAAAGGCGAACGCCAAAAGTTTCTTGCCGACGAATGGCCGAGGGTCGCGGAAACAATTCAGCGGTTGGGTCTAACCCAGAAAGAACTCGATGCCGTCGCCGCGAAATCAAAAGCCAGGAAGGAGAAGCGCTGAGACCATGGCAACGATTGAAGCACGCGGTCTTCGCAAAACGTACGGCACAACTGTGGCGCTGGAGGGTATCGATCTTCGTGTCGAAGAAGGTCGCATTCTCGGGGTCATCGGACCGAACGGTGCGGGAAAAACGACCGCACTCAATGCCATTCTCGGACTCACGTCTTACGAGGGAGAATTGAAAGTGCTCGGCCGCGATCCATGGACCAGCCGCGACGAACTGATGCGCAATGTCTCGTTCATTGCTGATGTCGCCGTGCTGCCGCGCTGGATTCGGGTTTCACATTTGCTCGAGTACATGGCTGGCGTGCACCCGCGTTTTGATCGCGCCAAAGCAGAAGGATTTCTGGCGAAGACCACAATCAAACGGACGAGCAAAGTCAGAGAATTATCGAAGGGAATGATTGCGCAGTTGCATCTCGCGATAGTGATGGCGATCGATGCGCGATTGCTGGTGCTCGACGAGCCGACGCTTGGGCTGGACATTTTATATCGCAAACAATTCTACGATTCGCTGCTGAACGATTATTTCGATCATAGCCGCACGATTGTTGTAACCACGCATCAAGTGGAAGAGGTCCAGGACGTCCTCACCGATCTCATGTTCATCGACCGTGGCCGCATTGTGCTCGAATGCAGCATGGAAGAATTCGATTCGCGCTACATCGAAGTAATGGTGAATCCCGAGAAACTCGCTGCCGCTCGCGCACTCAATCCAATGCACGAACGGCCGGTTTTCGGTCGGAGCGTGCTGTTATTTGATGGCGTTAATCGCGAACAACTCGCAACCCTTGGCGACATGCGCCGGCCGAGCATTGCCGATTTGTTCGTCGCGATGATGAGCCCACCTTCCCAAAAGCCTCCGGCGTCGCGCGCAGATCAAGGAGGAGCTAAATGAATACTGCATCGAACACGGTTCCCGAATCTGCCGGGGTCAACGCCCCCGGCTACAGCACCCCGACGCGGCCGTTCTACTGGTCGGTGCGGCGGGAACTATGGGAGAACCGTTCGATCTACATCGCGCCACTGATCGTTGCCGCTGTCGAGCTGTTTGGATTTCTGGTCAGCTCCATTGGGCTGCCGGACCGGCGACGCGCGGTTTTATTGCTCGGCCCTGCAAAAGCGCGAGCTGCAATCGAGGTGCCGTACGACGTAGCGGCAATGATGCTGATTCTGACTGCGTTTGTGGTAGGCCTCTTCTACTGTCTTGATGCATTGTACGGCGAACGCCGCGAGCGCAGCATTTTGTTCTGGAAATCGCTGCCGGTTTCGGATCTCACGACAGTGCTGTCCAAAACGAGTGTTCCCTTGCTCGTTCTGCCGCTGGTTACGTTCGTGATTATTCTTGCGACGCAATTTGTGATGCTGCTTTGGACCAGCGTCCTGCTGATGACTCACGGCATGAGTCCGGCGACGACGTGGACATATTTGCCGTTGTTTCAGCAGTCCCTGATCCTGCTTTACGGACTAGGCGCGATTGCGATTTGGCACGCGCCAATTTACGGATGGGCGCTGCTAGTCTCGGGCTGGGCGCGGCGCGCGACGTTTCTTTGGGCAGTGTTACCACTGCTAGCGATCGGCATTTTCGAGAAGATCACCTTTAATACGTCGCATTTTGCCGCGTTAGTGAAGGATCGCTTATTCGGGTTTGCGCCGAAGGCCTTCGCTTTTGGACCGCACCGTGGTGTTGGAATCGACTCGCTAGTGCAACTCACCCCTGGCCGGTACTTGAGCACTCCAGGTCTCTGGCTCGGATTGCTTTTTGCAGCTGTATGTGTCGTTGCTGCAATCCGGCTGCGCCGTTATCGCGGTCCACTTTGATCCAGACACTTCAACTGCACCACACACACGACACTCATGAAAATAATCAGCACTGCCAGCGTTTGCTTATCCTTCGTTGCGGGTTCGCTCTTTGCCTCGTCTTTGCAGGAACAAAACAAGACGATCGCGAGCCGTGCATTCGACGAAATCCTAAGCCGTGGGCGTTTCGAACTCGCAGGGGAGCTTTACGCCAGGGATTTCGTCAATCACGGCGTCCACCGCGATGTTAGTTTGGAAGAAGACCAGACGGCGCTGAGAGGCTGGCATCAGGCGTTTCCTGATGTTGTTGTAACAGCCGAGAAGCTCATAGCGGAGGGCGACCTGGTCACGGTTTACTGGATTGCTCGAGGTACCAACACCGGCACAGGGAACGGGTTGCCGGCGACAGGAAAGAAAGTGGAACTGGCTGGCATCACCATCTGGCGGATCGTCGACGGCAAGATCAAGGAAAAGTGGTCCGCGTTTGATCAGCTTTCAATGATGCAACAACTCGGCCTGCTGCCAGCTCACAAGTAGCACCAAAACAACAGGAGAAAATCCATGCATCCAACTGACAAAGCCGCTCGTGTTGCCGGCGCCGTGTATCTATCAATGGTTCTTATAGCGCCGTTCAGTCTTCTGTATGTCCCGGGCAAACTCATCGTCCGCGGAAACGCCGGCGCGACCGCCGAGAACATTTTAGCTCACGAGACAATGTTTCGTCTTTCGATCATGGGCGAACTTGTTGGACAAGTCATTTTCATTTGTCTTGCCATCGCACTCTATCGATTGCTTTGCGAGGTGAACAAGCCATGGGCATGGCTTATGGTCAGTTTTGTCCTGGTCTCTGCTGCAGTTGGCTTTCTCAATACGCTAAATAACATCGCTGCTCTTCTCCTGTTTCGCGGGGGCGATTTCCTGGCGGTATTCGACGAAGCCCAGCGCAACGCCCTCGGGATGCTCTTTGTTCGTTTGCATTCATACGGGCAGTTTATTAGCGAAATCTTCTGGGGCTTGTGGCTGTTTCCGTTCGGGCTCCTGGTCTTCCGCTCCGGCTTTTTGCCGCGATTAATCGGCGTTTGGCTGATGATCAATTGCTTTGGTTATCTAGCTCTCAGCGTGATCGCCTTGTTCTTCAATGCTTACTACAGCACCGCTTTTAACGTGGCCCAACCGGTCTTATTTGGGGAACTGGCAATCATGCTCTGGCTCCTAATCAAAGGCGCAAAGGTGAAAGCATCACCGGAGCCGGTCACTGCAGCAGCTTAGATGAAAATGATGCGATGAATAGGATCGAGAATTCGCAACAGATAGCTGCAAAGATTGCGGGCGCCAGCGGCTTGCTTGCAGTCGTGATCGTCATTCTCGGAAATTACGCGTTGCTTAGCCCTCTCGTAATTCCCGGCGATGCAATGAACACCGCTCGCAATATCGTGGCGCATCAGACTCAGATTCGAATCGCGCTCACATGTTTTCTGGCCTACGGAGCAAGCGTTGTCGTTCTGCTGTCCGCCCTTTATGTGGTCTTAAAGCCCATAAATGGGTTTCTGGCGATTGCTCGGAGCGCTGTTCCGCCTGGTCTTTGCATTGTTCTGGCTTCTCACGACACTGAATCTTCTAAGCGCGCTGCGCCTGCTCGGGAGCGCAGCCTATTTGCAAATATTCGAACCGGATCGCTTGCAAGTCCTGGCACGACTGCATATCGCGGCAAGTTTCGATGATTACTACGTGGGCCTGCCTTTTTTTGGATTGGCCGCGACGATTTGCGCGTACTTATGGCTCAAGTCGCGGTACATCCCGAAAGCACTAGCTGTTTTCGGCGTGATCTCCTCTGCGTGGTGTGTGATTTGTGCCTTTGTTTTCCTAATTTTCCCAACCTTCGATAAAACAGTTAACGCCTATTGGTTCGATTCGCCGATGGCCATCTTCGAACTGATCTTGAGCGTCTGGCTGTTATCTAAAGGGATCCGAACACCAAATCGTGGCGAAGCGAACGAGGTCGCCGCGCACTCAACGGAAGCCGTTTCGCTTCGTTTGCCCGTGTTTCTTTAGCTCTATGAAGCTAAAGCGCATATTGAAATGGACTGCGATTATCATCCTACTCGCATTGATCCTGTGGGCTTTCACCGCCTACTGGACTTCGACGAATGACTGCAATCGCAACGCTGCTACTCCAACTAATCCCATGAAAGCTGCACGTTATTGCGAATACGGCTCGCCGGATGTCGTCAAGCTCGATGAGATTGAAAAGCCGGTCCCGAATGACAATCAGGTCTTGATCAAAGTTCGGGCAGCTTCACTCAACGCGCTTGATGCATACATGATCCGCGATTCATGGCTTGGTCGGTTGATCTCCGGGTTGCGCAAACCAAAAGACACGCGGCTTGGCCGCGATGTTGCCGGCGTGGTGGAAGCGGTCGGCCAAAACGTGACGCAATTCAAACTGGGCGATGAAGTGTTCGGCACCTGTCGGGGCGCTCTGGCTGAATATGCATGTGCTTCCGAACGCGCTGCTAGTCATGAAGCTGCCGAACGTCACCTTTGAGCAAGCGGCTTCGATCCCGCTCGCCGGACTTACTGCGCTGCAGGGCCTGCGCGATCAGGGAAAGATTCAGCCCGGGCAGAAAGTTTTGATCAATGGCGCGACCGGAGGTGTAGGAACGTTCGCCGTGCAAATTGCCAAATCTCTTGGCGCAGAGGTCACGGCTGTTTGCAGTACACGCAATGTCGATCTTGTCCGATCAATTGGCGCCGATCACGTGATCGATTACACAAAAGAGGATTTCACCAAGAGCGACCAGCGTTATGACGTGATCTTCGATAACGTTTGCAATCATTCCTTCGCCGAACGCCGTCGCGTGTTAACTCCCAAAGGCATCTGCGTTTTGGCCGGCATGGGCGGAGCCGGGGTAAAAGGAGGTGAGGCCCTGGGACGCATTGCCGGTAATCTTTTCATAGCCCGTGGATTGTCATCATTCGTCGATCAAAAGTTCGCCCAATACATTACCAAGATGAACAAACAGGATCTCATTACGCTGGGCGACCTCATCCAGGCGGGAAAGCTCAGGCCGGTCATCGAGCGGACTTACACATTGAACGAAGCTCCTGAAGCACTTCGGTATCTCAATGAAGGACATGCTCGAGGGAAAATAGTAATTACTGTTGAATAAAGGAACACGAATGAACACGACCCCAACAAGCCTATCGGATGCAAAACCATCGTCCCGCCGCAAGGGCGGCTTTTTCCGCATCCTTCGCCGTATCTTTGGTTACGGCTTCCTGCTCATCGCCGGACTGTTCCTGTATGCGTTGGCTACTGAGAAACAAGACCCTGTCGAAACCGGAGAACCGCACATGAAAGCTGTAGTCTACACAAACTATGGATCCCCGGACGTTCTTGAAATCAGAGAGATCAAGAAACCGGTTCCTAACGACGACCAGGTCCTGGTCAAAGTTCGGGCAGCTGCTATCAATCCACTCGACTGGCATTTCATGGAGGGCAAGCCCTACATCATGCGCGCGATGATAGGCGGGATCCGCAAACCGAAATCACCACAACTGGGTGTCGATCTTGCGGGCGAAGTCGAAGCGGTCGGCAAAAACGTCACGCAATTCAAACCAGGCGATGAAGTCTTCGGCACCGGACATGGCGCCGCCTTCGCAGAATACGTATGCGCTAACAAGACCAAACTCGTGCTCAAACCCGCCAATGTTACCTTCGCAGAAGGGGCCGCTGTGCCTATTGCAGCACTGACCGCCTTGCAGGGTCTTCGCGATTACGGGAAGGTTCAGCCCGGGCAGAAGGTCTTAATTAACGGTGCGTCCGGAGGAGTCGGCACCTTTGCCGTGCAGATCGCCAAAACTCTTGGCGCTGAAGTCACCGGCGTATGCAGCACGAGGAACGTGGAGTTGGTTCAATCGCTCGGCGCAGATCACGTCGTTGATTACACCAAAGAAGATTTCACGAAAGGCAGCGAGCGTTACGACGTGATTCTCGACAATGTTGGCACGCAGCCATTGTCCGGATTTAGACGCGTCCTCAAACCCAACGGAATTTTGGTCATGATCGGCGGCGGTGGACCAACGATGGGAAATGGGTAGGGGCCATGGCGCGGCCGATTAAAACGAAGCTGATGTCACCATTCGTTAGCCAGAAGATGGGCATGATGTTGGCAGAGATTCGTCAGGAGGATCTGGCGACCATGGCCGACCTCATGCAGTCCGGAAAAGTAAAACCGGTTATCGACCGGACTTATCCGCTAGGTCAGATCCGTGAGGCCATGGCATATCTCGAACAAGGCCACGCTCGAGGAAAAGTGATAATTACTGTGGAATAACAACGCGCGTTGAAAAATCTCGCTTTTGTTGAGTGCTACCTGATTATTGTCGGGCTAAATGAAAATCTTTCGCATTCTTGCATTGGCGTTCATTGCTGTTTTTTGTATTGCGGCGGAGCCAACTTGGAATCCGGCTGATGCCGTGAAGGAAGCCGAGCAGGACATTCGGTCAGGGCACATCAAGTTTTATTGGTCGGGCAGCATTGCATCGTTCCCGGTTGGTGTCCCGTTCGACGTGGCTAAGAAGTATCCGAAGGCTGACGCCGGAAATGGCTGCGTCACTAACGACATACCACTTCGGGAACGACAGCAAGAATACGCGCGCCGGTATAACGAGAAGATGTTTGCCTACATCAGTCAGAAGCATTGATGCGTAGCGTCTTCGTCATTGTCGCTTTCCTTGCACCGGTCATCGCACTCGCGCTCCCGGACGACGCAAGTGTGTCACGGCTTTTAGTTGGAACGTGGCACGGTCCTCGACACGAGACTCAATATCGCGCTGATGGGACGTGGATTCTGGATCCACCGGATGAAGGCGACAACACCCGCGGAAAATGGCGGATCGAACATGGCCGGTTGATCGAGACCTGGCGATTTAGCGGCGAGTCTTCCGATTCGACATCTGTGGAAGAAATCATCGAACTCACTGAAAAGATTTTTAAGTCCCGCATCATTTTACAGGAGGGACCGGGTAAGCCTGAAGGTCAGGTCCTGCCGAGCGAAATTTTCACTGTCACCCGTGTAACCGGAAAGAAATAAGCAGGGCTGTTCTCGAACTAACTACCACATCGCCGTGCTCGGTGTGAAAAACCTGGACGTGCTCATTTGTTGAACACAACACTCTAACGCGTGAATTGGGAAGCACTCGGCGCAATTGCAAATCTCCTCGCAGCGATCGGCGTTATCGCGACCTTGATCTATTTGTCGATCCAGATCCGGCAGAACACAAAGGCGGTCCGCTCGTCATCGATTCAGAACCTGGTCCAGAGTTTCAGCACTACAGCACAAGCAGCGGTCGAAAACGAATACATCATTCCACTCTTGTTGAAAGCCAACGCCGGCCCAGAGGCCCTTACCCAAGAAGAGCGTGCACGGTTGCACTTCTGGTTCATCATGACCTTTCGACGCTTCGAAGGCGTTTATTTCCAGCGCGATCTCGGGATTGTTGATGCCGAGGTCATTGATGGCTTCGAGCGTTCGCACATGGCCATTTTGGCGAGCAAGAGCGCACAACAATGGTGGGCGGACTCTAAGGGAATATTTAACTCTGGGTTTGTATCCTATCTTGAGGAGCTTCTCAAAAAAGGTATCTCCCAAGCCTCTTCATCCCGTCTTTCGCATTGACTGAGAAGCCTCGCCCCGAAGCAGCAACAAACGCTCTAATGATGAGAGCTGTGCGACTCGTGCAGATCGGAAAGCCGCTCGAGGAGGCGGACATTCCAATTCCCGGGATCGGATCGTCGGATGTTTTGATTCGCGTCGCAGCTGCCGGGATTTGCCATTCCGACGCGCACTATCGCGCTGGCATTTCCAAGATCGGCAATCTGCCGGTGACGCTCGGACACGAAGTAGCCGGTCGCGTGGAGCACGTGGGAAACAACGTGACGCACATGTCAGCGGGCGACCGCGTTTGTGTGCATTATTTGATACATTGCGGAAGTTGCGAGTTCTGCGTGCGCGGCTTGGAACAGTTCTGTCGAAGCGGCCAGATGATCGGTAAAGATCGCGACGGCGGTTACGCGGAATTCATCAAAGCGCACAGCAGAAATGTGTTCGTATTGCCGGATGAGATTCCATTCGACGTTGGCGCAATAATGATGTGCTCGTCTGCAACTGCGCTTCATGCTCTAAAAAAGGCGCGCTTCAAGGCTGGCGAGTCGATTGCGATTTTTGGCTTTGGCGGGTTGGGATTTTCGGCGTTGCAGTTGGCGCGCGCGTTCGATTGCGGAGACGTTTACGTGGTTGAAATCAATCCTGTAAAACTCGCGTCAGCCGCAACCATGGGAGCTATCGCGATCGACGCCAGGGCCGCAGATCCGGTCGAGCAAATCAAAGAAGCAACCGCTGGAGCAGGAGTTGATGTCGCACTCGAATTGATCGGCTCTGCAAAGACAATGCGCCAGGCCGTACTCTGCTTAGGCGCTCTCGGGCGCGCTGCGCTTGTTGGGTTAACCGCCGAATCGATGTCGGTCTTTCCGTACCCGGAGTTGATCAACAAAGAAGCGGAGATCATCGGCGTCTCCGATCATCTGGCGACTGAACTTCCAGCGTTGATCGAATTCACACGCAGCGGGAAACTTCTGTTTCCGCCAGAGACATTGCGCGTTGTCGATCTCGACGCATCCCAAATAAATGCGGCGCTGGACTCACTTGAGGATTCCATTGATCACGTCAGAACGGTAATTGTTCCTTCGAATTGATCTCCTGCCTATGAACTGGGAAATGCTGGCGGCGATTGGGCAATTAGCGGCTGTATTTGTCGGAATTCCCTCTCTTATTTATCTCGCTACTCAAATCCGAGAGCAGACCAAAGAACGCCGGCAGTCGGCGGTTCACGCGCTCACAGTGCAGTGGGGAGATCTGACAGGGTCGTTGCACGACAACGCCGAGACTTCCGCGATTTTTCTCCGTGGCATGCACTCTTTCACCGATCTCGACGCTGTGTCCAAGCTCAGGTTTAGCGCATTCTTCAATCGTCTCATCAATATCTTTGAGGGAATGTATTTCTCTCATCGCCAGGGCATCCTCATGGGATCGTCCTGGCGCGCGGTCGAGCGGACGATGAGCGGCGCGATCGCGTATCCCCGCACGCAACAGTGGTGGGAGACGCGAAGACACTGGCATACGCAAGAGTTTGCCCGCGTCGTCGGTGCGCTGATTGCCAAAGGCGCTGAGCCCAACGCTTATTTACCTACAATTTAAACGATCTGATCGCCCCAAAAGGAGAGCGGAAGCAGTGACGATCGACAACTGGGTCGCTGCGTGACAAGAATTAACAATGAGTACGGTAACACGGCCCTGCACGCTCCGGCCGTATCTGTTGTCTGGCGTCTGAGTGCTGACCGCCGACTTGTGTCTACTGCTTGTCGTAAACGGCCTTCGGTACTGAACTTTTCCCCGTTCGCGTCGGTGCCGTTAACCGTGACCGTGCGGGACTTGCCGTCGGCAGCAACGGTGATTCGGCCTGTCCAGACGATCTTCCCATCCTTCATCGTGGTGATGTCGTTGGTGTGATCGTTTACCACTTTGTAGGCGGCGGAGTTCCAAGGCATGTTCCCCTTGGCCGGGTAGGCTTTTCCATCCCACTTGCCGATCCAAACGCCGTGCGTCGGTTTCTCATTCTTGTCCACGCCGTCTACAGTCACCTTAATCTTGTCCTTCTGCTCCGTGTAAACGACCATCGTGTTCTTTCCCATCCCCGGGTGGAGCTTCGACTTCGCCTCGTTGAGCTTCCAAGTGCCCATTTGAGGGCTCATTGCTGTTGCCATCTTGGTGGCTTCTTTTTTCGGGGCCGTTGCCTTTGCGGATTTTGCGGCGGCTGGACTTGCCGCTGGCGCCGTCGCTTCCGTTTGACCGAAACAGAACACCGCTGCCGCAAACGACAGGGCCACAGCCACCACTGCAATTTGAGTTTTCATCATCTGGGGATTGCGCCGGAACTGCCGCTGGATGTCAATACCAATTCGAGGCCAGCGCGCTGCGACAGCGCCCGCTAATTGGCGGCTTGTCACTTGGTACGGGTCGCTTTCAGCTTGGATTTGGAAAAACATTGACGCCACCTTCAATTCGGGGCTGGATGATACTATGAAAACGAAATCATTATTCCTGTGCGGTTATATCGCTCTGGTTTCATTCACATTCGCTGGTAGCGCGACGGCGGGGAACGCGAAGATCGAACAGGCTCTTCGCGATATTGACGCCCAATGGTCTGCGGCTGCGGGAGCCAAAGACCTCGACAAAACGGTCTCGTACTATTCCGACGACGCGATTGTGCTACCGCCAAACGCGCCGGCCGCGACGACAAAGGAAGCGGTTCGCAATCGCTGGAAAGACGACCTCGGCAGCATGATTAGCGGGAGTTGGAAAGCAACCAAGGTGGAAGTAGCAAAGGCCGGAGATCTCGCCTACGTGAGCGGGACCTTCGAGTGGACTTCCAAGGACGCCAGCGGCAAAACGGTCAACGACCACGGCAAGTACGTCGAGATCTTTAAAAAACAGGCTGACGAGACATGGAAGGCAATCGTCGATATTCGGAATTCCGACCTTCCCGCGTCCGCGCCCGCCGAGAAAAAATAAGGACGAGCTAACGCAGTGGCGAGTGACATGTGACGAGTCCGCAGATTGCGCAGATTCACGCAGGTTTTTGCTTCTCAGATCAGCGCACTCCGGGGCTGATTAATCTGTGAGAATCTGTGTCATCTGTGGCTAAAACTTTCGGGCGCATGAATGATCGCGCGGAGTTAACTGGCTTCGCAAAGCGTTATGCGAGCGCGTGGTGCAGCCGGGATCCGGAGAAGGTCGCCGCGTTCTTCGCCGAGCCCGGCTCAATTGGCATTAACAACGGGCCGCCCGCAGTTGGACGCGCGGCGATCGCCAGGGAAGCGCAAGCGTTCATGACCACATTTCCGGACATGATCGTGACATTCGACAAATTTGAAACGCGACAAGACGGAGTCGCGTTTCATTGGACACTAACGGGAACGAACACCGGACCGGGCGGAACCGGGAAACGCGTTCGCATCAGCGGCTACGAACTGTGGAAGATCGACAACGACGGCCTCATCGGCGAATCGAAAGGCCATTTCGATAGCGCCGAGTACGAACGCCAGCTTCGCGGCTGATGCCGCATGTATGATGTTTGAGGTTCGATGTTTGATGTTTGATGTGAGAGCGGAGCGCTTCGTCGATTTAACGATTTAACGCTTTAACGATTCAACGGTTCAACGGATCGCCGTGCTAAACAGCGATCGAGTTACTGCTTGTCGTATGCCGCTTTCTCTTTGGACTTCTTGTCCTGCTCATCAGCTCCGTGCGCCGTTACCATGCGGGACTTGCCGTCGGCTGCTACAACAATGTGGCCGGTGATGGTTGTTTTGCCATCCTTCTTTACGGTGAACGCCAACTTGTGGTCGTCAATCTTCTTGTACGACCGCATATCGGACTTTGGATCACCGGTGACGGCATAGTCCTTGCCGTCAAACTTACCCGTCCACTCGTTATGCGACGGCTTACTCTCAGCGTCGATGCCATCGATGGTAACTTTCACTTGATCGCCGGCGGCCTCATAAACAACGGTAGTGTTCTTTCCGGTCCCAGGGGTAAGCTTCGATTTCGCTTCATTTAACTTCCACGTGCCCATATTCGGGTCGTCGGCGGCGAAGCATGCTGCCCCTGCGAAAAAGCAAAGCGCCAGAGTCAATCCAATAGTTCTTATCTTCATGCCTCCAGCGAGGACGCATTTTCAGTTCGCGTCAATGTTTCTTTTCAAACTCACAAACGGGAAAAAGCGTTCGACTCAGCGACTACGAACTTTGGACGATCGACAACGATCTCCCTTCACTGGGCGCGGCCGCGGGCAGTGCTTCGTCGTTAGGCGCTCGCCTTATCCGCTCGTCGATGAGCTGTCCGGTCAGCCTGCGCTGGTCCGGCGTGATGAAATGGGCAATTCTTAGGAGCCTGGCTCCGGAATAACGGCGGAATCGCCTGCCGCCTGTTTTAATTCATCAAGCAGCGCAACGGCTCGACGCAGATGCGGAATGACGATCGAGCCGCCCACAATTAGTCCCACGTTGAGAATCTCCCAGACCTGCTGATCCGTGCAGCCGAGTTCCTTGCAGCGAATGACGTGGTATGCGATGCAATCGTCGCAACGCAGTACGAGCGACGCCGAGAGCCCGGCCAGTTCCTTCGTCCGCGCATCGAGTGCGCCTTCCTCGTAGGTCTTGGTGTCGAGTGCGAAGAACCGGTTCGTCACCAGGTTCTTCTCCTCGATGATGCGTTGGTTCATCTCCTCGCGAAATTTGCGAAACTCGGTTAGTCGGCTCATACGCGCACGTCCCAGTCTTTAGATAATCCCGACGCGTCGCAAGCCGGTTTCGAGCTGCCCCCAGCGCTGCTCGAGCGATCCCGTGATCCCGATTGACATCCGCACGAACCCTGGCTGGATACCCGCGCGGCGCTGGTCTTCCTCGCTCAGTTCGCTCGATGTTGTCGCCGCCGAGCAGCTCATCAGCGTGTCGAAGAACCCGAGGCTCACCGCCATGAAGCCGAATCGCTCGTCGTTTTGAAGGGACTCCATCAAGGCCTCGGCCCGCGCCTGCGTGCCGAGATCGAGGCCCAAAATTCCGCCCAGCCCATAGCCCTCGTTCGCCAGGCTCAGGAGCAATTGGTGATCCGGATGGTCCTCCAATCCCGGATATATAACCGGCAATCCGCGCTCCTTGAGCCGCTGCGCAAACGTCATCGCTCGTCGCCCGTGCTCGGCCATGCGCAATCCGAGATGCGGCAGCCGCAGGCTGATCTCGAACGCGATCCGCGGGTCCATCGTCGGCCCAAGCAGCATCAGCGATCCCGTATGCAAATCCATCAGGCTGGAGATGAACGCCGTCGTCCCCACGATCGCCCCGGCGATAATGTCGCTCGCTCCATTCATGAACTTCGTCAGCGAATGCACGACCACGTCCGCCCCGAGGACGATCGGACTGAGAATCATCGGTGTGAATGTATTGTCCACGACCAAAAGCACGCCCCGCGACTTCGCCACTTCCGCGAGGCGAGGAATGTCGGCGATGCGCAAGGTCGGGTTGCTCACGGACTCGACGAATATCGCCCGTGTTTTCGGCGTGATCGCCCGCGCCACCGCGTCGACGTCATCGGCGGGCGCGAACGTCGTCGTGATTCCGGCCTTCGCCGGCAGGTAATCGTTCAGCAGCGCGAATGTTCCGCCGTAGATCGTGTTGCCCGCGACGATATGGTCTCCATGGTTGCAGATTTGCAGCAGGGCCGCCGAAATTGCGCCAAGACCGCTCGATGTCGCATATCCCGCCTCCGCGCCTTCGATCGCCGCAATCTCCCTCCCCAGCACGTAGACCGTCGGGTTGAAATGGCGCCCATAGAGAAAACAACCGCCGCTTTCCGGTCCGCGACGGCCACGGAAAATCTCCGGCATGGTCCCCGCCTGCATGACGGTAAACGTGGTGCTCGCCTCGATGGACATGTTGACACCGCCATGCTCGCCGAATTCGTGACGCATGTTGGCCAAAGAGACGGCGGGGTCAAAGCGTGTCATGACGAATTCCCCATCTGCGGAAAGTGGTTCGGAAAAGGAGGTGGCGCAACCACATCCATTGTCCGGCGTCCGGCCCGGACCGCAAAGTACTGTAAACAATTTCGGGTCCCGAAGGCAGATCGACAAGCAACCGCCTATCGCCGACGCATGCCCGGCGCCACAGCCGTCGCATTTCTTCTGCAGGCGGCACGAAAAGCAAGCTCAGGGTGCCGCCGAGTTCTGGTCCGCATCTAAGATCTTTGGCCGCGAATCACGCAATCACGCGAATCACGCTAAAAGGAAATCAGAGGGTCCCGGACACGCCAAATTCGCGTTTTTCGCGGGCAGTTTTCCTAGTCAGCTGGCATAGTCGGCAATGGCTTTGGCCACGTCGAGTGTAGAAGCTTTACCACCCATGTCGTAGGTGCACACCTTGCCTTCCGCGATGACGCGAGCAATGGCGGTTTCAAGGCGCGTGGCCATTTCGGTTTCCTTGAGCCAGTCGAACATTAACTTTGCCGTTAACAACATGGCGATCGGGTTCACCTTGTGTTGGCCAGCATATTTCGGTGCAGAACCGTGTGTTGGTTCGAACACGGCGTAGTTGTCACCGATGTTAGCGCTGGGCGCGAACCCGAGGCCGCCGACAAGTCCTGCGCACAAGTCGCTGACGATGTCGCCGAACATATTTTCCGCTACGAGCACCGAGTAATCCTGCGGGTTCTTGAACATCCACATACAAATGGCGTCGATGTTCACTTCGTCGGCCCAGATGTCCGGATAATCTTTGGCCACGTCGCGGAAGCAACGCATCATCAAGCCGCCGGTCTCGCGCAATACGTTTGGTTTCTCGATCAGCGTGACGCGTTTGCGTCCTGTCTTTTGGGCGAATTCGAACGCCTGCCGGCAAATATTGGTGCATCCTTGCACGCTCATGATGCGGGTGGAGAGCGCGATGTTTTCCAAGCCCGCTTTGTCCTTCCATTTCTTCATTTTCGGATTCGCGCACAGCGCTGTGTAAACCGCCTCCGGCAACGGGAAAAACTCGACGCCGCCATACATGCCCTCGGTATTTTCCCGAAACACGACCTGATCAATAGGGACGTCCGCGCCGCTCGGGTTCGTGATCTTGTTGCCGCGATAATTTAGCGGATTGCCGGGGTAGCTTTTACACGGCCGCATGTTCGTATGGAGATTGAACAACTGTCGCAGCCCGACGATGGGCGAGAAATAGGAGAGCCCTTTGCCTTTGAGCTCCGGACTCAGTTCTTCCTTCGCCTTGTCCTGCGGCTTGCTGGTGATCGCGCCGAACAGCGCACAGGTCGTGTCCTTAAGCGCTTTCACTGTCCGATCTGGAAGAGCGTTACCTTCCTTGCACCAAAATTCCCAACCGATATCGCAAGGCACGTAATCGGCATCGAATTTCATGCGATCGAGAACGATCCGTGTTGCTTCCATCACATCGTTGCCCACGCCGTCGCCGGGCATCCACGCAATTCTGTATTTAGCCATAGGAGAAGCGACTTTATCGGCGACCCTTCTGACGGCAAGATGCAAAGGAAAGGGGGTGAAAAATTCCGTCGTGTCGACTCTGATTTGGCAACTATTATTTCGCGGTGTTTAGGCAAGGCATGCATCCGATAATCGGCACGATGGCTCTGATTACAGCGGTGGCAGCTTCCTTTGCGGCATCCGGCTGTTATTCGAAGTCGGGTCAAGATAGCGACACACCGTTTCGAATCGTCGCAACTGATGCGGGGTTTGATGCTCCCGAGAGAGTGCCAGCAGGAGTTCGTCATATCGTGTTCGAGAATCACGGCTCCGAAATTCACGAGGCAATGCTGGTTAAGTTGCCGTCGGGCATGACGGTGACTGAGTATGTGTCCGCGGTTCGCAAAGGTTCTCTCTTTCCCGCAGGCGCATTGGATTATTCCGGTCCCGGTCTGACCTCGCCGGGTGAGAGGGTGGAGGTGTGGGTGAAGTTGGACCCCGGACAGTATATTCTTATCTGCTGGAACGATGGACACGCGCGCTCCACGCCACCGCGCCCAATCAGTGTCGAGTATACTATTTCGGACGATCGGCCGCCAAAGGAAGATGTGATCGTTAAGCTGGTCGATTACCGATTTGAACTCATCGGTCGTTTACGAAAAGGCGTACAGGTGATCCGTGCCGAGAGGGCCGGCCCATCGATGCATGAAATGGACATCTTTCGTTTGCACGAGGGGAAAACTTTAGGCAACGTCCGACAATGGCGGAAAAATGATGGCCGCGGTTCTGCTCCCGTGGATGCAATGGGCGGTGTCCTCGATAGCCACGATCTGAAGAGACTTGTGTGGCTGCGGAGAAACTTTACTCCTGGCCACTACCTTCTTCATTGCGAGATGCCACTGATCACAAATGCGCAGCCTACCAACCAGGAGGTGACGCATGCCGATCTCGGAATGGTTCGCGAAATCGAGATCAGCGAATAACCGGGACGCATCCAACTCGCACCCAGGATCCCTGCGCTACTCTTTCCGAAGACGACTTGCCACAAGATTTTCTGCGCCGCCGGCGACGATCAATTCTTGTGCGGCAGGGCTGAGCGGCGGGAAAGCGGAATGATTTTCCGTCAATTGTGAGCATGGATTTAGCGTAATCGATCGTGATTTCCGGGCCGATTGTCGTGGCCGCGCGATTCGTCAGCGTCGCTGCGCAGATGCTTCACCAACTCTGGGCACTCGAACACGACGAAGCCGTTGTTGAACGCATTACGCTTGTAGGTTTCGGAAAAACTGCCGGCGATGACGCACGGAATGCCTTTGAACTTCAGCGCTGTGGCCGCCTGTTCGCGACTGGAGCCGCTTCCAAATTCAATCCGCCGACCACGACGTCGCCTTGTTGATAGAGCTGCGTTGAAGTTCGGATCGTAATTTTCAAATGTGACCGCCGCCATTTCCTCAGGCGTCATGTCGTCGCGGTAAGTGTGTTTGCTGCCGTAAATGCCGTCGGTGTTCAAATTGTCTTTGTCGATGAAGAGAACGCGACCGCGAACGCTGGACGGGAAACCCGTCATGATCTCGACCGACCCCGGCGTCTTTCGATTTGCTGTTCGGCGCGTCGAACGGCAGTGCCCGCGGGCCGCTCGGCGAAATTTTTTGGCGCGCAAATGAATCCAGCCAGCGCGCTGGCGGCGACCACAGCGGGCGAAGCGAGATAAACCAACGCCTCGCGGTCGCCCATGCGTCCTTTAAAATTGCGATTCGTCGCGCTGATCGCGGTTTCGCCTTTTTGCACCAGACCGCGGCCCAGTCCGATGCATGCGCCGCAGCCGGGCGGCAATGCAATTGCGCCCGCTCCGATCAGCGTTTCCCAATCGCCGTTTGATTCCGATCGCGCCTGCACTTCGGCGCTGGCCGGGGCGAGATAAAATTCGACACCGTTGGCGACGCGCCCGCCTTGGCTGCGAATAACTTCCGCGGCATCGTGCAAATCTTCGAAGCGCGCGTTCACGCACGAAAGCAAATACGCTTTTTGAATCGGCACGTGTTTCCGCTCCATCTCCGGTAGCGAGACCATCGTCTTTACCTCGTTTGGGCCCGGACACGTGCGGGACGACAGTCGCGAGATCGAGCTCAAGCTCGATCGCATACTCTGCGTCGTCATCGGCGCGAAGGTCGCTGCGATTTTTCCACCACGTATCGATGTCCGCATCTGTGTAACCCGAGCGACTCTTTTGACCGCGTTTTCCCGGGCGTTTTGGATTCGTGAACTCCGGCACACGCGAGCGCAAATAATTCACCGTCACTTCATCGAACGGAAACACGCCCGCGAGCGCGCCCCATTCGGTGGTCATGTTGGCGATGGTCATGCGCGCCGACATCGGAAGACTTGCCACGCCGTCGCCGACAAACTCGACGGCGTGATTGAGCACCTCGTCTTTGTTAAAGAGGCCGCACAACGCGATGATCACATCCTTGCCGACGACGCCCGGCGAAAGTTTTCCCTTGAGCACAACCTTCGCGACCGGTGGAACCTGCCACCAGGTAACTCCTGTCGCCCAGATGCTCGCCGCATCTGTGCGCACGACCGGCGTACCAAGCGCGGCCATTGCACCGTACAAATTTGAGTGCGAATCGCTGGCGACGACCATCGACGCCGGGAACGACATAGCCTTGTTCCACCATCACCTGATGCGAAATACCGGTGCCCGCCGGATAAAAATCGATGCCGTGTTCGCGAGCGAACGCTTCGATCTTCGCGTACTTCGCCAGGTTTTCGGGCGAAGTGTTCTGGATGTCGTGATCGATCGCGAAGACCGGTTGCGCCGGATCAGCAATTTTGGTTGCTCCGATCTGCTTGAATTTCGGAATCACCGCGCCCGTGTTGTCGTGCGTCATTACATGGCGCGGACGAATCGAGATGAAATCGCCGCTGCGAACCGTCGCGTGCCGGGCGCGAGTCCGTCCGCATGGCGCGCCGCAATCTTTTCAACAAGTGTTAATCCCATAATGGCTGTGCAATAAAATATTCAGGCCTGGGCTTGCGCGTCCAGCGTCGGTCGTTGTAGCCGGCATCGGTGATGCCCGCCGACCGGGATCAACGATCCCGGCTACAGTTTTTTTGCCGCGCGTTTTCCGAGAAGTTTGGCGATATCGAAGTCCACGAAATCGGCGTGATGAAAAATGATCGATTCGATTGAGCGCTCCACCTTATCGCCTTCATGACTATGCGTAGCGATGATGTGCAGGACCTCGCCGGGAATGCCGTGTTTGTAAGCTAATGCGACGCCGCTGAATGGATGCCGCAGTTGCTGGCCGAATTTGCCCTGGATGACTTTGCCTGACGCATCCTTATCATATTCCAGCGGTTTGCCCACATCGGCCAGTAGCGCACCGGCGATGAGATAGTCGCGCTGAATCGGAATGCCGCATCGGAAAGAGCTCTTCAGCACATCTGCGATGGCGATGCATTGCCGCGCACAGGAATTGAGATGCTCAACGAAGGTCATGTCGATGTCGCCGGCCAGCAGTGTGAACTTGACCGCGCGCAGTTCGGCAAAGGTCCAACCCTTCCCGCCGCAGCCTGTGGTAATAGCCTCGCTCCAGACCGCAGCCACTTTTTCGCGCAGTGATTGGTCTTTGATTTCCATTAAAGCTGGGAAAGAGTTCCGCAATTTCATTGACGCCGTAGTTGGTTTGTTCGGTTGATTTCATTGCATGAGTTCATTTGCTTTTCAGCCGATATTTTTGTGGCTTTGAAGACGTTCTTTCTATTATTTTTCTAGCCTCCAAATCCAGTTTAACGGTCTCTCCGTACCAGCTTACGTTTCCGGCGAACTTACTCGTTAGGCGTTTATTAAGTTGATTGAATAATTGCGTATGGGTGAGTTCTCGCTTTTGCAAAGCCGATAGGATTGCTCCCTTTAGCGTGTCGTACTTTTGTTTGCTGATATTTTTCCCGCTTTTACCCAGCGGATGTTTTAGTAAGGATTTTCTCTTCGGTCATCGGTTCTCTTTTTCAGGAATATTCGGTCTTTAAATTCGGATTGATGTCGCGGGACTCACAAGCATGCCTTTGCCCAGACTGTCGTCAATTCACCATTGGGCTGGTTGAATTGTAAGTTGTTTAATGCAGACTTCCCGGCGTTACCCTCTGAGAGGAAGCATCGACATTCATGCCAACTTACGAGTATTCATGTAAAAAGTGCGGTCAGCACTTTGACGCATTCCAGTCGATGCGTGACGAACCGTTTCGCGAATGTCCGAAAGAGCTTTGCCGCTTGCCCAAGTGGGGACATGGGAAAGTGAAGCGGTTGTTGGGGACCGGCGCAGGGTTGATCTTCAAAGGATCTGGATTTTACACCACCGACTACCGAAGCGATTCCTACAAAGAGGCGGCCAAAAAGGAATCTCCTAGCCGCTCCGTCGGGAGGCGAAAAATCCACCCCCGGCTCAAAGGAATCGGCGAAAGCTCCTTCGCCTAGCCAGACCATCT
>CAVWTH010000004.1:0-54565 GCA_963757675.1 uncultured Verrucomicrobiae bacterium | reverse complement strand
ATGGCAAGCGGTATGCCTGGTCCCAGCAGGGGGATTGAGCGAAATTAGAAGGAAATGAACCCGACTGAAGCTATCGCTTTCGTGAAGCGTCATGGAGTGGTGCTACAGACTGCGCGTGGTCCCGTGCCGAGCCTGGCGGACACTATCGCCGGAGAAACCATTCGAGGCAGTTGGTGGGGACACCCTAAAAGCCGGGAAATCTTTCGGGTTGCGCGTGCCGTTTGTGAAAGTCCCGAGGTTTTGGTCTGCAAATTAATCGATAACAAAGTCACGTATGTTCATCGACGGGTTTGGCCGGCTCTGATCAAGCTTGCACCGCGCTTTGGAAAGAAACGCCTCGCGAAAGTTTGGGATGAACATACAAAGACCGGGGCGCATCTGTCGCGGCGCATTCCTTTCCCTAGATGGGTGCCAGTCGATGTCGTCAAAGAGGCGGGAAGGCTGTCCACCCCAGAAGCAGAGGGAATGCTGTCGGCAGTGTTACTGGACAAATCGGTCAAGCCGCGAGGAGACTCAAAGACACGCGTCGACCCTCACCTTAATCCTCTCCCTGGCAGGGAGAGGCGAACAGCTCAGCGCCGCATTGAGTCAAAATCGCGAAATCAACCTCGACGAATTAGCGCGTGATCAAAACGTAGTCCCGCGCTTGCGGTTCTTTCGATTCAGAGAGAACAGCGCCTTGAAGGTTCGGCATCAGTGTCGTGGCTTTCTCTCTCGAGGCCACCAGCGCATCGAGAGTTCTATTGTTCCATTCAGTGACTGCACGCTGCGGCTCGATAAAATGCGTTTTTCCAAGGTAGAGCAGCAGGCCCTCGTCTTTTGCGGAAACGACTTCGTAATGCCAATGACGTGCTTCCGCTTCATGCCGGACGTTTCTTCCGAAGACAGCCAGCCCGTTGCGATGCTCGCGATAGCCGGTAACCACTTTCACAACTGTGTAGCCGCCGGTGAAGAGGATGGCTAGAGCCAGCGCTGCCACGGTCCAAAGGTAGGGTCGGCGCGCTGCGCCGACCGGACGCCGCAGCGCGTCGTCCCTACCAGAAATCTGCGCCGCGAGCAGCAAACAGAGCGGCGGAATCACCGGGAAAATCCTATCGACGCGCTTTGATGGAATCAGCGACATCACAATCAGGCCCCCAATGCTCCAGCAAAGCAGCCAGAAAGTTTCAGGTGACATCTCGCGGAAAACCGAGCCGAACCGCCATTTTCGCGATCGAAGATCGTTAATTGCGATCGCGATCATCAGCACGCTCCAGGGAGCAAATTTGTGCAAGAGGTGCGCAAAATAAAAAAAAAGAGGCTGCGGCCGATGAATTGTTTCGCCGAAACGGCCCACAAATTCCCGCATTACAACTTCCTGGTAAAACCCGGGCTGAAACCGAATACCGCCGATCACCCAGATAAGAAAAATAGCGAGTGAGGCGACCCATGGCCACCAACCCGGGCACGCGCTCTGCTGCAATTGCGCGTTGGGCGTCTCGCCGCCGGGGTCAACGCCCCCGGCTACAGGAGCGCGTCGCCTGCGCCACCACTCAAACACTCCGATGCCCGGCAGCAGAAACGCGTAGACGATCGGGCCTTTGATCAACATCGCCGCCGTGAGCAGTACAAACACGTAAACTTGCTCGCGCAGTGTCCATGCAGTTCCGGCTCGGATTTTTCGCCAGATCAGGAGGCCAATCAGAAAAATCACAAACGCCAGCGGCATATCTGTGCGCACGAGGCTAGCCAGTCGTGGGCTCAACAGGTTGAATCCGAACGCGCCGAGCGCAATCAATGCGGCGGTTGATCCGTAAGCGCAGTCGGCGGCACGGAACAAAATGAGTCCCAATGCGAGTGCGGCCAAAATCGAAGGCAACCGCCATGCGATTTCCCATGAGCGCGTCACTTCAAAGAGCCCGGCTGAAATCCAACCGACCAACGGTGGCTTTGTCGCCACGCGCTCGTGCGGCGTGTGCTGATAGAACCAATGGCTTTCCTTGACCATTTCGAATGAAGTGAACGCTTGCTTTGCCTGATCATAGTCGTCGAGTTGCCAGGGCAAATTGGCGATGAGAAACAAGAGCACGATCAGCGTCGCAATGACCCAGAGCATCCGGCGATCTTCCAAAATGCTTTCTATCATGGCCTGTAGCTGGAGTGTGCGCTGTCCTCAGCGCATCCTGATCTAGCGCTGCAAATCAATTTCCGCTGAAGACAGCGGACTCTACAGCGCAGGCGAAAGCAACGACGCATCCGTATCAGCTGGGCATTCAATCGCGCCAGAGCACCGCGCGTACTGGCGCGCCGTCAGCACCGGCAATTTTCAGAGGCAGTGCGGCGAAATTGTAAATGCCGGAAGCGACGTTGGTGAGATCGAGCGATTCAATAATGGCTATGCCAGCGCGGGCAAGCGCGTGATGATTCTGTAACGATTTTGAATCGATGTCGTCCATCGAAGGCAGGTCCACTCCCAGCAGTTTCACACCGTTCTTCTGCAGCCAAGCCGGTACATCCGCTGCGATGATCGGAATTCGATCCGGAAAAATCGTCGAATCACTCCATCGACCAGTCTTCACGAGAAGACGCGATGTCGCGGCGATTTCTTCGGCATAAGGCCGGAGATCCTCGCGCGTAATCAGGTGCTTCTCCTTCAAGGGCAAAAAAGTCTGCGAGAGATCCACTACGGTTGCGCGGCCGAGATAAACGTCGAGCGGCGCTTTGTCGATCGATTCCCCTTTGGTGTCGAAATGGAATCGCCCATCGGCGTGTGTACCGTTATGCAAGCTCATGGAGATCGCGCCGAGATTTACGGTCGCGCCTTTTGCGATCTCGTTCGTCAACCGATAACGAAACGGCTCATCACCCGGCCATTCGGCGAAGTCATTCGATAGCGTTCGTGAGATGTCCCAAAGTTTCATCGTGGAATTTGGTCTTACTCCTCAATGAAGCGCGGTTCAAGGAGCGGCTGGAGATCGCCCGTCCTTGAGTTCCTCAACAATTACTCGTGCGGCTCTGTCGCTGGCGCCGCTGCCACCCAATTTACTGATGATTGCATCAAAGTCCGAAATCATCCGTTCGCGCGCATTTGCATCTTCCATCAGTAACTGCACAGCTTTTGCGATGCTATCCGGCTTTGCATGGTGCTGGATAAACTCCGGAACCACCTCCTTGTCCGCAAGCAAATTTGGCATGCCGAGATAATCTACATTCACGACAAGTCGCGCCGCGATGTACGTCGGCCAGGCAACTTTGTAAATCAGCACGAATGGCATTCGAAAAAAAGCAGCCTCCAGTGTGGCACTTCCCGAGGCCACGATTCCAACGAAAGCGCGCTGCATGATGTCTGCAGTTTTGCCGACTGTAACTTCAATCGGCTCCTGATCGTATGAAACTTCACCCCTCACCCTCCCCTCTCCCCTCGACGAAGGGGAGAGGATTAAGGTGAGGGGTTAGAATTTTTCGCATTTCCTCAGCGAGTTCCTCAGATGCAGCTGCGACTTGGAACCGCAATGTCGGCCTGGCCTGTAAAAGCTGTCGTGCCGCTTCGATCATTACCGGAAAAATTTTGCGCACTTCACGCGTACGACTCCCCGGAAAAAGCCCGACCAGATTGGCATTGCGCTGAGCATCGATTTTCTGCGTCTCAAGCCTTTCAATCATCGGATGGCCGACAAAGACCGCACGAAGCCCGGATGCGGCGTACAGATCGGCCTCGAACGGAAAAATGCAGAGCACCAGATCGATGAAACGCGCCATGTTTTTGATGCGGCCCCGGTTCCATGCCCAAACCTGCGGGCTGATGTAATAAACTGTTTTGCATCTTTGCGATTGCCTTCGCAGCGCGCGGGCTAATCGCAAATTGAATCCCGGATAGTCGATCAAAACGACTGCGTCGGGTTTGCTTTCCGTAATTTCAGTGAGCGTCTGACGGAATTGCTGGCGAAAGTAGCCGTATTTTCTCAGCACTTCCCATAATCCAAGAACCGCTGCATCACCGATCCAATTTTTGAATGGCGCGCCAGCGAGGTGCTGCATTTGCGGGCCGCCACGCCCAATGAACTTAAAAGTTGGAGCTAATTCACGCAGGGCGCGCATCAGCGCCGCGCCATGGTTATCAGCGCTCACCTCACCGGCGACGAAATAGATGGTCATTGTTCTGTAGTGGCGGCCGTGCCGGCTGCGGAGTTGTAAGTCACGCAGGCGACGCGCCTGCCTCTACAATAATATCTGCGACAGGGACCCGCTTCACCCACTCGACGAAATCTGCTTCGTGATTTTGACTGCCAGCTCCAATGCCGCTGTCGCTTGAGAACCCGAGACGCGCGGCTGCCGTCCCGTGGCGGCGCATTCGATGAACGACGTCAGCTGAAGCTTGAGCGCTTCGCCGTGTTCGATCTCGACCCTGTCACGCCAAATTTGTTTTCCAACGCGCCGATAGACTTCCCCGCTTTGATTTTGATAGTCGAGCGACAGATACGCATCTTCCTGAAAAATCCTGATCTTGCGCATCCGCTCGGGGCTGATGCGGCTGGCGGTGACGTTGGCCACGCAACCGTCTTCGAAGTGGAGCCGGGCGTTGGCGATATCTTCGCTCTGGCTGAGCACGGGGACACCGACCGCGTCGACGCTCCACAATGGCGAACGCACAAAATGGAGAATGACTTCAAGGTCGTGGATCATTAAGTCGAGAACGACGCCAATATCGGTGCTGCGTTCCGTGTACGGCGCGAGCCGATGCGCTTCGATGAAGCGCGGATGCGTCAGATGTTTTTCCAGCACGCGCAAGACCGGGTTGAAGCGTTCAACATGGCCCACCTGCAGGATGAGGCCGTTTCGCGCGGCCAATTCCGCGAGCTCGGTAGCGTGTGCGGTGTTATCGGTAATCGGCTTCTCGATCAGCACGTGCTTGCCTTTGGCGAGCAGAGAGCGTGCTACCTCGTAGTGAGTATTCGTAGGTGTCGCTACGGAAGCGGCGTCAATCTTTCCCATGAATTCATCGAGCGTTGTCGCCGGTGTCGCGCCGAATTTACTCGCAATTGTGCGGTTCCTGAACGACTCCACGTCGTACACCGCGGTGAACTCGACGGACGGAATTTCCCCGTAGATCCGGGCATGATTACTTCCTATGTGCCCAACGCCAACAACGCCAACGCGCAGCTTTTTCATCGGTCCCCATCGCAGTCAACTCCGAAAGCTTTCACGGGTCAACGCCTGAAAGTCTTCGACACGCAGTGACGGCTTCCTCGCCGTCATGCTTGAATTCGACGGCTGCCCAAACCGTCGCTCCCTGACTGCGCGGCGTTCCTACCTTGCAGAATTCGCGAGAAACCATTCGTAAGTTTGCGTGATGCCCTTTCGCAGCGGGATAGTCGGGTCCCAGCCTAATGCGCGAATTTTGCTCACGTCGAGAAGCTTTCGCGGGGTGCCGTCCGGTTTCGTGGTGTCCCACACGAGTTCGCCTTCGAAGCCGACCACGTTGCAGATCAACTCAGCCAGCTCCCGGATTGAGATGTCCTCGCCGCAGCCGACGTTGATGATTTCCGGCGAGTCGTATTTCTCCAGTAGGAGCAGACAGGCGGAAGCAAGATCGTTCACATGCAGGAATTCGCGCCGCGGTTTTCCAGTGCCCCACACGATTAACTTCTTTTCGTTCCGGATTTTCGCTTCGTGCGCCTTGCGCAGAAGCGCAGCCAAAACGTGTGAGGTCTCGAGATCAAAATTATCGTTAGGCCCGTAAAGATTCGTCGGCATCACGGACAGGAAATTCGCGCCATGCTCGCGCGCATACGCCTGGCAAAGCTTGATCCCGGCAATCTTGGCGATCGCATACGCCTCATTGGTGGGTTCCAGCGGCCCGCTGAGCAGCGCGGTTTCTGCAATCGGCTGTGGCGCCAACTTCGGGTAAATGCACGAGCTTCCAAGAAAGAGCAGTTTCCGCACGCCGGTTTGGTAAGCCGAGTGAATCACGTTGTTCTGAATGCGTAAATTCTCGAGAAGAAACTCGACCGGGTAATCGTTGTTTGCTTTTATCCCGCCAACCTTGGCCGCGGCGAGAATAACAATGTCCGGTGTTTCCTCTGCGAAGAATTTCGCGACAGCAGATTCGTCCGTGAGATCGAGCTGCGAGCGATCGCGTTTCAGCAAATTGTTGAAGCCTTCTGTTTCGAGCCGACGAACGAATGCGCTGCCAACCATTCCACGGTCGCCGGCAACGAAGATTTTGTCGGACTTATTCATGCGCTACACGCTAGATTCGCTCTAGCATTTTCCGTTTTCACAGGCCGCGCAATTAACACTTTCGTGAACATTGCCATCGACGACGGGTTTGCAGTATAACCATAGAGCCCGCAGGCGACGCAGCTCCGAATTAACTTCGTCGTAGCACTGCAAGCCAGGCAATGAAGAATTTCAACGATATCTCGGCCTTACGCAGTGTGTTGCAGGTAAGTGTACGAAAAGTACCCCCGAGAGCAGAGGCAGGCAGTCTTTGCCGAGTTCCTTGAACAACAATTAGAGTTCACAAAGGATCAAGCTTCTCTGTACGCTTCAACCGTACTGACACAAAATGTCGAGGCCTCCGCCGATTGGGTGCGCGATAGTGCGGTGAAAGTCTTGGGCAAGTGGATACGGATTGAGCAGGAAAGCACGGCGGCGGGGTGGCTCAAGTCTATGACTGAAACCTGGGAATTTTCGCCCGATCTCACGTGCGAATATAAATACGAGACCTACGAAGGTTACATGTCGCCATTTGGATCGAGTTACTCACGTCCGTCGTCAACGAGTACAGCGTTCATTTGGGCCCCTTCCGATTCGTGCAGTGAAAATCTGGATGTCGTCATCGTTCCGCTTGCGGGGGGTATGGCGCGCACATTGAAATTCGCGTGGCTGGATCAGGAAGCTTTCCCGCGCAAATGCTCCATAAACGGAGACACGTTTGTGAAGCAATGATTCGTTAACCGTTAAACCGGCCGGACTCGGTTGATTCATCTTAGCAGGCAAGATGCCCGCCAGCCCCACAGCCAAGATGGCTGTGCTCCATACCGCTTGGACGAAATGGATTGTGCAAATTTATTTATCGAGCATACTGTTGGTGCAATGCACCCCAGAATCGTAGGGCGTCTGCGGCGGCGGACGCCGATTGACGCAAGTTTGGCGTTTCACAGAATGGAGCCGCCGGGACGCGAGCGACATAGACGGGCAGCCCGTGGGGGCGAGAGAGCGGGAGCGAACGAGTCAAACGCCCACCATCGACCGCGGCACGCGCCCGCGTTCACTCTCATCGAGCTGTTGGTCGTTATCGCAATCATTGCGATCTTGGTCGGTCTGCTCTTCCCCGCCTTCAAAGCAGTTCAAAATCAAGCCCGGCAAACACAGGCGAAAAACGATCTCACCCAAATCGTCACCGCGGTGAACGCGTTTTATACGGATTATGGAAAGTATCCGCTTGTCACAGCAGACACGACGTATGGACCTGGGGGAACGGCAAATAATGTATTATTCCAAGTGCTGCGCGGACTGGATACAACTAACAATCCGCGGCAGATCGTTTTCATTAACCCGCCCTATGTCAAGACTGCTGCAAACCCACGGTCCGGAATCGCTACACAGGTGACGGCAATCAATGGGATTGCGGTGGCGGTCGGGGACTACGTAGATCCATGGGGAACACCTTACAACATTAGAATTGACGGTAATTATGATAATCAACTTGCAAATGCATATACTGACGGCAGCGCGGGCGGCGACCCAACTGCAACTCCACCCTACGCGTTGCGCATAGGTGTAATCGGGTGGTCGTATGGCGCTGACCAGGCAATAGGAACCAGGACGCCGGCGAATCCATCTTTCACGAATTCCGACGACGTAATTTCGTGGCAGTGATTTATCCGTCTTCGGTTCTGTAGCATACGGTATCTCAAGCGATAAAACTGCAACCGATTCTCTCTACTGGGTAGGGCGTGCAATGGTAGGGCGCGCACTCCCGTGCGCGCCGCATCCGGGCCTGACGAACGGCTCGCAGGGACTGCGAGCCCTACCGAATGGAGGTTTCGGTTGCAATCGGCACTCGAAAATCTAAAATCGAAAATCTCCTCGCGGGTGTAGTTCAATGGTAGAACGGCAGCTTCCCAAGCTGCACACGAGGGTTCGATTCCCTTCACCCGCTCCCGCCTTCGCTTGGAGCATAGCGGAAACGAAGGTGGGAGCGTCCGCCGTAGCCTTGTGCGAAGGCGGACCGCCCGAAATTGCAAGCTACGGCGGGCAGGCAGGGTTTCAGATGCACCACGTTTACTTACTGCAATCCGAGTCAAATCCGAGACAGCGGTACATCGGTTTAACTCGCGACCTTCGTCAGCGACTCCGACAGCATAATGAGGGAACTTCACCGCACACTAAGAAATTCCGCCCTTGGATTCTGATCGCTTATTTTGCGTTCGCGCAAGAAGGGATGGCTGTCGCGTTTGAGAAATATCTGAAATCGGCGTCAGGATGCGCATTCATAAAACGACATTTCTCCTGAAGGTCATTAACTCATACGAATCCTAAGCAGCCTTATCGGTTCCCCGGTAAACCTGTGGCGCCGGCCTGACTCCAAACAGCTTTGCTGAGATTGTCTGCGATGATCTATCAATATTTCATTCTTATGTCGAGCGCTACCGGGGGTTGACTAAACTGGTTTCCTTCGTATGCTTCGCCGCTCTCCCGCTCGGGAGAGAAACTTCCCTCAATGGATAAGATTCGTAATATCGCCATCATTGCGCACGTCGATCACGGCAAGACGACGCTTGTCGATCAACTGTTGCGCCAATCGGGCACGTTTCGCTCCAATCAAAAGACTGAAGAACGCATGATGGATTCGATGGATCTCGAGCGTGAAAAAGGAATCACGATTCGCGCGAAGAACGCAGCTTTCCAGTGGAACGGTTATCGGATCAACATCGTCGATACCCCCGGTCACGCCGATTTCGGCGGCGAAGTCGAGCGGATCATGAAAATGGTGGATGGCGTTCTGCTCGTTGTCGATGCACACGATGGGCCACAGGCACAAACGCGTTTTGTTTTGCGCAAGGCGCTGGAGAACAAACTGAAGCCGGTTGTTGTGATCAATAAGATCGACAGAGAAAACGCACGCCCGCACAAAGTCCTCGACGAGATTTTCGATCTTTTCGTCGAACTGAAAGCGACTGATGAGCAACTCGATTTCCCCATTATTTACGCGAGCGCGAAGAACGGTTTTGCCGTGCGCGAACTGCACGAAAACCACGAAGACATGACACCGCTCTTTCAAGCGATCGTGCAGTACGTGCCGCCGCCAAAAATTTCGAGCGAGCCATTCTTTCAAATGCTCGTTTCCAATCTGCATTACAGCGATTACCTCGGAAGAATCGCGCTTGGGCGTATCGTTAGTGGTCGCGTCGCAGTCGGCGACTCGATCGTTTGCATCCACCGCGATGGCCGCCATGAGCGGGCTGCAGTCACGGCGCTTTTTACCTATGCGGGATTGGAGCAGGTGGAAATAAAACACGCAACCGCCGGCGACATCATTGGACTCGCTGGTTTCGAGGGAGTTTATATTGGCGAGACCCTCACAGACCGCGAAGAACGGACGCCGCTTCAATTTGTGGATATCGATCCGCCCACGATTCGCATGCATATTCTGGTCAACGACTCGCCATTCGCAGGGCGCGAGGGAAAATTCGTGACGGCGCGGAATATTCGCGAGCGCCTTATTCGCGAAACGCGCGGCAACGTCTCACTTCAAGTCAACGACACAGAAACCGCAGGCGCATTTGAGATCAATGCGCGCGGCGAAATGCAGATCGCAATCCTGGTCGAGCAAATGCGACGCGAAGGCTACGAACTGATGGTTTCCCGGCCCGAGGTGATTTTCCATCGGGGAGAGGATGGCTCCCTGCTCGAGCCACTGGAAAATCTTTACGTCGATCTACCGAACGAAAATCTCGGTGACATTTTGCAATCGGTGGCGAATCGCAAAGGCGAGGTTGTCAGCATGGATCATCACGCGACGCGCGTGTCGATCGAGGCGATTATCCCGACTCGCGGCCTGATCGGGTTTGAAACCGATCTCGTCAACCTGACCCGTGGCGAAGGATCTATGAGTCATCTCTTTCGCGAATACGCGCCGTTCAAAGGCGAAATCGGAGGACGCGGTCGTGGTGTAATGGTGTCGATGGAACCTGGAGTTAGCAAGGCTTATGCGCTCAACAATATTCAACAACGCGGCCGGCTTTTCATCGGCCCACAGGAAGACGTTTACGAAGGGATGATTGTCGGCGAAAACGCGCGACCGGAGGATCTACCAGTCAATCCCTGCAAGGCAAAACATCTCACCAACATGCGGAGCCAGGGTGACGGCAAAGGGATTCAGCTCGAAGCGCCGTTACGCATGAGTCTGGAACGCGCGATTGAATACATCGATATCGACGAATACGTGGAAGCGACGCCGAAATCATTGCGTTTGCGAAAACGGATTCTCGACGCGACCGCCCGGAAGCGCGCCCTCGTGATAGCCGCTTAAATTCGGCTGATCACGAGACGATTTCTCGGTCTTTCTCAGCGCCGTTGTCGGCAAGGCATTTTTCAACGTCGGTCATTCTCTTAAAGATCAGAATTAACCGGAGGAGCCATCTTCGCGACCAACGCAGAGTGAGAGATGCATCCGGTGATTTCATCGACGCAAGAGTTCAATTCTCTTTCACCCGTTGTTTTCCCTTTCGTAGCGGAAACGAGCGCCGCAGTGACGATTCAGTTCGATTTGAACTAAAACAAAGATAGGATCTTCACGACTGGAGAGAGACTGTCACGAGGAGATCACCACATGACCAGGAAAGCTTTTTCTTTTACAACCGTCCGGTTCGGAATTCGACCTGGCCCAACGAGCTTTCTCCTGGGTGTTGCTCTCGCAGTTGCAGCATGCTCGCGTCATGGTTCCACGGCCGGTTCGTCTACGCTCAAGCCTATCGATCAAGCTGCGCTGCAGACCATGGTGGCAAAGACCGCCCGGGAACTTCTGATCCCCGGCGCCGTGGTTCTCTTGCGCGCCCCCCAAGGCGAGTTCACAGCGACCTACGGCACCACGCTGCTGGGCACTGCGAGCCCGCCGCGCGCCGGCACCCACTTCAGGATCGCTTCGAATACCAAGACGATGACGGCTGCGGTGATCATGCAACTGGCTCAGGAGGGCAAGCTCAGTCTCGACGATCCAATCTCGAAGTACAGTCCCGGGCGTGCCCAACGGCGACAAGATCACCATCGCCGAACTGCTGGAAATGCGTAGCGGTCTCTACAATTACTCCCATTGCTCCCGAAGTCTCGGCGAGCATCGACCGTGACCCGACCAAGGTTTGGTCCCCGGCCGAATTGCTGGCGATTGCGTTCGCGCACCCACCAAACTTCCCGCCCGGGACAGCCTACGAGTACAACAACACCAACTACGCGCTGCTCGGCCTCGTCGCTGAAAAAGTCGATGGCAAGCCACTCGCGCAGGCGATGCAGGACCGGTTGTTCGGGCCGCTGGGTATGCAGAACACCGTGCTTTCCGCCAGCACCGTAAACACTATCCCCGAACCCTATTCGCACGGGTACCTATACGGCAGCTCTTCGGTCGCCTTGGTAGGCTCGCCGCCTTATTCGCCTGAGATTAAGGCCGCGGCCAGGGCCGGCACCCTTCTGCCCAAAGACTACACGGACCTGAACCATTCCTTTGCTACGGCAACCGGAGGCGCCATCTCCAATGCCAACGATCTCGCCACCTGGATCAAGGCAACTGGTTGGCGGTCGCGTCCTAAACGCCGAATATCAGCGCCGCTGGCTCGACAGCTTGCAACCTGAGGACCCGGGCAAGCCCGACGGCCAACAGTACGGATACGGCATCAGCGCGATGCGCTGGGGACCGAACAAAATATATTTTCACGGCGGCGAGACCCCGGGCTACAACTCGTTCATGGGCTACGACCCCAGTAATCACATGACGCTTGTGGTCTGGACTAATCTGACCGTATCGCTTGACGAAAATCCGACGGCTAATGCCCTCATGTTGAAAGTGCTCGATCAGATCTACGTGGTGTCACCGCTGGCGCCTTCCCCATCGCCGAGCAGGTCATAATCCGAATACGGAATTGTAGAGGCGCTCGCCGCGGCGAGCGCCGTTACAACCGACGCGGACTGCAAGATTGATTTCGTCCACTCACCTATGTCCGCCGAAGAGTCGCCTGAACGATTTGAACACGCGCCCCGGAAAAGAGAGCGCGGGTGACCGAACCGTTCCATGCGCGCGCGTTAGAAAAGGCCGACCAAAATGAATTTTCGACTGCTCTTCTGTGGCGTTCCTATTGCCATCCACAAAGCAAGAGTCGGTCAGCTTTTCACAAGAAACGTGGAGCACGCCAGGCTGCTCTGAGATAAGAAAAAACTCAAGACATTCAGCGAAAGGAAACGAGATGAGAACTACCCGTAGAAAATTCATCAAGGTGGCAGGGCTGGCTGGGGGCAGCCTCATGGTCCCGTGGAATTTTACCATACCCAGTGTGCGCGCGGCCTTTCTCGTGCCGCAGTCTCCCCTTTCAGGCAAGTCCATTCCAAAATACGTGGATCCGATGCCCAACTTTGCGGGAGCGAGAGTTGACGGCACGATGCCTATCACGGTGAGTGTCGAGGAGATTTCTCAGCAGGTGCTGCCGGCCAGCTTTCCTGCTACAACTGTGTGGGCCTATCGGGTTGGGCCGCGACCGCCGTTTTACCCCGGCTACACCATCGAGGCTTTTCGCGGCACTGCGACCACGGTCACTTACGAAAACAACCTGCCTCTATTGCCAGCGCTTGAGGAGTCCATCACCGTGGATCAGACCATTCACTGGGCCAATCCCTTGGGATTGCCGATGCACGACCCACAACGCAGACAACCGTATCAAGGCCCGCCGCCAGTAGCGATTCATCTGCATGGCGCCGAAGTGCCCTCTGACGTGGACGGCGGTCCGGATTCCTGGTTCACACCCGGCGCGGGGATTGTCGGTCCCGGCTTCACCGGCACCGTCTATGCCTACCCAAATACCCAGGAAGCCACGACTCTCTGGTTCCACGATCACGTCCTGGGTGAAACGCGTCTCAACGTCTATCGTGGTTTGGCCGGGTTCTACTTGTTGCGCGACCTCGACTCTATCGACACGGGTATTCCGACGCCCGGCGGTCTGCCCGCTGGCGCATACGAAATGGGGATTGTCTTTCAAGACCGCCAGTTTGACACAACCGGGCAGTTGCTGTTCCCGGATGGTTATCCCGACGGGCTGAACGGCGACCCGCCAAATCCGGATGTCCATCCGTTTTGGATTCCGGAATTCTTCGGCAACGTCATGGTCGTCAACGGCAAGGCATGGCCATATCTCGAAGTGGAACCCCGCCGTTACCGGTTCCGCTTCCTGAACGGCTGCAACTCGCGCTTTTTGCTGTTGAACTTCGTTGGGCATGGCTCCGGCCCGAAGCTCTGGCAGATCGGCACCGATGGCGGATTGTTGAACACGCCTGTTTTGCTGAAGAAGGGCTTGTTCCTCGCCCCTGGTGAACGCGCCGATGTCATCATTGATTTCGCCCAGTTCTACGGGCAAACATTCACCGTCCGGAACAGCGCCAAGGCTCCATATCCCAATGGCGCTCCGCCTGATCCCCAGACCAACGGCCAGGTCATGGAATTTCGAGTTGTTATTCCGCTCTCTGGCCTGGACGATAGCTACAACCCCGCTAATGGCGGCTCGCTCCGTCCATCCAACCCCATTATCATCCTGGACCCAGCCGTTACAGGGAGAGCGCCGGACCAGAAGCGGCAACTCACCCTCGTCGAGGTCGAAGAAGAAGGCGGTCCGGTCGAGGTGCTGGTGAACAACACCAAGTGGAGCGGCATTGAAGAAGGAAGCATGCCGCCCACTCCCGTGCCTGGATCGATCCCCGACGGGCACGGCAACTATCTCACCGAATTTCCGCGCGTCGGTTCCACCGAGGTCTGGGAAATCATCAACCTGACCGGAGACGCCCACCCAATTCACCTGCATCTGGTCCAATTCCAGATTCTGAATCGGCAGGCGTTCAACGCGGACAGATATGAGAAGTATTATGAGTCATTGTTCCCGGGAGGCACGTTCGGCGGCGAGGATTACGAGCCCGGCGAGTTTATTCCCGGTTACGGACCGCCTCAATACTACCTCACGCCCAACGCAGCCGGCGCGCTTGGTGGGAATCCTGATGTCACGCCTTACCTTCAGGGGCCGGTGATGGCACCTGATCCCGAGGAACTGGGCTGGAAAGACACGTTCAAGATGTATCCAGGTCAGGTGACCCGCGTCGTGGTGCGCTGGGCACCGCTGGACGTGGCGGTTAACGATGTCAGCGCCGGGATAAATCTTTATGCTTTTGATCCAACCCAAGGCCCGGGATACGTTTGGCACTGCCACATCATCGACCATGAAGACAACGAGATGATGCGTCCTTACGCCGTTATCTCATAAAGATTCAGTGGACCTCGTCACAGTGTGGCAACTTCGATGGTAAACGCCACGTGGACCGCTTAGCCGGTCAAATGAATCGCGCTGCGGGAAAGGCCCGGTCGCGATAGCGACGTGAGCTTATCTCCCGCCAAAGAGTCGCCTGAACGATTTGAACACGCGCCCCGGAAAAGATTGCGCTTTCTGCGGACCGTTCGGCGCCTGCTGCGCGAACGGCCATTGCGAACCGCCGTGCACCTGACACGCGACAGTTGGGATCCTGGTCACAGGGAGATCGATGTCGTAAGCAGATCCGGCCGACATGCAACCAGTGGTGGCGAGTTGGTTCGAAATGGAGCAGACGGTCGCCCGCTGGATTGGCATCGTCGGTTGAAACGGCTTAGCGGGATAATGCTGCGACGCTTTGTTCACGACCTGAGCCCAGACAGGCAACGCCAGCGCAGAACCGTAACCGTGCGGAACAATCGTAGTCGGCTGATCGAACCCAACCCAGACACCGCACGTGAGCGTGCTGGTGTACCCGACGAACCAGGCGTCCTTGTAATCATTGGTCGTGCCTGTCTTACCTGCCGCAGGTAATTTGAAGCCAAGGGAGCGCGCACTGGCGGCCGTGCCTTTGGTCAAAACTTCTTCCATTAGTTCGGAAGTCATCCACGCCGCGCCGGGGTCGAGTCCCGGCGAAGTGATGTGCGCCGCGAGATAAATCGGTTTGTGTTGCTGATCGTCGATGCGCTCGATGATGTACGCCTGTTTGCGCACACCGGCATTGGGAAAAACGGAATAAGCAGCAGTCAGATCCTTCAGGTTTGTCTCAAACGAACCGATGTAGATCGCGGGACCGTGCGGAATCTTTTGAGCGATGCCGAGATCGTCTGCGACCTTTTGAACTGCATTAAGCCCGGCGAACTGTCCGACCCGCACGCTCATGGTGTTGCGAGAATGAATGAGACCGTATGAACAAGGCTCGACCCCGCCATAGGTGCCGTCGGAATTTGCAGGCGACCAACTTCCAGCGCCGTCGATTTCGCCGGGGCGAATCGGGTCGTCGCTGATCGCCGCCCCGGGCAACAGGCCATGACTGAATGCGATTGTGTATACAAACGGTTTGAACGCCGAACCAACCTGTCTGTTTGCCGGAGCTAACGCGCGGTTAAATTTGCTTTGCGCATAATCACGGCCGCCCACCAGCCCGCGAATTCCGCCGCTGGAATTATCGATCAGCACGACCGCACCCTCGAGGTAGGGCATCGCTGCGTCCCCTTCCCCGGTCTCGGGGGGTTTGTAACTCGATTTGAGCGGATGATGGAAATTGGATTGCCGCTCGATCTTCCCCAGTTGCGTCTCAAGCGCATCCTGCGCGCTGTTTTGCACCGAGGGATCAAGCGTGGTGTAAATCGAAAGTCCACCGTAATCAATCTGGTCCTGGGTTAAGATCAGGTTCAAAGCGCGTTGCACAGCGTCCATTGCATAGTTTTCCTGGACCTGTGGCATTCGTTTGGGATGCGTGACCACTTTTGCCTTTTTCGCCTGCTCAGCCTGTGCCGGGGTAATTTTTTTCAGTCCCACCATGCGATCCAAAACAGCGTCGCGCTGAACCGCGGCACCCTTTGGATTTTTTAGAGGCGAGAATCGATTCGGGCTGCGAATCAATCCTGCCAGCAACGCGGCCTCCGAAAGATTCAGCTTGGAGGCGTTCTTGCCAAAGTAAGCTTGCGAAGCAGTCTCGACTCCATAACAACCGCTGCCGAAATAAATGCGGTTTAAGTAAAGCTCAAGAATCTGTTGTTTAGTAAACTCGCGTTCGATACGGAGCGCCACTATTGCTTCCAGCAACTTCCGGCTGAACGTGCGCCCACCCAGTGGAAGACTGTTTCGCGCCAGTTGCATCGTAAGGCTGCTGGCGCCTTCCCTGGCCGACATGCTTAAAACGTCCCGGGTCAGCGCGCGCAGAACTCCGCGCCAATCGATGCCTTTGTGTTTGTAAAATCGCGCGTCCTCGCGGGCCAGCAGCGCCGAGATGAAATATGGCGAGACTTCGCTTAGCGAAACCTTGAGACGATTCGCACCGGCCAGGCGGCTGTAGATTTTTCCATCGACGTCGTAAACGGTGCTTCGCTCCGGCATCTCCCCGACATTTTTCATGTTGAAAGTTTGCGCCCAAGTCCCGTAAAAAAGAAAAACCGCAAAAACGGCGCCCGCCAGCAAGAGAAGAAACGTTATCTTCCAGCCATACCGGAAGAGAATGTTTCCGCGCTTTTTTTCGTCTGGATCGGAGACGAGCGAAAAATTTCATCGGCTAGGAAACAAGACAATCTAGCCGAACATCACATCGTGCGAAAGAAAACGGCAGACGGGGTCAATCTGGAGGGCGCTGCGCCGTCAGCGCCCGAAACAAATCTTGACTCAATCACCAAGGCAGGAAATTCAATTCTCCCTGAAACAGCCAGTCATTCGCGTGCCGCGTCAAACCTGCGCGAACCGGATTGTCGAGGACGTACTGCCATTTCGAATCATAATTCTCTGAACGCCGCAATTGCGTGTCCCAGAAATCGCGTTGCCAAATCGGATGTTCATGTGCACGCGGCCAATTTCTGGAGGCAATGCTTTTCCAGAAGCGGACCCATTGCATCAGCGGCTGGGTCGGAAACACAGCCGGGGCACAGAAAAGGTGAATATGATCCGGCATTACGACGTAGCGGCCGATGCTCCATGATTTGGCCTGTCGCCATGCAATGAGAAGCACTGCGACAGAATCAGGATGCGCGAACATGGGCTTGCGATCCTTGCTACAAACAGTCAGAAAAACAATGATCGGTTGATTAAACCTCTCGCGAACTGGCGGGTGCGCCGGGTGTTTGCGGCACACTTCCATTATTTCGATGACGCGCCGACGTCCTTTATATTCCGGGCGCCGACAGCGCGGACGCCCTCCAAGCAAATCACAGATTCAGTTTTACCGCGCCCTCGTGTTGCTCGGTTGCGCACGCCGCGTTGGTTGGAACGTCGGTCGCAGCATCGCTTGCCTCCACGAATTTGTTTTCGATGAGATAGCGTTCGACTTCTTCACCGCTGATGTCGGCCAGCATCTGTCCGTTGATCTCGACACATGGCGAAAGCGGTTGGCCACTCTTGGTTTCCATCTCCCACCGAAACGCCGGGTTCTGAATGATGTCCTTCTCTGTGTACGGCAGATTGTATTTGCCAAGAACAGCGCGGACACCAGCGCTCCAGCCACAGTAGGTCTTTAGATATGCGGTAATTTCTGGCGATTGCATCGGCAGACTATATCACAGCTTTGCGAGTTGTAACGTTGTATGAGCGCTCCGTTCCGTGCAAAGCCTTTGTCGAAGCACGCTTGTGTTCAGTTGGCGAATCGAGGCGTTGTCCGGCTTGCCACGAAAATAAAAACGAGCGATAACGTTTCAATTCGCTGATTCAATATGAGTGAAACGCTCGCCGCTCGCGCTCAAGCTATCTTGCACGAATGGGTCCAATCCGGAAGCCTCCGGAAACATTGTTACGCCGTTGCTGATTCGATGAAACATTTTGCGCAATTGCGCGGCGACGACGCCGATCTCTGGGAAGCTGTGGGATTGTTGCACGACATGGATTACGAGCGGCATCCAAATCCACCTGTAGCCGGGGTCGCTGACCCCGGCACGTCGGATGACGCACCCGCGCAACGACCGGGATCACCGATCCCGGCTACGACGGGCCATCCATTTGTCGGCGTCGCCTGGCTGCGGGACAACGGTTGGAGCGATGAATTCTGCCGCGCGATCCTTTCGCACGCCGATTATTCAGGCGTCTCGCGCGAGACGCTTCTCGAAAAAACTCTCTACGCAGTGGACGAACTCAGCGGCTTCGTCGTCGCGGTCGCGCTCGTGCGCCCAACTAAAAGCATTCACGACGTTGATGTCCGCGCGGTGAAGAAGAAGATAAAAGACAAGGCATTCGCCCGCGCCGTGAACCGCGAGGACATCGTCCGTGGCGCGGAACAACTCGCAATGCCACTCGACGACGTCATCGCGCAAGTCATCACCGCGCTAAAAGGCGACGCAAAGCGGCTGGGTCTCGCCGGAAATGCGTAGCGAAGCCGGGCTATAACTTTTCCGCGGCAATCTCCAACATCAGCGGCGTGAGCATCCGCGTATTCGGATTTTTTTTCCCGCTCGCGAGAGCGACGCGAACTTCATCAGCAAATTTCTGATCGATTCGCCCCATTTCAATGAGGCGTTGCAGATAAGTCTCGATAAACGTGGCAGGCCATTGCCACATGTAATCGCCCGGGCGGAGGCAAAAAATGTGCGGCGTTGCAGAGCGAATCAGAAAGCCGTTTTCGGCAAGGAGTCCAGGTAACCGGGCTGCGCCGTCGGGTTCGCCGCCCGATTCGCGCCATGTCGCGATCACATGTTCCCGGAAGCGTTCCTGCATTGGCAGTCGTGGAAAGAACCGCCACGTCTCGTAATGACCGTATTCGTGAAAAATAGCGACACTGCCTTTTGGCATAACGCCGCCGAGCTTTTTGATCAGCACGCGCGGATCGTTGACAAAGGAGACCACCCAGCGGCACCAGACGAAATCGTAATCGCCCCTGGGCAATTCATCCTGCACCAAATCCAGCTCGTGAATCTTCACGTTCGTTAGCGAGCGCGCCCGGCAGGCTGTTTCCATGGCGCGGATAAAATTTCGCGAACGTTCGACCGCAACTACTTCACCGGTTGGCCCCACGATCTCCGCCAAATCAACGGCGGCATATCCGGGACCAGCTCCAACGTCGAGAACGCGTTTGCCGACGGTGATGCCAACCCGTTGCCAGCAATCCAACGCAACCGGTCGCCAGACGCGATGCTGCAAACCGAGCCTGGCTAATTCCTCCTCGTGCGTGCCGAGGACATAATCGCGGTCCGCCGCCATTCCTGATCGTCACTGCTCAACGCAAGATTACAAATGTCATTTTGCGGCGATTCCAGTCCGGTTATCTCCGACGCGGCAGAGTTTTGGAGTGCGGCGCTGCTGCGCCGCTTTCAAAATCCTTGCTGTCCAAAACCGAACAGAGTTTAGAAACGGTGGGACCAAGACCTATTTTTGTTTCTCCAAATCGAGAAGAACCGAAGCGACACGGGTGATCTTCTCTTTTGAGAGTTCGGGATAGATCGGAAGCGAGAGACATTGTTCACACAACGCTTCGGTCACGGGCAGGTCACCGGGTCGATAACCGAGATGCGCGTAGGGCTTCTGAAAGTGAACAGGCACAGGATAGTGAACCGCAGTCTCAATCCCAGCATTCTGCAAGCTAGAGCGCACGCGATCGCGCTCTGGAGTTTCGATCACATAGCAGTGCCACACGCACTCTGAATCGGAAAAGTGCGCCGGCAGTTTGTATGACGAGTTCTTGAGGAGTTCTGTGTAGTATTTCGCGCAATCAACCCGCGCCCTATTCCAAGCATCGAGTCGCTTTAGTTTAATGGAGAGCACAGCCGCCTGAAAACTATCCATTCGGTAGTTGTACCCGATCTCATCATGAAAGTATTTTTGGCGCTGCGCGTGATCGCGCAGGGAACGCGCGCGCTGCGCTATGGATGCGTCCTTCGTGATTAAAGCGCCGCCTTCGCCGTATGCCCCAAGGTTCTTGCTGGGATAAAAGCTGAAGCAGGCAATTTGCCCAAACTGGCCTACGCGCTTGCCGCGATACCTTGCTCCATGCGCCTGCGCGGCATCTTCGATCACCGGCAGCCCGTGCCGCTCAGCGATGGCCACGATGCGGTCCATGTCTGCGGGCATTCCATACAGATGGACCGGGATGATCGCTTTTGTTCGCGGCGTAATCGCGGCTTCGAGCTTGTCAGGACATAACGTCCTGCGCACCGGGTCGATATCTACAAAAACTGGCGTGGCGCCGACGTAACTGATCGCCCAGGCAGTCGCTATAAACGTCATCGAGACCGTGATGACATCATCCCCCGGGCCGATATTCAGACAACGCAGGGCTACATGCAGCGCGCTCGTGCCGCTGTTCAGGCTCACGCAATGATCAACTCCGCAGTAGGCCGCGAATTTCGCCTCGAAATCAGAGGTCGCTGGGCCCTGAACGAACCTGGCCGAGTCACAAATTTTCTCTAACGCGGTTAATACTTCGCTGCGAAGAGCGCGGTATTCAGTTTGCAAATCGAGATACGGCACAGGGTCCATGTTAATGTTGTTGAGTTGAGGAATGCGCGGTTCGGATAATCGCTTTTTGCCAGTCAATCTAGGCACAGATATACAACGTCGCCACCAGCCGCGCCTCAGCTGCTCGGTTCGAACCGCCTAAGAATCGAAGCACGATGTACCAAACGAAATCAATTATGTGTGTCGAAAAGAAAACGAAAGAGGGGCTGTTACAATTATCTCCGATGCCGGGTTCAACAACCTAACCGCTTGCGAATCGTAATGCTTCGCCAGGGTATCGCATGTCCGGCCGCGCATCCGAGTGTCACCGATTCGCATGATCCGGAACATTAGCCGACATCACTCTGTCTTGAGCACCGCTTTTGAACAACAACCTCTTCGCATGAAAATCGCATAGACTGTTCTTTCTTATCAAAACGTGTTCCGTCGCTCTACCAGCGAATCTCGGGGCCGCCCTCGGTGGACGTGGAACAAAGAATCACTCTGTGTAGCGAGCTTTCGGGACGTCGAGGAACGGAATCGTCCGGCGGGAGCTCCGATAACGCCTGCGTGAGCGCAAGAACCGAATGTTCCGAAGCCGGCAATGAGGCGCGGCCGCAGAACACGGGAAGAGTTGTCGCCAAAAGAAAAGTCAATCAACGAGCGCCCATGCCGGACAATGGCTCGTCTCCGCGCAGCCGCGAATGAGTAAGTTTTGTATTTACACGTCACAACGTCAAATTAATGTGCTAATGGTGAAATTGTCTTTAGCGCTTCTGTCGAGCCTCGCCATTCTTGGCGTGGTCCCAGGCAGAGCAGACGACGTTCTCCCGCCGCGTTTTAACTTTGATCGGTATTCACGGATGGTAGATCATTCGCCATTCGCGATTGCCACGGCGGTGGCTTTGCCCGAAGCAACGCCCGATTTCGCCAAGGACCTTTACGTGGCCAATGCCGGGCGTTCGTCTGAAGGCGATATGGTCACAATTATGTCGAGTTCGGACCAAAATTTCAAAAAGTACCTTAACACAAAGGAGCCGGTGGACGGTTACAGCATTGCCAGCATTGAATGGTCGGAGAAGGTGGGCGCAACGAAGGTGACCATTAGCAAGGATGGAAAATTTGCGACGCTTACCTTTAATCAAGCGCTTTTATCACAGGCTGCGTCCACCCGGCCGCCGCCTCCCGGTCAAATGCCTCGCAGCATGCCTTTAGTTCCTCCTTCAGTCTCAGCTCGGGCCTCTCATGCACACACGGGCGGCGTGATTCAGCCGAATCCAAAAACGGTCGCTGTGCCTACGCGGAATCTGCCTCTTCCCCCACTGCCTGATATGCCTCTGCCTGATTCGAATGTCGCGCCTCAGCCGATGCCACCGATTCAGCACGACTCTCAGGGCCAGAGGGTTGACCCAAGTGGTGTGCCCGTACCTTAATAGTCCTCGTCTGTGTCAGCTGTCCGATCAATTACTCGTTTGAGAATAAGTCTTACGATTATTGGTCGTTATTTCGCTCGGCGTAGCAGCCGCGTGGTTGCCTAAAGAATCGCATCAAAAACAAAGGCCGCCACGCTGGTGAAGCGTGACGGCCTTGTGCTGTTCGCGGTTAACAACCGCGGTTACAGAGTCTGTTACTTATTCGCTACGGTTCGTGGAGCCGGCTTGTTCATCTCAACCTGGGCGCTCACCTTTTGGATTTGTGCGGCCTGTTCTTTGAGCTGCGCAGTGAGAACCTCCATTCCTTTCTGTTGCTGGGCGACGGTCGATTTCAACTCAGCAATACTGGCCTGCTGTTCCTCCACTTTTTTGTGCTCTTTCAGGAACTCGTTGAGCAACATCGCGTTGATCGCGTCGTAACGTACGGTAAACGGCTTGCCTTCTTGATCGTACGTCACCAAATCGGGATTGGCTTTCGCCACTTCCTCGGCAACGAGGCCGAACTGAGGAAGGTCCGCGGCATCGACGCCCGGTTTGTAGCGGAAAGTAATCGGTTTGAAGCCAAGGATCGCTTCGCTAGCTTTGCCCATCGGCTTGATATCCTTTTTGTAACGTTCCGAAGAGAGGTTGACGAAACCGAGCAGACCCGTCGCAGGATTCACAGTAACATAAATGGAATTATTTTGGGGTGTGTTCCCAATATTTTTGATATACGTGTGATTACTCTCGCCAGCCACACCTGTCATACCTTGGCCGATATAGACATTCCCAGACCCTGTGGTTTGATTGAGGCCGGCCGCAGCGCCTATTGCTGTGTTGAAGGTGCCGGTGGTAGTCCTCGATAGCGTAATATCACCAACAGCGACATTGGCGTTGCCGGTGGAAGAGACTTGAAGCGCTTGATAGCCCACCGCCGTATTGTAGACTGAGTTCGTAGCCGAAAGCGCTTGAAAACCCATGGCGACGTTGAAACTGCCGGTAGTCGTGGCGTCAAGAGCTGCGTAGCCGACAGCCGTGTTAGCGCCGGCGGTAATGTTGCTGGATAATGCGACGGTACCTACAGCCGTGTTAGGACCTACCGTGGCTGTGCCGCTCCCGCCAAACGTGCCTCCGGTCGTGTTGTTCAAGAGCGCGAAGAGACCGATGCCCGTGTTGAAGCTGGCGGTTGTGTTATTTAGGAGCGTTTGATAACCAATACCGACATTCCCAACCCCGGTGGTGTTGCTAAGGAGCGATTGAGTGCCAACACCCACGTTGAGAGCGGTGCTGGTGGAATTGAGCGCTTGGAAACCCATGGCGACGTTGTTATCGCCGTGGAGGTTGTTCGCAAGGGCTCCCTGCCCCAAGGCCATGTTTTGGTCGCCGTCAATGTTGAAGACCATGGCATTTTCACCTATCGCGGTGTTGAAGCTGCCAATAGTATTGTTCAAGAGTGCCTGAGCGCCCACGGCCGCATTGTGACTGCCCGTGTTGTCTTTCTGGAGCGCCCCAAAGCCGAAAGCTGAGTTGAAGGTGCCAGTAGTAAGGCTTATCAGGGCGTTAAATCCGTCACGTGTGTTGAAGCCTCCTACAGCTTCGTCCGGCGATGCCGTAAGCAGTTCCGGCGTCGCGCCCTGCGCCCTTGGCAAGAGCGCAATACAGGCCACCACGAGCGGAATGATCAGCAAAGTTGGTGTTTTTAGTTTTATTAATTGTTTCATTGGTTTGAATCCTTTTTTCTATTGTGTGTTTTTATCGTTTTTTTCGCAAGACCACTTCTCCCAAAAAAATTGCCACCATGTCAAGAAGAAAGTTCGGAATGTTTTGGTCAGAACTTTATGGTTTTCACAGGAGCGCGACATTCAGGAAGCGCTTGTGATCGCGGTCGCGTTTCTGGCAATTTTCAGTGTTAGTCTCCCGAAGTTCTAAAAACAAAAGGCCGCCACGCAATAAAGCGTGATGGCTGATTGTTGAAGCAGCGCCGTGGCTATAGAAGTTCACCGCGGGTTTGCGACTACTTTCGGCATCGTGATCGTTTCGATTTGGGCGCTCACTTGCTGGATTTGCGTTGCCTGCTCCTTCACCGTCACCGCAATGGTTGCAATGGTGCCTTTCAACTCCTCGATTTCTTGTGCCCCTTTTGTTGAAAAAGAGCGCTTGATTACGGAACAAGGGGGTTTCAAACTTCGCTTGGTAATTATGAGATCTCCTCTGGCGGTCATGTGGGGCCTCGCTGTTCTCGGCACGCTCCCGGGCAGGGCAGACGACGTTCTGCCGCCGCGTTTTAACTTTGATCGGTATTCACGGATGGTAGATCATTCGCCATTCGCAATTGCCACGGCGGTGGCTTTGCCTGCGGCAACGCCCAATTTCGCCAAGGACCTTTACGTCGCCAACGCCGCGCGTTCGCCTGAAGGCGATATGGTCACAATTATGTCGAGCGTGGACCACAATTTCAAAAAATACCTTAACACAAAGGAGCCGGTGGACGGTTACGGCATTGCCAGCATTGAATGGTCGGAGAAGGTGGGCGCAACGAAGGTGACCATTAGCAAGGACGGAAAATTTGCGACGCTTACCTTTAATCAAGCGCTTTTATCACAGGCTGCGTCCACCCGGCCGCCGCCTCCCGGTCAAATGCCTCGCAGCATGCCTTTAGTTCCTCCTTCAGTCTCAGCTCGGGCCCCTCATGCACACACGCGCGGCGTGATTCAGCGAAATCCGAAGGCAGTCGCTGCCGCTGCGTCCACGCCAATTCAAGTGCCAGTGCCTATGCCCGAGCTGGCTCCTCCTGCTCCGCCTGCCATGCCCTTGCCTAATCTGAATATCGCGCCTTCCGTGCCCGATGCGTCCCAGCAAACGCTGGCGACCGACCAACCCCCGAAAGCCAATTAATCAACAGCTCGTTGACATCGCACGCCTCGGCTGCTGTAGAGGCGGCTGTCCTCAGCCGCAATGTTTTAGATCTGCACGGTGAGCAGGCCTCGCCAACCTACCGTTTTGCCGAGGGACGCGCGCCGCTACTGCTCATTTTAACTTGGGCGCTCACCTTCTGGATTATCGCAGCATGCTCTCTGAGCTGCGCTTTGAGAAATTCGTTGAGTAACATCATATTCGTCTAACCGTTCATCGCTCTAAACCCAAGCGAAGAGGAGAGGAATCTTCAAAGAACAAGCAAAGTTCAGTTGAAGAAGCGGCTGGAAATTACGCCGCGAAATCAGCCGAGCCGCTCAGCCAGCTACGATCCACACGGCCCGAGATAGTCGAGATCGCCAGGCGACATGGCGCACGTAATGTGCGTGCTTTTGGATCTTTCGCTCGCGGCGATGCGCGGGCCGATAGCGATTTGGATTTGCTCGTCAATGCGGGGCCGAAACATTCACAGTCCTTTCCCGCGGGATTGGTAGCTGACTTCGAGCAATTGTTGGGCCGCAAAGTGGAGGTCGTCGAGACAGAAGGGTTGCATTGGTATGTGCGCAACCGCGTGTTGAAAGAGGCCGTTTTGCTGTGAAGGACGACTGACTCTATTTGATTCATATCCGCGATTGCATCGCGCCCATCGAGCAATAGATCGCGGCGGGAAAAAGCGAGTTCCAGAATGACATCAAAGCCCAGGACGCCGTTCTACGCAATCTCCAGGGTACTCGCCGAGTCCACGCAATCGCTGTCAGATGGCTTGAAAGCGCGCTATCCAGAAGTGCCGTGGCGGGATACTCGCCGCCACTAAAGCAGCAGATTTTGCGCATTCTGCGAGAGCTTCAACGATCGTGAGATTCGAAAACCAACTCCGCGCGCAAGCAAAGGCGGCGACCTGATCGCCGACGGATCACCCGGCTTCACTCAGCCTGCGACCTTCGGCGCGGCACGCACGAAAACGCTAACTGATGCGCAGAAAGTGATGGTCACAGACCGCCGCTACAATTTTCGTGTCCCTTTGGTGTGTTTGGTGGGCAATTCTTTTCGACGTTTCGCGTGAATTGCTCTGAATAAGAGCGAAAGGTGCCTTGGCCTCTCTGTCGGAATCAAACAGAAACAAACAGCCGCTACAGGGTAGCGGCGCTCGCGTGAGCAAGCGCCGCTAAAATGCTGAAGCTTTATTGATTTGCCACCACTTTCGGAGCGGGCTTACTTGTTTCAAGCTGGGCGCTCACCTTTTGGATTTGCGCGGCCTGCTCTTTGAGCTGGGCTGTGAGAACCTCCATCCCTTTCTGTTGCTGGGCGATCACCGTTTCCTGCTTCTCAACTTTGGACTGTAGCGCCTGCACCCTTTTGTGCTCTTTGAGGAACTCATTGAGCAGCATGTTGTTGATGGAATCGTAGCGCACGGTCATCGGTCTTCCATATTCGTCGCGAGCCACCAGGTTAGGATTGATCTTTTCCACGTCCTCGGCAATCAGACCGAATTGCTGGATGCGGGTATTATCGGGATCAGCTTCGGGCTTCATGCGATAGGTCACCGGCTGCAACGCGTAAAGCGCTTCGCTGGCTTTGTCCATCGGCTTGATGTCCTCCTTGTAGCGCCGCGAAGACACTACATAGCCAAGCCGGAACTGACCGCCGGTGCCAGCCGCGGCAGTGGTATTTATGGTGACGTATAATCCAGTGTTTTGCGGAGTGGAGCCGACGTTGCGGATCCAGGTTCTGTTGTTGACGTTCTCACCAGTCACACCATGGCCGAGACAAAGGGTACCACTGGCAGTGGTGACGCTGGTGCCGGCTTGACGACCTAAGGCCGTGTTTTCGCTGCCGCTTGTGCTGTTGTCGAGCGCTAAATTACCGAACGCAGTGTTGTTGTTGCCCGAGGTGTTCGCCCCGAAGCGTACTGACACCGTAAGCAGTGTTGTTGATGCCGTTGCTGTTAAAAAGCGCTTGAAAACCGGTCGCCGTGTTGGAGCCGCCGGTGGTGTTTTTACCGAGCGCTTGATAGCCAACAGCGATGTTGCTACTGCCGCTGGTGTTGGCATTGAGCCCTTGGAAACCCATGGCGGTATTGTTGCTGCCGTTTATGTTGCCGGCAAGGGCGCCTTGCCCCAAGGCCATGTTCTGGTTGCCCGTGGTGTTGAAGAGCAGGGCGTTTTCACCGACCGCCGTGTTGTAGCCGCCCGTAGTATTGTTCAACAGCGCCTGAGCGCCCAGGGCTGTGTTGCTACCGCCAGTGGTGTCGAACCGGAGCGCCCCAAAGCCGAAAGCTGAGTTGAAGGTGCCAGTAGTAAGGCTTACCAGGGCGTTAAATCCGTCACGTGTGTTGAAGCCTCCTACAGCTTCTTCCGGCGTCGCTACAGCTCCTTCCGGCGCCTCTCCCCCCTGCGCCCTTGGCAAGAACGCGAAACAGGCCAGCACCAGCGGAATGATGAGCAGAGTTGTCGTTTTGAGTTTTATTAATTGTTTCATCGGTTTGGATCCTTTCTTCTTTGTTTGCAGGTGTTTTTGTCGTTTTTTCTCGCGAGAACTCTGCCAAAAAATTTGACAACGTGTCAAGAAAAATTTTGGGGTCAGAACTTTAGGGCGTGTTGCCCAAAGGCTTCGTTAGGCGGCATTAGGCTGTAAAGCGTGTTTAGATTATTGAGCCGGCAGAGTGTTCTAGTTGGATTGAGCAGGGCCGATGATTCAGCAGTGCAGCAAAGTCGGCATCTTAGCCCGAAGGATTAATGAAGACAGTGCCGCGGCCGCACTTTTCTTGGGATTTTGATGCGCGAGCAGGATGCGCACGTTCTGGATGGCCGCGATCAGGTAATCTTGGATCTGCTGGCGCCAGAGCCGTCGCCAACGGGCGCGTTTGAAGTGATGATTGTTGCTGGCATCGGCAAAACTTTGTTCCATTAACTGCTGCCGGCGCTTGCGATCGCGTCGGGCCGCACGGCTATGGGCTTGCGCTTTTGCTACATCCAGGAGGACTTGGTTTTTGTGTCGGTGAAGCGTGCGCCCAAACTTCGCTCGGGTGCATTGCGGACGCAGGACACAGGTGGCGCACGCTCCGGCGCGTGCTTTATACTCCATGGTGTGACGCACCGGATGCACTCGCCGCGGTCTTAAAATTTCACCGGCCGGACAGCGGTAAGTATCGCTCGCTGGATCGTAAACAAACGCGCTCTCGGGAAAAATCCCGGCGGCCTGATGATGATCCTGCCCCTTGGAAGCGTCACCCAAATGCGTACTGATGCCGCGCTCCTGACAGGCGACGAAGTTCTCTTGCGTGCCATACTTGTGATCGGCCACTACCTTCTCCACCTTGCTGCCGGTGTTTTGTTCGTGCTGCTCGATTAAATCGAGCAATTTTCTGTTTTCCGTCACGCTCCCAGGCGTTGTCTCCACCGCCGTCACCACACCTTTAGCATCATCGATGGCGCGATGGTGATGGTAGCGTGGACGCGAGTCGTTGCGCCCACGACTCACCATCGCCGCATCGGGATCCGTTACGCTCATCATTCGATCGTTAACCGCTTGGTAGCTCGGCGGCGTTGTCACTCCTTCGCCCAGTTTGCTTTCCGTCGCCTGATACGCCCGCTTGAGCGCTGCGATTAACTCCGGCGCTCCCTTGACCACCGACTCGCGCGAAGCATCGGCCTCAATCAAACTCGAATCCACATGCAGCTTCTTCCCATCCACTAGCCCGGCTTTCACACACTGCCGAATCGTGCGGACAAACAAACTCTCGAACACTTGCTTCCCAAAGCGCGCCCGCGCTTTCGATAGCACGCTGTGATCAGGGATCTCATCCTCCAGCCCGTAACCCAAGAACCAAAGATAATCCAAGCGCTCCGCGATCACCTTCATCAGCTCGCGCTCACTGGGCACATCATCAAAGAAGAGCAAAAACATCATCTTTATGATCACCTCAGGCGCGACTGATTCGTTGCCGTTCCTACCGTAGCAATGCGCCACCTCCTTGCGCACAAACCCAAAATCAATCGCTGCCTTCACTCGGCGCAGCGGATGATCCGCTCGCACCCGCTTCTCCAGATTGACCGCATAATTAAAGAGCTGCAGCTCACTCTTCTGTTCTCCCATCATGATGGGAACACTCTCTTAGCACATCTTCCCAGCTTGGGTACTATTTTCTTATCCACTCAGTCATTTGGGCAACACGCCCTCTATGGTTTTCACAGCGCCGAGCGACCTCATCCGCCCCGGGGCTAATGGCGGAGAGTCACCAGCCGATTTCACCGGTGCTCTAATTCCGGCGTCTGGACCGCTGCTTGTGCTCTTGGCAAGAGCGCAAAGCAGCCCAGCAGTCACGCTCACGGCACAGAAGTCTGGAAAAAATTCCGGGGGGCGTGTCGAGACGTAAAATTAGAAATTTTTCGCAGCGCTTTTATTATCAGATGCGCGACGGCTGACCTGCTGAGAACCGGGGTTGCAATTATCCTGCCGTGCCAGTGTGCGGTCGGCGCCAAATCGGGCGAAGCAGGGGCGGGAGACCCAAGAGTCTTTGATTATAAAGTCCCCACAGTGGGGGTGGGAGCCGGTTGTAGCCACGCCAAAGGCATTTTCGGTGTCACCGATTCATTTCCAAGTCGGCACGAAGGAGAGCAGTTTGCCATCCTCGGCGAAAACCTGTGGATCTAACCCGCGTTACTGAGACCGTTGACGATAATCTCCAGGAACTCATACAGTGATGCGGCCCGGCGAGACGATTCGAAGCCGATCAGACCAACGACCCATTAATCGGATATTGGTTAATAATTTGCGATGCTCCACGATGTGGGCACGGTTCCCAAACTGACAGCGTATTGAAGCGTGGTGCCATTCATGATCCAGATAACGCGCTGGCCAGTAGAGCTGTTTTGCCAAAGAATGTCCGATTTGCCGTCCCCGTTGAAATCGCCCGACCCAGCGATGCTCCACGATGTCCCCAGTGTTCCTAAAGTGACAGTGGATTGAAGCGTGGTGCCATTCATGATCCAGATAACGCGCTGGCCGGTAACGGTGTTTTGCCAAAGAATGTCCGATTTGCCGTCCCCGTTGAAATCGCCCGAACCAACGATGCTCCACGTTGTGGGCACGGTTCCCAAATTGACGCTGTATGTATGCGTGGTGCCATTCATGATCCAGATAACGCGCTGGCCAGTAGAGCTGTCCTGCCAAAGAATGTCCGATTTGCCGTCGCCGTTGAAGTCGCTTGAACCAACGATGCTCCACGTTGTTGGCACGGTTCCCAAATTGACGCTGTATGTATGCGTGGTGCCATTCATGATCCAGATAACGCGCTGGCCGGTAACGGTGTTTTGCCAAAGAATGTCCGATTTGCCGTCGCCGTTGAAGTCGCTTGAACCAACGATGCTCCACGTTGTTGGCACGGTTCCCAAATTGACGCTGTATGTATGCGTGGTGCCATTCATGATCCAGATAACGCGCTGGCCACTAGAACTGTTTTCCCAAAGAATGTCCGATTTGCCGTCCCCGTTGAAATCTGACCGGTTAAGCGCCGGCGCCCCCCCCACCATCGTGGCACCGAGGAACGTGAGCACTTGGTCGATCGGGTTCGCGATCGCATCCGTGCTGCTGCCGGCAAAGAGCAATCCGACCGCGTGCGGATTCGTCACTACATCTTCAACCATTAGTGATCCGGAGTCACCGCTGTCCAGAAACGTATTCCCAGGATTCGCGAGCACGATCTGACCGGTGAAAATTTTCGTGAAAGCAGTGCCGCCCGCACATTCATTGTCATAGGTGACACTGATGGTCGCGTTCAAGCCTGAGACTGAGCTGTGTGTCAAACCAGTTGTGCGGCCGCTTTTTTACCGCCTGATTGATGAAGGCGCCGACCGTTGTATTCGAGATAGTCCCGATCTCAAGGATCGCGCCGTCCGTTCGCACCATCCCTGAAACGACCTGGGCGATTGCGCAATCAACATTGCTTCCGGGAAGTGAGCTTTTCTTCACCAGCGTCGCGACAGTTTGCGCGCTGTTCATATTGCAACCCACGTCAATCAATCCGGGCTGAATGATGGGATCGCCCGTCTGTGCGATCCTAGCATTTCCCCCTAACACAATGTCGGCCTCAAAGACGTGATAGTTGCTCAGGACGTATTGCACACCGCCAATTGAGACGAGCGAACCAAGCGTGCCACCACAGCAATATCCGTTTGCAAGATCGTACGTTCAGCCGCCAGATGTGCCCAGCTGAATCGGCGGGGTCTGTTCAGCTGTATGAGCCATTGCGCGAAATTTATCCGTCATCTGAATCTGCACGCCCACCCCGCTAAACTCTCGGGGAATATTCCGACTCACCTGGCCCGCATTCGCGGAGTCTCGATCGACGTAAACCGTCAACACTGGAGTGCCAGCAGCATCGACACCGACCGCAGTTCCCAGAATTTCCGGTTGCCGCATCAAGTCGGGCGTGACTTGTCCTTGGACAGCCATAACTGCCCGGACGGCGGGATTCGCGTTATCAAGAACGCCAGCGGGCGGACTAGCGAATGCACTGATTGAAAGGAAAAGAAGGACAATTACTGCGTGGAATTTGAACAGACTGCCAATGAATCGGTTCTTGGGTGGGAACCTTGGAGGCGCAGTAGCTAAGGGTTGAATGATTTTTGTTTTCATTTTTCGTTGAGGCTGGATTGGATTTCTATCCTGCAATGACCGTTTTCAGGTCCGCTAACTCCGTCATTGGCACCTATTCATGGCCGATACTTCAGCATGAGCTTCGCCGGATTTTTGCCGGCAAGGGTCTTGAGGATGTCTTCTTCGATTTCAGCAACTCGGAGTGGAATATGGTAGTCGAGCGTCTCTTTGAGGTGAGCCAAAGCAATCTTTCCAGTAAGAAGGGGATGGTTATTGGTTATGGTGACATTGTATCCGAAAAAGCCGAGCAGGGGAAGCGGTTTAAAAGCCTGCATGGGGAGAATTGTGCCGAATTATTCGGCGTTTAGGAAGCGGAATAATTCCGTTTGCTTCCCTCGCGCCTCATTCGAGGGGAGATGGTTGTCACCCAAGAGCCCGTTAAATGTCTCTGAGCGGCTCGATCTGCTTTTACTCGTCCTCAGCGCCAAAACGCGATTCTAGGGCAATTTCCGGTGCGGGAACGGTCTAAAAGAAGGCTTAACCGGCAGCGCTTAGCGTCTTTCCTTGCATGCTGACGGATTACTAGTAGGTAACAAGATCGACGCCGACCATAATTTTCTGTCGGAAAATCAAGCCGGGATAAGATTGAGTCAATTTGCAGTCCAAATGTACGTAGAATGAACTAACGGCCCGCGCAAAATGAACCCGCGTTTCCCAGAACTGAAAACGAGAGCACTGCCGAAAACAGCAAGTCGCGATTTGTCAGGCTTTACAGACCGTGGACGAAGAGAGCTTAGTTGCTCAGAGACAGTTTTCCTGCGGCCTGCGGGATCAGGGAATGGCGGCGAGACCGCTGAAGATGAGTGCAAAAGATCACCGAAAGATTGGTTGCCCCGGCGACAAAAGCGCGTTTGATGTTGGGACCGAATCGTACTAACGGGACAGAGAGATTGCGATGGCGCCTGCGAACTCAATTTTGGCAGTTAAGAAGATCAAAACGACTCGTGAGTATCTTTTATCCTTGCCGGTGCGAGTCGATTCTCTCGCACAGCATGAGAGCCTGTTTTGCGACAGCTCACCTCAAAGAAGAATTTCGCTGACTGCGTCCCCGCTACGGGCGGACGGCACTCCGATATTCACCCCGGCGTCAGCAGTCTAATGAGCGACCGACCACGGCCACCACTTTCTGCCTTAAGCCTTACGAACGCATATTCGCGCGTCCATTATCTAGAAATTGCCGCTCAGTTCCAGAAATTAGGAGAATATCGGCGTCGCCAACAAGTCCAGGATAGTCTGCTGACTGGAGCGAACGAGTTTTCCGTTCCTGGATTCTGTCATATCACTTCACGATATACCGAATTCACAGTTAACCTGCAAAACGCGGACCAGGCGAACCTTCCGAACTGGATCTGGCGGGAAAGCTTGCTCTCCGACGGTATCTATACCAATCGTATGCGTGCTTCGATGCATATTTTTGAGGAGATTGTGAAACCGCGGAAGCACGACCCGATCTATATCACAGAGCAATGCTCGCCGCTGTATGCCTGGCTGAAGAAGAAATATCCAAACACCGTCGGTAGCGAGTATCTCGGTACCGGAATGGCTCCGGGAAGCATTAACGAGTGTGGTATTCGCAACGAATCACTCACGGCACTTAGTTTTGCCGACGAATCAATGCAGTTCATCCTTAGCTTTGAGTGTTTTGAACACGTCGCCGACTACAAGGCCGGACTGCGCGAGTGCGCTCGCGTCCTTAAGCCTGAAGGTTGTTTACTCATCACTGTTCCCTTCCGCCGTGATTCTGCATGCAATATCGTCAGAGCGAAGGATCGGGAGGATGGAACTGCTGAGCATTTGTTGCCGCCGGAATATCATCGCGATCCACTGCGCAATGAGGGCTGTCTTTGTTATTACCATTTTGGCTGGGAGCTCCTTGACGACATGCAGGCCGCTGGCCTCCGTTACCCTCGTGCCTGCCTCTACTGGTCGCGCGAGTTTGGCTATCTTGGGATCGAACAAGTTCTCCTTTTGGCTGATAAATAGGTATTGCAACCTTCCGCGCCAGATTCGGGATCGTTGCGCCGCTATGCGCTCTTAGCATCGGAGCCGCCTACTTTGCCATACCCTTCAATTTCTCGCATTCCTTTCGAAGTTTAACGATTAACTGTTGGGCCTCGCTATATTTCGCTCCAAGATCGACGAAATATTGCATCCGCTGATTAAATTCATTTTCAAGTTTTTCGGCAACCGTGGCCGATGTCTTAGTCTGTTGCGGATCATTCTGGAGTCGATCGCTCAAATCCATGGCTCGCGCGACGATTGCGGGATCAGCCGTGTGTTCACTCACATTAGGGTCAACCTGCGCAGTGGAACTGTTGATGCGCTTTGTGAGAGGCTCCAGACATCCCGGAGCGTACGGTTCGCCAAGAAAATCGAGCAAAGATTGCATGGCGGACTCCGGATGTGTGATCATATCCGAATAACGCATCCGATAGACGACATCGGGACCGTACGCTTGCTCCGCCTCGAGACAGGCGGTTACTCGACGGAGCCAATCTTCATAGGCGACTTGCTCGCCGGTAACCAACCGGCTTTTTCCATCAGGAAAGAAATTCAGCAACGAGCGCACGACTTCCGTGACGTTCTGTACCAAATGAATGAACAGAGCCTCGGGGAAAAGCTTGCGCAGTCCGCAAATATAAAAGGAGTTTTCCGGTGCTCCGTCTACCCAGCGAGATTTAGCTTCGTCCGGAGAGCGGGAGATTGTAAAAGGTGGGACATCCCATTGGGCCCTACGCCTCTGAAAATGTTCTCGATGACTGAAGATCAACTTATTGATACCTTGGCCGAAAAGCGCGAGGAACTCTTCGCGGCCGACGCCAATTGCGCTGAGCTGTCCGCGCGCTCCTCGTGCGCTCCCGCGCCAGTAACTAACGGCTGCGTCGATTGAAAACGGCCCCAACCAGTCTGACTCTTCTTGGAAAAGGATATTTGGGTGCTGGCCCAGGCAGTACGTCAGAACGCTCGATCCCGATCGGCCAGAACCAACTATAAAAATCGGCTTGTTCACCAAGTCCTGCATTTTAGTCGCATGGGAGATCGGCCTGTCGCTCCGTAAACGCGAGGAAGTCGGGAATCGTGTTGCCCCTTGCGCCTCGTGTGTCCGCATTATACATGGGTAGCAAGTTTTGCAAAGAAATGATCGCGGGGCTTCGATGCTGGCAGGGACGACGCGGTCACATTAAGAATGCCGTGCGTTCTTCGGCGCCCGTCAGCGCCGCTTGCCGAATCACTCCCAGTTACGATAGAGCAAGAGCCCCAACACCCCGGCGACGGCTATGGCAAGCCCCAGATGGGCGGCCGTAAATATTTGGCATTCGGCGAGCCCTGCAAAAAGCACGCTATCCGGAAATTTGCCATTTTAGCTCGTCACCGGAAAACGATTTCGCCAAACAAAAGAGCACGGCAAACAGAAGGAGCTACGGCAGGCTGGATCGGATTTACAAGGAAGAGCGAAAATACTGCTGGCACGGAAAAATATTGCACCGACCAATCGGCAGGCAAGCCCTGGAGAGCCTGATGCCAATTGCATAGAAGATGAGCTAATTGATTTAGTCACGATGTGCTATTCATATAGCGATCGACATGGATCAGCGCGAACAGGATTCTTAGGCATCACAAAGCGGCGTTATTACGCAGGCTTGCGTGCGACAATCATTATTCGGGCCATATGCTCGGCAAGGAACGGCAAGGTGATTTTTTTCACTTCTCGCACCTCGGAAAACCCCGTTAGTTCAAGATTCTTCTTCAAGACTTGCGTACTTAGCGCCCAGAAGTTGGTCGGGTCATTGTTTTGCATGTGCATGAAATAACAAATGTTTGGATCCTGTGGATGATCGTAAACCTGGGTCTCCAGCGCGAGGTAGCCAGCCGGTTTCAGATTTTCGAAGCTCTGCCTCAAGGAGAGCAGAGGGTTGGGCAGGTGATAGAGTGTTCCGAAATGAAGAATGATGTCGAACTCCCGAGGGCGGCTGAACGTTTCGGCGCTGCCCAACTCGAACTCGGATGACGCGCCCGCCAGGCTGGCCAGAAAACGCCCTACCTGGATATGACGCGGGTTGATGTCTATGCCGGTCGTGAAAAAACGATATTTCACCGCGGCGTGAATCGAATTGTAACCGGGAGTGCAACCAACATCGAGCAGACGCCCGGCGGCGAGCTCCGCGAATGGAACCGCTGACTCGAAGAATTCGAAGTTGGCCAATGGTCTCTCGGAAAACAGGGTGAGCCGGGCGCAATCCCGCGTCGACACGCCGTTATCGAAGTCGACGCGATGGCTCCAAGGTTCCCATTGTTTCAGCTTCTCCCTCAGCGCGTCGGGTGCGAGAGTCGTGTGCAACGTGAGAAATCCGTCTTTCATTTCAGTGTTGGGCAAGAGATCACATCAGCTGTATCCCTGCAAACCGGACCGCGCCATCAGTGCTGTATGCCTACGATACGATTTGGGATTGTGTCAATGGCCGAGTATTCACCCCTAACAGATTGCCCGCGCGAGACAAAATGTCGATCTCAGGCTCCGCTAATTGTATTGGCGCGCGCTGCTGATCTTGATAACTTGCGCAGGCATCCTGACCTAAAAACCGGAACCTCTTGGCCAAGCACAGTCAGCCTCGTTTTCCAGCAAATTTTCTGGGTATGAGCCACGCACACTTGACCTCCGTGACCTCTACGCCTCATTATTCTTGGATCGCGTTTGCGACGCCGATTGCAAATTGTTTAGCAAATTTTTTTGACCTGTATTATCAGCCAGTCTAGTTCTTTACATGCCATTTAGCGATCCCGCTCGATAGCCCGTAAGCTCACGCCTGCTTCTTGCGATAGTCTAAGGCATCCGCCATGGTTGATGAGATCCAAATTGGAAGTGGAGACGCATTGATAAGCGGTCTTCCGCCTAGCCTTTGTATTCTTGTCCCCGTCTATAATAGCTCGGAGATCTTGCCAAAGCTCATCGAAAAAATCATACCCGTTGCCAAATCGCTCAATGTCCCCTTCGAAGTAGTCCTGGTAAATGACGGTAGCTCCGACGACAGTTGGAACATCATCTGTGACTTTGCTGCAAAGCACACATGGATACGCGGAATCTGCTTGATGCGAAACTACGGTCAGCACAACGCCCTTTTATGTGGTATTCGCGCGGCAAAGCACGAGATCGTGGTGACACTGGATGATGATCTCCAGCACCCGCCCGAAGAAATACCTAAACTCCTCTATAAACTCGGTGAAGGGTACGATGTCGTCTATGGAACACCGGAGAAAAAACAGCACGGTTTTTGGCGAAAATTGGCTTCACTTATAACTCGCTGGACGTTGCGTTCTGCTTTTGGTTCGCAAACCGCCTTTGACGTGAGCGCTTTTCGCGCCTTCCGGACCAGGACGCGGGACGCTTTCGAACGTTATCATAGCCCGTTTGTTTCGATCGATGTCCTGCTAAGCTGGGCGATACGCGTTTTACATCCGTCAAGGTTCGCCACGACCCACGACTGATCGGCGACTCGACTTACACGTTTCGCAAACTCGCCTCACATGCACTGGCGATGGTAACTGGTTTCAGCACTCTGCCATTGCGTTTCGCCAGCTTGGCGGGATTTGGCTTCACCTTATTCGGCCTCTTCGTCCTGCTGTACGTTCTTGCCCGGTATTTCGTTGAAGGCGGCAGCCTTCCAGGTTTCCCTTTTCTCGCCTCAACAATCGCCATTTTTTCTGGTGCTCAGTTATTTGCTTTAGGCGTGATCGGCGAATATTTGGCACGCATCCATTTTCGGACAATGGATCGGCCGGTTTATACGATCCGTAGTACGATTTAACCGACACTGGTGTGATGATGAGTAACCTAACGATAACACGCGGATTAGTTCAGCAGGTATCTTTCTGTTCCTTGCCTCGACATTTCGATCTCCCCAGGAGCGCACTTATTTGCGCTCGGCATCATCGGGGAATATCTCGCTCGGATGCATTTCCAGACGATGGGGCTAGCCGCCTTATGCCCTTTGCAGGAAGTTCAATGCTCAATGAAAGAACGCCTTAACGTGTTGGTTCTTGGCGTGGGCGGCAACGTTAGCCAGGGCATTCTGAAGGCCCTGAGGCTCGCCTCGATCCCCTGCCGAGTTATTGGCGCCTGTGTTAGTCCGTTGTCGATGGGTCTATACACGGTGGACCAGGCTTATGTCTCGCCCCCGGCCAATGACCCGGGATTTTTTGACTGGCTGATTCGCACCTGCAAAGCGGAGCAGGTGGATGCTGTCTTGTCCGGCGTCGAGCCGGTTCTGAATGTTTTGTCTGCGCAAGCCGACCAACTCCGCGCGCTAACGGGCGCGTTCATGATGGTCAGCAGACCGGAAGTGCTGGCAATTGGCGCTGATAAACTCATGACCTGCGAATGGCTGCGCGACCATGGCCGAAATTACCCGAGCTTCGCCAATGCCGCCGATCGAGCCGCCGTTGAGGCACTGGCCAGCAAATGCGGTTATCCGCTGATCGCCAAACCCCGTTGCGGGAAAGGAAGCTACGGAATCTCACTGCTCCGAAACCGCACGGATCTCGATTCCTCGATCGGCCGTGCTGATTACATGATCCAAGAGTATCTCGGAGAGGATGCCAGCGAGTTCACGGTTGGATGTTTTAGCGGTCGAGATGGCCGAGTCCGCGGTACCATCGCGATGTGGCGGGAACTGCTTTGCGGCACGACTTATCGGGCCGAGGTTGGCGAATTTCCTGAACAACGCGAGGAAGCCATACGGATTGTCGATGCTCTTAAGCCCCTCGGCCCCTGCAACGTGCAGTTGCGCCTAAAAAAAGGTCGGCCTATCTGTTTCGAAATCAATGTGCGATTTTCCGGGACAGCTCCGTTAAGGGCGAGGTTCGGATTCAATGATGTCGAGGCGGCCTTGAGGCATTACGTGCTCGGGGAGGAAACGGCTGACCTCCCCATGGTCATTCAGGGAATCGCGCTGCGGTATTGGAACGAGGTTTACATTGATCCCGCTGCCAAAACTGCGCTTGAAAAATGGGGCGTTCTCGAGAATCCGCACAATTACTCCAGCCACATCGAAGATTACGGACTGAGAAGATGATGAGAGTCTTGCTAACTGGAGCGAGTGGCCATGTGGGCAGTGCGGTTGCCACTCAGTTATGCGCCGCAAAGATTCAAGTGCTCGGCTTGTCCAGGAGACCGGCGCCGGCAATTCCTTCCAATAACCAGCTGAAGTTTGATCTCTCGGTATCTGGAGTCGCCGCAGAGATTGCCCGGCAGGTGCAGCCCTGCGAGGTCATTGTGCATGCCGCGGCCTCGCTTGAAAAAGATCTCTTTGCTCCTTCGGTGCCGCTCACCAACTGCGTCGGCACGCAGGAGACGCTCAAGCTGGCTTCGCTTTGGAAAAGCTTTTTCGTTTACATTTCAAGCGTGCCGGTCATCGGAGTGCCCCGCCAATTGCCGATAACCGAGGAGCACCCGGTTTCTCCTCTGACTGCCTATCATGCTTCCAAGCTGTTTGGAGAGCACCTGGTTCGGCTGTCGGAACGCGAGGGAGTCGCAGGAGCCATCTTGCGCCTGACTTCGCCGGTTGGTCCGGGAACGCCCGAGAACCGCATCCTTCCTGTGTTCGTTCGGCAGGCCATGACCGCGCAACCCATCAAACTTGCCGGAAAAGGAAGCCGCCGTCAGGATTATGTTGACGTTCGTGATGTCGCGATCGCGGTGGAGAAGTGTTTGGCCACTCGTGCCAGCGGCACCTACAATGTAGCCTCCGGACGGGCAGTCTCCAATCAGGAGTTGGCGCAGAAATGTGTATCTATTGTGGGGTCGGATTCCGCGATTGAGCTCGACGGGCGCAGTGATCCTGAGGAGGGGTGGGTGTGGGATGTTTCTATTGTGCGCGCACAGCAGGGCTTTGGATACGAGCCGCGATTCTCCCTTGAAGATTCGATTCGGGATCTCACCGCCGAATATGCGGATAGCAATCATCAGTGATATCCACTCGAATCTTCCAGCATTGCTCGCAGTTGAAGGCGTTCTGCGGGAAGCCGACGCGGTTATCTGTCTTGGCGACTTGGTGGGCTACTACTGCCAGGTCAATGAGGTCCTCGATTTTGTCCGCACGCTGAATGCAATCTGTATCCTAGGGAACCACGATTATTTTCTTCTGGCAGGCTGTCCCGCACCCGTGCCGGAAGCTGTCAAATTCGGGATCGCCTATGCTGATCGCGTGATCTTTTCGAACCATCGAGCCTGGTTGGCAAGGTTGCCGTTAACCTGGGGCGGACTGCTGGCTGGCAAATCAGTTCTCGCCGTTCATGGAAGTCCGTGGCGGCCAGTCACTGATTACCTTTACGCGGATAGCCCCAGGCTCGCCGGACTTGGCGAATTTGATTTTGATCTGATCGCGTTTGGCCAAACTCATCGCTCACTATTTCACCATAGCAAAAGACCTTGGCTGCTCAATCCGGGTTCCGTCGGCCAATCGCGGAACAATTCCGGCCAGGCTGCTTCGGCAGTTTGGGATACGGAACGCGGCACAATCGAAATGATCGAGCGGAGTTATGACCCGACACCGGTGATTGAACTCGCCTTGGAAAATGGCGCCGGCGACTGGATTAGAACGCATCTGGAAATAGGCGGAGCAGACTAATGCTACAGGCCGCAGCATTTCACCAAAGCCGCCATCTGACTGCCGACGAGGTCTATGATGCGACGGAAAAATGCCCTGTCTGTCTGGGTGTCGGAGATCGCAAGCCCGTTGTGCGCCTGCAGGAATCCCCAGCGATCGATCTGCTAGAATGTCCGCGATGCCGCGCCTGCTCGGCGTCGCTTATGCCCCGCCCTGAGGTGCTCAATAATTATTACACCGATTACTACAAGGCTGGACAGGATCGGAACACCTGCCCGAATGCGGCGCGCTTCGCGGATAGAATCGCCGGGCATACCGAGTTTTCGTTCACTGGTCGCCCGATCCGTATCTTAGATTTTGGCGGGGGCGACGGAAGGTTGGCTCGCAAAATTGCCGATCGTCTCCTTGCCGAGATAAACGGATCGGTCGAAATCGATTTGGTGGACTATGAGAAACCTGGTGATTATGGCACCCACTGGCTTCGAATCTGCGGCTACCGCACGTTACAAGAAGTGCGAGGCCCTTACGATTTGGTGATCGCCAGCGCAGTGCTTGAACACATTCCGGAAATGCATCCGGTTCTGTGTCGGCTCTTTGCCCTCCTGCGACCGGCCGGTTATTTTTATGCGCGCACTCCCTACGTTGTGCCCTTTGCGCGGCTGATTCGCAGTTTGGATTTTACTTATCCGGGGCATGTCCATGATCTCGGGAGCGCTTTTTGGAACCGTGTCAGCAAAACCTTCGGGCTAAATGCGCGTTTCATTATCTCGGCACCGTCACTAGTTGAAACCACATTTGCTTCACACCCCGTGCGGACTGTGCTCGCGGCCATCTTGAAGGCCCCCGGGAGATTCGAAGAACTTCTCTCGAAGCGCAGTCGCCCCGACCGTTGGTGGAACTTTGTCGGCGGTTGGGAAATCATGCTCCAATCATGCGAACCGAAATGACCTTTGGATCCGGATATTCATTGAATCCGCACGGGATTCATGTGCTGAGCCGGGCCCGCCCTTAATCGGAATGAAGAGTAGAGAGCGCGACCTTGTGCAGTACAGTAGACAGGCCAGCCCATGTTTGCTAATTATGCTGTTCATTGTGCCCTGCAAAGAATTGGCTGGCGGATTGCCAGCGTGCTGGCACTAATTTCATAAATGGCTCATGACCTGACGCATTTCAGATATAGGATTCCGTTCAATTGTCCTTGTCTGACCGGTAACGAGTGGAAGTACTTGGCTGAAGCGCTGCGCAGAGGCCACGTCTCGGGTGACGGCTTTTTTACACGTCGATGTCATGAGGTTCTAGAACAAGAGCTCGGAGTGCGCAGGGCCCTGCTTACGACGTTCCTGCACTCACGCGTTGGAACTGGCAGCGCTGCTTCTCGATTTGGAACCCGGCGATGAAGTTATAATGCCTTCCTTTACGTTTGTTTCTACCGCTAACGCCTTTGTCCTCCGCGGCGCAAAGCCTGTCTTCAGCGATATCAGGCCTGATACCCTAAATCTTGACGAAAAAAATTTACCCTCCCTGGTGACAAGGAAAACCCGAGCAATTGTGCCTGTGCACTATGCTGGCGTGGCCTGTGAAATGGACGCCATTCTACAGATAGCACGCAAAAAAAATCTTGCCGTGATTGAAGACAATGCCCACGGCCTTTTCGGAAAATATCGCGGCAGATTTCTTGGGACGTTTGGCTGTTTTTCAACACAAAGTTTTCATGAAACCAAAAACATTACATGTGGCGAAGGCGGCGCGCTGTTGATTAATGAAGAGCGATATATCGACCGTGCAGAGATCATCCGCGAAAAAGGAACCAATCGCAGTCGTTTTTTCCGCGGCGAAGTGGATAAATATTCATGGGTTGATATCGGATCCAGCTACCTTCCATCAGATCTGCTCGCTGCATTTCTGTTGGCACAACTCGAAGAGCGCAAACATATTCAGGTGGCGCGGCAACGGATCTGGCGAACTTATTACGATGGCCTCAAGGAATGGGCTGAGCGACAAGGCGTCGGCCTGCCATTTGTACCTCTTCATTGCGACCAGGCTTATCACATGTTCTACCTGCTACTGCCGTCGCCAGAAGATCGGCAGGCTTTGATCGATCATCTTCGATCACGTGGCATCCTGGCGGTGTTTCATTATCTGCCGCTGCACCTATCTGAATACGGGCGAAGATGGGGCGGGAAACCGGGCGATTTTCCCGTTACGGAAGATGTGAGCGACCGTTTGCTGCGGCTGCCATTCTTCTTTTCGCTCAGCGAGGCGGAACAGGCACAGGTAATTGAGGCGATCTGCAACTTTTCGCGCTGAAATGCAGAGTAAAGTGTGGGAGCTCACATCCCCGACCTTGATGACGACACCGGGGCGTGCCATGCGGTCTCAATCTGGCGTGCACCAGTCAGCAAGGTTATCGCAACCAGACTAGCAAACGTGGCGCTAAACGACAGTACGAACAGCATGCGTTTGCAATGTCGTTAATTGGATCGATTTTCTTGTTCATCGGCGGGGTGGCGCTGCTCGGTTACATCCCGGGCGCGCTAATCTTGAGCATCGCGCGGCTCGATGTTTCGCGGCTCGAGAGATTCATGCTGTCGCTTACACTTGGGTTGGTTATAAGCGGCGTTGCTAGCTGGCTGTTTACGTATTTCTCCGTCCAACGTTATCTCATTCTCTACGGAATCGCTGTCGCGGGACTTTTCATGTATCACTCACGCTGTAATTGGGAATGGCCGCGTATCCGAATCACTGTTCCGCATCTACTGCTTGTAGCCATAATCGCCCTTAATATCCTTGTCCTAGCGATCTCACCGCTGTACTACTTGAACCTCACGCTGGCACCAGATGGACGGATGCACGCGTGCTCTGTTTTTGACCCATATCTCCACGCTGCGATCGCAAGGGAATTAACACGGTCGGTAACGCCGGAGAATCCGGTCTTCTCTGGCATGCGGCTAAGTTATCATATAGGAGCCGATCTAGCTGCGGCAAGCTTTGCAAATGCTCTGTCACTGGAAACTGTCGATTTAACAGTTCGTTTTTTACCTACGTTATTTGTCCTGCTTACGACGTGCTCGATATTTTGTTTCGCCAGGTTGTGGCTGAAATCAGACTATGGTGCGGCATTTACTACCGGTTTGGTCTTTTTTGGCGAAGATTTCTCTTTTATTCCTGGGTTGCTCCAGAACTCGCCTGACGATTGGTCGCTGCAATATTTTTCCGTGCCAGCAGTATTTTCGCTCTTCCTTGTAAATCCGATCCAGCCTGCCCTAGCTCTTCTGTTTGCCGTGCTCTTCTGTTTGGCGAAATCGTTTTCCGGTGACGAGCTAAAATGGCAAATTTTGGCTGGCGTGCTTTTTGCGGGGCTCGCCGAATGCAAAATACTTACAGCCGCCCATCTGGGACTTGCCATAGCCGCCGCCGGGGTGTTATCGCTCTTGCTCTATCGGAACTGGGGAATGATTCGGGCAGCGGCCATCGCAGGTTTGTTTTCGCTACCGATACTGATTCAAATGTTTGTCGCAAACCAACAGGGTGCTCAACAATCAGTAACACTATTTCGATCAAAGCTGCTCCCACACATGATCGATGCACTAGGGCTAGAAAAGCAATTTGCTTCCCTATCGCCAGCCGTTTGGTGTGCGATTGCCGTGCCAATGTTCGTTGTAGGTAGCATGGGCCTGCGCATTATCGGCATGCCAGGTCTTGTGCGGGATTTGATCGTCGCACGGCGTGACAATGCCGTGCGCGTTGTGGCCGCTAGCTTTGTTTTGCTCGGTGCAATCCTCGGTATGATTGTAACGATTGTGCCCAGAGCGCTGCCGCAGGGTTACAATAACGGCGCGTGGTTCTACGCCGACGCGAAGTACGTAGCCTGGTTGTTTGCCCTGTCACCTATCGTGAATTTCCTTGCTAGTATTGGCAAACGCGTGGTGTTATCATGCCTTGTAGCTATTGCCGTTCTGACGCTGAGCATTCCCTCGACAATGCGCACTACTCTGATATGGCTTCAAACAGCTAGTTTCCTCTCGGCCGATACTGTCCAAGTTCTACGTGTCCTGCAAAGCGCCACGCAACCTGGCGACACGGCTTTGACGGAGGACCCGCAACTCACTGGCCCAATGATCGCAATGACGAAATGTCACGCCTTACTGGGGCCTTACTCTAACACGATGGTTTCATTTGCGACGTTCCATCGCCGGGCGGCCGACTTAAACGCTTTTGTGGAAGCTTGGCGTCGCGGCCAGGTAGAATCGGCCCGGCTCGAACGTTACCGGGCCAAATATGTTGTCGTAGACAAGTTGCGCCAGGGCTCCCCCAGGCTTACTCCTGGATTGCGCCTGATATTTCAAAACCGGCAATGGGTCATCTACCGGGTTGAGGGTAGAGGGAGCCAGAAAAATGAATAAACACGCCCGCTGTGATGGCCAGTCCCTCCAGATGTCATCGCGAGCTTGCCGAATCACTCAAGTTCTCGATGTGGCCGATTTTTGCGGCAAACGCACATGCTCTTCGTTGAGATGAAGCGGCTCGTTTAACCTCAGAACATTCTTTTTACATCGGCGGACTGCGCAAACTTTTTCCTCAGGTCCTCTTCGTCCATCTGGTTAGCGACGTTACCGACGTGGTTCGCTCATTGCTAAACTTCGTCGCGAAGGCGAGATCGCTTGGTTGCTAACGAGCAAGTGGCTTACCAATACTGGCTGCGTAGCTAAGGCTGCGAATTTACACCGTCGACACGACGACAAAGAGAAACCCATGCCATTTAGACTCTTGCCCTTGCGATTCTCCACCGATCCAGAATCGAGGAATTTCCGGGAATGGGGCGAGCGCCATGAGGAATTTTAGTCTATGAGCCCCAGTGTTTTTCTCGTTATGTTGTTCGCGCAGTTTCAGGTCAACGAAGAGATTCAAAATACGCGGTGCCTCATCAGGAAGAGGTATGATGCCGGCCTGAACGGACGGGCCAAAGACCACGGTGTAAGCTGACCAGATGTCCTACATGGTCACTGCCCACCCTGCATGATCGGCAAAATGTAATTAGTCATCGCCGGTCCCGCGGAATCCTGGCGGTGTTTCATAATCTACTGCTGCATTTCTCGAAATACGCGTACCGGTGCGATGGCAAACTTGGCAACTACCCTGTTACTGGAGCAACAAGCGATCGGTTGACCCGGTTGCCCTGCTTCCACTCACCCAGCGATACCGAACAAGCAGCTATTATTGATTCGAGCTGCAGTTTTGTCCCACAGAATGTCAGGCAGCAGGCCTACTTCCAAACTTGATAGACAGGCCCGGCTACGATCCGCGGTTGTTTATGAATTTCTAAGGGTTGGGAAGGATAGTTACAGGTGGCAGGACGATTCTTTCATCCGACAACACCTCCCCGTCCGCGCTGCGCACCGTGTATTGTAGCTTGGGATCGTAACCCTTAATATAGCCAAGAAACCCCATATTTCTTGCAAACTTGTTCAAGTAGAATATCCGGTCCACGAACGGGGCCACCGCTGAAGAACGGGCGACGCCGCAAATGGCTCCAGCGGGATCGACGATCACCAGGGTCTTGGGAATCCTCTTTCCATCGATCCACGCCACACCGACGACTCGTCCGGCCGGTTTACCGTTTTCGCAGGACACTATGGTATCAATCCGGCACTGGCCCCTGAGCCGTTCCGGCTCATGCCGCCCATTGAATAGGTTTAATTCGTTAAGGCCAATCCAATCCTGCACCCCATCTGCGAACATGTCTAATCGGCGCCGTCGCAATTGCTCGGCCACCCGATAAACCCAGTTTATGCCGGCCGCGGGAGCCAGGATACGTATTTCTTGGTCATCCCGAACCCCATTGACCAGACTAGTCGCTCCCGCTTCCGCAAGGCGCCTGGCCCACCTGCAATTGATCCCGCCTTTGTAGTGAGACGGAAGAGCCGCAATCGAGGCAGCAAACACCACAAAATAAACTAGCCACCGTGCCCAGCGAGTCGATTCAGCACGCTGGAGTGCCACCAACAGCGCACCTGTCCAGAACAGGGTGCTATGGAAAAAGTAGCGTGGTGCGGCTAGTTCAAATGGTAACACTCGAAAGCGGTCAGCCCGTCCAATAACAACGAGTCCTAGAGCTATCAGATTAAAAATCACTAAGGCTACTCCAATGAGTCCAAGACTGCTTCTGCTGAGGTCGCGGCAAATCATTGTGTAAACAATTTCCCCCATCGCAACTACCAGAGCGGCCATACCGAACGCCAGCACGAAGAACGATGACTCGATCAGCCCGGGGAAAGGTGGCCCTGCTCGCCAGTGTGATGCCGCATCAAAGATTGGCGCGCTTAACAGTCGACACAAATAGGACACATCAGTAGTTATCCCCGAGCTAGATAAACCAAGGGTTCGCCAGTCGGCGAGTGTTGACCTATGAGGAGGCAACAAAATAAAGACGACCGCTGTGGTTACGGCAGCAACGATTATGAGGACGGAAGCGCGCCGGGGCAAACGAAGACACCACGCTAGCAATAATAGGGTCGGCCAAGTTGCCAAACCGGCGCTAAAGCTAAAAGAGGCGAGAAACCCTCCGGCAATTACAGCAAGTGAAGCAGCCCAAAAGCGGGCTGAGTAATTACGCATGGATGGCAGGCAAATAAATGACACCTCCGCCCCTGCCATAAGAAGAGAACCAGTACAGTTGAAACCCCCGGATGCTGTGATGTTAGAACGGCCCATCCAAAAGGTTCCCACAATTACGATGAGGGTGGATATTACTTTTCCAGTAAGCTCTATGGTCTGATCGCGCCAGACCGGGACCAACAGCAGCCCTGTGGCGATGAAAAGCAGTGTGAGCCCAACATAAAAGAGCAGTTGCTGGTTACCATGGAAAAAACGAAGGTCTGCCAGCCAAATGAAGCTAGGGAAGAACAATGAGTGGCCATTGTGCTTCAGCAACGCGCTCTCGAGCCAACTGTGATTCAAGCAAACAGCGTAAATCCTCCAGAAATCCTGATGAGTCACCGTCCAGTGCCCCAGACAAAGATAAGCCACGCCGGAAAACAGAAAGATTGCGCCGACACAGATAGCGCATAATTGCGCAGCCCGATCGGCTGTCGCGCTGAATTTATTCATCGATTAAAGATGGCTGCTCTATGCATTAACCGACGTTGATTTCCAGCGAGCCCTCTCCACAGTGATGTTCTACTATTTTTCTACTTCCGGAAGAACCGCATCATTTGCAACTTCACGGGCGAATTTTAATCGCCTAAAAACCGGCGTCAATGAGATGCAATTGTGTCGCCGCGTCTGTTCACCAGTTACTTCGCGAACGCCGGAAGCGCAAAAAAGATGTGCGTCACATGACTCACGCTTTTCCCGAGAGAGAAGCGACCAGCGATCCGGTCGATCTCCTCGGCCTTCGCTCTCGGCATCAAATTGGAATCTGCCGCGTCACAGGATCGCTACCGAAAAATATTGGAAATTTTCAATCTGGCATTCTCGAGAGCATGAGATCGAGAATGATCCAGCTCGGTTTTCGGCGCAAGCCTTCTGTAATCCGTCAGCGCCTTCCCTCGCAGTTGTGGTTTTTCACTGGAAAAAAAGAGCCGATGTGCTTGACTAAAGGCTTCGACGTTCGCTTTGAGAATGCCTGCCCAAGTTATCAAGAACCAGCGGTGGACGCCAGTACCGATCTGGCATTCGCTCGATTTAAAAATTCTTTCGATCTATGTCCGAACCTTGCGTTAGCGAAACAATCGCTTCTGATTCCTTGGGCGAGTGCCGCCGTTTGTCGAAATCGATTTACGTCGCAACAGCTGTAGAAGCGGTCAAAAACTATCATAGAAACCGTGCCAGGACTTGGTATCAAGATGGGGTGGATCCAAATGATCCCGCGGGTAACTACGCCTTCCAGCGGCTGCGCCACACCTGGTTCGTTCCCAGCATCGATCCCAAGTTCAAACTGCGATGCGATGACAAGGTATATGCCATCGGATCATGTTTCGCGCGCGCGCTCGAATACTCGCTGAAAAGTCGCAAAATCGCTGTCGAAAGCGCGGCCCCGGAGTTTGCCAGGCTACAGTCAGCTAACAAGGGGGAAAAAACGGGGCTCGGATTTATCAACAAATATAACACTTTTTCCATATTGAATGAGCTGCGCTGGGCACTCGCTCCGGACGCGGTGTTTCCTGTGGAGTCGATTGCTCAGGTGACCGAAACGACTTGGTCCGATCCCCACGCGACTCATAGTCTGGAGTTGGCAGATTTTGAGAAAACTCTGGAGCGCCGTTCGCTACTGCAAACAGTTACCAATCGCATCATCAACTGTCGCGTGGTAATCATCACGCTTGGGTTGGTCGAAGTCTGGCGCGATGTTCAAAAAGACGTTTATATTAACTGCACGCCGGTCCCATCTCTGTTCAAGACTCAACCGAGCCGGTACGAGTTTCACCTGACGAGCTTCGCTGAAAACTGGGGCAATTTGGAAGCCATACACTCGCTGCTCTCCCAATATGGCCATCCCGATCTTCACATCGTGGTCACGGTTTCTCCGGTGCCTCTGATGAATACTTTTTCGACCATGGATATAGTAGTGGCTAATACTTATGCTAAATCTCTTTTGAGAACGGTTGCGCAGGTTTGGGCCGCCGCGCATGATAACGTGGATTACTTTCCAAGTTATGAGGTGGTGCAAAACTCGGATCGAAACCGCTGTGTGGGAGGCCGATCTCAGACACGTAACACTCGCTGGAGCGCACCACATCATGGACTTGTTCGTCCGGCACTACCTCGAATAAGCCTTTAGCGGCCATCCGAAATCCATTCCGTTTAAAAACAACTCGCTTTGAATCTGAGGCATCTGGGATCGCTTTTGAGGAATTTTGCAAATTTTCAATCCGGGCGTTCTCGAGACCATAAGATCGAGAATGATCAAGCAGTTTTCGCTGCGAGCTTCAGCGTTTTCGGTTGCAGTCGAGGTCGCGAACCCACCTTGCGCAAATTCACCAAGCAGATCGACGATGTGCCGTCCTGTCCACCACCATCAGAATTGGTCTGCCAGATTGCGGTCCATTCGCAGCAGCTTTATCGCGGAAACCACTTCGATTTGCCATGGGCAGCCTGTTCTAAACCCGGTGCTCTCGTTCCGGTCCTAGGTGAACTTCTGGAAACGGCGAAGGGATGTCATGGCGGCGAATTTCGCTGGAAAAAGCGGCAGTTGCGCTTCAAGTCGACATTCGCCGTCAGAATGAGCGCGTACGTTACCAGTGCTGAATGCCCTGCCAGACGAATCTGCTTGGACTTAATTTTATGTATGTGCGCGACACACCTTAGCCCAACAACCGGCGCCAATTTATGGGGCTGTCCCGCAAACGTGGTTCCAACTCCACTTGTCTAAGGTTGAAATGGGAGACGATTTATTTCTTACGCTGCACACCACGCTCGCGCCCGAAACGCTGAAGGAAAAACTCCAACGGTGGGAACCATGGAGCTGTCGATTTGATTTTAGTAACGGAGTTTCGACAAAAGACTTTAAACGAGTCACTTTTTTCGGCGAGCATCCGTTGAAACTGTTCAGTATTGTCGAACCTGCTATTCCTTTTGCAGAACTCCCAGGCGTAAAGATGCTCGACATCGGCTGTAACGCCGGATACAACTCGATCCATGCTGCTGCGAAGTATGGCGTTTCTTCCACAGGCATCGATGTCGAGCCCCGACATATCGAAGTCTCTCGTTTTATCTCGGAGCTTGCTGGCGTTAACGCACAATTTCTTATCGGGAGCGCGGAGACTTTCAGTCGCCCCAACGAGTTTAACGTCGTGGTTCATTTCGGTACGCTTTATCACCTGCCGAATCCACTCCTCTCATTACGGGTTACTTTCGATAACCTGCAAGCAGGCGGTTATCTCGCGCTAGAGACACAAGTCTACGATCATCCTCATGACCCTAACATCTGTTACTTTATGCATATGCAGAACAATGATGAGACTAATTTTTGGGCGTTGAGTACGAGTGTGCTAACAAAGTGTTTAGAATTAGTGGGATTTCACGAAATTCGACAGCTACTTAAGGTGGTTCCGGCGAAAGGGCTTGCCCAGCACATGGCGAGGATCTGCCTGGTGGCGCGCAAACCGGAACGACCTTCGGTTCGCCCTTAGGCTCTACAGCATATAAATGAGAGGCCGGCCCAGAACCTTGGCACAGGCGATCGAGATCCATGCCAACGACTTATTGCTGCTGCCAGTCGCTTTGGTGGCATTCTCGACATTGGCATATCAGCTGGCACTTGTTGCTCGATGGCCGGCGCAGACGGTCGTGTGGTGCTTCTTTGCCATCGCTCTTGGAGGTCTGTTGTCACTGGCGCGTGTTTGGGAAAACACCAACGCCACGCCTGGTCGTGGATATCAGTTTCATCCGTCTCAATTACTTCTGATGGTTCTCGCCGTGGCGTGTGCGGTCGTGGTCCTGTTCATTCGACGGCCGAATCAGGACGACAAAGTCTATTTTCATCGAGTGCTCGTGCAACTCTCCGTGCTGGACCGGCCGATCTTTCGCCATCAGACATTGACGTACCTATACTTCCAGCGCCCGAGCGCCTCGCAGCTTAGGACAAACTGATCAATACATTTCCCTTTTGCGATTCAAGACAGCTGACGGCTAGGCATGGAACACTGACTCACGAAATGATTTTGGAAAATATCGTCGCCCTAGTAGGTCTTGCCCGCTCGGGGACAACAATCATTGCTCGCTGCGTGGGCATGCACAGCCGGGTTTCCCTGATCATGGAGCCTTATCATACGCGAAGGCATCAAAACTATCTGGAAACTGACTATCAGAAGCTCTGTGCTGACTTTGGCGCCGAGATGCCCGCGGGTAGCAAGTCGTTGCTTATAAAGGAAACGTGCGACCATGCAGAGAACATTGAGCGATCCATCATATGCTTGGAGCAGGCGGCCACTGAAGGCGTCCGCGCGGGCTTGGTGGTAGTTTTGCGATCCCCGGTTGAGGCGTTTCTTTCCCAGGTCGAAGCGGTAGAGACGCTCTGGAAAGAGAAGGTCGACTTTAACGATTCGGCAGAATCGATTGACGCGTTCTGGAGGGCGGCGAAACGCTCACTGAACGTCATTCGATGTCGTATGTTTTCGTTTCCGCAACGCCTTGTGTTGTATGACCGATTTCTTTGTGAGCCCGAGCAAGAACTGGCTCGCGTGATGGGACTCTTCTCTTACGCCTTTGAGGCAGCTCAGTTAGCGCCCGATCCCATTCGATGGAGGAAAATCACGTCGCTTGGAGGCGATCCGAAATCTGCGGACCTACGACGTGGGATCAACGCGGAATCCAAGACAGACCGCAGGGCTCAGGTCAGCGAATTTGCACTGAAATATCAGGCAAATGCCAACGCCCGCGTTATGATGCGGATTCACAGGCTATTAGAGGAATTGGTCAAGGGCGAAGTTTATGATGACGAAGAAGTAGCTAATCAATTCTTTCTAGCGGTTGAAAAAGGCTAATCGTAGTCACAATGGGTTTCCCGCATTTTGAGGCCGTTTCCGGAGTTTTCTGATGGGCCTCGGATACCAAGAGATTGATCGCAATGCCTTTGACTACCACCTTTGGTCTCTCCCCAAGGTAGCAGGTCTTCTTCGGGGCCCTCGGCACTGGAGCAAAACCAAGCGCTACATTACGTTTGTAGGCGCGGCCCAGACTTTCGGTCGCTTTGCTGAGACGCCATTTTCAGAAATCGTTTCGCGATTGCTACGGGTCAATCATCTCAATTTTGGGTTCCCTGGGGCAGGGCCTGAGTACTTTATCCAGCAGCGACAGCAATCGCTCATAGACTATGTCAACGGTTCGGCGGCCTGCTTTCTTCAAATTATGTCCGGCCGCAGCGTTTCCACTTCCCTCATGAAGCGCATAGGATATGGCGGGATGCTGGAGTTCACCGGAGGGCCGATGGCTGGACGCAAGATGATGGCGCTGGACGCCTACCAGGAGTTGATACGACATTATGACAGCGATACCGTTGTGAGGCAGGTATCAGAAGCTCGGAACAATTGGACTAACATGTACCGCGTCCTCTTAGGCAAAATCAAAGTTCCGGTGATCCTGGTTTGGATGTCGAAGCAAAAAACCGAGCGAAAATTTGCGGGGACCAACGCCCACACACTGCTTGGCGAATTCCCCCAGCTAATTGACGAGAATTGCGTCGCCGAACTGCGACCGCTTGTTTCGGTTTATGTCGAAGCAGCATACCAGGAGGAGCGGCCTCAGTTGCTACTCAACATCACAACGCGAAAGCCGGAGGCCGTATATTCGGAGGCCAATTTTCCGAACCTGCCGGACTGGGTCCGCTACTACAATACTTACTATCCCACACCGCGGATGCACGAGTTCACGGCATTATCCATTGTGGAGAGCTTGGCGGGTCGGCCGGAGTTGCTGAAGCTTATTCGACCGTAGAAGTGGGGGATTGCGGCTCGGTAAAATTGCGCTAAAGAAATGGGAGGTAGGCAATCTCTCCCATCGTCCGGCGAATGTCGGGTAATCTTTACTCGGTGTAGCATTCGTACTCTCTATTACGCCGATCGCTGATTATTTCCATCCATTGTCACTCCTTATACTGCCCGAGTTCAGCGCATGGGCCGGGGTGATTCAGTTTGCTTTTGCCGAATCGCCGTCGCATCCAGAAACTTCCCCCGCCCCACCATGGTGAATTTGGAAAAGTAGTTTTGAGATCTTCCATGTAACGGTGCGCGAGATACCTATTGCCCATGAGCACTTCGAACTCAGAATTAAAGCTCAGGAACGCTTGGAGCAGATATTGCTCGGTCCAAAAGCGAAATCGGTCCTTCAGCAAATCACGCCGATAATTGAAGGGCAGAAAATATTGTGGACGTGCACGATGACTCCTGGTTTAAGACGCGGCAGCACTTCCAGGAATAAATAATTGACGTTTCCGCCTATTTTCACCGTATGCGAGCTGTCGATAAAGAGAATATCGTTGGAGTCGAGTTGTGAGAAGAATTCGAGCTCAACATCTTCCACCTTTTTCTCAACTAAGGAGCGCAATCCGGGAAATCCTCGTCGGAGAAAGTCATATGGAAACGGCTCGATACAGATCATCGCCGAACCGTTATTTTTCGCGGCGGCCTCGCCCGAGATTAACGAAGAAAAGCCGCTGCCAACTTCGATGATCAACCGCGGCCGAAAATGGCGAATCATACAATAAGCAACCAGCGCGTCCGTGCCGTCAAAGAGGCCATTGTTAAAATGAAAACGGCCGGGCGCACCCGTCGAGTTGGTCGGGAAATGCTCATACTCGTCCCGGAATTTGGGAAAAACAATTTCGGAGGAGATCGAGTTGGACTGAGTCGTTCATGTCGATGCCGATCAGTTCACTCGGCTGATCCCAAAGCTTTTACGGCAAGCTTTGAGTGTCAGGAATAGGTTGGTAGAAGTGCACAGGCGTTACGTGGAAGCCGTGTCGCTCCCAAGCCTGAAAAATCTCGCGAAATTTTCCGCTGTGCAGACAACGCGGAATGACTGTCGCGATGAATTGCGAAAGTTCCGTTACGTCGATGTTTCCACGCATTACTTCCGCCGCTAGGTCACGCAAGACCGTCGGCGAGAGGTCAGTCGATCGCGGCATAATAGCATGCTACGCTTCGCTTCCCACTGCAACCTCGTGCTGCGTAAAGGCTGTCGGCGGCGCGCCGAAGCTCTTCAGATATCGATCGCTAAGCAAAACCTGTAGTTTTTCGCGAGCCGCGTCGGTGGAATATAGCGATTTTGTTTTCTTGATGCCGTTTTCCGAGAGCCGATTCCAAAGTTCTGCCGATTCGTAAAGCTCAATTAATGCACGTGCAAAATCGTCCGGCTCGTTGGCGACGAGAACATCTTCATAATCAGTAAGCTCCATTCCCTCCACAGCCAGAGATGTTGCGACAACCGGCACGCCAAAAGCCATACTTTGGTTTATTTTGCCTTTCACGCCTGCTCCAAATCGTAACGGCGCAACGGACAATCTGACACTATCAAAAAAAGGCCGGACATCGGTTTGTAACCCGGTGACAATGATTTTCTCATTCGCCAGCGCAACTATTTCCGGCGGCGCCTTGTCGCCGATGATATAGAATTTGGCATCGGATAGCCGCTTCCGCACCAGCGGGTAAATTTTCTCCATGAAAAAGAGAACGGCGTCAGTGTTCGGCGGGTGTTGGAAGCTGCCGATGAAGAGCCAATCCCGGCGCAGTGCGAAGGGGGGGATTAACGTGGGAATATCCACGATATTTGAAACCACCTGGATGGACTTGCCTGGCCGCTTCTCTTGGAGCAACTGCTGTTCAACCCCACTCACTACCCAGGT
>CAVWTH010000003.1:0-198531 GCA_963757675.1 uncultured Verrucomicrobiae bacterium | reverse complement strand
TCCGTCGCTGTTTAAGGAACCTCGCCAAGACCGGCGCAACGGCGCTGCATTCCAAAACGCAACCCGGTAAGGTGTGTCGAATGCAGGGCCACGGTACTCGGGCGATGATGCGTGTACCATACTGCGCACATCCTCGGGCCGGCTCAATCGTCTATTTAATTTCGCTGCTTGGCACGCTGTTGTTAGCAAATGAGCGTGCTCGGCATTGGGCTGTTTTGCTGCTCATTGCGGACGCAGTGCTCGCGGTGCTGCTGTGGGGACGGCAAAAGTGGATACCCGCGTTTTCGAACCATGTTCATATTCCGACGGCTGTAAACCGCAGCCGTTTCTCTTATTGGGCCGCACTAGCAATTGCGGTGCTCTTTGTCCTGGCGGCGGACCTCCGTTACCTCGCGGCTCCCAATGAGACATTCGGAGTCGCAGGTATTTTATGGCTCGCAGGCATAGGCCTGCTACTCTTGTCTGCTTTTCCCGGCCCTCACATTCGTTACGGGAACTTTCCAATGCGCCGCGCCCCTGGCGCTGGGCAACTTGGGAGATAGCCCTGGTCGCCAGTCTGTTCCTGGTAGCCCTGCTCAGTCGAATTTGGAATCTGACGAAGTTTCCCGACAACGTCTACCCGGATGAAATCATGACCGGAACGGTCGCCACGCAGGCGTACCTCAGCCCGACTCGTCCGCCGCCATCACTCTTCAGCACGGTGTGGAGTGGGATTGATTTGCCTGCTCTTTGGTTCTGGATCACGGCTGTATTTCTAAAGCTGGGCGGGAACTCGCTTGCAATGCTAAGGCTGCCTGCCGCCTTGTTCGGGGCGGCTACAGTTCTGCCGCTTTATGGATTGATACGTGGAACGTGGGGAAGATACGCAGCGACAGCGGGAGCGGCGATCATGGCCTTCAGCGTCTCTAATGTTCATTACAGCCGGCTCGCCCTGAACAACATCACGACGCAGTTTTTCTGGGCGACTTGTTTCTTTTTATTATTGCGGGGATTCCGATCACGCCGGCGTCTGATTGGGCGCTGGCAGGTCTGTCGGCCGGTGTAAGCGAGTATTTCTATTACGGAACACGGCTCATGCCGTTCATTCTGCTGGTGTTTGTTGTTTTCGTGCTCGCTGTTCATTGGCCGCAAGCACGAAAATACGTGAGCGGTCTCCTGGTGATGGCCTGCGGCTATTTCGTAGGGTTCGGTCCGCTGTTAGTTCACTTTTTTGAACCCCAATCTCTATCTGGGGAGAGGAGCAAGCCTTCTGATATGGTCGCATGTTCCAAGTAGTTTCGCCGATCTCCAAATGGCTTGGAAAGCCGTGTGGCCGGTGTTGTCCGAGAACCTGCTGGGAATCAGCACTCACAGTTCGCAGGACATCATATTCTACGCACCGTTGCTGTTCCCCGTCGAAGCAGCGCTGCTTGTGCCAGGCGTTGCATTGCTCTTATGGCATTGGCGTCACCCTGCTGCGTTCCTCATGCTTGCTTCGGGGCTGGGCGTGTTGCTCGTGGGCGGTACGCTGGTCGCGTATCCCAACAGCGTTCCGCCTCTGATCAACCATTGGATTCCAGCCTTCCCGGCGTTCTATGTTGCGTTGGCTGTGCCTGTGGGCGTATGGATGACAGCCAGTGAACCGCATTTGCCAAGTCGTCTACGCTGGATTTTGCCGGCAACGCTGGCAATGGCGTTGCTCTTGCTCGGCTGGTTGAATTTAAACTTTTATTTCCATCGTTATTACGCCGATCCCGAGAAACTGAAGAGTAGCGCGTACAGATCGGCCCAACAGAACTATGAAGTACAAACCGCTCAGAGCCGGTACCTGGCGTCGCTCGGCAGCAAGTACCAGGTGTTTACCGCAGGCCAAAGTCCATGGCCGTATGACCCCGTAACTACGCGATACTTGGTGCCGGAGCAGACCTGGATGCTCCTGACGAATCCTGCTGCGGAACTGCCCTCCGTAAATCGCGACAACAAAGGAGTGGCGTTCCTTTTTTTCCCGGGAAATGAGCAATACCGGGAGTTAACTCACAAGCTTTTTCCCAGTGGCAAGGACAGTGAGGTGACAACCCGGCGCGGCAAGCACTTGTTCTACACGTACGTGCTCACTCCCGCACAAGCGCAGCCGAACGAAAAATAAGATTTCCCCTTCGCTTTGGCTCGACGCCGGAGTGGCAGATAATTATAACTCGGGTTGATGCGAGTTGTTTTTGCCCCAAGCGGGCACCTGCTATCCGTCATCTCTTCGGCAGTTGTGCTCCTTTTTCTGACGGGCTGTGGAAATTCCAGCATCGTCGGAAAATGGCGGATGTCGGGAGCTGAAGATCAAACCGTGTGGGAATTTTCGAATAACGGTTCGGTGCTCGTTGGCGACGTTCGCGGCAGATATAAGTTCGGCGATCGGGACCGGATCAAAATTGAAACGCCATTCTCTACGACAGTATATCAGATGAAAATTTCCAGCGACCAGCTCGTGCTCCAGGAGCCGGACGGTTCGAAGCTGGAGTTTACGAGAGTGAGAGAAGCTCAGCGGTAATTGTAGTAGGGGTCGGGCGTGCTGCGCCGACCGGACGCCGCAGCGCGGCGTCCGCACCCTCAGAACTCGGCGCTGCCGGGCGTGCGCGCAAAGGGAATAACGTCGCGGATATTCGGAATGCCGGTGATGAACATCAGCATTTGTTCGAACCCCAACCCGAAGCCGGAGTGTGGAACAGTTCCGTAACGGCGCAGATCGAGATACCACTTGTAATCGGCAGGATCCATGTTGTGTCGCCGCATGTTTCCCTCCAGCATTTCTAGTCGTTCTTCGCGCTGACTGCCGCCGACGATTTCGCCGATGCCGGGCACGAGCAAATCGATGGCTGCAACGGTTTTCCCATCATCGTTCACACGCATGTAGAAAGGCTTAATTTCTTTCGGGAAATCGAAAACTGTGACCGGGCACTTGAAATGTTTCTCTGTGAGCCAGCGCTCATGCTCCGATTGCAGGTTTAATCCGTAGTCGATGGGAAACTCGAATCGTTGGCCACTCTTCTTAAGAAGGTCAACTGCCTCTGTGTAGGTGATCCGTTGAAATGGCCGATCAACAACAAAACCGAGCCGGGCAAGCAATTCCTTATCCACGAATTTTGCGAAGAGCTCCATTTCTTCGGGGCAATGCTTTCTCGCATCTGCAATCAAATACTTCACGCACTCTTCCGCGAGATCCATGTTGCCGCTCAGATCGCAAAACGCCATCTCCGGCTCGATCATCCAAAACTCGCTGGCGTGCCGTGAGGTGTTTGAGTTCTCTGCGCGAAATGTCGGGCCAAACGTATAAACGTTCGTAAGCGCACAGGCGAATGCTTCTGCTTCGAGCTGACCGCTGACGGTGAGATACGTTTGTCGGGCGAAAAAATCCCGGGCGTAATCGATCTCGCCGTCTTTTCGCGGCGGATTGTTGAGGTCGATCGTGGAAACGCGAAACAGCTCGCCCGCGCCTTCGCAATCGCTTCCGGTGATAATCGGCGTATGGACGTAAACGAAACCGCGTTCCTGGAAAAACTGGTGAACAGCGAATGCGAGGCGGCTGCGCACACGGAACACGCAACCGAAAAGGTTGGAGCGCGGACGAAGATGCGCGATCTCACGCAAGAATTCCGGCGTGTGTCCCTTTTTCTGGAGCGGATAACTTTCATCCGCACCACCGACGATCTCGATATTCCGGGCGATCAGTTCCCATTTTTGTCCTTTGCCCTGCGACGGAACCAGCGCGCCGCTTACGATAAGCGATGCGCCGGTATTGAGGCGTTGGATGTCTGCGTAATTCGGCAGCGCGTCTCTTTTCGCGATGATCTGCAGACTGCGCAAAGACGAGCCGTCATTCAGTTCGATGAACGAAAAATCCTTGGAATCGCGGCGGGTGCGCACCCATCCCTGAACGCGAATTCCATCGATCGGCGCAGTGCTTTGCAGCGCATGCTTGATTGGAGTTGTCGAAAGTTGCGTCATACTGAGAACCCAATTTGAACGCTCAACGTTCAACGCTGAACGCCCAACACTCAACTGGAGCCGTTTCGCTCTGTAAAACGCCGGGTTATTCCAGCGCGTAGAGAAATCCGTCCGCGCTACCAAAGTAAACGACGCCGCTAACCACAAGGGGGGATGAGAAAATTCCGCCGATACGAATTTGTTGATCACAAGACAAGGCAGCCGCGAAAAGAACGATCGCGACCAACCGCAGGAGCGCGCCAGCGGCTGTCATCAGCTGAGGGGCAGCCAACTGCCCGGTTGAGGCAATTGTTTCACGCCGTTGAAATTAAGGTAGGTGTATTCCTGCAGAAAGCGTTCGTAGTCGTCGAGCAGTCTCATGGCGTCATTAGGCTTGAGACGATCGGTCTTAATCGCCTCATCCACCTGCGCTTTCAGCAAGCGCATCAGCTCGAGTTTGTCCCATTGCGTCATCGCGAGCACTTCGCCGATTGTGCTGCCCTCTATGACTTCCTCAATGTACCAGCCGGATTCTTCATCGGGATCGAGGAAAACGTGCACTTCCGTGACGCGGCCAAACAGATTATGCAGATCACCCATGATGTCCTGGTAAGCGCCCACCATGAAAACGCCGAGATAATAGATTTCCCCAGGATGTATGCGATGCAGCGGCAGCGTTTCTCTCACGTCTTGCAAGTCGATAAACTTACAGACCCTGCCGTCTGAATCGCAGGTGATATCCACGATCGTGCCGTGACGATCGGGCGGCGTGGTGAGCCGATGGATCGGCATAATCGGGAACAACTGGCCGAGCGCCCAATGATCGAGCAACGACTGGAACACGGAAAAATTGCAGATGTACTGATCGCCCAGCCTCGTCTCGAGCTGCTTCACTTCGTCGGGCACATAACGCAACCCGCGATGCATGTTGACGATTTGATGGGCAACCTGCCAGTAAACGGTATCGACTTTCGCTTTCGATTCGAGATCGAGCAGGCCGAGATCGAATGTGTGCTGCGCCTCTTCTTTGATTTGTTGGATGTCGTGCAAACTCTCAAGGCGATTTCCGCGTTTCAACCGCTGTTTCACATCGAGAATGTTGGCCACCAATTTGTGGTCTCGTTCGCTCGCTTCGACCTTGAGCTTTGGCGACGTCTTTTCGATCGCGCCGAACGCCTCTACAACCAGCACCGAGTGATGTGCGACCGTGGCGCGCCCGCTCTCGCTCACAATCGTCGGATGCGCGACACCTTCGGAGTCGCACACGTCCATGATGTTCCAGACCACATCGTTCGCGTATTCCTGGAGCGAGTAATTGATCGAACTGTCGAAGTCGCTGCGCGATCCATCGTAATCGACGCCAAGACCGCCGCCCACGTCGAGATAACCGAGTTCGTGTCCCAGCTTGGAAAGCTTAGCGTAATATCGCGCGCCTTCGCGCACAGCTCGCTTGATCGTGGAAATATCCGGCACCTGCGATCCGACGTGGAAATGAACAAGCTTCAGAGAATGCGCCAGCCCTGCATCCTTCAACATCTGGCTGGCAGCAACGAGATTGGTCGTGTCGAGACCAAACTTCGCGTTCTCTCCTCCGCTCGGCGACCATTTCCCTGAACCTTTGCTGTACAAGCGAGCGCGAATTCCAATGTAAGGCTCGACGCCAACCTCTTTCGACGCGCGAATGATGTGCTCAACCTCTTCCAGTTTTTCGGCGACAATAATGACGGGTTTGCCCAGTTTGCGGCCAAGCAGCGCCATGCGAACGAAGGCGGGATCTTTGTAGCCGTTGCAGATGATCAAACTTTCGGGGCCTTTTTGCATGGCAAGCGCTGCAACCAGCTCCGGCTTGCTGCCTGCCTCGAGACCAAAATGAAATTGTTCGCCTGCATCGACGATCTCCTCGATGACTTCGCGCAGCTGATTGACCTTAATCGGAAAAACGCCGCGGTAATGATTTCGATAATCGAATTCGGATATGGCGCGTTGAAACGCGCGATTGATTGATTCGACACGGTGCCGGAGCAAATCCTGAAATCGAATCAATAATGGAAAACCGAGGTTCCTCGCGCGTGCCTCCTTGACTACCTCCAGCAGATCGATGGACCCGCCATCGTTCTTCAACGGCCGCGCTTCGACATTGCCGGAGCTATTGACAGTAAAATAACCCTCGCCCCATCCCTCCACGTTGTATGTCGTGATGGCGGATTCGAGATCCCAGTCGTTTTTCATTTCGTTTCGAACTGCCAGCGTAAACTAATGCCGCACATTAATCAGTGTGCAGAACATTCAAGCTCTTACAGTGAAAATCTTCGTCGGGCGCACGTGGCGATCCTGTCGATGAGTTGCGTCCGGCGCACGGCTTGTTTTTCCTGTTCGCACACGTACTGTTTATACGATGAATAAAACGGTGATCGAGGTGCAGGTGCGGGCAGTTTTGCCGACGAGCGGCGGGTGCGCAGTGTTCCTTGGAAACAATGACAAGGTGTTCATTATCTACGTCGATCAAACCGTGGGCAGCGCCATCACCATGTTCATGCGCCACATCACCAAAGAGCGCCCTCTTACTCATGATTTGATGGCGCATTTGCTGGCGGCCCTTGGCGCAAGAGTCGAGCGCGTGATTATCAACGACCTGAAAAACGCCACCTACTACGCGAGGGTGATCATTCAGGTCGAAAACGAATTGCAGCAGAAAAAGATCATCGAGCTGGACGGACGACCGAGCGATTGCATCGCCATGGCCATCCAGCAAAAGGCGCCCATTTACGTGGGTCAGGACGTCTGGGATGAAGTGGATGATATGAGCGACGTTCTGCGGAAAATGGAGGAAGAGGGACTAAAGGCCGATCCGGAAGGCGAAGAATAGAAACGTTAAAAAAGGATTCGGCAACCAACGGTGATCTGATGCCCCCGCCGTTGTAACATTTCAACGCTTGTAACCATTTAACTTTTTGTTCGGCATCAACCGAGCAAATCACCGTAGCGACTGTCTGCCAGTTGTAGGCAACGCGCCAGAATTTCCGACGCAGTGTTGAGCTTCAATGCCTCCTCGACCAGATCGCGGCATTCAGGAATACTCAGGCTTTGCACGGCGCGCTTGACGCGCGGAACCGAGCTCGCTGATGTGCTGAGCTCATCGATGCCAAGGCCCAGCAAAAGCGGAACCAACGCGATATCTCCCGCCATTTCTCCGCAAACGCCTACCCAGATGTGATTGGCGTGGCCCGCGTCGGCGACCATCTTGAGCAAACGGAGTATTGCCGGATGCGTCGGTTCATAAAGATACGCGACCTTTTCATTCACCCGATCGACTGCAAGGGCATACTGAATCAAATCGTTTGTGCCGATACTGAAAAAATCGACCTCGCGTGCAAGGGTGCTTGCGCAAATGGCCGCGCTTGGGATTTCGATCATCGCGCCAACTTCAATTCTTTCAGCCACCTCGATGTTTGAGCTGCGCAACTGTTGTTTGCTTTCCTCAAGCAGAGCGATGGCGCGGCACAATTCATCCAACCCGGAGATCATGGGAAACATGATTTTAATGTTGCCGATGGCGCTTGCACGAAGGATGGCGCGCAACTGCGTTTTGAAAATATCCTGATTCTCGAGACAAAAACGGATGGCGCGCCAGCCAAGGAACGGATTCAACTCACCGGCAATATCTGCTGCACCCTCGGCTAGTTTATCGCCACCGAGATCAAACGTGCGAATGATCAGCGGATGCGGACGGACACGCTCCGCAACGCTTCGGTACGTTTGGTATTGCTCGTCTTCTGTTGGCAGAGTTTCCCGGTTCAAATAAAGAAACTCGGTGCGATAAAGTCCGATTCCCTCTGCGCCGTTGGCGACAACCGCATCGACGTCTTCCGGAAGCTCGATGTTTGCCGAAAGAACAATGTGACTGCCGTCTCGCGTAGTTGAGGTCGTCTCGCGAAGCTCCCTGAGTTTCGCGGTGACTTTGGCCCTCCGTGATTCGATTTCCTTATAGGATGCAAGCGTTCCCGCCTCCGGATTCACGATCAGCCAGCCATCGCTCCCATCGAGAAGAACGTGCTGTCCGGTTTCGATCTTTGCGGTGATATCGTGCAATCCGAGGACGGCGGGAATGTTGAGAGAACGCGCGAGAATCGCGGCGTGCGAGGTGCGGCTGCCAACGTCCGTGGCGATCCCGAGCACGGTTTCGCGGCTCATGCTCGCCGTATCCGAAGGAGTAAGATTATGCGCAATCAGAATGTGCGGCTCCCTGAGGGAAAGAAATGCCTTGGGGGCTTTCCCCTGAAGATTGCGAATTACTCGCTTCGTCACATCCTGAATATCGAGCGCACGCTCGCGCAAATAAGGGTCATCGATTTTGCTCAAGGTCTCGGCGTAACGCGTGGCGACTTCCTGGAACGCCCACTCCACGTTGCAAAGATCGGTCTTAAGTTTTCGCAGAACTTCATCGATCAACGTGCGGTCCTCGACCACGAGCAGGTGCGCATCGAAAATCGCCGCGTCTTTTGCGCCAATCGATTCAGCTATCCGCTGCTGCATCTCGAGGATCTGCATGCGCGTTTGAATAAGCGCCGCCTCAAAGCGCCCGATTTCATCCGTAACCTGGGATGACGCGATTTGGTAGTGCATCAACTCATCCAGATCATCGCGCACAACCTGAGTCCTGCCGAAGGCGGTTCCTGGTGAAACGCCAATTCCTTCAAACCGAATTTCCGTCGCGTCGCTCATCCGGTTCCGAGAGTAAGGCAGATGTCAAACTCACGAAAGTCTTTCGCGCTTCGGCTTCCAAGACGTGTAGAGCGAATCAGTCTTCGTTGAATCCCGCTTTGATGAGCTCTTCCAGCTCCTGCATTGCCTTGTCGGCGTCTAGTCCGTCGCAACGGATACGCAGCTTTGAGCCCTGCCCTGCGGCGAGCATCATCAGGCCCATGATGCTTTTGCCGTTCACCTCTTCGCCTTCCTTCGCTACCCAAATCTCTGAGCGATGCCGACTGGCAATCCGCACAAACATCGCCGCCGGCCGCGCATGCAGCCCAAGCCGATTAACGATCGTAAGCTCTTTCTCGAGCTTCTGCGCCGAGGAGGTTCGGCTCGTTTTTCGGTTCAGCAACCCCATTTATGTCGCTCCCTTCGGCTCCATCAAACGCAGCAAGCGTGTGTTAAAATCAACGGCCGCATTTTGTCCCAAGCCTTTCAATTTTTCGTCCATCGCGGCGACCTCGATCAAACGCGCCATGTCGCGTCCGGGCCGGACCGGAATGGTCACATGCGGAACTTTGAGGCCGAGAATTTCATAGAATTCCCGGTCAAGCCCGATGCGATCGACCTCTTCGAGATCCTGCCAGTCTTTTAAAGTCACAACGAGATCGAGCCGCTTTTCGACTCGAATACTGCGAATACCGAAGACCTTGGCCACATCGATGATGCCGATGCCGCGGACCTCCATGTGATTGCGCGTTAGTTCGGGTGCGGCGGCCATGAGCTCCCGTCCTTCGAGCATCGTGATGCGCGACACGTCGTCAGCGACAAGACTGTAACCACGCTCAATCAGCCCGAGGACGCATTCGCTCTTGCCGATGCCGCTTACTCCGCGGATCAATACGCCGATGCCCAGGATGTCTACCATGCTGCCGAACTCAGTCACAGTTGGAGAAAAATCCATCTCCAGGGCGATCGTCGCGGCGTTGATAAACTTCATCGTGATCATCGGTGTGCGAAACACAGCAATTTTTGCGTCCCCGGTGACCGCCAGCAACTCCGGGGCGAGATGAAACCCGCGCGACATTACCAGGCACGGGATCCTGTGTTCGCAGAGTTTACGAAACCGCTCGATGCGCAGTTTGGAGGGCAAACTTTTCAGATAAGAGTGTTCCGCCGCGCCCAACACCTGCACACGTTTCTCGGCGAAATAAGTGTAGAACCCCGAGAGCGCAAGCCCGGGGCGATTGATGGTCGGCTCGCGAATCTTTCGATGAAACCCGATGCCTGGACCTTCGAGCTTCATCTGCAGTTTTTCGGAGTGCGAATTGTAAAAGCTTTCGACCGTGACAACCGGAACACTCTTCTGCTGATCGCTTGAAGATGTAATGGTTTGCGTCCCGGATTCTTCCGCCATGAGACGTAACTTCTAGCGTGAATACCGTGCATTTCCAATAGGCATCCATCTTATCGCCGCTATCAGCGACTGCTTCGCAGCAATTTGACGATCCACATGGAACCCGATCGATTCGGCGGTAGATCGCTAACGCGTCGGTGTTTATTCGCTTTTTCGCTGATCCCGATAACGGATCACCTTGGCTCTTTCGAGCGTGACCAGTCCGCCGCCCATGATTTCATCCAACACCGGCAGGAATGCATTTACCTTGTCCTCGGAGTCGACGATCTCGATCACGATCGGGAGGTCCATGGACAAACGAAGAATTTTTGCCGTGTGCAAATGACTTGATTTTCCAAACCCCATTGGCCCGCGCAACACGGTTGCACCCGCCATCTGCATCTCGCGCGCCTTCAACACAATCGCCTCATATAATGGATGGTGCCGATAACGATCGCTTTCGCCGATGAAAATCCGCAAGAGGACTGCGTCTTCGGGAATTTGCATACGTTCTTTTTATTTCGTCAAAAGCGTCACAGCAAGGATGCGTCCGAGCCAGACCGCTGCGAGGCAACAGGCGAACGACAGCGTCGTATTCACGAACGCTTTCAACCAATCTCCATCACGAACAAAATCGAGTGTTTGCAAGCTGAACGATGAAAACGTCGTGTAACCACCGCACACGCCGATCATTAAAAATTGCCGCAACCGCGGTGACACAAGAACTGTCCCTTCTGGATCTGTAAACGCAGCAAGAAACCCGATGACGAAAGAACCGGTAATGTTCACGACGAGAGTGCCGAGCGGAAAAAACTCACCGGCGCGTTCAGCAACGAAGCCGGACAGGCAGAACCGCGCCCCGGTCCCAAGCGCGCCACCCAGCATCACCAAAATGTAGCTGACCATAAAAAAACTCCTTCCTGCTTGGAAGGAGTCATCAGCTCAGGCGGTTTTCTGTCCCGAATGCTTTCGACACAGAAGGCAAACTCCATTGCCTTGAACGGATCTTACGGAAGGCGCACATCGAGTCAACCCAATCACGACGAACATCGTCGCGGCGTACCTATGTTCGCGTCTTTTGCCATAGCTCGGATTTGATAAGGCCCAGCCGCCATTCCGATCGCTTGAGGCAGACAAATCCGTTGGCCTGCAGTTCAGGCGTCGGATCGACCAATCGTTTCGCGCGAATTCTGGTTGTCGTTCGAAAGAACCAGTACAAAGTCGCCAGCCAGATTCTTGCGTGCGTACGTGCAAGAGTTGTTTTTGGAATGCAAAAGTCCGCCAGAAGCCAGTATGCACCGGGAGTTGCGACTCCAGCGAGTTTTCCAACAAGCAATTTGAGTTCGTTTTGTGGAAAACAATCGAGAACGAAATTCGTGACGAGAAGATCGTAAGATTCCGGTGGCGTCCAGGAGAGGATATCCTCCTCAAAAAAATTCACGCGGTTAACCGGATCGGAGATGCGCAGGCGCGCCAACTCCAACATTCGCGCGCTCGCATCCAGGCAATCCACGACGGCGTCGCGGTGAACGCGCACGAACTTATAAAGGAAATGGCCTGTCCCTTCGCCGACCGTCAACACTCTCTTCGGCTCCGGGATTGTTTCGATCCAGCGCGTTCGCGCTTTCTGCAGAACGGATCCGAACCCCACGGCTTCCAGCCAGCGGTAATGTGGTGCAAGGCGATCAAAGCTCACGAGAGCGATGCAGCAAAAAAGAATGCGACCGGCGTTAGCAAGACCAGGTCTGCCAGCGCCGTACGTTCATCATCGCCAATGGATACGAAGTGAAGAGTTGCAAGCAGGGCGGCGCCTACAGAAAGGGACATCGCAACCGGAAGGAGTGAACTGGCGGTCGCTGCGAGCAACAGCGCGGCCACTGCCACGACAAGGCAAAGAACTCGTATCGGAACGCCAATGCCGGGACATCGGGTAGCAATCGAGTGCTTCCGCTGCGCTCGATCCAGATCCCGTTCCCACACTGCAATGCTCATGCAATTGAGCGAACACAAAATGGCAAAGAGCAACATAGCCAGCAGCTCCGGCGAGCGTCCCACAATCGACGGTACCAGCGCGAATTTGGGGATCAGGACAAGCAGCGTCCCTGCCGAAAACAAAAATCCCACAGTGATCTCTTTCAGCGGAATTACTTCCCACACCTCGCTGAATGCATAATTGACTGCGAGGTAGAGCGCCGCGACTCCGCTTAGACATGCACCGGACGTGAGCACATCGCGATTGAGGTGCAGGAAAATAATTGCTGCGTCAATCATTCCGACAACCGGGATCAAACCCAGCCAGAGCTTTTTATGGCGTAAACAGAACTGTTGCCGCGCTGATCGCGGAGAATTCACTTGCAGGGAAAGGGCGTCCGCGAGCCGATCAACCAAATAAATCAACCATGCAGTCAGGAACAAAGCTTCACGAGCCCATATTGACACGGCCATATGCAAGCAATGCCCGAAAAGCCACTGCCACGCGATGGCGACAAGAGGGGCATCGAGACAAACTACATTGAGCCAGAGGAGCAGTTTCTTAGGTCGCAATCTAAGAAATTTACATCTTGAATCGTTCCCCAAGATAAAGCTGACGGCTGATAGGATCGTTGATGAGGAAATCTTTTGTGCCTTCGCTCTCGACGCGACCATCAAAAATCAAATACGCGCGATCCACTATGGAGAGAGTCTCGCGGACGTTGTGGTCCGTGATCATGATGGCCAATCCCGATTTGCGGAGGTTTACGATGATCTGTTGCACGTCATAAACAGCAATCGGATCGACGCCGCTGAACGGCTCATCGAGCATCAACAACTTCGGTTGTGTGACCAGCGAACGCGCGATGGTTAAGCGCCGTTTCTCGCCGCCGCTTAACGTAAGCGCGGTATTCTTTGCGATTCGCTCGATCCCAAACTGGTGCAGCAACTGGTCACAACGGTTCCGCCGCTCGGCCCTGCTTAGCGAAAGCGTTTCCAGGATTGCCATAATGTTTTGTTCGACCGTCATCTTGCGAAAGATTGACTCTTCCTGCGGCAGATAACCCATGCCGAGGCGGGCGCGCTTGTACATCGGGTAGTCCGTCACATCGGTGTCGCAAAAAATCACGCGACCGCTGTTTGGCCTGACCAAGCCAACAATCATGTAAAAGCTCGTGGTCTTGCCGGCTCCGTTTGGCCCGAGAAGTCCCACGATCTCGCTCGCGTGGACGTGCATGTTGACTCCATCAACGACCGCGCGGCCGCCGTAGATCTTGACCAGTTGATCAGTATTGAGGACGGTCTCCGGCTTCGGCACGACCGCCGAAACTCGTTTTGGAATCGAAACGGGCGCGGTTTGGCCAATCATGGTGTCGGGAGGGCCGGTGCCGGCACCGACTGAGACGGCGCGGCCTGAGCCTCAGCTTTCTTCGCTTCACCTTTCTTTGCTTCGCCTTTCTTCTCTTTCGTCTGATCTTCTTTCGGCTGCTGGCGAATTTCCGTGCGGCTTGGACCGTGAGTTCTCAGCTGGCTGTTCTGGTTAATGATCATCACCGTATCAGGACTGGTTGCCACGTGCATGTTCGCTCCCTCTTGAACACGCGGCGTCCCTTGTAATTCGACATCTCCAGTTGCGGCGGTGTAAATCGCTTTATCGGCGCGGCCGACCGCCCGTGTTGACGGGCCGCCATTAGGATCCGGCCGCTCGCGCACGAGTCCGACATTTCCTTCGGCGATCGCTTTCTCGAGGCCCTGGTTTTCTCCCTTTGTAATAAACACGGTCAATTTGTCCGATTGAAGATTGAAACGTGGATCGGTCACCTTTACGCGGCCGCTAAAGATGCCCATGTTCTTCGTTGAATCAAAAAACGCTTCGTCTGCATAGATCTCTGTCGTCATCGGTTCGTCAGAGTTCAAACCCGTGATGCTCTTGCCAAAGAGCGTGGTAGCAGGCGATTTGTCTTGTTTCTCTGGCACTTTTTTCTTTGCTTTTTTGGCCGGTGCAGCCGCGACAGCTTTCGACGTGGCGGCACCAGTCTGCGCCTGCAACTGTGCGCCGTTCACACAGGCGATCACCAGGAGCAGCGCCGTCAATTCCTTCATCATTTTGAGTCGGGTTTCGCCGTCAGACGGGATTTGTCGGTGATCACCATTTTCACGTTTCCGATCAATCGCCCGGTCTTATTGTTCGTGTCGAACTCCACTGAATCGCCGGCGATGTTGAAATCCGCTCGCTGTATGGTGGTGCGTGTTTTTGAGCGTCAAGATACGCGTTTTTAAATCAAGTACGGACGTGCTCATATCGATCTTCAGATCCGGCTGATCCTCCGGCGTGTAGGTGGTAATTTTTAGTTGTTCAAAGCCGACGTGTTCCTGGTCAATCCGGTTTGCTGTTCCCGCTTCGAATTTTCCGCGGAGATGGCCGTCGCCGTCGAAATCCGGCAACACAAGTCCTTTGGCTTCGTGACCGATCGGGAGTGGAATGTTGGTCAAGCTTTGTTCGCCAGGCGAAGAACTCGGCATCCGCTTCCCGCGAATCTTTCCCTTGCGACCCTTCGACTGACCAGACGCATGAGGCCCCAAAATTGAGACAGCGAAGGCAATTGACACCACCCAAATCGCGAAAAACCAGCGCTGATGGCTACGGTCCAATCGACCCTGCAATTCCGCCGATTTACCCTCAATGCCCGAGCGATAACAGTCAGTCAATCTTGCTTGAGACGACAGCATGAATAGCCTTTAACATGCGGAGATGCTTCGGCAAATCGTTTAGCCGAACCTGATTCGGCCCATCGGATAAAGCCCGGGCGGGATTTTCATGAACTTCCATGAAGATTCCGTCGCACCCTGCACCCATCGCGGCCCTGGCGAGGACCGGAGCCAGAATGCCGTCGCCCGAGGTGGAGTCCCCTGCCCCACCTGGCCGCTGCACAGAATGTGTCGCATCAAAAATGACGTGATAACCAGCCTTGCGCATCCAATAGAGCGATCGCATGTCGGCAACGAGATTGTTGTAGCCAAAAGTTGTGCCACGCTCGGTGAAACAGAATTGTGAGTTACCGAAGGCAATTAATTTCTCTGCGATGTTGCGCACGTCCAACGGCGCGAGGAACTGGCCTTTTTTAACGTTGATCGCCCGATCCGTTTCTGCCGCAGCGCGCAGCAGATCGGTTTGCCGGCAGAGAAACGCCGGGATCTGCAGCATATCGATCTTGTCGCCGGCAATCTCTGCTTCAGCCGAGGAATGAATATCCGTCGTCACGGGAACATTCAGGTCGCGTCCGATCGCCGAAAGAATCTCGCAGCCTTCGCGCACGCCGATCCCCCGAAACGAGCGCACCGACGTCCGGTTAGCCTTGTCGTAGGAAGCCTTAAAAACGAAATCAACGTCCTCAGCAGTGCAGATCTCGGCAATCTTCTTCGCCATCCGCCACACGAACTTCTCCGACTCAATGACGCACGGACCAAGAATGAAGGCGGGGCGTTTGCCGCCAATACTGACTTGTCGAACCCGTAATGGCTTTCTTTTGGCCATAAATGTCTAAGGAAAGCAGGAACCCGGCAATTTTAAAGAGTTCGTTCCTGTTCTCTTCGATTCCATGCCAATTTTCCTCGTGCAAGATCAACAACGGCGAAGGGTGCGTAGAGCACGAGAAAGAAAAGCAATGCGATACCTTGCAGTTGGATAAGATACAGCGGACGCGAATTGGACAGAAAACTCAAAATTGAGAACGCTTCGGGTTTATGCAGCAGGAAACCGTAATTGAAATCGGTGAGTTTGTCCGCGATCAGGGTCACCACGAAATAAAACTCCGACCACAGCCACGCGCGCACAAGCGACATCGGATATGGCCGATAGCGGCGGGTCAACATCAAGAAAACCACGCCGACAATAATGGCTGAGTGCGAGGTGAAGAAACTGATGAACCGCCAGTCTGGAAAACCGTAGCGCAGATCCGGCGTAAGCACGGCTTGCAACGTGCCGCCAATTCCCCAGAAATAAGCGACCTCGAACCAGCGCTGGTTTCCCGTCCACATCGCCACGATCACGACGACCATGCCCCAATCGCACATTTGCATCGGCAACATCTGCCGCCAGTCCGCTGTGCCGTGGCTCCGGATGAAGATCAGATAAGCCAGATAATTCAAGATCAGTACCGCCGAGAGCGTAGCGATGATTGCCTTCTCGATCCGCTTCGATTTTGTGCGCCGGACAAGTGCGGCAAGGGCGAACGGCAGCACGATCGTGAGAAAAATGACCGTGAGATGCGGCAAACCGTACGGTTGAAATTCAGGCGTCATGCGTTCTTGTGCTGGGTTGTATCAGCCGCCGATCCCGTTGCAAAGTGTTCCGCCGCGGCGAACGCCCTTTCCAAAGCAATTCAATTCAGCGGATCACCCAGAGATTGCATGGAATCACATCGCTAACCCAGGCGATATTGCTCGGCAGTTGCTGAACCTTTCCGCCAGTTTTCGGCAGCGGGACTACAAGCAAATCCGCTTCCACGGATCGCACGAAATCAGACGCCGCCAGCCCGGTAGCGCCCCGAATGAAGCGCGTCTCGATTGGAACTTCGGTTGCGCCGGCTGAAAGAACCAGTTCTTCAAGCGCATCCTCCTTTGCGCCGTTGGGCTCTTGCGCGTGAGCATTCACTGAATTCCCACGGATCGATGCGCGCGCTTCATCGAATGCAGTGACAATGGCGATGACATACAGCCGCTCGCACGGTTCTGCTTCTGCGAGCTGCAGCACCGTTTGCAACGCCGACAATTCCTTCTTTGAATGATCCGCTATGAAGACGATGCGGCGCAGCGGTTTCGGGTTCTTTTCCGGATGCGTGAACAGCATGACTGAGCAGTTGGCCTCTCGAACCAGACGACGGGCGACATTGCCCAGAAATGGATGTAACACGATCTCCTTTTCCAGCGCGCCGGCAACGAGCAGGTCGATGTTTTCCCGGGCGAGCGCAGCCAGAATCGCTTCTGCTGGATCGCCTTCTTCATAATGGATTGGCGAATCTGCGGGAAGCTCCAGCTCCGCAAGCACCTTGCCAAACTTCCTCGGGATTTCGGCATTTTGCCTGCCAACATGGATCAGATGAAGATCGGTCGAAAACCGGTCCCGTATCCGCTTCGCTTCAGCAAGGACCCGCATGAATCGGGGCGAAAATGTTGTCGCCACGGCGATGGTCTTGTAAGGCGATGGATTAGGCATCGAGAAATAGAAGTTCGTGTCTCACACGGTTTAGGCAAACGAGAGTGAAAATGACGAATCGTCTAATGACCAAGAAATCAGCAATGGAGAACCGCGCTAACGCTTTAACGGCTTGATCTGTCAACGGGCGAAGCCATTCGGCTTTCCATTTCCCATTTCCTCTGGCAATTTTCGCAAATGCGGCGCGCAATTTACCCGGGAAGCTTTGATCCAGTGACCAATGGCCATCTGGACGTGATTGAACGTGCACGAAAATTATTCGACGAAGTCGTCGTCGCAGTCGCGCACAACAACGAGAAGCAACCGCTTTTCTCGCTCGAGCAACGCCTCGATCTGCTGCGAGAGACCGCCGGCAGAATCGACAATGTACGAATCGCCGAGTTCAGCGGGTTACTGGTCGAATTCGCCCGTGCTCAAGACGCGGGAGCAGTCATCCGGGGTTTGCGCGCCGTCTCAGATTTTGAATTCGAATTTCAAATGGCTTTGATGAATCGGAATTTGAACCCCACCGTAGAAACGATTTTCCTGATGCCGAAGGAAGAATACACTTATCTCAGTTCGCGTATCGTGAAGGAGATCGCGCAGCTCGGCGGGAATGTCTCAAGTTTTGTTCCGGGTTGTGTGGCCAAAGCACTGAGCAGGAAATTTGGGCAATGAAGTTCGGAGGGTTAGCTCATGAAAGTGCATCTCAAACAAATCCCGCCTCAGGGTCTTCACTTAAATGGAGAAGAAGATTGTCCCATCCAGGAATTGGAGTCGGACGAAATTCGCTGTGCCGGTCCTCTCCATTACGATATCGACGTGGGAGTTGGAAACGGCGGACTGTGGGCAAACGGCTCACTGTCGCAACCGATGGAACTGCGTTGCGTGTCGTGCCTTCAAAAATTTGCGCACGAAATCCGGGTCCCCGCGTTTGCCGTGCACACGGAACTCCACGGCCCGGAGACGGTCGATCTCACACCGTTTATGCGGGAAGACATTTTACTAAACCTGCCAGCACACCCGCATTGCGATAGAGACGGCGATCGGGTTTGTAAGGCCAGGCAGGTCTCAACCGCGGGCCAGGATGTGAAGCGCAAGCCGGACTGGAGCGCGTTGGATCGGCTAAAGCTGAAAGGTTAAAAGAGTTACAAACGGAGCTTGTTATCTTAACGATTCACTCGTGCCCCACTTGTTTTTCTAAGAATGGATGCTTTGGTAAGCGCCTGTCATGGGAGTCCCAAAACGGAAAACATCAAAGATGCGATTGCGCATGCGGAAAGCGGCGAACCGCTGGCACGCCTCGCAGCTTAACAAATGCCCGCAGTGCGGGAGCAGTGTGCCGTCGCATATAGCCTGCCCATCATGCGGTTACTACCGCGGTCGCCAGGTGCTGACGCTCGAAGGCAAGTAATTGTTCGATTAGGCGGTAAAGTGTTACAGGGTTAAACGACAAATACCTTTCAACGTTGCAATTTTCACGCCCTTACCACTGTTCATTTTCGCTTTGCAATCAGGCATTTTAGCTCGCAAAGTTTCGCTCTGATGAAAATCGCCCTCGACGCGATGGGCGGTGATTTTGGCCCGCCTAGTCTTGTTGCCGGCGCCGTTATGGCGCTCCGTGAATACTCGAAGATCAAAAAGCTTTATCTCGTGGGCGACTCTTCTGCGATCGAAAACGAGTTGCGGAAACATCAATGCAACGATTCACGCATCGATATTGTGCATTCAACGCAGGTGGTTGAAATGAGCGACAGCGCATGGTCGGCGGTCAGGCGAAAAAAGGATTCATCAGTAAGCCGCGCCGTTGATCTCGTGAAGCGTGGGCAAGCCGATGCAGTCGTGAGCGCAGGTCACACGGGCGCGGCCGTCGCCGCGGGCACGATTAAACTTCGCACGTTGCCAGGGATCGATCGACCGGGTATTGCGGCCGTGCTTCCTACCGAAACGAATGTCTTCGTTTTGATCGATGCAGGCGCGAATATCGATGCGCGCCCAGAACATCTTCTTCAATACGCGTTCATGGGCTCGGTCTATTCACGTCATGTTCTCCATTACAAGAATCCGACCGTTGGTTTGGTCTCGCTCGGTGACGAGGACGTTAAGGGCACCGAATTAACCAAGGAAGTGTTTAAGATGCTGAAACCAAGTTCGCTTAACTTCGTCGGCAACATAGAGGGTCGGCATTTGTTCGAGGACCCGGTGGAGGTCGTGGTGTGCGACGGATTCGTTGGCAACGTGATCTTGAAAACGTGCGAATCGATCGCGGTGGCGATGTTTCAATGGCTCAAGCACGAGCTCATGCGCACAACGATGCGAAAGGCTGGCGCATTCCTCGCGAGAAATGCCATTGGAACGATTAAGGACAAGACGAACTATGAAGAGTACGGCGGCAGTCCGCTTCTCGGCGTGAACGGCATCTGCATCATCGCGCATGGCGCGAGCACGCCACTGGCAATCAAGAACGCCCTACGAGTGGCGGCCGAGTCGATTGAACAGCAGGTAAACCCGCATATCGTCGAGGAGATTCGCCGGTATCATGAAACGACAGCCTCGCTCGAACCCGCGCTCCAATAAAACGCTGCGCACAGTCTCAATTGTCGGCACAGGAAGTTATGTGCCGGAGAAGGTTCTGACTAACGAGGATCTCTCGCGTTTGGTCGATACCAGCGACGAATGGATCACCACGCGCACCGGGATCAAGGAACGCCGAATCGCCGCAAAGGATGAAAACACCAGCGATATGGCGGCTAAGGCGGCCCTGAATGCCCTCGAACAGGCAAAGATTTCGCCGAAAGAGATTGATCTGATTATCGTAGCGACAGCCACGCCCGACATGCTTTTCCCGGCCACGGCCTGCTTCGTTCAGAAGAAGATCGGAGCAACCAACGCCGCTTGTCTCGATATTTCCGCAGCCTGCGCCGGCTTTCTCTTTGGACTGGAGATAGCACAGCAATTCATTACCTCACATACCCACGACACCGTCCTGGTGATCGGCTCCGACAAATTGACATCCATCACTAACTGGACCGATCGCAATACTTGCGTGCTGTTTGGAGATGGCGCTGGTGCCGCTGTTTTGCGCCACCGCGGCAGCACGCATGGCGTCATCAGCACTCATATCGGCAGCGACGGACAGTACACCAACATCTTATTTATGCCGGGCGGTGGATCGCGTTGCCCGATCACGCGCGAAAACGCGGATATGCATCTGGCAACGATCCACATGACCGGCAAGGAAGTGTACAAACAGGCTGTCATCGCGATGCTGAACGCAGCCAAAAAAGCTCTCGATCAAGCCGGACTTTCCATCGAAGACATCGCCTGCGTTATTCCGCATCAGGCTAATTTGCGGATCATCGAAGCGGTCGCCGATCGGCTCGGTATCTCGCGTGACAAGATGTTTGTGAATCTGGATCGTTACGGCAACACATCTGCGGCAGCCGTAGCGATCGCGCTCGACGAAGCCAATCGCAGCGGACGAATCAAACGCGGCGATTACGTCCTGATGGTCGTGTTCGGCGGCGGCCTTACCTGGGCCAGCACGGTCATCGAGTGGTGAGGTTCGCAAACGTCAAACGCAATCGTCTGCCATGGATTTAATTAAATACGACCGCTGTTCTCTGCTCGCGCGATATTGCCGTGAATTTCATGAGTGTTTCGCCCATGGCTGAAAAGCAAGCGATCGTGAAACCGGAGCAATTCACGTTCAAGGACGACGGCGTCTATCCGGGCAGCGTTTTGCCGTTGCTACTTTATCGGGCGGCGATTACCACGGAAGCGGAGAATCGCGCCGCTATTCTTGAGCGAGGATTCGCCCAGAATGGCTGGTGCAATTCCTGGCGCAACGGCGTTTATTCCTTTGCTCATTACCACAGCACATCGCATGAAGTGCTCGGTGTTTTTCATGGCTCTGCAAAACTGCGACTCGGCGGCGAGCATGGCCACACAGTCGAGATCCGGTCGGGCGATGTGATTCTTATCCCGGCCGGTGTCGCCCACCAGAACATCGGCGCCAGCCATGGATTTTGGGGTTGTGGGAGCTTACCCCGATGGACGTCAATGGGACTTGCTTCGAGGATTGCCGGGCGAAAGGCCAAAATCCGATCGCACCATCGCTAGCCTGCCAATTCCCGACTACGATCCCATCTACGGTGCCGAAGGCCCGCTGCGGCAGATTTGGAAAGCCGCACGGGGACCGGTAGGTAATCCGACGGCGCTGGCTAGAAATCTCACCAATTCTCCGTCGCGTCGCCTTGATACCCGAGGTTGTGCCGAAACCGCAGCCCAGAACCTTGAGCAACGGCGTTCAGAACTCATCTCATATTGGCACTGTCATGTTGAGCGAAGCGAAACATCTCTGGTCATTCCGTAGACGATGAGATGGGTCTAGAACTTAATCCGAGATTCTTCGCTTCGCTCAGAATGACATTGTAAGATAGCCTGTTCAAAGATGCACTCCGGTAACGCAAAAATCTGTTGCTGCAAAATTTCGCGCGATGCACGAATCCGGATGCTTCGTTCTTCCAAATCCATGGGACATCGGAACGGCGATCCATTTGGAATGCCTCGGATTCGAAACGCTTGCAACTACTTCGGCAGGGTTCGCCTTTTCCTGTGGCAAACCCGATGGTGGCGTTCCGCTTAACGAGATGCTCGCGCACATTCGCGAAATCGTGCAAGCAACAACGCTTCCGGTAAACGCCGACTTTCAGGCTGGCTACGCCGACGTACCCGAAAACGTCTCGGCGAACGTGCGACTCTGTCTCGACACTGGCGTTGCGGGCTTATCGATCGAAGACAGCACTACGAGCGCTTCGCTCTATGAGAAGAACCTGGCGATTGAGCGTATTCACGCTACACGCTCCGCGATTGACGATTCAGAGACTGGTGTCGTCCTAACCGGACGCTGCGAAGCGTGGCTGGTCGGTGATCCCAAGCCGTTGCATACAGCGCTCGACCGTTTAACCGCGTACGCTGAAGCTGGCGCCGACTGTCTCTACGCGCCGGGCGTTAGTGATCCGGATGAGATTTCGCAGATCGTCAAAACTGTCGCGCCGAAACCTGTGAACGTTCTTGTTTCTGGATTCAATCATCACCTTTCAGTTTCCCAACTTGCCGATCTCGGTGTGCGGCGTATCTCGGTCGGTTCCGGGCTCGCCCTTGCTGCATGGGGCGCATTCCTCCGTGCCGCTCAAGACATCGTAACCAGCGGCACCTTCAATCTTCTCGCCGAAAACGCTCCATCGGCGGATTTGAACGAAATGTTTCGGCAGACATAGCTCGCTGCAAGACTTGTCTGATTTGAACGGGGGAAGGCTGTGTCATGTCAGTATGTGGCCGAAAGGTCAGTTGCAATTTGAAATCCGACATCTTGATTTTCCGTAACGCTGGTTAAGGTTCGAGCCTTTCCGCCCATGAAACGCATTCTCATCATCGGTTACGCCGCTTTGTTTTTCGCGTCTTTCGCGTACGCGCAGCAAGGCACGCCCGCCCCGCCTCCAGTTGAACCGCGAGTCCCCGCCGAACACCCGGGCACATCGCGATCGAACACTCCCAGCCAGGCGGTCGTTCCCGTGCCGGTGCCGATGGTGCCGCCAAAGCCAAATGGGCCAGTCCAGAAAAGTCTCGTCCGGATTACAGCCACGTCAGTGGAGCCCGATTACAAGGCGCCGTGGAATGCAGGCGCGCTCCAGCGCGGAGTCGGGGCTGGGTTTGTGATCACTGGCAACCGTATTTTGACGAACGCGCACGTCGTCGCCAATAGCCGCTACATCACCGTGGAGCGCGACGGCGATCCAAACAAATACCCCGCGCAAGTGCAGTTCATCGCCAACGATTGCGACCTGGCATTGATCACCGTGCCGGCGAAAGATTTTTTCAAGAACATGGTCCCGCTAAAATTTGGCGACATCCCGGCGCTGGAATCGACGGTGTCGGCGTATGGTTATCCAATCGGCGGCGAACGCATGTCGGTCACAACCGGGATCGTGTCGCGAATCGATTTCCAGCTCTACACGCATTCATCAGTCGATCAGCATCTGGCGATCCAGATCAGCGCGCAGATTAATCCGGGCAACAGCGGCGGACCGGTGATGCAGGACGGCAAGGTGGTCGGCGTGGCGTTCCAGGGATACAGTGGCGACGTCGCGCAGGGTGTGGCTTACATGATTCCCACACCGGTGATCAGCCGGTTTCTCAAAGACATCAGCAACGATCATTATGACGAATACCCCGACCTGGCGATTACTTATGCGAAATTGCAAAACCCGGCGCAACGAAGGTTTCTCGGACTGAAGGATGACGATCGCGGCGTGCTTGTGAGTTCCGTGGTGGCGGCCGGTCCATCAGACAAAATTTTGAAGGCAGGCGACGTACTGCTCTCGATCGACGGTCATCCCATCGCAAGCGACGCCAACGTCGAACTGGATGGCGAGCGCGCGCAGTTCGAAGAGGTTGTAGAGCGCAAGTTCAAGGGCGATTCGGTGAAGCTCGACATCCTGCGAGACAAACAACCGATGACGGTCGCAATTAAATTATTCAAGCCGTGGCCATACTCGATTCAGGGCCATGCTTACGATGTGCGGCCGCGTTATGTTCTCTACGGCGGGCTCCTGTTCCAACCGCTAAACCTGGACATGCTCGAAGCTTATCGCACAACCGATCTGCGCCTCCGTCACTTTTTCGAATACTTCATCCTGGACCAGATTTATCTCGAGCATCCCGATGTCATCGTGCTGAGCAACATTTTGCCGGACCCGATCAACAGCTACCTCGCGCCTTACCGGGGCGGGATCGTCGATGAAGTAAACGGCAAGAAAATCCGGACACTCGACCAACTGGCGGAAGCTTTTGCTCAGGCCCCCGAGCGGCTGGTGATTCGGATGATCGGGGACGGACCGCCCCTCGTCCTCGATCGCAATAAAGTGGAAGCGGCGCGCGAACGCATCAAGACGCGTTACAACGTTTTGAAAGAACAAAATCTCGAGGAACGGCCTGCCTCGCGTATCGCTGCCGCAGACGAAAAAAACTAAGATGCGAAAACAGTCGTTCATCGCTTTCAGCATTGTTCTCGTCGCCGTCAGCGGCGCGGTGGCAAGAAAACAACCGGCTGTTCCGACCAGCGCTGCTCGGCCAAAAGAGGTGGCGCTCGTCCGGGTGAATGTGACCGGCCAGGGGTATGACTATTTTCGGCCCTGGCAAAAAAAAGCTCCGTTCTCAAAGCGCGCGCTCGGGGCTGTTTTACCCAAGGGCCGTGTGCTCGTGACTGCCGATCTGGTTACAAACCAAAACTACGTCGAACTCGAGCGCGCAGAATCCGGGGAAAAAACGGCTGCCAACGTCCGGGTGATCGATTATGAAGCGAACCTGGCGCTGCTTGAACCGGTGGACAAAGGTTTTCTCGACGGGATTACGCCGCTCGAAATCACATCCGACACAGTGGTAGGCGACCGGCTCGCGGCATGGCAATTGGAACCGACCGGGGCGTTGCTGGCGACAGAAGGTTTGGTGACGACGGTGCAAATGATGCCGTACCCGGCCGATGTTGGAGAGTTCCTCACGTACCGGGTCAGCATCCCGATGCAGTATCGCGAAAACAGTTACACGGTTCCGCTGGTCAAGAAGAACAAGCTCGCCGGATTGCTGCTGCGTTACGATTCGCGCTCGCAACTGCTCGACGCCATTCCGGCGCCCGTGATCACGCATTTTTTGAAGGAAGCCGAAACCCAGAATTATCGTGGTTTTCCTTCGGCCGGTTTTTCATTTTTCCCGACGCGCGATCCCGAGCTGCGCGAGTTCGCGGATGAAAAAGCCAAGCGCGGTGTTTACGTAACAAACGTGGAGGCTGGCACGCCCGCAATGAAGGCCGGACTTAAAGTGGGCGACGTTGTGACCGCGGTAGGAAATCACGACATCGACGAGAACGGCAATTATGTGGACCCGCTCTACGGCAAAATCGAGTTCACCAATTTGCTCACAGCGCACGCGTACGCCGGTGACGTTGTTCCCTTCCACATTGACCGGGACGGCAAACCGATGCAGCTCAATCTGACTCTGGAACACCGCGATGCGAAGGATTACGTGAGCCCGCCGTATTCCCTCGATCAGCCGCCGCGATACTACGTCCTTGGCGGCATGATCTTTCAGGAGCTATCCCGCCAGTATCTCAAGGAATGGGGACGGAACTGGGAACGAGAAGCGCCCCAGCGTCTGGTGTACATGGACCATTTTCAGTCCGAGCTGTTTCCGGACAGAAACCGCCGCGTGGTCATTCTCAGCCAGGTTCTCCCCGCGAACAGCACCATCGGGTACGACGATCTCGCTTACCTGACAGTGAAGAAGGTTAATGGCAAAGAAATCAAATCACTGGACGACCTCGCCGAAGCCGTAAAACAACCTGTTGAAGGCTTCATCAAAATCGAGACGGAAGAAGATCCAAAACAAATCGAACTCGATGCCTCACAGGTCGCCGCCGAAGCCCCCGCGCTTCAGGAAAATTACGGCATCTCGTCACTGCAAAGGCTGGAGTGAGGCCGCGCGCAAGCGCCAGCTTAGACCCAAGGATAAGTGACGCTTCAAAGCCCACCGTCGGCGGTAATTATTCCATCACGAGAGCACCGAAGTCCTTCTGTCTGAAGCTTGACGAACTTCATCTGTTTCTCGTCAATCTTCCAGGCGATCACCGCTAGAAGCATTTTAACACTATTCTCATTCTTAAGCACACCAATCGCTGAGCCCCGGACATCGTTGCCGTTTAATTGACACGAGCCAATAAATTGGGGTGAGGCCTTTGAGTGTGCCGGGAATTTCAACACATCTCGCACGACATTTTTGTCTTCGAGAAGGACGTACTCCTCCCCACAGATTCGCCACGATATTAGGAACAAACGGTCCGATATCTCTGTACCCCCTAAATCTTTAAGACCTAATTCCTTGTGTCTCTCTTCCAGAACAACCACCTTCTCATTTGACATCGTGCCGCCGCGAAGAGCTTTTTCAACGTCAGATCCACAGTGCACCGAATCAAAACCGTCTGCATTGCAAATGCTGCTCGTGCAAAAGAGCGCAAGGACTTGCATGAAGGTTGCAACAATTCTTTTGGTTTTCATAAACACTCCGATCTCAGCTGCCGCTGCCGGCGGCGAGCGTAGCTTCACTCTCAACTATCATCTCTCAACCCTCAACTCTCTCAGCTCTTTCCCGGTTGGTGTTAATTCGTGTAATTCGTGTCTCACAAAAGAGAAAGCGCCGGGAGGATTTTCACCTCCCGACGCTCGATTCTCTAACAGCTTATCTTTTTTAGACGTTTATCTATACTTTTCTCTAGTTGCTTGGTACGCAGATGGGCGTGCAATCTGGGCAGCCGCCAATGACAGTTCCACTGGTGGTCACGGTGAAGTTTTGGGCGCCACCATTAGCTGAATTTTCTTTGACAGATCCGGTCACTACGATTTGGTAGTAGCCGGCATTGCTTAGACCAGGGAAACTCCCACTGAAATCTGCCTCTTGAACGTTCCCGTTTGCGAGGTCGTTATCATTGCCGGCAAAGTTATCCGGCGGATTCGTGAGAATTGCTGACACCAACGCGGCCGGCTTGCCTCCGCCGTCGGCGTGTAGGGAGCCATAGACGGCGTTATTGCCAAAGACACCTGCGTTACCGTAGTAGGTGTAATCATCAACAGTGGATGTGACAGGCAACGTGCCATATGAGATCGGACTGCCGACATTACTGTAACTGCCAAGCGAGCCGTCGGTGCTGTATTGCAACTGAGCACTCACGTTCAAGACGCGTGAGTTGCCATTATCCATCAAGGTAAATGAATATTTTTGCGTGCCTGTGTTGTTGTTCTTAAGGAAACTCTCAGACGAAATGAATCCGCTGAAGTCAATATCCACTGTCCCGCCGCCGGTCTGTGAACAGGTCCAACAGGTCGCCTCGCCCACTGTGCTGGGGTGCTCCATTGTGTCGACGGGCGCTACCTTGATATAGGTATACCTCCATGTGTAGGTCGCGCTGGTACTCCCCCTCCCAGTCGTGACCGATGCGTCCTTGGTGTAGGTGTCTTGGCCGAGGTCCCCACCACAGAAGAAGATGCACTTGTCACCCTGCGCTTGGTTCTGAATGGCAGCTGCTTGCTGAGAAGCGTTAAACGTGTTTGGCGAGGGTGCCGGAGGTGGTGATGGCGGGGTAGCTTCGCAGCCAGGGCCGGTACAACCCTGGTAAGCTGGAGCTTCCCCGTCCCATGTGTTTACGAATTCGTAATAAGCCTCGGCACAATCACTCCGGTGGAACGTCCACGTCGTGTCGGCGTTGATAACGTAGGCTGCGCCATCGACGTTAGTGGACACCATGATATCTTGTGCAGTCTGGCTTGCGTTCGGTGGCCCACCCGCGAACGCGGACCAAGCCGCGCAGCAGAGCGCCATACAGATTAATGTTTTTAAGGTTGTTTTCATTTTGTTGTTTTTAACTACTTTCTAGTTGTTTGGTTTTGATTGTTGTCTGGGGAGACCATTCCCATGGCCATCCAAGAGGTTGGTTGGTTCGAGCGGTCCCGCAACTGCGGGATCGCCCGGGGAAATGTTGTGGGGGGAACTTTCGGTGGGAATCTGTGGGGAAAACCGTTCGTGTCCATTCGTGTAATTCGTGTCTTTACTATCCTTCTTCGGAAAATGGGCGGCGAAGTTTGGAAAAACTTTCGCGACGGCGCGCACGGGAGTGCGACGCCCTACCAATTTACTGGCCTTCACCGACGATTGACGTAGCAGAGTGCTTTTCGTAATTGCGCGTATTAGAGATGCCGGAGCTGCTGCTGGCTCTGCAAATCTTGCGAGAAACTGTGCAGTTCTTGGCAACGCACGCAGCGAGTTGCGAACGGGGAGCATTTGTATTTGGCGTATTCTCATCTTTCGCGACCGGCTCCCATTCAACCCATGAACCGGGCGCGAATAAGCGCGGAGTCTCGTAGGTCGCAGATGGTTGTAAAGAGAAATCTTGTGTTCCGGCATAGAGGAGTGTCCCCTAAGTTTTGGCGAAAAATCCCCTAGGGGATCGTGCGAATTGGTGTGAAAACCCCCTAGGGGGTTTTGTTATTGCATAGGGGAATTGCTGGTTTCTCGGATAAGTTAACCACCCGCCTTCGCCAAGTCGCCTCGACATAAACGCTACGGTCCACCAAGGGCTCCGGCGCGGCAGGCGAATGGCTTCGCCGCGCATGAATCGCCCTCGTCCTCGTCGTCGTCTTCGAAATCGGAAGATTCACCGCAGAGGACACAGAGGTCGCGGAGGGGGAAGAGCTTTCTGGACGGAATGACAGAATTTTCACAACCGAGGAAATGGGATTTCCGAGATAGAAGGTAAAGGCGCGCAGGGTCGCGCCGAGCAAGGCGGGAGCCGAGCGAGTTTCAAATCTGTGCAATCCGTGGTTTTCCGAATCCGATTGTAACGATTTAACGATGTAGCCATTTAACGACGGCGAAGCCATTCGTGTCAGCCGCGTCATCCGTGGTTTCTTTGTGACAGTCTTGCTGTGCGGATTGGAATCGTCTAAACGCTTAGGGCATGAGTTCGCCTGAAAATGCAATGGCGTTTGGCGCGCCGGGAATTGAGCCGCGCTGGACATCGAGCGCCAAAGAGGGCGTAGGCACAGCCTATCATACCAGTTGCCGCATATGGTTCACGCTGAGTCACGGAATCGTGAACGAGATTTATTATCCGCACGTCGATAAACCGAACACCCGCGATTTTCAGTTTCTCATCAGCGACGGCGAAACGTTTTGCCACGAAGAAAAGCGCGACCTCGATCACGTGACTGAGTACCCGGAGCGCGATTGCCTCTTTTATCGCCTAACGAATTCCGAACCGCACGGCCGCTATCGTTTGGTGAAACACGTGCTGACGGATCCTCACCGGTCGGTGTTGTTCGTGCATACAAAACTCGAGGTACTGGACGAAACATTGCGCGGCAAGCTGCGGCTTTACGCCTTGCTGGCGCCGCACCTGGCCGGTTTTGGCGCGGGCAACTCCGGATCATGTGCTGAAATCGGTGATAACAAACTGCTCCACGCGCACCGCAAGACCGTGCACCTGCTCATGGCATGCAGTAGCGGTTTCGCCCGGCGCTCGGTCGGCTATGTCGGCTTCAGCGATGGCTGGCAGGATTTGACTGACAACTTCAAAATGGATTGGGAATTTCAGTCGGCTGAGAACGGTAACATCGCGTTGACCGGTGAAATCGATTTGCCGGACAGCGGCGAATTTACAATCGCAGTTGCGCTTGGCCGGAGTTACCAGAGCGCTGCCACGAAGCTGTTCCAATCGTTGGCCGAGCCGTTTGAGTTAAAGCGCGAAGGATATGTTCGTCAGTGGCAACGCGCAGTTGTGGATCCCAAGTTCGATTTCAGCAGCGATACGTGCGACGCCGGCGGAATGTATCGACTGAGCCGATGCGTTTTGCTCACGCACGAGGACAAAGTTTTTCAAGGCGCAATGGTCGCCTCGATGAGCATTCCCTGGGGCGAAACCAAGGGCGATCAAGACCTGGGCGGCTATCATCTTGTGTGGACGCGCGATCTTGTGCACAGCGCCACGGCCCTCGTCGCCACGGGTCAAATGGGCACGCCGCTGCGCGCGTTGATCTGGCTGGCGGCAATTCAGCGGCCGGACGGCAGTTTTCCACAAAACAGCTGGATCGATGGAACTGCCTATTGGTCGGGGTTGCAGCTCGACCAGGTTGCAATGCCCATATTGCTCGCGTGGCGTTTACATAAACACAATGCGCTCGGCTTGTTTAGTCCTCGCACGATGATTGCGCGTGCCGCGGCGCGCCTGATTTGGCACGGTCCGGTGACAGCGCAGGACCGCTGGGAAGAAAACGCCGGCTACTCGCCTTCCACGCTCGCCGCGGCGATTGCCGCTCTGGCGTGCGCTGCTGACTGGGCACAGGAATATGGCAGAGCGGACGACGCGGATTTCATTTTCGCGTATGCCGACTGGCTCGCGGCGCACGTCGAAGATTGGACGGTAACGACACAGGGCGAGCTGGTCGCAGGCATCCCCCGCCATTACATCCGCATTAATCCGGCCGATCCTAACGCGCCTGATCCCCATCCCGATCCCAATACCACAATGATTCAGATCGCCAACGGCGGCGGTTTGCATCCGGCGCGCAATGTGGTGAGCGGGGATTTCCTGCATCTGGTGCGCTACGGTATTCGCGAGCCTAACGATCCGCTGGTGCGCGACTCAATCGAAGTGATCGATCGCGTGCTCAAGCATGATTTGCCGCAAGGCCCGGGCTGGCGCCGTTACAATCACGATGGGTATGGACAAAAGGATGACGGCAGCGCGTACGACGGAACGGGCGTAGGGCGGTGCTGGCCGATCCTGACAGGCGAACGCGGCCAGTACGAACTGGCTGCGGGACAGAACCCAATGCGGTTCATCAAGACGATGGAACATTTTTCCAATCAAGGCGGGATGCTGACCGAACAGATTTGGGACGGAGATGATTTGCCAGACGCGAGAATGAAACGCGGGTGCCCAACCGGGGCGGCAATGCCACTTTGCTGGTCGCACGCCGAATACGTTTCACTCGTGCGCAGTTGCCATGACGGCGTCTGTTTTGACCGTGTCGCGCCGGCGTATCAACGCTACGTCGCAAATCGAGCGCAAAGCCGATACGAAATCTGGACTCTGCGGCATTCCCTGCGAAATGTGTCGCGCGGCAAAATTTTGCGAATCATTCTGGCCGCGGAAGCGACGGTCGTTTGGTCAACCGACAATTGGGCGGTAACTAACAAATCGCAGACCATTCATCAAGACGGACTGAATCTTTGGTGTGCAGACTTTCCAACGACAGACTGGGCAGTCGGCTCAGTTTTTGCGTTCACGCTTTTTTGGAAGAGCGAGCAGCGCTGGGAAAAGCGCAACTGGCAGATAAGCGTTTTGTGATAAGAAGAAACGACGACTTGAGCAGCGGTTGCGGAGCGCGACGTGTAGCGGCGTTCGCCGCGGCGAGCGCCTCTGCAACAATTGCGCATAGCTTTCGTCAGCAAACGTAAAGACACCAGCAATGGCGAATAGCGTTTTTCCAGTGATTTATCTCGCCCGCCACGGCGAGACCGTCTGGAGCCGCGATGGCCGGCATACGGGGCGCACCGATTTGCCTCTGACTCAACAGGGCGAACGTAATGTTGAGCGCCTTCGCGAGCGATTGGCCGGATTGGTTTTCGCGAAAATCCTAACGAGCCCGTTGCAGCGCGCCAAACGAACCTGTGAACTGGTGGGCTTCGGAGCGGTGGCCGAAGTCGATGCTGATCTGGTCGAGTGGAACTACGGCGATTACGAAGGCATTCGCACAGCGGAAATTCGCGAGAAGCGTCCCGATTGGGCATTGTTTCGCGACGGTTGTCCCAATGGAGAATCACCGGCAGATGTAGCCACGCGGGCGGATCGTGTTGTTGCTCGTATTCGCGCGATCAAAGGCAACGTGCTGATTTTCTCGAGCGGACATTTCCTGCGAGTGTTCGCCACTCGCTGGCTTGGCCTCGAACCGCTCATCGGCAAATATCTCATGTTAGACACAGCAAGCCTGAGCACGCTGACCTACGAACACGACTTGGGCGATCCAGCGATCCGGGTCTGGAATGACACCGGACACACGCCCGGGGCGGGTTGAGGAGTTACTGTAGTCGGGGGGCGTCGACCCGGCCGGACTCGCGTCATTAACGCTCGCGAGCTTGCAATTCTGCAGGCATTGGATGCTTGCGGGATTGAACAAATGCGGTGATCTGCGCGAGTTCTTCGGGCTTAAGCATTTTGCCGAATGCGGGCATGTTCACGCCGCCGTTTACGATGCGAATGATGATGTCGCTCTCGGAAAGTTTATCACCAACATAGGTGAGATCCGGACCGCGACGGCCGCCGTAGCCGTGGATGAGATGGCAATTGAGGCAGCCTCTTTCGCGGAAAAGTTTTGCACCGTTAAAGATGGGGCCACTCGTGGCGCCGACGATCTTCTCCGGCAGCGGTCGCGGATCAAAATTCGGTGACCACGGCGACTCTTTTCCAGCGATCCAGAGTGAGCCGATCATGATCACGCTCAGAAGCACGATGGCGATCGCCCACGGCCGGCGGGACGGCGCGCGCTCGCCCCGATTACGGAAGAGCGGGGTGAGCAGCAAAAGAATGCCGGCCAGTACGGGTGCGAAAACCATGACGTATCCTTCGATCTGCGGGGGAGTCAACGCCATAAGTGCGAAGTACCACAGCAGATACCAATCGGGTCGCGGATCAGCTTTGATGATGCTGGGGTCCGGCGGTTTATCGAGCGCAGGCGGTCCGAAAAAATAAGCCAGCAGCGCAATTGCTATGATCAACCCGGTGCCGAAAACGAAATCACGCCATGCGCCTTCGGGGAAGAATGGATGCCCCGTTTTGCGCATCAATTCTTCGTATTCCGCACGGTAGGTCGCCGGATCGACTGGCTTGCCCGCAGTGGGCGGCTCGGCGATCCCATGGCGCAGCACAAGCAACAGATGAAAACCGATGAAGAGGAAGATCAGCGCCGGCATGATAAAAACGTGGATGGCGAAAAACCGGCTCAACGTTGCGCCACCGATCACCGTTCCGCCGAGAATGAATTGTGCGAGAAAATCTCCGATCAACGGCACCCGACCAGCCTGCTCAGCGGCGATTACGACAGACCACGTGGCCGTTTGATCCCAGCGCAATAACTGGCCGGTAAATCCCATCACCAACGTGAACCCGAGGAGCAACACACCGGTGACCCAGTTCATCTCGCGCGGGAACTTGTAGGAGCCAAACAAAAATGTCTGCGCCATGTGCGCCCCTACCATCAGCACCATGGCCGAAGCCCCGAAGTAATGCATCCCGCGAAGGAACCTGCCAAAGGGCGCCTGGTTGGTGATGAACTGCAATGTCTCGTACGCCTCCGACGCCGAGGAGACGTAGGAAAATGCCAGCGCCACGCCGGTTACCACCTGCACGATGAAGGCCAGCAACGTGGCGCTGCCAAACACATACCACCAGCGAGCATCGCTCGGCACCAGATGTTTCATGGCCGGACCGAACAGCTCCGAAAGACCAAGCCTGTCGTCGAGCCAACGCCACCCGCCGATGAAGAGCCGTTTCATATCGTCGTGGTAATCGGGATCGCTATTGTTTTAATGTGCACCTGTCCGTTTGCAGTCCGGACCTCGTAACGAATCAACGGCTTTGGCGGCGGCCCGGCTGCAACCGTTCCATCGTTGTAATAGACACCCCCGTGACACGGGCACATGAACAAGTCTGCATCGGCGAGCCAGCGAACGGGACACCCCATATGGGTGCAGTTCACTGAAAAGGCGACGAATTGATCGGCGCTCACCCGGCGGACCCACAGAGCGGTCTTGGCGGTAATCCCCGCCCACGGAAGTGGCGACGGATCAGTAATCGTGACGTTAACCGTTGTGCCGATCTCAAAATCGGTGATTTTTCCAACCGAAATCCATTTACCCTTAGTCCTCCAAAAAATCGGCGTGACGATAAAACCGACGAGCGGAATTCCGAGAATGGCCGCGCATAAACCGCCGAGCCCGAGACAGACCTTCTCGAGAAAACGCCGGCGCGTAATTTCCTCCGGCGTCAACGGCCCCTCCGGGACTGAATGATCAGTGGTGATTTCGTTCACGGATAATTTCGAAAATCCATCCCGCAAGCGCGGCTGCGAAAAGGCCGAGTCCGACGGCGAAGACCACCCATGAGGTGATCAACCCCCAGAAGATGAACGCGGTTCCCATCGCCAGGCCGGCAGGGAAAAAGTTAGGTCGCGGGAGCGACTCCGGCGGCAGCGGTTCCCAGCCTTCAGGCGTTGTTTGCGTCTCGTTGCTCATAACGCTCTCTCCGTCGCCGGCGCAGCGGCGACAGGCTGCGCAAACCAGCGCGCAAGTTGTGCAATGATGGCGCTCAGATAAACAAGACACATTGGCACCCACATTAGAAGGCCGCCGATCTGCTGGTCTTTGTCCGGGGTAAAGCCCCAGTTTGACTGAATCAAGTTCAGAATGCCCAGCTGATCAGCCACCGGTTGAGCGTAGATCGGACACACGCTCACTGGCGAGAACGTGATAAGAATTCCGAGGATGCTGCACGCAACGCACGCGCTGAAAAGATAAATTACTGCGCCGGGCGCTGAGATTCGTTCCTCTTCGCGCGGCGCAAGAATTTGTCGCCAGAAAATCCCGCCTAACAACAGGAGCGAAGAAATTTGCAGCGCGCCTACTAAGTGTGAAGAAACTGCGGCATTACAAAGAGGCCTTGCGTGCCACAACCACATTGCGCCAACGCCTGCAAACCAGCCGACAAGAGGATTGGCCAGCAGCGACGACCGCGCACCGAGCGAAACGCAGCGCGGCAAACTCATCAAAAACAGCGCCGGCACAATCAGCAGCAATAGAATGTGTTGGAGCATGTGCGCGCTAAAAAGATAGCCGTCCGCCAGCGCGTTGAGAGGCGACACCAGCGTCAGGACAAACACACCGAGTCCCGCGATCAGATACAGAATCCGGCGAGTGAGCCCGAACGCCCACAGGTATGCGGCAAGCGCGACGCCGCTAAGAACGAGCACCGCCGGGTTCCATGACCATGCTGAAGTAAGAAATTGCTGCGTTGTCATCGAAGCAAAGGCCAAAGGTAAACGATTGAAAAGACGAACACCCAGACCACATCGACGAAATGCCAGTACAACCCGACTGGGACCAGTGCACGGAAAGGGCCGTTCTTGGAACCGCGGGTCAAAGCCAAACCGAGCACGATCAGCAACCCGAGCAGACCAACGCAGACGTGCAATCCGTGGAATCCGGTCAGCGTGAAAAATGTCGTAGCAAAGAGATCCAAACCAACGCTCACACCGCTCTGAAACAGACTCCAGTATTCCATCCCCTGCCCCACGATGAAAACGCCTCCGAGCAAAATCGTCGCGGCGAGCCACGCTTTCATTTTCCATGGTTTGTTAGCGTGCAGACCCGCTTCCGATCGCCAGATGGTAAAGCTACTCGCAAACAAACAGACACTGAAGATGCCCGTCTTCAGCACGTCCAACTCCTGTGCGCCCGGCCCCCTACCCGGTGTCGCGTTATAGAAAAGAAACGCGATGATCAGTACGCCGAAGAAACCCATTTCGGAAATGATGAAAGTGATCACACCAGCTTTGTTTTTCTCTGGCCGAAACGTATCGAGCGCGCCTCCAGAGGGCACAACCGGATCAGCGCGGTCGGGGTTTTCGTAGTCCCAGAGCGGCCGTTGACTGTGGATCGGCGGGAGCGCGTGAAAATTCTCATGCGGTGGCGGCGAAGTCGTCGCCCATTCCAGCGTCCACGCCTTCCACGGATTGTCGCCTGCTGGTTTCCCGCGAAGCAGACTCGTCAGCAAATTCCACACGAAAAGAATGGACGCGGCTGCCATGAAAAACGCGCCGATGGTTGAAACCATGTTCATCCAGGCCCAGCCCGGCAAATCCGGATAGGTATAAACCCGGCGCGGCATGCCGGACAATCCAAGGACATGCTGGATGAGGAAGGTCAGATTGAAGCCGATGACCATCAGCCAAAACGTCCATTTGCCCATCCGCTCCGACAGCATTCGGCCGCTCATTTTTGGAAACCAATAATAAAGTGCGCCGAGAATCGCGAAGACAATCAAGCCCACAAAGACGAAGTGAAAATGCGCGACCAGATAGTAACTGTTCTTAGTCTGCCAATCGAGCGGCGCAATGGCGTGACTCACACCAGTCAACCCGCCGCACAAAAATTGCACAAGAGCAGCGATGCAGAAAAGCATCGGGGTATCGAACCGTAACCTGCCACCTACCATGGTGGCGCTCCAGTTGAACAGTTTCACGCCCGTCGGAACGGCAATGAGCACGCTCGCCGCGACAAAGAAAAGATCGACCGTGTGCCCGAGCCCGACCGTAAACATGTGGTGGGCCCATACGAGCAGGCTCAACAGGACGATGACCACAGTCGAAGCAGCGACAAACTCGTAGCCGAAAATTGGTTTGCGCGAAAAAACCGGAATCACTTCCGACAGAATCGCGAATGCCGGGATGGCGACGATATAAACTTCCGGATGCCCGAAGGCCCAGAAAATGTGCTGCCACATGATCGCCGAGCCGCCGGCGAACGGGAGAAAGAATTGTCCCTGCAGCAGTCGATCGATGAGCAGCATCACGAGCGCTGCGTTGAGAATCGGCAATGCCAGAATGACCAGGAAGGAATTGCAGAAGATCATCCAGGTGAACAACGGAAGCCGGCGCAGCGTCATGCCCTGCGCGCGCTGAGTTAAGATGGTGACGATGAAATTGATCCCAGCGCTGACCGACCCAATGCCGAGCACCAACAGCGAGATCGCCCAGTAATCCACGCCGAGCTGTGATGAAAACGGCGTTTCACTCAGCGGCGTATAAGCAAACCAGCCCACCGCCGGCGCGCCGCCTGCGAGAAAACTGAAATGCAACAGGATTCCGCCGAATGGGACCAGCCAAAAACCGAACGCGTTCAGGCGCGGGAAAGCCATGTCGCGCGCGCCGATCTGAAGAGGTACGACATAGTTTGCGATTCCAAAGAGCACCGGCATGGCGACGAGAAAAATCATCGTTGTGCCGTGCATGGTGAAGATCCAGTTGTAAGTGTCCGGACTTAGCAGCGTGTTGTTAGGCACGGCCAGTTGCAGACGGATAAAAAGCGCTTCGATGCCGGCCGCTACGAAGAAGACCAGCCCGGTCACCATGTACAGAATGCCGATGCGCTTGTGATCGACAGTCGAAAGCCACGCCAATTCCCAGTGCTGCCTCTCCGCGGGCGTCAGCAAGCGCGTGATCGTGGCGGGAATGGGATTCATTTCAACGTCTCGATGTAATCGGCAAGTTCCGTGACCTGCGGGTCGGTGAATTTGAAGTCGGGCATTTTTGCGCCCGGCTTCACTTTTTGCGGGTCGGTGAGCCAGCGGCGCAAATTTTCCGGAGTGTTGGCCACGATGCCGGCGCCGAGTTGTCTGCGGCTTGCGAAGTGCGTCAAATTCGGCCCCACGCTCGCAGACGCGATCGTGCCATTGATGGCGTGACAGTTCACACAGCTCATCTGCTCGAAAAGTGCGAGACCTTTCTTCGCGTTTTCCGTCACTGGCGGAACAGGGGCAGCAAGCTGCGCGCTCTCCCACGTCTCGAAATTTTCCTGCGGTTCTGCAATTATCAGAAAGTGCATCCAGGCGTGCTGTGTTCCGCAAAATTCAGAACAAACACCGAGATACGTCCCGGCTTTATCGGCCTGGAGCCAGATATGATTCGGATGGCCTGGCACGGTTGTTATTTTTCGCGCCAACTCCGGCACCCAGAACTCATGCAGCACGTCGGCTGAATCGAGCTTCAGCGCGATCGGTTTTCCCACCGGGATATGAATCTCATTGGCGGCAATAACGCCTGATTTCGTATAGCGTGCCTCCCACCACCATTGATGACCGATTACGATAAGATCCGGACTCGGCGGAGGCGCCGGGTCCGAGATGCCCATGGTTCGCGCCGCGAGCACGAAGAAAACCGTCACAATCGCAAGCGGTATCACCGTCCACACAATTTCGAGCGGCAAGTTGCCAGCCTTCTGCTCCGGGTCGCCTTCGCCTTCGCGCCAGCGGAAACGAATCAACGCATAAACCACGATGGCAACGACCACCACGAAAACGACTGCGAGCACAATCGCAGTCACGATGCCGAGATTGAAGATCGCGCGCGCCTGCGGTGATTGCGGATTGAGCGACTTTAAAACATCCGCGCCCAATAGCGCGGCGCTCGACAATTGCAGATTCATACGTTGCCGGCCTTGCAGCGTCACGCGTACCAGCGCGTCGATTGTGCCTGCCGCTCACAAGCGATGCCAGAAAATTTTCTTTGACCTGCTCTTCAAAGTGCAACGCATTGTCCTCAACGCGTCTCTCAGCGTTTGGAGTTCCGCGTTTACGCGGCTCCGACTAGAAACCGCCTGAAGGCGGAACTCCAAGCCAAGTACCGCCGGCTTTTCAACGGCCGTCAGGAGATGGGCAGCGCCAGCTCGCCACTCAGAACAAGCGCAGTTCGAACCGTTGCCACGTGCGAGAATGCCTGGGGGAAATTGCCCAGTTGCCGTTTTGCTTTTGGATCGTACTCCTCCGACAGCAAGCCAACATCATTTCGTAAAGCCATCAGTCGCTCGAAAAGTTCCCGCGCCTCCTTTTTGCGACCGGTCATGTAAAGACAGTCGGCCAACCAAAACGAGCAGAGTAAGAAAACGCCTTCGCTTCCCGGCAAACCATCCACCTGTCCTTTCTCCTGTCGATAACGGAGGACAAGGCCATCCTGCATCAACTCGCGCTCCACGGCGGCGATGGTTCCCAGAACGCGCTCGTCGTCAAACGGCAGGAAACCGACCAGCGGCATCGCCAGCACACTCGCGTCTAACGCGTCCGACCCGTAAAATTGCGTAAACGCCTTTTTTTTCCTGTTGTAACCGCGCTGGCAAACCTGCGCGTGGATCTTTTCCTGAATCTTTTTCCAGCGGTCGATGATTTCCGTTCCGCCATTGCCGTAGATCTCTGCCAACTTCACCGCGCGATCAAAAGCCACCCACGCCATCACCTTCGAATGGGTAAAGTGCTTGCGACCCCCGCGTACCTCCCAGATTCCGTTGTCCGGCTTGTCCCAATTCGATTCAAGGAATTGCATCAACTCCATGACGAAACGCCATTCGGCTTTGGAGACTTTGATTCCCAAATGATGCGCCAGCCACAGCGCGTACAGGACTTCGCCGTACACGTCGAGCTGAAACTGGCCTGAAGCCGCGTTGCCTACGCGAACCGGCCTGGAATTTTCGTAGCCCGCGAGCCAGTCCAACTCGAATTCCTGTAATCTCCGCTCGCCATTAACCCCGTACATAATCTGCATTTGCGACGCCTGACCAGCGATGGCACGCAGGAGCCATTGGCGAAACGATTTCGCTTCGTCGAGGTAGCCCGCATGCATCAGTGCGAGCAAAACGAACGTTGCATCGCGTAACCAGCAGTAGCGATAATCCCAGTTGCGCACGCCGCCGATCTCTTCCGGCAGCGATGTCGTCAGTGCTGCAACGAGTCCCCCAGTCGGCAAATAGGTCAATCCCTTGAGCGTAATCAACGAACGAACGAGCGCGTCAGTCCAGGGGGTTTTGCGACGGTAGCGCCCCGCCCATTCCTTCCAATATCGCTCCGTGTCACGCAAGGCATCCTCAGGATTCACCTTTTTCGGTGGCGTCGTGTTCGATGCGAACCAGGTGAGGACAAACGGAATCCGGTCGCCTTTGTTAACCGTGAATTCAGCAACCGTGGTCAGATCTTTGCCGCGCGTCCTGACCGGCGTTCGCAGAATCAGCGCGTCTGGCCCGGCAATCGCTTTCAATCCCCCACGAGTTCTCTGGACCCACGGCACAACGTGGCCGTAATCGAAGCGAATGATAAGTTCCATCTGCATGCACACTTCACCACGTACGCCCTCGACAATCCGGATGATGTCGGGATTCTTGCCACGAGGCGGCATGAAGTCGATCAGACGAACCGCTCCGCTTGCAGTTTCAATTTCCGTTTCAAGAATCAACGTCTCGTCGCGGTACCGGCGGCTCAGCCTTTCGGTCTTTTCTTTCGGAAAGATTCGCCAGCAGCCGTTTTCGCGTGTGCCTAACAACGCCGCGAAACAGGCGTCGGAATCGAAACGCGGGAGACAAAGCCAATCCACGGAGCCGTCACGACCTACCAGCGCGCCGCTCTGAGTATCGCTCAGAAACGCGTAATCCTCGATTTTGTTGGTTGGCGTTGCCATTAGATTAAGCCGGCCGAATGAATCGTACTTGCGTTCGTACCAGCGATCTTCGCCGCCGGTTTCGAGCTTGGATACAACGCCATGCCGCCATCAACAATCAAGAAATTATGATGCGTGGAATTTGGTGTTAATCGTCATCGCGTCGGTGCCGGGTTGCATGGTCTTGTTCGAGAAAATCCGCGCTGATCGTCGTGACTATTTCGTTGGACGGGATCAGGTTGTTTGCGAACCAGATCTACCGGTGTTCACACAAGACATGAATTGATATGAAACAGCGAAATGTCGTACCTTCGGGTCTCATGAAGGCCCAAGTGAAATATCCAGATCGGATCTGGCTGGCGAATCAGAAAGGCTCATGAATAATTACGACTTCATCATCATCGGGACCGGCGCAGGCGGAGGCGCTCTCGCGCAGCGTCTCGCTCCGAGCGGGAAACGCATCCTCATCCTCGAGCGCGGAACGTTTCTGCCTCAAGAGAAAGAGAATTGGGAGACCACAGCGGTCTTCATCGAGAACCGCTATCATACCAATGAAGTTTGGCAGGATAGCGAGGGCAAGCCGCTACACCCGCAGACCGGTTACTGGGTTGGCGGCAATACGAAAGTCTACGGCGCCGCTCTCTTTCGGTTACGGGAACGCGACTTTGAAGAGCTCCAGCACGAGGACGGCATCTCGCCCGAGTGGCCATTGAAATATCATGACTACCAGTCGTATTACGACGAGGCAGAACTCCTTTACCGGGCGCATGGTCAGCGCGGCACCGATCCGACCGAGCCACCAAGCGATCAACCTTATCCTCATCCGCCCGTGAGTAATGAACCGCGTATCCAGGAGATCTACGATGAACTCAAGGCCAGCGGCTATCATCCCTTTCCGTGCCCGGTCGGGATCAAGCTAAACGAGCAAGTGCGCTGGCAGAGCAAGTGTATTCGTTGCGACACGTGCGACGGTTTTCCATGCCTGGTCGAGGCCAAGTCGGACGCGGACAACAACTGTATTCGACCCATCGTGGGAATGCCGAATGTGACGCTGCTTACTGGTGCCTATGTCAGCAAGCTCACGACCAATGCCACAGGCACTGAGATCGCAGGCGTCGAAGTGGAATTCGACGGCGGCAAGCGAAAGGAAACTTACACCGCCGACATTGTGGTCGTTGCGTGCGGTGCGATCAACTCCGCTGCGCTGCTTTTGCGGAGCGCCAATAGCGCGCATCCCACCGGCCTGGCTAACAGTTCCGATCTGGTCGGGCGCAACTTCATGTTTCACAAAGCCGCCGTGGTTCTCTCGATTGGCGTGAAGCCGAACCCGAGCAAGTTCATGAAGACAGTGGCGGTGAACGATTTCTATTTCGGCGAAAAGGATTTCCCTTTTCCGATGGGCGGGATTCAACTGATCGGTTCGTTCCAATGGCAAATGATGAAGGGCGAAGCGCCGCCCCTCACCCCTTCCGTCGTGTTGAAGACCATGAAGACGCACTCTGTCCCATGGTGGCTGACGACTGAAGATTTACCCAGCCGCGACAATCGGGTGCGATGGATTGCCGGAAAAGGCATTCAGCTCGATTACACGCCAAATAACAAGAAGCCGTACCAACGCCTGATCCAGCGCTGGGAACAGGTCTTAAAGGAAGTCGACGGCGGCCATACGTATATTCCGGAGGAGTTCTACATCAAGAAATCCGTTCCGCTCGAAGGCGTCGGACATCAGAATGGCACCTGCCGGTTTGGATCGGACCCGAAGACATCGGTGCTGAATCTCGACTGCCGCACACACGACATTGACAATCTCTACGTCGTGGACGGTTCCTTCTTTCCCTCTTGCGGCGCGGTCAATCCGTCACTCACCATTATCGCCAACGCGCTGCGCGTGGGCGATCACCTCCTCCAACGTCTGGGATAGAAATCAAATGACGCGCCGCGGCGAAATTGTAACCGTGTATGCACCTCAGAGCCGGAGCGTGACAGAGAGGACGGGCGACGGCGGCCCGCGCACCGAAGCTATCGTCGGAAGCCTGCTCATCGTGCTCGCCTTCCTGTGCGTCGCGGTGATGAGTGCCTTCGGCAAGGCGGCGGCGGGCATTCCAACGGCGGTCGTGGTGCTGTTCCAAAGCGGGATCAGTCTTCTCCTACTGCTCCCGTGGGCGCTCCGTCAAGGCATCGGCGAGCTGCGGACCAGGCGGCTGCCGCTCCACATCGTGCGCGCCCTTTCGGGACTGTTGTCGCAGGCTCTGTTCTTCCTCGCGGTCAAGAACATGACGCTGGTTGACGCGGTTCTGTTGGTCAATGCGGCGCCGCTGTTCATTCCGTTCGTGGCGCTGGTGTGGATGAAAACGCGGATCACGCCGCTCGTCGCCGCCGGTCTGGTGATCGGTTTCGTCGGCGTGCTCCTGATTCTGCGCCCGAGTTCGGCCCTCTTCACGAACCCGTCCGCCCTTCTGGCCATCGGCGCCGCGCTTTTCTCGGCTATCGCGCTCGTCTCGGTCAACCGGCTGTCGTCGACCGATAGGCCGGACGCAATCCTCTTCTACTATTTTCTGATCTCGACCATCGCCGCGTGTCCATTTGCCATCCATGGCTGGCAGATGCCGGCCGGAATTGAGTGGGGTTACCTCGCCGGCATCGGAGTCTTCATGGCGCTCGCGCAACTCTTCATCATCCTCGCCTATCAGCGGGCAACGGCCGAACGCCTGGCGCCGTTCAACTATTCCGTGGTCGTTTTCTCCGGGCTGATCGGCTGGCTGGTATGGGGCAACGTGCCGGGGTTGCTCGCCGTTACCGGCATCGTCCTGGTGTGCGCTGGCGGCATCATCTCCATCGTCTTCGGCGGACCATCCGGCAAGGGGCACCCGATCGGGCATGGACACTGGACCATCTCCGGGGAGAACCAACCACGATGAACCGAACCGGCAGAACATACGAAATGGTGCCAACGCCGACGGACATCTCGGTCGTCGTCCATGCTCCCAACGTGATCGGTGAGTCGCCGGTCTGGTGCCCGAAGACGCATCAGCTCTACTTCGTTGATATAAGCGGCGAGAAGATTCACATCTTCCGTCCCGCCGACGGCAGCTACCGCACCTTCGATCTGCCGGACTGGGTGACATCGCTATCGACGCGCGCCAGGGGCGGACTGGTGCTCACGATGCGCAAGACCTTTGCCTTCTTTGACCCCGACACGGCGCACCTGGAGGTTCTCGCAAATCCGGAGCCTGACCGGCCAGCCAACCGGTTCAACGACGGAAAATGCGACCGCCAGGGAAGGTTGTGGGCCGGAACCATGGGCGCGAAAGATTGGCTCGCTCCGACCGGCGCGCTCTACCGCTTCGATGCCGACCAACGTATCACCCGGATGCAGGACAACGTGAAATGCTCGAACGGCACCGGCTGGAGCCCCGACAGCCGCACCATGTATTACACAGAGAGCTTCCGCTACGGCATCTTCGCGTATGACTTCGACCCGGCGACCGGCGAAATCGAGAACCGGCGACCATTCGTTAGGCTCGACCCGAGCGCCAACGGCTTTCCCGACGGGCTGACGGTGGACGCGCAAGGATTCGTGTGGAGCGCGCAGCCGGTTTACGGCCGCATCGTCCGATACGATCCCACAGGCAAAATGGAGCGGATCATCGCCCTGCCGGTGTCTCGCGGCACGGACTGCGCGTTCGGGGGTCCCGACTATCGGACCCTCTACATCACCACCGCGACTGAGACGCTGACGCAGGCGCAATTGGCGGAAGAGCCGCTGGCCGGTTGTCTGCTCGCCTGCCAGCCGGGCTTCACCGGCATTCCCGAGACGCCATTCGCCGGCTGAGCGGTGCTACTCACGGAGACTGGACTGAGGCTCGCCTGTGCCGACACTCTCAGGTCAAGCTTCTGCTTTCATCTGAACAGCGCGCTGCTCAGCTTCTCGCCATTCAATGGTAACTGGCTATACTTTACCTGACGCAGCATTTTGGCGCGAGCGGCTCGGCTGTAGTCGCTCTCGCCTTGGCCGCGTTGTCCTTTTCCATCACGGCCGCGGCGATGGCGCCAGCCTAACTAAACTAACTACTAACCAACGAACAACATCATGAATCTTAAAGATAAAGTCGCCATCGTTACCGGTGGCAATAGTGGGATCGGTTTAGCCATCGTGTTGGAACTCGCCCGGCAGGGGGCGAACATTGTGGTTGATTACGTCACGCATCCCGAAGCGACGGAGGCGTTGGAAAAGCAGGTGGTGGCGCTGGGTGACCGCGTGATCGGGGTGAAAGCCGACGTGAGTCAGATCGCTGAGTTGCAAAACCTGTTTGCAACCGCGGTAAAGAAATTCGGACGTGTGGATATTATGGTCAACAATGCCGGCGTCGAGACGCGCACCTCCATCCTCGACACGACCGAGGAGCAATATGAAAAGGTGCTCTCGATCAATCTCAAGAGCGCGTTTTTCGGCACCCAGTTCGCCGCGCAGCAGATGATCAAGCAAGGCGGCGGCGGCCGCATCATCAATATTAGTTCGATCCATGAAGACTGGCCGATGCCCGGCAACACGGCTTACTGTCTCTCGAAAGGCGGGATGCGGATGTTGACGCGCACAGCGGGCGTCGAACTCGCGCCGCATAAGATTCTCGTGGTCGGCGTCGGCCCCGGTGCCGTGGCCACTCCGATCAACCTTGGCACGATGGACAATCCGGCGCTCTTGAAGAAATTAGACGACGCCATTCCGTTGGGTCGGATGGCAAAACCGGAGGAGATCGCCAGCGTCGTCGCGTTCCTCGCAGGCTACGGAGCGAGTTATATGACCGCGACAACCGTTTTCGCCGATGGCGGCATCATGCAAGGCAGCCCCGGACTTTGAAAAATCGACGTGAATTCCAGAGAATGACCATAAAAACGGCACCCGCAACAATCGGAAAGCGGCTCAAAAGCGCCGCACTCCAAAACGCGGCCGGTTGCGAATTTACTTACGCTTGTGCTATCAAGCGTGCGCATACGACTCTCATTTTAAACCCAGTCTCCGATCAGTGACGCGCGCGTTTCTTCCACGCCCGTCTTCCAGATCTTCATCATCCCCTCATCATCGCGATGATAAAGCCCGCCGTAGTTGCCATCCTTGAGATGTTCCCGCAGTGATTTCGGATCGAGCCGTCGCAGTTTTTCCAAATCGCTCATCGGCTTCTGCTCTGCTGGCAGGTTGACCTTTGCTAGGCGCGTCCACGGAAAATTTTCCATCCACGATGCGTGCGAGGCGATCGGATCAATCGCCTGTACCTGTTCCCAAACTTTCGGGGCGTTCCACCAGTTGTGGAACTTAATGCACACCCCGGGATGGTCTGCCATCCATTCGCCGATGAATCCTTGCGCAGGCGTGTTACCGCCATGGCCGTTAACGATCAGGATCCGTTTAAAGCCCTGCTCCGCGATGGCGTCGAGAATGTCGCGCAGGATCGACATGTAGGTTTCCACCCGCAACGTGATCGTTCCCGGAAACGCGCGAAAATACGGCGTGATTCCGTACGCGAGCACGGGAAATACAGGAACGCCCAGCGGTTCGGCTGCTTCGACAGCCAGCCGTTCCGCCAAAATGCTGTCGGTGCTCAAGCTGAGATAAGCGTGTTGTTCGGTACTGCCCAACGGCAATACCGCGCGATCGTCGCGCTGGAGATATTCCTCCACCATCATCCAATTCATTTCGCTGATTCGCATTCACAACGTTCATCCACAGATTCCGCAGATTCACGCAGATTTGTTACGCAATCTTAAAGAGCTCACGAACGAGCTAATCTCTTCGAGCGATTTGCGGGCGATGTCGGGAACGACTGCGTTTTCAGCGGGATGGCCGGTAACGAGAAGCACAAATGCTTTCTCATGCGACGGCCGTCCGAGGATGCGATTGAGGAACCCCATTGGGCTCGGAGTGTGCGTCAAAGCCGCGAGCCCGCAGGAATGCAGTGCCGTGACGAGTAATCCGGTGGCGATACCAACGGACTCGAGCGCATAATACGTCGGCGACCGTGTGCCGTCCGGAAGCATCCGGAATGGCTGTGCGAACACTGCGATCAGCCACGGAGCAATTTCAAGGAACGGTTTTTCCGAGTCGGTGCCCAATGCGGCCAGCGCATCCAGCCACGCTTTCGGCGCGCGATGTTCGTAAAACTCCTTCTCCTCTGCTTCGGCCGCGACGCGAATCTCGTGCTTCACTTTCGGGTCGTTCACTGCCACGAAATGCCACGGTTGCAGGTTCGCTCCGCTCGGCGCCGTCCCCGCGGCACGAATGCAATGTTCGATCACCTCTCTGGGCACGGGTCGATCGGAAAAGTCGCGGATCGTTCGCCTTCCCTGCATCATTTGAAAGAATTCCCAAGCACGCTGGATTAACTCTTCATCAGTACGGCGCTTTATTTCCGGCGCCGGAATCAATTGTGGATTTTTCTTCATCGAAGGAACGAATCGAGAATTTTCGTACCACATTCGCCCATATTTGAAAACATAAGCTGGAAATGAATCGCGCTTTCCTACTGGCACCTTAGCCAGTGCGCACCACGCGTGAATCGTCAGGCCCGTGCGAAACGAACTCGGGGAATTCGCCGGGATGCAAAATTCCACCGAGAATTTCCAAACTGTCTACGATGCGCGGGCCCGGGCGCGAGAAGTACGCGTTTGCGTTTACGAGATAGATTTCACCGCCGTGGGCAGCGGGAAGCGAATCGAAACCAGGAAATGTCCGAAGCAATTTACAGTCGCGCCGTGCACGATCGAGATCGTACCCGCAAAGAGCAAGCACAATGACTTCCGGTCGCGCATTCAACACTTGTTGCCAATCGATTTGCGCCGACGGCTGGTGCGTCCGACCTAATGGATCGTAGCCGCCCGCAATCTCGACCAGTTCCGGTCCCCAATGACCGGCACAAAATGGCGGATCAACCCATTCCATCAGGAAGCAACTCGGACGATTCGCAATCCTTGCCGCCCGTTCGCGTACTTTCGCGACGCGTGCCGACAAATTCACGATCAATTTCTCGGCGCGCTCCCGGACGTCGCATGTTTCGGCCACACGCCGAATGTCGTCGGAGATGTCATTTAGACTCGAAGGCTCAATGTTCACCACTTGTGGCGGATTCGGCAATGTTTGCGCGAGCTTCGCGACGGTGCCGTAATCGACGGCGCAGACGTCGCACAGTTTCTGCGTAAGGATCACGTCGGGTCTGAGCTCGCGCAGAAGGGGTTCGTCGATGGTGTAAATTGTGCCGTTCTCTCGCAGAGAGTGCCGCACCCATTCATCGACTTCGCGACTGGTTAGGCTTGCGTTGTGAATCGGACAATGGGTCACACGCGGCCGGTCGTTTGCTTCCTGTGGAAAATCGCATTCATGCGAGACGCCGACGACCTGCTCCATCAGCCCAAGCGCGCCGGCTATTTCAGTCGCGGCAGGCAACAACGAAATGATACGCATTGCCCATCACGATACACTTCTGCCGAATTTAGAGTAATGCGGCGCCAAACCGCAGCACCGCCACGACTTCACTCCAGCGGCATCCAGAGCGACGAGGGCGAAATCAAGGATTAAGCGATCACTACTGCCGCTGAAAACGCCAGGAAAGCAATAACGATGATCAAACAACACACGGCGCTCTTTTCTACGAATGGCCCTTGGAATTCATCCTCCACACAGCAGTGCTCGTTATTGGCAAACTGTTCAACTGCAGAATCAGCAGCTATTCTCATATCGGAACAATTGCATCGTTTGCAGTAAGCGCTGCGCGAGAAAGGTTACACGCCTGTTACTTCGGCAACGACAGCGCCTTGACCGTTCTATGTCGTTCCTGCTAAGCCGATGCTGTGAAACGGCTCCTTTGGATCGATATCTCAAAGGCATTGGCAATTCTTTTCGTTGTCTATTTTCACTTTTGTACCACCTACTTCGAGCATGGCGTGCTCCCGCCGGCAGACTGGAGCAATCTTGCCACGAGCGCGCTCACCATTCTCCAATCAGCGTGGTCAAAAATCTCGGGCCTCGGATTCCATGCGGTTGGCGTGTTCATCATTCTGAGCGGCTGGACGCTGATGCAATCGACCGCGCGGCGCGCTGAAAAAAGCGGGATTCACTGGGGAGCATGGTATTGGGCGCGCTTCATCCGGCTCTACCCGATGTATTGGGTCGCACACCTGGTCTATCTGGTCTCCCCTTTTGTGGCGCGCCTGGAACCGGTGGACGATCGCATCATCCTAAGCCTTCTCGGTCTGCGGTTCATCGATATCGAGATGAACTTCATGTACCTGAACGCGGCGTGGTGGTACTTTTCCATGCTGATCCAGTTTTATTTGATCTTTCCCCTGCTCTTCTGGACGGCGCGGCGCACCGGGCCATGGCTATTTTTGTTAATCGGATGCGCTGCGGGATTTTTTTCGCGCTACGTGTTGCTCGTGCTCTGGCCGCAAAATGGATTGTGGGTCCTGGGTGGATTCGCGATTTGTCGGTTGCCCGAGTTTGCTCTCGGGATGTCGTTAGCAATGTGGCATACGAAGTCGCCTGAACGGCTGGATAGATTTCTCCTCCGCGGCGCCGGTTTTGCAGCAGGATTGGTTCTGTATCCAGCGGCGCTGCAACTCTATCACGGCCTCTACCCATACATTTTCGTCGATTTCGCCACCGGCACGTGCTGCATGCTCGAGATCGTCGGCATCGCCGGATTGATTTCGCTGTTTAAGGGGCCGGCGAAAGTGTTCGGGATCGTAGGGCTTTATTCGTACGGCCTGTATCTCATTCATCAACCGTACGTCATCTGGCTGGGTTTGCGGATTCGCGAGGTACCAATCTGGATGTTCTTGTTGATATGCATCCCCGTTCTCGCTGTGCTCAGTGGCTGGGGCATGTTACTGGAAAAAGCAACAAACACGCTCGTGAACAAGCTCGTCTCAGCGAGAAAAAAACGAGCCCACGTCTAGCATCGCTCTTCTCGATCTTTCCGAGTAGCACACGCAGTTCAGTGATTGCTTCCCGATCTTTCGTTCTGCGCGTCGACTCCTTAACCAATACAGCGTGACCCATGCGATGACGGCACCGAAACTTCAGCATGCCAAGACCAAACGCGTTGTGCACAGCGATACGTATTAATGATGGCTCGAATTTCAGGGTTGGAGAAAAAGCAGGCGCCGTGGCATCTGCGCTGGTTCTACGGCGTTATGCGCAAGATGTTCGGGAAAGACCTTACTCCGGCGAAAGTCCAGATGCGTTTGCCGGGACTCGTATGGGGCGGCATCGCCATGGAAGCCGCTCTCGGCCACAAACGACTTGTTTCATTGCGTTACATCCAACTCGGAAAAATCCGTGCCGCGGCGCGTATCGGCTGCCCATTTTGAATAGACATCAATTCTGCCGTGGGCAGAAAGGCCGGCCTGAGCGATGAAAAATTGCATGCCGTTCGCGACGACGACATGACGCCTTTCGATGACACGGAGCGATTGGTGATTGAACTCGCTGATGCGATGACACGGACGCCAGCGGATGTTACCGATGAGTTATACACGCGTTTGCGCAACCAATTTTCCGAAGAACAACTCATGCAATTGGGCGCGCAGATCGCATTCGAAAATTACCGCGCACGCTGGAACCGAATTTTTAACGTCGAAAGCGACAATGTGTACGGCAGTGCGCAGATCAGTCGCCAAAAATCCCGATAACGTTCAGGAACAGGATAAAGCCATCAAACCGTCAATCGGCGGGCCTCGGGCAGGCAGTCCGTCTTCGCATTGTCGTGCTGCTCGCCGCTGTGGCGTTCCTTGAAAACGTCACAGGATACGCTGTAATCTTTTGGTTGCCGACCGTTCTGAAAATTCAGACCGGACTTTCGAATGCGCTGGTCGGAGCCTTCCTCTGTTTCTCATGAGTGAGCATGATCTGTGTGCTCATGGCGTTTCTGCCGGTGTTCTGGGCAATTCCAACTGAAATCTTAAACGATTCTACAGCCGCCGTTGCAGTAGGAATGATTAACGGGCTCGCCAGCGCCGCCGGTTTTGCGGGACCGTACGTGTTTGGGTATCTGCATGCCGAAACCGGATCGTTCATCGCCGGATTCGCCGTGTTGATGTTTTGTGCTGTTCCGGCGGGGATGCTCATTGCTGTTGATCCCAGTCGCCCACCGCCCTCCGAAATCGATCGCGTAGACCTAACTGCCACCTGCCAAGTGCAACCTGGCCTCGATTTCCTCAACCATCGCGTGCGACGTTCGTCCCAGCTCAATCGTTATCGCATCCTCATCCCGCTGCGGTTCTTCAAGATCATCAAACTGACTCTGCAACAAGCCCGGATCCATAAAATGACCGTGCCGGCTACGGAGTTGCTTTTCGACAAGCGCATAGTCACCGTGCAGAAACACAAATTTTACTTTTTCATTCACTCCCAGAAGATCGCGATAAACTCGTTTCAACGCCGAACAAGCGAGAACGGCATTTTCTCCAGCGGCAAGTGACCGCTTGATCTGCTCGCGCAATCTTTCCAGCCACGGCCATCGGTCTTCATCGTTTAATGGCCGACCGCTGCGTATCTTCTCGATATTCGCGGGCGGATGAAAATCATCCGCTTCAAGAAAACGCCAGGCTAGCTCTCGAGCGAGCAACTCCCCGACTGTGGTTTTGCCAGCGCCCGAGACTCCGAAAACAACTATTATCACGACACATTAGTCTGTTTGCCGCGTCGGCTTTTCTCAACCAAGATCCCTTCAAACTAAGGACTTCCGACCTTTGTCGACCCGACTTGGGTTCTCGCCTCCGACCCCATGACGCCACTATTAAAAATGGTTCCAGAAGTATGAGACGCAATCTTTGTCTGCTCCTTCTCGTTTTTGCCTCGTCGGCTTCGGCCGCGGATCGAACTGAAGAAGTGCGCGCGACCGAGATCGCGTTCGCCAAGGCCTTCGACGCGCGCGACGCAAAGAAGTTTTTCTCCTACCTCGCCGAGGACGCTCAGTTTCTCGGCCAGCGCAACATTATGCACGGAAAGCAAGAGGTAATCGCGGTTTGGTCAGAATTCTTTAAATCAGCGGTTGCACCTTTCCGCTGGCAACCGGAACGGGTCGTAACAAATGCCGCTGGCGATATGGGATTCACCGGCGGTCCGGTTTTCGATGAAGCGGGTGCGCAGATCGGCACGTTTACCTCCACGTGGGTAAGACAGCCTGACGGCTCGTGGAAGATCCTCTTCGACGGAGGCTCTGTCTGTCCGACGAAGGAAGCATCTGGCCAGTAGCGAATGTCGCCGTCGATTGGCGCGAACAGCCCTGGCTTTAACCACAGAGGTCATGGAGCGCACAGAGATATTGTTTGCTTTTGATTCCACCGACTCGAAATCATTTCCTGTCTTCCTGCTTTCCTAAGAGGTGTCCGATATGAGCGGCGTGATCGTGATCGTGATCGTTGCCTATCGGCCGAAGCTTGGGAAAGACGAGGAACTTGTCGAGCTTGTCCGACATCGCGTCCCGCGTTTGCGCAAGGAAGGGCTCGCCACTGATCGTGCGCCGGTCATCATGCGGGCGCGCGATGGCACGATCATCGAAGTATCGGAATGGAAATCGCAGGAGGCGATCGATGCCGCGCATAAGAATCCAAACGTCCTCGCGATGTGGGACAAATTCTTCGCGATCTGCGATTGCGTTCCGTTCAAAACACTCCCTGAAGCCGAAGAAATGTTCCCGAATTTCGAGCCGCTTTGACCGAGCGGCGGATACCGAACTGTAAGAACGCTGCCGACGCTCTCGGCGACGGGCGCAAACGATCATCCCTTGACGTCTGCTCTGGCACGCGCAGTGGATAATAGTGGACGCCACGGATCCAACCAGGCAAACGACCGGCCTGAATCTCCAGACGCTGCGTCGCCTCAAATTCTGGGTTTGGTTTCAGGAATGGATGCGACCGACCGAACTTCAGGCCACGTTGATTTGGGCCGGTATCATCGGGTTTTGCGGTGCGATTTGTTCGATCGGGTATCGTGTCGGCACAAGTTTCGTTCACAAAATTCTTACGGGCAGCAACGTACCGGGACTCGTTGAGAGCTTCGCCGAATTACCTCTCTGGGCGCGCCTCGTTGTTCCGGCAATCGGCGGACTCATCGCCGGCGCGATCATTCATTTCGGCTCGCGGTTCCATGGCCAGCTCAGCACGACCGATTACATGGAAGCGGTTGTTCTTGGCGACGGCAGGATTTCCGCGCGCCAGAGCCTGGTGAAATCGCTCTCGGCACTTTTCACCAACGCATCCGGCGGTTCGATCGGACGCGAAGGCCCGCTGGTTCAACTCGCCGCCATGGTGGGGTCACTGGCCGGGCGTTTCCAACACTGGACCACTCCGCGACTGCGATTGCTTGTTGCCTGCGGCGCGGCCGCCGGAATCGCCTCCGCTTACAACGCTCCAATTTCCGGCTCGGTGTTTGTTGCCGAGATCGTGCTGGGTTCGATGGCAATGGAAATTTTCGGGCCGCTCGTGTTCGCGTCGGTTATTGCCACACTCACGGTACGCGGCTTCCTCGGCCCGGGGCCGCTGTATCAGATCCCATTATTCCGACTCAATCGAGCTTGGGAGATCGGGCCGTACCTCTTGCTTGGTCTCGTTTCCGGACTGGTTGCGCCGTGGTTCATCCGGTTGCTGCGAGCGAGCGAAAAATTTGCAGAACGATTCTCCGCACCAGTTTACGTAAAGATGTTCGCCGGCGGTCTGATTGTTGGCGCGCTCGCGGCGTTCTATCCGGAAGTGTGCGGCAACGGTTACAGCGTAGTGAATGGGATTTTAGGCGGCCACTGGCTTTGGCAAACGGTCGCGCTCATTCTGATTTTCAAAGTGCTCGCTACGGCGGCCACATTTGGCTCTGGTGCGGTGGGCGGAGTTTTCACGCCGACACTTTTTGTGGGTGCAAGCCTGGGATTTCTTTTCGGTAGTGTTACCCACGATGTGACCGGCTCGGCATCGGTGAACCCCAGTGCGTTCGCGATTGTTGGGATGGGCGCGTTTTTGGCCGCGGCAACTCACGCGCCGATCATGGCTATCATCATGATTTTCGAACTCACACTGGATAACCAAATCATCCTGCCGCTGATGCTGGCGTGCGTGGTCGGCTATTACACGTCAGTCAAGATTGAGAAGCGCTCGATTTATGCCGAGGCCTTGAAACGTAAAGGCGCTGGCGATTACGCGAAGCAGCTGGCCGAATTGCACGTGCGCGACTTGATGAAACCAAATCCGCTGACGATTTCACCAACCACCGGATTCTCCGAGATAGCCGAGAAATTTGTCGCCACCCACTTCAACTATCTTTATGTGACCGATCACGGCAGATTCATCGGCGCCGTGTCTCTGCACGATATCAAGAGTTATCTCAGCACGCCCGAGTTGGCGAAGGTCGTGATCGCAGAGGATCTATTGCGCGATTCGTTTCCAGTCGTGCGTGCGGGCGCGTCGCTGATTGAAGCGCTGGAGCGTTTCAGCCACCACGATGGAGAACGTCTGCCGGTTGTCATCCATGATAGAGAATTAATCGGATCAATCGCCAAGACCGATGTCATCCTCGCCCTTGCCGGGAGCACAGCGAGATCCGCAACTGCGACCGGTTCGCCCGCTTCTCGCTAGCGGTCGCGCGCGATGTGCATCCAGTTCGCCCGCCTCTCAGTTGGGTTACCTATCCCGCCTGCGCAATGATGGCCGTAAACGTCGGCGGAAGGGAATGGGCCTTCGGGGCTGTAAATCCAGTCTGTGCCAGCATCTCCTCAAACTCTGCAAAGGTATAGGCGTCGCCCTCGGGAGTCGTAGCTAGCATGATGAGGCTAAAGCCCGCCGACTCAGGCGGCGACACGCGATCGGGATTAGGCACGAACTCAACAATTGCAATGCGTCCCTCGCGGCGCAGCGCAGCCCGCGCCTTCTTCAGAAAGCGAACACAATCGGTAAAATTGAAATGATGAAGAAAATTCGGCACTAGCACGAGGTCGTAGTCCGAACCGAAATCCACGTCAAAGGCGCTGCCGGCAATTGTGCCGAACCGGTTCGCCACCCCGGCGCGCGCGGCGCTCTCGCGCGCCAGCTTGAGCACGGGTGCCCAATCCAACGCAGTAATCCGAGCCCGCGGGTTCTTTTTTGCGAAACTGATGCCCCACATTCCGTGACTGGCGGAGATGTCGAGAACCCGTGTCTCCCGCGACGGATCCAACGCGACGATCTCCGCGAGGGCGCTGGCTGCCGGTATCATCATCGGTCCCATGTTGCGCGCGAATTCGAGCCAAACCGGATGTTCTGGGGCCACGGTTCCCTCACCGACCGCGCCACCTTTACGCACTGCGTTGGCCAGATCATCGAACGCACCGGCGATTTCCGGCGTGAGAAGAAAGTGCGTCATTCCCCCTGCGTACATCGGCGAATTGCGATCAAGGAAAGTGGCACTGTCGGGTGTAAGCGAGGACCCGATCTCCCTCCTTGTTCAGAAATCCCAGAATCGTTAGATAATCGCAAAGGATGCGAACACCTCTCGGCGAGGCACCGATGCGCGGAGCAATATCCTCCGCTGTCCCGGCGGTCTCGCCGATCGTCGTGAAAAGATCCAATTCAACTGCAGCTTTGATGGCAGCCGTGCGCTGATAGGCGTTAATTGTCTCAAAAAAAAGCTTGGCCGACGGCGTGGCTTCACCGGTGTTTTTATCGTTCATAGACAAAGCTTCGGAAAGTGACGTCAGTGGTCAAAGTTTTTTCATCCGGCAGAACGGTATCCATTTCGCTCATGTTTTGAACCCCAGCCGGATCGGTTATAACCTGCAAACATTATGCCACGTTGTCCCTGGGCTACGAGCGAGCTCGCCATTATTTATCACGATGAAGAATGGGGCGTTCCTGTGCATGACGATCGAGGGCTCTTCGAGTTTCTTATTCTCGAAGGCGCACAGGCAGGACTGAGCTGGAACACTATTTTGAAAAAACGGGAGAACTATCGAAAAGCGTTCCATGGATTCCACCCCGAAAAGATCGCACGCTACGGCGCGCGCGATGTGCGCCGGTTGCTGCGCAACGATGGCATCGTGCGAAACCGCCTGAAAATTGCAGCCACAATCACGAACGCGAAGAGGTTTCTCGTCGTGCAAGAAGAATTCGGAACGTTCGACGCTTATCTCTGGAGCTTCGTCGGCGGCAAGCCAATCCAGAATCATTGGCGAAGGTTGGCTGATGTGCCCGCGCGCACCACCGAGTCCGACGCCATGAGCCGCGATCTGTTGCGACGCAGATTCAAATTTGTCGGTTCGACGATTTGTTACGCGTTAATGCAAGCCACAGGCATGGTCAACGATCATCTCGTTACCTGTCCACGATACGCAGAACTCGGCGCCTAACGGTGCGTGCCCCTGTTACGGCGGTGGATGATTAACGCGGCAGCGAAAACGACATTGTCTCGTTCGCGGCGCGGTGATTGGACCAGAAGTATTCGCCGTCGAACGTGAGTGAGCGTGCAGCAAACGGGACCACGGCGAGATCTTCCACCTCCGGGCTGTCCTCTTTTGGATCAAGCCGGGCGATTCGCCATTCTTCGGATTTGCTAGGTTGGTTCTTATTCTCGCGGCCACGCAGCACGTAGATGCTGCCATCGAAAAAAGTGTGACCGCAGATCTCCTCGCCAATATCGATCTCGCGGAGGATGTTTCCCTGGGCGTCGAACTTCAGAATCCGCTCTTCATACCATTGACTCATGTAGAGATGTTTGCCGTCGAAGCTAATGTAGGAGCCGGTGAAATCGGGACATGTAAATAATTTGGTGAAGCCTTCGTTCGTCGCACACCGATAGATGTAACGATCGTCGTTGAGTCCTTTACCAATCGTGAAACACATTTCACCGTTGCCCGCTGAGACGGCAGCCCAGACAACTCCCGGCGGATCGATTTCCCGAGCAACCTTCCATGTGCCCATATGAATTTTGTACAGCGTCCCCAGATCACGCGAACTCATCCAGAGGCAGTCATCCTGTACGCCAGCGCCTGCGGTGTGATAGTCGGGGACGCAAGGCGTTTGCGCTCAACAACGTTCGGCAATCCGTTTTGATTCATTCTTCACTTTAGTCGAAGACTCGCCCGCTGCCATTCCCATGTATCCTGGGAGACAGAGTTTACTCAATTAAATGAATTGAGGTATGCTACTGCTACGCAATTCTGTTAATCCTGTCTGAACATTCCGATAAGTCGATCGCGCAAAGACTCAATCGCCATGAAAGATGATAAAAACCACATCGACACCGGCGCGGTGGAAAATCACGGTGGGATATTGACCATTCGCGGCGGCGGCGCGCGACGCAATTGGAACGGCATTCATTACAAACAAGGCATGTCCGCCAAAAACGTCGGCACAAAGAGTCTGTCAGCAAACATCGCCACGATCCCGCCGGGCGGTGTCGCCTACGCGCACATTCATGTTGGCTTCGAAGTGATCCTTTACATCATCGAAGGAAAAGTGCGCCACGAATTTGGCTCCGGCTGCAAGCAGTCGATCGAAAACGAAGCCGGCGATTTCATTTACATCAAACCCGGCGTGCCTCACGAAGTGTTCAACATAAGTGACACTGAACCGGTGGTCGCATTCGTCGCCCGTTCCTCTGCCGAAGAATGGGACAACATCATTCCTTACGATCGCAATCAGAGCGGCTGAGGTAATGAGGAATCGCGAAAAGACGCGTACGTCGGAGTTCCTGCTTTCCTGCGTTCTTTAGAGATTTCACAGTCGCAATTCGGCGTTCGATGTTGAGCGTTGGGCGTTTGCTTCTAGGATTCCTGCATGCCGAAGCACCTTGTGATCAGCACCAGTGGCAATCCCGACAGCAACAGCCGCCGCATGGGACGCATCGCTTTCACACATTTGCAAAAACAGAAAGCCCATTGCGAATGGGTGGACATTCGCGAAATGAACCTGCCGCTTTGCGACGCGGACAAATGTTATGAGATGCCCGGGTCGAAGAAATTGGCCGGGGCGATTGAAGCTGCTGACGGAATTCTTATTGCAGCGCCGGTTTACAATTACGACGTTGCTGCGGCGACCAAGAACATGATCGAGCTCACTGGGAGCGTGTGGGAAGACAAGATTGTCGGTTTTCTTTGCGCCGCTGGCGGCCACGGCAGTTACATGTCGGTCATGGCTTATGCCAATAGCCTCATGCTCGATTTTCGGTGCGTCATTATTCCGCGGTTCGCGTTTGCCACATCCAATGCCTTCAACGGCGAGCGCATCTCCGATAAAAAAATCGCTCAGCGCATCAAACAAGTCGCTGACGAACTCGTCCGCTTCACCAAAGGGCTACGCAGCTAAACTTATTTGGGCGTCGGAGCTCGAAAATATCAGCAGACACTCCCAAGCCGCACCGGCGATAAAGGGATCTACTTCCAGGACTCGCCCACAGAATGATTGCGTCTGCGCTTTGACCGCGGCACCACAGGAGCGCTTTCTCCAACAATTTCTTGCCTAGTCCCCGGTCCCGCTTTTTCGGGACGACATAGAGATTGGTCAGGTAAGCATGAGCCTCTCGTTCGTTAACCGGGTTCGGCATTTTCTCAAACAACTGCACGCAAACATGGCCTAACAACTGTTTGCCGTCGTCAGCAACCCAGCAGCGCCACGCAGAAGAGCCGGAATCAAATCGTTTCTGCATCCATGATATGCACCTGCGCACAAACCGTGATTTCGGTTCCGTGGGTGACCCTAGCTCGGCACGGAACCGATAGCGCATCCCGGCCGGGGCGTTCCAATCACCTGATTTTGCCAACCGGATTTGGATCCGAGCCATCGGTCGATGGTAGGTGATCCAATTACTGGCCGCTACCCGTAAACGTAATCTGCTTGTCTAACATTCGTCTTCTTACACCTCACTTGTCGCTTCGTTCGCATTTTGTCAGGATCGCAGTATGAAGCATCTTCTTCTGGCAGGTTTGTTTGCGATGACATCAATAGCTCAGAATATGCAGCAGCTAACGGAACAGTTACGCAAAACTGTTCTCTATGGTGACATTGCCCTGTCTCCCGATGGCACGTATGTGGCATGGATCCAGTCCACTGCCGCGACACCGTCCAGGCAAACCTATATCCGTAAAACGTCAGGCAACTCACCAGCAACGGTGGTTAAAATTCCGATCGCCAGCGAGCGAGCAGACTTCGATCCCACCTGGTCCCCCGATTCCCAAATGCTCGCGGTTTTTTCAGGCGCTGGCGCGAAAGAGCAGCGGCAACTCTGGACGGTAAAAGCTGATGGTTCCGATCCGAAAAGAAATACGAATCTAAACGGCTACGCAGCGCGGCCGCGTTGGTCGCACGATGGGAAACAGATTGCCTTCCTCTACATCGAAGGCGCGGGCGGCGGCGGCCCCCTGATGGCCGCACCGGCGGCGACCGGCGTAATCGATACGGCCATTCACAATCAGCGCATTGCTGTCCTAAACGTCGCGAGCGGCCAGCTACGCCAGGTTTCGCCGCCAGATCTTCACGTTTACGATTTCGATTGGTCTCCAGATGATCAAACTTTCGTCGCAACGGCGGCGCCAGGCCCCGGCGACAACAACTGGTGGATCGCGCAGATTTACACAGTCAACGCGGCGAAAGGTAAGGCGACATCAATCTACAAACCCTGGTTTCAAATCGCCGTTCCGCGCTGGTCGCCGGATGGTAAATCAATCGCGTTCATTGAAGGCTTAATGAGCGACGAAGGATTTCATGGTGGCGATCTTTTCACGATGACTGCGGATGGGCGCAATGTCGTGAATCGCACCCCGAGCCGAAAAACGTCGGTTAATTCGTTCTTCTGGCAGACGCCCGATCGCATTCTGCTGATCGAGTATGTGGACGGTGGTAGCGCGATATCCGAGTTGAATCTGCCGGACAATTCAGCGCTGACGATCTGGAAAGGCCCGGAGGGCATTCATGCATTTGGGAATTTTCCGAACTTCTCTTTGTCGAACGATGGCAAGTTCGCAGCCGCGGTTCGAAGCACCTACAATTCGCCACCGGAAGTCTTCGCCGGGCCGCTCGGTGAATGGCGACAGGTCGCAAATAACAATGCTGGCGTCGAGCCGAGCTGGGGCAAAGCCGAAAGCATCGAATGGACGAATGAAGGACTTAAGGTTCAAGGCTGGTTGGTGCCGCCGGCAAAAATCGAGTCCGGCAAGAAGTATCCGATGGTCGTGCTTATCCACGGCGGACCGTCCAGTGTGACCACTTCAGAGTGGCCGGCCTCCTTCGGAATGTCTCGCGCGATTATCGCCGCGCTGTCCGCTCGCGGTTATTACGTTCTGCTTCCCAATCCCCGCGGAAGTTACGGACAAGGCGAAGATTTCACATGCGCGAACGTGAAAGATTTTGGCGGCGGCGACTTGCGCGACGATCTCGCCGGAGTCGATGCCGCGATAAAGAAATATCCGATTGATCCGGACCGTCTCGGTGTGACCGGTTGGAGTTACGGCGGGTTCATGACCATGTGGACTGTCACCCAAACGAATCGTTTTCACGCCGCTGTCGCCGGCGCCGGCATCGCGAACTGGCAAAGTTACTACGGCCAGAACTTGATCGATCAATGGATGATCCCGTTCTTCGGAGCGTCGGTTTACGACGATCCCGCCGTTTTTGAGAAAAGTTCCCCTATTCGCTTCATAAAGAGTGTGAAGACCCCCACCCTCATCATCGTCGGTGAACGCGACGCGGAATGCCCCGCGTCGCAATCCTACGAATTCTGGCACGCGTTAAAGACGCTTGGCGTGCCGACAAGGCTCATCATATATCCGGGTGAAGGCCATCTCTTCATCGAACCCAAGCACCAGACCGATCGATTGGAGCAGACGGTCGAATGGTTCGATAAGTATCTAAGATAAATCAGGAAGCCACGAACCCATGAATGGCTTCACCCTTTGTCATCCCGAGCGAAGTCGAGCGATCTCTGGAGGAGATCAGAGGACCCGATGCATCATTTCCCAAACAGAATCAGGATACCAGCGATAATCGCCAGAACATAGAGCAGAAAAATGGCCGGCCCTAGTTGCAGGCCGAATCCTAACAGGCCATCAACGACCAGGTAAATCGCAAGCAAAAGCATACCGATGTTTTTTGTGATTTTCATGATCCGATCTTGCGGATTGCTTTGTGAGCTGACAACCTTTGAATGTCGAGTGCTCAAGGTGATGGCTCGGCTAACACTTCTTTCGTTAGGTCTATGAATCGCCTCGCCCAACTGAATGCGATAACCGTTGCCGCGATGATTCTAATTTCGCCGGTTGTCGACCAGGCAGGTTCGCAATCGCGTCCCCTGAATGAAGATGCCGCCCTGGATCTACTCCAGCGGACGCTTAAGCGCGATCGTGTATATGCGAAACGAATTTCGTGGAACTGTATTTCATACGGAACCGAAGAGACGACGAAGGCCTATTTTGAATTTGTTCTCCGCGAGATCCACAATTCCAACTGCGGCGGCGACCCTGAAACGAGTCCTGCGATTGATCGATACCGGGTTTATCGGGATTCCGGCAAAATCACGCAGTGGGAACCGACTGAAGACAAATGGCAGCCGTACAGGCCCCCAAAAACCAGGTAGCGTATCAAGGAAGATCTATTCCGTACGCAAGTCGCGCCCGTTGTGACGGGCGCGATCATGATCTTTCGTAGATAGCCACGGCGGCGATCGTCGCGTGGAAAAACAAAGCGTTTAGGCCTTGGTCTTTTCTTTCTGCTTGTTGCACTCTGCTTTGAACTTCGCGAATTGGTCCGGAGTAAGGATGCCCTGTACTTCCGTCATGAACTTCGCCTCGCTCGCTTCCGTGCACCCTGTTTTGTGGTGCTCGGTCATCGCCGTTTCCATCTTCGTTTTTTGATCTGCTGTCAGGTTGAGATTCGCAAAAGAGGCCATGCAGGCCATCTTTCCTTCGTTCCCAGCCTTCTTCGTGCAATCGCCGTGTTCACCCGCGAACATCGTTCCCGCTGCGAATGCGCCCGCCGCCACTAGCGCAATGAGTTTGGTCATAGTGGAGGCTGAGACAGCCTCCGTCTCATTACCGTTCAATCTTGAAATTGTTTGGCAACTCCTCGCCGGTCACGTATCACTCACCACTTGAAAATCGAAGCCAAGGAAGAAATCTGGCCGCTACATCATCCGTTTCGAATTTCGCGCGGTAGCCGCACAGAAGCGCAGGTGGTGGTCGTTACGATGGCTGATGGTGACCACGTCGGACGCGGCGAGTGCGTGCCGATCAAACGCTACAATCAAAGCGTTGCTTCCGTCTTGGCGCAGATCGAATCGATCCATGACGTCGGCGATTTGGATCGCGATAAATTGCAGCAGTTGCTCGCGCCGGGTGCGGCTCGGAATGCGCTGGACTGTGCGCTTTGGGACATGGAAGCGAAACGCTCCGACAAACGCGTTTGGGAACTGGCGAACATTCCGATTGTCGAGCAAGTCGCGACATCGTTCACGATCAGTCTCGACACGCCGGAGAGAATGGCAGACGCCGCCCGCGCTGCGGCCAAGCTGCCTATTCTCAAGTTGAAACTCGGCGGCGACCAACCGGACCTAGCGCGCGTCGAATCTGTCCGGGTGGCCGCGCCAAAGGCGCGTCTGCTCATCGACGCCAACGAATCTTGGTCTCCGAGGCATTACCAAAGCATCGTTCCGGCGTTGCGCGAACTTGGCGTCGAGCTGATTGAGCAACCATTTCCCGCCGCCAACGACGACGTGCTTCAAACTCTGAATCACCCGATCCCGATTTGCGCCGATGAAAGTTGCCACACGACTGCGGATCTTCGGCGTGTGAAGAATCGCTACGAAGCAATTAACGTGAAGCTCGATAAAACTGGTGGTTTAACCGAAGCGCTCCGTTTGTGCCAGCGCGCTCGGGAAAACGGCTTCAAATTACTAATTGGTTGCATGGTCTGCACCTCGCTCAGCATCGCTCCTGCGCGCCTCCTCGCCAGCAACGCGGACTGGGTCGACCTCGACGGTCCGCTACTTCTCAGCCGTGATCGCGAGCATGGGCTCCGCTACCGAAACGGAAGAATCCAAATGCCCGCGCGCGAGCTGTGGGGCTGACAGCGCGGCTATCTCTGAGTGTACAGACGTCACACGAAGGACGTGAATAGTCGCCGGGCTGCCGTTGCGATGAATGTTCTTTTTCTCAATATCGAACTCGATCGTGGATGCTGTCGTTAGCGTGCCACCGCCGTTTTCCTGATACTCAACCTTGTAATGATTGCCTTTCGTTTCGAGCACACGGTAGCGCATGAATCCACCGGTATCCGGCGTCGGATAACTTAGCCAGTCGCCGTCTTGCTTCAGCCCGTCTTGGTTGAACTGATTCCCATTTGCCTCCACTGCATCCAGATTGATTTCAGTGACGACTGGACTCTCGGAATCCGAGATCCAGCACTCAATCATGTTGAAAACTTTCGGGTGAATCTTCAGCGCAGACGTTTCTGCTGCAGGCACATCGGCGGGCGTCGAAGCGGGCTCAGGAGCCTTATTGCCACCAATCGGGTGAAGTGATTGAACGATCTTCGCGAACTCCGCGAGCGTAATTCCGGTTGCTGAAAATCCATGAAACCTGCCGAGGACGGGATGCGAACCCGGTCCTTTCGCTGTTTCTGCGGTCATGTTCGCGTCGCTCACCCAGTTCGCAATGATCTCGTCTTTCCGGCCATCTTTGCCCTTGGGCCGGTAGATCAAATACATCGGCCCCAAAGGCGACTTGATCTCAGTCTCTTCCGAGTTCTCCTCGTCGGACATGATGTTCCGATCGCCGATGCCTTCCCGAGCCGACTCGACGGTGAATGTCGCGCTCCACCCGTTTCCATATTCGATTGAGTAAAGTGGCAACGGATGATTCTTATCTTCATAATCCTGGATCTCGTCGTAGGTAATCTCAACATTTTTCAATCGGAGTCCCTGGGGCAGATACGACGGAACATAGCAAGTGATCTCCAATTGCTTCAGATCATCCAAAGTCGCGGCGAAAGAACGCAGATCGAGAAATGGGAACAGGAACGCGCCCACAAGAAACCACGTGACCAATCGTTCACTACCAGTGCGACTCATCAGTCCCTAGTTTGACCAAGCCCATTATTTTGTCGAGATCGAACGCGCACACTGTTGGGGGAGCTCAAAGCTTCCCCAACAAAGGCACACACAAGCCAACCCATTTTCACCCCGAAATTACGCTACAGACTCTGCTCCCCATTGCGATAGTATCGCCATCCGGAATGAACGAGCGCGCAGAGGAAATCGCGTCTGGGTTGCCGGCGGACTTGGATAAGCTGCCGCGGCTTGGCGGATTTCGGTTGCGCGGCATCGCGATGACACGGCTGGAAACTTTCATCGATGCAGCCTTTGCCTTCGCAATCACGATGCTTGTGATCGCCGCGCAGCAAATCCCCGACGACATCGAAACGCTTCTGGCTGCCTTTAAAAATGTGCCCGCGTTCGTCGCAAGCATCGTTGTGCTCGGAATCTTTTGGCGCGGGCATTGGTTGTGGAGCCGGCGTTACGGATTGGAGGATGGTGTGTCGATCTTTATTAGCTGGGCAATGATTGTCACGATTTTGATCTACATCTATCCGCTTAAAGCGATTTTTAGTTCGATGTGGTCTTTGCTTAGCGGCGGCCGGGTCGGTCACGTACTCGGGCCTCATTCCGAAACAGAGATGCGCGCCTTATTTGCGGTCTTTGCCTTGGGTTTCACCGCCATCGCACTGGAAATGGTGCTCTTGAATTTGCGTGCGTGGCAATTGCGTGAGCCGTTACGGTTGAATGCGCGAGAACGAGCAATGGCGTTCCGTGAAATAACCGGCTGGAGTATTCCGGTGGTGATCGGACTTATTTCGTTAGTCCTGGCACTCTCGCTGCCGAGAGAGCAAATCGAGTGGAGCGGCTGGATTTATTTCTCCATGGCGATATTGGTGCCGCTGCATCGGGCTTGCTTCAGGCGGACAAAGACTAGCGAACAGGAGCAAGGCGCGCATTCGTGAACTACGTCTTCCTTTTCGCAATTGGTATCGGAATTGTCGCTGGACTGCGTTCCTTGCTCCCGCCTGCGGTGGTCGCTTGGGCTGCGAATCTTGGATGGTTGAATCTGCACGATTCACCGCTCGCGTTCATGGGATCAAGAGTTGCCGTCGGGATATTCTCCGTGCTCGCCATCGGTGAGTTAGTCGCAGACAAGCTGCCTAAGACCCCGAAGCGCACTGCGCTAGCGCCGTTATTAGCGCGTATCCTGCTGGGTGGCCTTAGCGGCGCGAGTCTTTGCGCGGCAACAGGAAAATCATTAATCGCTGGGGCGCTTCTCGGTGGAGCAGGCGGCATTATTGGAGCGTTCGTTGGTTACGAAATCCGGAGGCGTCTCGTGAATAGACTGAATATCAAGGATTTCTTCGTGGCCATCTGTGAAGATTTGGTTGCGATCGGCCTAGCCTTTTTCCTCGTCTCGCGCTGACTCAAACATGACCTTTCGTTGCGAACTCAGGTCTGCAACGCGATCGCTTATTTCGATTGTAAGAAAACGCGAAGCACTCAACTGATCGCTCCAATCCTCCACGTCGCTCCCGTGATTCCCGGCTCGAACCCTTGAAATCTCCTAGGATTTTCATCCTGACGTTTGCAGCGATGATCGCATTCGCAAGCAATTCGCTTCTTTGCCGTGCGGCGCTAAAGCAGAGCCGCATCGACGCCGCGAGTTTTACGTTTGTCCGCATTTTCTCCGGAGCAGCCGCTCTTTGGATCATCGTGGAGGCGCGGAAAAGATTCACAGGCCATCGACAAGCTTCAGCTACCGCCCAAAGATCGCCGCAGACGGCGTGGATCGAACCCGGAAACTGGACCTCTGCGTTCGCGCTCTTCGTTTATGCCGCGTTTTTCTCGTTCGCGTACAATTCACTGTCCGCGGGAACGGGAGCGTTGCTTCTGTTCGGCGCGGTCCAGGCAACAATGATTCTCCGGGGCTTGCGCAAAGGCGAACACATGGACGCAATCCAAATCGTTGGTCTTGTTGTCGCGATGACCGGACTGATCATGCTCTTGTTGCCCGGTCTTTCTGCGCCGCCGTTGATTGGTTCGATGCTCATGCTGGGCGCCGGCGTGGCGTGGGGCGTTTACTCGTTGCGCGGAGCAACTGCGGGCGATGCCATTGACGCCACGGCTGGAAATTTTCTCCGCGCCATTTCTTTCGCGATCCTTACCAGTTTGATCGCGCTAAGGTGGACACATCTCGATTCGTTAGGCCTTATTTACGCTATCACTTCAGGAGCGGTTACTTCCGGACTCGGTTACGTGATTTGGTACGGCGCTTTGCCCGGACTGAAAGCCACGAGCGCTGCAACTGTTCAGTTAAGCGTGCCCGTGCTCGCCGCGACCGGCGGAATTCTCTTTCTCCACGAATCGATCACGGTGCGCTACGTGTTGGCATCGCTCGCTGTCCTGGGTGGAATCTTCCTTGTTGTAATTGAAAAACGGCAGCCGAGATGATTCCAATGCTAGTCGGCAGCGGGTGTAGCGATCTCCGACGCGCCGGCAAAGTGATCGCCACCAATGCTACCTCAAAACTATCCTGATTGGCCTTCTAACGATTGCTTCAAATCGAGAAGCGGTTTTTTGCTTATTCCGATGAGTCCCTGTCGTGGCGCGTCGAGATCCGAGATCAGGGTAACGACTACGGCCACCAAAAGAGGTAGAAGAACCGTCGAAAAAGCGCTGTGCGTTTTGCTGACGCCGGCAGCGTAACCGCTGATGTAACAACCAACGCCCGCAACGAAAAGCACGAGCAGCCACGCTGCGCCTGGTACATGCGACCGCAGCGCGTGGAGACGGGCCGCGTCCAAATCGATTGTCTCGTTCAGCGCACTGATGAATGTCGCAGTGACAGGCGAAGGAGATTCCTTAGCGGCGGCGATCAAATGTTCCCAAAGCTCGCGTTGCAAATTGGAGGACTGTTGCTCGAGCGACCTCAACTGCGCTGGGCTGGTGTCGCGGTCGTACAACGGAATTCGCACGTCGATGTAGCGCCGAAGTAAATCTTCCACCGCGTCCTTGTGTGCTTCCGGCAGAAACGAGGCGCGTAGATAAGTGGTGCCGATCGCGTTCGCCTCCTGGAGGACCAGGTTGCGCCGCGAATCATAGCGCCCAAGCGCCATCGCGAAAGTGAAACCCAAAAGCAAAGCCAGCAGTCCGAGAACCGCAGTTTGGATTCCTGTTACCTGACTTTTGTGTCCATCGGTTGTCTCACGACGCCGTAGTTGAGCCACCCAAAACCCGCTTCTGACAAGGCCAGGAGAAGAACCGACACAATAAGGATAACCCGCCATTCGCTTGTAAAGATACGAACTACGACTTCGTCAATCATCGCCAAAACTCTTTTCCGTGAGCAGAACCGGTGGTTTCGATTAGCTTGTTGTTCCTTTTATTAATTTGATAGAGCTCTTGCCAGTGAGGAAAGTTTTAGCTCTTCGGCCTAATCTTGGCGGTAAATGACTGGGCCACAATCTTGCCTTCCCGGACGACGAATGTGTCCGTAGCCAGTTCGTAAACCTTGTCAGCAGTGGTTGCTGTCCACAAGATATAGGCATAATCGCCTTCGACTGACTGCTCCATCATGTTGAATGTTGCCCCGGGTTTCCCGAACTCGGCGATGAGGGCTTCGAACAACGGCCTGATTGCGTCGACGCCTTTGATGACCCCGTCCTTTGTAAAAAGGACGGCACCCGGCGCGTAATCGGACATAACCCCGTCTAAGTCGCCCTGGTCAAAGGCCTTCAGATGGTGGTCTAAAACATCTTTCGTGGATGCCATTTCTCAGTCCTCCAGTCTTCTTTCTTGTTGTTCATTTCATTAATTCGTTTTCGTCGGATTTCCAAACATCCTCGCCCGTCTAACGAGCATGTGCCCTGGGCTCATGGGTTCCTATCGAGCCGCTCCAGGAAACCTCGCACCGCCGAATTAAATGCGTCGGGATTTTCCAGATAAACAAAGTGGCGTGCATCGATCATGGTCAACTGTGCATTGGGAATACGTGAGGCGATCCACGGCATGACTTTCGGACCAATATGGCTACGACTGCCTCCGATGCACAGCGTCGGCTGACTGATACGCGGGAGAAGGTCCCGGAAATCGGCCTCCATGACGCTGAGCATCAGCTCTGCCGCAGCTCTACGCGGCATCCTTAGACTGGCTTCGACGACGCGCCCGACTTCCGATTCCGGAAACTCCGGGCTAAACTCGCCGGAAAGAAACTCTCGCAACACACGCTCCCCGTCCGGTCCGGCGATTGCTGCAGCCTGAGCCACCGCCTTGTTCGTATCTTCCAAAGCGCCATACTCTCGACACTCTGATTCGGACCAGCCGGGACGTTTGAGAAAGGCAATCGGTTGGTCGCACAACACCAACGCGCGCACGCGGTCTTCGCCGAACAAATCGATGAAGCTCCAGATCACAACGCACCCGGCCGAGTGTCCTAGCAGAGCCGCCTCTTGCAGTTGAAGGTGGTTCAGGAAGTCCAGGCAGTCCCGCGCCAGGCTGCGATACCCGGTAGCCATAGCTTGGCCTTTCCGATTCCCCGTGTCCCCGGAAATCGAGTGCCAGGCAACGAAAGGAGTCGGATAAGGCCTCAAGTTGCCTTGAGAATCCCTTAGCAGGTAGCGTCCATCCCGGGAGGAAAACAAGCGGTCTTCCGCGACCTGCTTCCAGGTAGTGAAGTCTGACCCCGTCGTTCGTTGTGAAGTCTGCAGAACTCGTTTTCGTAGGTAGTACTGCTTGTTTTGTTTAGTCTCGCGTCGCTTTTATTAATTGGATCGAACTCTTGCCAGTGAATAATACCATGACGGCCGGAAGATAGAGTCAAAATGCTTAACATTCATCGTTAGGCCAGCCGTGGGAATCATTTCACATCGACCATCACGTTCCCGATCTTTCTATTGAATTCAACCGGGCGCCGGTCGTAATAGTCGAGCGAGACGGTTGAGCCAAGGTCCGCGCCGACATCGAGAATGTAGAATCTCGGCCCCCGCTTCAACCAGACAAAAAAGCCGCCGCGAACTGTTTCACGGCGGCTTCTTGCAATTGTCTTGGTTACGACATTCCCAGCGCGTCCAACGTCGGCTCATCGATCGAACCTGTCGGAGCGAGGTCGTTGGAGTTTTGAAAATTGACTAGTGCCTCCTGTGTGAGCGGGCCTAGCAAACCATCCACCTCGCCCGAGTAATAGCCCTGCTCCTGCAAGCTTGCCTGAACATTGGCGATCACCTGGTCCGGCGGCAAATTACGATAGGCATAAATAGGGCCATTGTAGGGATAATAGGCCTGGGCCGAGTTGTAGCCCCAGGCTGGCGCCCAATAACCGAGAGGATTCAAAAAATACCAGCCACCGCCGATGAGCACGACGTTGCGGCCGTAATGATTGTGCCACCAGTCGTGATCATGCCATTCGCTGTGATAATCTCGGAATGCGGCATAGTGCGCGCCTTGCCAGTGCTCGGCGCCCTTGATCTTGTAGTTGTTTTGATACGTCACGCTCTTGATGTTTGCTTTGGGCCCCTTGGCAACGTTGTCGAAGTGCTTGGTCTGCCACTTTGCTTTATTCGCCTGCCCGCCGGCAATCTTGTTGGAGTTGTTGATGCCCTTGTTGCCTTTGTTGCCTTTATTCCCTTTGTTTCCCTGGTTCGCGATGTTTGGGTTGTTGGGGTTGTTGATGCCCTTGTTGCCCTTATTTCCTTTGTTTCCCTGGTTCGCGATGTTTGGGTTATTAGGGTTATTGGGATGATTGAAGCCTTGCTTGCCCTTATTTCCTTTGTTTCCCTGGTTCGGAATGTTTGGGTTATTGGGCTTGTTGGGGTTGTTGATGCCCTTGTTGCCCTTGTTTTGGTTGCCCGCGTTCTGATGCTTCCCTCCAGGCTGGCCTGGGTGCTGGGCTTGCTGTTGTTGCTGCCCCTGCTTCTTCTTCTTATTATTATCATCTTGGGCTGCGGAAGCGACCAGTGGGATCGCCAAACAGCAAATTAATACGGCGAATGACCTGAATGCCTTATTTTTCATAGTTAGTTTGGGTTTTGGGGTTCAGTTCTTTTTTGTTTCCTTTGCGACCACTCGAATAGCACCGCTCGAGGATGGATGCGAGCTAAATTTTCGTAATGATGATGACTATTGACCCCGCCTGGAGAAACTCACGGTTTTCAGCCATAGTCACCTGTTCTCGATTTCGGAGTGAAAGGCCGTAAACTTTGCGCCTGATGAAGGTCATCACGTTTCACCACGAGCGGCCTCGGCTATTAGCAATTCGGTAGACACGCCGAGCCAGTCGGCGGCCTTTTGACGATCCTGAAAGACGCGGACGTTTATTTGGGAACCCTGGGTCAGAACGGCGTGCAGTCGAGCATAATGAAGAATCGTAGAATCGGTGGCGAGAATCGCTGATTTCACTGCCGGGTGACCTGCGTAAGAAAGGCGTCGATGGAGAGAGACCTGAATAACATATTTGAAGTTGAGCTCAACTTCATCGGCTCCCAGCGTATCGGAGAATCGATTGAACGGCGCCTCCAACTTAGCTTCGAGATCGCTGACAACAGCTACGACTTTGTTGATGGCCGACTCGTCCAATACGCCGCGTGGCCTCCAGACAAGCAGACGAACGTCTTCGTGAAAGTCGACGTCAGGAGGCATTTTCATTGTGATATCCTAGTTCGCGAGAAAAAGGAGCGCGATTGATTTCATGCCGGCTGCTCCGTCATTAGCTTTCGACGATTCTCCAACTCTTTCATCCTTCCTTCAATCCCCTTCTTCATGGTGAGTGTCAGCGCTCTCACTGGACGGAAAGTGCACAGACGCGCGGCGGGCGGCGCCCAGAGTTTGAAGGCAAGGAATTTGCGCCTTAAAAACAAAGCGGAGCAAGCGACACGCAAGTCATCATTACGAAGACCGCGGAAGGTGTGGATTCCCGAACGATCTGTCTGCTAATCTGTCGGGATGGCGAAGCCTCAGGAAGGAACCCGCTCGAGGGCGGTGCGACAGATCGCGCCGCCGCCACTCTCGCAACATCTGCGCGAGCTGGTGTCGCGGCCCGACGCATGGGCCGTGATCGCACGCAATCTGATTCCCGTCGTCGGCATCTATGCTTTCGGTTGGTCCGCCGCACTCAGCGTGTTTAACTACTGGTTTGACGGGTTGACCGCGTTAGCTGCAATCGTGGCCGCGCTGATTCCGCGCGCGCTGCGCGAGACGCAATCGAAACCAGCCGGGATAATGAGGAATCTTGTGGGTGGCGTGGTCACGTGGATTTTTCTCGTCGGCATCGTCGGTCTGCCGTACTGGATTGTGCTGATTCCGCTCCACGATCTATTGCTCGGTGACGAACTGCGCCGTCAGCTCGCGCAATCTCCGGTGCTCTGGTTCACCTTCGGCTCACTCGCAGCGAGTCATTTCTGGAAAGCGTTTCGGGTGGGCTACGACACGATGCCGGACAAAGAACTGAAGCAGCGAGCACGCTGGGATATCTATCTCCTGATACTACGCGCGATAGCGATGTTCATCATGGCCGCTCATGGCCTTTACTTTATTCTGGTGCCGCTGATGGCGCTGCTGCTGAGTTATCTCGAGATCTGGCCCGAGCGCGCGCTCGGCGCGGTCTTCGGCGATCCGTCGCGCCTATGGGAATACGATCCCGGCGACCCGACATCCGACCGGCGCAGACGCTGATGCCTGCTAATGCGGCGGCCATTTTATTGCCGGATGTCAGGGTGATGCCGGGCAGTTCGCTGCGAATCTTTTTTGGAGCGGAGCGATCTCGTTAGGCCGAACAAGCTGATCAAGAGCCAGAACACTTCAACAACGAACGCCGATAAATTGAACTTAAAAATCAGAGACACAATTATCAGCAGCGCTCCGGCTGCATTCAGCAGTGAATAGCTCGGCGATGAGCTCGGGAGTTTATCCAGTTGCAGGACTAAATACGCAATTATGATCAGCAGAACGCCGATAAATCCCGTCAGATCAAACCAGCTCAGATTTGCAATCATGGGAACGAGTGTCTGATCATGCTGTAGCCACCGGCCTGAGGCCGGTCAATGCCCGAAGGAACAACTCGTTATGATTGGACGGCCCACAGGGCCGTGGCTACAGCTAAGCCGGCTACCGCACTTAGACGCCGTTGGCCCTGTTTTCCGGCGACTGCGTTGGCGGGGGTGGAGAATTTTGGTTCGTCGAGGTTGCGCTATTCCCCTCGGCAGCTCGCTTCGCAGCCCACCTGGCTTTCATCACGGCCGAAAGTTGCGCACGGCGTTCTGGTGAAAGATGCAGTTTTTTCTTCGGTTTCTTCGCCTCCGCTTTTTGCTGGAAAGACGACGATTTCGCGGGCGACCGCGCGGCAGTAGCGCGCTTAGCCGATCTCCTCGCGGCCTTTAACGCCTTCGCCGCTTCCGCCTCTTGCAGTTTGCGTTTTAAGTTCGCAAGCTTCGGTGCGCCCTCTCGCAGACGCTTCTCGAGTTGCCGGATCTTTTTCTTTAACTTCTTTACCTTCATAATTAATCTCTCTCCTTTCGCCGACGGCGAATGTAACGACTGGGTTTTTTAGTTAATGACAAAGTCTCGCTAATGTCACGCTCCTTCTTTGATCCAATCGCAATCGAGAACTTTACGCCCCAACGCTTGTCAATCGTCTCTTCTCTTTTTGCAGCGGAGTCGCTTTCCCCGGCGCGCTATAGTCACGCGTCTGCGGGAGGAATGAGGCTTCCCCTGCGAGTGCACACAAACGGCCGGTAATCGAGTGTGCCAATGACGGTCGGACAAAATTTGGGTATAGTGGCTGCGTAATGTCTGTCCTCATTTCCGGGGCGGGCATCGCTGGCCCGACCCTAGCGTATTGGCTTTCTGTTTATGGGGTGAAATCGACCCTTATCGAACGGGCGCCACAGCTGCGTACTGGCGGTTACGCCATCGATTTTTGGGGCTTGGGCTTCGACATCGCGGAACGAATGGGGATTCTTCCGGACCTCAAACGCGATGGATATAACATCAAGGAATTGCGAATCGTAAATGCGAAGGGACAACGGATCGGAGGGTTCAATGTCGATATCTTCCGGCAGGCCGCCCATGACCGGTATGTAACGATTCCTCGCACTGATCTGGCCAAAAATATCTACCGCAAGGTCGAAGGGCGTTGTGAAACTATTTTCGGCGACAGCATCGCCGGGATTCAGCAAGACACCCATGGCGTGGATGTCGCTTTTGACCGAGCGCCATTCCGCCGTTTTGACGTGGTCGTTGGCGCTGACGGTCTCCACTCTATTGTGAGGAAACTGACGTTCGGGGAGGAAAATCGCTTCGAGAAGTTTCTTGGTTACTCAGTCGCGGCCTTTGAGGTGAGCGGCTATCGGCCAAGAAACGAGGACGTCTACATGAATTACAGCACTCCGGGAAAACAGGTTGGTCGGCTTTCGCTGCGGAACGATCGCACGTTGTTCCTGTTTGTTTTCGCGGATGAACGCGGAGAAGTGATTGACTGCGATGATACCGAATCGCAAAGGGAAGCACTGCGCACGCAATTTGGTAACCTCGGCTGGGAATGCCCGCAGATTCTTGCCGCGATGGAATCGTGCCCGGAATTATACTTCGATGGTGTCAGCCAGATTCGGATGGACACATGGTCCAAAGGACGCGTTGGACTTATCGGCGACGCCGCCTTTTGTCCGTCATTACTCGCGGGTCAAGGTTCCGCGCTTGCCATGATCGCCGCCTATGTTCTCGCCGGCGAACTCAGCCGGACGCCCAACTCGCCGGAGGCAGCGCTGAAACGCTATGAAGAACTGTTGCATTCTTTCATGCTCGCCAAGCAACAAGCCGCGGAAAAACTTGCCGCGTCCTTTACGCCCAAAACACGATGGGGACTTTTCCTACGCAATCAGATTACCAAGGCATTCACCATCCCTTTTGTCGCAAAACTGGTGATGGGCGGAAGCCTCCTCGATCGCATCGATCTGCCTGATTACTCAGAAAAACATCCTTTTGCATGACCGCAAAAGGCTGGTGTTTTCTTTCTCGGCCAAAGCGGGAAATTTTTTTGCCCTGACGTGAACATCAAGGCATCAATCGCCTGCCCGCTGGAGGCGTACGGTGGGAGCTACGTAAGTCGCGTAAACCGAGAGGGCCGAGATGAGCGTGACCGAGTGAGCCAGAACTTTCGGAGTTATGCTTTACGCATTTCCCGCTCGTGACTGTCGCTTCGTAAGTCCCGAACTCCTGCTTGTTTGGAGTAGATTGCTTCCTGCGGCACGCGCCGCAGACCGCTCGTTAAGCCAAGCTTCGATAGAATCCAGATCAACCATTTCGTCGGGTCCCACTGCCACGGCTTCACACCGTTACGATAGTCGTGCTGAAATTCATGGTGATAATTGTGATAGCCCTCGCCAAATGTGAATAGCGCCAGGAAAAGCGAGTCGCGGGCGCTGCACCGCGTTGAATACGGCTGACGCCCGATAGTATGGCAAGCCGAGTTAATCAGGAACGTACAATGTTGGAGCACCACAACTTTTGCGACGCCACCAATTAGAAAGCCACCAAGCGCGCCGATCCAGCCATCCCAAAGAAAACCAGCCAGCGCCGGCAGACCAAAGCCCACCAGCACCGCGAGCGAGTGAATATGTCGATGTTGCCACATCACCAGGGGATCTTTCTTTAGATCGGCAACGTTATCGAACGGCGGTTGCGGCCAGAGCTTGAACAACAGCCAGCCAATATGAGCGTGGAAAAAACCTTTGGTGATGTCGTATGGGTCGTCATCGTGATCCACATATTTATGATGACGGCGATGTTCGCTTGCCCACATGAGGACAGAATTCTCAAACGCACCGGCGCCGAAGATGATTGTAAACAGGCGCACCGGCAGTCTCGCCCGGAAAGTCATGTGCGAAAACAGACGGTGATAACCGAGCGTGATGCTGAAGCCGGTCGCGGCCAGCGACACAGCGAACAGGGCGAGATAGAACCAATCAATACCGAAATACCACAGGTAAAGCGGCACTGCGGTAAGTGTGAGAACAAATGTGCCGATCAAGAACGAACTCGTCGTCCAATTAATGCGGCTGGCCGGAATACGGAAAATCAAGGGCGCGAATTTGGGTAGTATTACCGGCTCACTGATATCGGCCGAGGATGACGTCCTTCTTTGTCCAGGTGTGAACGCGACCGCAATGCACACACGTGAATTTTTGAGTTTTTAACTTCGCCATCGGCCAGCGCTCCGCTTCGATTGTACGTCCCGTGTCGGTCAGCTTTGACGTGGAAGGACAGCGCACGAGCAAGCTTTTGATGTTGTGACCGGCCTTCGGGTTCGGCCGTCGCGGGGGATCAAAAAAAAACCGGGTCGCCATGTTAGAGTCGATAAACGATGCGAGCTTTGCCAGTGTCGTAAGGAGACATCTGCATTCTTACTCGATCACCGATTGTCAGGCGAATGAATCGTTTGCGCATCTTTCCAGAGATGTGCGCAAGAACAAGATGCTTGTTCGCGAGCGCGACGCGAAACATCGTCCCGGGAAGCACCATCATGATGGTGCCCTCCAGTTCGATGGCTTTTTCAGAATTCATCTTGTGGTGGATTTGTAGGGCGTCTCTGTGAGACGCCGATTTAACGAGCCGGCGACTGGTACCAGTCGCCCTACAATCCCTAAACCGCTCTATCGGCGAAAGCCCCCCGCAAAGCGGCGCTTCTCGCCTTGACCACGCGGACCACGCTCCTCACGCGGACGCGCTTCGTTAACAGTTAAAGCACGGCCATTAAGTTCATAGCCGTTGAGCGCGCTCATCGCGGCGTTGGCTTGTGCGCCATCGTTCATCGTGACGAATGCAAACCCACGCGACTTGCCCGTCATTCGATCCATCATCAGATGGACTTCGTTGACGGTGCCGTGTTGTTCGAACAGATCCTGAAGATCGTTCTCGGTGCTCTCAAAGGAGAGATTACCTACATACATTTTCATTGTGTTTGAATTTGGAAAAACTACCGACCTACAGAGCCGTTCCCGGGAATCGGGTTTCAAACCACCAATGAGCGACGCTCACCTGACGATCTTCCGTGCAGTGAAGTTAAACAGAGTAATCCAATAAGCGCGCACTATCGTCGAGATCGGGCGAAATACAAACGATGATTTTGACGATCTATTTTCTGTCGCCTCCGAACAGGGTTTAGGTTTCGACAGGACTTCTCGCGGTCACTCCCGAAATGGTCGCTTCGTTTTCTACTTTCGAGCATTCTACTTCGTAACTTGCTGCCGATCTCTTTGACTCCCTCTTCAGATCTACGCGCCGGCCAACATCGCTCAGCGGCCGTTGTCGCGATGGTGCCGGTAAACGTCTGAAAAGTTCGTGGCGTGCCGGCTGTGACTGAGTAGCGCTCGCTTGCGGGCTGCAACGCGAAATTTTCGGAAAAACGTGGCACCATGTTCTGAAGTTTTATGTTGCGCGTAATAAAGTGCGCAGTTCTGAGTCAATGTTGGTTCCATGTTACTTCTCCGGTTTACTTGCACTGGCGGCGGATTGTCGCAGGCGCTGATGTGCCGGCAATTTGTGTCGAGTCGCGTGATATAAGCATTCACCAATGCCACGAAAGTTATCCCTGAGACCGCAATATCGCCCGACAAGTGCTCGAGCAATTTCCCAAGCTCATCTTTATGGGCAGCGATAGCATTCATGATGCTGTTTTGTGTGCAGAGAAAAGAGGCCGCACACCTGCGCGATCGATTGACGCTGCGCTATTAACCCGACCATACAGCCGCAAGTGCGATTAGCTAATGATTAACATCCGCCCTTTTTCTCTCGATCAAAATAATCGCCACCCGGCGCAGGATTCGCTAGACTGGGATAAACCTCTCCCGCGATCGGGCAAATGATATGTCCACAGCCCAAAATGTGATGACAAATCTCCTCGGGTGCGCGGACATTCGCATCAACGGCGACCGCCCCTGGGACATACAGGTGCACGACCGGCGCTTCTTTAGCCGAGTCCTGGCTTCCGGGACGCTGGGTTTCGGAGAATCCTACATGGACGGCTGGTGGGACTGCGACGCGCTGGATGAGATGTGTTGCCGCGCGATTTGTGCCGGACTCGAGAAGCGTTTCGAATTTAAACTTCCCAATGTCTGGGCATTTCTCACCGCGCTTCTCGTGAACCAGCAAACTTCCCGCCGCTCCCGAAAAGTCGGCCGGGTCCATTACGATCTGAGCAATGATTTTTTCGAGGCAATGCTCGACCCGAATATGCAATATTCCTGTGCGCTCTTCGCTGAGGACGACGATCTCGCCGCGGCGCAACTGCGCAAGCTGGATTGGATTTGCGAAAGGCTGCGTCTGCGACCCGGCCTTCGCCTGCTGGACATCGGCTGTGGCTGGGGTGGATTAGCCCGTCACGCCGCTCTCCGCTACGGTTGCCAGGTAGTCGGGATCACAATTTCGCGGGAGCAATTCCGTTACGCACAACGTTGGTGTCGCGGATTGGACGTGGAAATCCAGCTGCGAGACTACCGCGAAGTCACCGGGCGCTTTGATCGGGTGGTGAGCGTGGGCATGGTCGAGCATGCCGGGTACAAAAATTATCGCACCTATATGCAAGCAGCCGCTCGTTCGTTAGGCGAGGATGGATTGTTTCTTTGCCAGGGGATCTGCGGAAACGTTTCGCGCGTCCACACCGATCCCTGGATCGAGCGCTACATTTTCCCAAATTCCATGCTTCCTTCCCTCGCCGGTCTGATGCGCGCTGCGGAAGGCGTTTTCATCGTTGAAGACGTCAGGAACATCGGGCCGGATTACGACCCGACACTCCTTGCCTGGGAGGAAAACTTCCGCCATGCCTGGCCCCGTTTTGCAGATCATTACGGCGAACGTTTCCGGCGAATGTGGCGATTTTATCTGCTCAGTTGCGCGGGGGCGTTTCGAGCGCGCAGTCTGCAAGTCTTTTCCATTCTCTTTTCGAAAGAAACCATCGGGAATGATGTCCGCGACCAGAGACAGGACAGACCGCGTCCTCATCGTACGGCAGTTCTCGAGCCGAGAGCACTCCTCTGACCTCATTGGCAACTGCCGTAGCCTAGTGCGAAAGCGGCGATCCTCTGTTCATGTTTCCGTACAACCGTAACCCGCTGGGCTGAAATCTTTAAAGCACGCGTGAAATGTTGAATGTTTAGACCGCGATCCAATCCCCCGTGTGCACGACATCGGCGCGGCTTCTCATTTCGCGTTTGTTCGCCAAAATCATTGGCCTTTTTTCGCCGCGCTTCGAGCTTGAACGAAAGCATGAACCGATCGCTCGATGTCTTTCGGGTTCATGGCCCAATCACAAATGCTGATCCTGATCACGGCTTTGCCCCGCCACGTCGAGCCGCCGCACCAGCACTCGCCGGAAGTCTGGATGTTCCGTAGCGTTGCTGTGGTCAACTCGTCGTCTTCGCGCGACACAAGCACCTGATTGAAAACGATGTCGTTGTGTATTTGAAAGCCCCGTTCGTTCAGGAGCTAAGCAAAGAGCCGCGCATTCTCACAAAGCTGTTCGGCCAGATACTGAACTCCCCGACGTCCAAGGCTCTTGAGAACCGCCCACAGTTCGACCACTCGAGCCCGCTTTGACATTGAAGGCGTGAAATTCATACCGTCTCGGTGCTCGCTCCACTGAAAATAGGAAGCCGAAGCCTTGAACGCACTCATTAGCGCGTCGCGACTCCGACAAAGAATCATACCGCTGTCGTTACGGACGTTGAGTGTTTTGTGTGCGTCCACCTACCAGGAATCTGCTTTTTCGATTCCATTGCAAAGGTGACGCATGGAGGGCATGACGCATGCCCAGAGTCCGAAAGCACCATCGACATGCACACACGAACCGGCAGCGTGCGCCTGCTCGCAGACTGCGCCAACCGGGTCGATGGTGCCCGAATTGACGTTTCCGACTTGCGCCACGACAAGGACGCCTTCGTCAAGTTTCGGCATTTGATCCGGCAGGATGCGTCCCTGGTCATCCGCGGGAACGATCTCGACGCTGTCGGTGCCAAGCCCCAGCATCGAGATGGCCTTGTGCACTGCCGCGTGGGCGCTTGCTCCGACGATTACGCGGATCCTGGGTGGTCCCGCACACAAAGCCGGCGGCGGTTCCCACGGGAAGGCGAAGGAGAGCTACGACCCATCGTTCACAGATTTCTTCAAGACGCGAGTTAATCGGTGACATTACATAATGCGCCGTGTTTTGATCCCAGACATCAGCCAACCATTTCGCAGCAAGGCCGACTGGTATCATTCCGCCATCTACGAAACCGAAGTACCTGCCGCTTGTTTGGGCTACTGCGGACCGCGATCCGATTTCGTGCAGGCGTGCAAGGACCATGAGCGGATCGCTTGGGGTGAAGCCCGTTACACAGAAACCGCGCGCGGTTCGGCGGGGTTGCGCGATCCGAGTGCTGCGCGGACAAAATTGTTTCCAAGTTCCCACATCGGCCCGGGGAATTTGCGGCATTCGGTCAGCACGTCGTCGAGCGCGTTGACGAACATGTCGACTTCTTTTTCGCCGATGATCAGCGGCGGCAGAATTCTGATCACATCCAAACCGTGACCCGCGACCTGCGTAAGGATCCGATGTTTACTCAACATTTGGCTCACGACCATTTGGGCAAAGAGGGCCTTGTCTATCTTGTGCAGTAGTTTCCACGCCATCTTGAGTTTCAGTTCCTGCGGCTCCTGAAATTCGATCCCGATCATGAGTCCCTTCCCACGCACTTCCTTGAGGAAGGAATGCTTTGTGCGAAGCGCATCGATTTTTTCCATCAGAAGCGCGCCCATTTTCGCAGCGTTCTCGGCTAGATTTTCGCTGTCGATAATCTCCAGCGCAGCCAGTCCACAGGCCATCGCCAGGTTGTTGCGTCCGAAGGTGCTGGAATGCACCACGCATCGGTCCATGCGTGAAAACGTTTTCTGATAAATGTCGCGCCGGGTGATGATGGCGCCGCACGGGACGTAGCCGCCGCTCAAACTTTTCGCAATCGTAATAATGTCCGGCTCCAAATTCCAATGCTGAAAACCAAACATCTTCCCTGTGCGTCCAAGGCCGGTCTGCACTTCATCGGAAATCAGTAGCGTTCCGTACTTACGGCAAAGCTCCTGCGCGCGGACGAAGAAATCCGTCTTAGGTGTTTGACAGCCTTTTCCCTGAACAGTCTCGATGACAAATGCGGCCACGTTGCGTGAACGTAACTGTCGGTCTAATTCATCGATGTCGTCCAGCGGCACGCGCGCGTCGAATCCTTCCATCAATGGACCGAATCCCTCGGTGAAACTTTCGCAACCCATCAACGACAACGAACCGAGACTCAGTCCGTGAAACGCGCTCGTGAGCGACACTGCACGTTTTCGCCTAGTCGCTGCGCGGGCAAACTTCAAAGCTCCCTCCATCCCTTCTGTTCCGGAGTTGCAGAAAAAGACGGCATCCAAATGCCGCGGCGTGCGTTTAACCAGCGCTTCAGCCAGCAATCCGCTCAAAAGCGAGCAATCCAACTGAACCATATTTGGCAGATCAAGATCGAGCACGTCCCGGATCACCTGTTTCACGACCGGGTGATTCCGTCCGAAATTGAAGACACTGTAGCCGCTGAGAAAATCGAGGTACGGCTGATCGTCCATGTCGTAGAGATACGCGCCCTCGGCGCGCGCATAGACTTTGTCGAAACCGATCACCCGCTGCGCCTGTACCAGCGTCGGATTCACATGGCGCTCATGGAGTTGGTAATTTTCACCCAGTCGGGCTGCAATAATTTCCTTCAGATCAAGAGCCACAACAGGAACGTTCTCCGATTTGGGCGTGGAACGCAAATTCTGTAGCCGCTTCGCTGTGCGAGGCGCGACGTCGCTCACAGAGCGACGGCTACAATAAAAAGCTACAGGATCAAAAGCGATCCTGCAGCCTCAATTTTGGCGAACTGATATTTCCCCTTCAGTCCTCAACAATGACGCGCTCGACCGCACGATGCTCGGTCGGGCCAGTATAGTAAACGCGCACTTTCTGCCCAGCTCGCAGCGGCGCAGTGACAATTTTGCCCGCGCCATCGACAATTCGCGCGGCAGTGCCGAGCGCGAAACTGACAGGTCCCTGCTCGCCTCTGACGACGATCGTCTTTCCAGGCTCATAGGTAGTCACCATGCCGGTCTCGTAGGTTGTGTTTGTGGTCGTCTCTGTTGTGGTGGTTGGTCTTGATGTTGTCGTTTCTTCGGTCGTGGTCGTGCTGGTTTGTGCAAACGCCAGCGGCGCTGCCAGCCCACAGACCAAAGCAATGATTGTTTTCTTCACTCTGATGCCCCCTTCTTGATTAGGTTTATCCCAAAGTTCGTGACTCAGGCATTGAGCGGACGTTTCGTGTCTCTTCTATGTCTTGAGTGGCTGCATTGTCCGGCCGTTCGAGTCCATTTACGATTTGTGCGATTGAGTGAGCTCCCTAATTCAGTAACATTGATCGCCGATGATTCACAAAGCGCCGGAGGCCGATCCAGCGGTTACACCCGAACTCGTCAAGCAGCACGGCCTGACGCCGGAAGAATTTGAGCGGATCAAGAAAATTCTAGGGCGAGAGCCGAACTTTACCGAGTTGGGAATCTTCTCCGTCATGTGGAGCGAGCATTGCTCGTATAAAAATTCGCGACAAGAACTCAGGAAATTTCCCACGACTGGCCCTAACATTTTGGTCAAAGCTGGCGAAGAAAATGCAGGCGTGGTTGATATCGGCGACGGATGGGCAGTGGCATTCAAGATAGAAAGCCATAATCATCCCAGCGCGATTGAGCCGTTCCAAGGCGCCGCTACCGGGGTCGGTGGAATCATTCGCGACATCTTTACCATGGGCGCGCGCCCGGAGTTTTGCCTAAATTCCCTGCGGTTTGGGCCTATCACAGATGAGCATTCGAAATCCGCAATCCGAAATTCGAAGATCGCAACGAACCGCCGCCTTTTCACCGGCGTCGTGTCCGGGATCGCGCATTACGGAAATTGCATCGGGATTCCAACGATCGGCGGCGAGATTTATTTCGACGAAAGTTTCGAGGGCAATCCGCTGGTAAACGTTTTTTGTCTTGGCGTGTTGCGCCACGAAGAACTCGCGCGCGGCAAGGCGGAGGGCAGCGGCAATCCTGTCTTTTACGTCGGCGCTGAAACAGGACGTGACGGTCTCGCCGGCGCAGCGTTCGCCTCACGCGAATTGACCGAGCAATCGCGCGAAGATCGCCCGGCGGTGCAAGTAGGCGATCCCTTCAAGGAAAAATTGCTGCTCGAAGCGTGCCTCGAATTGATCGCCACGGACGCGGTTGCGGGAATTCAAGATATGGGCGCAGCAGGACTCACTTGCTCGACGTGTGAAACAGCCAGCCGCGGCGGCAGCGGAATCGAAATTGACCTGGCCAAAGTTCCAAAACGGGAACCGGGCATGACGCCGTATGAAATCATGTTGAGCGAATCGCAAGAACGAATGCTCATCATCGCCAAACGCGACCAGGAAGATGTCGTTCGTGATGTGTTCGACAAGTGGGACGTGCCGTGCGCAGAAATTGGCCGCGTAACGGACGATGGCATCATGCGGGTCCGAAATAACGGCGCGATCGCGGCGGAAATTCCGGCGAAAGCGCTAGCGGATGAAGCACCACTATATTCCAGAGAAGCCAAGCCAACTGTTGTAGCCGCGTCCCTGTGGGACGCGCGCGCGTCGCCCACAGAGCGACGGCTACAGGCGATTGATGCGGTCGAATCCTTGCGACAGCTTCTTAGGGACCCCACGATTGCATCCAAAAACTGGGTCTATCGTCAGTATGATCACACTGTTCGCACGGGAACGATTGTTAAGCCCGGATCGGATGCTGCAGTGTTCTTAGTTCGTTACGCAAACAAGATTCTGGCCGCGACCACCGATTGTAATTCACTGTATTGCGCGCTCGATCCGCGCGAAGGCGGCAAAATCGCCGTCGCTGAAGCTGCCCGCAATCTCACCTGCTCGGGTGCGCGCCCGCTCGCGGTAACCGATTGCCTGAATTTTGGCAATCCGTATAAGCCGGAAAATTTCTGGCAATTGCGCGAAGCCGTTGAAGGCGTGGCCGAAGCCTGTCGCGCATTTGGCACGCCTGTAACGGGCGGAAATGTTTCGCTATACAATGAAAGCCCGGGCGGCGTAGTCGATCCAACACCGACGATCGCGATGGTCGGATTGATTGACGACGAAAAACACATCACCACGCAGTGGTTCAGAGACAAAGGCGACGTGATTATTTTGGTGGGCACTGTAGCCGGGGGCGTTGACCCCGGCGGGGAAAACACTCGCCAAGCCCAACAAGCCGGGGTCAGCGCCCTCGGCTACATGCTTGGCGGCTCGCAGTATCTGAAAGTCTGCCACGGATTGAAAGTCGGTCCGCCACCACAAATCGATCTCCTACACGAAATCAAAGTGCAAAAGGCGGTGCGCGATCTAATCCAAACGGGCCTCGTGAAAAGCGCACACGATTGTTCCGAAGGCGGACTCGCAGTCGCACTCGCTGAATGCGGGTTCAACCCCGAAAAGCTTTTCGGAGCGGAGATTGACTGTAGCCGTCGCCCTGTTGGCGACGCGGACCGCGCGTCTCAGCTGCCTCACCCGGACGCTTCGCGCAGCGAAGCGGCTACAGTAATGTTTAACGAATCGCAGTCGCGTATCGTCATCTCCGTCGCGCCTGCAGATTCGGACAGGGTTATGTCAGTTTTGGGTCAGAGCGATGTTCCCTTTGAACAACTGGGCCGAGTCGGTGGCGATCAGTTACGGATCCAAGTAAACGAAAAGACATTCGAGTGGCGCATCGCCGATCTTTTTGACGATTGGTTCAACGCCATTCGTCGCGCAGTGGGAGAAGAGGAAAGCATTCCGAGCTTGTGATTCCACAAAGAGCGCGATTGAATACGCGTTAACTTGATGGATTGTTTAGTGTGAATTTCCCCTCGAACAGATCTGACGTGGACGAGATGCCCGACTCTACCGTGCTACCGCAGCACGAGTGCGGTCTTTTCGGCGTTTTCGGCCACCCGAAGGCCGCCGTACTGACTTATTACGGCCTGTTCGCGTTGCAACATCGCGGCCAGGAGAGCGCGGGAATCGTGACAAGCAACGGTCCTGGCACGAGTTTTCTCATCCACAAGGACATGGGGTCTGGTGTCGCAGGTCTTTGGCCAGGAAGAATTGGCAAGATTAAAGGGGACGCGCGCGATCGGGCACACACGTTATTCGACAACCGGCACGAGCACCATCAAAAACGCGCAACCGTTCGTGGTCGATTGCATTCGCGGTCAGATGGCGATCGCACACAACGGCAACCTGATTAATGCCGATCTGCTGCGGGACGAACTGGAACGCAAAGGCTCAATCTTCCAAACGACCGCTGACAGCGAAATCATTTTGCATCTTCTTGCACAACCGACTCGATAACGGCAGCAGCGCGCTTGCGCCTCTGCGGCGGATTGAGGGCGCATTTTCGCTTCTCATCATGAGCGAACGCGAATTGATCGCTGTGCGCGATCCATTCGGCTGGCGACCGCTTTCGCTCGGAAAACTGGACGACGCCTATGTGGTGGCGTCAGAGACATGCGCGTTCGATTTGATTCATGCGGAATTCATTCGCGACGTCGAACCGGGTGAAGTTTTAATCATCGATGAGAGCGGAATGCGCTCGGAATTTCCATTCCAGCCGCAACAGCCGGCTTTCTGCATGTTTGAGTACGTCTATTTCGCGCGACCGGACAGTAAACTCGGTGGCGTGAACGTCGGCAAGATCCGCACCGAAATGGGACGCGAACTGGCGCGCAGATTTCCAGTTGAAGCCGATATTGTCGTGCCGGTGCCGGATTCCGGAAACTATGCCGCGCTCGGATTCGCGCAGGAACTCAACATTCCGTACGCGCATGCGTTCGTCCGGAATCACTATATTGGCCGCACATTCTTGCAGCCGAGCCAGCTCATCCGCGATTTCGACGTGCGCGTGAAATTGAATTTGATCAAGGAAATGGTCGCTGGGAAACGCGTCGTGGTTATGGACGACTCGATCGTGCGCGGCACCACGGCGCGTGCGCGCGTCGTCAATCTGCGCGAAGCCGGCGCGAAAGAAGTGCACATGCGCGTCAGTTGTCCGCCACATCGGTTTGCCTGCCATTACGGCATCGATTTTCCCGATCCCGAGAAACTGATCGCAAACCAGATGTCGATGGAAGAGATCTGCAAATATCTGGGTGTTGACAGTCTTGGTTACCTCGACGTCGAAGGAATGGTCCGCGCGACTGGGAAACCGTTGAACAGTTTTTGTCTGGCCTGCTTCAACGGCGACTATCCCCTGCCCGTCGATCCTGCACTCGACAAGTTTATCATGGAACGACGCGAGCAGCGCGCCAAAGCGCTGGCCGATCAGGAAGCGCAACCGACGTTGTTCACCGATCTGAAATAGTAATTGTCATTCCGAGCGGAGCGAAGCGGAGCCGAGGAATCTCTTGCTGTTTCTAAAAAATCTAGAGATGTCTCGACTTCGCTCGACATGACAAAGAACGAAAGGCCTATGCGCGTGCGGGTGTCGATGTCGATCGTGCGAACCGGCTAAAGCACGAGATTGCGTCGGTCGTTAGGCGAACGCACGGTCCGCAGGTTCTTGGAAAAATGGGCGGGTTCGGCGGGTTATTTCGCGCCACCTTTCCCGGGATGCGCGACCCGGTCCTGGTTGCCAGCATCGATGGCGTCGGCACGAAATTGAAAATCGCGTTCGCTCTGGACAAGCACGACACAGTCGGCGCGGATCTGGTGAATCATTGTGTGAACGACATCGCCGTGCTCGGCGCGCGGCCACTTTTCTTCCTTGATTACATTGGCTGCGAAAAACTCGAGCCCCGTGTTTTCCAACAACTACTTCGCGGTCTTTCTCGTGCTTGTTTAGCAGCCGGCTGCGCATTACTCGGAGGTGAAACCGCGCAAATGCCGGGAATGTATCGCAAGGGCGAATACGATCTGGCCGGTTGCATCGTGGGAGTCGTGGAGCGGAATAAGATCATCGACGGGAAAAAAATCCAGCCCGGTGACGTGATTCTCGGTCTCGCTTCAAACGGCTTGCATACAAACGGTTACTCGTTGGCGCGAAAAATCTTGTTCGAGAAAATGCGGCTCAAAACAGGTTCGCGTCTACCTGGGTCGACAATCAGCGCTCGGAGACGAACTGCTGCGCGTGCACAAAAACTATCAGCCCCTCCTGGCAAAAATTCCGAGCGGCGTGATCAAAGGCTTAGCCCATATCACCGGCGGCGGTCTGATTGACAATCTGCCGCGCATTTTGCCTTCAAACTGTGATGCAGTGATCGAAACGAAAAGATGGCGTGTCCCGCGTATCTTCCAAATTTTGCAGCAAAATGGAAACGTCGATCGTCAGGAGATGTACCAAGTTTTCAATATGGGCATCGGGATGGTGGCAATCGTCGCGGAGCGAGATGCAAACCGTGCGGTCTCGGTATTGCGAGCGAAACGAATTGGTCGCATCGAGCGTGGAAAAGGCAAAGTGCGCTTGAAATTCTGATGCGGCGTAGCGCAGGCGCTAACCCGGCAGCTGCGTCGATGCAGGGTCGGTGACGTTCACCTGAACCTGAAGCTCCGGTTCCGCCGTCGGCGCGACCATTTTCCCCTTGCGCGCCACTCGCTGCAGACCCGCTCGCAGCGCAGCCAGCTCAACCAGTTCGGCTACTCGCGATTTTAACTGCGCGCGCGCGTGTCGCCAGAAAAACTAGGAAAAGCCCGTAACCAACGATGAACCACAGGTCGAGATGAGAAACGTTGAGCTGGCGGTAGATCAACAAGCTGATAGCCATCAGATTAAAAATGATCGCCGTGATCACCATCCGGTTGCGAAGCCGCACGCGAGTCAAACATTTTCCGCCTCCGTGATATTCTGTGACGGTTTGCAGCGCGATGCTCCACCAGAAGTTGCCGTACATTTGAATGTCCCAATCGTTCCACCCGCTGTCGGTGGAATAGCGCCACCCTTCTTCCTCCAGTAGTTCGAACAGCGCACCCAGCAAATAGTGCCTGTCCCTTCCCTGCTCGCTCCAAAATGTCCGCCTACTCAGGCTGCCTCCGCGTATGCGTTCGGGCAAATGTTCGTGTTTTCGAATCACACTTGCCGGTGTGCGTTTGAACCGGAGCCATGTGAAATAGCGCGAAAATCCGCGCACCAACGGTTGCATGAATGCGAGAATCATCACCAACAGGCGCGCGTGCACCGTGTCGAATTTCGGCTCAATGCGCGCACGCACCATGTACGAGAGCGCCACGCAAAAGGTGCCACCCAGCATGAGGTAAGGAACAATGCGAAGCGCAGGCAGAAAAATGCCAAGGCCAAAGAGAAAGATCGTCAGCGCAACCCATTCAATGCTGCTCAAGTACGCCGCGACGTCTGATTGCGGGACCGGATAAATCGATTGGAAGAATCCTTCACCGAAAATCCCGTGGTAAATCACCGGGCGATTAACGAACCAACTGAACCGCGTAGCGCCGTAGATTTGACCGCGCCATTTCGCCGTGCCGGTCGGGCCGAAAAAGATCAGATGTTTAAAACGCAGCAGCGATTCGGCTTCGCCGTAGCCATCCTGCTGTTTCAGAAAAGCGCGAAGCGTGAACCTTCGATGGTGCCAAACGATCGCGGTTGGACTGAAAGCAATGACCCGTCCAGCCTGTTGAATTCGCCAGCAGAAGTCGACGTCGTCGCCAGCCTTGCGATATTCGGGATCGAAGCCGCCAACGACCTCAAACACCCAGCGGTAAAACGCCATGTTACAGCCGGGAATGTGCTCGGCGACTGTGTCCGTAAGCAGAACATGATTTGGCCCGCCCGGCGCCCCTGCAACGCACGCCTGAATCCAATTTTCTGCCGGCGGCGTGATGTTCGGCCCGCCCACGCCGGCGTAATCCCCGCTAACCAGCGTGCCAATGAGATAGTACAGCCAATCGACGTCCGCCATGCAGTCCGAATCGGTGTAGGCCAATACTTCGCCTTTGGCGGCGGCCGCACCGGTGTTGCGAGCGTGACTCAATCCATGATTGCTCTGATGAATGTAATGCACCCGCGGAAACTGCGCGGCGACGTATGTCGTGTCGTCGGTGGACCCGTCGTCCACAAGAATGACTTCGTAGGCGGGATAATTTAGTTTGCCTAACGAATCGAGGCAGGCAGCAAGAGTGCGGGCTCCGTTGTAGGAACATACAATGACCGACACCATTGGTGCGCGCGGCAACGGAAGGTGAGGCAAAGTCGAATCGTTTCGCCCGAGCTTCTTCTGAATAGTGTGGAACGCCTTCTTGGGCGTGCGCTCACGCGTGACGATGCCAAATGCCCAGTCCGTCACTTCCTGGCCGCCGGTGAACCATTCGTCCGTCCATGCGAAAAGAATCGTGCCGGCCAAACCGCATTTCACGACGCTGTCGATGTGCCAGCCAAGCATTTCCGCCTGCTCCTCCTGGGAATGCCGGATGGTGTCCATGCCGAATTCGCCCAGAATCAGGGGATGCTCGCCGGTGAGATTTTGCAACCGCAGCAGGTAGCCTTCAAAATCGCGTTGATTATGAAGGTAAACATTGAAACAGGAAAAGTCGGCGTTCTGCGGAAGCAGGTATTCGGTCGGCGGATATGTAGCATACGAAAAGAGCGCCTCCGAGTCGATCGCGCGGCCGATCTGAATCAATTCCTCGACAAATTCAATTACCCGAGCGGTGCCAAGCCAGCGCGCCATCGTGCTGGAGATTTCGTTCCCGACCAGATAGCCAAAAATTGCTGGATGCCCCGCGTGCGCTTTCACAGAAGAGCGGACGTTTTCGGCAATCTGTCTGCGTGTGGATCGTTCACGCAGAAACTCGATGTGCTTTTCCCAGGGAAGCGTCACCAGCACCCGGATGCCCGCCGTAGCACAGCGATCAAGAAACCAGCGTGGCGGTGAGTGATAAATGCGCACGACGTTCAAACCCGCCTCACCCATCAACGCCAGATCGACATCTAGTTGCTCCGGCCGGCCGAGATAATTTCCGTCCGCGTCCGGCTTGAACGGACCATATGTCACGCCTTTAACAAAGAACTTCCTGTCCCCATCGAAGAAGAATTTTGCCCTGGGACGGATTCGTAAGTTTGTGGCCCTTGTCATGTCGAGAGAAGTCGAGACATCTCTAGATGTCGCGGCTTAAATCAAAATCCCTCCAGCCTTCGCATAAAGCTACAGCCGGGCAACCCGAATGATTCGGAGTCGAGGTCCCACAGAAAAATGGTGCCCGGAATCTCCCTACCCTTCAATTGTGCTCCTGCTGGGGAAAACTGGCAGTTTCCCTACAAACTGACCAGCGTTTCACGCACAACAGCGCCCGTGCGTTCGATGTCGTCCGCCGTGTGCGCACCAGAAATGAATCCAGTCTCAAATTGAGATGGTGCAAAATAAACTCCGCGTTTCAAACAACCGTGGAAAAATCTACCGAACATCTTCAGGTCGCTTCGCTGCGCGCCGGCTAGATCGACAATCGGCCCCGGGGCAAAGAATAGACAAAACATGGAACCAAGCCGGTGAAATGTGATGTCGATATTCTGCTCTGTTAATTGCTTCACGCGCGAGCTCTTCAAATTGCGCGCCTAATTGTTCAAGCAATTCCCAACCATTGATCCGCTCAAGCTCTCGCAGTTGCGCCAAACCGGCGGCAAGCGCGAGAGGATTGCCCGATAATGTTCCCGCCTGATACACTGAGCCATCCGGCGAAAGCTGGTCCATGATCTCGGCGCGCCCGCCGAATGCGCCAACGGGTAATCCACCGCCGATTATTTTTCCCAAAGCGGTCAGATCAGGTTTAACCCCGAAGAATTCCTGTGCGCCTCCGCGCGCAACTCGAAACCCAGTGATCACTTCATCAAAAATCAGGAGTGCGCCATGTTTCGAGCATTCATCGCGCAAGGCAGACAGAAACTTCTCTATGGGAAAATAAAGTCCGGCGTTGGCTGGTATCGGCTCAACAATTACCGCCGCGATTTCGCCTTCGTTTTCATGAAACGCTTTTTTCACCAGCTCGGCATTGTTGAAGGGCAGCGAGATTGTGAGATTAGAAAACGCCTTCGGAACACCAGCGCTGCTCGGCTGGCCGTGAGTTAGCGCGCCACTTCCAGTTTTCACCAAAAGTGGATCTGCATGACCGTGGTAACAACCGTCGAACTTGATGATCTTGTCGCGACCGGTAAATGCCCGCGCGAGACGGATGCACGACATTGTCGCTTCCGTGCCGCTGTTCACCATCCGCACTTTCTCGATCGACGGCATCCACCCGCAGATCAATTCCGCCATCTCAACTTCGAACGGGTTTGGAACGCCAAAGCTCAGTCCCCGCGTCGCAGCGTCGCGCACCGCTTCGACGACGACTTTCGGCGCATGCCCGAGAATCGTCGGGCCCCAACTCCCGACGTAATCGATGTATTCAGTTCCATCGACGTCCCAAATCCGCGCGCCTTCTCCGCGCGCAACGAAGAACGGCTCACCGCCCACGTTGCGGAACGCGCGCACCGGCGAATTGACGCCGCCGGGAATGCGCCTTTGCGCGCCAATGAAAAGCTCGGATGACTTTGTCACGCCGTCACGATAACCGGATTTGTTGCGGCGTTAAAGCGTGGAAGGATTGAAGCGGGACGATTGCAGAGGCGTTCGCCGCGGCGAACGTCTCTGCATCTACGGTCGGCGCTTGATACAAGCGCCGCTACAACGATATTGTCCGCGCTCAGAACGCAGGCGGGGTAGCCAAGTGGTAAGGTCGCGGTCTGCAAAACCGCTATTCGCGGGTTCGATTCCCGCCCCCGCCTCTTTTCATAGGTAAAATGGTCAGAAATCGGCTTCGCAATCGCCCGAGTCACAACAAGAGTCACAACAAATCTGCTAAATTCAGGCGTGTTTGGCGATGTCCGTTGAAGTCGTTTTCTGTGATGCGAAGCTCTCGGTGGAGTTGTCGATGCAGTTCGATTCTGAGCCTTCTTTTCTGTCGCCGTCACCAGTTCGAGGCCATGCCCCCCCCCACGACCGGGGGCGTCTTTTACGGATGGACGCCCAAAATTTTTCCCGATGAAAAAGAAGCATTCAAAGCGGCAAAGCGAGCCAAAGATTGAAAGCGACTCAGAGATTGAATGGCCTTATTCGCGTGAGATTTGGAGTAAGGCGAAGGAACCGGCGCTATTGAGTAAGCGCTGGAGCATCGAAGAAAAGGAATCTATTCTCGATTACCTGCATGGCGACGTTGCAGACGATGAAGTTAAAGCCTGTTGCTACTATGAATACGCACGGGCGTCGGAGACGCTGCGCAGAGCGCGACGGAAGTTTGGTCAAAACGATCTCCGAAACTCATCGGTGACGATCTCCAATTATCTCCCGCGTTGGATACTAAACGGAGACCGTTTTTGTTTTTTGCAGTGCAAGAACTTTCCTCAGTCAGCGTGGCGCGATCTAACAAAAGAGGAGCGAGCAAACTTCCGGTCATTGTTCAAGGCGATTAGCTTCTTCCCGATAATCACTGATGTGCGAATGCTAGATGCGTTGCGCATCTCTGACCAGTTCAAGCAGCAATCAAAAAACGAGGACACGGATGACAAAAATTTTGATGGCTTGGCCCCGGCTGTAGTTGGCGACGGCCCGATCAGGCACGTCTTCATTACCATTGACTATAGAGACGGCGTGCAAGCAAAGAAGGAACAATTTGGGCAGTGGCTGGCCAGCGAGTCGAACCGAAAACTCTTTGACAAGTACTACAAGCGACCGAAGCAAGACCCGGAGTCGGCGGCTTACTACAAAGAGCTTTTGAAATTCCTCGCCGCATGGCGGCTTTACGACGAGTTTGTTTGCAAACTCGGCTTCAACCCTGGACTCAAGGCTGCAAAAGATTGGACTAGGATAAACCGCCGCGAAGACGTAGACGCCAAGGATGCTATACGTCTAAAACCATTCTTTCGGGAGAGGCTGAGCAAGAGACTCAACGTGAGTCCGCTCTACAAGGAGAGGCGGCAATGGGAAAAAGAAGCAATCGACAAAGCGAAAGATTTTCTCACTAAAGAAATTGAGTTCGGTCAGTCGGCGGACGTGGGTTGAACAAGGGTGGCTGTTCGACACGGTTCTTTCTGCAATTTTTCGGCAACTAATCACGGGGTTTTTCTTGAGGCGTTTTTTGCGTTTGGCGACGCTTCAACATGCCAGTTACATCTATTGTTGAAGCGCCAAGCGAAGCGGCGCTGAGTGCTTCGCAACGCCCTGAAACCTTTCGGTTGCCCAAGCCTAACAGCGGAGGCGATCCGTTCTTCCATTTCTCGAGGTCCTTTTATTACGAGGGCGAGCAACGCGGCTATTGGAGATTGATCCGCATTCGCCAGCGGGGCAAACAGCGCGGCGTCACGTTAGTTCCCTATGATGCAGTCGCCCGGTTCGTTCGCAGTCAGATGGAGTAAGACGGGATGAACCAATTCGCCCCGCCAAAAAAGAAACGGCGTCTTTGTGGGACACCGCTCCAAAACGGTCGACTTCCACAGAATTACTCGTTGTCGCTTGCTCTTCAAGCATTCGCTGTCCGCAAAGCTCGAACTCGCAGGTGCGTTTCGTGCAACTCACGGGTAACGAATTGGAATCTTGGTGGTAACAGCGGGCGATCCGGATTGACCGGGCCAGTTTGGTGTCTGCAGTGCGCGGATTATCCGCAACAACTTCTGCTCGCATTTGGACGCACGCCATGAATAGCGCAATCCAAGAAGCGAAACGCAAGCTGCCGCTTCCGGCACTCATGCATCGGCTTGGACTCGGCGCACACGCGAAGAAAAGCGCCCGCTGTCCGTTTCACGAAGACGAGCACAACTCGTTTTCAATGTGGCGAAACGGAAATGGCTGGTTTTTCAAATGTCACACCGGATGCGGTGGCGGTGACGAGATCACATTCCTCGAAAAACATAGAGGCATCTCCCGAGGTGAAGCAATCGAGATCTTTCTCGAAATGGCGGGTGTTAATGGTGCAACGCCTGTTCGTTCACAGCGCCTTGCGAGGCGGACGGGCGAACAACAACCGTTCGACTGGCAAAAGTGCGTTGGCGCGTTCACCGATACCCATCTTGAGCAGCTCGCGAAATGGCGCGGCTACTCAGTCGAGTTTTGTTCTTGGCTCAAAGAGAACGGACTTGTCGGGCTGTATGACGGCTGCATCTCGTTTCCGGTACACGATCGCAGGGGCAATGTGGTCGCAGCTCACTACCGACTTAAAGACGGCTCTTGGCGCTACTATCCACAGGGCACAAAGGCGCGGCCGCTCGTGATTGGGGAATTGATCGCCGGTGATCGCGTCTGCGTTTTCGAGTCTACGTGGGACGGCCTGGATTATCTCGATAAAAGTGGCGAGCGCGACGGCGTGTTAATCACAAGAGGTTCTAGCAACGCCAAGCTCTGCACTGAATCGGTTCCCAAAAACTGTACGCTCTATCTCTGGACTCAGAATGATGATGCTGCCGAGACGTGGCAGCAAAATATTGTCGCTGGCACGAAGTGCGCTGTGAAGCGCGTAAAGATTCCAACGCAATATAAAGACCTAAACGACTGGACGCGTGCGGGCGCTACGGACAAAGACCTACTCGACGCGATAGTGAAGGCGGAGACCGTGCGCGAAGCGGAGCAAAGCTGGGTGGACGCGCTCAATGCAGCCGTCGTTACGTCAAGTGAGTTGCACGATCTTGAATTGATTCCGCGCAAAAAACTTCTCGCCGATTGGTTTTGCGAAGGTGATCTCGGATTCATCTTCGCTTTTCGCGGCGTTGGCAAAACATGGTTGGCGTTGGCGATTGCTCAGGCGCTCTCGACCGGTGGCAAACTTGGAGAATGGCAGGCGCCTGAGGCGGTCAAGATCCTTTACGTGGATGGGGAGATGCCGCCCGATCTTATGCGGTCACGCTGCGAAGGATTGGACGCCAGCAATGACAATCTGCAATTCCTCAATCATGAAATTCTTTTCGACCGGAGCGGAAAGGTATTAAACGTTGCCAATCGGGAAATCCAGCAAGCAATCACGCAACGCTGCATGGCAAGTGGCGTGAAGGTGCTAATCCTCGACAATCTCTCGACGCTCGCTAGCGGAATGCGGGAGAACGAGGCCGATTCGTGGGAACTGGTGAACAGTTGGCTGTTGGATTTACGCAGACGTAAGATCGCGGTTGTGATCGTGCATCACGCGGGGCGCTCTGGCGAAATGCGCGGAACAAGCAAGCGTGAGGACAATGTGTTTTGGATTATCGCATTGGACGATGCCAAGCAGAACGCGGATGACAAGCGCGGCGCGCGATTTGTGTCTAGGTTCAGCAAACCGTCGCGCAATACGCAGGAACAAGTGCAAGGATTTGAATGGCATTTTGTTACGGAATCCAGCGGCGAAGTCAGCATCTCGTATAAGCAAGCGCAGACCCTCGACGTTTTTCTTTCGTTGATTGAGGACGGGGTCCGAGAATGCAGTCAGATCGCGGAGGAAATGAAAACAAGCCCGGCAACTGTTTCCAGGCTCGCAAAGCGAGCGATCGACGCGGGAAAGATCATCAAAAAGAGTCGTGAATACTTCCTCGTCGAAGGGAACAAAATCGACGAGAAATCATGAAAACTCATTTCACGCTCATTTCACGAAACCCGGTCTCGTTTCACATTTCGTGGCTATACCCTTGAAACGTGAAATGAGAGCCTCTTTTCAGGCTTGTTCACCTATGAAAAGCACAGGCCGAACTATGGAACGAGAGCCTCATGTTTTGACCGCTCTCGTTTCACCCAAACCCGCGCTCGTTTCACGCCGTTTCACAGTTCGTTTCACACTGCACGCGCAGCTCAGGGTGTAATAGATGATGGCTAAGTGTTGCATCATAGCCTGCGTAGTTTGCGGCAAGCTGTTTGACGCAACAGGAAGGAACGCCATTACCTGTTCAAGCACATGCCGTGTCTGGCTGAAACGTCACCCGGCGTATTCGCAGTTCCTGCGCGAGATGTGCAGGAAACTGGGAATAACGCTATTTGATATGCTAAGGGCTGAAGCTGCGCGGTTTTTGCGACCCTATTTTGACTCTCGGATCGCGCCGGGAGAACTCACGTGGAAAGATTTCCAGACTGAAATGGCGTGCGTTCTGGAAGAGTTTGCGATAAAGGAAGCCGGAGGAAGCCTGTCATGAGCGAGAAAAAGCTATCGGGGCCTGCCATGCACGTTTACGAAGTCCGCCCGCGTAACGACAAGCGCGGCGTTGATCTAATTTCAGATGCGCTGCCCTTCGGTCGGCTGTGGTACGGCGAACCAAACGCCGTCGCGAACGCAATCGGATACGCCGAGCATCGCAGCCGTTCACATGATGCAGTGATTCGCGTTTACGATGAAGCTGGCAACGTGATCGACACCCGCGAGCACGCGGGGGATTTCAAAGAATGGTAGGGCGTCACACGTGAAACAAAAAGCCGCCACGCCAGTGAAGCGTGACGGCTGATTGTGAAACGTTAGGAATGGTGCCGCAGGGCTTAGGGTAAGGCTTGGGGTTCGCCGTAGATGAAGTCATCCATCACGACGATGTCATGCTGGCGATCATCATTTGGCCCCGGGGCAACGTTACCGCTCGTGATCTGCACCCGGGCGATGCGCGCGTCGGGAAACACGATGCCGAAGAAGGACAAGCCGTTGGCATGCGGCGAGGCCGGGACGAGGCCGCTGAAGAGCAGATCGCCGTCGGCATCGAAGTATTCGACCAACGTGGTGGGGCCTGTCCGGCCTGGGGCGTGTACGTCTGTGAAGACCGCGCCGAAGCCCCTCACCGCTGCTGGGGTACCTACGGTACCAGGGGGCTGCTGGTACCGGGTATAAAGAACAAACCTTCGGTGATGTTGCTGCCCACCGGAGTGAACAACCGCGACGGGCTGAAGGTGCTGAAGATGGTGCTGTACGTCGCATTGCCGAAGAGCGCAGCCACCCCGATGGAGTAGCCTGTGAGAGGCCCGTCCCCGGTGTCGTGAAGCGGGCGCCGCGGGTGTTCAGGAACACATCGAACGGCGTTACCGGCGTTGTCGTAGCGATAATGGCGGGGTTGCCACCGTCCCAGTTGATCTCGCGGCGACCGCTGGCGAGCGGCCCCGGGTTATTGAGGTTGTTGGGGTCTCCGAGAGCACGGCGATACGCGTCGACCGCGCCCTTAAGCGAAGCGGCCTTTGCCCCGGCCGCCTGGAATACAATCGGCGCAACAAAGTCGTCTGATGTGGTGCCCTGCGCGTGCGCAGCCTGGTGAGCTGGCAGTAGCACTGCGAGCACGCCAAAGGCGGCTATAATGGTCGAACGAATTGGCAGCTTCATTGCTGCATGCTTTTCTCTGCAAGCAGTCGAAGGCTGATGATTGTTTGTGGTTACTGATGTTTTGGTTTTCATGGTTTTTTTTGGTTTAAGGTTTGGTTTCTGTTTTGGTTTTGGTTTTTCCGGCGTGTTTATTGTTGTGCCGGTTCATGCGTTAAAGCGGAAAGGCCGCCTGAAACCCGCCACGACTGCGCAGTCTTTTTTTGATCGCCTCCGGCCGTGCTGTGAAAATCCCTCTATCAGTGTTAGACTTTGCGGCGTCGAGCAGCCTTTATGACGACACCGCCATCCACGCGACAAGAGGTCACCCAACTGCTCGGCGAGTGGAGCAGCGGAGACCAAGGAGCGCTTGAGAAGTTGTTCCCGCTGGTGCAACCCGAATTGCACCGGCTCGCTCATCATTACATGAGCCGGGAGCGCGCCGGCCACACCCTGCAAACCACCGCCATTCTCAACGAAGCCTACCTACGGCTGGTCGATGATACGAAGCCGGTCTGGCAAGGCCGGAGCCACTTTATCGCGGCCGCCGCGCAGTTGATGCGGCGCATCATGGTTGACCACGCCCGGGAACGCCAAGCACTCAAGCGTGGCGGCGGCGCAATGAAAGTAACTCTGGATGAAGCCGCGTTAGTAACAGAAACGCGATCGGAGGAGTTACTCGCCCTCGATGAAGCGTTAGATGCCCTGGCCGCACAGGACCCGCGCAAAAGTCAGATTGTTGAACTGCGCTACTTCGGTGGCTTGTCGGTCACAGAGACGGCTGAATTCCTGAAAATCTCTCAGCGGACGGTGGAGCGCGAGTGGACCATGGCCAAGGCCTGGCTTTACCGGGAGCTGAGCGAGGAAGAAACCTGATGAAGGCTGAGCGCTGGAAACAGGTCAACGATCTCTTCCAGTTAGCCGTCGAACGTGCGCCCGAGGCGCGGGCCGCATTTCTTGATGAGGCTTGCCAGGATGACGAAGCCTTGCGGCAGGAGGTGGCGTCTTTGCTCACCTCTTATGAGCAGTCGGAAAATTTTATTGAATTACCGGCCTTCGAAGTCGCTCCCGAGCTTGTGACTAACAACAGGGCCGGTGGGTTGGTCGGAAAATTGATTGGTCATTACCGGATCGAGGCACTCATCGGCGTCGGCGGAATGGGCGAGGTCTATCTCGCGCGGGACGAGCGACTCGGGCGCAAAGCCGCGCTCAAACTTTTACCCGACAGCCTGACAACGGACCAGACGCAGTTGAGCCGGTTTAAAAATGAGGCGAGAACTGCCTCGGCCTTAAATCATCCGAACATTCTAACGGTCTACGAGATTGGCGCAGAAGGAAACGTTCAATTCATCGCCACGGAGTTTATCGAAGGCAGCACCCTCCGTGCGTCGCTAACGTGCGGGAGATTAAATCCGCATGCGGCGCTGGAAATCGCCGTGCAAGTAGCCTCAGCGCTGGCTGCCGCGCATGATGCCGGCATTGTGCACCGCGACATCAAACCGGATAACATCATGCTGCGACCGGACGGATATGCGAAGGTGCTCGATTTCGGGATTGCCAAACTGACCGAGCAAACGCCTGGATCAGCAGATCATACCGTCGAAACAACGGCGCTGCTGCAAACGCGACCGGGGTTAGTGTTAGGCACGGCGCATTACATGTCTCCAGAACAGGCGCGCGGCCAGAAGGTGGATGCGCGTTCGGATATTTGGAGCCTGGGCGTAGTGCTCTACGAAATGGTGGGAGGACGCCCGCCGTTTCGCGGCGAGACGCCCAGCGACTGCATTGCCGCCATCCTGACAGCAGAGCCGCCACCTTTATCCGGCTTATCGCCAGATGTTCCACCCAATCTCGAATCCATTCTGCAAAAGGCTTTGCGCAAAAAAAGTGATGAACGTTACCAAACGATCAAGGAGATGCTGGCCGACCTGCGCAGTCTCAACGGAAAACTCGAAGCCGAAAGCTCTTCGTCGCGCACAAAAGCGCCGGCCGAAACTATCATCAGCAAAATTAAACGTCATAAGCGGGGCGCGTTACTTACTCTGACGGCGGCGCTCCTGGCAGCCGCAGCGGTTGCCTATTCTTTTTTCTTTCTCACCCCGGCGCCATCATCAAATGAAAAGTCGATCGCCGTTCTGCCGTTTGAAAATCTGAGTGAAGATAAATCAAACGCCTACTTCGCCGATGGGATCCAGGACGAGATCCTGACGCGGCTCTCAAAGATCGCGGATCTCAAAGTGATCTCGCGCACGTCCACGCAGCGTTACAAGAACACATCTCAAAAACTTTCTGACATTGCAAGCCAGCTCGGTGTCGCCAATCTTCTCGAGGGGAGCGTGCAGAAAACAAATGATCAGGTGCGCGTGAATGTGCAACTGATCCGAGCTGCGAGTGACTCACATCTCTGGGCAGAGACGTTTGATCGCAAACTGACTGACATCTTTTCCGTAGAGAGCGAGGTGGCCAAAGCCATTGCCGATCAGTTGCGGGCGAAATTTACTGGTCAGGAAGAAGAACTCATTGCAGCCAAACCGACAGACAATCCTGAAGCTTACGATGCATATCTTCGCGGCCTGGCTTTTGAAGCGCGCAGCCACTTCTCCTACTCCAACGATCTTCAAGCGAAAGTTATCGATTTTTATGAGCGTGCGGTGCAGCTTGACCCCAAGTTTGCGGTCGCCTGGGCGCGGCTTTCTAGCGCGGACGCCCTTCTCTACTTTAACCGCAACGACACTACTTCCGCTGCTCGCGGCGACGCAGCGAAACATGCTTTGGAGAATGCGCAGAAACTGGAGCCGAACTCGCCCGAAACTCTGCTCGCCCTGGGTTATTATCAATACTGGGTGCTACGTGATTACGGTGCTGCCAAAACCACGTTCAGTCGCGTCAGTAAAATGTTACCAGGCAACAGCGAGGTACCAGACGCCCTGGGCTTTATTGCTCGACGCGAGGGACACTGGGATCAAAGCATTGCCTACTTCGAACAAGCCTTCGCCCTGGACCCACGTAATGTGCAGTTACTTACAGACGCCGCAGAGACCTACAGCATGGTTCGACAATTCCCGGCTGCGCTAAAGCTCTATGATCGAGTGCTGGATATTACACCAAACGATCCGGACGCGATGGCAGCGAAGGCCGGTATTTATCAGGCCGAGGGAAACCTGCAAGAATCTGCCAGGTTTCTGTCGGAAATAAACTGGCAGACTCCTTCTGAAGATACCCTCGCAATCAAGGTCAGTCAGTTGAGACTTGAACACAATTACGAGGAGGCCATTCGCTTACTGCGACTCCGACAGACTCAATTCCATTTTGAGTCTGAGCGCGTCAAGGGCCGTGACCAGGTAGTGCTTGCTTTCATGCAGCGCCTTGCTGGCGATACGCCTGGGGCAAAGGCCACCGCTGAACAGGCACGCAATACACTCGAGCAGCTCTACAGAAATCAACCAGACAACGCTCTCGTTGTGGGACCGCTGTCTCACGCTTATGCTGCGACGGGGGAGAAGGACTCGGCCTTAAAGCTAGCGGAGCGTGCAATCATGCTTGTGCCCCGTGCCATAGATCAGGTATCCGGACCTACCTTTGAAGAGAACCTGGCGTTAATTCAGACAACTTTGGGCGAGAAAAGCCGCGCGATTTCAATTCTCACCCAGCTATTACAAACGCCCTATAGCAGCTGGATTTACGGCCCGGCTCCCATTACGCCCGCCTTTTTAGAGCTCGACCCGATCTGGGACTCGTTGCGCACCGATCCAGCTTTCCAAAAGCTCTGTGAGAAAAAGCAGCCATGAACGCGCGCACCTTCTCCGCGAAGCCCGAAACGCCGCACCCCAGCGAAGCCTCCTCCTCATCTTCGGCGCGATCGCGCCGCTCGCCTTCGTCGAAACCTTAGTCAAAAGCAAACGACACTTCATCGACCAGTGCCGCTCTACCTGCCATACCTCGTGTTGTGGTGGGTTGCCTGCCTCGCTGCCGCCATCACGCGGAATGCTCACAAGGGCGATTTCAAAGAGTGGTGATCGGGCAACCACTGCCTCGCCAGATAAATTTGCTCTAGCACGAGGTTAAAAACAGCGCGTAGAAAAATTTATATTGTGATGGACCGCAGTTTGCAGATGTGAAGGACCGCGAGCAACCTCTTCCATCTACTGCTGTTGTTCGATTTGGAAGTGAAACCGACGCAGCGAAAGATCGTTCGCCGGTTGCGAATATTGACCCAGATCGTGCGCTTATAAGTTTCAAAGAAGTGCCAATTACCCCGGTGGAGGCCAACCACGACGCAGGAGAGGTTGAGAGTGGAGAAATTGGCAGTCTTGCCATCGAGCGAGCCGCCCTCATAAATCATTTTGAGCGTCGTCAAAACCCTGCGCTTCTCGGTATCGAGTTTAACGGATTTATCTGTGAACCGTGCCGCGATCGCCCTCATGGACATCGTTCCTTTCTTTGCATCTAATCTCTGGCGAGCAGTTCTATGAGGCGCGCTTCGTAAGAATCACAGATGGGGGACTCCCCATTTGGCTGGATCCATTCCGGATGTTGGAGCCGCGGGTCGTCGTGAATCTGTTGACGAAGCTCGGCGTAGGTGTGGATTTGGAGAGCGGGGACCGTTGCCGTGGTCAGAAATTCACGGTGAGCGCGGGACGGTTTGGCTAACTTGCTTGGTCGATGAGCCTGCTTCGTTCTAAGACTAACCAATTTCATAACGCCTTTCCTTTTGAGCTCTGACAATGTTGCCGACAGCTTCGCTTATTAGACTTTAGTCCTATGCCTTTTGGGGGACATCAGGCCGCTTATGAGCGTCGAGGCTTACGAAGTGCGCCAGTGCAGTGATAAACGCGGCGTCGATCTAATCTCCGATGCGCTGCCCTTCGGTCGCCTTTGGTACGGCGAGCCGAACGCAGTCAGCAACGCAATCGGATACGCCGAGCATCGCAGCCGTTCACATCGCGCCGTGATTCGTGTTTACGATGAATGCGCTGACAACCTCTACAATAGCGCGGTAGGCGTATAAAAACGGCGTATAAACCCATCCACGCCGGGCGCTCGCTGCGATTAAGAGTTTAGCATGAAGGGAAAATTCATGTTTTCCTTAATTTGCGTCGCTGCGGTGACGTTAACCGCGTGCGAGGAATATCCATACGGTTACGGCGGCGGCTACGGATACCCCTACAGCCGCTACGGCGGGTACGGCTACGGCGGTGGCTATGGCTACCCGTACGGCCGCTACGGCTACGGCTACAGCGGCGGCTACGGCTACAGGGGCGGCTATGGCTACGGCGGCGGGTATGGCTACCCCTACGGCGGCTACGGCTACTCCGGCAATCGGTACTACGGCGGCAAGCGGTTACTCCGGCAAACGGTACTACGGCGGCCAGCGGTCCTCCGGCAAACGGTACTACGGCGGCCAGCGTCGTCATCATTACAAGGATCGGTACTAATTTAACCTAGAAACTAAGACCGCTGAGCTGGCGCTAGTTTCGTGCATGCGCGTTTTCTTGTGCTTCGAATCCGGTAGGAGCGATCAACGAGGTATTGGCTCATAACCGGCATTCTTCGAGCGGAGTGAATGTTGTCGCTCCCATTACCGCGCCCGTTCATATCATCCGACGACTGCGTAGGCGATTCGAGTCAGGAGACGAATCAGCGGAGCGTTTTTGTATTTCCATTTAAGTGAACGTTAAACTGACGAAAATATGCGCGCAGTCCGACTTGTCACATGATGCTGTTATGGGCTTTTTACGATGATGCGGGCAACGTCATCAAAGACGCACGGGCACAAGGGCGATTTCAGAGAGTGCTGAATTCACTTTCCCATTGCTCGGGGCGACTGTTGCTTGGTAACATCGCGAGATTAGACGGGAGGTCCTCGTAGTGGAACCCAGCGATAAACTGAATTCTCACTTTCTTCTGGCGGCATTGCTTCTCGCATCCCTCTTTGCTGGCACTTTATCAACCTATGCTCAAGCACAGAAGGAATTGGGCGTTAAAGAAGCTATGCGGCAAAAAGTGGCTTATTCGCAGCAGGTGCTCGTTGGGATCACGCTGGAGGACTACGGGCTCATTGCGAACAACGCACAGAAGCTCGTGGAACTCAGCAATAAAACGAATTGGTATTCGCGCCAAGTGCCGGAATACGAACTATTCCTCAACGAATTCCGCCGTAAGGCCCAGGAGTTGATGGAAGCTGGCCAGCAGAAGAACCTGGATGCTGCATCGCTTGCCTATGGTCAGATGACATTGAGCTGCGTAAGTTGTCACAAATTCATTCGTAAAAGCTCTGGCAGGGGACGTCACTAATTACAGTAGTAGCAGCAGCCGCTGCGAGTTCCAAAAATGCAGTCAGCTTTTCATCAGCACGCACAACGAAACGCTTTCCGTCGCCGCGGTGCGCATCTGCGACAAAGATTGTTTGCCGATTAGAATTAATCGTTGATACACACCCCCAACTCCAACCGGCTTTCTTGAGATTGTCAGTGATGATTTCCCAATACTTCACGTGCCAGGCATTCTGCCTTTTTTGCGCTTCGCACGGCAACAACAACAATAACTGCACAGCATTGGGCAATTAATGGGCAGATTCCTGGCCGTCGGCATGTACACTTGTTTCTGGCCAGTGTGACCCGAGAGTGGACAATCTGGCCGGATGGCGGACGGGAGCCAAAATCAAATTCCCGGTTTAATAAGGAATAAAATGATGAATGATGAACAAGGTCAAGCGATCAGAAATGAACTCAAACGGTTCGCAGGGGATCTAAACCTCTCGGATGAACAAAAGACAAAACTTCACGAGCGGCTGGCTTTTGCGGCGGGCAGGCTGCATGAATACAAGAAGTCCCATCCGGACGTTACCCGGCAGGACATCATCAAGGCGATCGGATCTCGCCGAACGGAACTACGCGAGGGGCTGGAGCGCTTCCTTAACCCGGAACAGTTAAGGAAATGGGATGCCGAAGTGGCCAAAGCGAAAGAGTTTCTTGGTTATCCTGCGGCGTGAGTCGTGACGATGGAAACACAAGGTGGCTGGCGCGAAGCTTTCGCGCCGGCTACTGGTCCGGAGAATCTGGGGTGGTCGCTCCATGGCCGAAAGATTCCAATTACGCGCAAGGGATTGATAGAAATGCTCGACAAAGGACTTGAACAAAAACAAGCCCCAAGGGTGGATAAACGTCTGGCGAGGGTTGTTCGGATCATTGTTGAGCAATATGACGGGGATGTGAAGGCGTTTGTCGACTCGAACCGTTACAGAATAGAGGCGAATCGGAAGGCTGAGGCCGCCTCGGACCATGGCGACGAGGCGCCGTTGCGTAAATGCCCGTCCACGACAAAGATTATCGGGAGAATTTCGAGCGCTCATTATTCCTGACGGGAAAAATAACCCAGGAGGCTGCGCACGCCCTAAGCCCGCGAATAAAAGAACTCCGAGCCGCCAGCGGAGATCCGATAACGCTCTACATCGACAGCCCTGGGGGATCATCTGCAATAGCGGAGGGCATCCGTTTTCTAATTAAGGCCCCGGATCAGGATGGAAGAAGATGCCGATTAATTACTGTCGTGATAGGGACAGCAGCGAGCGCGGCAGCAGATTTGTTGGCGCTGGGTGATTATGCCATCGCGGAACCTCAAGCTGACATTCTTTATCACGGGTCCAGACAGGCGTTTGAGCAACTGCTGACCTTTGAGGGGGCAACGTCGGTCGCGGCCAATCTGCAGGAGGCCAATGAAAGGCTTGCGCTTCGCCTAGCGCGTTCTTCGTTCCGAAGGATTATCTGGCGCGTGGTCCAGTTAAAGGATGCGATCGAGAAATTTCGGAATGGACCGCAAGGGCTGGAAGAATTGGTCGAGGCTTTGACGGCCAAATTCACGCCGGAGAATGCGATGTTGCTGAGAGAGGCGATTGCAAAGCAAAAATCACTGCAAGAGGTCAAAACTGCGGCCGATAATTACTTGAAGAAGCGCAAGAACGTCGCGCAGTGGCCAACCAAGCAGTTGGAGCCCGAGTTGGTGCGGGCCATCGTGGACTACAGAAGCAGACTGCATAAGGAAGATGATTGGCTGTTGAGCCGCACGGGAATGCGCGAAGTGGCGAGCGACTTCAATCTCATTCATGATTACGCTTCGCAAACGAAGGACCTGGATGCTCAGCTGGAGGTTTATGGCAGCCTGTTTCTGACCCACGCGCAAAGCGTCGAATTCAAAAGCAAAAGCGAAGAAGAGCACAAAGTTTATCTGGAGAGCCATGCGGCAGACAAGCTGGAGGTTCTATGGTATTTCGTCGTTTCATTGTGTCGGCTGCTGCAAACGAAAGATTACCAACTCACGCCGGAAGAGGCGTATTGGCTCGGGGTGGTTGACGAGGTCACCGGCTCCGGCCTGCAAAGTGACAGGGAGATGATTGAAATGATCCTGTCGACGAGTCAGCAACGCGCAAGCCATGAAGGACTCGAACAGGAGAACCATGGGGGCATCTAACGCGGGAATCGAAGTTCTGGCGTGTCGTCGTGATGCTGCGTTGGTATGCCGATGCGTTGGCACAATCAATCGGCATTGAGCCGCAAAATCGTTACGAGGAGTACCATCTTCGTAGGCACGCATTCTTGAATGGCATTTTAAGCTGAGCCTTTCGCAATTGCCCTCATTTTTGACCACGTAATTTGTCTAGTCAGGCGTCACCTAATTTTTATGTAGTATCTCGCCGGACACGCGCACGATGCCGTCATCCGCGTTTACGATGCTGCTGGCAACGTGATTGAAACGCACGAGCACGCAGGCGAGTTTTACGAACCCTAAATTAAATCGTCGTGAAACGTAATGACGCGACAAGAAAGAGCCTGAGTAGGCCGTGAGACTGGGAAGTGATCCGACTTCTTGTCAAACTTGGAGTCAGGGAAGTTTTCAATTATGTTTTGTCACTTTGAGACCTGAAGAAATTGATTGGCCCGGCCTTAGAGCTGCCGCCGTTACGATTGGGATTCGCCAGGCCGCCAGACAAGCTGCTCGCGATCTGCCCCCGGAAGAACAAGAGCGTTTTGTTCAACGAGCGATGAAACGTTGCTCACGCCAGAAGTGGCTGGTCAAATCTCAGGAGGACAAAGCCGATGCCGCTGTAACGTCTCCGACTGCGCTGTCCGCAAATGTCCGCAAAGGTTCCGAAGTCCTCAGTGAAGTACTGGCAGAGGATAGCCGAGCAACTCGCATCGGTCTGTCAACCGCAGCCCGCAAAGCCGCCGAGCATCTTGCAGCAAGTAAGCCAACCAAGATTGTGCGTAAACATCGGGCGTTACGCTCGATCACGCAAAGCGCAGCGGAGCTGCACGACTGGAACGAAAAGCACCCGACAAAGCCGTTCTCGTTGAACGTGCTCAACATGGGGCGACTGGCAATCACGGTTGGCGATCCTGACGCAGAGCGCAGTCCGGGAGTATCAGAGTAGCGGGCGCTCAATCAAAACGATGCCAAGGGAAGAGCCGACCGCTTTCTTTGCTGTGCTGCAATCATTTGCAATCAGGACGGTCTTAGTTGCCGCCAATGCGGGGAATGACTGATACTGCGGCGCGCAACGCTTCAAGCTCGTGATGCGTGTAAACCTTGTTCGTTTCCGCCGATGTGTGTCCGGTAAGTTTCTGTCGGACTTCTTGCGATACACCAGCATTGGCCATTGCGCTGTTAAATGAATGTCTCAAGCTGTGAAAACTGAGGCTTGATAACGTTCGCCCGCCGCTCGCTTGCGTCCGTCTGCCTTCAATGCGCGCTTTCTCCATGATCGCAGCAAATCGCCCACTAAGTCCGTGTTTCCCGCCAGTCCCCTTCCCGGTGAGAGATGGGAACATGGGTGCTTTGCCGATGCCAGCGTTCTTCAAAAGCTCACATTCAAGGTCCCGATGCAGCGGTATCGCTACTGGTCTTTTTGTCTTGCTGGGCGTAAAGCGGATGATCTTGTTCCGCCAATCAATCGCGTCCCATCGCATGTTGGCCACATCACCAAGCCGTGCGCCAGTGTAATAGCCGAGGAGAATTGCGCCTCGCCAATCGCCATTTGCTACCCGCACCAGTTTTGAAACCTGCGCCGGAGTAAACGCTACACGTTCCTCAGCCTTCACCGGGAGGCTTTCAATTGCCGTCGCAGGGTTGCTCGGAATGTAGCCCTGCCGAAGCGCGGCGTTGAGTGCAGCGCTTACAACCTTGATTGAAAGATTGGCTGTGCGCGCTGTCTTATTCGCAGCAGTGATTAAATTGCGATAGGTGAGAATGTCCTTCGGCGTGATATGCGCCAGCGCGAGATTTGCGCGGCTGCCGAGCGACACGATGAAGTCTCGAATTACCTGGCGATAACGATCCATCGTTTTGCCCGAGCGCACCTGCTCTTTCATGTCGAGCCAATGGTTCAGCCAATCGCGAACCTTGTAATTGTGCAGCGGTTCGCCCGTCGTACGTTCTACAATCTCACTGATGATCTTTTTGGCCTGCTGCTCTGTAAGCGTACCGTTCCTCGCGTGGTTTTCGGCGCGCTCGATTGCAAGACAGACTTCCCAAGCTTCCCCTCTCTTGTCAGCGGCATTTTTGGGCGAACCGTCCTTGCGCTTATCGCTTTTGAACGGTTTGATTGTGATCTTCGTTGATTTCTGAAGCCGTTGACTGGTTGCGCTCGTGTAGCAGCAAATCCAGAACGGCGAACGTCCGCGGGCGTCTTTTCTGAGGCTTGGCATAGTCACAACACAATCACAACATTCGCGGATGTCAATGATGTTGTGACTTGTCTTGATCACTGGGTTGACTGGATAGCTTCACCTGGGGTGAATCTATTCGCGGGTTCGATTCCCGCCCCCCGCCTCTTTTCATAGGTAATAACGTTGAAAGCAGGCCCCAAAAAGCGGGCGATTCTGAACAAATCTGCGGATTTCCAGTAGTCTTTAAGGGTTACACGTTGTAGTCACCGCTTTGTGATAAAGCTGGCAACATGATCGAGACGCACGAGCACACTGGCGATTTCAAAAGAGTGGTGAGCGAGGCAAAACAAAAAGCCGCCACGTCGTCGCCGTGACGGCTGATTATTTAGGCTGGTTGTTTAAGATGCGGGTGCGCTGCTTTCAAGATTGTTGACCATTTGCAACGCAGGTTTGCTCGCTTCACACTCATCGCCCTAGGCGTGTTCCCCCGCAGGGTTTACTTTTCAGGTTTGCGGGTCCGCAAAAGACGAAGAACCGAGGCGGGGGTGAGATAAAGCCCTCGCCTGATTCACGGATCCGTTTAGCGGCACCCAGTCTGGCGAAGACCTCACCTGCTCCTCAAGCACAATCACAGCCAGCCCGCACCGCCGATTCCAGTTCGATAAACGCAGTCAGTATCGTTCCTGCACATCTCATATCGCGCTCATATCAGACTGCGATGGTGCGGCAAGAAAACCTTCTTCAGAGTCATTCGTTAGGTCTTTTTTTCGGTGGCAAGAGCGAAACCAGCGCATGATCGCTTTCATCCGAATGCAATCAGTTATCAAACAGCAAAGCAGAAATATGGATCCCCAATCAATCGTTCGGTATCCTTATCCGAGTTTGCGACCAGATTCAGTTTTGAGATTTAAGGTTTCCGATTATTTTGCCCCGCCGATGCCACAGTTTACTTATCGTGCGCGCAACGCGCAGGGCGGTTTAGTTGAAGGCGTCCTCGACTGCGCAGATCGCGCCATTGCGATTCGGCAAATTGAGTCGCAACACTGCATTCCGATTCGGATCGAAATGGTGGAAGGCGCAAAGCCATCCGAAACAAAATCAAATGCGGCGGCGCCAACGCAAAGGAAATTGCGACTACTAGGCGCGCCTGACGCTGCTACGCCGGCGAGAAACCTGAAAATTCCGCACGGCCAGTTGCTCATTTTCACGGAGCAGCTGGCCCATTTATTGCAAGCCGGTATGACGCTCGACGAAGGGCTGTCGGTGTTGAAGAAACGGCTAAGACAGCCGCGCGTGCAGCAAATGACTCATGCCCTGCATCGGTCGCTGGTTGATGGCCGCAGTTTTTCGCAGGCCCTGAGCGAGATGCCGAGGATTTTCCCGCCGCTGTATGTGAACCTGGTGGCTGCGGGTGAAGTCAGCGGTGCGTTGCCGCAAATTCTACTCCGGGTAGTGAAACATCTGACGCAGGCAAAAGAATTGCGAGATCGCGTCCAACAAGCGTTGATTTATCCGGCATTTCTAGCGCTGGCCGGCACCATTCTGGTTACGATTTTCATCACGTTCATGGTGCCGCAGTTGAGCGGATTCATGGCGCAAACCGGCGGTGTACTTCCATTGCCAACACGGATTTTGTTGCAGATTCATCACGCCATCACGGGTTACTGGTGGTTGGGCGGGCTCATAGTGGTTGGCGCAATCGTCGGTTTCCGCGCGTTTGTCCGGACTCAGGAAGGGCGCATCGGATGGGACCGCTTCCGGTTAATCATCCCCGGCTATGGGCGGGTAATCCGGCACAGATATTACGCGCAATTTGCACGCACACTGGGGACTTTGATGGAAAACGGTGTGCCGCTCCTACGCTCACTCGATTTGGTGACTGAGATCGCCGGCAACCGCTTTCTCGAAATAAAACTTGGCGAGGTGCGCAAGGCCGTGATTGATGGCGCGACGTTATCAGCTGCTCTGCAACAGCAGAAGCTCTTTCCGGATCTGTTCACCGACATGATGGCTGTCGGCGAGCAAACCGGGCATTTCGCCGAAACCATGCAAGCGATCGCCGATGTGTATGAACGCGAACTTGATCGATCGGTTGGGTGGATCTCCCAACTAATTCCGCCGATAATCATCGTCGTGATCGCCGTGTTGGTCGGCTTGGTTGTATTCAGCATTTTGTCGGCAGTCTTTGAAATGACGCACAGCTTGCAAATCAGACCGCATTAAAACTGAGAGCTTGCAAAACAGGTGGCGTGTGAATAATCTCGGCCACTCAATGTTAGTCCGGGCTGTGTTCGCGATATTTTTGGCTGCGGTCTGCCGCGCATATGCGCAGGAAGCTTTGACCGATGCTCTGCCCGCCACTGCTGAAGCGATTGGGCAGCCAGTGCCATCAAGCGCATGGCTGGATCTGCGCCAAACGATGTCGCGCAACTCAAAAACGCAAGATGCGCCGGCATGGGTCGAAGCGCTCACGCTTCTGCCGGGTGAGGTTAGCGAAGGCGGTGGAGCATCAAAAAGCGTTTTTCGCATTCGCGTAACACAACCCGGTCCGGATTATCAGATCCTTTTCTTCCGACTGTTTTTTGACGACAAACCGAATCAGCAGCCTGAATTGGTGGCATGGGATGAATCCGGCAGCCACATTTTGCGCTCGGGCACGCTCGGCGTTGGAATGAATCTGCCAAGCTCCGATTCGGTCCTCATTCCGATGACTGGCGCCTCCGCCATTGATATCGAGGTGCCCGGCGACGGAAAAACAATTCGGGCGGCCTATCTCGATTGGATGACAGCCAGTGAAGTTGTGCATCCGGTGAACGCTGAACATCGTGACGTGATTCCCGAGCCGTTCTCGTCTGTGCCGGCGCTGCACTCGCCGCCCGAAGACGTCGAGAACTTTGGAACAGTGACCGCCACTCTCGCGGCGGAGGCAATTCGGATTGATACGCAGAGTCAGCAAAGCGCCGCGTTCCAATTTCCAATAGAAGCGCAACCGCTCACTGCGCTGTTAAGCTTTGAAATCGCAAACCCGCGCATCGACGCGCCGCCGGAAGTTTATCTCAACGGACAAGACATCGGGCCGGCGGCACTTACATTGCCGGACCTTGCCGACCCTGGCTACCGCGGCGAGGCCGAACCGCTCACGACTGAAATGCACTTCAACTACACCGGATGGCTGCGCGCACAGAAGATTGTGCCGGCAACAATCTTGAAAGTGGGCACGAACGACCTCGTTGTAATCAACCGTGCCGGCGCCGGTCCCTCCGCAATTCGCGCGACGCAGATTCAGTTGAAATATGTTTGGGACAAATCGGATTATCTGCTGCGCACCGGCCAGTGAACTTTTTGACAGTTGCACTGTCATATTCAACGAGCCGTAGCATTTTCGGAACGATTAGCCGGCGTTGATCCAAAGTACATGCTTGTAGCAATTCTTTAAGATCAGGCTACTGTAGTCGCGCACTGGGAACGGGGAATTTTCCTTAATTGAGATGAGAACAAAGATTAAGCAGCAGGGCTTCACGCTACTGGAGATCATGCTCGTGGTGAGCATTATCGTGATCATATTGGGAGTAGCGATTTCCAAACTTGGTAACACGACTGCCATTGCCAAAACCATGCGCGTTCAAGCGGATGTCCAGGCGATCAAGACGCAGCTGCAATTGTACGAGAGCATGAACGGCTTTTTCCCATCGACCGAGCAAGGTTTGCAGGCGTTAGTGACCCAACCACAAAGCGATCCGCGACCGACGCGCTGGTATCAGTTGTTCAGGGAACTTCCCAAGGATCCGTGGGGTAGCGATTACATTTATCGTAATCCCGGTCTGAAGAATCCAGGTGGCTACGACTTGTATTCCGCAGGGGCCGACCGACAGGCTGATACTGCAGACGACGATTGGGGCGGCGGCTAGCGTTTCAAGAAATTAGTTACTCTAGACGCACGACAGGCAGTGGATACAACCCTACTGCTTGGCAGCTGGGTCAGCGCCAGGTCCCCTCGAACTCCTTGGACTCCGCTGAATCAGGCCACGCGTGCGCGGCTGAATTGAGTCCCGAGAAGGAATTAACTGTTGTAATTCCGGGGGCACGTTGGGTGGCAAGTTAGGTGAATGCACCTTGGGGTGGCCGGCGGGATTTGGAACCGGGCGCGCGGGCGCTGTGAAACCCCGGGCACCTGCGTTTGCCGAAGACTGCGACAGCAACGCCTGATTGAACGTGAGCGTCCCAAAATTTCCGTCCTTGCTAATTGTCACTTTGGTCGCACCTACTTTGTCGGACCATTCGATGTTTGCGATGCTGTAACCGTCTACCGCCTCCCTTGTAGTGAGATATTTTTTGAAATTGTGGTCGGCAGTAGAAGCGATGGTCACCATGTCGCCGTCCTGCGAACGCGCGGCGTTTGCGATGTAAAGGTCTTTCGCGAAGTCAGGGGTGGCGGCAGGCGCGGCTACCGCAGTGGCAACTGCGAAAGGCGATTTGTCCATCATCTTTGCGTAGCGATTGAAATTATACTTTGGTGGAAGAACATCCTCGGCCTGGCTGTAAATCCCTCCGGTGAGGACGAGAATCCATGCAAACGTGAGAGAGTATTTCATAACTTCAGTTGCTAATTATTTACTTTGGCTTCTGCGCCGGTGCAAACCAGCGCGCGATCTTAAACTTGCCTCGCATCATGGTGGGGTCGTTTCCATCGATTGCCAGATTAACATTTTCGAAAACCACGAATGCCTCCGGGCGTTGCACGTCGTAAAGGAAGTGCACCAGGGGCGGCCAGGGGCTTTTCGTTTCGATGGAAGCGAAAACCGTCTGATGATACGGCGTGGTCTCGCCTGTCCCGATGGCGGGATTTTCAACCTCAATGTTGTATTTGCCCGCGACTTCGCGGAGCTGATCAAGCAGGGCGGAAGCTTCCGCCGGATTCTTCAACGTGGGTTGATGTTGCCGAAGCCACTCGTCGCGTTTTGTCCACATGTTGCGCTCCTTCACATAAAGAGCTTGCTCCGCCAGTTTACTCCTGCGGGTCGCCAGCTCTTTTTGCGCCCTCCCGACTGCGCCCAGGACCGAAGTTAAGATCCAAAGATTAAACAGCACCAGCAACGTCCCAGCCACAATCCACGAGAGCAGACGTTCACGGGGGTTCATGCGTTGGTACCACGCCGGCATCATTTCGGTTTACCCTCCAATCGAAACTGCGCGTGGTTGTTCGCCAAGATCCGCGGCGAAGCCATATCAAATTGAAAGACTTGCAATTCCGGGTTCTTCTTGATCTTGTCGATGAAGTCGTAGGCAAGCGCAGCCGTATTCGCTTCCCCGTCCACAGAAATCTGGCGCGCTGATTGGTTGTAGGCAGTGATGCGCACGTCTGCGGACGGCAGACTTTCAAAAACATGTTCCAGGATTTCGACTGGGTAGTAGTGCGGATCGATCGCCGGTGCGAGCGCTTTCCACTTTGCTTCCGTCGCGCGCACGAACTCAGTCTCAGGCGTGTCGTGAGCAATGCGCCGATCAAAACGGCCTAGCTGAAAACGCAACAGTCCGAGATAGGCGAACAAGAGAGCGACAACTCCCACGTAAGCGCCGCCGGCCCAGAGAAGCCGTTTTCGCCATTCTACCTGCCGGATGAGTTGCGAACGGCGGCGGCGCCAGCTCTCCGGCAAAAGATTCAGTTTAACCGGCGCTGGAGGCAGTTCGATGCCGACGATTTCCGTGGGGCTGGCCATAATCCCCTCCACCGTATCGCGCAGCTCGTAGCAGGTTTCGTCCAACAACACATTTGGACAGGAAGCATCTATGCCTTGCAGTTCGGCGCTCAAGCGCAACTGTGGCAGTTCGAGTTGCAGTTGGTCGCCGTTGCGTTCGATTGCCCGCGCGAGGCTAAGCTTGCCATTTTCCGTCATGGCGTAAACGAGCATCTCGCCTTCCGGATAAATCAAAAGAGCATTGCCCTTCGGGGCATGGGTGCTGGCCCGCTGCGCAGCATACACGGTTACCTGCCGTGGAATGTAACCGCGGGCCAGCAGCGGCGCCGCGACCTCGGAAAGTCGCTCGTTTCTGATCGCGACCGCAGAGACGACGCTTTCATTTTCGCTTTGTTCGATCAGTTCAAAATCGCTTGTAACTTCGTCGGCAGAAAACGGCAGCAACTTCTCGATCTGAAGACGAATCATGTCCGGGAACTCCGCCGGATCGACGCTCGGCAGACGGAATCGTTGCGCAATCACCGCAGATACAGGCAGGCCGAGGACAAACTCGTCGTCGGCAGAGAGCAGCGGCACAGCTTCTTCCAGCGTTTGCAGTTTACGCACGGTCCAGGAACCGTTTAGCTCGGCTGAGCGGACAAGATTCCAGCCGTTGGAAGTTGGAATAATGAAAATGGATGGCGTCCCCGTTTGGATATTAAAGCTCCTTCCAACTGAACACTTGAGGACGACCCACTCCTGCTGCTTGCTTGAGCACTACCATCTCAACCGATCGCGCAACGTTGCCTGATTTCCCCACGCTCACGATGCGAAACACGGGGTTGGGGCTTTTGAACACAACGAGGTTTTGGATTCCATTAGCCTGCGCTGATTTCCCAGTTTGAGCGCCTCCGAGGCCAAGGAGAGCAAATGCGGTCTGTTGATCCATCTGCGGGTCGTCGGCTGTTCCATCGATTCCATCCTGCCCACGCCGCGCCTGGAGGAATCGATCGACAAAATCATCCGGAATTCCGAACGCGCGTAACACATCCCGCGACGCATATGCTGCATCGATCTGCTGGCAACCGCCAATTACCGTAGTGAAATCGTCGTCCCATCCGGGATGCGACGTGTATTTAGCCCACCCAAAGATTTTCTTAAGTTCGTTCACAGAAGTCAGCGGCGCATGTGGCGGACGATAATCGTCGGTTTCCTCCGGCGCGTTCAAGCGATGCAACCCTTTCGTGGGCGATATCCAGTCAAGCAGAGAATCCATCATCACGTCGAGGTCGTTTAGCTCTACGCCTTTTATGTTTAAATATTGGCGCAAAGCTTGCACGAGCACTGGATTCTCTACACCGCCGGACGCAAGCAAGTTCAAATTGAAACGACCACACTCGCCAGTCATTTGGACATCGTAGCTATCACTGGCACCCATTTTCATGTGCAGGTTCGCCGAAGAAGGTTTGATTGTTGGATTCAATGCAACCTCTGCACCCGAGGATGCCATTGCTTCAGCGGACAATACACGATTTGCATTCGCAGACACCGTCAGACGCGAATTGATGTTGAGCGCCCACGCAAACACGACGCCAGCAAGCAAAAATAACGCCCAAAGGGACAATAACAGCGCCGCGCCCGAATCTGAATGACATTTTCGCGAAGGTGTTTTCACAATGTGATTCTACTAGTATGGCGTTCGTCTGAGCGGGATGACCGCTTCCCAGGGTTCGGCTGCATCGGGGCGGCCCACGCTGATTTTCACGAGCGACGGCAACCGATTTCCGCCTGGCCATCGAGGCAACCATGTATTCGCGTTCGGATCGAAATAGGTGATTTCGAGGCTGGTCACGTTTCTAATCAGCGGCACCCAGCTTTCGTGCCCTTCTGCGGTGTCGGAATCGTCGAGCGGCTTTCGCAAGAGACCAATATCCAACTGGTCACCCTTTACGTTGTCTGGTTGTAAGCGAAGAACAACCGTAAACTCGCCCGGCGCATAGCGTGTCAGCAGACCGGGCCCCGCTCCGGAATTCCATCTTATCTCATCGCGTTCGCGATCGTTTAACTTGAACGGTTCTCCCATCATCCTTGCTCTAAGTGGAGTCAGGCCTTGCCACTCGGTCGTAAGCAAATCACGCAACCCGTCATATTGCGCATCGTTTGCGGCCGTGACAGAGGAAAATTCCAGGGCAGTCATGTTCGATTGCACAAAGCGAAAAATTGCCATCGCCATCATTCCAAGGATCGTCACCGCCAACATGATTTCGAGCAGCGTGAAACCCCGGTAGCAATGGCGCGCTGCGCCCATGCGATGCTTTGGGCGACTCGTCAACCTAGCCGGAGCGATAAACATAAAACTGAATTTGTCTTGATTCTGGAACGCCTGCGTGCTGCCAATGGGCGGTCAACGTAACGATATTAATCCCGTTGATCACTGTATTATCCGGCTCGGTCAAAGCGGCAGGAGCGGTTTTTTGCGTCACGACGATCCTGCCATAATTGGTGTTGATCTTGAATTCCTTTTCAGCTTCGGGAACACCTGAAGCAGCTTGAACTTGGGCCATTCGATCGGACAGGATCTGTCGCACAACGTTCTCTTCGGCGCTGATCGTGCTCGCATTGATGCAATTCTCCACCGCGCGTCCGAGCGCAATCACGCCCAGAGCAAAAATCGCCACACCAAGCAAGACCTCGTAGAGTGCAAATGCGTATGTCGATCTTGCCCGAATCCGAATCCGAATTCGTCTCGCAACCATCGGCGGAGTATTGGAGTGCTGGAGTGTTGGAGTGTTGGAAATTTCATTACTCCATTTCTCCATTACTCCATCGCTCCTTTGCTGTTCACCTTGCCGCATATTGAGTGAGCTCCGGTTGCGCGGTAAGCGGCGAGTAATTTGCCGTCCAGGTACCAGCGGGCCCGTTGAATTGAACAATCGCGGGCTCACAGTTTCCCGACGGCCAGAATATCCACTCAGCCGGGTATTTGCCCGACAGTGCTGCAGGAAGCAAGAGCCTCACCGACATTCCCTTGCCGAGGGGAAAGACTGCGGTTGGTTTCGCTTCTTCATCTTCTGCAAAGACTTCCGGCCGCAACAGGATGCTGTTCTTGCCCCACGCAAGCAGGTACGGCCGGCGCTCAGTCACACTGCGCTCCTGCGCCTGGCTTACAAGCTGATTAAAACCATCGAGGGATTGCTTCAACCTCCTGTTAGCGATGACGCCGCTCAAACTGGGCACCGCTAGCAAAAGCAATAGCAACAATATAAAAATGCTGAGCGCAATCTCGATCAGCGTAAACGCCCGAAAACGTTGCACCGATGAAGTTACTCGATCGACGCAAAATCACAACCGGCGCGCCGATGCCTGCCTACGCGGCGAGCGCACGGCCATGGACTGCGGTGAAAGCAATCGTCTGAGTCCACCAAGTCGGGTCGGCCAAGCACTCCAGAAAGGTATCAACTAGCCCCTCATCCACCTTACCTGAACTGATCAAATCATTGCGAAGTTCGGTAATTGTTTGCATCCAATAATCTGCCCATCCCGAGCCGCCGTTGTAAATCGCGGTTTCGGCGGTGCCACTGATCCCTGTTAGGCCGAGTGCTGCCAGTCGAGGCGCAAGCGTACGCCCGATTGTGTAATTGATTCCTCGTTCGCAAGCCCAGGCAAGCCAGCCGTCCCAGAACGCTCGCACGCCTGGCGGCTCGGCGACGCTGACGGGAAGAAAATCAGGTTCGATCAAAAGAAGCGCGCCGCCAGGTCGAAGACTCGCAACCATGTTCGCCATTGCGGCTTCCGGATCGGAAACATGATGAAGCACCGCCCGTGCTGTCACCAGATCGAACGTTCCACGCTCCACAGGACCCGCAACGATGTCGCCCTTGCGCAATTCAAGATTCGGCGCACGCACTTCGATCAAGGAGACATCCAGATCGACGGCGACCGCTGTTCCGCCGAGGCCTGACGCGTTCGGCGAGCCAGGCAGAAATCGATCCGTTGCCACATCCAACTTCAAGCGTGCGCGCTCCTGGCCTGACAACACCGAGCGCTTCAATGTACCGCCGATGCATCGGGTCCAATAATTGCGTCATCAACGCCAGTCGGGTCCCCTCGCCTTTCAAATCATGACCAAGAACATATCCCGGCATGTGCTCTGATGGTAAATTAACGACACGCGAGCGGCAAATCGGCCGTGCAACGAGCCGCTAAAAAAAAGCAATCGATCAGCAGCAGTCAGTTTGTCTCTGTGCTACGCTCCTATCGAAAATGAAGCTCGCCCTGCGCATTGGCGTCCTCGCAGCCGCGGCGTGCGTGGTTGCTATGCTGATCTGGCAGGGAGTCACGGCACAGGGTGCTCCTGATCCGCTGCGACCAAACACGAGTCCCACGGTGGCATTTTTGGACATTGGAATTCTTGTCTTCCGTGAAGGGCTGGAATGCATCCTGGTGCTGGCAGCCATCACTGCGAGCATGACCGGCCCCAAACGTGGCCATCGCCGGCCAGTGGCGTTCGGCGCATCCTTCGCGTTTGTCGCCACATTGATCACGTGGTTCGTCGCCGTGCGAATCGTCGGATCGCTTAGCGACAATATGTCAGCGCTCGATCTCCAAGCCGCGACCGGGTTGGTGGCCATCATTGTTTTGCTGGTGATCATGAATTGGTTCTTCCATAAAATTTACTGGGGCGGCTGGATTCGTGCGCATAATCGCCGGCGTAAAACGCTGCTAGAAAACGCACGCACAGCTGAAATTTCACAGAAACGTCTGTGGTGGGGATTGATTTTGCTCGGGTTCACTTCGTTGTATCGGGAAGGTTTTGAAGTCGTGCTTTTTTTACAGAGCTATCATTTGCGACTCGGCGGCGGGGTTGTGCTCAAAGGCGCGTTGCTGGGTCTCGTGCTGACCGGAATGGTGGCTGTGCTCACATTCGTTCTCCAGCAGCGTCTGCCCTATCGCAAAATGCTAATCACCACCGGCATTCTGCTGGGCGGCGTGCTGCTGGTAATGGTCGGAGAGCAAGCACAGGAAATGCAACTAGCGCACTGGATTCCCACTACGCCCATCAGTTTTCTTGAAACATACATTCCGCACGTGGATGGGACTTTGGTTTGCTGTCTTTCCAACTGTTGAAACGCTCGTTGCACAAGGAATCGCAGCAGTGCTCGTGATCGGGTCGTATTTTGCGGCGCGAGGCTTTGGCGGTGGTCCGGCCGGTGGAAACACAGTCGAAGCTCACGCACCCGAAATGGCTGCCATCAATGCATAGCTAGCCATGCTGCGCTGCGGCGTGTGAACGCGGCGACACACCTGAGGACTCTACCGCCGTTTCGCGCAATTCCAGTTGAAGCAAGGCGCAACCTTTACACCTTAGGCGGATGATTTCCTTGAGTTACCGTCTTTTCGTGCTGGTTGGGGTCATTTTCGGTATCTGTCTTTTGCCCGTTCCAGTTCGATCCGCTGCGTCTCCTACACTCACGCGGTCCACAACGATCGATGAAAAGTTATTCAACGGCATGCGCTGGCGACAAATCGGGCCGTTTCGCGGCGGGCGCGGGCTGGCGATCGAAGGTGTGGTAGGTGAGCCGAACACTTATTATTTCGGTGCGGTCGGGGGCGGTGTGTGGAAGACGACTGACGGGGGCGCAAATTGGACTCCGCTTTTCGACAAAGCACCGATTTCTTCCATCGGCGCTATCGCGGTGGCGCCATCCGATCACAACGTCATTTATGTCGGCACCGGCGAAGCGGCGATCCGCGGCAACACCACGTACGGCACCGGAGTCTTTAAATCCATCGACGGCGGCAAAACATGGGACAACGTTGGGTTGAAAGATACGAGGCAGATCGGCGCACTCATAGTCGATCCGAGAAATGAGAACGTGGTTCTCGTAGCGGCGCTGGGTCACGCGTTTGGTCCAAATCAAGAGCGCGGGATTTTTCGGACAACCGACGGCGGTAAAACGTGGACGAAAGTCTTATCCAAAGATGAAAACACAGGCGGTATCGACGTTGTATTCGATCCGCACAATCCCAACATTGTGTTCGCGTCGCTTTGGCAGGCGCGCCGGCAGCCGTGGTTTTTTTCCAGCGGCGGTCCCGGCAGCGGCCTTTACCGGTCGGAGGACAATGGCGTCACGTGGAAATGCCTCGAAGGTAACGGTCTTCCCGACGGAATTCTCGGAAGAATCGGCATCGCCGTTTCTGGAGCGGATTCGAACCGCGTCTATGCAATCATCGAGGCAAAGGAGGGCGGTTTGTTTCGATCGGACGACGCGGGACAGCATTGGATGCGAGTAAATGATGATGGCCGGTTTCGGCAGCGTGCCTGGTATTTCAGCAAAGTTTATGCGGATCCAAAATCGGCGGACACCGTTTACGTTTTAAACACCGGACTGTTTGAATCTGTCGACGGCGGAAAGACATTCAATCTTATGCCCGCGCGTCACGGAGATCATCACGGGCTGTGGATTGATCCTACAAATCCAGCCCGTATCGCGAATGCGAGTGACGGCGGCGCAAGCATCTCAACGGATGGCGGCAAGAATTGGACTACTCAAGACAACCAGCCGACTGCGCAATTTTATCATGTCGCCGTAGACAACGCGTTCCCCTACCACATTTACGGCGCGCAACAGGACAATTCGAATATCGGCATCGCAAGCCGTTCTGATTCAGGAGTAATCGGTCGCGAAAATTGGTTCGTAGCCGGTGGTGGCGAATGCGGCTTCGTCGTGCCTGATCCACGCGATTGGCACATCATCTATTCAAACAGCGAAGGCTTCATCAATCGCTACGACAAAAAGAAGGAAGAAGTGCAGGACGTCAGTCCAATGCCACTCGATAATTCCGGTCACGGCGCCGCCGATCTCACCCATCGTTTTCAGTGGGTCTCGCCGTTGATGCTTTCACCGCATAACCCTGATGTGCTTTACACCGCGGCGGAATGCGTTTTCAAATCGACCGATCACGGGCAAAGCTGGACACAAATCAGTGGCGATCTCACGCGCAATGACAAATCCAAACAACAGCCAAGCGGTGGCCCCCTGACAAATGACATCACGTCAGTCGATATTACGACACCGTGTTCGCGCTCGCCGAATCGCCGGTGAACAAGGGAACGCTTTGGGCTGGCACAGACGATGGGCTGCTTCACGTTACGACTGACGACGGCCAGCATTGGTCAAAGGTCACGCCGAAGATGCCCGAGTGGAGCACCGTTAGCATCATCGACGCTTCGCCACACGACGGCAACACCGCGTATGTCGCGGTGGATCGACACAAGCTCGACGATTTCAAACCGTACATTTTCAAAACAACCGACCTCGGAAAAAATTGGAGCGCAATTACAACCGGAATTCCAGATGGCGCATATGTCCACGCGGTGCGTGAAGATCCCAAGCGCAAAGGTCTTCTTTACGCGGGAACTGAGCTCGGTGTCTTCGTGTCGTTTGATGACGGCGCGCATTGGCAGCCGCTTCAGTTGAATCTTCCGGTGACACCAATCCGCGATCTCGTGGTCAAAGATGACGATCTGGTGGTAGGAACGCACGGGCGCTCCTTCTGGGTGCTGGACGATTTGACGCCGCTTCGCCAGCTAAACGCGCAATCAGGCGCGACGGACGTTATTCTCTATCAGCCGCAGACCGCATTGCGTTTGCATTACCCGGATGAATTCGACAAACGACAGCCAGTAGGCGATAACCCGCCGCCAGGAGCGATCATCTATTATTATTTCAAGACCGCGCCGAAAGAGGAAGTTACACTCGACATCCTCGACTCTTCGGGAAAAGTCGTGCGGCACTTTTCCAGCAAGGAAAAGAAAGAAAACGAGCAACCGCCTGAATGGCCGGATCGCGTAGAGCGCGTAAAGACGATTCCGGCTAAGGAAGGAATGAACCGGTTCGCGTGGGATCTGCGCTACGATGATCCGATTCAAATCCCGGGTGCATTCTATTCAAGCACGGGACCGAAAGGGCCATTGGCCCTGCCAGGTGATTACCAGGTGAAACTGACTGTTGGCGGTAAATCGCAAACTGCACCACTCCATTTGGCAATCGATCCGCGGACAAAAGGACAGGAAGCGGCGTTGCAAAAGCAATTCACTTTAGCCACGCAGGTAAACGATCGGATTTCGCAATTGCACCAGGCCGTAAATGAAATCCGCGATCTCAGATCCCAAATTCAAAATCTGCACAAGCGTTTCGGAGACGACCAGCGCTTGAAGCCGGCGCTTGCGGCGGCGGACGATCTCGATCACAAAATGTCCGAAGTCGAGCAGAAGCTTATCCAGATAAACATGAAGGGCTCGGAAGCCAACCTCGCTTTCCCGAATATGTTGAACGAGCGGTTCGATACATTTAGCCATGTGATTGAGGCTGGCGATACTGAGCCAACCAAACCGCAACTCGACGTGTTCCAGATGTTGGGCAGCCAGCTCGACGAGCAGCTAAAAAAATGGGCACAGCTCAAGAACGAAGATTTGCCGAAAGTGAGCGAACTGATCAAACAAGCAAATTTGCCTGCGCTAATCATCACGGAAAAGAAAAATGGATCGTGATCTATGACTCTGGGGGAGCACAGGCTACCAGGCCTGTAGTTCGCGGCAGCTTGCCGCGAACATTTTCTGTCATTCCGACCGGAGTGGAGGAATCTCTTACTGTTTCTGCTTTCCGGCGCTAGCGATGCTCAGAAATGTCTAGAGATGTCTCGGCTTTGCTCGACATGACAACAAAGATCGATAAGGCCGTAATACTCGCAGCGGGCCGCGGCACGCGCATGCGTGAACTGACCAACGATCTGCCCAAACCGATGATCGAGGTGCGCGGCAAACCAGTTTTGCAGCACATCGTCGAAGGATTGCGTGACGCAGGGATACGGGAGTTTCTTATGATAGTTGGCTATCGCGCCGATGCAGTGCGGAAGTTTTTTGCCAACGGTTCACGCTGCAATGTCGCCATTCAATACACGACGCAGACAGTGCAGGATGGGACGGGGCGCGTTGTCGATCTCGTTCGCGATTTCGTCGGCAATCGTCCATTCATTTTGGCCTATGGTGACATTTTAGTTGATCCGGCGAATTACAAACGGCTGGTCGATCTTCCCGACGATGTTGAGGCGATACTGACAGTCACGCGCGGCGAAGATGTCACCAAAGGCGGCGCTGTTTTCCTAAATGGGGAGATGGATTTGCTCGATCTTCGCGAAAAACCAAAACCGGGCGAGCCCACGAGCCCGTGGTACAACGCCGGCCTTTACGCGTTTCGCCCAAGCATTTTTTATTTCACCGCGAAACTGAAACCGTCTCCACGCGGTGAATACGAACTGACCGACGCTATTCGCGATCTTGCTCATTCCGGTAAAAAAGTGAGAGCGCTCGAGCTCACCGGTGAATGGGCAGATGTGCGCGATCCTGAAATCCTCGCGCGACTAAACCAATGAGTGCCGCGAATTGCGCGCAGTCATCCAATTTTGATTTGTATCGGTAGCGTGATTCGCCACCAACCTCACCGCGTTTGCCCCTCCGCTTCGGTCGGTGATTCTTCGCCAATTTCTTCTTCGATTTCGCGGCGCCATTCGCGGGAGAGCCAGGAACGGAGCACTCCATAGAGTAGATATGCGAGGAAGAGGACAGCCGGCATCCACTCGTAATTCAGCACTGTGAAAATGAGAATAAGGATGATGATGAGAAAACGCGGGATCGATTTCTTCGTCTTCCAATTGATCGCTTTGAAGCTCGGATACTGGAAGCGGCTGAACATCATAAAGGAGAGAAAGAGCAGCAACGGTGGCAGAACGAAGCGCCAGTTGCCGAGACGATGTTCACCTTCGGCGAGCCAAAGGAGGAACAAGGTGATCGACGCAATTAGACCGGCCGCAGCGGGGATGGGAAAACCGGTGAACGTGTTTGGTTGATTGGCTACGTCGTTCTTCGCGCCCGCTGCATTGAAACGGGCCAATCGCAGCGCGCCGCAAGTGAGGTAAACGAACGCGATAATCCAACACGCGCGAGGGAACTCCTGCAACACGACCCGATAAACCATCAATGCAGGGGCAAGCCCAAACGAGACAATATCTGCAAGCGAGTCGAACTCGCGCCCAAACGGGCTCTCGTGTCCGCCAAGCCGCGCCAGCCGTCCATCGAGGAAATCAAAAACGAAAGCGCCAAGAATACACCAGATAGCGGTGTGAAAAAGATCGGATGCGGCATCTGGGTTAGAAGCTTGCAGTAAGGCGCCTTCCAGGATCTTGAGCGTGGCGGTAAATCCGCAAAACAGATTTCCCGCCGTCATCAAATTCGGCAGAAGATAGATTTTGGAAGGCTGTTCGTTCACTGGTCGAGTAGCCGCGCGATGATTGTCGATCCGCCGAGAACGTGATCGCCCGTTTTCACGAGCAGTTCAGCGTTCAAAGGCAAATATAATTCTGTTCGCGAACCGAAGCGAATCATGCCGAAACGCTCGCCCTTTTTTAATTCGCCGCCGACTTCCGCCCACGCCACGATGCGTCTTGCGATTGCGCCCGTGATCTGCCGCACTACAACTGTAACGCTGCGGATTCTCGAACGCCCACGTCATTGATTCATTTTTCTCGGAACAATCCGGTCGACGCGCATCGAGAAAAAGTCCCGGACGATGCCGGCGGTAAACGACGCGGCCGTCAATCGGCGCGCGATTCGTGTGCACATCGAAGATCGACAAAAAGATTCCGACGCGGCGCGTCTTCGTTTTGAGTATCTCGTCTTCGTTCAACTCCACGATATCCATCACAGTTCCATCAGCAGCAGCGACGATTGCGTTTCGATCCGACGGCACGGCGCGTTCCGGATCACGAAAAAACGCGACAGTGCCCAAAAACAGCAGCAAAAAGAACCATAATGCCCATGCTGAGAAGAATCCAAAAATCACCGCGAGTAGCGCAAGAAAAGTCAAGATCCAGCGTGCTTCCCACAGGGCTTGGAGGCGCATAAAAAGAGCCTATTTTCGGAGTCCAACTACGGCTGGTCAAGACGACAAAATCGGTGATAGCCGGTGGCAGGCTCCGACCACAAGATAATGGGGTCGGCAGCCGGAACAGCCTCCAATTAGTAGCGGAAATAACCCGAGAGAAACCAGAGATTATTTGTTGTTTCGGAGTCGTTCCCAGCTATGCTGTTTGTGCGGGCCGTCGGGCCCCGATTTTATGGCGCAAGTTCAAGAGGAAATTCCGGTCGAAAAAACCAGCCCCTCGACCGGAATCGCCGCAACACAAAAATACGATGCGGCGCAAATCGATAAGCTGGAAGGCCTCGAAGCGGTCCGGAAACGGCCGGGAATGTTCATTGGAGATCCGGACGAACGCGGATTGCATCATCTGGTTTACGAAGTTCTCGACAATTCCATCGACGAACATCTCGCGGGATTTTGCACAAAGATCGAAGTGGCCATCCATGTCGATGGATCGGTCTCGGTGCGCGATAACGGTCGCGGTATTCCAGTCGATATGCATCCGAAATGGAAGATGCCGGCGATTGAGCTGGTGCTGACGAATCTGCATGCGGGCGGGAAATTCGGACAAGGCGCATACAAGTATTCGGGAGGGTTGCACGGCGTCGGCGCGAAGTGCACAAACGCTCTCTCGGAATGGTTCAAGGCCGAAGTCTCGCGCGAGGGCAAAGTCTATCACATGGCCTTCGCCAAGGGCAAAACGACTGACAAACTCACAGTCATCGGCGAGGTCAAAAACAAAAAGACTACGGGCACACTTATTACGTTCTTGCCTGACCCGACGATTTTCACCATCACGAGCGAGTTCAAGTTTGAACGACTGGCCACACGCTTGCGCGAGTTGGCGTTTCTTAATCCAGGTCTGGAGATCACGCTCACCGATGAACGCATCGATCCGCCAAAGAAGGAGCGATTCTATTATAAACACGGCATCGAAGAATTCGTTAGGCAGCTCGGTGAGAACAAGCAGGTGCTGCATCCGAAGCCGATCGCGATCTCGCGACAGCGCGATGAAGTGTTTGTCGATGTGGTGCTGCAATACAACGACAGCTACAACGACCAGATTTTGCCGTTTGCCAATTCAATCCCGAATCCGGATGGCGGCACGCACCTGACTGGCTTCCGCACGGCGCTCACTAAGGCCGTCAATCAATACGCGAAATCAAATAACTTTCTCAAAGAGAAGGATCCTTCGATCTCCGGAGACGATGTGCGCGAAGGATTGATTTGCGTACTCAGCGTTAAGTTGCCTAATCCGCGCTTCGAATCGCAGACCAAAGTGAAGCTCGTCAACACGGAGATCGATGGGATCGTGAACTCGGCCGTGTATGACGGGCTAATGACCTATTTCGATAAGAACCCGCCAGTCGCGCGACGGGTTTTCGACAAAGTTCTCACCGCAGCGCGAGCGCGAGAAGCGGCTCGAAAAGCTAGGGAAACGATTCGCAAGGGCGCTCTCACCGGCGGCGGCTTGCCAGGGAAACTGGCCGATTGCTCCGAGCGCGATCCGGAACTGACTGAGCTTTACATCGTCGAAGGTGACTCAGCGGGCGGTTCCGCCAAACAGGGGCGCGACCGGCGTTATCAAGCGATTTTGCCGATCCGCGGAAAATTGATCAACGTTGAGAAAGCGCGCGAAGATCAATTTCTCAAAAACAACGAGATCCAGGCGATGATCACGGCGATCGGCGCCGGAATCGGAAAATCGAAAGAGGATGGCAACGGCAAAGATGAAGGTAACTTTGACATCACCAAGCTGCGCTACGGCAAGATCATCATCATGACAGACGCGGACGTGGACGGCTCGCACATTCGCACTCTGTTGCTTACCTTCTTTTTCCGGCAGATGACCGAGCTCGTGCGCGCGGGCAGGATTTACATAGCACAACCACCGCTTTACCAGATCAAGCGGAGGAAACGCGAAGAATATGTCGATGACGATGCCCGGCTAAATAAAATACTCATTTCGCTAGGCGCAGAGGACGTGCGATTAAAAAATCTGGCCGATGATAAAGAAGTCACGGCGACACACCTAAAGGATATCCTCGAATCGCTCGAGAAACTTGCGAAGTTAAGCGAAGCGGTGCGCCGTCACGGCGGTGATTTCGAAACTTATCTTTCCAAACGCAACTCGAAATCGGGCAAGCTTCCAACGTATCTGGTGAAGGTGCGCGACGGGAAACGAGGAAACGGTGCATTATTTTCACGACGAGAAAGCGGTTCGCAAATTTCATCAGGAAAACCTCGATCTGAATTTGTTCGACACGCAAATCGACCAGGAATTGCTCCCGTTAGGCGAGGTGGCCGCGCGCGCCGAGGGAACGCGCAGACGCGGCAGACTCGTGGAACTGCACGAATCGGCTACAATCGAAAAAATTATCGCCGAACTCGCTCGCAAAGGTTTAAAAGTCGATCATTACGCGACGAGCGATCGCCCGATCTTTGAGTTGATCGAAGGCGAAGGTGAGAAAGCGATTTCGCATCCGTTGTTTTCCATTCCGGAAATCCTCCAAAAGATCTTAGAGATTGGTCGTCGCGGAGTGCAGATCAAACGCTTCAAAGGCTTGGGCGAAATGAACGCCAAGGAGTTGTTCGAGACCACGATGAATCCAGAGAAACGCAAACTCTTGAAAGTGGACTTGAACGAGGACAACGCTGTCGATGCGGACAAAATGTTCACGATCTTGATGGGCGACGTGGTTCAGCCTCGCCGTCAATTCATCGAGGACAACGCGCTAAACGTGCGCAATCTCGACGTATAAAGCCAGATGGGAGGACTGTTTCACAGACTGCGGCATCCGCGGCGCTGTTACGTTGTCTGCGCAATCCCACGCTCCGGGAGCAACCTGCTGACCGATGGTTTGCATGCCACGCGTTGGGCTGGCCTGCCGAAACAATTCTTCCTCCCAAAATACGAGTCAGCATATGCAGCCGCACACGGGCTGGATGCGTCGGATTTCGTCGCTTATGTGCGAGGCATCGTCGCCAAAACTGCGACTTCAAACGAGGTGTTCGGCTTTAAGTTAATGGGCTGGTATCTGCACGAATTCCTCCGCCGATTGCGCAAGGCGCGCTTATTCGACGATGGGCATTCCTCCGACCTCCAGGTGCTGCGCTGTGCGTTTCCGCATTTGCAATTCGTGCGGATGCTTCGACGGAACAAGGTGCAGCAGGCGATTTCCAAGGCGCGGGCCACACAAACTGGCCTGTGGAAAGTCCAGGGAGGGAAACTCTGCGTCGGGCAAGGCTGAATTCGACGCGCAGCTGATTGCGCATTGTCTTGAAGACACCGAACGCGAAGAACGCATTTGGAGCCGTTTCTTCGACACAATTTCGATCCGGCCCTTCCAAGTCGAATACGAAGAACTTTGCCGGGATTACCAAGGGACAATTGGTTCGGTGCTGGAATTCCTAGAAATCCGACTACCCCGACAAGTTCGCGTTGGTCCGCCAACCACTATTCGGCAAACTGACGCCGTCTCGCGCGCTTGGGAAGAGCGCTTTCTCGCGGAGCGTCCCTCCGCGTACTCGCCAGCCACTGGGTAATCCGAATCATGCTTAACCCAAACGAAAAAGTCGAGCCGGTAAACGTAGCCGAGGAAGTGTCGAGGTCCTTCCTGGATTACTCGATGTCGGTCATTATTTCGCGCGCGTTGCCGGACGCGCGCGACGGACTGAAGCCATCGCAACGCAGAATTCTCTATGCGATGCACGACCTCTCTCTCTTTCCGGGACGACAGCATCGCAAATGCGCGAAGATATGCGGTGACACGAGCGGAAATTATCACCCGCATGGCGAAGCGGTGATTTATCCTACGCTCGTCCACATGGCGCAGCCGTGGGCGATGCGCGAAACGCTTGTCGATGGCCAGGGTAATTTCGGCTCGGTCGAAGGCGATCCCCCAGCGGCGATGCGTTACACCGAAGCGCGTATGACACATCTCGGCGCCGCGCTCATGACCGACATGGACAAGGACACGGTCAATTTCGTCCCAAATTACGACGAAACCCGCACCGAACCGACTGTTTTCCCAGCTGCCTTTCCAAATCTGCTTGTTAACGGCGGGACCGGCATCGCAGTGGGCATGGCGACCAATATTCCGCCGCACAATCTTAGCGAAGTAATCGACGGCATCTGCGCGCAAATCGACGATCCCGACATCGAGCTCGACGAGCTGATGAAGTACGTGAAAGGGCCGGACTTTCCCACCGGCTGCGTCATCTGCGGCGTGTCGGGAATCAAACAATATCTCGAGACTGGCCGTGGCAGTATGAAGGTGCGCGGCAAAGCCGGCATCGAGGAGCTCAAAGGCGGCAGGGAGCAAATCGTCATCACTGAAATTCCATACAACGTCAATCGCGCCACCCTCGTCGAACGCATCGCGTCGCTGGTGAACGAAAAAGTGCTGACAGAAATCAGCGCCGTCCGTGACGAGTCCGACGAAAATACGCGGGTCGTTATCGAGCTGAAGCGCGACGGTAATCCGAAGGTCGTCATCAACAATCTCTACAAGCACACTGCGATGGAAAGCTCCTTCGCGGTCATCACGCTCGCGATTGATCATGGGCGGCCCAAACTGCTTTCGCTCAAGGAAGCAAACGCCTGCTACATCGAGCACCGGCGCGAAGTCGTGCTTCGTCGCACCCGCTTCGAATTGCGTAAGGCTGAGGAGCGCGCCGAAACGCTCGAAGGTTATCTGATCGCGCTCGCCAATCTGGACGAATTCCTCCGCATCATCCGCGGATCGGCCAGTCGCGATGAAGCGCGAGTGAAATTGCTAGCATTCGAATTCACCAAGCGCCAGGTCGAGCAGATCGGCATATTGATTCGCAGCGAGGCCCGCCTGACAAACGGTCGCTACGCCTTCAGCGAACATCAGGCTGACGAAATCCTTAATCTTCGCCTGTATCAGCTTACCGGGCTCGAGCGCGAAAAGATCGAGAAGGAATACAAGGAATTACTCGAATCGATAAAAGACCTTCGTGACATTTTGGCCAAAGAGCAGCGCGTCTTCACCATTATCAAAAAAGAGCTGCGTGAGATCCGTGATAAATATGGATCGCCGCGCCTGACAGAGCTCGCGCCGGATCAAGCCGAGATTAACATGGAAGACCTCATCGCGAACGAGGGTTGTATCATCAGCATCACCCATGGCGGTTTCATCAAGCGTACGGCCGTGAGTGCGTTTCGCGCGCAGCGCCGCGGCGGGAAAGGCGTGATCGGAATGCAAACGCGCGAAGGCGCCACCGAGGAGGAGGAAGGTGATTTCGTGGAGCATGTTTTTACCGCGACCACGCACGATTACCTGATGTTTTTCACCGCCACAGGACGCGCTTACGTGGAAAAAGTTTACGAAATTCCCGAGATGGGACGCGCGGCGAAAGGCCGCTCGATCGCGAACATTCTCGAGCTCAAGCCGGACGAAAAAATCGCGGCCACGATTCGTGTGCAATCCAAGAAATCAGGCACCGGGCCGAATGCCGTCGACCAAACATGGGACGAAAATCTGCACATCGTTTTCGCAACGCGATCCGGCATCGTTAAAAAATCGAATTTATCCGACTACGCGAACGTCCGCCGCGGCGGAATCATCGCCATTCAAATCGAAGACGGCGACCGCTTGATCGATGCGAAACTAACGAACGGCAACAACGAAATCGTGCTCATTACGAAAGACGGCATGAGCTTGCGCTTCCACGAAGAACAATTGCGCGACCAGGGCCGCAACACAGTCGGGGTCTGGGGAATTCGCCGCGGAAAGGCGACCACGTCGTGGCAATCGCCATTGTTGATCTAGACGCGATGTTGCTCGTTGCCGGGGAAAACGGAATCGGCAAACGCACGCCGTTTGATGATTACCGGCGGCAATCACGCGGCGGCAAAGGCATCATTACCATGAGAACCGGTGAAAAAACCGGCGAGGTCGTTGGCGCGCTCACGGTTCGCGAAGCAGACGAGATCATGTTGATCACGAACAAAGGCCAGATGGTGCGTACCCGTGTCAAAGAAATTCGCGGAACCGGTCGCAACACAATGGGCGTAAAACTGATGGACCTTCGCAACGGCGAAAAGCTCCAGGCAATCGCGCCTGTCGTGAGTCAGATTGAAGAAGAGCAAGCCCAAAGCGCAGAGGCAACGGCGGAAAAATCCTAACGTCGGATTCGGGACTGTAGCCCGCCGACGGCCTGTGGTCCCAGTTCAACTCTGCTTTGAACTCGGAAGACGGCCTGCGAGGCCGCGGCTAGAATAGCCGGTTCCAAAATCCCCAAGTCAGGTTAATGGATCAATAGCCGCTTCCCGTGTGCGTCGTGGTTGTTGTAGTCTGCGACGCAGGAACCGGTGGGGGAGGCGCGGTTGAGACCGTGGTTTGACGTGTTGTAGTCGTGCTGGTCTCAGGCTGGCTCGAGCAGGAAACCAGTGTTAACCCCACGACGGCTAAGGCAGCAGCTAATATCATTCCTTTTTTCATAGTGTAAGTATTTGTTCACAAACCAATTCGTCACAACTTGCGTCGGCAGATGTATTAGGACGCAGAATTCTTCCTTTAAAGGAGCGCACCAATCCGTTACTCTCCTGTCGTGCGTCTTACACAGGGAGCCGTGCTTCTTCTGTTCGCGCTTGTCGTCACGTCCAGGACAGTCGCTGCTGGTGACTGGCCGGAACATTACATCGTCCACGAGCATTCCGAATCGCCTGATGGCCGTTACGGAATTGTCGTCTTGTCACAGCAAGCTGCGATCGACCAGGATAAAACCGACGGGAACACCAGTTATTTGGCAAATTTGCGCATGCGACAGACACTCGGTGAAATCCGCGGCACAGATTATTTCGAGAACCAAAACCATCGCGATCTCCAGGTCGTCTGGGCGCCCGATTTAAGCACCTGCGTACTCCAGTACCGATGGCCGATACGGTTTTGATTCCGTGCTGGTTTTGGAATTGGAGGACGAAAACTTTCGCCAAATCGACATTGGTAAACACATTCAAAAAACACTCGGCCGCCTGTTCGAGGGGTACGTAAGCGCGTACTTTCGGTTCAGGCCGGACCACAAACTGAAAGTACGGGCCCTAAGCTTCACGAATCCGAAAGCTCTCCCTGATCAGCCAAACGACTACGCAGTATTTCAGGGCACATTCGATTTAAAGGCCGGCAAATGGACACAGGCGAGCGCAAAACAAACCGAAGAGTATGACGCGCTCCAAGCCGCATACCAGGACGATTCTGCCAAGCACATGATCGTGGCCGCGAATCCGGCTGATGTGCCGGAAAACTTTACCGGCTCCGTGTTTTCATCCGAAGACGAAAAAACTGGATGCTCTCGACAAAATGATGAATGACGTTTACCAAGCCGTTCGATCAGTCGTGGCGGCCGATCGCTTCACGAAGGTGAAGCAGGAGCAAATTGCGTGGCTTAAAACTCGGGACGCCGCGCCCTCCGTCGAAGAAAAGTCGAAGCTGACCGAAGGCAGAATCAGAACGTTACAAGAGTTGCTTTGGTGACGTTAATCAGACTCGATCTTCGCCCGCTGCTTCTTTAGCGCGCCCCGTTTGCGTTTCGACTCCAAAATTTTTCGCTTGAGCGCGGCGGGCCGTGGCGATTTTCGTCGGCGTGCTTTTTCGCGTTCCGCAATTTCTGCTGCGCGACGCTGCTCCCGCACGCGCTCGATCGCGTCAAGCAAACGTTCGCGCGCGAGCTTTCGGTTTGCTGCTTGCGAACGCGAATCCTGCACGGTCACGCTGATGCCGCTCGGCCCATGCCGGAGCGTCACCGCGGTTGCAACTTTGTTAACGTTTTGACCACCCGGCCCCGAGGACCGGGCAAAAATTTCTTCGAGATCGGATTCATAAATCCCGAGTTGCTTCATTCGATTCGTGATGTTGCTCTCAGCCATAACGGCGGAATTCTTTCCAAAACACAGGCCAGGTTTCACGCAAATGCCGGCAAAGAAGAATATCGGAGTGATCGGTACTTTCCTCGTTCGCAACGTCATATTTGTTCGTAATATGCCCGACCACCTCGCACGATTCGAAATACTGGTCACCGAACGCGCGAGACAATCCGAGCACGATCAAGATCTCCGGCGGTGGATCGCCGTAACCGCGCGCCCAGAATGAATTGGTTCCGCAAATGGCTTCGGGCAATCCATACTCTTTTCCATAAAGGTTAATCGCTCCAGCTTCGCCATAATTTCCGGCGAGAATTCCGAATCGCGAGCGCTCCGCCGCACCTAACGAGTCACGAATCTGGGCGAGCTTCAGCACCAGCTCCGGCCAGCCGATTTCCTCGCGGAAATCTTCGTTGACCTTGAACGCCTGCCGCGCCCAGCCCGAATCAACTGGAGCTATCGGAACGAAATATACAGCAGCCAAGAAAATCGTTATCACAACCGCAGCCCAGGCAAGTCCCCGCAGTGAAATCCGCCAAACTGGATGCATGTTGCTGATCAATTCAGCTCCATAAACCGCTCCGCCGGCATACAAAACCGGGTAAGCCGGAGCGAGATAATAGCCGCGACCTTTCGCAGCCAGGAAGATGATCAGCGGAATCAGGTACAACCATCCAATCGCGCGAAAAGATCGCCCCGTTTTGGATACAAAATAGAAGGCCAAACCAAGCATTGCCAAAGGCAACGTGAAAAGAGTGAGTTCTAGTTGATCAGGCAAAAAATTCTTCGTCCGGCCAATACGCACATCTCGTTCATGGATGTGCCGGAGAAAATCGAGTGAAACGAAATCGTTTTGAACTTGCCACACCAAGTTCGGCAAGAAGATGAGCAGCAAGGCTGCGACACCAAGCCATAGCCATTTGCTTCGAAGATGGGCGCGAAGATGTGTAAAAAGCACGCCTGCAGCAACGGCGAGCGCGCAAACCAGCATGCTGTATTTCGTTAGCATGCCAAAACCGACGCAGCCTCCGATTGCGAGCCACCACCGCGGATCGCGTGATTTACACAACAGCGTGAAAAAATAGGAACATGCGACCCATGCCAAATAATCGAATGAAACATATTGCATGAGACTTCCGGCACCGAGTGCGAATGGAATCGCGGCGGAGGCGGCAAGCGCTTGCGCTCCGGTCTTGCCGCCCAGCTCGCGCGCCATCAACCCTGTCGAAACTACTGCCACCGAAACCGAAACCGCCGCGAAGAATCGGAATCCAGTTAACGACTCTCCGAATAATCTCAGCGATAGCGACCCGAAGAACGGGGTTACCGGCGGATACGCCACGTAACCCCAGGCGAGATGCCGGGCGTCGTCCAGTGTCGCCAGCTCGTCGCGGTGAAAACCGTAACGAACACCGGTCAGCAAGTGAACGAACAAAACAGCCGCACCGAGCGCCAGTAAAATCGCCAGACCTCGACGATTCCGGCCATCGTGAGTGTCGATTGACATGTTAACAAAACGGAACTTCTTACGCATCATCCTGATGACACGACGCGGCAGGGAATTGCCGATGGCCGGACTCGAACCGGCACGGGCCTTTTATGGCCCAACGGATTTTAAGTCCGTTGCGTCTACCATTCCGCCACATCGGCGTTGCGCGCTGCACATTGTAAGCTTGTTGTGTGACTCGGAAAATGAATTCGCGATAGCCTACACATTCAACTTCATGGCAAACAAGTCTTGAACCTCAGCTAGCAAATTGCTAAACGACGGATATGACAGCCGCTCGTTTGAAACCGCTCCGATGCCGGACGAGATGAGAAAAATCGCTACAATCAACGGCAGCGACATCATGGAGTTGGATGATGGAAGCGTGAGGTTCTTCGCGGGGGCGACACTCGATGGTGACGGAGCAAATGGTCAGTTCGGTCAGCCGCCATGCTACGCTCCCGACTCCTACGATGGCCAGACGCTAGATATTCTCGCAAACGCAGGCGAACCAGGCAACTGGTATGGAGTCGTTACGAACACGGGCAAAACAAAAGGAAGGCCCATTGTGCAGAAGAAAACTGATCCGTGTCCAGGAGCGTACGTCTCGGCCACCTCGCTGCATCTATCGGGCAAAAATGGGGAGCCACTCCCGGACTCTTCACCTCTCAAGTATGTAGACTCCGCGACGGTTCCTTTCGTCGCCGTGCCGCCGATCATCGTTAAGGAAGTCGCCGGGACGCTGCTCGGGTGTCACTGTCTCGTGACAAATTCGCGAACCGGGAGAACTACCGACGCTGTCGTCGCAGACATCGGACCGTCGAATCATCTTGGCGAAATTAGCGTCGCCTGTGCCAGAGCCCTCGGCGTGTCGACTGGAACAACCCTTTTGGATCAATTTCTTGAGCTTGCAACGCTTTCGCAGCCGCTTGCAGCAGGCGTTGTACCGTCCTCACATCCGCCCGAAGGTTTCGCGCACCTTTTTCCCAACGTCAAACTGAAGCCGAGATTTCTGAACTCATCGTCAACGTACTATGTGCGGAGGCTAGCTCTCCATCCCGCAAAAGTCGAGCCTTATGGTCGGTCCGTTTTGTGGGCCGCATAATTCACAAAAAAGCGCTATGTTACGCACGCCGGCGAACTAGTTAGCCTTCCTGGATTAATGGTTCCTGCGCTGCCGCTTTTCGGAAAATCATCCACACGCCAACAAGAACCAAGGCCGCTCCCAGCAAAGAGGAGAGCGGAAACGTTTCTCCGCCTAACAACCAACCGAGCATGACCGCCCCTGGTGGAGTGATGAGGGAAATGCTTTGCAGCTTCGCCACCGTCAGGCGCGGTAGCAGCCAGTAAAGAAGCAGAAACGTCAGTGCCGAGCCGATAACCGCCAGATACAGCAGGCAAAACACTGACGTTGCCGTCCAGTGAAAACGTGCAGGGTTGCCATCGACGACAAGCCCAAGCACTAACAATGGCGCGATTCCGAAAATCATCTGCCACGCAGCCAGCATTGCGGGCGCAAGCTGCATTGCGCGGGCCTTGACGAGCACGTTGGCGAATGCCGCACTCGCAGCTCCAACAACGACTCCCACGCCACCCCAGAAGGCGAGCGGCCCGTTGAACCCGAGGAGTCGGGCGCAAATCACCGTCACGCCGCCAAGTGCGGTGATTGCGCCGGCGAACCTTTGCAAGCGAAGAGGTTCATCCGGCAGCATCCAGTGGGCAAAGATCATGCCGAAAATTGGAATGGTTGCCTGCAACACTGCAGCCAGTCCGGATGAAACGTGCAGCTCCGCCCAGAACAACAGAGTATAATTCACAGCGAACATGAGAATTCCCGTGATCGCTAAAACGGCATAATCGCTGCGCCGTCGTGGGAGCAAACGCGTCCTCCCGATGGAGACAGCCAGCAGCACGCCGATCGCGATGAGAAAACGAATCGCCACGAAGGAGATCGGCGGGAGATCACGTAATCCGATTTTAATGGCCAGCCAGGTGGAACTCCAAACGATGCAAAGCGTCAGCCACGCCAGCGGGACACCCCACCCCGCTTTCGGTCGCCACTTTTTTTCCAGCGATACGCTCGCGGTTTTCACACGTGCGCGAGCATCGCGCGTAGGCCGCGACTCGTAAAGGCAACTCGCCTCACCTGCAGCATCACATTCATTGATTGACAGTTATTCAGCCGTCTGAGACTCTGCGCGCCTATAAAAAAATTCCTCCCAGTCCTGCTTTGTCTTTCGCTTGGCTTTTTCACTGTGGCGCGTGCCACCAAGCCGGCTCACACGCCCGCTGCCGGCGCGAAGAGCGCTCACAAAACAAAGGGAGAAAAAGCCGACGCTGAAAATCTACTCAATGACGGGAGCAAGGCGTTGGCGGCAATGGTCAAGGCTGCGCGCGCCGACAAAGGCCTTGACCCCAAAGCAGCGAAGAACAAACCGTTTTGGAAATCGACTCAGCTTATCGCGAAAAATCTAAAGACAGCAAAGAGCGGTCTTGCCGCAAAAAATGACGATTTCTTCAAGGGCATTGCGGAAGCACGCAAAGCCGAGGAGCAAATGAAGGTGGATTGGCAACTGACCGACTCGAAAAATACGGGGGTGGTCGAAAACGGAAAGAAACTTGGCCACGCGATTGAGCTGTTGCGAACCAATTACTCAAAAGAAGCCGCGCGAAAAAAGAAAGGCGGCGAGCTCACGGCGAAGGAGAAGGCTGAGTTCGAGAAGATCAAGGCGCAACAAAAGGATTTGCTGGCGAAGATCTCGAAGCTGCAGAAATCAGCGCAAAAGGACAAGGCACTAGCGAAAGGGCTAAACGAGATTCAAAAGCAGGCCGAGCGCATTACGAGGCAACCGGCGACGCTTGATGCATACATCGCCACCCTTTACTTGCTCGATCTTCAGGCCGGACTCATTCGCAGCTACGAATACTACGTCGATAAGTCGTGGCGCGGGGATACGACGCTTGGTATTGTACATGGTACGATACTGTTTCTTACGATTGGGAATCAGTCGACACGACTGTTGATATCTACGAAGACGTCACCGTTTCTGAATCGGTTTCGGAGGAGGAAATTAGTTCAGAAGAATCCTATGCCGAGAATGAATCCTTCGACATGTCTGACACCGAACAGGAGGAAGTCGCTGCCGAAGAAGACACTGACGAAGAAGTCGCCTCCGACGATGATGAGAGCATGGAGGACGCCGCGGACGACGAAAGCGAAGACATGGGCGACGATGATAGCGGCGATGCCGGCGACGAAGATACTGCCGATGATGACGGCGGTGACGACGGTGGAGATGATGAAGGCGATTAGCTGAATCCTTCGCTGTCGCCGAACATCAATAGCTTTGGCCTACATCTTGCCAGTTCGCACTCGATACAGTATTTCTAAACGAATCCCGTTTACGGCGCGTTCGTCTAGTGGTTAGGACACAGCCCTCTCAAGGCTGGTACACGGGTTCGACTCCCGTACGCGCTGCCATAGTAGTCCGAGATTAAAAGCGCTTTTTTGCTCGGCCTGGCGTCGGTAAATCGTAACAGAACTGTTACCGACTTGACCATGCGCACAGTTTCTCCCCTGTTGCGTCGGTGCACTCAAAATGCAGATTTTACCCGGGGCGCTAGTAGATCTCTCTTTCGACTCCTCTACCCGCTGACATAGCGAAGCGGCACTTCTCGGAGTGTTCTGACAGATTAGTGACCGATTCAACCGCGATCGGCTGGCGAAAATCCAGTTCATACGTACATTGTGTGCCATGAAATCAAGACACAGCTTCGCCAGCATCGTTCTTCCGATTTTAGCTTTTGTATGCGCAATTTTCATCAGCACCGTTGCGCAAGGGGGTCCCCCGTCTGGTTACCTCCGGTCTAGTCACATCCCGCCTGGTCACCTGAGCGTGGACAGGGTGCCGAACTTCGGATGGAATCTCGCTTTCAATCTGCAGATCGATGGCAGGCCCGTCGCGAACATCGCACAGGGTCACAGATATAACGCATGGCTGTCAGCGGGTCCCCATGTCTTGACCGTGCGCAAGGTGCCAGCCGTAGGCTACACCGCGCCGACTTCGACAACAGTAAACATCCAGCCCGGGGGGAACCATTTTTACACCGCGATGTGGGACTCAGATCTGGTTTTTCTGCGTCCATCAGGAGTCTGGCTGACCCCCGGCGCGCTGTGGCAGCTTAGACCTTAGGCACGTTATTTCGAAGCGCTGATTCAGGCTGCAGCGACGTTAGTAGGCTTTTCCTCAGCGCGAATAATGAAATGCTGTCTTCCGCGACGCGCATGGGCGGTCTAGGGTGAAGTCGACCGAATACTTCTCATGCGTCTTGCTCTCTTCAGCGGCTCGCTTGCGCTTTGTTTTGGCATCGCAACAATCGGATGCTCTAAAGAAATCAGTCGGGCGACGGCAGCCACGGTGTTCTTCGTAAACGGCAACGTTGTCTTCGGAAGCGCGGAACGAAATCAGTTTCAACCGGTCACACCCAGGAGCAAAATTCACGACGGCGACACCGTCCGGACATCGGAGGGCGCCGCAATCAATCTGGCGTTGGTTCCGGGCGCATTCGTTCAATTGTCCGGCAATTCCGAAATGAAAATCGAGGAGCTCCGGCTGACGAAAGACGGCAACGAGACTGCTGGAGGTATGCTCGATCGACGTGCGCGCATACGATTGAACCGTGGGAAGGTGAGCCTTCTCTTCAGCCGACCTGACCGAAGCACATCATATTTGGCCGTCACGACCAACCAGTCGACCACAGCGCCGAACTCCGATTGTCTGTTCAGCGTTTGGACTGATGGCGCAGCTACCAGAGTAACGTGCGGGCAAGGCGAAGTAATCGCCTCGGGCAACGGGCAATCGACGGTCGAGATTGCCGCAGGCTACTTTTATCAATGGCCAACGGCCGCCAAGGATCCGATTGCCGCAACCGGCGACGCTGACGCACAAATGGACATCAGAACGTCGCTCGCAGCAGAGAAGGAATTGCTGGATCAAGCAGCCGGCTGGCAAAACCGCCGCGTGTTTTAGGGACCATCGCCGGGTACAGAACTCGAGATTGCTGCGACCAGTTTGAAAATCGTTTGCAGTCGCGCGACGAATTTTGGATGATCGTCACATATGGCCCAGTCAGCTCTCGATTTCGTCATCGTAGCGTTGGAGACGATTCGAGAGACGAGCAATCACGCGCCGCGTGCATCAAAAAGTGCACTCGCAAGACTGCAAGCTGGCGGGCTTATGGCTGTTTCCCCGGTTCTTATGCTGGAGCCGGAGCCGCGCGAAAGTGCTTCGCCGACAAGGCAACGGCCACATGCGGCTGAGAAAATCCATTCGCTTAATTTGATTCGCGAGCGCGTTCGCGCTTGTACGAAATGCGCTCACCTCGCCTGCTCGCGCACGCAGACTGTGTTCGGTGTAGGAAATCCGGACGCCGACTTGATGTTCATCGGGGAAGCGCCCGGCGCGGACGAAGACCAGCAGGGCGAACCGTTCGTCGGACGCGCTGGACAATTGCTTACGAGAATTCTGAAAGCGATGAATTTCGAACGCGAAGAGGTTTATATCGCGAACATTCTTAAGTGTCGACCGGACACGCCGCCGGGCCGTTTTGGCAATCGCCCTCCGACTCCAACGGAGATGCAGACCTGCCGGCCGTATCTCGTGGAACAGATCGAGGTGATTCAGCCAAGCGTGTTGGTCGCGCTTGGGGCAGTTGCTGTAGAAGGCTTGCTTGGAACGCGCGGCACAATGCGCCAATTGCGCGGCCGCTGGCACACTTACAACGGCGTCCCTCTCATGATCACATATCACCCAGCCTACTTGCTGCGCAACCAGGCGCCTTCGGAAAAACGCAAAGTCTGGGAAGACATGCTCCAGGTTCTGGAGCGCCTCGAACGACCAATTAGCGAACGGCAGCGAAATTATTTCCTGTAGCCGCTTCGCCGTGCTAAGTGCGGCGCTGACGCGACAAACACGCGCGTGCCCAACCTATCCAAAAAGCAACGCCTACATTTTTGCCCGCGCGGACTATCGCGTCGATCACTCTATAGTCGAAGGGATAGAGAACGCCAAAATGTACCCGGCGAGCTCGCTCACTCCGCGTCTGCACAATGTCTCGGATTCGATCTTTGCCAAATCCGAATTCAGTGAGGAAGCATGCCTCCATTAGAAGAGCCAACTGCTCTGAGAGATGCCATAGCTCTCTCCATTCGGTTTTGCCCAGCGCCTCTGACGAAGGCTCTGGATGAGTTAACTTGTTTCGTAGTTCGCTAACTGAATCTGCGAATTCATCGGGTGACCCCAACAGCTTGCCAATAATTTCTGCGTGTTCGCTCGCTAAAATCTCAATACGCTTCCGCAGCGAATACTCATTCAGGTACTTAAGTTTGTTTTTTAACGCCGCGCGAAACGAGGTATCGATCTCGTGGGGAATCGTGTCCCAGAGCAGCTTCCTGAGTCCATTGCTGTCACTAAGCGTGAACAGCATGTCGTGTGGCAGCAAGCCCTTGGAAGAAAAATCGCTCTCCGAGAGTTGGCGAACCACCAAAAAATCTTCGAAAATTGGATGTCCCTGAATCACCTCTCTGGGCTCATCAATATGCCCGCTGACATGCAGTGCGAGAGCAGGACGCTGCAAGGCAAGCGACAGGAAATGCTGAAACGGGTGGAATACATCAGTGAATTTTTCATACGGCGTAAGTGCATCAGCTTCGAGTACTAGAGCGCAGTCCTCTTTTATCGAAAGCTTGCCGGCCCCAGGAGAGACGTTCCCAGAAAACTCGAGTGCGGCTGTCAAGTCCTTGATTTTGCCGAGATGAATCGTGTCCGGCACTTTGTATGTGAAGACTGCACGAGTTGGCTCTGTTTCATGTCTGTGCTCAATTCCCGATGTCCAAGTCCAGTCCCGAAGACCATTCAGTCGAACTCGAACGTTTTTGAATCTCACATCGCCTGGCTGCGCATAGTGACCTCCGATTATCCCGGAACTGCTCCTTACTGTGCACCAAATGCTTCCAGGCATGTTCAATTGAGAGCTTGCGATAAAAGCGTCAAACAATGTGACTTTTTTGCCTTGGAATGTAACGCCTTGAAGTGTGAACCGCTGGCTAAGACTTCGCTCGTCGAATTTCGCGGAGATGTGTCCAAATAAATCCACAGTCGCTCCCGACGCGGGTCCGTACTTAATCTCTCCTTGCAGCTGGCGTTCAGGATCTTCCCGCCGCCACCAAATACCCTTAACTCGTTCCTCGCGAAGAATACTCATTGGTAAACTATGCTTAATTGACGGTTTCTTTGTTCGGGAACGCGGATTGAGAACAGGCCTTCTTTAGATTTTGCGCGCGGTCTCCTCATCCAAATCTCACGCACGGTGAGAGGCTTGATCTCACGACCCTCTTTGCGGTGGAAGCGGTCAATTTCAAATGGAGCGTCACCGCTGAAATCGAATCCTACGAGATAGCCAAGTTTTCGATCTTCTCCCATCATCACGGCCTCGAACGCGTCAACATCAGGCCGGCCAACTTTGTGGTTCGTTTCACCCTAAATCTCATCGAGAAGTCGCTGCCTTGCGACCCGAAAAGCGGCGGCCAAACTTTCCATATCTGGCTGCCCATCCTCGTCACGCCTAACCCGCACACCTGGGTGAAGGCGCTCAAATTTTTGCGCGATCCTTTCAGGTAACTGGATCGCCGACTTTTGCTTTATTGAATAACTCATGAACCCAATCTTCGCAGCCCTTTTGGTCTTCGCACTCCATCAAGAAGCTCCACATTTGGGGGCCATACCAATTACAAAGTGAAATGGCGTCAAGCACCTGAAACGCAGACCAAAGAATAACCATCTTCGGTGCAACTATTAGAGCGAATGACCGGCTGACTCCTACTCCCTTTGGGAGCGGCTCCGGCACCGTTTCGTTTAGTGTACCGTCAATGTTCATGATATACCGAGCCAACGGCTCATGGTCATAGGTTTCACCAGCTACGCGGATACCGAATCCCCACAAATCACTGAACTTACGCAACTGCTTTGGTGTTAGCTTAGCTGTTTCCGCCTTGAAGGTTTCAACCAAATTGATCCCGGTATTTTGGATTTTGTGGGCAATCGTATTTCTAAGTTCCGACAGTTTGCGCATGAACTGGATATGACCGGCAGGCAACAAGTTTAGAACTTTAACGAAAGCAAGTTTGCCCGTTTGAGTATTGCTCATCTCGATCCGAGAAAAAATTTCCGACAATTGCTTTCGCTGCAACGCACGGGTAATCAATTCCCCCCACGGCGCTTTCAAGCAGGGCATGCAATTTGATGACAAAGGACCAGTCATCCTCTTCAAGTAGCTTAATGCAAAAACCTTTGGGGAGACCGAGATCTAGTTCGAGTTCTTGAAGCGATTCATCCTGATTTTTCATATGGTCGTAGGGTGGATCAGCTTTGTCGCCATTTTACTCGACTGTGCCGAAACTTGGGCTTTTGGTCAACGGGCGCTCTGTTCCGTAAAGTCGGCGGTCACCCGCCTTCGCGAAGCTCCGGCGCGGCAGGCACGCCGCGCGGCTACACTTTAGCGCGATTAAACATCGAGTCGATCGATCTACGTGATCCGCAAGTAATAGCCAGCGATAAAATCATCCCGCGCACTTCGCGACGCGGGGCTTTCACCGTCCGCTGCAACGCTATCGGAGGAGCCGGTGTCCAAGAGCGAGAGCGTGCGTGCGCCGATCAATGCCGGCAGAACTGTGGCAGCACGCACCCGACGATTGTTGATCGCGCGCGAATATTCCATTCCAGACTCAAGTCCCGCTTTTGCTTTCTCCAACCACGTTCGATAAACGGGCTGGAAGCGCTCTGGTTCGGGGAGGATTTGCGACGGAGTCAGATGCGCCGCGTTCAATTCGTGTTCCGGAAAATAACATCTGCCAGCTCGAAGATCGGGGCCAGCGTCGCGAAGCACATTGATCAATTGAAGTGCCATACCGTAACGTTTCCCAGAGCCAAGCATCTCGTCCTCGCTTCGGTTGGCGAAGCTGCGAACATGCCGGAAACTGAGTCGCGTCCAGAATTCGCCGACACAGCCAGCAACGAGGTAGGTGTATTCATCGAGATCTGCAGCGGTATCGAGCGCGCGGATTTCCTGCGGATTGTCGAAACGTTGCAGGTCGAGCATCTGGCCGCGCATGATTTCTTGGAGCACCAGGCGGATGTCATCGCGGTCCGCATGCTCCATCCGATCCAGCCAGGCAAGGCATTGCGGCAATGAATCCAGGAGATTTCTCTCGCTCGTGTCCTGCTGAAGCGAAACGAAGTGACGCGACGAGATCCACGACAACATCTGCGCGAAGCTGTGCCTTGGATTGCATCGGAGAGCAGTTTCAGAGTTTCCATTCGCACGCTTGTGGAGATTTGTGCGGTGTCAGCGACGGTGTCGGTGGTTCGCGCAAGCAAATACGCCAGCGCAATTGGTTCGCGTAATTGCGCGGGTAAAAATCGGATCGACAGGTAAAAGGAGCGCGAGACCGAGCGCAAAAGTGCTGTCTGTAACCACTGCGGTGTGCGGCCGGGGTCAGCACCCCCGGCAACAGTATCAGAATTCATCGGCCAATATTCCTGATCTCGATCCGATTGGTTGCCGAATTACCGAGGCCGAGCTGACTCGCGAAATCGATATAGCCCGCCATGGGACTGACAGGACGAAGGCTCCCGCGCTTTCGCCATTCTTCCAATCGTTTCAAAGCGATGGCGTCCAAAGCCACCGGGTCCCTGCTGGCATAAAGCGTGGCATGGTGAACTGCATAATTCGGCTGCGGCTGCGGACCGCCCGCATATTGCGCGATGAGGCCGTCCATCAAGTTAAACACGACCTTTTTCGCGATAAGTGGATTGGCATAAATTTCGGCGAGACTTTCCGCGCCGAACCGGGAGCCCTGCGCGAAACGGCGCCAGTTGTCGATGTCTCGGAATCGTCATGTTGTAAATGCAACCGGCAATCCCATTCGTTTCACTAACGCTCATCACGGGAACATTGATCACTTTGTCCACTTCATTGGAGATGATCTTGGAAAAATGACTCACGTTGCTGGTAGCGTCCGCATCGGCGAAAAGCGGCATTTTTCCCAGATCGCCAGTATAATCGAAATCGCCCCACACCAGTTTTCCTACCAAAGGAGCAGACACGACCGCTTTCGCGTCATACCCGTCGCGCGGTGCAATTGCCTTTAGCTGGTAACCATTAGCCGCCGGACGGTATCCGGCCTCTTTGATTCCGCCGAGGGATCGGTCCCAAACGATGATGCCGCTGCGGGGATGACCTGCCGCCGCCAGCCCGTCCACGATCGCGTTCACGATAGCGTGATGCGTCGTGAAGAGCTCGCCGCCCGCTGCGCAAATCTTGATTCCGACCCTGTCGCTAGGCGACACGAGTGAGGCCCACGCCTTGCCCACGTCGGACTGTCCGGTCACAGCGAGCACAAGCCGATTCACCATTTCGCGCACCAAACGCGGATTCGTCTCGTAATCCTTGATTGAATCAGAATTGTGCACCGCGTAGACGATCGAGGGGGTCGCAGCAGGCTGCTGGGCTTGCGCCAGGCTGGAAGAGATGGCGCAACACAAAACGAGAGCTACCTTTCGCATCAGCATGAGGGCGTCGACGGCAGACGGATTCTATGAGTAACGACGCAAAGCACAACTCTGACGGTGTCGCCCCGGCAGCTTCGGGGTGCCGCCTGCGGAACAAACTATTACAGCAGGCGGCACGCCTGCCACCACAGAAGTGATCCACCATCTGTACATTCATATCCCGTTTTGCGCGCGCATCTGTCCGTATTGCGCGTTCTACAAAGATTTGCTCGATCACTCACAGACCAATCAATTTTGTGAGGCAATCCTGCGCGAACTGGAGCAATACCAGGAACCCGCCGTCGCTGCTTCGCGACGGCCGACTGAACACCGCCGTGCCCTGCTTCGTCCTTCCACAATTTATTTTGGTGGCGGCACACCGACGGCGCTTAGCATTGCGCAACTGGAAATGTTGCTACGCGGATTTCAGGAAAGGCTTGAATTGTCGCAGTTAGTCGAGTGGACGTTGGAAGCAAATCCGGGAAGCGTTTCCGCACGAAAAGCCAGCGTCCTCAAAAACTTCGGTGTGAACCGGATCAGTCTCGGCGTGCAATCGTGGGACGACGAACTGCTGAAATTGCTCGGACGCGAGCACAATACGCAGCAGGCAGAACAATCGTTTCGGATTCTGCGCGCTGCGGGGTTCACGAACATCAATGTCGATCTTATGTTCGGTTTGCCGGGTCAAACCGCTGATCAGTGGCGAGCGAGCCTCGAGAAAACAGATCGCGTCTTCAACCCGAACACATTTCCACTTACTGCCTGACTTACGAGGAGGACACGGAATTCTTTCTTCGCCACGCGCGGGGCGAATTTCGGCAGGATCCGGATGCACGAGGCAGAGTTTTTCGAAATGACTATGGCGATCCTGGAAGATGCCGGCTACGAACATTATGAAATCTCGAATTATGCGCGTCCCGGCTTCGAATCAGTTCACAACCGCGCCTACTGGCTGGGCAAAGATTATCTGGGAATTGGTCCGAGCGCAGTTTCAACCATTGGAATGCAACGCTGACAGAATGTCTCGATTATCGCGCAATACATCGACCGGGTTCTTTCCGGTCAATCACCCGCGCAACGATGGACAATCTGACAGACGAAATGAAACGCACCGAGCGAATCGCGCTCTCGCTGCGTACGCGCGACGGAGTTCCTGGTTCGGAGTTGAAAGATTTCGCGCAACAAACGGATGAGTTTATCGCGCTCGAGCTGCTTCGAGAATCGCATGCAATTTTGTGCTGACGCGAAAAGGCAAAACGTTGGCGGATTCCGTTGCCGAAGCGTTTCTGTAGCCGGGGCCAACGATTCCTCAGGCGTTTAACACAAACGCCTCTACAAGATGCACGATACGATTGCCCGAAGCCGCTCGCAGCCGGCACGGCTGCCTCTACAGCCTCAATAAATGTCGTTATCGGACGTGTACCCGGCATCCCCACGAATGGAACGCAAACGGGCGCGACTGCCCCATTCCGTCTCCGGCCTGGTAATCTGCCCCAATGTGATTTTCAGGAGCCACGGGCCGGCTGCTAACGCGCCGATTGCCAATAACGTGATCGCCGCTGCCTGACGCAGCGGAGGCTTGATTTTGTCCGCCATCAAGATTCCCAAACCGAGCCCGATTGCCGTGCGCGTCAGCACCAGCAACGGCGCAACGGGAAGTTCTTCGGAAGTTTTTGAAATGGATATAAGGGAAGACATCGCCTACCATTACACGCCTCGTTTCAAAAAAGAAATCGGAAATTTCTCAGGCCACAGATGAACACAGACTTGCACAAATTTCTGATGGGCAAAGCTTTTGTCTGATCTGTGTCTCATCCGCGCCAATGTGTGGCTAAATCTTCAACAAGCTGATGCCTGATTCGATCTACGCGCTTATCCTCGCTGGCGGCAGCGGCGAACGTTTTTGGCCGTTGAGCCGGCGTGCGCGTCCCAAACAACTGCTGCCGCTCGTCTCGGATAAGACTTTGCTCGAAGAAACTTTGGCGCGCCTGGAAGGGCTGGTCCCACGCGAGCGCATTTTGATTCTGACCAATGCAGAACAGGAGAAGGCAGTCCGAAAACTGCTTGGGAATTTTCCAGAGGAGAACATTTTGGCCGAGCCGGCCAAGCGCGACACCGCGGCGGCAATCGCACTTGGAACCGGCTGGGTGGCCGTGCGGGATCATGCAGCGATTATGGTTGTTCTCCCAGCCGATCACGTCATCGCGAACCGGGCTGCGTTTCAGGAAACACTCGCCCTGGCTGCGGACGCCGCCCGGGAGACAAGCGCGCTTGTGACCATCGGTATAAAACCAACCTGGGCGTGCCCCGGATTCGGCTACGTCGAGCACGGCAAACCAGTTCGTTTGCGCAAGCGCCCCGACGTCGATGCGATTCATCGCGTTTTGCGTTTTCGTGAAAAACCAAACCCTGATCTGGCGGAATCGTTTTTGCGCAGGGGAAATTTCCGGTGGAACGCCGGCATGTTCGTCTGGTCGGTGCCCATGGTGCTCCGCGAATTCAACCGTCACGCACCGGAGTTGGCCGATTTCATCTCACAACTGCGGGCGCCGGGAAACTTCGAAACAGCTTTGCGCGAGCAGTTCAGCAAACTGCCACGAATCTCGTTCGACTACGCGATCATGGAAAAAGCCGATCTCGTTCTCGTCGTCGAGGCTGGTTTTGATTGGGACGATATCGGAGGCTGGCGAGCCGTGGCGAATTATTTTGAAAAAGACAAACACGGAAACGCCGCTAATTGCGCGATCACTGCTATCGATTCCAGCAATAACATTGTTTTCGAGGAAAACGGAACGACGATCGCGCTGCTTGGAGTACAGGATCTGATCATTGTCCGGACGCCAGAAGCGCTTCTGGTTTGTCATCGGCACGAAGCGGAACGGATCAAGGAATTAGTCGGAAAACTTCCGCCGGAATTGCAATGAAGTGACGGGCAATGAATCCGATTTTAGCTCTGGATTTTGGACGGGCGCGGATCGGAGTGGCCATATCCGACGAGCTACGATTGCTGGCACATCCGCTGGAAACGATTCCAGCAAATAAAAAACCGGCAGAGCGGATCGCGGAAATTGTTCGCGAGAAAAAAGTCGACTGTTGTGGTAGCCGGACTCCCGAAACGCATGAACGGCCAGACTCGGCGAAGCTGCGACGGAAGTGCTCCAGTTTGTGGAGAAACTACGTACGGTTCTCCCCTGCCCTGTTGTAACCTGGGACGAACGACTCACCACTGTGGCAGCGCACCGGGCATTGCGTGATGCTGGAAAAAAAACGCGACAACACCCGCGGCTATGTGGATCAGGTCGCGGCGCAAATGATTTTGCAAAGCTATCTGGATAACCGCGCACAGGAGAATGCCAGCAGGCGGATTGTGATTATCGCCGTGCAGTGTTGCGCGAACCGAAAAGCAGGCGGAGCACCGCCGCACTCCACAGCGCAAGCGTGTAACGTGCATCAAATTCCCGGCCACGTTTTGGAGTGCGGCGCTGTTGCGCCGCTTTTTCAATCATCAGCACTAGGATGACGCGAAGACTAAAACTGATCATCGCTTACGACGGCGCGTCGTTTGCCGGTTGGCAAAGCCAATCTCATCGCAACAGTGTGCAGGATCATCTCGAACGGGCGTTTGAACGCGTCACTGGCGGAGCGGCGTGCGTCCACGGATCCGGACGGACGGACGCAGGTGTTCACGCCCTCGCGCAATGCGCGCACGTTGACCTCGCGAAGAAACTTTTGCAAGCTGAACGTTGGGTCGAAGCGCTCAATGCGTTACTCCCATCAGCAATTCGCGTCCTCCGCTGTCGATACGTGTCGAACGATTTTCACGCACGTCTTTCGGCAAAGGGAAAAATCTATCGCTACAGAATCTGGAACGCGTCTGTTTTACCTCCGTTTGAATATCGCCGTGCCTGGCATGTCGCGCGACCACTCGATCTGAAGGTTTTGAAATCGGCAGCGAGACATTTCGTCGGCACTCATGATTTTGCCGGCTTTGCCGCCAATCGTGGCAAGCCTGAACGGAGCACGGTCCGCACAATTAATTGCGTGCGGGTTCGACAGAAAGGTTCTTGCCTAACAATTGAGTTCGACGGCGACGGTTTCCTCTACAAGATGGTTCGGTTAATGGTCGGAGCGCTGGTGAAATGTGCGCTGGGCAAAATGTCGATCGAGGAAATTAGCGTGCGACTGAAGTCGACGGAGTTAAATTCACCCCGCTTTGCCGCCCCTGCCGAAGGATTATTCCTCGTGCGCGTGCGCTACTGACTCGTTTCGACTCTTACGACAAGAATGCAAAATAAAGCCTCAGTGAGGACAACTCACTGAGGCTCTTGTCTTGATCGAAAGAGTGATGGCTCCCCAGTCGTTATCTTTTTTGGCACGGCTGCTCAAGCCGTCGGTCGTTGATCATTTCTTCCAGCCGTTGCCGTTCCCGTCTGGCGCGAGGGCGGGCGCCATTTCGGGCGTAAGGTCCTCGTCTTCGGGCGTGTCGTCCCAGCCTACGTCCATCAGAGATTTTTCATGGTGCTCTTTCGCCAGGAGCATGTAGAGCGACGGAACGATGAACAACGTGAAGATTGTGCCGACCGTCATGCCGCCCACGAGAACGAGACCGATTGAATTTCGCGCGGCAGCGCCGGCACCAGTCACGAGCGTAAGCGGGAAGTGGCCGGCAACAGTGGCAGCGCTCGTCATCATGATTGGTCGCAACCGAATCCGCGCTGCTTGCGCGACTGCGGTCAGTTTATCCATCCCTTTGCGTTGCATTTCGTTCGCAAACTGCACAATCAGAATGCCATTTCGCGAGACCAGACCGACTAGCGTGACCAAACCGACTTGCGAGTAGATATTCAACGAAGTGGTCCAGCCGTTGGTGAAAAAAGTGCCGAATGGCATTTTCAAAAACATGAAAATCACCGCGCCGAAGAGCGCCAGCGGTACTGACCCCAAAAGAACGATGAACGGATCGCGGAAACTGTTGAACTGCGCGGCCAGGACCAAAAAGATCAAGACGATCGCCAGCACAAAGACTGGAACAAACTTGTCGCCTTCGGTGCGCAACTGCCGCGACTCGCCGGTGTAATCGATGACGTAACCTTTGGGCAGAATCTTATTCGCTTCGTCTTCGAGAAATTTTAAAGCCGCATCGATCGAACGTGCCGGAACGCCACTGATGGTGACGGCATTGAGTTGCTGCATCCGATTGAGCGAACGCGCGACGGTCTTGTGTTTGATTTTCGCGACGGTACTCAACGGGATCAACTTGTTGTCAGGCCCGGTTACATAAATATTTTCCAACTGCTGCGGATTCAAACGATCGACGCGTTTGATTTGCGGAATGACCTTATAACTGCGTCCTGCGATGTTGAACCGGTTGACATAATTGCCGCCGATGGCTGCGGTGAGGTCGGCGCCCACCTGCTGCATATCCAGACCGAGCGCAGCGACTTTGTCGTGATCGAAATCAATCTCCGCCTGGGGTTGGTCGATTTTTGTATCGATATCGGCAAATCGGAATACGTGCGCCTGCATCGCCTTCGCCTGTAGCTGTTGCGCGAACTCGAGAATTCGCTCCGGGTCGGCAGTGGAAGCGATGACAAAACTTACCGGGAAACTATCGCTGCCCGGGAGCGCAGACGGCATCACTGGAAACATTTGGATGCCGGGGATCGCGCCAAGCTTGCGCTGAACCACCGGGAGATAATTTGCGGTGGGTGTTTTGCGTACCCCCCACGGCTTCAGGACCATTCCGCCAAAACCGTTATCAGGAAAGGTGATTTGAAATGTGAAACGCGTATCCGGGATATCGTGGAAAATTTTCCCGGCTGCATCTGCATACCGAATTGTGTCGTCGATGGTTGCATTGGCTGGTGCGGTCATAATTCCAAAGATCACGCCCTGATCTTCCGTTGGGGCGAGTTCCTTGGTGGCGACCTTCGGAATCATGACGAACATCAAGACCGAAATCGCCGATACTCCGGCCCAAACCAGATACACCGCCGGACGCGAGTTAAGCGTCCGATCGAGATGACTCCCATACCACTCGCGGAAACGGTCGAACGTGCGATTGACCAACCCGCTAAATCCATGATCTACGTGCTCGGGCCGCAGCAAGTGCGCGGACATCATGGGCGAAAGTGTTAGCGCGACGATGCCCGAGATGAGCACCGCGCCCGCCAGTGTCAAAGCAAACTCGCGGAACAGCGCGCCTGTCAGGCCGCCTTGGAGCGCGATGGGCGTGTAAACAGTCGCCAGGGTAAGCGTCATCGCGATGATCGGGCCGACCAGTTCTCGCGCGCCTTTGATCGCCGCGTTCATGCGCGACATGCCTTCCCGCATATGCCGCTCGACGTTTTCCACAACGACAATGGCATCGTCCACCACCAACCCGACTGAAAGCACGATCGCCAGCAGAGTCAGCAAGTTCAGCGAAAATCCGAACACCTGCATCAGAAACATCGCGCCAATGAGCGAAATGGGGATCGCCACTACTGGCACGATCACGGAGCGGAGCGAGCCAAGGAATAGGAAGATCACCACCATCACGATCAGCAGCGTGTCGATCAGAGTCTTTTCCACTTCATGGATCGCGTCATTGATGTACGCGGTCGAATCGTAGGCGATTTCAGCGGTCAGGCCGGTCGGCAGTTCGTGTTTAATCTGCTCCATCTCCACGCGCACCCGCTTGATCACATCCACCGAGTTAGCATTCGGCAAAACGTAAATGCCCATGAACACCGCCTTTTGCCCGGAGAAGCGCACTTCGGTGTCATAGCTTTCCGCGCCGAGAACGACGTCGGCTATGTCCCCCAGTCTGACCAAAGTTCCTTTGTCCTGACGCACGACGAGTTTTTTGAAATCATCTGCCGTGTGCAGATCGGTGTTCGCGGTGAGGTTTACCTGAAGCAGTGAACCTTTGGTGCTCCCCACTGCCGAGAGATAGTTGTTTCTCGCAAGCGCGCTACGAACTTGCGCCGGCGAAATGTTCAGCGCCGCCATGCGATCGGGTTTCATCCAGATTCGCATCGCGAAATAGCGGCCGCCGAGAATATCTGCCTTTTGTACGCCGCTGATAGCTGTAAGGCGCGGCTGCACGAGTCGCACGAGATAATCCGTCACTTCGTTCGGCTGAAGAATGTCCGAGGTAAAGCTCAAATAGGCCGCAGCGCGTTGCGAATCGGCCGACTGAATTTCGATGACGGGAATTTCAGCTTCAGGAGGCAAATCGCGCCGGATGGCATCGACCTTGGAACTGATATCGGACAACGCCTTGTTGGCATCGTAGTTCAGCTTCAGGCGAACAGTGATCACTGACTGGCTTTGTTTGCTCTGCGACTGGATGTAATCGATGCCATCCGCCGCCGCGATTGCGCGCTCGAGCGGCGATGTGATAAAACCACGAACCAATTCGGCGTCTGCGCCGATGTAAACGGTGGTGACCGTAATCGACGCGATATCGCTGCGCGGATATTGCCGCACATTCAAACCGCCGAGGCCAGCGAGCTGCGGGAAAAAAATCGGCAATATCGCTTTCGATCCGGCGATAAGGATCACAAAGCTGACCACCATCGCCAGCACCGGGCGTTTGATGAAAAGATCAGTGAAAGATTTCATCTATGAATTCGAAATCCGAAATCCGAACTGGGGACGCGACGCCCTCGTTGCGAGCCGGCTCCATCGGCATTCCTCATTCATGCTTCGTCATTCAAAATCACGTATCCGCCGGTTTCGGATTCAGCTCTGGCTTCGGCGCAAGATCGTTGTTCACGGTCACCGCCATTCCGTTACGCAGTTTAAAAACTCCTGTGCTCACCACCGTTTGGCCTGCTTTTAATCCTTGCGTGACTGCGACGAAATCGCCACGCGCATCGCCGATCCGCACAAATTGCTGCCGAAGCACCTGTGAATCCTGTCCTGTCTTCGGGTCCTTCTGTTTCTCAATTACGAAAACCGAATCACCGTATGGCGCATAAGAAACGGCCGATCCGGGAATTACGATCGTCTTTTTTGTTTCAGGAAGGGCCACTTCCACCTTTGCGAACATGCCCGGATGCAGCGCGTGATCGTGATTTTCCAACGTCGCCTGTAACGACACGTTTCGCGTGACCGGGTCCACCATGGAACTAATTGCAGTCAATTTCCCTTTGAACTCGTGGCCAGACCGCGCGTCGGCGCGCACAATCACCTCCAACCCTTTGTCCACTTTCGAGAGGTATTGTTCAGGCAACGCAAAATCGACATACACCGGATCCAGTGACGTGAGCGCGACCACCTGCTGACCAGCGTTGACCATTTGGCCGACGTTCACCTGTCGAATGCCAAGCTGACCGTCGAACGGCGCGATAAGCGTCTTCTTCGCGATGCTGGAGCGCATCTGATCGACAACGGCATTCAATCGCCTGAATTTTGATTGGGCGGAGTCGAGCTCGGCGCTTGAAACGACGTTCTTCATGGCAAGATCGCGGGACCGTTCGAGATCCGTCTGCGCCAGCTGCGCTTCAGCTTCTGCAGATCGCAAAAGTGCTTCCTCTTGTGATGCATCGAGTTTCATGAGCACCTCGCCTTTTTTTGCTTCCCCGCCGTTTTCGAAATTGATTTCGCTCACTATGCCAGCGAGCTCTGCGGAAACGACGGCACCTTCCACAGCGCTAACCGATCCCACTGCTGTCAGCCGCGGAGCCCAATCTTCCTCTTCCACCAACGTGCTGCTAACGGTGGTCGGCGGAATTGTTTGCGGCATGCTCATCATTTTCCCGATCTGCAGCGCTTTGATGCCAACAACAAAAACTATAATCGCTGCGAGCAGTCCGATCGCTACACCCAAGCCTCGTCGACTCTTTCTCTTCTTCGTCTTCATCGAAACACCCTTTGCAACGTCATGCATAAACTAATTCGCCCTCGAGTTTGAATAACAGCCGCCAGAGTCTGCGTGTCACTTCCAACTGCCGCGTCCGCCGCTCCGCGGCGGTCATTTCCTGAGGCCGCAACACATCGAACATCAGCATTCCACGCGCTACCGCGAAAATTAGTTCCGCCAACTCGCGCGGAGAAAGATCATTTGCGGCATGTTGAGCTTCTGGCGCACGCGCAATGAGTTCGGTTACGCCGTCCATTGCCGTGTTCAAAACGCCGCGTACCAGATCGGCTGTGCGCGGATTTCGCGACGCTTCGGCATAAAGGTCGACCACGAATGCCGAGATAACTCGCGGCTGGTTTTCGCAGCAATGCGCCGTGAATAAAATCTCAAGCGATTCCAGCAGCGTCGGCGCCTTTCGTGCCCGCTCCAGCATTTGGCTGATTTCGTTCTTGTGGTGGTCCGCCATAGCGGAGATAACCGCTTCTTTATTTTCAAAGTAGCGATAGATGAGCCCGACGCTGATGCCGGCTTCAGCGCTAATGTCGTGCATACTGGCTTGGTGAAAGCCGTGCTTGGCGAAACAAATGAGGGCGGCCTCAAGGATTTGGGACCGGCGATCGGGAACGGAATCTGTCTGGGGCTGCGACATAAGTCTGGAAGATGAATGAACGTTCATTCATTGTCAAATCCTAGTGCTGTCCTTTAGGTTGCTGAGAGGACAGGCGGTTTTCGTTGTAGTATCACTCGTCGCCAATTCGAGATTAGGGACGCCACGTTGCTCCGGAAATCCTTGGCACGCCGCGCAGCCCGACGTGCCCCGTCTAATCCCAGGGAATGTCGGCCGCGGCGTGTCTCAGGATCTTGTGCCCCACACTGCTGCCACGGTGTGCGACACAACCGGAACAGGTTTCGCTGTCGAGGCCAAACCAGCGAAGGGATCTGGAGTGGGTTGACTGACGAATTGGAAGATGGCTGCGACCACGCTCAAAATGCACGTGGCATAAACCGCTGTTTCCATTGCGCTCCGGCCTTTTTCTTCTGAGCCCACCAGGAGCTCGTATATTGATTGAGCTTCGTTTTTCATAATTTTAGGACGCCGCGGAGTTCCCGCTTTGTCTGTTGTTTGTTGATTGTTCATGATTGGTTTTGAAAGTTGGATGCCACCGTCTCGTGAATTGGATTCAAATAAAAACAGAGTTGCTTCGAAGCTTCTCGCCGGATGCGCGTTATCTGGTCGGCGTATCCGGCGGGCGCGATTCCGTTGTGCTGCTGCACTGGCTAATTAGTCTCGGTTACAAAAACCTCGTTGTTTGCCATTTGAATCATGAACTGCGGGGACGATCGAGCGATGCCGACGCGCGGTTTGTTCAGAAGCTGGTCGATTACCACAACCAAAGATTTGTAGGGCAGTCGCTTCGCCTGCCAAGCCGGCGCGTGGGCACGCGAGCCGCTCGCCCGACAATACGCGTCGATCTCGAGCTTGGCTCAGCCGACGTGCGCGGGCTCGCGAGAAAACAAAGAATGTCGATTGAAACTGCCGCGCGAGACGCGCGCTACTCGTTTTTCGCCGATGTCGCGAGACGTCGCCGCTGCCGCACGATTTTCCTGGCGCATCACGCCGACGATCTCGTAGAGACGTTCCTGTTTAACTTGATCAGAGGCGCCGGTCTGACAGGTCTGAGTGCAATGCGCAACGTCTCAACGCGAAGCGTCGACGGCATCGAGCTGACAATCGTACGCCCGCTGCTTTCAATCTGGCGAAAAGAAATCGAGAACTACGTGCGCGAACATCGACTCAAATTTCGCGAAGACGCCACAAACAAGAATCTAGCGCCACTGCGCAATCGGATTCGCCACCGCGGCATTCCGTATCTGGAGAAGACGTTTGGCCGGCACATCCGTCAGAGTATTTGGCGAACAGCCACGATTGCCGCCGCAGAAGAGAAATGGATCGACAGCCAGCTACCCGATTCAATAAATGCGGATCTTTCCGTGTCCAAGCTTCGCGCGTTGCCAATCGCGCTTCAGCGCCGTGCGGTTTTGAAATGGTTGCGTGCGCAAAACATTTCTGACGTTGGGTTCGACATCATCGAGCGTGTCCTCTCTCTTGCCGATCCCAATGCGCGCATCGCCAAGGTAAATCTGCCGCGGGATCGCCATGCACGACGCCGGGCGGGCAAAATCTTCATCGAATAAGCTGTAGCCGCGTCTCTGTGAGACGCGCCGCTTCCGAGATGGAAATATTAAGGCAGCGCTTCGCACAGCGAAGCGGCTGCAATTCAACGTGGCGGGCGAATTGTTTCGAGTGAGGTGGGGGGGCTGGCACAGCCGCCGCTACAACATCTGTGAAAATCCGTGTAATCTGTGGCTGATGAGCTCTGAGATCCGTGTTCGTTTCGCCCCCTCGCCTACCGGCTATCTGCACATCGGCGGCGCGCGCACTGCACTATTCAACTGGCTCTTTGCGCGGCATCACGGCGGGAAATTCGTACTGCGAATCGAAGACACCGACATGAAACGCAACACCGAAGAAGCGATGTCCGCCATCTATCAAGGATTGGAATGGCTGGGCCTGAATTGGGACGAAGGCCCGCATGTCGGCGGCAGCTTGGGACCGTATTTGCAAAGTGAACGCACAGAACTCTACGAGCGTTACCTGAGAAAACTTCAGGATGCCGGTCACATCTTCGAAGACCAGGGCGCATTGCGATTTCGGTCGCCGCGCGAGCATGTGATCGTGGAGGACATTGTGTGCGGCGTAATCGATTTCGATCTCACCAATCCCGCGACGCACCCTGATATGACCATCCGCCGCCCGGACGGGTCATGGATTTTTCATTTCGTGAACGTGATCGATGATCTTGAGATGAAAATCTCCCACGTGATCCGTGGCGAAGATCATCTCTCGAATACGCCGAAGCATATCGAGATTATTCGCGCGCTCGGCGCGACGCCACCGCATTACGCACACATCCCGCTCATCCTCAATCGCGACGGCTCCAAGATGAGTAAGCGCGACGAAGGCGCACGTGTCGAGTATTACATCCAGCGCGGTTATCTTCCGCAAGCCGTCCGCAACTATCTCTGTTTGCTTGGCTGGTCGCCAAAGGATAACCGCGAAAAGCTCGATATTGATGAGATCATCCGGATTTTCGATGTCAAAAACATCGGGCGTAGCTCCGCCACATTCGATTCCGACAAACTCCACTGGCTAAACGGCGAATACGCGCGCGAGCTCGGCGATGAGGAGTTTTACGAATTAGCCGTAGCGACGCTGAAATCTAGTGGTGTGAAGCTCGACGATCATCCGGAGAAATATGTGCGTGCCGCGCTCCAAACGTGCAAAGGCAAAATCAACACGTTTGATGAATTGCCGGCTTACTGCGGGTTCTATTTCACTGACGATTTTGATTACAATCCGGAAGGCGCAGCGAAACATTTCACTCCTGAAAACAAGCCCCGGCTCGAAGCAGTTCGCCAGGCGCTCAGCGGGCTTGAGAGATTTAACGCCAGTGAAATTGAAACGGCCTTGAAAAGCGCTGCTGCGAAGCTCGGAGTAAAAGTCGGTGCGATCGTTCATCCCACGCGCCTCGCCGTCACTGGCAGTAACGTTGGTCCGAGTCTTTATCATCTGCTCGAAGTGCTCGGTAAAGAGAAAGTCGTGGCGCGCATCGACCGAGCGCTTCGGAGCACAAGCTTCTAGTCTGTGTGGCAGCCGGGCATCCTGCCCGGCGTATAAGAATTCGGCAGGCGAGACGCCCACCGGCCCGTCAGCCAAGATGCCTGACCTACTTCTGTGCCGCTTTCGCCCAGGTGTCCCTTAGCGTAGCCGTGCGGTTCCACACCTGGCTCTTCGACGTCGAGTCGGAATCCAGCGCGAAATAGCCGAGGCGCTCAAATTGATAGCGTTCTCCCGGACGCGCATTGGCAAGTGCGGGTTCGCATTTTGCGTTCGCCACTTCCAGCGAATTGGAATTTATGAAAGATTTGAAATCGCGCGCCTGCTCTGTCACGCCGGAGCCTTCGGGAGAGGCGGAATCCGGTTCCGGAACGGTGAAAAGCCGGTCGTAGAGGCGCACTTCCGCGTCAATTGCACGCGCAGCGCTTACCCAATGAATCGTCCCTTTTACTTTGCGGCCCGCGGTCGGCCCACCTGATTTGCTGTCCAAATCGACTGTGCATCGTAGCTCGACAATGTTGCCGGCGTCGTCTTTGACCACCTCGTCGCACTTTATGATGTAAGCGTATTTCAGCCGAACCTCGCCGCCAGGGCGCAGCCGAAAATATTTCGGCGGCGGCATTTCCATGAAATCGTCACGGTCGATGTAAAGCTCGCGGCCGAATGGAATCTTGCGCGTGCCGGCCTTTGGATCCTCCGGATTATTGATTGCATCGAGCTCTTCTGTTTTCCCTTCCGGGTAATTTGTCAGCACAACTTTGATAGGTCGCAGCACGGCGAGCCGGCGCGTCGCGGTACGATTCAGTTCGTCGCGCATGGCGTGTTCGAGCAACGCCATATCCGTCATGCTCGGATACTTGGTGATCCCGATGTTGTAAGCCAGGGCGCGCAATGCCGTTGGCGTCACGCCGCGCCGACGCAAACCGGAAATGGTGACCATGCGCGGGTCGTCCCAGCCGTTCACGAGTTTTTCGCTTACGAGCTGGATCATTTTACGCTTACTGATCACGGAATACGCCAGATTAAACCTCGCGAATTCATATTGGTGCGGTCGCGGTTCCGGTACTTCAAGGGCGTCGAGAATCCAATCGTAAAGCGGCCGGTGTACCTCGAACTCGAGTGTGCAAATCGAGTGGGTAATCCCTTCGATATGATCGCTGAGCGTATGCGCCCAGTCGTACATCGGGTAAATGCACCAGTTGTCACCGGTGCGATGATGCGATGCGTGCCGAATCCGGTAGAGCACCGGATCGCGCAGCCAGATGTTCGCAGCGTTCACGTCGATTTTTGCGCGCAGCGTGCGCGCACCATCGGCAAACTCGCCCGCTTTCATTCGCGCAAATAAATCGAGATTTTCATCTACCGAACGATCACGAAAACTGCTGGCCTTTCCGAGACGGCGATATGCGTCCGTTTCCTCCGGAGTCATGTCATCAACATATGCCTTGCCTTTGCGAATGAGTTCCAATGCGTATTCGTAAAACCGGCCGAAATAATCCGACGCATAAAACGGCGCGCCGCCCAGTTGTTTGTCCGCCCAGCTGTCGATCAACCAATGCACATCCCTCATGATTGACTCGACATATTCCGCTTCCTCCTTCGTCGGATTGGTGTCGTCCATGCGGATGTTGCAAACCCCGCCAAACTCATGCGCGATCCCGAAATTCAGACAGATCGATTTCGCGTGACCGATATGGAGATAACCGTTCGGCTCGGGCGGAAAACGGGTAATGATTTTCTGGTATTTCCCTGTGCGCAGATCTTCCGCGATAATGTCGCGAATAAAATCTGATGGTCCCTGCGTTTCGGTCGTCATTGCGCGGACCAAACTATCGGCGAAAGTGCCCATCGACAACTTCCACACGGAACGCGCGCCTGCAGGGATTGGGTAGCGCACGCGTCTCGCGTGTTGGTTTCGGCGTCACGTCGAAACAGTCTTTCGCAGTGCTGGGCACCTCCCGCAGCAAGAGCTAAGAAAAAGTCCGCGATCGCGAGACGCGCTCGCCAGCACGCGCGACGCGTGCGCTACCCAGACATGGCGCATTAGCTCTCGAGCAAGACAGTAGTATCATCAACGCGCTGCGATGAACGAGCAGTCAACTACCGAACGTTACACGCTCGCCGATTTGGAAAATTGGGCGGAGATAGCGCGCGATGTTAAGCCACCGATTCGCCTGGGTGTCTTCGGTGATCCCGTGGCTCATTCGCTTTCGCCGCAGATGCAGAACGCCGCTTTGCGCGCATGTGACATCAACATGCAATACGCGCGTTTTCATATTCGAGCAAACGAGTTGCGTTCAGCGCTGCTGTTTTTGCGCGAGCTCGACTTCGTTGGAATCAATCTCACCGTGCCGCATAAGCTCGCGGCGTTTAGCCAAATCGATCAGGCGGACGAATCCGCGTCTCGCGTGGGCGCTGCAAACAGCATTCGTATTCACAATCGAAAATTGATTGGTTCAAATACCGATGGTGAAGGATTTCTGCGCGCGATTCGCGCTGAATTCTTGATGGACCTGCGCGATCTGCGAGTGATGATCCTCGGAGCAGGCGGTGGCACGGGTCGGGCCATAGCGTGGCAATGCGCGCTGCAAAGTTGTGAGCGTCTGGTCCTGGTCAATCGCACTCCGGCAAAAACGAGTACCCTTGTCGATCGGTTGCGCCCCTTTTTTGCTGGACCGCGTGTGCTGGGTCCTGTCGCGCGGATTGAAGCGATTGCGTGGGATGAAACGGCAATGCGCGCGCAACTAACGGACATCGATCTGATCGTCAATGCCACGCCGCTGGGATTGAACCCGAGCGACCCGCCGCCGATCGCGGAGCGATTGCTCGCGCCCCATCATATGGTGTTCGATTGTGTCTATGGACCATCGAAAACACCGTTGCTTCGCGCAGCAGACGAAGCCGGCGCGCGTGGCGCGAACGGCTTGTCCATGTTGCTCTATCAAGGCGCACTGTCATTTTCGATCTGGTTCAATCGCGACGCGCCAATCGACGCGATGCGCGCTGCGCTTGCCCTCTAATTCGTTCACTGCTTCTTCACTTCGACGAACGCGCCGTTGCCTTGATCGAGGTAAACAGTTAAGCCGACGCGCGAGATTTGAAGCGATTGTTGCCACGTTCCGGACCGAAAATGTTTTGTAGCTTCAATTGTTTTCGTTTCGGCCTTTCGCGAAACCAGGCTTTCGGCACGCTGGCCAACGCCGTTCCTGGAATCGGTGTCATTCATTGCTTCAAACAAAATCCTGCCGTCTACATTCGACGGCGGCTTGATCTTGAGAATATGCAAAATGGTCGCGGCAAGATCGACGTTCCCGCTCGCCAGATCATCCGTTTGGTCACGCTTAAAATCGGGGCCGGCAGCGATCAAAGTGTTGTGCATGTCGAAGCGGCTGAGAGTGGCGTGAGTCCCCTTCCCTGCTGCTCGTTGCCAATCGGCGTCGATCATTCCCGGAACGCCGAATTGATTTTTTGAATTCTCCCAGCGGAACGCCATCACGACGTCAGGCGCGCTGGTATTTTGAATTTTGGCTTGTTCCAGCTCGAACGTTCCTTCCATTGGTCGCCTTGAGAAAATCACTCCGGCGAAGTCGGACTGTTGCAGTAACTCCACCAGGCGACGCGTTACGGTCGCGTCGTGTCCGATTACATAGAAAAGAACGCTGCCGCCGTTGCCGGCCAGCATGATGTCTCCGGGTTTTGGTTCATCCTTGAATTCTGTCGTCGCCTTAAACCCCGCCTCGTTCAAGATCTTCCGCAAATCAATTGAGCGCCGGATCGTAGAAAACCCATGATCCGAAACGACAAAGACGTCTGTTGTTCCGCGCGCCTTGTGGTCGTCTAATGCCGAGAGGACAGCGGCGAGATTTTTATCAGAGGATTTTATCGCAGCCAGAGCCGCCGGTGCTCCGGGCGCGGTCTCATGTTGCGTAAGATCCGGCTCGCCCAGCCACAGAATCGTAAGAGCCGGCACGCCCTCTTTCCAAAGAACGTCTGTCAATGCTTTCGTCGTCCAGGAATCATCTTGCAGATGAGCCGACGGAAATGGACCCAATACTTCGGTAAGTTTGGCAAGTACCCCGCTCGGCAAGCATTGTCCCGCGAAGAGCGTCACGCGGTTATTGAGTGCGGCAACGTCTCGAGGCACTCCAAATTGCCGATCCAATAGAAGGCCGACAGTCTTTGAGGCTGCAACCACGCTGCGAGCGCCCACCCCTTGCACGAGTTCGGCAATGGTTGGAGTCGAAATGTATTTTCCGCCCGAGAGCTCATCGCCTTTCTTCACGATCGGTGCCAGTTCGACGTCGATTGCATGGTGAGAATCGATGTCCGACCGGTAAACATGGTTCGCAATGATGCTGTTTTTGCCGGGGTAGACACCAGTCACCATCGCCGTCCCGTTTACCATGGTCGCACTGGGATAAACCGCATGGTGATTCCGGAAAGTGACGCCCTCGCGCGCAAGCTTCCAAAGCGTCGGGGTATTTTGCTCGCTCACGAAATCCGGCCGCATGCCGTCCCAGACAACGACTAGCACATGCCGCTCGGGTTTGGTGGGCACAGCCACTGCGGCGGACGCGCAGACAATCCAAAACAACAGTGCAATCATTCGCAGCATGGACGAATCATAGAACAAGGACCGGCAGTCTCCAGTCCGCCGTGCTGAAGGCGGCTTACCAAGCGCGTACTTGAAAAGCGATAGCTGAACTCCGCTGAGGACAGCGGACGCTACAGCGACGGCTACAGTTTCTTTGGTCTAAGCAAAGGGAACAGAATCACATCGCGAATCGACTCGGCGCCAGTGAGCAGCATCGTAAGCCTGTCCATTCCGATGCCGATACCGCCAGCCGGCGGCATGCCATGTTCGAGCGCGAGCAAAAATTCCTCATCGATCTTTTGCCTCTCTTCGCCTGCTTGCTCCAGCAAGCGCTGACGTTGCACAAGCGGATCGTTGAGCTCGCTATAGCCCGGTGCAATCTCGGCGCCGTTAATCACAAGTTCGAATACATCGACTAGCGAGCCGTCCACTGCGTTTTGTTTTGCCAACGGTACCAACTCCTTCGGGCAATGGGTCACGAAGAGCGGATCGATCGTTTTCTCCTCAATGAGTTTTTCGAATACATGCTGCGTCACCTCGAAGTCGGCAAGCTGCGGCATGATATCGAGTTTGAATTCGTGCGTTGCCCGTTCCCGCCGTTGCTCGGGCGAGAGCTCAAACCAATCCTTGCCGGCAAGCTCGCGCACCAAATCGTGGTAACGCGCGCGGCGCCACGGCCGTTTCAAATTGATTGTGCGGATAATTTTCCCGTCAGAGTCCCGATGCTCAATCGTGAGTGAGTTGCAGATTTTCTCGGCGAGATAACAAACCAGTTCTTCCACGAGATTCGCCATCTTCTCGAAATCAGCGTACGCCCAGTACGCTTCGAGCATGGTGAATTCCGGATTGTGTTTTCTGGAAATGCCTTCATTACGAAAATTACGATTGATTTCGAAAACCTTGTTGAACCCGCCCACCAGTAAACGTTTTAGATAAAGCTCCAGCGCAATGCGCAGATAGAGATCGATGCCGAGTGCGTTATGGTGTGTTTTGAACGGTTCGGCCGCAGCACCTCCGGCGGTCGATTGCAAAATTGGCGTCTCCACTTCAACGAAGCCCCGTTCTTCGAAAAAGCGCCGGGTTTCACGAACAATGGCGATGCGCTTTTCAAAAATGACACGCGAATGTTCGTTGGTGAGCAGATCAAGATAACGCTGCCGGTAACGCGCTTCGACGTCCTGCAATCCATGCCATTTTTCCGGGAGCGGCCGCAATGCCTTGGCCAGCAACCGGAACGTGCGGACTTTTAGCGTCGGTTCCCCGCTTTTGGTAACAAAACATTCTCCCTCCACTCCAATGAAATCACCGAGGTCGAGCAAGTGAAAGAGTTCGATCGATTCAGGGCCAACTTCCTTTGCATGAATGTAAATTTGAATGCGCCCTGTAGCGTCACGCAGGTCAAGGAAGTGGCTTTTGCCCATATCGCGATGCGCGGTGATGCGGCCCGCGATACGCAGAGTTGCACCTTCTTTAAATTGCGCGCGCACCTCCGCGATCGAGCCGGTAACATCAAAGCTTGCGCCGAACGGTTCGATACCTTTCGCGCGCAGCGTTTCAAGCTTCTTTCGCCTGAGTGCGATCAGCTCGTTTTCTTCTTCCATATTGGACAGCGAATGTAAGGCGCGGCCTGCGCTTCGCCACGTTAAATCGTGGCCTGTTCTCGAGGTGCGCCGCTTCAACCTCCGCGTCAAGATATTAGGTTTGCCAACGAAACGCCGACAATGAGATAGTTTGTCCGGCGCGTCCACGGAGGTTCGCTGGCGCCCGCTATCCGAATGCCCACTAATTTGGCACAAACCACTTCAAAGCTGGAAGGACCGCTGGTGAAGCAGTTCTCGGTGTTCCTGCCGGCCAAGGTCGGGGCCATGCTGGAGATTGTGAAACTGCTTAGCGCGAACCAAGCACATGTTGTTGCGCTCAGCGTCTCGGAATCGACGGACTCAGCGATTGCGCGGATCATCTCAAGCGATCCGAAGCGCGTGGAAAAATTGTTTCGGGAGAACAATGTTGCTTTCGGAGTGAGCCAGGTCGTGGTGGTGGAGATGCGGGAAGTTGCAACACAACTCGTCAAACTGCTCGCCGCATTGGTAATGGGAGAGATCAACGTTCATTTCGCTTATCCCCTGCTGATTCGTCCGCGCGGTTTTTCCGCAATCGCTTTGCACGTTGACGATACGGACTGCGCATCGTCGGTGCTCATTGGCGAAGGGTTCAAACTGCTGGGCCAGGATGATATTTCGCGATAGGTTAAGTGGATTAGAGGAGAAAAGCGTTGAAGGGTAAAGATGGAGTGAACGCTTCAGCGGTTGAACATCTCGACCTTGTTCCTCGCCATTCTAACTTTTTAGCGTTTCAGCGGTCAAATATCCCGCAGATTGTTGACAGGCTAGCAACAGCGCGCTTACAGAACTGGATTATTGCTCCCTATGCGGACTCTTCTCTCACGGTCTATTCAAATCGATCCAAACTTCCACATAGCGCTGGGCCTCATCGTGATTCTCGGAGTAGCCGAGATCTTCTTTGCAACGTCGTATTATGTCGGCCGGGCGCGCGCGAATCGCGTTTCGGCGCAAGCAGTGGCGGCGATCGCTCGTCCTCCGGCAGCTTCCCCGGCTTCCGCGTCACCGCCAGCGCCAGCCGCGGCGCAGCCAAGCGTCCCACCGGCGGCAACGGTTACTTCACCTGCTCCGTCACTCGTTGATCAGTTCCTCCGAGAAGGCAAAGAATTCAGGGAACGTGGCGATACGACAAACGCGCTGGCGCGGTTTCAGGAAGCGTTGGACAGCGAACCGGACAACACCAGCGTCCTCGAGGAGATGGCGCAGACTTACGAGTCCATGCAACTGTTCGATCGCGCGAATGATATTTGGCGGAGAATCAAGCAAATCAGTCCGTCGGATAGCGCAACCTATGCCTTGGCGGATCGCCGGTTGAAGGTCGGAGTTCCGGCTGCGGCCCCGTCCGAGCCAGCGAGCCCGAATCCAGACAATGATGTTGCGCAACACAAAGATATCGGGGGCAATGCGGAGGGTCCAATTATGGGCATCTCTGAAGTCAAAACAAAGGAAACGCCCGACCCGGAAGCCGAAACGAATCTGGAGCTCAAGATCGGGATAAAGAGACAGTCCGGTGCCGCTATCGACCATGACAAGGTAAAAATCCTGGTGTTTCTCTATGACATTGTGAATGACAAGGACATTAAATTGACCGATGCGGAAGTGAGCAATGAATGGCTAACGCCGAAGCACGATTGGTCAGGCGCGAATCCAGAGGTGCTCCTGGTGCGTTATGTGCGCCCGAAAACGGGGGGCGCTTTATCCGAATCATCGCTTTCCGAAGCGGCGGCAAAAGTTCGGCCGGGCCAAAAAAGCCGCAGCGCAAAAGGTTCTGTCGATACCGGACAACGGAAATACCTCGGATACATCGTCACGGGTGTACTACGGCGACGATTTGCAAGCTGTCCAGGCCGAACCGGCGCGGCTATTACAGCAGTTTCCCTCTTTAGAAAGTCCGGCCGGCCGATGACGCGATCGCTTGGAGACTGCATTGGGCGCGGCCGAACCAGACGGAGTGTCGCAAGAGATATTACAAGACGCAGTCTTCCAGCTTTGTGTTTTTTTGTTTTTGTCACTGCGACGGAGGCACAAATTCAGGTGGACCTGAAATTCAAGCGATTGCAGTGACATCGCTTACGAACCGGTGGTGGCGAATGTCGCCATTACGAATCTGGCGGGACGCGATATTGAGCTTCACGATGCCGATGGCCAGTCCTGGCTGGGATTCGAGATTGCCGGCAGTGAAGAACAACCGATTGCGCCGCTCAGCGCGGCGAATCGCGAGCCGCCCTTGAAGATCGCGGCCGGGCAGAGGGTCATACGTCAAATCGATCTTACGCCGCTTTATCCAGTCCAGGAATTCGGTGCTTATCATGTGCGGACGAATGTTTACTTCGCAGACTTGGGAAAATTCTTCTACTCCGCAACCCGGGTTTTCGAAGTCACCGATGCTCGACCGATCTGGCAGCAAACAGTTGGCATTCCGGACGGTGTTGCCGGGTCCGGCGAGGTGCGCACATATTCATTAATGACGAATCGTTTTCCGGACCACACTTCTTTATATGTGCGGGTGCAAAACAAGGATACCAGCGTCGTTTATGCCACCTACTCGTTAGGCCGCACCATCTCTTTCGAGCAACCACAAGCGGAGATCGATCTCGCCAATCAATTGCATGTTTTGCATTGCGCGGCGCCGCGTACCTGGTCGTATTCCCGCATCGGTTTAAACGGCGAACTGTTGGAGCACTCGTCGTTCATGGAAACGAAAACCCGGCCCCGCCTGGTTCATTCCGGGAACGGCCAAATAGCCGTTCGTGGCGGCATGATCGAAGCGCCTGCGCAAAGCTCGCGCAGCAAGGCACCAAAACTCTCGGCGCGCCCGCCCGGGGCGCCCGCAAACGACCGGTGATGCGCAGAAATTTTTGCCAGATCGTTCTGTCAGTCGCCGGTTTGCTGCTGACATTCCTGGCGGATGGTTCCTACGCTGCGAAAAGAGGTCGCAGCTCCGGCGGGGACGGCTCACCAATAACTGTAGTGATCGACGCTGGACACGGAGGGCACGATCGCGGTGGGATTCCCGGCCAAAGGATCGCCGAAAAAGCCATGACGCTGGATGTGGCACAGCGCCTCAGAAAAGTCCTCTCAGCCAAGGGATATCGCGTGGTGATGACGCGGGACAGCGATGTTTTTGTCCCGTTGGGAACGCGAGTGGCAATAGCCAACTCGTATCGGAACGCGATCTTCGTCTGTATTCATTTTAATGCGACAGGACGACGCGGTGCGAGCGGCATCGAAACATATTTTTACAGCCGTGACAGCCTGCCGCTCGCCTCGGCCATTCATTATTATGTCGCCGGAGGTGCGCCTTCAGACAATCGCGGAGTACGCCGCCGCGGTTACTACGTCTTGCGTAAGACAACGATTCCGGCCGTGCTCGTGGAATGCGGTTTCCTGACCAATCCCACCGAAGCCGCGTACGCCCAGAGCGCCTCTTACCGTCAAAAACTCGCAGAAGAGATTGCAGCCGGAGTCGGCAGACGCAATTCCGTCGGCGGGAGTTTCAGCACGACAAGAGTAGCGACGGACGAGAGCGTTCCGCTGCAACCGTATATTGACCAGACCAAGGTTTCGAAATCCTCGCATCGTCGCTCGAAGCGTTCACACAAGAGAAGCGCACGCAAAAAGAAAAGCTCGTCGAAACGGTCAGGCTCAGAAGCACGTGCGGCGTCAAAAAATCGGGAGAACTGATTGGACCTGCCAGTTTTGACATCGGCGCAGATGCAAACCGCAGAAGAGGCTGCATTTGAGAGAGGCGTTCAAGTCGAAGCACTGATGAACAAAGCGGGCGCCGGCGTCGCCCAAGCAGTCACCAAATTCTTCCAGAAAGCCGGTCGCTGCATCGTGTTCGTCGGCAAAGGACATAACGCCGGGGACGCGTTATTCGCTGCGCAATGTTTAGCAACGCAGGGATGGAAAATCGAAGTGCGGCTGGCTTTCAAGGAAGCTGATTGCAGCGAACTCATGCGCAAGAAGCTCGGTGATTTACGGAGCACGACCACCAGGGTGCCTGATTGGACGGACAGAACAGCGCACGACGTCGGTGTCACCATCCTGGAGCTTTTTGCGGACGCAGCTGATCAATTGTCATTTGCAGAGGAGGCGTGCGTTGGCGGCGCGACTCCGCTCATTATTCTCGATGGCCTGCTTGGCGTCGGTGGAAAGCCGCCGCTGCGCGAACCAATCCGCGCTGCTTGTCGCGCCATCAATCAATTGCGAACAACGAGGGGCGCCTATGTGTTTGCCGTCGATCTTCCGACCGGACTCGACACCGATTCAGGCAAGACGGATCGCGACTGCGTAGTCGCGGACTTTACCGTGACAATCGGGTATTCAAAGCCGGGTTTGCTGGCTGACGGCGCGCCAAATTATGTAGGCAGACTTGAGCTTGTCCCGCTGGATGAATTGCGGCCGCCGGGAATGAAACCGAAGGAAATTATCGCAAGCCCGTTGGCCTTCCGCGGCTTGCTTCCCCGACGCAAATACAATTCGTACAAGAATCAGTTTGGTCGTATCGGCGTCATAGCAGGTTCCAAAGGATTCATCGGCGCAGCCCTAATGACATCACAGGGCGCGTTGCGGGCGGGTGCGGGTCTCGTGGAAGTTTTTGTTCCGGAACAAATCTACGGGATCGTTGCCGAAGCGGCGTTCATGGAAGCAATGGTGAAGCCGGTCGCGTCGTACCGCGATTTGGTCAAAGAGAAACCCGACGTTTGGGCCGTCGGCCCTGGTCTCGGGAAATCGCGGGCAGCCGAAATCCTGGAGCTCGTTGAAAAAGCGAGGCAACCGATGGTACTCTGACGCCGACGGGCTCAACATTGTTTCGGAAAAAACCTCGGTGCTGAGGCGTTGCAAAGGCGAACGGCTGCTCACGCCGCATCCGGGTGAGATGAGACGGCTTTTTCCGGGAGAAAAGGATTCGCGCGCCAGAACAGCGACGCGGTTCTGCAATCGTTTTCCAGTAACACTTTTGCTCAAAGGCAGTCGCACGATCGTAGCGCAACGCGGTCAGCCGTTGAGCTACAACACGACAGGCAATCCCGGAATGGCTACAGGAGGAATGGGCGATGTTCTCACCGGGGTTTGCGCCGGTTTGCTCGGACAAGGCCTTTCGCTGTACGATGCGGCGCGAATCGGTGCGTGGGTATGCGGGCGTGCAGCCGAGATCGCGATTTTTAACAATGGCCAAAGCGAGCAATCGCTGCTGCCCCGTGATGTTCTGAATCACTTGGGCGACGCCTTCAAAGAACTGTAGGCCGTCTCTATCAGACGCCGTGGGATAGATCGCCAGATCCCGTCGGTTTTGTCGGCTTTTCCTTCTTTTCAGGTTCCCTGATTCATAGATTCTAACGAAGTGGCAAGATTTGTTCTCATTGGTAGCGGTCTGGCGGGTGGATTGCTCGGGGCGTATTTGGGACGGCGTGGGCACGAGGTCGATCTTTACGAAAGGCGGGCCGATCCGCGCGAAGGGAACATTATCGGCGGACGCTCTATCAACCTGGCGATTTCGACACGCGGCATTCATGCGCTCGAACAGATCGGGGTCGCTGCCGAGGCTTTGAAACACGCAATCCCAATGCGCGGTCGAATGATTCACGATAAATCCGGCGCATTGCACTTCACGCCCGTATGACGTTGATCCGAAAAAGTGCATCAACTCGATCGGACGCGCGGCCCTCAACACCACGCTGATCGAAGCGGCGCAGCGCTATCCAAACGTGCGCGTCCACTTCAATCACAAATGCACCGATGTCGATCTCGACTCTGCAATCGCCCATCTGGAAACGGCAAACGGCGCCGTTACTGCGCGAGGCGATGCGGTAATCGGCGTCGATGGTGCCTTCTCCGCGGTGCGAAACTCAATGCAGCGCGAGATCGCCAATTTTCAGTACGATGAAAGTTATCTCGCCCACGGTTACAAAGAATTGACCATTCCACCCGGACCGAATGGCACGTGGCAAATGGAAATGAACGCGCTCCACATCTGGCCACGCAAAAGTTTCATGATGATTGCGCTGCCGAACCCGGACGGTTCCTTTACCTGCACACTCTTCTGGGAATTCGAAGGACTGCGCAGCTTCGCCACCACAAAAGCCGACGACGATGTCCGGCGCTTTTTCGATGAAGAATTCCCGGACGCCGTGACACTCATGCCAACTTTGCTTGACGATTTCCGCGAGAATCCAACTGGTTCACTCGTCACGATTCGCTGTGCGCCGTGGTTTTACCTGGGCAAGGTTTGCCTCGTTGGCGATGCCGCGCACGCAGTCGTGCCGTTTTACGGACAGGGCATGAATGCTGCCTTCGAGGATTGCGTCGTCCTGGACGAATGTCTGGAAAGATTCTCTGATAATCGCGAGCGCGCGTTTGCCGAATACTTTCGTCGCCGCAAAGAAAATGCCGACGCGATTGCCGATCTTGCGATTGGCAATTTCATCGAGATGCGCGACAAAACCGCATCGAAGATGTTTCGCACAAAAAAGAAACTCGATCACGCGCTCGAAGCCGCACTGCCTGGAATCTATCTGCCGCTTTATACGATGGTCACCTTCACACGTATTCCGTACGCAATCGCAGGACGTCGTGCCCGGATTCAAAACGCCATCGTCTACGGCGCACTCGGTGCTCTGGCAATTGCTGTTGTAGCGGTCGGACTTGTGCTTTGGCGAGCGCTGGTGCGCTAAACGGTAGAACGACACCGCGAGTTTCTCCCAAACGACACGTTTGCGAAAAGTTGACGGCTTAAAGCCGTCAACTTTAGAATCAAAGCATATGTCGAACAGGAATTGTCCAATCGCGGAAGTCTTGTTTCCGCAAGTACGCGCGAAAGTCTTGGAAGTCCTGTTCACCAGGCCCGTTCAACACCGATACGTGCGCGAGCTCACAAATCTGACGAATCTTTCGTTGCACACCGTCCAGGACGAACTTCGCAAACTAAGCGCGCTGGGGATCGTCCGAGCTCCAGGCCAACCGCGAGTCGGGCAGTAAAATTACACAAGTAGAAATCTCCTCGCCGTTGCCCAAGCGCAATATCGAAAGCGAGTAAAACATTACTCCGGTAGGACACGGGAACTTGCAATTCGCTTGAGGCGAGACTAACAAAAGCATTATGAGTGACGCATACGTTCCAATGATTAGTTCCGGCGTTGCAGGGCCACTTGGTGTTCTGCATCTTCCACGTCTCTGGCTGAAGGTTTCCCTTGAGGAGCAGGGAAAACTTGCGGCCGGTTATCCGGGCATCGGAAGAGGGTTCGATGCCATGACTTGTGCGGCGCTCGGGCTCGAAGAGCAGGCGGTTAAAGATTACATCAAACAAAGCAAGCCGACCTATCCGCAATTCGAAGAATGGGTAAGGAAGAACGCCAAGTCGCTAAATCGAGATGCAATCGAGAAGCACAACGCGGCGGTGCGCGGTTACAATCATGACGACGAAACGCGGAAAGGAATTCTGGGTGCGTGCGGCATCGCCGATGACGCTTCTGCTCCAAAAGACGCCGTGAACCTGAACAATCTCGACGATTGGTACGAGTTTCACCAGGCGGTGCTGGCGTAATTAAATCAGGAAAGCAGGAACCTAGGAAAATTACAGGATCCGAATGTCTGGCCGACAGCGCGCAATAGCGCCGACGGTCGCGCATGCAGCCCGCATTGACGCGCACGCATGACTCGCGCAGTTTTGCGCGATGCATGCGACGCAAGCAAGAGCAACGCTGGAGTTCCGCAAAACGGCGGAGACTTTTAAGGCGGGCGCGAAAACGCTGGCTCAACAGTATTTCACTTCGCCAGAGATCTTCGCGCAGGAGCGAGAGAAGATTTTCTCAAACCAATGGATACTGGTTGGGCATCAGAGTCAGATCCCGCAAGCGGGTGATTATTTTTTCGCAGAACCCGCCGGCGAAAACTTGATCGTTGTGCGCGACAAACGCGGAGCGATTCACGGCTTTTACAATGTGTGCCGTCACCGCGGAGCCGACTTTTCGAAGAGAAGAAATGCACATGCGCAGCGATTCAGTGTCCTTATCACGCGTGGACGTATGCGCTCGATGGGCGATTGATCGGCGCGCCGCACATGGATGAGACGCCGGGATTTAACAAGGCCGATTATTCTTTGCATCAGGCGCAGCTTGGCCTCTGGGAAGGTTTTATCTTCCTGAATCTGGCAGACGCCTCGACAGCAGCGAGGCGGCTACAGGTCACTGGAGGAATGGTTTGCGCCCGTGGCTGGCAAATTTGCGCGTTGGAACATGCCGGCGCTGCGCTCGGCGAAACGGATCGAGTACGACGTGCGCGCGAATTGGAAGCTCATGTTTCAAAATTACTCCGAGTGTTATCACTGCCTTGGAGTGCATCCAGAGCTTTCGAAAATTTCACCGTACGATTCGGCAGAGAATGATCTGACCGAGGGACCATTCCTCGGCGGATTCATGCGAATCAATAGGAACAAAAGCCTGACCATGAGCGGGAATGCCTGCGCCCTGCCGGTAGGCAACTTCGGCGATGAGGAATTCCGATTCGTCTTCTATTATTCCGTTTTTCCCAACATGCTGCTGAGCCTGCACCCCGATTATGTCATGGTGCATCAACTTCAGCCACAGTCACCGGAACGGACACTGATCTTTTGCGATTGGTTCTTTAATCCCGAAGCGTTTAAGCGCAGCGATTTCGATCCAGACGATGCCATTCAGTTTTGGGACATGGTAAACAGGCAAGACTGGCACGTTTGCGAATTGAGCCAGCAAGGCATTGCGTCCAGTGCTTATGAGCCCGGCCCTTACTCGGCACGCGAAAGTATCCCGGCAGCGTGGGACCGCGAGTATTTGCGCCACGTGCATTGATACCGAACCGGGGAGGCCTAAGTCAGAGGTGACACAGCAGAACTGGCTTTCTCATCCAGCGCTTAGCGCTTAGTATCGGCATCTGAAGTTTATGCCACCGCTCACCTACGCGAGCTATCTCGATCTTGAGAAACTGCTCTCACTTCAGAAACCGCGCTCCAGTCCGCCGGAGCACGACGAAACGCTCTTCATCATCATCCATCAAACATACGAGCTCTGGTTCAAGCAAGTGCTACATGAGTTTGAAAAAATAAAACGGAACTTTTCGGCGGGCGACCTGTTCGGCGCGATTCACACGTTCAAGCGCGCGCGCACAATCATGAAGGTGCTGGTAGCGCAGTTGGACATTCTTGAAACGATGACGCCATCATCTTTCTCAAGTTTCCGCGACCGACTCGAGACGGCCTCAGGATTTCAATCCGTGCAGTTTCGGGAGATGGAGTTCGCGCTCGGGTACAAGCGCGCCTCGACCGTCAATTATTTGAAACCGGATTTCCCGGGCTACGATCGGCTCCAGCAGTTGCTGCATGAACGCACCGTGGTGGATCATTTCTATGATTTTCTCGAATCGCGCGGCGCAGTGATTCCAGCGGATTTGAAAAATCGCGACGTGACGCAACCGAATGGACCCGACGAACGCGTCCAAAAGGAAATTCTTCGGCTGTATAAAGATTCGCCGGAATGCTCAATATTGTTCGAATTGATGACCGATTTCGACGAAGGCCTTCAGGAGTGGCGGTATCGGCACGTCAAATTAGTGGAGCGCACAATTGGCGCGAAAAAAGGCACCGGCGGATCACCGGGTGTGCCCTTTCTGAAAGAATCGCTCTTCAGGCCGGTCTTCCATGATCTCTGGGCAATCCGGCACGAAATGTAGGCCAGAGATTGCTTAGGAAATCAGGAACGCAGGAATAAGCCTTCCAATTTCCTGCTTTCCTGCGTTCCTAAGATATTTCACTGCAGACCAAGAAATTCCCTCACGGTTCCTGATAACAGTTGCGCTTTTTCTTTTTCACCAAGCTTCATGGATTCGATGAGCCTGCCTGGATGCGTTTCGCCTAACGAGAACGGATAATCGGAGCCAAATGCGATGCGCTGTGCCCCGAACAATTTAAGCAGCAGCTTTAGCGCGTCGGCGTCATGAACAAGTGAATCGACATAAAACCGCGCTGGGCTGCCGTCGTGAGCGAGATAATGACGCGGACTGGCGCTGTTTTCGGGGGCCACGACATCGGGCCGCGCATGAAACGCGTGATTGACGCGACCGATTGTAAATGGAAACGCGCCGCCGCCGTGGGCGAAAGCGACACGGAGGCTCGGAAACCGCTCGAGAACGCCGCCAAAAATCATGCAACAGATCGCGAGAGAGGTCTCTGCCGGCATGCCCACCAGCCAGGGCAGCCAGTATTTCGGCATTCGCTCGCTGCCCAGCATGTCCCAGGGATGAACAAAGATCGCGGCGTTGAGTTCTTCGGCGGCGCTCCAAACCGGATGAAGCGATGCATTATCGAGGTTCATGGTGTCAACGCGTCCGAAATGCGGATTTGCATCCACGTGCGTGCCGATCTGTGCGCCGCGCAGACCTAGTTCCCGGATGCACCGTTCCAGTTCGCCCGCCGCGAGATCGGGATCCTGCATTGGAATGGTGCCCAGGCCTGTAAAACGCGTCGGATGATCGCGAACCACTTCTGCGATGTGGTCGTTTAGCTGCCGCGAAAGATCGTGTGCATCGGCCGGCTTGGCCCAATAGCTGAACATCACCGGAACTGTGGAGAGCACTTGCATGGACACGTTGGCCTCGTCCATCTCTTCGATCCGACGCTTCGGCTCCCATACGTTGTCGCGGATTTCCCGAAAGAAACGGTCACCGACCGTCATCCGCGCACAGCACGGCTTGTAGTGTTCGAGCCGGACAAAACCGCCGTAGCCGTATTTCGCGTCGAGATCAGGCCAGTCGTGCGGCAAAATATGAGTGTGCAAATCGATCTTCACCGGGTGCAATTGTAGGGCGTTTGTGTGAAACGCCAATGTCGAAAGGCGTCGGACACAGAAGCGCTGCAGCGACGCGCTACAGCGACTCTACCGGCTGCGCTTTTTCGACTTTCTTACCGCACTTTTTGCAGGTGCGGCGCGCATCGTCACTCCAGAATTCGAGCATTGCCTTGCTAAAATGGTCGACGATATCTGCGCAATCGAAGTGGATGTCCTCCACCAGTGCTCCGCAATTTTCACAGTAGAAAATGACGTGTTCCTTCTCCCCGGGCGGACGCCGCCGCTCTGCAACGACCCCGATTGTGTCAGGTGGTCGCTGGGGCGAGTGCGGCAGGTTCGGCGGAATGAAAAACGTCTCGCCCTCATGGACAATATAATCAACGATGCGATCGCCTTCGCGGATCCGCACCTTGATGTCACCTTTGAGCTGATAAAAGTATTCTTCCGAATCAACCAAGTGAAAATCGTTTCGCGCGTTGGGGCCTTTAATGACCATCACAAAAAAATCCCGCCCATCGTAAAGATATTTGTTGCTCACCGGCGGTTTGAATTTCTCGGCATTCTCTTCGATCCAGCTCTCTAGATTGATTGGCGGTTGTACTCGGGTCATACACGTGAGCGTATTTCTGCCGGTGCAAAGCGTCAAACCTGCATCAACAGCGACCTAAAAGCTTTCGCGCTGTGGCTCGCCTTACCTGAATTCGATCGAACCGGACGCTATAGCGACAAACGAAATTCCGAGCATTAGAATTCAGTCTGCCGTTTAAACCGAGCAAACTCAGCAATTACAGTCAGGCTCGATCAAGCCAATGGGTACGCCTCGGTGAGGCGTGGCTCACGCACCCTTTGGAGAACCACATCTGGTGAGAGACAGCCGCGAGGTTGGTTAGAACCGACTTTAGAGTTGAACGAACATTATGGAAGTGAATACTATCCGCCGCTTTGTGAATATTGCCCGAGTTTTGCAAATTGCAGGCATGCTGCTGGCAACGCTGATTGTTTGCAGTTGCGAGGAGTACCCGCCGTATGAGCCCGGCCTCTATCCGCGCGCCGCTCCCACGGGTTGGTGGAATGACGAAGGAGTTTCGGGATCGCCGAAGATCGTCGTGCATATCGGCGAGCAGAAAGCTTATTTTTACAAGGGGAAACACCTGATTGGTGAATCGACCGTTTCCACTGGCAAACCTGGTTTCTCCACTCCACCGGGTCACTATTCCGTTGTGTCAAAAAACATTGATCACGTCTCAACCCTGTTCGGCGATTACGTTGATGATTACGGTAACGTTATCAGATCGAATGTGGACTCGCGTAAAGACCGTCGTCCCCGGGGCACGCATTTTGATGGCGCCGAGATGCCGTACGCGATGTTCTTCCGGAGCGGCTACGCGATGCACCAAGGATACGTCCCGCCGTTCGCCGCATCGCATGGTTGCATTCGTCTCCCCAAAGGCATGGCAAGAAGGTTCTACGAAAACGCCCGGGTAGGCACTCCGGTGACTGTAACAGAATAAATCTGGTGGCTGACTTAAGCCCGTTCGATCAACGCACGCGCGCCAAACCTGTCCCGCTGAGGAACTGGGTGTGCTTTTCAATTCGCTAACCTTTATTGTGTTTTTTGCAGTGGTGCTGGCGCTGCACTATGCGCCGCTGCCGTGGCGGACGAAGAAGATAAATCTCCTTATCGCGAGCTATCTGTTTTACGCAGCTTGGAACCCGCCATTTGTAATTCTCTTGTGGATTTCCACGGTGCTCGACTGGTTCGTGGCCAAATGGCTTTACGTCACCGAAGCGCCGGCCCACCGACGTACGCTGCTTCTGATTTCGGTTGCGGGAAACCTCGGCCTCCTCGGCTATTTCAAATACGGCGGGTTCCTGCTGGAGAATTTCACGCATCTAATGGCGGCACTTGGCGTGACATACAAACCACCAGGTTGGGACATTGTTCTGCCGGTCGGCATCTCATTCTACACATTCCAAACGATGGCCTATTCTCTCGATGTCTATCTGAGACGTGCGAAACCGGCCGACTCGTTCCTGGATTTCGCGCTGTTTGTAACTTTTTTTCCGCAGCTTGTGGCTGGGCCGATCGTGCGCCCGAGCGATCTGATCCCGCAATTTGCGACACCTCGAACAGCGACGCGGCCACAACTCGTGTGGGGATTGATGCTGATGACCCTGGGATTATTCGAAAAGATCGTGATCGCGGATGGGTTGCTGGCGCCAGTCTCCGACAAGGTATTTGGCACAAAAGAGTTGCTGCATCCCCTCGATGCATGGATTGGGACATTGGCGTTCTCGGGGCAAATCTTTTGCGACTTCGCCGGGTACACGACGACTGCAATCGGCGTTGCGCTTACGCTGGGTTTTTCGTTGATCGACAATTTCCGCTTTCCATACGCAGCCATCGGTTTCTCCGATTTTTGGCGGCGCTGGCATATATCTCTCTCAACGTGGCTGCGCGATTACCTTTATATTCCGCTCGGTGGAAATCGGAAAGGTCGAGGGCGAACCTACGGCAATCTGATAATCACGATGCTGCTAGGGGGTTTATGGCACGGGGCAGCGTGGACCTTCGTAGTCTGGGGCGGTCTGCATGGATTATGTCTCAGTGCGGAGCGCCTTTTCGCAGGACGTCTCGGTCATCTGGCAATCTGGCGCACGCTGCCGGCAAAGGTCGCGCTGGCACTGATCACCTATGGCTTGGTCAATATCACGTGGGTCTTCTTTCGCGCGCGAGATTTCGGAACTGCTTCGCGCATGTTGCGCAGCATGCTCGGAATCGAGCGCACGGGTGCACCAGTGCTGACGACCTGGTTTGTGCTCAGCACGGCCGTTACGATCGGGGCAATGCTGATCGTGCATTGGCGCATGCGCAATCGCGCTTTACATGCCGAAGTCGGACGTTTTCCGTCGCTTGTAGTCGGCGCCGTCTGGGGACTGATGCTGTTCGTGATCGCAATTACTCAAGGAGGAAGCAATGCCTTCATCTACTTCCAGTTCTGAGTGGCGCTTGGGACCGCCGGCAGTTGACGTGCCGTTTGACCGGCCGTTGCCGGTATTGCGCTTCGGCATGGCAAGTATTGTGGCCGTGCTTGTTTTTGTCGGCTCAATTGCCGCCTGGGAATTGTACTGGCGAGCATACGGAGTGAGTCCATCGTACCAAAACAGCGATGGCCTCTGGGCAATGCAACGCCGTCGCATCGATCACGGCGAGGGGAAAACGACCATACTCAGCGGCGCGTCGCGCATCCTCTTCGACATCGATCTCGATACCTGGCAGCAAGTCTCTGGAGAGCGACCGATACAGCTCGCCCTCGAAGGCACGTCGCCAATGTTTTTGCTTCAAGACTTGGCGAATGATCCGAAGTTCACCGGCCGCCTAATCGTCGGCATTGCCCCGGACGTGTTCTTCAGTGGCTTTGCCTACCGCGGCAAAGTTCAGAAATATTATCGTGAGGAAACGCTGTCGCAGAAAGCCGGTCAATGGCTCTCGATGCACTTCATCGAGCCATTTTTTGCCTGGTATGATCCCGACTTCGCCTTAATGACAGTGCTCCGACGCTGGCGCTGGCCGGTTCGGCGGGGCGTCCCATCGCATACGGATGTCCGTAAGCTGGCCGTCAGCGATGCGGACCGGAACACGCATCTGTGGAACAAAGTGGAGTACGACTCTGAGTATCAGAAAATGGCGCAGGATATCTGGGCGCAGGACTTCGACGTACCGCCATACAAAGAAATGAAACTGTCTGGCCCTGAGGAGATGGAGCGCGTAATCACCAAACAAATCGATGACGCCGCGGCTGCTGTGTCAAAACTGCGCGCGCGCGGCGTTGAGGTGGTTTTCGTCCGGCCACCCACTAACGACCGATATCTGGAATTTGAGAACCGCGAGTTCCCGCGCAGCAAAACCTGGGACGTACTCCTGCAGCGTACTGGCGCGCCAGGGATCTACTTTGAGGATTATCCGGAGCTGGATGGTTATTGGTTACCGGAGTGGTCCCACCTGGCGACTAAAGAGAGATCACGGTTTACCGAAGCGCTCTACCGAATCCTGGAACGTGAACATGGCTGGTCGCGACGGAATATGAAAAAGGACAACTAATCTCATGCTTCTTCTTGTTCCACTCGATCTCAGCGATGCTACGCCGCCTGTGCTGGCCGTTGCAAAGCGCGCCGCAGAAACCACGCGCAGCTCCCTTGTTCTATTGCATGTGGCCGAGCCTAATCCGGCCTTCGTCGGTTACGAAGCTGGCCCGGGCGTGGTGCGCGAACAGGTCGCTCATGAATATCGCGAGCAACATCAGGTACTGCATTCCCACGCCGAAACGCTGCGAACAGATGGAATCCAGACGACAGCGCTGCTAATTCAAGGGCAGACCGCGCTGTGCATTCTGAAAGAAGCAGAACGCTTGGGCGCCGATCTCATTATCATGGGCACGCATGGACACGGAGCCATGTTTGAACTCATCGTTGGCAGCGTCGCTCATGCGGTCGTCCGCGATAGTCGTATTCCCATTCTGCTGGTCCCGCTGCGCAAGCACTGAATCACGCGCAGGGCCTCGTGATCCGCGATTGCGAAATCATGTGCTAAAATATGGCGAGCCCATGCATAAAAGCGTAATCGCCCAGGACAGAGTCTCCGGCACCGACCTAACCAGGGAGGAACTGCAACGCTATTCGCGCCATCTCATCATGCCCGAAGTCACTGCTGAGGGACAAAAGCGACTTAAGGCAGCGCGCGTTTTGTGCATCGGCGCCGGTGGTTTGGGCTCCCCTGCTGCGCTCTACCTGACAGCAGCCGGAGTGGGAACGCTTGGGATCGTCGACTTCGACCGAGTCGAATATCACCAATCTGCAACGACAAATTCTCCATGGAACAAAGGACATTGGTCGCAGCAAATTGGAATCGGCACGCGAACGGCTGTGGGATATCAATCCGGAGATCGAGATTGAATTACACGAGTGCCGTTTCTCCAGCCAAACCGCGGAGCAAATCGTGGCTGAGTACGACGTGGTAGTCGATGGCTCGGATAATTTCGCCACGCGCTATCTATCGAACGACGTCTGTGTTTTTGCGCGGAAGCCAAATGTATACGGATCAGTATTTCGGTTCGAGGGTCAAACCACCGTGTTCGCGCCACATCTAGGCGGTCCGTGTTATCGGTGCCTTTTTCCCGAGCCGCCTCCTCCGGAGTCCGTCCCGAACTGCGCGCAAGCGGGGGTGCTGGGGGTTCTGCCTGGCATTATCGGCATGCTCCAGGCGATCGAGACAATCAAGCTGGTCGTCGGCATCGGCGAACCGCTGATCGGACGCCTGCTGCACTTCGACGCGCTAAAGATGCAGTTCCGCGAGCTAAAGCTGCGGCGCGACGTGGAGTGTCCCGTTTGCGGCGACAATCCGACAATCTTTGCGCCGATTGATTACGATCAGTTTTGCGGAGTGCGGGAAACCGAAACCGTCCCCGCAATATCCGTACACGAGCTGAACCGGAAAATGAACGACGGCGAAATCTTCAAGTTGATCGATGTGCGGGAGCCGTTCGAATACGAAATCGCGCGGATCGACGGCGCGAAGTTGATCCCCCTGGGAGAAATCGCCGAGCGAACAGACGAGTTGCAACGCAAACAGCCGATCATTGTTCATTGCCACAGCGGCCGCCGCAGCGCCGAAGCCGTGCGATTACTTCAGCAACGCGGTTTTACTAACGTGTATAATCTTGAAGGCGGAATCGATGCGTGGTCGGATCAGATCGATTCCAGCGTGCCGAGGTACTGAGCCCATCGCGCAACACCGGCTGAACGAGTGTTGTTAATGTTATTTCAGAACGGCCGCCAACTGTGCAGTGCTGGGAACCTCCGCCCATTGTGCAAGCAATTCCCCGGTTCGCCCAAAGACAAAGACAGAAAAATCCTTCGCCCCTGCTGCCTTTCCTAATTGCGAAGCAGCTGTTCCGTCAAAATCGGTCACGACGAACATGTCGCCTTTGGCGTCGCGCGAGAGTTTTTTGGACTCATACCGCGCCTGAAGCCGTTTGGCCTCTTCACGCACCCGATGCCGGACGAACGTCGTCGCGATGCGACGCCCGATGACGGTGTGTCTGCCGGTGAAATGAACGATCGTAATTAGTCTGTAATTCGGGTTGCCCAGGCAATAATCCGGAACATGATCTCCCACAGCGCGCGCCTTTTCCCGGTCTGCCGTTGTCGCCAGGACCACAATCGTCACATGTCCGTCCGAGGTGGAAAGTTTGTTGCCATCAATATCGAGAAAGCTGATCGAATAGGTCGCGCCGGTTGAAGGCGTCCCACGCAAAAGTGCAGCGGGGAGGAGAAGGCTCGTCGCTACGAACAAAAAAATTTGAAGTGCACCCACCTTCACAAGTAAGCAAATTGCCTAGAATGCGCTGCACTGCCCATAATCTGCTCCAATCTGGCGTGATTTCTCCATCGCAGGCAAGCCCAAACCTGGTGTGCGTTTGTCTCTCGATTTTTTTCCTTTGCGGTTTGACTGGCTGCGATCGGGTCGGCAGTTCGCGATACGATCAGTTGATGCAGGATGCAGAAAGTAAATCCGCCCAGGGTGATTACGAACGAGCCGTCAATCTCTATGAAGCCGCACTTGATGACAGCCCACGCGGCGCTGAGGTCCATTACAAACTGGCGCTTCTTTATGATGACAAGCTCGACGATCCCGTAGGCGCCCTACACCATTTCAAGCGTTATCTCTCGCTAAATCCAAACGGCTCGCATGCAAAAGACGTCAAAGATTCAATCAAGCGCGACGAAATCGCCGCAATGACCGCGTTGTCCGGCGATTCCGTGATCACCCGGGCGGAAGCGGCCCGGTTGCGTAACGAAAATCTGATGCTGCACAACCAACTTCAAGCGCGCGCAGCGCCACGAACGACTCTAGAGAAGTCGCAGGCAAACGATACGAAGTCGAAGAAACCCGGGGCAACGAAGTCAGGCCAAACCTATATTGTCCAGTCGGGCGACACGCTTTTTTCGATTTCGAGGAAGTTTTATAAATCGTCGAAACACTGGAAAGCCATTCTCGAGGCGAACAAAAAGAGTATTCGCAATCCGAAAGATCTCACCGTCGGCCAGACCTTGCTTATTCCCTAAAAGCAACGCTGTAGCCGGGATCGGTGATCCCGGCTGGAAACGAGCTACCCCAACGCAACCGGCATCACCGACACCGGCTACAACTTCACTCGTCGATCCCCAATAACTCGTGCTGCCACGGCACCAGCAAAGCCTTGGCCCGTGTCGGATCAGCTGCGACGGCTTCGAGCGCACCGCGCGACGCAATGAATGACTGCTCCAAACCCAATTGCTCGGCCGATTTGTCGCGTCGTTCTCGCAGCTTCTCGGCGCCCCGAAGCGTGCCGGCGGTCGGTCGAACCCCTGAACGACGGCGCATGACGGGCCACTCCGATTGCGGTGACTGCAGCGCAATTTCCGCCGCTTCGCGGAATGTTTGCCGGCGGCGTGGCGAAAACTGTTTGTAATCAGGCACACCTCCTGACGCGAAATTTATTACTGCTTTTAAGAGCTCGTGGTTCTGCAAAATATGGAATGGCGGTCGATCTGCCATTTCCGCTTCGCTCTCCCGCCATTGCCACAGCGCGCGTAAAACTGCTCCGGCATGCGGGTCGAGCGCGCCAGCTCCGGAGATGCGCCAAAGTTCGTCCAGATTGCGCTCGCGCGAAGCAGCCGCCAACTCGATTGCATGATCACAAGACTGTCGAAACCAGTCACGCCGCCCAAGTCGTTCCAGCTGTTCTTCCAATTCCAAAGCAAGCGGCAACAGATAACGCACATCGTTCAGCGCGTATTTCGTCATTCGCAACGGCAGAGGCCGCACTGCCCAATTTGCCTTTTGCGAATGTTTCTGAAGCTCGACACCGAAAAAGCGCTTTACCAGCGCACCCAGACTAAACTCTCGAATCCCAAGCAGCCGCGCCGCAATGACTGTGTCGAAGATTCTGGTCGCCGTGAATTGCAAGCCGCGCCGAAGCATCCGCAGATCGTAGTCGGCCCCGTGGAAAACAATTTCTCTGGGCTCCAGGGCATGGCGCAGCGGTTCCAAATCGAGATCACTCAGCGGATCGACTATGAAATCGTTGGAGCCGTCCCCGGGGGGCACGCTGATTTGAAGCAAACAAAGTTTCTCTCGATACGAATGCAGGCTGTCCGCCTCTGTGTCGAGAGCGACGCGATCGGCGGCTTGGATTTGCCGAATCAAATCGGCGAAGCGCTGCACCGACGCGATGACATCACCTCCCATCACCGCAATCCGCTCAAAAGTAATTCGGCGTTCGTTTTGGTCGCGTGCAGATTGTCGATCAGTTTTTCCATCGATTCGAGCGGCGGTAGCGCCGCCATCGTTTTACGCAGCATCAGCACGCGCTCCCATTCCTCGGGATGATAAAGCAGTTCCTCGCGCCTTGTAGCCGAAAGCATCGGGTGAATCGCCGGATAAATCCTTTTCTCCTGCAGCCCACGGTCGAGATGCAATTCCATGTTCCCCGTGCCCTTGAATTCCTCAAAGATCAATTCGTCCATGCGGCTGCCGGTTTCAGTCAACGCCGTGGCTAGCACGGTGAGGCTGCCGCCTTCTTCCGCGTTCCGCGCCGATCCGAAAAACTTCTTGGGTTTAGTCAGCGCCTTCGCTTCAACGCCACCCGACATAATGCGGCCTTTGCCCGGCTCCAGATTATTATACCCGCGTGAAAGCCGCGTGAGGCTGTCGAGCAACAGCACCACGTCACGTTTCATTTCTACCAGGCGTTTCACACGCTCCAGCACCATTTCGGCGACCTGCACATGGCGCTGCACATTTTCGTCGAAGTTTGAATGATAAATCTCGCAGTCGATCTCCCGCTGCAAATCCGTCACTTCTTCCGGGCGCTCGTCCACCAGCAGCATGATAAGAACAATCTCGGGATAATTTGCCTGAATGGCTTTCGCAATTTCCTTCAGCAAAATCGTCTTGCCCACTCGCGGCGGCGAAACGATGAGGCCGCGTTGCCCGCGACCGAGCGGCGTCAGCAAATCGACCGCACGCGCGCAAACGGAACTCGTGTTCGGGTTCTCCAGGATAATTCTGCCCTGCGGAAATTGTGGCGTTAGTTTGTCGAAGGCGGTCGATTGCTTCCATTCCTCGGCCGGTTGGTCCTCGACCTTTGTAACCTTGTCGAGGGATAGAAACTTCTCGCGTTGCACAGGCAATCGTAACGTGCCGGCAACTTTTTGCCCGGACCGGAGATTGTGCTGCTCGACCAAGGTGCGCGGAACGGCTACATCTTCGGGAACGGGCAGGAAATTCAATTTGGGCCAGCGCAACATCGCGAAGGAATCGCTGACCTGATCGAGAAATCCTTCGGCATTAACGGTTGCGCCACTCGAGATTGCCGCACGCACGATATTGAGAATGTGATGATGGCGCGAACGGCTGGGATGCAAGTGCAAATCCAAATCGCGCGCCAATGCCCTTAGTTTCTTGTCGGAAAACTCCTGTAGTTCATTCAGGTCGAGCGCACGCACTATAGCTGTAGCCGGCGGCGTTAACCCCGGAATGTGTTCTCCTTTTTCGGATGTGCTGGCGGCCGTGTCGGCCGCGTCTTGTTCCTGCGCAGGCGGCACGCCTGCCACTAGAGTTTCCATCTCTGAAACCGATGTCTCTACTTTCTCGTCCATGTTTGCCCCTGCCATGATGCGACCAAAAACCGCGCCTGCTCCATAAGCGACGCTCGATCCCCGTTGTTCCAAACGACGTGGTCCGCGCGTCTGATTTTTTCTTCGAGCGGCGTTTGCGATTCAATCATTTGCTTAGCTTCGGAGATTCTGACCGACATCCGTTTTCGTAACCGGGCCAGTTGCACCTTCTGCGAACAGGCGACCACGACCACTCGGTCGCACAAGATTTCACCGCCGGTTTCATAAAGAAGTGGAATATCAGCAAAGAAAAACTTGGGAGAATTGCGATGCCTTTTCGCTTCTGCCCTCCATTGGCGGCGAATCCGCGGATGGAGGATCCGCTCAAGCGCGTGTTTTTTGGTCGCGTCAGCGAATATTATCGCTCGAAGCCTTGCTCGATTCAAGTCGCTATCCCTTGAAAAGACAGTGCCGCCAAATTCGGCTCGAATTTCTTCTTTCAGTTCCGGAAGCTCAACGAGAGCATGTGCTTCCTCATCGGCACTGAAGAATGTCGCGCCCGGCAGAATTTCACGGAGACAGCCGCAGAAGGTGCTTTTACCTGTGGAAATTCCGCCGGTAATCCCGATTACAGGCATTTTAAGCAAAGTTTAACAGCAGCGGGCCTCATTCTCCACATCGACAGCGATTTGTCCAATCTCCTTTGAAATCGCGGCGTACGTTTACCAGTCTGTCTCGAATTGCGGGCTAAATCGTGATGCGCACAAAAGGGATTGCTGCAGCGCAAATTATTTCGTCTCAACCGCAAAGATGCCACACCATTCTACACGCGGGTGGGCCCAAAGCTTAACACACCTCCCAGCGAGCACTCTGCTTGGTTTGCGGAACTCAGCCAGCGCACGAAACATTCGCTCGGCGGCGTCAAATTTCCCTTCTTCATAAAACGAGAACGCCTCCGCATACTTCGTAGCGATTTCCTGAAAGTTCTGCGGAGTATCACTAACACTATTAAAAGAAGGCCCGTTACGGTTTCTTGGGGCGGGGTGAGACAGTGACAGGTATAGAAATCCACGTCCCGTCAAACACGGCATGTGTCTGCTTATATTCAGCCTGAAGAGCGGCTTTCTCCGCATCGATAGCCGCCGATTCCGCGCTACACTGCGGATCGGAAGCAGGTCTGCCGAGGCACTTAATATTATAGAGCGCAACACGAACCTCATGTTCCATAATCTTACGCCGACCGTTATATTCTTTAACGAAATCATCAGAAGCATCAGGGCTTACAGAGCCGCTTAGCTCATCATTAACGAGCGCAACAAATTCGCCCAACTCCCCACTAATTTTGTAACGTTTTTTCATACAGACATCGTCATAGGAGGGCTTGTCTCCACATTGCTTATTCCAAGCGGCCACTTTGTCCGCCAGTTTTGCGCTTTCTTGAAAAATCAACACCGTTAGCGGGAGCGCGAAAAGACAGGCGATGAGAATCAGAGCCAAGATGAAGGTGAGAAGTAGTCTTTTCATAGATCAATAGTATTTGTTAGAGGTTTCATTAAACGACCGTAATCGGGACTACGATCCCCACGCATCTCAAAAACGAAACGTTTGTGCGATCGAAGAGGGAGAATCAGTTCCCGTCAAACTTGCGCGAAATCTCTGTAAGCATCGCATCGGGAATGTTGCAGGCACTGCCTGTATACTCCAATTCCATGACGATCACGTTATCGCCGCGCTTCACGCCCTTGGTGTAGTAACCGGTCGTGTCAGAGTCTCCCGAAACAACGAACCAGGTGTCTTTCAGAACCTTGTAGTCAATCGTTGTATGATTCGCTTTCTTACGAAATTCGGCGATGCAATTGTCATAGGCATGTTTGACGGGGCCGGACAAAAGGCTAAAAGCAACTCTAAAGCACCCCTTAACCGATACGAGCCGATCTGTCTTGGGATCAGCTAATTGTAAAGCCGCGTCAGGAAAAAATTCGGTCGGAAGCAGCACAGAGAAACCATATTTCTTAACAAACACTTTCGTGAGCTTCTGTGCGTTGATATCGTTAGGCGTGGCGTTTGCCGCGGATTCAGGCGAGGAGGGGTGCGCTGGAGCGGCAGTACCAGAAGGCTTCTCATCTTTCTTGAGCGTACCTGTTATGTGAGCGTCCGTGATCCTCGCGTAAATATTCTCTCTTTTGCTTTCGCATACGAGGCTCGCGGTTGTGTCCGAAGTCGCGTGCATCGTCCATGTCGCGTCATAATCATCCCTAATCCTTACGCCGGTCCCGATCTTTCGCCCATTACCGTCGAATTCGTCGTAGGGTACGGATGCGCTTGCCTTCGTTTTTTCGGCCCAAGTCAGAGTATCCTCGCTTGTATGAACAAGGGCGGCCTGTGTTGCAGGTCCCGTCGAAGCCGCTCGATGAAAACTAACGGTTTTCTGATCTGCCGGGATGTCGAATATCCACATCTCAGATAAAACCCTGTGGTCCCCTTTCGCGTTGTTTCCTCGGTACGAATCCTGAGTCTCAATTCTCAGCGTGCCGGTCCACTTCCCCACAAAAGAGGCGCTGACGAAGCCCTTTGAATGCAATTCCTTGCTGTCTCGCTCCGCCCCCGGCGTCTTCGGCATCACCTGCAAAGCAATCATTTTGTATGCGAATCGTCACATGTTTTCCGGTGGCCCCGATTTCACGCCCGAGCTCGTGGCTAATCTCCCACCGATCAGGTCCCTTTTTAATTATTACCATAGCCTTTTTGTCATCGAGTATCGTACCAGTGATGGAGTATGTCTTAAAGGCGGGGTACATGTCCGGCATGACCATGCGATAAGTTATTGAAACACGATCGCCGGGCTTGATATCATAGGTAACATTTGTTTCAGACGTGCGAGCAAAATACCATCGATCATGGCCTTTCTGAATTGCCAAAAACCCACTGCCTGAATCGACAACCGTTCCGTTCGCAACATAAGGAAAACCGTATACCACTGGCGACGGCGTAGCCTTTACCACTGGTTCGGGCGAGGACGGTTGCGCTGGAGCGGCAATACCAGACAATTTCTCATCCTTCGGAGCGACGCTTTCCAATTCGCTAAGTACACACCGAAACCCGTGGTCATCGGATCGTGCGCCGGCGGAGTTGAAGAAGCGCGACGAGGAGCGCAGATGGTCGGGAAAGAGTATCGACCACGACCCCCCTCGCAACTCACGAAGCGTCTTCATAGCATCATCCCAGTCTTGGTTCGTATCCCACTTTAACGCATCTCTCTGCTCGGCGGTTGGAGACCCGGTGCTGTCGATCCACTCGGATACGTTGCCTCCCATATCGAATAGGCCAAACTCATTCGCCTTGAAGCTGCCGACAGGCGATGTGTTCGAGAAATCATCCGCACCGAAAGCATCAGCATAATTACCCGCACCTTTGGGAGGCGGCCATTCGTCACCCCACGGATACTTGGTTTTGCCGACCGCTATGCTCCACTCCGCATCTGTGGGCAAGCGATATTCCTGCTTAGGGGTGATATTACCCACACTTCGTTCGGTTTCGGTCAACCACGCACAGAACTTTGTCGCATCCTCCCAGCTCACTCCGCAGACCGGATGCTCTCCCGTCTGCGAAAAGCCAGGGTCTCTCCAGGTTCCCCCAACGTCCTTAATACCCTTCTCTATCGATAACATCCCTCCTTCGGCCTTGTGCCCGCTGACTTCCACAAACGCCTCAAAATCCTTCACCCGCGTATCCCATACGCTAAAGAGCACCTTGGTTCCGGGCACAGGAACAAATTTCATCCCGAGGCTATTTACATATGGGTGCTCTCTTGTGATTGAAGCAATATTCAGCGTCGCTGGCTTCGCCACGGGCGGCTGAGAGTCTTGTTTAACAACCGGCTTCGCCTGTTCGGGCTGGTGCGTGGCAACGTACCAAACGACTAGTGCCGATGCAGCAACACTTAACAGGATCACGGCACTCCAAGTGACAATTTTTCTTAAAAGCCGGCTATTAGCAGCGGACGCTGTTGGTTCGGGGACTTTCCGTAGCCCACGCGAACGTTGGGCTATATCCATTGCTTTACCGATGCCCGTAATCAGCCGGTCAGCGTGATGGTGAAAGTCGATACCTGTATCGAGCGTGAGCGCATTGCGAAAAGCTAACCCCTCAATTTCTTGCGGAAGCTTCTCCGGGGGTGGCATCGGTGCATTGTTGACCAACACGGGAATGACCGGAATCCCCCGCTCGAGAGCGTAGGCGATCTCCAGACGAACGAAGTCAGCTGGATTGTCGATTCTGCGCGAGGCGTCAGGCTGTTCTCCAAGCCAATGTGGGCCAATTATTGCGATTACAAGTTTAGACCGCTCAATCATCTGTTTGATCTGTTCGCGGAAATCCACTCCCGGTGGAATAGAATCAAAATCCATGAAGACGTTCTCCTTCCCGAACTTCGCCTGCAGCCGGTCATAGAGCCGACCAGCAGTTGGCAGCGAATCTTCCCGCCGGTAGGAAATGGCGATCATCGATCAGGGTCTAGCCATTCCGCTATCCTAAGACTTACGGTGGGACTGTAAAGAATCCAGGAACCCGCCGCAGAACACGAGCATCCAGTTACCAAGGGCGCCCCAAACCTGCGCCCCGATCTGCAGGACAAAAAGTGATCGACAAACCCAAGCGCGAAACGAACTCAGATTATGGTGCTATAAAAGTCTTTCCCGTAAATGGACACTTCAATTGTGTCCCCTTCGGATAACGTCTGATATCGATTTCTCCTTTTGAAGGGGCGTAAGGACTGCGGACGAATCCAGGCTTACCTTGAATCGGAATTCCGTAAGCATAGGCCTTACGCGGGGCGTTGTTGGTGGGAGTGCCGCCGGGTTTGCCCTTCTGCTGGTGCAACATCTTTTCCTTAATTCCTGAGATTTTCGGGATTCCGTCTACAATGGTTATTTCAAGGTCGATTGTAAATTGACCTTTGGTCCAAATCGCGCGCGGGGCACTTTCGGCATAGAAATTCAGTTTGAAATTGGCGACGTACTCTTTGTCGGGGAGTTTCTCTTGGAGATGTATATCTCCTTCAATCTCGTCGTGTCGCACCGGCCAGCGTTCATTGTACCTCTCGAATATCTCGCCGAATAAACGCTTGGTCTGCTTGGTGATCGTCAAAGTAATCGACGGATGGTGCATACAGCGCAAGCGTTGCATTCGCATCTTTCAGTTGGTTTGCTGCTACAAACTGCCTCACGAAGTCACCAATCCACGCTTGCCATGTTCGACCATTTTTGAGTAAAGGCGCCTGCTCAGGTGTCGGCGTAGCGCTTAACGATGGCGACACGCTGGTGGCTGCTGATGCTTCGATAGTGAACTTCACCGTGTTTGCCAGCTGGTCGTTGACGTATATCTCCACGCGGTACTTCCCCACGGGCCAGCCTTTTGTCGGCTTGTTAAAGTAGTAGTAGCCGTCGTTGATGTCCTTTTGCAGAGTCATTGTTGACTCAAAGAATTTAGTATTCGCCGGCACCACATCACCGACATCCTCCTCGACTAAGACCCCGCGTACCTTATCGCCGTTTTTGATCCCTGCGGTTTTGAATATGGCAAACAACTTCGGAGTGTCGGCTGTAAATGACGTCACCGGCTCGCCTCCCCGGTCTGTCGTCATATCAGCGCTAACCTCCACAGTTCCGGAGCGTGCGATTGCTCTGTTATCTACAGTTGTTTGACGGTCATTCACGCCGCCCGAAGGTGATGGCGATGAAACCTCAAGCGGCGTTTCAGAAGCCAAAGGTTGAACGCTAGGTTGCACTGCTGTGGAAGCAGACGATGCCACATCTGGCGTAATCAAAGCAAAAGGCTGAGGTGCGGGTGGTGCTGATTGAACGACCGCTTTCGTGCGGGTTGATGCGGATTTTATCTTCCAAGTTATAGCAACGTAGCTCACGGATGCTATGAGGGCGCCCGCTAAAACAAGGTCGAGCCACTTCCCGCTGAAGAACGATTTCTGCGGATTTTTTGGCGCACCTGAACCCGGCGCAATGGTGACCGGAGGGGAAGGTTGTGCAATTGAGCTCTCGTGATCCGATACTGCAGGCGCCGTCACGGGAGGCGCAAGCTCCGGGGCGGAACCTGCGAGTGTCGCTAATTGTTTTTTGGGGCCTTCGCTTGTACCTCCGCCATAACGCTCGAAATCTAGATCCCTTTCAATCGACTGGCTCCTTTCGGTCAGCGCGGTGTCGCCCGCTCCTGCTTCAGTACCGCCTGATTGCGCAGAGAGCTCCTCGGGAGCAGCAGTTACTGGTTCGGCGGTGGGGGTTAGTGAGGTTGCTTCGATACTGCGCTCGTGGTCCTGTTGCTGCGATGGAGCGGGAGATCTCAATCTATCGAGCACACCAAACCATTTGAACCGACCGCTAGCGGCTCGCCTATCGTCTAGGTCGCGGGCGAATCCCGGCGAACTTCGTGACCATTCTTTGGAGCCACGACGCGACGCGGACTGAATATTTTTCAACAGCCTGCGAATTCCTGTTATGAGGCGGTCGGCGTGATGATGAAAATCGATCCCCGAATCGAGCATCAGCGCATTACGGAAAACGAGGGGTTTCAGATCGTCGGGCAGTGCATCCTCCATTGGCATGGCCGTTTTATCGACAAGGATAGGAATCACCGGAATCCCGCGCCGTAACGCACCTGCGATCTCCAACCGCACAAAATCGGTTGCATCATCAATTCTGCGTGTCGCTTCCCCGGCGCGATGTCCGAGCCACCCCGGTCCAATCACAGCCACGACGATATCAGCTGCTTCCAGCGTTTGCGCGATGTGGTCTCGAAAATCGACGCCGTACGGAATCGAGTCGAAATCCATAAAGACATTTTCGTTACCGAATTCTGCGCGCAGTCGGTCGTGCAAACGCCCCGCGATGGATGTGGAATCCTCTCGACGATAGGAGATGGCGATCATGGATCAGCTTTAGCCATTCCTGGATGGTAAGAACTACCGGACGCAGTGTAAAGAATCGAAGAGCCCGCCTCTGAAGGGGTCTCCTAAACAACGTTAATTGGACCACCGATCCATATTAAGTATTGAACCGTTGCGCCTTTTGCCGCCTAATACAGTGGATGAGCGGATGAAACCGCTGGCGTAATCACACATCAGGCGCAGAGTGCCTGGCTTCGATTACCAATTCTGCTGGCACGGCCGTTCAGCTTGTGTCGAGCATCGGTGATCTAAGAAAACCCAGAACATGAAGCCGGAAGTGCCATCCAAAAACGGAACGCGTCGCTACGCTGTGTTCCTCAGCTATCGGCATGCCGACAACAAGGAACCCGGACGCCAGTGGGCGACGTGGTTGCATCAGATGTTGGAAAACTACGAGATTCCTTCTGACTTGGTGGGCACGACCAACAGCAGTGGGGAAGTGATTCCAGCGAGTCTGTATCCGGTATTTCGGGACGAGGAAGAATTGCCCGCCGACGCCGATCTCACGAGCAACATTCGCCAGGCGCTGGAAAACAGCGCGCTGCTGGTTGTTATCTGTTCGCCACGAGCCGTGCAGTCGCGCTTTGTCGCCGAAGAGATTCGCTACTTCAAGGAACTGGGCAAAGCCGATCGCATTCTCGCTCTGATGATCGACGGAGAACCGAATGCCGCTGAGGATTCAGCCAAGCAGACCGCCCGACTCACGGCGGAAATGGAATGCCTGCCAGAACCGCTGCGACGCGGTGTTGCCGCAGATGATGGCAGCGTCGACTGGAGCGCCCGAACCGAACCGATCGCCGCGGATGCGCGACCCGGTGGCCGACCGGTGCAGGGCTGGACGAATAGCGCCGCCTACCGCGAGCAACTCTTGCGCGACGGATGGACGGAGAAGTCGAAACTCGATAGCGAAATACAATCGTACGAGCAGCGGCTGGAGCTGACGAGGCTGAAGCTGGTGGCTGGCGCTCTCGGCGTGCCGCTCGGAGTGCTGACTCAGCGGGACAAGGCGATGCAGCTTGAAAGAGTACGCAAGAGAGCGCGGACACTGCGGCGCTGGCTGGCCGCGGTAGCTCTTCTTGCAGTGCTCTCCATTGGCGGCGGAACCTTGGCTTGGGAGAAGCAGCGGGAAGCAGCGCGCGAACGCGATGCAAAAGAGCAGGCGCTTAATGATGAAGCAAAACAGCGGACGCTGGCTCAAGAGCAGTCCGAGCGACGGCGACGATTACTCGTCGAAGCCGCGCGTTCGGATCGTCTCGTGGCTGAGGAAAAGCTCGGACGTGGGGAATCGCCAGCCGCCTTTGCCTACCTTGCGCGATCAATCACCTATGACGGCACATCGACGTTCGCCGCGGAAAAGGCAATTGCAGCGTTAAACACCTGGCGCTTTGCGAGGCCCGTTTCTTTTTGTGAACACCGTAATGGTACGGTGAATAGCGCGCAATTCAGCCCAGATGGCCAGCGCATCGTCACCACTTCCGGCTATAAATATGACGAAACGGCGCAAGCGTGGGAGACAAAAAGCGGCAAGCTCCTGATCACCCTCCAAGGAGATGAGGGCTTCGTGAGCAGCGCGCAATTCAGCCCGGATGGCCAACGCATCGTTATCGTTACCACTTCCGGTGACATCGCACGGATTTGGGACGCCCAGAGCGGCAAGCTCCTGATCACCCTCCAAGGAGTAGATAGCGCGCAATTCAGCCCGGATGGCCAACGCATCGTTACAACCTCCGGTGAGATCGCACGGATGTGGGACGCCCAGAGCGGCAAGCTCCTGGCTAATTTTCAAGGACATGAGGGCATTGTGCTTAACGCGCAATTCAGCCCGGATAGCCAGCGCATCGTTATCGTTACCGCTTCCAACGACAACCGTGTCTCGCTGGAAGACATCGTGCGCCGCCAAAAGCTGCTCAGGATAACCGCGCGGGTGTGGGAAGCCCAGAGCGGCAAACTCTTGGCCACCCTTCAAGGACATGAATCTAGCGTAGATAGCGCGCAATTCAGCCCCGATGGTCAACGCATCGTTATGGTTACCGACCATAACACCGCACGGGTTTGGGAAGCTCAAAGCGGCAAGCTCCTGGCCACTCTCCAAGGATATGAGGGCAGGGTGCGTAGCGCGCAATTCAACCCGGATAGCCAGCGCATTGTCACAACTTCCGTCGATGACAAGACCGCGCGGGTGTGGGAAGCTCAAAGCGGCAAGCTCCTGGCTAGTCTCCAAGGACATGAGGGTGTGGTGGTTGGCGCGCAATTTAGCCCGGACGGCCAGCGCGTCGTTACGGCTTCCTTCGACAAAAGCGCGCGTGTATGGGAAACACAGAACGGCAAGCTCCTAGCCATTCTCCGAGGACCGGAGATGGTGTTTAGCGCGCAATTCAGCCCGGATGGCCAGCGCATCGTCACCACTTCCGAGTACGACACGATCGCGCGGGTGTGGGAAGCGCAGAGCGGCAGCCTCGTGACCACTCTCCAGGGACATGAGCAATCGGTGAATAGCGCGCAATTCAGCCGGGACGGCCAACGCATCGTCACCGCGTCCAATGACAAAACCGCGCGGGTGTGGGAAGCTCAGAGCGGCAAGCTCGTGGCTACTCTCCAAGGACATGAGTCTAGCGTAGATATCGCGCAATTCAGCCCGAATGGTGAGCGCATCGTCACCGCGTCCAATGACAAAACCGCGCGGGTGTGGGAAGCTCAGAGCGGCAAGCTCGTGGCTACTCTCCAAGAAGATGAAGGTGACGCGTATGGCGCGCCATCGTTCACCCCTCCGCATAGCGCGCAATTCAGCCCGGATGGTCGGCGCATCGTCACCACTTTCGCCAACAAAACCGTACGGGTGTGGGACACCCAAAGTGGAGAGCTTCTGACGACTCTTCAAGGAGATGCAGGTTGGGTGCAGAGCGTGCAATTCAGCCGGGACGGCCAGCGCATCGTTACCGGATCTGGGGACGCGATGGTGCGGGTATGGGAAACCCACAGCGGCAAGCTCCTGGCTACTCTCAAAGGCCATGAGGATCAAGTGTATAGCGTACAATTCAGCCCGAATGGCCAGCGCATCGTCACCGCTTCTAAGGATCTCACTGCGCGGGTCTGGGACGCCCAAAGCGGCAAGCTCCTGACTACTCTCCAAGGCCATAAGGGTTGGGTGAACGGCGCGCAATTCAGCCCGGATGGCCAGCGTATCGTTACCGCTTCCAACGACAAAACCGCGCGGGTCTGGGACGCCCAAACCGGCAAGCTCCTGGTCATTCTCCAAGTAGGTGAGCCTAATGTGGAAAGCGCGCAATTCAGCCCAGACGGTTTGCGCATCGTTACCGTTTCCGATGGCAAAACTGCGCGGGTCTGGGACGCCCAAAGCGGCCAACTCGTTGCCACTCTCCAAGGACATGAGGATCGGGTGTATAGCGCACAATTCAGCCCGGATGGTCAGCGCATCGTTACCGCTTCCGCAGACAAAACCGCACGGGTCTGGACCATTCTTCCGCCAAGTGCTGGTGTACAGCCATCGTGGTTCACCGACTTTCTCTATTATATGGCGCAGGAGCGGCTCAATTCGGATGGTGAACTCGAACCTATCCTTCCCGCCGACTGGCTGGCGCTCCGCGACCGGCTACGCCAGGTCCTTCGCGAAACCGCGAGTAAAGACACGCCTTACCTCCGCGTCCTCCGGCACTTCGTTCACGAATGAGCTCGGTCGATCCCTTTGGAGCGCTCATAAAGGGCCAGTTTGATGATATCAACAACTGAAGCGGCGTCGAAGGACATCTAGTGCGATTTAAATGGTGGGAATTCGTTTTGCTGCAAAGGTTGGACTCGATGTAAGATTACGAGGTGACAAAGGAGATATCCGGGCGAGGGGAGACCGACGCTGCCAATATTGACAAGGTCCTTCGCTCGATCAGTTCAGCTTCGCTCGGTGAATTGATGTCGATCTGGCGGGCGCGCGCGCACGAGGAAGGATCTGGTTCTCCCGCTGTCTTTCGTTGTCTCGGCGAACGGATTCTTGCACAAGGCGAGCCGCTTCTCGCATACGACGTTGTCAGCGCAGGCTTAGAGATTTGGCCGAAAGACGTGCGGTTGCGCCAGCTCCAGGGTCTCGCATTGTCGCGCAGCGGAGCGACCGAGCGTGCCAATGTTGTTCTGGAAAATTTGCGTCGCGAGGAGGAGACCGGTGAAGAAACGCTCGGCATGCTTGGCCGCACTTACAAAGATTTGGCCGCAGCCGCTGCGACAAGGAAGCAACGTAACGAGTTTTTGAAGCGCGCAGCGGAAACTTACACGCAGGCTTACGAAGCGACCGGTGGTTATTGGACGGGAATCAATGCCGCCACCATGAATCTGCTTATTGGCGAGACCGAGCGAGCACAGGAACTCGCCGGGAAAGTGCGCGATGAATGTTTGGAAGAAATTGCGGAACGGAGTGGAGACCAGGTACTGGGAACTTGCCGCGCTCGGCGAAGCATCATTGATTCTGCGCGGCCAATCGCAAGCGGGAGAATGGTATGCGCGTGCGGCCGAAGCGGGCAAAAATCGTTTTGGGGATTTGCATTCGAGCCGACGTAACGCTCGACTGATCCTCCAGCACTGGAATGAAGATCAAGGCTGGATCGAGGAGTACCTGTGCATTCCTTGTGTTCTTGTTTTTGCCGGCCACATGATTGATCGGCCCGAGCGCACGACCCCGAGATTCCCCATTGAGTTCGAATCGGCGGTGGCAAAAGAAATTCGGCGCAAGATCGATATGTTGAAACCGGGCTTTGGTTTCGCGTCAGCGGCTTGTGGTTCGGATATCCTTTTCCTCGAAGCAATGCTCGACGCCGGCGCGGAAGTTTCGGTCGTGCTGCCTTACAATGAAGAGGACTTTCTCCGTGACAGCGTCGATTTTATTCCAAAGTCAAAGTGGCGTGCGCGTTTCGAACAGGTGCTCACGCGATCCGCGCGCGTCATCACGGCGTCCGCGCAAAGGATGGGCACCGGCGGCATTTCCTACGAGTTCTGTAGTCAATTGCTATTGGGACTTGCGGCCATTCGTTGCCGGCAACTCGACAGCACATTGATCTCCCTGGCCGTTTGGAACGAAAAACCGGGCGACGGCCTCGGCGGCACGGCCAGTGTCGTCGAAAATTGGAGAAAACTCGGGTATGAACCGGAGATTATTAATCTCGAGAAGATTTGTAGGAGAAGCGGTATGCTTCCCGCGGGACGGCAGCGTCGTAACCCGCAGAAGTCGCGCCCCACTGGGAGCAGCATCGCGCAGACCTCGGAAGAATCGCTTGATTCGCGGGTCGTCGCGATTCTGTTCGCTGATGCGGTTGGCTTCAGCAAACTGACGGAGGCGCAAGTGCCGCGCTTTGTCCAACACTTTCTCGGAGCGATCGCGCAATTGAGTAACCGATGCGCCGACTCGATTATCGCAAAGAACACTTGGGGCGATGGTCTCTACTTTGTTTTTTCCGATGTGGGTCTTGCGGGAAATTTCGCGCTGCAGTTGGCGGATCTCGTTACAAAGCAAAACTGGGAGAAAAAAGGCCTGCCGCGGGGATTGAATCTGCGCATCGCTTTGCATGCGGGTCCGGTTTACGAATTCGATGATCCGATCACGGCCAACCGCAGCTATAGCGGCACGCACGTGAGTCGCGCGGCGCGAATTGAACCGATAGCACCCCCTAGCCAGGTGTATGCGAGCGAAGCTTTTGCTGCGCTGTCCGCCGCGCAACGCGCACGAGATTTCACCTGCGATTATGTGGGTCAAACGCCGATGGCCAAAGGTTACGGAACGTTGCCGACCTATCACGTGCGCCGGAGTTCTGCGGCTGCGCGCTTGTAAGATCGACAGCTTTGCGATGTCTGAAATGCGCGTATGATGCAAGCCTATGACGCAGCAGGTTTTGTCAGGAAAAGTCGGCGTCATCTTCGGAGTGGCGAATAAGCGCAGCATCGCATGGGCGATCGCGAAGGCCTGGGCCTCCGCAGGCGCAGTGGATGGTTCGGGGAATGTTTATGTGACGGGAGGAAGTTCAGGAGGGACAGTCACCCATGTTGATTATGCCACGATTAAGTACAACTCAGGCGGGCAACAAGAGTGGGTCGCCCGCTATAACGGGCCTGCTAATGGTACCTGACCAAGCCGGAGCCATTGCAGTTGACGCTTTAGGGAATGTCTATGTGGCAGGATACAGCGTTGGCTCAGGAACTGACGTTGATTACGCAACCATCAAGTGTGTCCAGGAGGCTGCACCTACACCTACACCCAACACCATCCCCGAGGCCTACGGCTTGGCCCAGCATAACACCACTGCGCTCCCGACATTCCCTCCGCGCCCGCCTCGGCCGCCGCTTCCAACGCCGCGCTAGCTTTGTGGTTCATGAAACGCTTTAATCTGGCAAGGCCGACCGCCTCGCGGCGATGGTAGTGACGGGAGCGATCAGTTGCCCTCGAATCCCGTTGCCAGCCTCATCGGATACGCGAATCATAGCATGATGGGCACGGCTGCGATGCTTCACGTATCCGATTGCATTGCTTACCGCGTTAGGCTCGCCATACCAGAGGCGACCGAATGGCAGCGCATCTGGAATCAGATCGACGCCGCGATGATTCGCCTAAAAAGGCCGCTACGACACCGGGAGCATGGTTGCGGAAAGTGAGCCTCCTTAGAATAGTGGAAATTTCGCCGGTGACTCCAATTGCAGGCATGAGGCGAACGTCACCGTGGCGTGATGCCTTCGGCGAGATCCACATGAAACGTTTGTTTCATCTTCGTGGTGCCGAAGGTTAGTTCGGCATTGTAATCACCTGCGGGAACAAATCGCTCCGGCTTCTCTCCACCGTATTCTACCCTCACGTCTTTGGTTGGCCGTAGATCCCAGTTCAAACGAGTAAAACCTGGTGTGCCGGGCGCTTTTAAGTTAGCTACGGGTTGGCCGCTTGCATTGGTAACCGCGATTTTGATTTCATCTCCTGTGAATTCGCGCACCCAAACCGTGAACAACGCGCCCTCGGCCGGGTTTTCACCGCGATAAATCCCTTTGCCGTTTGAATCCACAAACCCAGGCTGCAGATATCTGGCAGTAACGGAACGCACACTAAACAGGTGTGCCGGTTTGGCCGCGATCTCAGCAGTGAACTCCCGGAAAGGAACGCTGTCATCAAGAATGGCAATGCTCCGGCCGTGGGTCGCAACGACCAGATCTGATGTGCGCGGATGAATCTGGATGTCGTCGACCCGCACCGACGGCACATCGCCAATGCGTACCCAGTGAACGCCTTGATCGAAGGACGCGAACACTCCGAAATGCGTGCCGGCGTAAAGCAGTTTCGGATTGACTGGATCCTCGCGCACCACCTCGACCGGATCACCCGATGGAAGATCACCGGTAACCGACTGCCAAGTTTTGCCGAGGTCGGTCGTACGCAGGATTGAGGGATGATCATCGCCCATTCGATAACCATTGGTAGCGACGTAGGCCACATTAGCGTCCAGATGAGACGGTTCGATTCGCGACACCCATTGGCCGCGCGCCGGTCCACCACCGGACGGATTCGCCGTGGCGAACTCTGGCAAGTTGTCCGTTAATTCCGTCCACTTGCCGCCTTCAGTTTCTGTGACCCACAGCCGCCCGTCATCTGTACCCGCCCATAGTAGCCCCGCTTTCTTCGGTGATTCCGCGAGCGAAAAGACCGTACCGTAATTTTCTGCGCCGCTGCCTGCGGCAGTCTCGCGTCCCGGTTCGTTGCGCGTAAGATCGGGACTGATCACCGAATATTTCTCCATGCGATCAGTCAGGCGGAAGACGCAGTTACCGCCAAGATAAATCACCCCCGGTTTATGCCGGCTAATGATCATCGGCGAATTCCAGTTGAAGCGGTAACGCGGCTGGCCTTCAGCCGGTTCGGGACGCAAACGCCGAATCTCGCCGTTTTTCAAATTAATCCGGTGCACTTCGCCTTGCTGGCTCTCGGCGTAAAACGTGTCGCGATCGGTCGGATCGAACAGAACATAAAAACCGTCGCCGCCTGCAAGCGCAGTCCAGTCACAATTGCGAATACCCTCCTTGCTTTGCACGGCACTCGGTCCCACCCAGTTTTCGTTATCTTGAAGGCCACCCGCGATTCGGAAGTACGGTTGCGTGTCCTCGAGCGAGATTCGATAAAATTCGCCTGAGGGAATTTTGTTTAAGTGGTCCCAATTCTTGCCGCCGGCAAAGCTTTGATACACACCACCGTCCGTCCCGAGTAACACACGCTGGCAAACTTGAGGTTTCGGGGGTCCGCCAGAGGACGGATTCGCCGTGGCGAACTTGTTTTTCTCTTCCGGTTTGGGTGGTTTTGCCGGCGGTACAGTGCCAGGCTGAATTGCCATCGCGTGGTCATCGGGATGAGTTTTTTCGGTTAAATCCTCACGAAAGTTTTTTCCGGCATCATCCGAGACAAACAACGCGAACCCGAGCAGATAAACACGCTGGTTGTTCGCCGGGTCGATACGAATTTGACTGAAGTAAAACGGACGCGGATCAAGCGCGCTCATGCGCGTCCAGTTTTCGCCACCATTCTCGGACCGAAAAACTCCGCCGCTCTTGCTGCGCAGATCGTCAAGCGCACCAAATCCGCCTTCATAACTTTGCACGACCGCCATCACGACCTTTGGATCGCTAGCGCTGATTGCCAGGCCGATCCGGCCTGTCTGCCCGGGAAGACCGCCGCCGAGTTTTTTCCAGCTCCCGCCGCCGTCGGTGCTCTTGAAAATTCCGCCGACATCTTCACCGCCGGTCACGCTTGGGCCGGAGGTGAAACTCCACGGCGTGCGTTGGCGGGCGTACAGCACTGCGTAAACAATCTGCGGATTCGCCGGGTCCAGCATCACATCGCCACAGCCTGTGTTTGCATCATGCGGAGGCGGTGCGTGTAAGACTAATTTCCAACTTTTGCCCGCATCCGTTGTTTTAAATAATCCGCGTTCGCCGCCGTCCTTCCACAAATTCCCCATGGCTGCGACGTAAGCGATCTCCGGTTTTTTCGGATCGACAACGATGCGCGCAATGGTGCGGCTTTTCTTTAAGCCAACGTTCTGCCACGTCTCGCCGCCATCGGAAGATCGATATACACCATCGCCCCAGTCGGATGTATTCCGGTCGTTGGCTTCGCCGGTTCCGACCCAGACCACTTCGGAATTAGACGGCGCGACCGCGAGCGCGCCGACGGAGAGCATCGGTTGTTTATCGAAGATCGGATCGAACGTAACGCCATTGTCCCTGGTTTTGAAAACGCCGCCATGTGCAAGGCCAACGTAGAAAACAAACGGATTATGCGGGTCAATCGCGATGTCTGTCAGGCGGCCGCCCATCACCGCCGGTCCAATCGAACGCGCCTTGAGATTCTTAAAGAGCGCTTCGGTAAGAGGCAACGGCGATGGAGAAGGACTCAGTGTGGCCGAAGGCGAGGAAGGCTCTTGTGCCGACAAAATCGAAGTAATGCAGCTCGCAAACCAAAACGCGCAGAAACATGCAATTCGAGTGATCATCAGGACGCTACCATCGCGTTGTCCGACTGTAGGGCAAGCGCATCGCTTGCCGATTCGGTGAGTGGCAGGCGGGGCGCCTGCCCTACAAGCCGTTACCGTAAGCAC
>CAVWTH010000002.1:0-340228 GCA_963757675.1 uncultured Verrucomicrobiae bacterium | reverse complement strand
GTTCGCTAGTTTGTCGAGCGGTTCGGTCGCAGCCGAAGCTGTGCCTGACAAAACCGCAGCAACAATGACTCCAGCCCAAGTAATTTTCATAAGAGAATTAATCCGCAGCCCGGCCCAGGTTAATCACATGAGGATTTCTTTCGGGAGATCCCGTAACAGAGAGCGGCAGATTTCTCGCCCGCGATGCGAACATGGTTCAGCTAGTCGTTCTCGGCAAAATCGTCGCTAGCGTAGCGGCAATTGGATCGCGCTCGCGTGTGCGGCATCGTGATATGCGTGCACATGGCAGGTACGCGCGTCTTTCGCCGTTTCATCGGCAACGACCTCCGCCCGAGCAATAATTCTTTTGCCACAAGATTGAATTCACGGCGCTCACAACCAGGCGCAGCCGGCTGCCTTTCATCAAACGGCGCGCGACGAACAAGCCGGGATTGAAATCGCACCTTACAATCTCGCCAGGCTTAACGAGCTTTGGCCTCGCGCAACGACTCGCGGTAGCGGAGCCTGTCGCAGGTCGCTCCACAATAGCGATGCTGGTGCCGTCAGGCTGGATCTCGTAAAGGTCGCACTCGGCAAGATCGACATCGGGAGTATCGATCGATAGCCAAAGAGTCAACGCGCGGGACAGCCAATCATTGGCGTTTCGTTTGGCAATGGATCGGTGTGATACACCAATCCGTCCTTCCCGATACTCAAGGCGTAGGTCTGGTCGATTGCAGCGGTTTTCTCTTTCGGATCTGTTCCCTCGACATTTTCGCCGCGGCTTGTATCGAGTGGATCGTAAGTGAATTCGTCTGCGCCTTGTCATGCCGGCTGATTTTTCAGTGAGCGCGCCCGAGCGAAAGCACGCCGTTTGCATCGCCATCCTTCGAGTCGAGATAAAAAGTTTTTGGATTTGCAACCATGTTTCAAAATTCTCTGTGTATTTCCATTCTCCGTTTGCGCCGGAGTTGCCGGGCCGATGAAATAGTATGCGACCTGGTTTTTAAGGAATGCGCGGCTTCGATTCAGCTTTCATCGTCCAGTCTGTACCATTGGCGGTGCAGGTCGTTCAGATCGACGATTGCGCTCCGTCCAAACTTTACGCCCGCCACTTCATCCGTGGGCGTGCGCGTGCCGGCGTGGTCCCACGGGCCGATGATGAGAAAATGTTCCGCGCGCGCTTCCGCGGGCGGCGCATTCGCGAGGTGGTCCCGGTAGATACGTGAGCGCGCCGAGTTCGTCGCCGTCGTATTGACCGGTGATTGTCAGGATGGGCAGTGCGATCTTTCGGAACTGCTCGCGCGTCGGCAGCATTGCGTCGCAGGACGCGTTGGCTGTTGGATGTTTGACGATGCGCTGGAAATTAGCGGATGGATTTCCGACGAACGAATCGAGCGACTTAAAAGCAAGGTGCTTCTTGTAAGCGTCGAGGAATTTTGTGCGCCAAAATTTTTGATCGCCGAAGAGCCTATCCTGTGGAGTGCGACCACTAGTGAGGGTGAACCATTGCATGTCGTATGTCATCCCGATGTTGTTACTGGAGGGAAAATCCAGTCCCGGATGCGCGGCTGCCGCGGGCAACGATCGTCGCCAAGTGTGGCGGAAATTCTTTCGCCGTGGCCCATTGGTCGAAGCCGGCATACGACCCGCCCCACATGGCGACCTTGCCGTCGCAGAGCAGTTGCTTCCGCAAGCTATTCGACAACGTCATGTCCATCGCTCGGCTTATTTGCGAACGGCTGGAATTCGCTGCTGGAGTTTCCGCGACCGCGCACGTCAACAAGCGCAAACGCATACCCATGAGATGCAAAGGACGCCGCGCGGGCGTGATAGGTATCTGAGATGTACGGCGTTAGCGTGAAGATAACGGCGTCTTCGGCAGCGAGCCGTCTGCAGTTTTCGGCAAATAGAGTGTCGCGTTGAGCTCGACCTTGTCGCGCATCGGAATTTTGACGCCCCAGCGCAGATCGTAGTCCGCGGAAGGTTGTGCCGGCGATGGCGCGGGAGTTGGAGATTGCGCATTAATGTTTGTTGTTAGGCCCGCGAATAGCGCCGCCGCCCAGATCGATAGTTTCATTTCCCGGTCATTGAAGATGAAGCACACGAGTGAAACAAGGGTTCTTTGCTGCGGCGAAAAGCGAGCCGAGGACCCGGATCGTTTTCATCGGTTGCAGGAGAGGCAGTTTGCGAGCGATAGCCCATGGCTCAGGGAGTCTCGAAGCGTTCGCAGCCTCAAAAACAGGCTGCTCGGGATATGAACTTTGCTCACGAGGCGAGTTCATCGAGAACGGAATCGCTCTGCGCCGGGGCGGTCTTTGTGGTGGCGATACTGCTATTCACGGTGACACTTGCGCCCACAGTTACGCTCGTAGACAGCGGCGAATTGATCCTAGCAGCCCGTGGGTTGGGAGTCGCGCATCCACCGGGCGTTCCTCTCTGGGTGATGCTCGCTCATCTTGCATCGCTTGTGCCGTTGGGAAATGTTGCCGCGCGGATCAATTTTTCGTCCTCGCTGTTCGCCGCGCTCGCCTGCGCGATGCTGACTCTTGTTGTGGCGGAATCGATAATCACGGTTTCCTATGCCACCACCAAGAAACGAACAAAGAAATCAACGCAGCAGAGCAAAGAGTTTAAAGATTCAAATCCCGTCGCCTTTTTGCAGCTTGCGCCCGCGTTCGCTGCGGGATCGCTCATGGCATTCTCCCGCACGCTCTGGTCATATGCGACGATCACAGAGGTTTATGCTCTCAACGCCCTGCTAATTCTCATCGTTTTCTTTCTGATGGTTCGCTGGCGGCGACGAATTATTGAGGTTCGAGGGGACGCCACGAGCAAATCACGGCGCACGACCGTTGGCTTTACGCTGCTGCGCTCGTATTTGGGCTGGCCATGGGTGTTCATCACGTCACGGTGGGGCTAACACTTCCAGCTATCGCTGCGGTCGTTTACACAACGCAGGGTCTGAAGTTTTTTAGCAGTCGGCGATTATTATTTGCCGCGCTGATTTCGATCGGCGGCCTTGTGGCGGTTTACGCGTATTTGCCGTGGGCGGCTTCGCGCTCGCCTGTGATGGACTGGGGAAATCCGCGTTCGCTCCAGGAAATCTGGTGGCACATCACCGGCCGGCAGTATCGCGTGTTCTTCTCTTTTTCGCCGGCGATAATGGGAACGCAGTTTGTTGAATTCTGCCGAATGGCTTTGCGTGAATTTGGGTTTCCGTGGCTGCCTATTGGTGCCGTTCGTGGTCTTCGCCGGGTTCGCCAGTGCTTACAAGCGGGATCGCACAGCTTTTTGGTTTCTCCTGTTGATCGTGATCGCCGACCTGGCTCACGCGCTCAGCTACGAAATTGCCGAGGACAAGGACGCTTAGTCATTTGCCCGCATTCATCTCGATCGCGATTGCCGCGGGTTTCGGCATTCAATGGTTAGTCCAAGTTAGTAAGCCCAAGAGTGCGCTTGTGCGCAGACCGTACCTGCTGGGGACCATGGCCATTCTGCTCACGTTGGCGACCGCGTTCGCCGCGAATTGGCCGTTCAACAATCGGAGGCATTATTTCGTTGCGGAAGATTACGTCTCAATCTGTTCAGCACGATCGCGCCCGATGGCCTTTTGTTTACACAAGACTGGCAGGTGGTGTCGCCAATGTTCTACATGCACAGGAGATAGAACACCGCCGGCGCGATGTGAAGGTGGTGGATATTAATCTGCTCGCGTCGCTCGTGGTATTTCGATTATCTGAAACATGCCTACATCCCGGTTTAATGGATCGATCGCGCGATAAAATCGATCCATACGTCGAGCTTCTTAGATAATCGGAACGCTATCCCGGGTCCTTTCGCCAGGAGCCAGGATCTTACCCAAAGGATTAGCATGGCCTTCCTGCAGATGATTCAGGCCATTGTGAGGAAATGAAATCAAGGTCGCGCGCGAGTTTACATAACCAATGAGGTGCTCTCCGCCGACCAAACGAACGCCTACTTGCGACCCGAATGGATCCCGCAAAACTATCAACTCGTTCCGCAAGGCCTGCGCTCTTCAATCTCGCCACCGACCAAAGCTTTCACGATTCCCCTGATCCGCACCTTCGGATGCGTGGGTTGGCTGACGGGACGGTGCGGTTTGCGAATGATGATGTAGCTAAGCTCAAGGTTTTGCCGGTTTACACGAGAATGCTGGTCAATCGTGGGCGGTACTCTGGCCTTGTTCAATCAGCACGAGCGCGCCGTTCTCGCTTTTAAAAGAGGCGTTGGCGTTAGATCCGAATCTGGCGGCGGCGCGACAAGGGATCGCAGACGGCACGGCGAAACTTCAAAACCGGTAATGCGATCTCCCGTTTTCACATTCCTCCCTTGTCAGGCTCGACCGTTGCCTTCTAAACCGACGTCATGAATAATCACCTCGTTCTGTGGTTGCAGCTTTCTTCTGCCTGGCAGTGTCAGCGCACGCCGCTGAGGAATTAATCGCACTGAAGGCTGCGAGGATGTTCGATGGCAAATCGAACGCCCTGGTCCAAAACGGCGTGGTTATCGTAAAGGGCGACAAGATTGTTGATGCGGGCATCAATTTGCTCAATCCCCCGTGACGCACGGGTGATCGATCTGGGCGACGACGACGCTTTGTCCAGGGTTTCATGGATGCCCACACGCATCTGACGCTCGATTTCTCCGGAGACTACAATCAGCGTCGCCTGAAAGAGCTCGACCTCAACGTGTCGGAATAGGTAATCATTGCCAACCACATACTAGCACGCGTGACAGTTGAAGCCGGATTCACGACTGTGCGCGATTTGGGCAGCCGTTTCATTGCCAGCCGCGAAGTTCGTCAGATGTCGCGCCGCGCAATTCGATCAACAAAGGGGTGATCGTCGGTCCGCGAATGTTGGTCGCAACGAAAGGGATTGGGAGCCACTGGAGGACACTTCGATCCCACGAACGGGTTTCGCGATTTTCTGTTTGGACGTGAGCCGGATTACACGGACGGCATTGCTTACGGCCCTGACGAAATCCGAAAAGGCGGTGCGGTTTGAGGTGAAGAACGGCGCAGATGTGATCAAAGCCGCAGTCTCCGGCGGCGTCCTTGTTACTTGCCGACGAGGTCGATTCTCCGCAATCTCACTCCGGTCTGAGATGGCGGTGCTCGTTGACGAATCTCATCGTATCGGTTGCGAAAAAAGTCGCCGTGCATTGCCACGGCGACGAGGCTGCGCGTGAAGCCATTGAAGCGGGCGTCGATTCTATCGAGCACGGTTCTTTTCAATGAAACCGGAAACGCTGACGATAATGAAAAAGAAGGGAAACATTCCTTACGCCCACGCTCATGGCGTCCGAATGGATTATGGGCAAAATCGACAATTATCCGCCGGCGCTGCAGGCGAAGGCAAAAGCAGCTACAGCGGCTCGGTCCGACATGTTTCGCAATGCGGTGAAGATGGGTGTCAGGATTTCATTTGGAACGGACGCGGCGGTTTTCCACACGGGCAAAACGCAAAGGAATTCAAGTTGATGGTGGATCTGGGCATGAACCCGATAGATGCATTGAAATCCGCTACAGCTAACGATGCCGAGCTTCTCGGGATTGCTCAAAAAGTGGGCACTCTGGAAAAAGGGAAACTGGCCGACGTGATTACAATGCCGGGAGATCCGACCGCCGATATAACCGTGACCGAGCACGTCTCGTTCGTGATGAAGGAAGGCAAAATCATTCGGCAGGGGAAGCCGATGGCACAAAGAGCTGCCGAATCGGCGAGATCATCGGATGAAGTCGTAACGCCAGCCGATTGACGCCCGCTACGTTTCGTTGGCGGAAGGCTTTGACAAAGCAAAGATAACCACTACGTTCCGTGTCCCGCTCTCTGAATTGGAGCGACATAATTTTAAGCAGGAGCCCCGTCGTTTAGCCGACGACAGGCGTTTGAACTGCACCGAGTAATGCAAACAGATCGAAGCAAACGTTATCGCGCCGCGGCACAGCACTTGGATCGAACAAAGAGTTATGCTCTCGCCGATTCGGTCGCTACGCTGAAGAAATTTCCGCCGACAAAATTTGATCAAACGGTGACACTGTCGTTTCGACTGGGAGTCGATCCGAAACAATCCGACCAGATGGTACGCGGGACGTGTCCGCTTCCACACGGCAGCGGAAAGCAGGTGCGGGTGCTTGTTTTCGCGGAAGGGGAAGCGGCCAGAGCGGCCACGGAGTCAGGCGCGGAATTTGTTGGGATGAAAGATTTGATTCAGAAATGCCAGGAAGGTTTTCAGGATTTTGATGTAGCCATCGCGACGCCGGCAGCAATGGCGGAGGTACGCAAGCTGGGCAAAGTTCTCGGACCACGCGGCTTGATGCCTAATCCGAGGACAGGGACGGTGACCGACGACACCGCGAAAGCCGTCCAGGAAGTGAAGGCGGGCCGGGTAGAATTCAAGCTCGACAAGAATGGCAACGTTGCGGTGCCGGTCGGAAAGTTTTCCTTTGAACAAAACGCTCTGGTGGAAAACGCAAATGCAGTAATCGAAGCCGTCATGCGGGCTCGCCCGGCCACAGCTAAAGGTCGTTATCTCGAAGGCGTGACCATCAGTGCGACGATGTCGCCGGGCGTCCATGTCGATCCCGCGCCATATTTGAGCGGCACCTAACCCGCCAGTAAGTTATCTCGACAATTATGCGACCTGAAAAAGCCAACATTGTTTTAGAGTTGTCGGAAACGTTGAAACGCTCGCCTTTTGTGCTCGTGACCGAGTATCGCGGGATGAAGGTGGCAAATTTTAGCGAACTGCGCAGCCGGCTGGAGCCTGCGGGCGCCGAAGTGCACGTGGTGAAGAATAGTTTTCTTAAGCGTGCGATGGCGGACTCCGGTTTTCCAGATGTTGGGGAACAGTTCGCAGGCCAAACCGCAGTTGTTACAGGACAGGCAGATCTAGCGCCGGTGGCCAAGATTTTTAAGACATTCGCGAGCGAGTTTAAACTGGCGGCACTCAAGATTGGCTTTGTCGATCGCGCAACGCTTTCTACGGCGGAATTGGAAGCGTTGGCCGAATTGCCAGCGCGGGAAATTTTGCAAGCGCAATTGCTGGGATTGCTCTTGTCCCCCGCAACGCGTCTAGTGCGTCTGTTGAACGAGCCGGCCGCCGCGTTAGCGCGTTTGTTGAATGCGAAAGCCAAAAAGGAGGGCGCATCCGCAACATAGAAGATTTGTAGCCGCGTCGCTGTGCGACGCGCGCGGCCCCATGGGGCCGCTACAGCAACAACGAAATTGTCCGAGCCGGTGGCTATCGGCTTTAATTCTTCGAAGGCTTTCGGAGGCGGCAACTGGAGGAAAAAACTAAAATGGCAGATACAGATAAATTGGTAGAGCAACTCAGTAATATGTCGGTTCTGGAAATTGCTGGGTTGGTTAAGCAACTTGAGGAAAAATGGGGTGTCAGTGCCGCTGCGCCAGTGGCTGTCGCTGCGGGACTCGCCGCCGGGGGCTGCGGGAGGTGCCGTTCCGGCCGCTGAGGAGAAGACCACATTTGACGTGATCCTGGCGGAGATGGGCGCAAACAAGATTGCCGTGATCAAAGAAGTCCGCAGCGCGGTCCCGGGACTCGGGCTCGCGGAGGCGAAAGCGCTTGTCGAAGGAGCGCCCAAAACAATCAAAGAAGGTGTGACCAAGCAGGAGGCGGAGGAGATCAAGAAAAAGGTCGAGGCCGCGGGTGCAAAGGTCGAAATCAAATAAACGTCGAGTTTTGTGCGCTGCGGTTCCATCAAAATTGGTTGCGCAGCGCCAGAGTCGCAATAAACTTAAAACCAGTCACAGCCCGCCAGACGTATTTTTACCCCGGCGCTGACAAGGCAAATTATATTAGCAGCACGAGACGGAGGTCGTCAATTTGACAGGTCACCGTTTTGGTGGCATTTTTGTGCCCTTCGCCCATCCCGGAACCGGTAAATCTGCCTGCATCGGCCCCGATTTGGTGTGGTCGGTGTGAGGTTTAGTTCGTGAGCTCAACACTTATGTCGGAACGCATTTATTTCGGAAGTATCAAGGAAGCTATCGAACCGCCGAATCTGATTGAGGTTCAGGCTAATTCATACGTCGATTTTCTTCAAAAAGACGTCTCATATTCAAAGAGGAAGAATCAGGGGCTTCAGGCTGTTTTCAAGGAAGTCTTCCCAATCGAGAGCTACGATGAGAAAGCAGTTCTCGATTTCAGTCACTACGATATCGGCGAACCTAAATTAACGCCGCTTGAAGCGCAGCGCGAAGGGCAAACCTACAGCGCGCCGCTACACGTAACATTCCAGTTGCGGGAAGAAAAAGGCACCAAGGAAGAGAAGGTGTATATGGGTGAAATCCCGTTGATGACGCCGCAGGGCACCTTCGTCATCAACGGCGCGGAGCGCGTTGTAGTGAGTCAGTTGCATCGCTCCCCTGGCATCGCGTTTGAATCTACGGTTCACGTCAACGGCAAGGTGCTTTATAGCTTCAGGATCATCCCGGACCGCGGTTCGTGGATCGAAGTGCAGTTCGATACCGCTGACCTGCTTTACATTTATCTGGACCGACGCAAGCGCCGTCGGAAATTTCTGGCCACGACTTTCCTGCGCGCTCTTGGCTACGGCTCCGACGAGGAGGTCATCAAACTTTTTTACATTGTCGAGGACCTCAAGCTGAGCGACAAACTGGACGAAGAAAAACTCGCCAGCAAAGTGCTTACCGCGGAAATCCGCGATGGCGAAGTGACCGTCGCACGAGCGTTTGAGCCGCTGACTCTGGCGACCGTTCGCCAGATCATGGCGCTCAATATTCACGCAGTGAAAGTGATCGACATCTCGAATGATGACACGGTCGTGAAGGCGCTTAGAAAAGATCCGGCGCACGACCAGGAGGAAGCACTCAAAGACATTTACCGCCGCCTTCGTCCGGGCGATCCGCCGACTGTGGCCAACGCCCGAGCTTTGCTCAAACGACTCTTTTTTGATCCTAAAAAATACGATCTTGGCCGAGTCGGCCGTTACAAAATCAATCAGAAGCTCGGCATCAACGTCGATCCTTCCGAGCGTATTCTGACCGACAAAGACTTTATCGCGGCCATCAAATACTTGATCAATTTGCGGCGCGGTGAGGGCACGCTTGATGACATTGATCACCTTGGCAGCCGGCGCGTGCGCACCGTCGGCGAATTACTGGCGAATCAGTGCCGGGTCGGCCTTGCTCGCACCGAACGTCTAGTGAAGGAGCGGATGACTCTGTTCGACATCAACGTGGACGGGATGACACCGCAAAAGCTGATCAATCCGAAAGCGCTAAGCGCGGTGATCCGGGATTTCTTTGGCCGGTCGCAGTTATCGCAATTCATGGATCAAACGAATCCTCTCGCGGAATTGACACACAAGCGGCGTTTATCCGCGCTCGGGCCTGGAGGACTCAGCCGCGAACGTGCCGGTTTCGAAGTGCGCGACGTTCATCCTTCGCACTACGGTCGTATTTGTCCGATCGAGACGCCTGAGGGGCCAAACATCGGGCTAATCAGCTCGATGAGCACCTTCGCGCGCATCAATGAATTTGGTTTCATCGAAACGCCATATCGCAAGGTGGTAAACGGTCGAGTCACTGACGGGATCGAGTATTTGACCGCTGACCGGGAAGAGAACTTCCTTGTTGCACAGGCGAATGCGCCGATCGACGGCCGCGGTCATTTCACTGGCGAAAAAGTTTCCGTTCGTTACCGCGGCGATTTTCTCGAAGTCGATCCGTCGAAGGTGAATTACATGGACGTTTCACCGAAGCAGCTCGTTTCGGTAGCAGCGGGTCTGATCCCTTTCCTGGAACATGACGACGCGAACCGCGCGCTGATGGGTTCTAATATGCAACGCCAGGGCGTGCCGCTGATTGTTTCAGAGATGCCGCTGGTTGGGACCGGTCTTGAGGAAAAAGTGGCGCGCGACTCGCATGCAGTCGTTCTTGCGGTGGAAAGTGGCAAGATCGCGTCGGTTACAGCCGATCAAATTATCGTCACGAAGGACGGCCATTTGCCCGAGAGCAAAAGGAAACTGAAGACCGACTCCGAGGCTGGAATTTACGTTTACGAACTACGCAAATTCATGCGGTCCAACGCCGGCACCTGCGTGAATCAGAAACCGATCGTCCGCAAAGGTCAGCACGTAAAGCGCGGGCAGGTCATTGCCGATGGGCCGAACACCGATCAAGGGGAGCTGGCACTGGGTCGCAATGTGCTCGTCGCGTTCATGCCGTGGAACGGCTACAACTTTGAGGACGCGATCATGATCTCGGAAAGAGTCGTGAAGGATGACGTTTATACTTCCATTCACATCGACGAATTCGAGATCGGCGCACGCGATACGAAGCTGGGACCGGAGGAAATCACGCGCGACATTCCCAATGTAAGTGAAGAAGCTTTACGCAACCTGGGCCCGGACGGCGTAGTGCGAGTCGGCGCAGAGGTGAAGCCGGGCGATATTTTAGTTGGGAAAATTACGCCGAAGAGCGAGACGGAACTGGCTCCGGAAGAACGCCTGCTTCGCGCGATCTTTGGCGAGAAAGCCGCGGATGTAAAAGACACGTCACTGACCGTGCCCTCCGGCACCTACGGAATCGTGATGGACGTGAAGGTGTCATCGCGCCGCGAAATCTCACGTGAGAAACTCACTCCAGCGGAAACCAAACGGCAACTCAAGACTATCGGCGAAGAACATAAGCGCAAGAGAGAGGGGCTCATTGAGCAGCTAACCGATTCACTTTCCAACGTTCTGCTGGGCGAAAAAATTCCTCTCGACGTGGTAAACGCCAAGACCGGTGAAATCATCATTCCGGCCAATCGCAAAATCACGAAAACGCTTTTGCGGAAATTGGCGACGGCTCACGATCATATTGAGATCGATCCAAGCCCGATCCGAAACAGGATTCGAGAAATCATTGGCACGTACGAGCATAAATTCGCGGAGCTGGAGCTTGAGCGGGATCGGGCGACCGACCGGGTGGAAAGCGGGGAGGAAATCGAACCCGGGATTATCAAGCAAGTCAAAGTTTACATCGCCAGCAAGCGTAAGTTGAGCGTCGGCGACAAGATGGCGGGCCGTCACGGCAACAAAGGCGTTGTCGCGCGCATTGTGCCTGAGGAAGACATGCCGTTCCTGGCAGATGGAACACCGGTCGACATCGTGCTTAATCCGTTAGGCGTCCCCAGCCGTATGAATGTGGGACAGGTTTTGGAAACGCATCTTGGGGTTGCCGCGAGAGCACTCGGATTCAAAGTGGCGACTCCGGTTTTCGACGGGATCAAGGAAAAACAAATTCGCGACTATTTGCATGAGGCGAAAAAGAAGGAGGGCTACACCTGGGTGCAGGAGAATGGTAAGGCGCGTCTGTTCGATGGACGCACCGGTGATCCGTTCGATCAGGAAGTAGTGGTTGGCTACATTTATATGATGAAGCTTGGCCACCTTGTGGCGGACAAGATCCACGCGCGTGCCGTTGGACCGTATTCGCTCGTTACTCAACAGCCGCTCGGCGGCAAAGCGCAATACGGCGGACAACGCTTCGGCGAAATGGAGGTCTGGGCACTCGAAGCCTATGGCGCGGCCTACACGTTGCAGGAATTGCTGACGGTTAAATCGGACGACGTTCAGGGCCGAACCCGGATTTACGAGTCGATCGTCAAAGGCGACAACTCGCTGGAGGCGGGAACACCTGAATCATTCAACGTTTTGATCAAGGAAATGCAAAGCTTGGGTCTCGACGTGAAGGTCGGCAGCCAGGCACCCACGTTCATGGAGAGCGTGGCGTAATTTCTGGATTCACAACTTATTCGGAGAAATCATGAACGAACATTCCTGGCGTGAGTTAGTGGGCGAAGAGCGCCCAGTGGGTTTTGATCAAGTGGCAATTGGCATTGCCTCGAGCGACACCATGCGTTCGTGGAGCAAAGGCGAAGTAAAAAATCCGGAGACAATCAATTACCGCACATTCAAGCCGGAGAAGGGCGGCCTTTTCTGCGAACGCATTTTTGGGCCGACCCGGGACTGGGAATGCTCGTGTGGAAAATACAAGCGCATCAAGCACAAAGGCGTCATCTGCGATCGCTGTGGTGTGGAAGTGACCCTGGCGCGTGTCCGGCGCGAGCGCATGGGCCACATCGAACTGGCGGTTCCCGTTTCGCACATTTGGTTTTACAAGTGCATGCCCTCGCGGATCGGGCTCATGCTGGACATGAGCGCGCGTCAACTCGAGCGCGTGATTTACTACGAGGATTACATCGTCATTGATCCTGGCAAGACGCCGTTGCAGAAGACACAGCTGCTGAATGAAGTCGAATACCGTGAGGCGCAGGAACAATACGGCGAAGATTTCGTCGCGGGCATGGGCGCTGAAGCAATCAAGAAGCTTCTCTCCGAGATCGATCTCAACAAGCTCAACAAAGAGCTGGAGAAAGCGATGGGGGCTACCAAGAGCAAGCAGATTCGCAAGAAACTGGCGAAACGTACCAAGCTTGTTCAGGGCTTCCAAAGTTCGCGTGCCCGACCCGAGTGGATGATCCTCGAGGTGCTGCCGGTGATTCCGCCGGATTTGCGTCCATTAGTTCCCCTGGAAGGCGGCCGATTCGCGACATCCGACCTAAACGATCTTTATCGTCGCGTGATCAATCGTAACAACCGGCTCAAGAATTTGCTCATGCTTAAGACCCCGGACGTAATCATCCGGAACGAGAAGCGGATGTTGCAGGAAGCGGTCGACGCTTTGTTCGACAACGGCAGGCACGGACGGGCCGTTACCGGCGCAGGCAATCGTCCGTTAAAATCCCTTAGCGACATGCTCAAAGGCAAAGGCGGCAGGTTCCGTCAGAACTTGTTAGGTAAGCGCGTCGATTACTCGGGCCGTTCCGTGATTGTCATCGGTCCGGAGCTAAAGCTGAATCAGTGCGGTCTGCCCAAGAAAATGGCGCTGGTCCTTTTCGAGCCGTTCATCATCCGCCGGTTGAAAGATCTCGGTTATGTACACACGGTGCGCAGCGCAAAGAAGATGATCGAGCGCCAAACGCCCGAAGTATGGGACATTCTGGACGAAGTCACTAAAGGTCATCCGGTGTTGCTGAATCGTGCGCCGACTTTGCACCGCCTGTCCATTCAGGCGTTTGAGCCGCAATTGATCGAGGGCGAAGCCATCCGTATTCACCCACTAGTTTGCACCGCTTACAACGCCGACTTTGATGGCGACCAGATGGCGGTGCACGTCCCGCTTTCAGTAGAGGCGCAACTGGAAGCGCGCATGCTGATGCTCGCGCCGAACAATATTTTCTCGCCATCAAGCGGTAAACCAATCACTACCCCGACCCAGGATATTACGCTCGGTTGCTCATACATGACGCAAAATCCGCGGACGCCGAAGAAGGATGGACATCTGCCGCTATTTGCCGATGCGTCGGAAGTGGAATTCGCAATGGTCGAACGCAAAATCAAAACGCATGACCGGATTTTGTTCAAGAATCCGGATCGGGGCGCGCAAACCATTTTTGGAAATTCCGATGTCAGCGTCATCGAGACAACTGCTGGTCGCGTCATTTTTAATCAGATTTGGCCAAAAGAACTCGGTTTCTTCAACAAACCCGCAAACAAGAAACAGCTCAGCGAGATCATCTGGCGCTGCTACCAAATCGCTGGTCCGGCAGTCACGGTGGCAACGCTCGATAAAATGAAGGAGCTCGGATTCAACGAAGCGACCCGCGCCGGTATCTCGATTGGAATCGAAGACATGATCATTCCAAAACGAAAAGAGTCGGAGGTGGAGAACGCGTACAAGCAGGTCAAACAAGTCGACCAGCAATACCGTCGCGGCATTATCACCGACGGCGAGCGTTACAACAAGATCATCGATATCTGGACGCACGCCGGCGATCAGATTTCGAATGTGATGTTCCGAGAGCTGGAAGAGAACCAGAACCGCAAGGAGTACAACCCGATCTATTTAATGGTCGATTCAGGCGCACGCGGCAATCGACAGCAGGTGCGTCAGCTCGCGGGGATGCGCGGCTTGATGGCCAAGCCGAGCGGCGAAATTATAGAGCGTCCGATCACATCCAATTTCCGCGAAGGATTGACCGTGCTCGAGTACTTCATTTCTACTCACGGCGCGCGCAAAGGTCTCGCCGATACCGCGCTGAAAACTGCGGACTCCGGTTATCTCACCCGCAAACTCGTCGATGCGGCGCAGGACGTCATCATCGTTACGGACGATTGCGGAACGGTGAACGGCATCGTTGTGCGCTCTATCTACGAAGGCGACGAGGAAGTCGTCGACCTTGGCCAGCGCATCATTGGCCGGGTGAGCTGCGAAACGATCGCCGATCCGGTGGAGAAAAGAAAAAAAATCGTCAAAGCAAACCAGTACATCGACGAGAACATCGCCGCTGAGTTGCAGCGCATCGGGGTCGAGCAACTCAAGATTCGCTCTGTCCTCACATGCGAGTGCGGTCGCGGCGTGTGCGCAAAGTGTTACGGTCGGAACCTGGCCACCGGCGATTTTGTGAAACTCGGTGAAGCCGTCGGAATTATCGCCGCGCAATCCATAGGCGAACCGGGCACACAGTTGACGATGCGCACGTTCCATATCGGTGGCACGGCCAGTCAGACATTTAAGCAACCGATCATCAAGGCGAAGAACGATGGCACGGTGCAGTTCAATGATTTGCGGACCGTGCAGGCGCTCGATGGCAGTTGGATTGTGCTGAACAAGAACGGCTCAATCAGTGTGCACAACGAAGAAGGCCGCGAACTGGAGCGCTACAATGTCGTCGTAGGCTCAGTCATTTCCAGGGAGGACGGCGCGTCCGTGAAGAAGGGCGAGACTTTTGTGCAATGGGACCCATACAATGTGCCGATCCTAACCGATAAGGGCGGAAAGATTGAATTCCGCGACATGATTGCCGGAGTGACGATCAAACGCGAAGTGGATGAAGCGACCGGTCTCATGGGCACAATGGTTATTGAGCACAAGGAAGATTTGCATCCGCAGGTGGTCATCGTAGACGACAAGAAAGAAGTGCTCGCCAGCTATTCAATTCCTGCTGGCGCTCACGTCATCGTCGAGGAAGGCCAGAAAGTGCGCGGAGGTGCGTTGCTGGCGAAAACGCCGCGGAAAGTCGCAAAGACCAAAGACATCACCGGAGGTCTGCCTCGGGTTGCCGAATTATTTGAAGCCCGCCGGCCGAAGGACGCGGCTGAGATCGCCAAGATCGACGGCATTGTCGAGTTGGGCGGAACCGTGCGCGGCAAACGCAGTTTGATTCTGAAAGATCCCGACACCGGCGCCGAGGAAGAGCATCTGATCCCGCTCACCAAACACATCATCGTGTTCAAAGGCGATTTCGTGAAGAAAGGTCGCAACTCACCGAAGGTCCGGTTGTGCCGCACGAAATTTTGGAAGTCTGCGGTCCGCAGGAATTGCAGGAGCATTTGGTGAACGAAGTGCAGGAGGTTTATCGCCTCCAAGGCGTGGAGATCAACGACAAGCACATCGAGATCATCGTGCGCCAAATGTTGCGCAAAGTGAAAATCACCGATCCTGGCGATACCTCGCTGCTCTGGGGCGATCAGGTCGACAAGCTCGATTTCGAGGAAGAAAACAAGAAGGTCGTAGAGAAAGGCGGCAAACCGGCGGAGGCTGTTCCAGTGCTGCTCGGCATCACCAAGGCTTCGCTGGAAACCGACAGCTTTATTTCTGCGGCTTCATTCCAAGACACGACCCGTGTTCTGACCGAAGCGGCCACGCTCGGCAAAATTGATAAACTCCGCGGCTTCAAGGAAAACGTAATCATGGGTCACTTAATCCCCGCAGGAACGGGTTTTCCCCTGCATCGCCAGCTCAAACTGGTCGAAAAAGGTGAGCCGATTGGCGCGTCAGTGATGGAAGAAGCCGAAGCGCAGCCTGCGATTGGTTAAGCACGAACGTAATTGTAGGGTCAGTTTGAGACGCCATCTAGCGGTTGGCGTTTTGCAGAAACGCCCTACAATTTGGCTTCGTGTCCATAGTCACGAAGACTGGCGACAAAGGTGAAACCTCGTTGATGTACGGGCGCCGGTTGTCAAAAACCGATCCCCGTGTGGACGCCTACGGATGCGTTGATGAGCTGAGCGCCGCGCTCGGCGTGGGCCGATCCATTGCCATCGATAAATTTGTTTCGGACCAAGTCCTTGCGGTCCAAAAAGATTTAATCGTGGTCATGGGCGAGCTGGCAACGGCTACGCCCGATCGAGAACGCTTCTTTAAGGATGGTTTTCATTCCACCACCTCTGAGATGGTTAACAGGATCACCTCGGTCATTTTCGATCTGGAGAAGGATCGATCGCTATATCCGAAAGACTGGGTGATTCCCGGTGGAACTCCTCTTTCTGCCGCACTGGATTTTGCTCGCGCAACATGCCGCCGTGCCGAGCGGCACATCGCCGCGTTCGGCGCCGCAGAAAAGGATTTCAATCCTGAGATATTGCGTTACCTGAATCGGCTGTCAGATCTCTGCTGGGTACTGGCAAGGTACGCCGAGAAACAGTCGCAGACCTCCCGCTAGCGGTGCGTTGCTTTGGTACGCCTTAGATTGCGCTGCAATACGGCGTCAAAAATTGGCAACCGTCCGGCAGCAGGTTTTCTGCCGGGGATGTTATGCATCGTCCGAATGAAATTCCCATTGGGTTGCGGCATGGCACTTCTATTCTGTGTGTCCACTGCTCAGTCGCACGAAGCGATCTTCGCCTGGACTTATACGACCGATCTCACACCGAAAGGTCACGGTGAATTCGAACAATGGGTCACCGCCGCGCTGGGAAAAAGAAAATGGCGACTATCAACGTGATCGATTTTCGCGAGGAATTCGAATACGGCGTGACGGACGATTTCCAAGTCGCGCTCTATCTCAATCATCACTACGTCTATGCAAACAACGACATTCCGGCGGAAGATCCGGCCCATACAGGTAAACGCTTGCCCGGTGTTTACGAAACCGGCGGTGAGGACGTGCATGCGGGACACGATCCGGCCACCCCGTTCGACAGTTACCATTTTGAATCGGTTTCTTTCGAATCGATTTATCGGCTGCTAAGTCCTTATAAAACTCCGATAGGACTCGCGCTTTATTTCGAGCCGACTGTGGGCGATCAGAAAACGGAGTTGGAGTGGAAAATTCTTCTGCAAAAAAACTGGCTTGAGGACCGGCTTGTTTGGGCGCTGAACATCAATTACGAACTCGAATTCGAAAAAGAAGAGGAAGGCGAGTGCCAGCGCGACGGGGTGTTCGAATGGTTCACCGGAGTTTCGTATCGCTTCATCCGGAATTGGTCAGCCGGTCTGGAATTTTGGAACCATCATGAATTTGCGGATGCCACCGTGCACGAGCACTCGGCGTACTTCATCGGCCCGACGATCCATTACGGAGGCGAGCGTTGGTGGGCCAGTCTGGGTTTTCTTCATCAACTGCCAATAGGCGCAGGCTTTCAGCCAGGATAACAAGGAGTTCGCGGCGCACGACGGCTACATTTTCGGTGACGAACACGAGAAATATTACGTGCGATTAAAAGTGGGATTTAATTTCTAGGCGCAGATGAAATCTGAATTCGCCTTCATCGCCCTGCCGATTTCCGCACTCGTTGCGCCTTCCACCTTTGCAGTTCAATATCTCACCGTCGATCAAGCACAGCGTGCGATTTTTCCTGGCAAATCGTTTACGCTCGCGCCAGTAAAACTCACTGCCGCTCAACGCAAGGCCATTGAGCAGGCCAGCGGCGTACGCGTCTTGCACGACGAACAACAAGTCTGGCGTGTGAGCGGCGGCGGCTGGTTCATCGTCGATGAAGTCGTCGGCAAACACGAGTTTATCACCTATGCGCTGGGCCTGAATGCCAATGGATCAGTCAAACAAATTGAAGTGATGGATTATCGCGAAACTTATGGAGGCGAAATTCGAAATGAAAACTGGCGCGCACAATTTGTGGGCAAAACGAGCCAGTCGGCGTTTGAAACTGGATCGGGACATCAAGAACATCAGCGGCGCGACTTTGAGTTGCCGTCATATCACCGACGGCGTGAAACGTCTCCTCGCATTCTATGAAATCGCGCTCAAACGGAACTAGGGAATGAGAACGAATGGACAAAACGAGATTCGCCGGTGTCAGCCATTGCTGGGCACGTTTGTGGAGATTCATAGCGTCCGGAACTAACGCCGCCGATTTAGATCACGCAGTCGGGGCCGCATTTGCGGCCATGGCGCAGATCCATCGTTTGATGAGTTTTCACGACCCGGAAGCGACGTCTCGAGGTTGAATTGCGACGCATTTTACAAATCCGTGCGCATTCATCCCTGGACGTGGCGCGTCTTGAAATCCGCGCAGGAATTTTCTCGCAATAGCGATGGTATTTTCGACATCACAACGGCCCGGCAATTGGTGAAATGGAATTACCTTCCGAAATACAATGCACTCGGTGGTGGTGGCAGCGGCAACTGGCGGGACATCGTTCTCCAGAGGAGCTGCAATGTTCGATTTCGTCGCCCGTTAACGATTGATGTTCGGCGGAATCGCGAAGGGTTTCGCCGTGGATCGTGGGGTCGACGTGTTGAAACGCAACGGCGTCAATGGCAGGGATCGTAAACGCCGGCGGCGACCTGCGCGCTTTCGGACCGGCGTCGCAATTCGTGCACCTGCGTAATCCGGCGGACCCGACGCATCGCCGCTGGAACGGTGAGATTGTGCGAGCGCGCCATTGCCACTTCCGGAATCTATTTTACCCGCAGAAAAAACCGCGGCCGATGGGTGTAGTCCATTATTGGATGGACGTACCGGCCGAGCCGCCTGCGAATTGATCAGCGTGAGTGTGGCCGCCGCGGAGTGCATGACAGCAGATGCATTGACGAAAGTCGTTTCGCACGCTGCGCGAAAAAGCCGCGCCTCTCCTGGCAACATACTGCGCAGACGCGTTGTTGCTCGAACAGGATGGCGCACCGTGCTGGATGTTTCACCCACCGTGCAATACGTCCCGCCAGACTTAATCCGATTGAAACTCTTTCAGAGACGCCTCCTCTACGGTGTGCTCGCCCTGCTTTTCTTAAGCGGCGTGGCGTGGACGTATTGGAATGATTTGGTTTCGTCACCCGGTGATTTCGAGATTAGCGCGAAAGCATGGGCGATGAAAATCCATGGTGCGGCCGCGATGGCGATTTTGGTGCTGATCGGCATGCTTCTTACCGGCCACGTGCGATTCGCATGGCGCGCGCGTCGGAATCGTGGCAACGGCTCGCTGTTTCTCACCGCGCTTGCCGTTCTGACCGTCACGGGATACGGACTGTATTATGCCGGCGGTGAAAGTCTCCGTGCGTGGACGAGCTGGATTCACCTCGGCGTAGGATTGGCGCTGCCGTTACTTTTGATCCTTCATGTTTGGCTTGGCAAAAGAACGAGGGCAGCGAGCCCGCCGCAAAAAGGTGCTCGCCTCGGTGGCTAAAATCGACATGGCGTGAGGGGCGAATTTCAGGTTGCGCACGGGCGCTTGGTATAGCATCTTCTGCGTCCCGCTCTGGAAGTTCCCTTTCCCGGAATTTTCGCTTATGGCAGATACAACAGAATTAGTGCCTGAATTATTGGAAGCTGGTGTTCATTTTGGACACCAGACGAAACGTTGGAATCCAAAGATGAAGCCCTTCATCTTTGAGCAGCGCAATCAGATTTACATCATCAATCTTGATGAAACCGTGAGGCAACTTCGGCGCGCGACGGAGTTTCTACAGGATGTGGCGCGCCGCGGCGGCCGAATTTTGTTCGTCGGCTGCAAAAAACAAGCACAGGAAGCGATCAAGGAAGCTGCCGTGGCGTGCGGGCAATTCTACGTGAACCAACGCTGGCTAGGCGGCACGCTGACCAATCTCACCACCATCCGCAAGAGCATCGGTCGCTTGAAATACATCGAGCAGATCGAGCAATCGCCCGAATACAAGAAAATGGGGAAACAGGAACTCGCCGCCCTGAATCGTGAGGCTGCAAAGCTCAGGCGCAACCTTGAGGGGATACTCGACATGTCCGAATTGCCGGATGTCTTGGTGGTGATCGATACGATCCGGGAGCAAAACGCCGTCAGTGAGGCACGGCGCCTCGGAATTCCGGTGGTTGCCATTGTGGATACGAACGCCGACCCCGAACTCGTGGACTATCCCATTGCCGGAAACGACGATGCAATCCGCGCGATTCGGGTGATTTTGCAAAAGCTGGTCGATGCCATTGTTTCAGCCAGTAGCGAAGCGCGGATTCGCGAACAGGTGGAAATGGCCGGCGTTTCGGCGTGAGATTGCCTGATGCTCGACGCTTGTGGTTGGTAACGGCTTACCTCTGACCTTCATACCCTTCAACGGCCTAACGACGCAAATGAACACAACAACTGAAATTGATCCGAAACTCGTTAAGCAACTCCGTGAAAAGACCAACGCCGGCTTCATGGATTGCAAGCGAGCTCTTGTCGAGAGCGGCGGCGACCTTGAAAAGGCCGAAACTATTTTGCGGACTAAAGGCATTGCTACCGCGGCGAAGAAGGCCACGCGCGCGACAAAGGAAGGCATCGTGGCTTCGTACATTCATCTGCAAGGAAAAGTTGGTGTGCTCGTGGAGGTGAATTGCGAGACTGATTTCGTGGCGAGAAATGAGAATTTCCGCGAGTTTGTAAAAGATATCACGCTGCATATCGCCGCGGCGCACCCGCTCTACGTCAGCCGCGCGGATGTCCCCGGGAATCTCATCGAAGCCGAGCGCGAGATCTATAAGGCGCAGGTCCAAGGCAAGCCGGCGCATGTTGCGGATAAAATCGTTGAAGGAAAACTGGAGAAATTCTACAGCACCGTTTGCTTGCTCGAGCAGGGTTTCATTAAAAATCCCGACGTGACTGTTGGCGATTTGCTCAACGGCAAGATCGCGGAGCTCGGTGAAAACATCGTCATTCGCCGGTTCGTTCGCTATCTCGTCGGCGAGCCGCTTCCGAGCGAAACCTAAGCCTCCTAGCGGCGTTCACTGCAGACGCCGGATATGTACCGGGGAGGCCAATTTTGTTTGGGCTGGTAGCGTCCGCTGTCCTCAGCGGATTGCGCGAGTGTGCTAAGCGAGTTAGTGCGCCATGAACAGTGCCGCCTTCCGCCATTGCGTGTCATTGGGTTAATCTGTGGTTAATTTTCAGCGGAATGGGATTAGCCGAATACAAACGCAAACGCGACTTCAAGGAAACAAGAGAGCCGGCAGGCAAACCTTTGCCGAAGAAAGTGAAGGGGGCGTCGCGCTTCGTCATTCAGAAACATGCTGCGCGCCGTTTGCATTACGATTTCCGCCTTGAAATGGAAGGTGTGTTGAAATCCTGGGCGCTTCCGAAAGGACTTCCCTGGAAACGGGGCGAAAAACATCTCGCCGTCGAAGTCGAAGATCATCCGATTGAATACGAAGATTTCGAAGGAGTGATACCCGAGGGACAATATGGAGGCGGCACCGTTATGGTGTGGGACCGCGGCACCTATTACGTTTACGGCGAGCAACCGCTGAAATCGCTTGGCGAAGGCAAGCTCCACCTTCTTCTCGATGGCAAAAAAGCGAATGGCGAATGGACACTTGTGCGAATTCGCGGACGCGATGGTGAAAAGAATCAGTGGCTGATTCTGAAAACGGGCGACGACGCGAAACCAATTTCGAACAAACTCGAAGATCAATCTGTAAAGACAGGCCGCACGATGGAGCAGATCGCCAAAGCTCGGGACGTCGAGTGGCAATCGAATCGTGTAGAGGACAAGAGCCCGACTTCGCAATTCAAGGCGAGAATTCGCCAGGCGATTAAAAAAAAACAAAAAAATGAAGCTGTAGGGAAGGCGCACCCGCCCGCCGTAGCCTCGGGAAAGGCGGGTCGCCTGGCAGCCGCGAAGTTGGGCACGCGAAGTCGTTCTACAATTGCCTCCCTGCCAAATTTGCCGTCGGCAAAACCACGTTTTGTCGAGCCAATGAAAGCCAAGCTTCTTGAGAAGTCGCCGGTGACCGGCCATTGGATTTATGAGCTGAAATTCGACGGCATCCGCCTGATCGCCGTGAAAGACGGTGGAAAAGTTTCCTTGCTGTCGCGAAATCAAAATGATTTGAGCTCGCGTTTCCCGGAGATCGTTCAAGCTGTGGAAAATTTGCCCGCCCGCGAGTGCGTACTCGACGGCGAGGTGGTCGCTGTAGACGAGGAGGGCCGTTCGTCCTTTCAACTTCTGCAAGCCCGCGAGATGGAAGGACGAAAATCGCCCATCTATTTTTATGCGTTCGACCTTCTTCAACTCGACGGCAAGAATCTCGTCTCTCTGTCTTTGGAAGCCCGAAAAAGCGTTTTGGAAAAACTCTGCGCTGGCTCGGGCGATCCAATCCGTTATTCCGGTGCAATTGGTGGCGACGTTCAGCCGGCTGCTAATCGAAGTGAAACGCCGCGGGTTGGAAGGAATCATCGGGAAACAAAGTAACTCCGCTTACGAACCCGGCCGCAGAAGCGGCGCTTGGATCAAGCTCAAATGCGTCAGCGAACAGGAATTTGTCATCGGTGGATACACCCCGCCACAGGGCGCTCGCAAACATTTTGGCGCTATTCTGGTTGGGTACTACGAAAATAAAGACCTCGTGTTCGCGGGCAAAGTCGGCACGGGTTTCACGGCAAAATCATTGGCGAACTTGCGCAAACAATTCCAGGCCGAAAAACGTGCTGACTGTCCATTTGTCGATCTGCCCTCAAAACAAAATGGACAATGGGTGCAAGGCATCACGCCTTCGATGATGAAAAAAATGCATTGGATCAACCCGAAGTTCATCGCCGAAATCAAATTCGCCGAGTGGACGCGTGACGGAAAATTGCGTGCACCCGTTTTCCTTGGCTTACGCGAAGATAAAGAGCCGGGCGAAGTTGTTCGCGAGGGTTGAGAGAAGATCCACAAGTACCCGTTCGATTGTGCCACTTTTGATGTGGGCGTGAATATCCTCCGCCGCAACGGGCCGCTTGATGTTGTGGTCTTGAAGTAGATGGGGTTTGCGCTTGTCGCCGCAGATCGCCGCAATATTGTGCGGTGATGAACGCGAAAGTGATCGTGATGCCGAAGGCAGCGGTGCTCGACCCTCAGGGAAACGCGGTGCGTGACGCGATGCGGCATTTGGGAATGCCCGAAGTGCGCCGCGTGCGAATCGGCAAATACATGGAAATCGACATTGAAGGGGAAAACGGCGAGCTTGAATCACGGCTGCATCAGCTTTGTCGCGATTTGCTGTCAAATCCGGTGATTGAGGATTACGAATTGCAGAGGGATCAATCAGGAAAGCAGGAAGAAAGGAAGACAAGCACGAAGGGCAAGATGCAGAGGAAGAGGAAGAGTTTGGAATGAAAGCGCTGCGATATTTTTTCTGCGTGGTTTTTCCGCCGCTTGCGGTGCTGATGACCGGGCGGATTGCGAGCTTTTTTCTCAGCATTATTTTGACGTTGCTCGGCTGGATCCCGGGAGTCATCCACGCGTGTCTCGTCGTTAATGATTACCATGCGGAGAAGCGCGCAGCCGCTGGCGCGCGTTAACGCCATGAACTTTGCCGTTATTCAGTTTCCCGGGTCCAATTGCGACCAGGATTGTGTCGCGGCGATCAACGGGCTCGATGGATTGCACGCTGAGTATGTCTGGCACAAGGAAACGTCGCTGAATGATTTCGATGCGATCGTGTTGCCAGGCGGATTTGCATACGGCGATTACCTCCGCTGTGGGGCCATCGCGCGGTTTTCGCCGATCATGAAAGCGGTGATCAGCGATGCGCGCGCAGGGAAGCTCGTGCTTGGCACATGCAATGGTTTTCAGGTTTTGTGCGAAGCCAGTCTTTTGCCGGGCGCACTGGTGCGAAACCGTTCTCTTCGATTTGTGTGCGACATGGTCACTACGCGCGTCGAGGTGGATGATTCACCGTTCACACACGGTTGTCGGAAAGGAACACTTCTGCGCCTGCCGGTTGCGCACGGCGAAGGCTGTTTCTTTGCGGATCCGCAAACGCTGCACGAGTTGAATTCAAATCAGCAGGTGATCTTACGCTACGCGGATAGACAAGGCCGTATCGTCCCCGAGGCGAACCCAAACGGCTCGATCGAAAACATCGCCGGAATTTGCAATCGCGAACGGAATGTGTTCGGTCTCATGCCGCACCCCGATCGCGCTTCGGATGCGCGATTAGGCAGCGCAGATGGCGCCAGGATTTTTCTCTCGATGATGCAAACAATCGGCGCGAGTCGATCAACTGGCGCGCCGGAATGCATTGAACAGGTCGCCTGAGTCGGTCGGATAACTTAGGAGAAAGCCTGATCCATAGTCCTATGAGCGGCGGCTGGCCGCGTAGCTCATTGAACGTGTTGAGCTGATACAGCGTTGTATCAAAAACGAACACCCGCGGGCCATCCCCGCCGTCGTATCGCCTTCGGAAAAGAGCTGGCATTGCTATTGCTCAAGAAAGGCTCCGAAAACACTGAATCCTATGCTCCTAGAAAAAACCTTACACATGAGTCAACCGCTGGCGGAGTGCAAAGCACGCCTGGCCAGTATTCAATCCTATCGGCGGCAGTTTCTGATGGGGACACGCGCAACCGTGACGTCGTCCAAGACGGTCGATTTCAGTTTTCGCGGCCCGTTCGGATTCGAAGCGCACACGGTAATCTTTTCGGTGGATAGCGATTTGCCGGACCAGTATGCGTTCGAGTCCGTTGGGGGAAACATCTCTGTCATGGGCATCGTCGATTTCGCAGAAATCCGGCCCCAGTGCACCGAGATCGCGTTGGCGATCCATTACGAGATCAAAAACAAATTGTTCGCATGGCTGGACCGGCGCTTGCACTTTGTGGACAGTTTCGTCACAGCTGAACTGCGCAGCGTCCGTGCGCACTTCGAGGGAATCAGGTCAAGTTATTTGGAGCGCGCGCGCGTCATGCCCGTGCTCCAGGTGGCTCACGCCTGACAGACTCGTGTTGGCGACTGGCAGCGTTCGCGGCTGACGTCTTTGGTCGCCCGGGCTAGCGTACCCGCACGGCGTGTTTTCGGTCGAGGCGGAGAACCTGGCCCGGGCGAAGGGCGATTTTTGCCTTGGGATCGTGGATCTTGGTTCCGTCGACCTCGAAACTTCCCTGCTTTATCAGTCGCGATATTTCGCTGTGCGACTTGTTCACGTTGAACACTTCGCGATACACATTCGAAAGGAGGCTCACGGCGCTGAGTTCTTCCCGTTCGGTTGGTGAGAACGCCGGTAGATCGGCGTGCTCCAATTCGCGTTTGCTGAATCTAGTGTTCCATTCATCCAACGTTCTTTTGGCCGCATCGGCTGAGTGATAAGTTTGCACGATTTCGGACGCCAGCTGCATTTTCGCTTCCAGAGGATGCGCGTCGGATGGTGGTTCGCGCTGCAGAAGCAACTCGTAATATCGCGCCATCAACTCGTCGGAAATGCTCATCAATTTTCCGAACATCTCTGATGGCGCTTCATTGACTGCAACGTAGTTACCAAGGCTTTTGCTCATTTTCTTGCCACCGTCCAAACCTTCGAGAATCGGAAGCAGAAAGACGACCTGCTGCGGCATGCCCTCTTCTCTTTGAAAGTCACGGCCCATCAGAATGTTGAAGAGCTGGTCGGTCCCTCCGAGTTCCACGTCAGCTTTCACCATCACCGAGTCCCACGCCTGCATGATCGGATATTGGACTTCGTGGACACGGATCGGGTGCTGTTGTTCGATGCGCGTCTTGAAATCTTCTCGCTGCAAGATCTGCTGCAACGTCACCCGGCCGTTCAGGCGAATGACGTCTTCGAATGACATGGCGCGGAACCAGTCGCCGTTACAGACGGTTTCTGTGCGCGCGGGATCAAGAATTTTGAAGGCCTGCTCCCGATAGGTCGCCGCGTTTGCGATCACTTCCTGGTGTGTCAGGTGTGGCCGGGTGACGGATCGCCCGCTCGGGTCGCCTATCATGCCAGTGAAATCGCCGATGATGAGAATTGCCTGATGGCCCAGGTCCTGAAACTGCCTCAGTTTTCGTAAAACAATCGTATGGCCGAGGTGAATGTCCGACGTGGTCGGATCGACGCCGAGTTTGACGCGTAAGGGCCGATCGAGTGCGAGCTTTTCACGTAATTCGCTCTCGTTGATGATCTGCGCCGCACCTTGTTTTAATAGTGCGAGAGCTTCGTCCGGTTGCATCACCAATGACAGAATACTGCATGCGCCTCACCCAGACGAGCGCGCTACTTGTTTTTGTTCAGCAACTCGCGCACCTGGTCGATGGTGAGCGGCGCGTTTTGTTGGTTTAGGGATTTTTGACTTTTTCCCTCGTCGAGAAACGGCCGGTTCCCGGCGTACTCGCGCGAGGTAATTTTTTTGCCGGATTGGGGAGCGTCGCGGACGCCGCGCGCGGTCTGATTTGCGTACGCAGGAGCGAGCATTTGCGATTCCTCGCTGTGACGAAGCCTCGTACGCCCTGCGTCCGCCGTGATAAGTCTGGGAATAAAACTGCGTTGTGGAGAAGTCTTGTGTTCCAGAAAATTTCTTCGAGTGCGCTTTCTGGTGAACGTAAAAGGTTCCGACCGTTGCCCGTTTGTTGATCGGCGATGATCCGTCGGCTACGAACTTCTTGTTTTGCGCATCGTTTTTAAGCGTCATGTCCGGCTTGAGCAGCCGGTCGAGTAGTTTTTTTTCCTGGTCCTGTGCGCTCGCGGAGCAGCAAACAGCTACCAGGATTAGCAAAACGCAAGCCGACTTTCGCACCTTACGAGGCTGCCGGAGTCAGGATGCGTTTGTAAAGCAAATTTGATACTTGGTCGGCGGAGTGTGCCGCCGGGACTCCGCAGCGCGGCATCCATGCGTAAATCCCATGGGTTTTTGTTGTTTTCGCCATTTCTGCGGCAGACAATGGCTCATGGCTGAACACGTTTACAAAAAAATCGAGATAGTCGGCTCTTCTCCCAACGGATTTGAAGAAGCGATCCGGAATGCGCTAACACGCGCGAAGAAAACCATTCGCAATATGCGGTGGTTCGAGGTGTCCGAGACCCGCGGCTATATTGAGGAGGGCGAAATCGGACACTGGCAGGTAACGTTGAAAATCGGATTCACACTGGACGAGTGATCTCAGCGATCATTTCGTTTCAGCACTTTCCTGGCGCGCCTGGCTTTGGGAAAGCGCCAACTGTCCAACCTCAATCCAGCAAGCTTCGACTATTCGCGTTCATGGGCGGCTTGATACAGTTTGGCGGCGCCATAAATCACTATGGCGGGTCTTAGTGCCACCATCAGCAGACGAAGAAGTCCACCAATCACTAGGCCCAGCGGTAAACGATTCAGGACGTACCCAGCCGCAAACGCATACAGAAGAGACTGCGTGGGCTTTTCGCGCACGTAATCTCCAGTCTCGTTGACGACCGCCTCGACTCGATCTTTCACCCACTGCATCCCGCGCTCCGGATATTCGGCAACCATTTCGGCAGATAACTGATCCATTTCGATTAATGATTCGGATTCTGATCCTCTCTTGCGCGCCTCGAATTGTCAACGCAAAGCGAGCCAGATGGAGCTTGCGCCTGTGCCGGGCAGAAAGTCAGGCAGCGGCAACGGCCGGTAGAATGTCGCGGTACGGCGCGTCTCTTTGAGGCAATACCGCGCCATGACCTCCAGCGCGGGCTGGCTCAACGTGGAACAATTCGTCGAGACTAGGATCTGGCTGTCACGCTCTGCCAGTGCAAGAGCGCCGATGAGCAAATCTTCGAAGTCATCTTGGACCTGAAAGGTCTTTCCTTTCAGAGAGCGCGAAAAAGTGGGCGGGTCGAGGATAATCGCGTCGAATTTTTCACCTCTCCGGGCAAGCCGCGGCAGCACGGAGCTCACATCGTCCGCAATGAAGCGGTGGTCGATCGTTGGGAGCTTGTTGAGCGCAAAATTCTCGCGTCCGCGTGCAAGATATTTTTTTGAAAGATCAACGTTGACGGTTCTCGCCCCGCTACATGCCGCACACAGCGAAAACGAACAAGTGTAAGCGAAGCAATTCAGCAGTCGCTTGGGCGCGACATGACGCACATATCGACGATTTTCTCTCTGGTCCAGGAACAGCCCCGGTGAATAGCCTGTGCCGAAGTCGATGCCGAACCTAAATGCCATTCGGTGACGACGGTCTGCAACGCCTCCCCGGGATCGCCAATTATCAGAAGCGGCGGTTCGCGCTGTTCGTTTTTTCTGGGGATGAATCGCACAAAGACCCGTCGAACGTGGAAGCCGACCGAGCTTGCCCACGACTGCAGCTCCTCGATAAGCCGCTCGCGCGCCAGGACTTTTTTGAATGAGATGAGAACGTCGCGGCCGAAACGTTCCACCCAGCCATCCTCAATCGTGCACAGCCGGTGCGCGTCGGTACCCTCTGCCTGGAAATCGCGAAGCAAGCCTGGATCAATCCATCCCAAATTCATTTTCTTCCTGCGTTCCAACGGCATACCTCGAAATCGACGCTGCGCAACGGATGGGTTGCCGGCAAACCCGACGTTGCTACAATCCGCTGTAGCCGCGGGGCTGCAGCCGGTGACTTTTCGAGCGGGCATTCTAGGAGAACGGCCGGACGGCCGTGGCTGCAACGGGCACGCCACTGGCCGGACAAGCCGACTGCTTATGTATGCAAAAAGTTACCGTTCGTGTTCCCGGGAGCACTTCTAATCTGGGTCCTGGCTTTGATTGTTTGGGCGTTGCGCTGCGCATGCACAATAGCGTCACGCTCGTGCGTAACCGTGCGCGTCGGTTTTCTCATCCGCGAATTGTTTCCGAGGCAGCACATCGATTTTTCAAGCAGGCACGCCGGCGGTCTTTCTCATTTTCCTATGACATTGTGGAACAGGTTCCACGCTCGCGCGGCTTGGGCAGCAGCGCGACGGTTCGTCTTGGTGTCTTATTCGCGTTGAACCGGCTGAGCGGTAATCCGCTCGACCGAGCCGCGATCTTCAGGATATGCGCCGGACTGGAAGGACATCCCGACAACGCTGCACCGGCAACGTTCGGTGGCTTCACGGTGGTATGGAGCAGCGCGAACGTCTCTATTCCGAGGGGAAATCAGGGCGAATACCGTACGGGTACAGCGTTTCGACGTTGCCTCTCCCTTATACTTCGTTCTCTTGGTGCCGGACCTTGAAATCAATACCGCACGGGCACGGAGAATTTTGTCTTCAAAAATTTCACGCATTGCGGCCGTAGAAAACTGCGGGAATGCATGTGCGCTCACGGCGGCGTTCGCATCTCAGGACTACAAAAGACTGCGCGGCACTTTCACTGATTATCTGCACCAACCATTCCGCTCAAAACTAGTCGCCTTTCTTCCACGGGTGATCGCGGCTGCTGAGCGAACTGGCGCGCTCGGTGCATTCCTTAGCGGAAGTGGATCAACGATCGCGGCTGTTACACTACACGCGCCGAAAAAAGTCGCGGCGGCCATGGCTCACGCTGCGAGCGCGCCCGCGCGCACGATCATCACGCACGCCGACAACCGTGGTGCGCGGATTCTCACCAGTCACTAGTCATTTGTCACTAATCACTATTGTCTATGGGCCGTCGCCTTGAACAATTAGAGGAATTTGGAATTGATGTCGTTCTTGAACGACGTCATGGCCCTCGCGCTTCTGTCCTTCGCGCGATTCTTTACTGGCTTTCGCTTCTTTACGATCGGGTGGTGCAACTTCGACTTTATCTTTATCGCAAGAGAGTCTTCCGCGAACGTACGCTCGGCTGCCTCGTGATCAGCATCGGGAACCTCACTGTCGGCGGGACGGGCAAAACGCCGATTGTTGAGAAGTTTGCCCGCGCATTGCAGTCGGGTGGACGACGCGTGGCAATCCTCAGCCGCGGTTATAAAAGCGTTCCCCGCAAACGGGATTGGCGGAGCTGGCTCCGCCGGGATTCCGAGCCTCCGCGGGTCGTTTCCGATGGAAAATCACTGTTGCTCGACTCACTAACAGCGGGAGACGAGCCCTACATGCTCGCCCACAACCTAAAGGATGTAATCGTGCTGGTGGACAAAGACAGGGTGAAAAGCGGCCGTTTCGCCATCGACAAGTGGCAGGTCGATACACTGCTGCTCGACGACGGATTTCAATATCTGCATCTAAAGCATCGGCTGGATATGGTGCTGGTGGATCGGCAAGCCCCCTTCGGAAACGAATTCCTCCTGCCGCGCGGGACCTTGCGCGAGAGACCGCGCAATCTGCGCCGCGCCAGCTACATCTTTATCACCAAGAACACCGGCGACTCCAATTTCGAATTGATGCGGCGAATCCGTCGTTACAATCGGACCGCTGAAGTGATCGAATGCGCGCACAAACCGCTTTATCTTCAGAATGTTTTTACGGGCGAACAACTTCCGCTCGAGACTTTGCGCGATACCTTCATCGGTTCCCTGTGCGCAATCGCTGCGCCGGAAAGCTTTCAGGGTGCTCTCAACAAACTCGGCGCTCGTGTCGATCTCGCGAAGAGTTACATCGATCACCATTACTATACGGAGGCCGAACTGATTAGCTTCATCAAACGTTGCATCCGACGCGATCTGGCGATGATCGTGACCACCGAAAAAGACTCAGTTCGGATGCCGCGGCTGCCGGAAGCGGAACTGAAGGTGCCGGTTTATTTCTTGCGGGTGGAAATCGACGTCTTGAGCGGGCACGAGAGCTGGGAGCATTGCGTCGCCCGAATTTGCAAACCCAAGCCAATCCTTCCGCCCGAGCGTTTTTTCTCCCGATGAGGGCTGGCACAAAAGCATAAAAGTCACCAGAACGAACTGAGAATTAGAAACTTTGCGTCCGATGCGGACGTTGTGCGAGGATTAGAATTCATGTCGGCGAAAGCGCAGCTTGTGGTTAAAGGGAAGAAGCTTTCGGTATCGAACCTGGATAAGGTGCTTTACCCCAAAGCCGGATTCACCAAAGGACAGGTGATTGACTATTACATCCGAATCGCCCCAGTGCTTTTGCCGCACTTGAAAAACCGACCGTTGACAATGAAGCGGTATCCCGATGGCGTGGAAGGCGAGTTTTTCTACGAGAAGAATTGTCCGTCGCATCGGCCGAAATGGGTGAAAACGGCAAAAGTATGGAGCGAAGGCAACCAGCGGAGCATGGACTACTGTCTCGGAAACGATCTGCCCACGCTCGTCTGGGCGGCAAACCTCGCCGACCTCGAACTGCACACGTCGCTCTCGCGCAAAAGCAATATCGAGCGCCCGACAATGATGGTGTTCGATCTCGATCCCGGCTCACCCGCGGACATCGTGCAATGCTGTCAGGTCGGCATATGGCTTCGCGATCTTCTTGCAAAAATGAAACTGAAGAGCTGGGCCAAGACGAGCGGGTCAAAAGGTTTGCAAGTGTATGTGCCACTGAACACCCCGGTGAGCTACGATGCCACAAAAGGCTTGTCGCGCTCTTTAGCGCAACATCTGGAGCGCGAGCATCCCGACCTCGTCACATCCAATATGTCCAAAGCCGTGCGCAAAGGGAAAGTGTTCGTCGATTGGAGCCAGAACGACGAACACAAAACTACTATCTGCGTTTACTCACTCCGCGCGAAAGAAGAACCAACGGTTTCGACTCCGGTCACCTGGAACGAAGTAGAGAACTGTTTGAAAAAGAAAAGTGCCGGGCTGCTGAAGTTTCGCTCTGACCAGACTCTCGACCGCGTAGAAAAACTAGGCGATTTGTTCGAGTTCGTCGAAACACTCAAACAAAAGCTGCCGAAAAAATGAGACGTATGATGTGATCGATGCGACGAGAACCAAAATGTATGAACAATCACTTGTGGTTTGATGCGGTTGGATGGTTGGGAGCGGCAGCTCTGCTGGTGGCCTATGCAATGGTCTCCTCAAGGAGATTGGAAGGACACTCCGCTGTCTTTCAGTTCCTCAACGTCGGCGGCAGTCTTCTCCTCGCGGCAAACACAATTTTTTATGGATCGTACCCCTCCACCTTCGTGAACCTCATCTGGGCGGCGATAGCTGTTTTTTCAATTGCCACACAAAAGCGAGTTTCGTCTCGTTAGAAACCGACAGATTGTTTCCCATGCGCAAAGTAAATCTCGAAGATGTTTCCGAGCAGGAACGGAAATCGCCGAAGGGAAAATTTGGGCGGTTCGCTAAAAATATTTCCGTAGCTCTCGGGCGAAAGCCGGAGTCGCTTGATTTGTCGAAGCGGCATCCGTTTGATCTTGCACTCGTGCGTATACCGAAAGGCAAATCGCTGTGTCCGTATCACGCGCATGCAGCTGAATCGGAGCTTTATCTGGTCGTTTCCGGGCGTGGGAATGTGCGCGACAAAGATGGAATAACTGAGGTTGGACCTGGCGACGCCTTCTTCTTTCAACCCGGCGAAGCTCATCAGCTTACCAATGCGGGGGACGAGGATTTTGTCTATTACGTCGTCGCCGACAATCCACGCAGCGGCGGGGCAACGGGCGATTCTTGTTATTACCCCGACAGCGGCAAGTGGGCGGTCACGAGGGACGGGTCCGAAGAATTGATCGTGAAGGGAACGGAGACGGATTACTTTGATGGCGAGGAATAATTTTATCGCGGAGGACGCAGAGAACACAAAGAAGTGTTTAGGTTCTCCTCTGCGGACTCGGCGACCTCTGCGGTGAATTAAACAATCGTGAAGAAAATCAACATCAGCGAAATTAAGGAAGACCCGTGGCAATCGCCGGGAGGAAAATACGCCGTGTTTTTCAAAGGAGTTTCCGAAGCGCTCGGACGCGAACCGGCGTCGCTCGACTTATCCAAGCGGCATCCGTTCGACTTGGAATGGAGTCGCGTGCCTCCAGGGAAACCAAATTTTCCTTACCACGCGCACTCGGCACAGTGGGAACTGTATCTGGTGATTTCAGGCCGAGGCACGGTTCGCCACAAAGACGGCAGGACAGAAGTTGTGGCCGGCGACGCCTTCATCTTCGGCCCGGACGAACCGCATCAACTGATTAACTCAGGCGACGAAGATTTCATCTATTACGTCATCGCCGATAACCCGATCGGCGAGTCAGGGTATTATCCCGACAGCGGGAAATGGAAGCTGAACAAGTCGTCAGCAGCCGATCGCGTTGTTATTAAAGGCCAGGAGACCGATTACTTCGACGGCGAAGAATGACTGCTGTCATGTCGAGCGAAGTCGAGACATCTCTCGAAGCCTCCTCGCACAGAGATTATTTTAGAGACTCCTTGATTTCGCTCGGAATGACAAGACGAGGTGCTGCCGATGAATCTGAACGCGACTGTTTTGTTCGAATCGGCTTTGTACTCAAATTTGTTTCATGGATTCCACTAAATCATCACAGGATTTTCCGTACAAGACGTACCTGAACATCCTTCACGGGCCGATCGAAGTTATTGATGTGCAGAAACTGGCCGACGCCTGCACTGACAAATGGTACAACCAGACGCTTTGCAAGGTGAACGATTCGGTCATCAGGATGGCCGTTGTGCAGGGCGAGTATCATTGGCACGAACACAACGACATCGATGAATTCTTTTTCGTGCTCGACGGGCGATTCCTGATCGATCTGGAAGATCGGGTGATTGACCTTGCACCGCGGCAGGGCTTCGTCGTGCCAAAAGGTGTGCGCCATCGCACACGTGCTCCCGAACGCACGGTCATCCTGATGGTCGAGCGTGTAGACATCGTCCCGACCGGGGACTGAATGCCCACGCGGTGAAAATTATTTCGGGCGGGCAAACAGGCGTCGATCGTGCGGCGCTCGACGTTGCGCTCAAGCACGGAATCGAGTGCGGCGGGTGGTGTCCGGCTGGACGCCTCGACGAATTCGGCAGGATTCCGGATCAATATCCAGTTCATGAATTGGAAGCCGGTGGTTTCACGGAACGCACATTGCGGAACGTCAAACATTCTGATGGAACAGTCGTCATTTACCCGGGCAAGCTTTATGGCGGAACTGAGAAAACTGTTCGTTTTTGCGTTGAGCTAAGGCGGCCGCATGAAGTCATCAACGCATCGAAAATTGCCACCGTAGACGCTGCGAAGTTGATCGCGGAATTTGTCCGCAACAACAAGATCAGCATTTTGAACATCGCCGGCCCGCGCCAGAGCGAGTGGCCGCAAGGCTACGATTACGCGTCTCGCGCGCTGGGTCGCTTCCTCGAGTTGTAGCGCCTCTACAACGTTACTCGTAGCGCAAAGCTTTGACTGGATCGAGGCGCGCGGCGAAGTAAGCGGGGATCAACGCCGCGAATGAACAAATCAAGAACGCGCTGATACAAATGATAACGACATCATGCGGAATCACTTCGGCTGGAATCGAGGAAAACTGATAGACCTCACGTGGGAAAATCTCGATGTGCAACGTCGATGCCAGCCAGCGACTGAATTCGTTGCGGTAGCGGATCAGTGTCATCCCAAGACCTAGCCCCGTGAGAGTTCCGAAGAGACCGACAATTGTGCCCTGGCCAAGAAATACCCAGATGATTTGGGTAATGTTCGCGCCGAGCGCCTTCACAATTCCGATCTCGCGTCGCTTTTGCACGGTGACCGTGATCAGAGTGCTCATAATTCCGAAAGCCGCGACGATCACGATGAAAAACAAAAGGAAAAACATCACTGTGCGCTCGAGTCGCACCGCTTCGAAATACTGGCGATTCATGTCGATCCATGTCTGTGCGTATTCCGGCGGCTCGAGGAATTGCTGGATGGCCTGCTTTACACGTTCGGCACTGTATGGATTGTCGGTCCTGACCGTGATGCCATGCAAAGCGTCGCCCAGACCGTATAGCTCCTGCCCAACGTAAACCGGCACGAGCAAAAACTCGGAATCGTGGAGGTAATGGCCGGTCTCAAAAATGCCGGTTACAGTCAGTTCTTTCGGGAGAATCACGTCGCGCAATTCGTTGATGGCTTTCTTCTCTTCTTCGCCTTTTGCGTTCTCCAGTTTTTTTATGCCATCGAGGACCTGACCGAGATTGCCCGGCGAATAGATCGTTACCTTGTCACCCACTGTGACTCCGAGCCTTCGCGCCAGCTCAATCCCGAGTACGGTGGATTCTCCTTCCAGATCGAGCTTGCCAAATTTGATGAATTTTTGCAGCGGAATGACTTTTTCTTCCTGCGCCGGATCAACACCGCGAATCAGAGGCGCAAGGCGTCGATTCTGAAATTCCACAATCACCGGTCCTTGCACGTACGGAGCAGTGGCCACGACCCCCGGTGTTTTGTCGATTTTAGCCTTGAGCGCTCGCCAATCACGCAGAACGTCTTCGGAAGTCACCAGAATGTGCGCGTCGAAATCGATCACTTTTTGGCGCAGCTCCCGGTCGAATCCGGTCATCACTGAAATTACAAGAATCAGCACGGTCACGCCGAGCATCACGCCCACTACGGAAATCAACGTGATGATCGAAAGAAACGTGCGCTTCGGTTTCAGGTACCGCAGCGCCAGGAAAAGACTAAACGGAAGTTTCAATTGGCCCTTAGCGTGGTGGCAAATTCAATGGGATTCAACCGCGCCCGGTTCCCGGACTGTGGCAGCGCCTACTTGAGCGCGTTCGCCTTTAGTTCTTCCAGTGTGACGAATTCTAGCGCGGAAGCGTGTGTCGCTTCGAGATCGACAGGCGCCGCGCGATTGTGGTCTAGGGCGCTTTTCCACCGCGTGACGCATACACACCACTTATCGCCCGGCTTGAGCCCGGGAAAACCCCATTCCCGGTGTGGCGTGACGAGATCGTTTCCATCCAGGACAGAGTAATCCAAAAATTCCTGCGTGACTTTGACGCAAACCGTGTGCTGACCCTCATCCTCGGGCCCCGTCCGACAATAACCGTCGCGATAAAATCCAGTCATCGGGTCGCGACAACAACATTTCAATTCTGTCCCCAAAACATTCGTCGGCATAAACAAGTTCGTGTTACGCTTGGAAGTTTACCGGAGGAATAGCAAATGCCAATCCGCGCTAAATACGTGCATACCAATCTGATCGCCCGAGATTGGAAAAGGCTAGTCCGATTCTATTGCGAAGTGTTTGCATGCGAACCTAAAGGTCCGGAACGTGACTTGTCTGACAACTGGATCGACAGAGTCACTTCGCTTCCGAACGCGCATTTGCGCGGTGTTCACCTGCGCTTGCCCTGGTACGGCGATGAAGGACCGACGCTGGAGATTTTCAGCTACGATTCGTTAATCGAACACGGACTGCCGAGAGCAAATGAATGCGGGTTCGCGCACATTGCATTTGCAGCCGACGATGTCGATCAAGCGCTGCAGGTAGTGATCGCTGCGGGAGGCGGCGCGGTAGGAGAAATTGCCACGGCGGAAGTGGACGGCGTTGGCCTGCTTCGTGTGGTCTACGCCAGGGACCCCGAAGGCAACATTGTTGAGCTGCAGAAGTGGGGCTGAACCGGAGACTATTTCTGCTTCGTGGGTAGACAAACCTTCATTGCTTACTGGCTTATTCCGTCCGAGCCAGCGCGTAGCTCGCTTCGGGGAATCATCAATGATCTCGCTCGCCGATACGATGCGCCCGTTTTCGAGCCGCACGTGACAGTTCATGTCGGAGCCGATCGCGCTGGTTTGGCCGAGATGGCCCTCGAACATGCTGCGCGCGAATGCAGACTGATCCTTTTGAAACCGCTTGGGGTTGATCAGTCCGATGAGTTTACTAAAACGCTATTTGTGCAATTTGAGTTGAACTCAGAACTGCGACAACTAAATGAGATGATTCGCCAGAGTGCGCACGATTCATCGCAGTACGAGGTAAAGCCGCACTTGAGTTTACTCTACAAGAAAATGTCAGCCGCAACCCGGCGCGACCTTGCGGCTTCAATCACATTACCATTTTCCGAAATCAGTTTCGATGCGCTTCAGGCGATCCGCTGCGTCTCGCCTACTCAAAACGCCGCAGACGTTGAAGCATGGCAATTCGTGTCGACGCGAAGACTGGGCTCGCTAGCAATCGCGAAAGAAGCGTGATCGGTGCGACCGCTGCAGCGTGGTCCGAAGGTTCGAATTTCTAAACCGCTGAGGATAGCGGACTCTACCGTGGGGGCGTTCCACTCGGCGCCTCTGCTGGCGCCGGGGTTGCTGACGCAACGATGAGTCCCGTTTTGGCTTCCTTCAGCAACTTCTTTTCTTCCGGATAAAGCTTGCCGTTTTCAGCGGCGGCGACGTACTCGTTTGCTCCGTCGAGTTGGCTTGCTTCGACCATTATCAAGGCAACGTAAATTGCTGCGTGTGGATCGTGTAACTGATCAGGCGGCAAACTTTCGATGATGGCAAGAGCTTCGGCGTTCCTACCAAGGCGATGTAGCGAAAATGCGTACGTTACGGCACAATTGATCTCGTTCGGTGCGCGATCGTACGCCTCTTTCGCGAGTTGATGCGAGCGTTCCGTATTTTGGTCAAGGGTCAAGCCCAGCCGTGCGAGTTCGGCTGTGATCGGCGCCTCGTTAGGCGAACTCTCATGAAGGCGCTCGAGAATTTCGTATAGCTTGATAGTTTCATTATTCGCGCGATACAGCTGGCGAAGATTGTCGAGAGCTTCGCGGCGCATCGACGGATTTCCTTCGACCCGCAGCCAGAGTCCTTCGGCCTGGTTCTCTAATCGCCATTTTGTGGCGAGCCGGGCGAGGGTAACTTCGCGTTCAGGCTCGTGCTTTGACAAATCGTCGGCACTCTCCCACAGCGTTTCAAACCCTGAGTTCGCGGTTGAGTCGTTTCCGGATCGCAGGTGCCGGACCGCAAGTGCTTGAAACGCGAACCTCAGGTACTCGGCGTCCCCCCAATTTCCGGTCCGCGTCCACCGTCTCAGACGCGACCAATTTTTTACTGTCGCATAAGCGTCAGCGACGGCGAGAGAGGCAGGCGGCGAACTCAGTTGTGCCGCCGGCAGGTCATCGATCCACTTCACAACGTCTCCGGCGAGTCCGTTTTGATTCATCCACTCCGTGAGCTCTGCGAGATCGGAGGCATTTCGTGCGGCAAACGGTTTCACTCTCTGGAGCAGCGGCCGGAATTTTTTCTCGTCGAGCTTGCGGTAAAAATTCAGGCAAAGCAGATAATCGCCGAAGGTGACATCCGCCGACATTTGGAGCTGTTGAGCAAAGTTATCAGCGTCGTTGAGGTCATTGCGTTCCACAGCATCGTTGAGCAATGCTCGCAACGCACCCGTTCTGTACGGCGCTATTTTGCCAAGTCGCTCGAGCGTATCCCGTGCGTTCTTTTTCTTTTCCGCGTCTTTGGAGCGAATTTGCAGTGCTGCGAGATTAAATTGATAGAGGTCGTTGGTTGGTTGTTTGTTTACCGCAGCGGCGAATTGTTCCTCCTGTTCGGCAAAATTTCCTTCGTCGCGCGCCAGCCAACCTGCAACGACGTGAAAAGCTGCGGTGTCGCGATCTCCAGGAGAAACTCGATTAAGCGCCTCTCGCGTGACATTGAGCTGTCCAAACCGGAGCGCAGCGGAAGCATAGTTGAGCTGGCTGTCGGCATCATTTGGGCGTAATCGCGCTATGCGCTCCCGCCACGAAACGGCCTCTTCAAGATTTTGCTTTTCTGCTGTGTCCGCGAGGATGGACAGCGCCGGGAGAGAATCCGGATGCCGCCACAGGATCTCTCGAGTTATCTGCGCTGCGTTGCTGAGTTTTCCTTCCTGTAGCAGTGCACTTGCGCGACCCAACAAACGGTTTTCACGCCAGTTCTCATACAACTTTGAACCGTAAGTGACGAGAAAGGCGCTCAAAAAAAAGACGATCGCCAATCCGGCAGCTGCAAGTGCAAGACGAGGCAGCCGGAGTTGCCGCTGCAAAAAAGAGTGACTAGCGGTAAACGACTGCCGGTGCCTGGCATCTTCGGCGTGCTTAGAATCTTTCGGAACCACGTGCGTTGTCTGGATGCCATTCGATCCATTTGTCCCTTTCATGCCTGCTGGTGGTTGCGCTAACGATGAGTTGGCAGTTCGATTGCTTTAGATGTGACAGCCGTTTCGATCGGCAGAGGCTGGTCCCGCAAATGCCGGCTCCAAACGTAACGCACGAGAAGCACTTTCAGCGTAGCAGTAAGCGGCACAGCAAGGAGCGGCCCGATGACTCCGCCGATGATCAGACCCCAGACAAAGATCGATACGATTACAGTCATCGGATGTAAGCCGACGTAATTTCCAACAATTCGGGGCGCATAGAAGAGGCCTTCAAGATTCTGTATGAAAATGAAAATGGCCGTCACGACGATTGGATGCGTCCAATCGCCCCATTGGAACGCGGCGATGAGAACAGCCGGCACCCAGCAAATAATGATCCCGATATATGGAATCATCGTAAGCACAACCACCATCGCACCGATCACTGCTGCAAAGTTCAGCCCGAAGATTGTGAGCGCCACGCCAATGAGGAGGCCATCCACCAGACAGACAAGCAGTTGACCGCGGAAATACGCAACAACATACGAGTTGATTTGTGACAGCACCTCCGCCACTTCGTCCTTCAGCGGCGATGCGCGCAACGGTAGGTAGTCTGTCCATCTCTGTTCAATGCGCGGCTTTTCTTTCAGTAGAAAAAATAGATAGACCGGGACCAGAATAAGGCTCAGCAGAAAACCGGTTGCGCCGAGAAATCCGCCGATACTTTTCTTCAAAATTTCCCAGAGTTTTCCCAGCAAGATAGGAAGCGCGTTCTGCAACTTCGGCATTTGTTTCTCCACGTACGCTTGAATGCGTTGGCGTTCCGCGATGCTCAGCTTCGGTTGGCTCGGGGCGATGACTTCGGTGGTGGGCGCGTTGTCTGGCGGCGATGCGGCTGGACTCGATGCGGGTTGCCGGTGTGGAGATGGACCCGGCCCGATCAGCAGGTTTGTGAGATTTTTGGACGCGGATTTTGTCTGTCCTGCGCCGATCAAGCCGAATGTGTGGTCGAACCGATAAATAAGATCGACGATGTAATCCCGCGCCTGTTCGGTATAGGAAGGAATTTGCCTGGCGAAATTTGCGCTCTGAATCGAAATCGTCGGAACCAGCCAGGCGGCCAGGCCGCCCAAAGCGAAAAACGCGATTGCGAAAAGCAGCGCGATTGCCTTGGTGCGACTAAGCGTTCCACGGGACATTTTCGTCACCAACGGATCGAGCAGATAAGTAAGAATCACTGCGATCGCCACCGGGATCAGAATCGGCTGGAGAAAACTGATGATATTTGCTCCGGTCCAGATAACCGCAGCAAGGATGACGACCAGAATAACGACGAAGAAGGCAGTCAGCGCCATCCACATCATCTTGCGTTGCCAGGGCGTGGGGTATTCCTTCATCTCAGCGCTTAGCGGTCACCGCCGAATATCGAACATCGAATATCTGACAAGCGCGCAGCGACTTGGTTGAACTTGGACTTCGGCGTTCGATGTTGATCCACTGGCTAGGTGGGATTGGGGTTTGCCGGCAAATTCCTTCCGATCGCCTTCTTAGTCGCTTGGATCTTGTCCGCGAGATTTTTATTTTTGGGATCGAGCGCCAGCGCTTTTTGCCAGGCTTCCAACGCTTCCTGGCTGCGATTCAATTTCAAATATGTGTCGCCAATATGTTCAAACACCACCGGGTCCTCGTGATCGGCAGTCTTCGCAGCGCGGAGCAGGTCGTCCAATGCTTGATCAAGCTTACCCTTTCGAAATTCCACCCAGCCAAGACTATCCAGATACGACGCATTGCTGGGTTCGCTTTCCAAGGCGCGTCTGATCATCAATTCGGCTTCGTCCAGGTTCATGTTGTGATCCGCCCACATGTAGCCCAGGTAATTGCATGCTTCGGCCGAGTTCTCGGGATCGAGCGCAATCGATTTACGAAGCAAATTGGCCGCTTTGTCGTACAAGCCCGCCTGTTCGGCAGCCGCGCCATAATTGAAGTAAAACTTCGCGTTCACAAATTCATCGTCTTCTTCGAGTTGCGCCTCGCGCAGCGCTTCCTCGAAAGTGGCGACGGCTTGCTGGCTTTGCTTCGCTTCGCGTTGCGCGATTGCCAGGTAATAAACGATCTCCGCTGCGCCAGGAAATCGACGCCGCGCTTCAGCCAGCAATTTCACCGCGCGGTCTGGGTCTCTTAAAGGGCCGAGAAGCAACTCCGCCAGGCGCACATATGTCCCGGCGTGGTTTGGATTGATTAAGAGGCTTTGCTCATAGTTGGCAGCCACCTTGGCGAACTTCATTTTCGCTTCCTCGATGTGTTTTGCGCGCTGCAGTGATCGCGCTTCTTCGTCAAGCACCTGAGCAAGTAAATCGTACGGCTGATATTTTTCGGGGTGCGCCTTGATGATTTGCTCGAGCATCTCAACCGCTTTTTCTCTCTGATTTGTTAGGACAAAACCGGTAGCCAGTTTCTCTCGTGCGTTTGCATCGTCCGGTTGCAGTTCCAGAACCCGTAGATAAAGCGGGATCGCTTCCTTTAGTTGCTGCGATGCCGCGTAGTAGTCGGCTACATCCTTGAGGATGTCCGGATCATCGCTGGCGTTATCCGCCGCTTTTTTGAAAATGTCGTTAGTCTTTTTTAGTTTGTCCGGTTTTGGTTGCGAATCGGACTTGAAAAGAATGGCCACATAAAGTTTTCCAAGGCGCAGCCAGAAATTCGGATCGCTACTCTGAACCTTAAGGGCTCGATCCAGAGCCTCGAGCGCCCTTCTCTCTTGTCCCGCTGCGAGTTCGATTTCGACGAGGCGCTGGTAACCTTCCACATCTCCGGGATTCAGAGCGATGGCGCGATTGGCGTAATCAATCGCCTGGTCCGTTTTCTTCAAATATCTCGTGTAAATGAAAGCAAGTTGCTGATACGGCTCGGCGTTATTCGGGTTTGACTTGATTGCATCTTTGAGGACGTCGATCGCCTGCGGAAAATCGTCTTGCTGTATAAGCAGACCGGCCACGCGCGAGGCGAGCTCCGACTGGCCCGGATCGACATTGAGCACTTTGCGATACGCCTCCAGCGCGCGCTCCATCTCGCCGCTTTCCTCGAATGCCAATCCTTCAACGAAATGCGCAATCGCGTCCGCTTTGTGCGCACCTTGCGGGCGCAACGCGAGGTCTGGAGCCGCCCTTCGGCTAACCGAGTCGTCCTGCCGCGTGACCGTTTTCCCCAAGGTGGCGCGAGGGATTTTTGTAGGTGAAGCTTTTGGTGCCCCTTCATCCGCAACGACGGTCGATAACAAAAACGCGACCGCGACAACGACCTTCTGGCAGCCGCATCCAAGCCAGAACTTTTTCTGCTCCCTCACGCCTCATCTTATCTTTCTGGCGTGTGTTCGGCAAACCGGCAGGCCAATGGTGCGACGGAGTCCATGGAGTGACCGGGTAGTGCGTGATTTGACGCCGCGCCCTCGGCGCTTCTTCAGCCAGTCCAACACTCCATCGGTCCGAGGCGGGGACGTCCGCGAGCACGCCCACAACAAAAGCGGGCCTTTCAGCGTTTGCCGCTAGAGCTTGTACCGCAGGCGCTTCTTATGCCGGTGCGCCTTCATGCGTTTGCGGCGCTTATGCTTGGCAATTTTTGCTTTGCGTCTTTTCTTAAGAGAACCCATTCAGTTTTCCTGATTTGTGAATTGGAAGTCAAACATCTAATCCGCCTATTGCAACTCAGTTCCTCGTGGGCATGGAAAACGCCTCGGATCGATTGAAGAATTCCGCCCAATCCATCATTTCTTCATCATCTCGTCTCGCTTCGCCCTGAACTCGCTGCCGGTTTTCCATTCTGGAAATTTGTCGCCGTTAGCAACCTGGTCGCCGACTTCGAAGAGAAGTTGAAGATCCTGCACTGCGCCGGAGAGGTCCCAGTTCGCATCAACTTCGTCCGACACCTGATGATAATGATGCGCGGTATAATCGTCTTTCTTTTGCTTGCCGAAACCGGCCGGTTTACCGACAAAATCGATGCCGCGGCCTGTGTAAAGCGCAGGCACGCCGCGCTTCGAGAATTCGAAATGATCGGCGCGATAAAAACTGCCTTTTTCAGGCTCACTGTTTGGCGTCATCATTCGTCCCGTTGCGTTTCGCGGCCGCGGCGAGCAGATCGTCAAGTGTCGAGTTGTTGTTGCTCAAATCCTCAATGTCGCGTGTTTTTCCCCACGGGTTCACAGTGTCGATATTGATGTCGGCCAGCGTTTTCTCCAGGGGATAAAGCGGATGTTCGGCGTAAAATTTCGCACCGAGCAATCCCGCTTCTTCAGCGGTCGTGGCCATGAACAAGACTGAGCGTTTCGGCGGCGGATTTAATTTTGTGAACGCGGCTGCGAGTTGAAGGAGAGACGCCACACCGGACGCATTGTCGATGGCTCCATTAAAAATCTGATCGCCCTGCAATTCGGGATGCCGCCCGAGATGGTCCCAGTGCGCGCTATAAATGACGTATTCACCCCGCAATTTCGGATCGTTTCCTTCGAGTTTGCCGATCACGTTATCCGATTTGAATGAGCGCAACTGTTGTTTGATGTCGATCTTCGCTGTGGCTTTTAGTGTCACCGGTCGGAATTCTTTTCCGATTGCCGACTTCTTCAGCGCATCGAAGTCTTGCCCGCAGTCGGCCAGCAATTTCTTTGCAGTGTCGAGCGTGATCCATGAGCGCGCCTCCACCGCATCTACGTTTTTATTCGACGAATCGATCTCGTAGTTTTCCTTTCCCCAGCTTGTTTTCACGACCGAGTACGGATAGCCGGCGGGTCCGGTCTCGTGAATAATCACGGCAGCCGCGGCGCCTTTTTGCGCGGCAATCTCATATTTGTATGTCCATCGGCCATAGTAGGTCATCGCTTTTCCCTTGAACATCTTCTCATCGAGTTTCGATGGATCTTTTGAATCAGAAATCGGTGGATCCCCGATCAACATCAGCAACGTCTTGCCGTGAACATCGAGACCTTTGTAATCGTCCCAGCCGTATTCCGGTGCGACAACGCCGTATCCGACAAAGACCACATCGGAACTGTCGATCTTGATCTCCGGTTGGAGACGCGCCGAGGACGCGACGAAATCGTCAGGATACTTAAGATCGATGGTTTTATCGCCGACAATGAATGACATTCTCGGATCGCTCTTGATCCCGGCCAGCGGAACTTCCTGCGTATAAGTGCCGTTCGGATTTCCCGGTTTCAATCCGATTTGTTTAAACTGATTGGTAATGTATTTGATCGAAAGTTCTTCGCCTTTTGTCCCGGGGGCACGCCCCTCGAATTCATCTGATGCAAGAACCTTAATGTGCGCGAGCAAACCGTCCGGCGTGATCGCGTTCAGTGCCGGCTCCAAACGCAACGCCAATTCATCGGCTGCGAGGATCGACGCCGCGGCGGCAAAAAAGATTGCGACAAACCAGCGCGCAATTTTCACAACATACGAAGAGGTTGTAGTGGCGTTTGTGTCAAACGCTGAGCTTACCATTGGCCATTCGATAGGCGCTTGGCACAAGCGCCTCCACAACTATCTGCCTTCGTGCGATGGACTGGCAGGCGCCTTGTTTTTCTCCTGCGAGCCGATGCCGATTTTCTTCAGAAACGGTTCAACCGATTGTTTGCGGCCGAGGAATTTTTCGATTGACTCGTTGACGTCGCGCGAATCGCCGGGCTCGTAAATTTCGCGGCGCAATTTCATGCCAGCTTGTTTATCGAGGTAGCCGTCCTTGGCTTTTTCGAACACGGTGGCCATGTCCGCGGCGATCGCATCTGCCCAGGCATAGCCATAGTACCCGGCATCGTAACCGTTCAGATGACCGAAGTAGGAGACAAATGTTGTGCTCGGATCGATCGGCAGAAAGACTTTTTCCAAGATCGGGTTTGATATCGCCACGGAATCGTATGGCATGTCTTCGGGATGCGGATCGTGCAAAGCGAGATCGAGCGACGCGAAAGCGAATTGGCGTCGATATAAAATACCGGCATTCGCCAGCTTGGCGTCATTCAGTTTTTTAACGACATCTGCCGGAATCTTCTTTGACGGGTCGTGATAATCAGCGGCAAAGGTGTCGAGCACTTTCTTGTCCCACACCCAGTTTTGCAGCATCTGGGAAGGCGCCTCGACGAAATCGCCGGGCACATGTGTTCCCGCGAAACGGCCGTACTTGGCGCGAGTGACAATGGAATGCAGAGCATGCCCGAATTCGTGGAACAAAACTTCCACGTCCTGATGCGTCATTAATGACGGAGCGTCGCCGGTGGGCGGCGGAAAGTTGCACAGCAAAGCGACGGTTGGCCGCTGATATTTTCCATCCGGCAGGAGTTTGCCGCTGATGATGTCGAATTGCGCGAAGTGATTGAATTTCCCTTCGCGTGGGAACATATCGAGATAAAACATTCCGAGCGGCTCGCCGGTGCCCGAATCGGTGACCATATAAAGCTGGAGATCGTTAACCCACTTGTACGGCGCAGCGATCTTTTCGAACTTCAGACCGAAAATGTTCTGGTAAATGTTGAACATGCCGTCGAGGACTTTCTGGAAGGGGAAATACGCGCGAAGCGCTTCCTTATCGACAGCGTATTTTTGTTTGTCTCGCTGGTTGCTGTAGTAGCGCCAGTCCCACACCATGATTTTGGCGTTGGGATCGTTCGTGTCAGCAGCTTTCATTTTTTGCAGTTCCGCAACTTCGCTGTCGAACTTTGGCTGGATTCCAGCGACCAGGTCGTTGATGTACTTTTCCGCATTCGCGCCGGTCTTGGCCATTTTGACTTCTGTCTGGTAATCGTCCCACGATTTGTAACCGAGCCGGAGCGCGATCTTATTCCGCAACGTCAACATCTGATTGAGAACGGAGACATTCTTTTTCGCGAGGGTTTCGCGGACGAGATAAAGTTGTTTGCGGGTGGCCTCGCTCTTCGCGTTTTCCTCCACAGTGTTGAACTGCCAGGTGACATTCGCCATGACGGTGTAAACGTCGTCGCCGGTCTTGATGCCAGGCGAATTCAAGAAACTCTCTGGCAAGCCGTCGAGATCGGCTTTCGAGAACATCACCGGAGCGTTGGCCTTAACGATGTTGCTCTCGAAATCGGTTCCGAGTTTGGACAATTCCTTGCGCAAGTCTTCGACCTCCTTCCGCTGATCCGGTGGCAAGTCCAGGCCGGCGCGCCGATAATCGCGCAATGTTTCCTTCAGCAGTTTTTCATCTTCGCCGGAAAGCTTCGGATGCGTATTGGCGAAAGCCTTTATGGCTTTGTAAACGTCCTCGCGATAATCGACGCCGACTGCCCAGTCTTGATACGCTTTCACGGCGTTTTCGGCGGCGGCGCGCATCGCGGGATTTGTGTTCGTTTCCTTGATGATAGTAGCTTTGTTGGCCGCGAGACTCGCCTGATAAGTGACATCATCCAGCGCGACCACGGTACTTTTAAATGCCACTTTGCTGAGGTCCTGGGCGCCAATTTGATCCAGCGCAGCATTCGCCTTGGCAATCCCGTCTTTCATCGCTGCCTCGACTGCTTTCGGCGTTTGCTCCCAATCGGGAATGGTCAGAACGGCGTTCGCTTTCGCTGCAGCAGCGCGAAAATCATCAACGGTTTTCAAGTCAGCCCCCGCTGCATTTAAACTCGAAGCGACGACAATGGATGAGAGACAAAGGAGCGAGGATTTCATGATGATCGACGGTGGCCAACACCTGTATGCGCTCGTCGCTGGAAAGGCAAATTCAAGAAACCGGCATTGAGCGAAAGAACGTCGCTCATTTCCAAAGCGCTGCATGCGAAGTCTATCGCGCGGAAGCAACCCCGATCTTTTTCAAAAACGGTTCAGTTGATTGTCTGCGGCTAAGGAATTTCTCGATAGAGACCGCGACGTCACGCGAACCGCCCGGCTCGTAAATTTCGCGGCGCAATTTCTTGCCGACCTGTTTATCGAGGTAACCGTCCTTCGCTTTTTCGAAGACGGTTGCCATATCGGCCGCGATCGCATCAGCCCATGCGTATCCATAATAACCGGCATCGTAGCCGTTAAAGCCACGAAAACTGGAGATGAAGCTTGTCTCCGGATCGATCGGCAGAAAGATTCGCTCAAGGATTGGATTGGAAATCGCGAGGCAATCGTACGGTTGATCTGGCGGATGCGGTCCATGAAGGGCAAGATCGAGCAGAGCGAAGGCGAACTGCCGACGGTAAAACAAACCAGCGGTGGCACGCCGCGCTTCGTTCATTTTCTGAATGATTTTGCCCGGAATTTTTTTTGTGGCATCACCGTAATCGGCTGCAAACGTGTCGAGGACTTTCTTGTCCCAAACCCAGTTTTGCAGCATCTGCGAGGGCGCTTCGACGAAATCGACCGGCACATGTGTTCCGGCGAAACGGCCATACTTTGCGTGGGTCAAAATGCAATGGAGCGCGTGTCCAAATTCATGAAAAAGGACTTCGACCTCGGAATGACTCAGCAGTGACGGCTTGTCGGTGCCTGGCGGTGGAAAGTTGAGAATGATAGCGGCAACCGGGGCCTGATATTTTCCGTTGGCCAGCCGCCTGCCATTTACGATTTCCGACTCGCCGCCACCGCTGGGTTTTCCCGCACGCGAGAGTAAATCCAGATACAACAGTCCCAGAGGTGCATTACTGGCCGCGTCCGTGACGACGTAAAGCCGAAGATCGTCCGTCCACTTGGACGCCGGTTTGATTTCAGTAAACCCCAAGCCAAGCACACGTCCGAAAATTGCGAACATGCCGTCAAGCGTTTGTTGGAGCGGGAAGAACACCCGCAATGCTTCCTTATCGACGGCAAATTTTTCTTTATTGAGCTGGTTAGTGTAAAAACGCCAATCCCAGACATTGATCTTGGTGTTTGGATCGTTTGTATCCGCAGCTTTCATTTTTTGCAGGATCCGAAGCTCGGCTGTGAACTTGGGCTGAATTCCCGTGACCAGATCCTCGATGTAGCGCTGCGCAATGGCAGCGGTCTTTGCCATGCGAACTTCCGCCTGATAATCTGCCCATGATTTGTAGCCTAGCCGCAGCGCAATCTTGTTTCGGAGCGCCAGAATTCGATTGACCAGCGGGACGTTCGCTTCTTTTGCGAGCGAATCATGGGCGATGTAAAGCTTTTTGCGCGTAGCTTCGCTGCGGGCGCTTTCCTCGACGGTGTTGTATTGCCACATCACGTCCGCCATCACCTGAAACGAATCCTTGTCGATCTTAATTCCCGGCGAAGAAAAGAAATCGTCAGGCAGACCAACAAGTTGGGCTCTCGTAAAGATGACCGGCGCTTTTGCCGTCGCGATGTTCGCTTCGAAATCTGCCGCCACCTTGGAAACATCGCGACGCCATTGCTCGACTTCCTTTCGGGCTGCCGGCGACAACTCCATGCCGGCACGGCGATAGTCGCGCAGCGTTTCATCTAGCAGTTTCCTATCTTCGCCAGAGAGGTCGGGATGCGTATCGGCGAAGGCTTTGATGGCTTTGTAAACGTCCTCGCGATAATCGCAGCCAACATTCCATTCTTGGAGCGTTTTTACGGCGTTTTCGGTAGCTGCGCGCTTGGCCGGATCGGAATTCGTTTCGCTGATGAGGGCTGCCTGGCTTGCGACGAGGTCGATTTCCGCACGCAAGTCGTCCAAGGCGACGACGGTGCTGTCAAACGTCACCCCGCTGAGGTCTTGCCGTGCGATTCTGTCGAGTCCTGCATTTGCTTTTGCGATTGCGCGTTTTATCGAGTCTGTGATCGCCTTGGGTGTTTGTTCCCAATCAGGAACACTCAGGATGATGTTCGCCTTGGCAGCAGCGGCTTGGAAATCCCTGATGGTTCCGAGATCGCTGGCGTACGCGGGCGTCGCTAACAGCAAGCCTGCAATTGCGGAGCTCGTCCATTTGCTCATTGTTCGAGGATAGACTGATGGCATCGAACAGCGCAACTTTGCCAGGTTGCAGTTCAAAAAGAGGCAGGTTACAAACTTGCCCTACAAACGGTGATCCAGAAGTTTCTCCTGGCCTTTATTCCGATCTTCGTCGCTATCGACCCAATCGGACTCGTGGCGATATTTACGGGGCTCGCTAGTGATGCTTCTTCGCAGCAACGGAAACGCCAAGCTTTCCTAGGCATCTTCACGGCCCTTTGTGTGGCTATCGGATTCATTTTTCTCGGCGAGATTATTTTCGACGTGCTTGGAATCACGGATGCGGACTTTCAAGTCGCCGGCGGTCTTATTCTGCTCGGTCTTGCCGGGCGCGAATTGCTTGGTCTTGGGTCACAAGATCGCGAAGCCAGTAACGAATTTGGCATCGTTCCGCTCGGCATGCCGCTCATCGCTGGCCCCGCGCTTTTGACTGCGCTGCTGATCTTGGTCGACACCGTGGGTCTGGTGTTTACGCTGGTTTCGCTTCTAGACTAGTTAAATCGCGCCCTGGTTGCGATCGCGTTCTGGAATGCCGATCTGGTCGCACATTGGATGGGCAGACAAGGGCTGCGCGGCGTATCAAAAATAGTGGCGCTGCTCCTCGCTGCGATCGCCGTCAGTTTAATCCGGCGCGGCTGGCACGGTGTGTAGTGAAAGTGACGAGTCCGTTCGGGACAGAACCTCTGCGCGTACCGACGATCTCGTCGGCTCGCGCTGCTTCGAGTACCGCCCGAAGCTTAGTGCCGTTTTATAAGCTCTCTACCGGCGGGCCAGCGGCAATATGCCGGCGCGATGAGGGCCAGAATTCCTTTAGCTCTGCGGTTTTATCGCCGTGCTGATAACGCCAATTCAACTCGGTCTCGATCGCCTTGATCTCGTCCTGCTGTGGCAGCGCCATTCCGTTGTAGACGTAGGCAGGGACTTCATTGCGCGTCCGAGTAAACGGGACCGTCGCATAGAGGTCGAGACGGCGCTGCTGCAATTGGGCCGTGGTCCAATTCCGATACACGGGGTTGCGATAGCCCCATACGTCCGCCGAATAAGCATACCGGGAATAAGGGTAGCCGCCGGTTACTGCCGGACCGGGCGGAGACGCAGGTTGATTTGCGCAGCCGATCAGCCCGACGGCAAATGCTGCTAAGAGTAATCGTTTCATGATGTTTGACTCCTTGATTTTATTAGACTCCCACTTGCGACTATTGAACCACAGAAACCCCTTGTAGTCGCAGGTTTGTTTTGCTGTTCACTTTACAATAACGTAAGGTCCTGGGATAAATCCAAAGATCTGCCGCCGGTCGATTCACACTAACAAAGGGGGCCGGCTTATTGACACCTCTGGCGGCTCTCGTTAAGATCCACGCCTTTATGAGATTTCCTCTTCCGCTCACAGCGAAAATTGCTGCCTATGTGATCGGACATAAGTTGCGCGGTACGAAGAAATTTGCCACCGTGCTTCAGCTCGAGCCGTTGCATACCTGCAACCTTACGTGCACGGGTTGTGGACGGATCCGCGAGTATTCCACGTCGCTCAAGGACATGATGAGCTTGGAGGACTGCCTGGGGGCTGCGGAGGAGTGCGACGCGCCGATGGTTTCCATCTGTGGCGGCGAACCGCTGATATACCCGCACATCGAAGCACTGGTCGAAGGATTGCTCTCGCAGAAGCGAATCGTTTACATCTGCACCAACGCCATGTTCATGCGTAAGAAAATGCGCGAATGGCTGGCACACGAACTCAACAAATCGCAAAACGGCAGCGGCGAAAGATTGCAGGACAAGATTGGCGTGCTCCTGGAGCGCGGATTGATTTCCGAGAAAGACGCCGCGGAAATTCGCAAGGGTCCAAAAGATCCGGCGAAGCCGACGATCGGGCCAAGCGGATGGATGTACTGGAACGTGCACCTCGATGGCCTGGAGCGAACGCACGACCTCATCGTGGAACGGGAGGGCGTTTTCAAGGAATGCATTCTGGCCATCAAGATGGCGAAGGTGCTCGGGTATCAGGTCGCGACGAACACAACGATCTACAAAGAAACCGATATGCAGGAGATCGAACGGATGTTCGATTATCTTTCCGACCTCGACGTAGATGGCCACACCATCACGCCTGGATATGAATATGACGCAGCCAAGCGAGACATGATCAACCGGCTGAATTTGCGGCCGGAAGATTTCTTCCTCACCCGCGCCATGACGATCGAGAAATTCCGAAAGATCGAGCAATGGATGAATCGATACACGTTTTTCGGGACACCGGTTTATTTTGAATTTCTGGGGGGCAAACGAGACCTGACTTGTTCGGCATGGGCAATTCCAACTCGAAACATTCGCGGCTGGAAAGGCCCATGTTATTTGATGACTGACGGACATTACTCGAGCTATGCGGAACTCCTGGAGCAGACCAACTGGGACAACTATGGAGTGGTCGATGGCGTCGCGCGCGACAGCCGCTGTGAAAATTGCATGGTGCATTGCGGCTACGAGCCCACTGCAACGCTAGGGTTGCAGAACCAGCGCGGCGACACTTGGAAGACAATCAAATTCAACTTCGGTCCGAAACCGAAGCCCACGGGCCTAGGCAGTGAGGTTCTCGCCTATAATGGTGTCAGTTCCGGAAATGGTCATCTCACCGGCAAACAGGCAGAGCCGGCCGTGAAAGCGTCGTAGAGGCTGGAATGCGAGAGTTGTCGAACCAACTGATCGTCTTACCGAGCGCACCGGAAACATCCGAATCCTTTTCGGCTGCCGACGAAGAGATCGCGCAAGCGATCGCGCGCGCACAGGAAAATCTTTTGGGGCAGCAAAACCCTGATGGGCATTGGTGCGGCGAACTGCTCGTCGATAGCACGCTGTGTTCCGACTACGTCTTGTTCATGCATTGGTGCGGCGAAGTAGACGCACAATTGCAGCGGCGTTGCGTCCGGCACATTCTTAAACGGCAATTGCCCGAAGGCGGCTGGAATATCTACCACGGTGGACCCAGCGAGATTAACGCGTCCGTTAAAGCCTATTTTGCGCTTAAACTTGCCGGTTGTTCCGTAGACGCGCCGTACATGCAGGAGGCACGCGCGACGATCATGCGTCTCGGCGGGATCCCGCAGATGAACACGTTCAGCAAGCTTTACCTCGCTCTACTAGGTCAGTTTCCGTGGAAATATTTGCCGGCGATTCCGGTGGAGATGGTGCTCCTGCCAAGCTGGGCACCGTTTCACATTTACAAAATGTCGTCGTGGAGTCGTGCGATGCTCATGCCGCTGTCGATTATTAACCATTTTAAGCCGACCCGAGTTCTTCCCGGCGAAAAGCAACTGCACGAACTGTATCCGCTTGGCACCGAGCAAGCCGATTTGCGGCTGCCGCGAAGCGAGAGGTTCTGGACCTGGCGCAATTTCTTCCTTCGGCTTGATGACACTTTGAAATTTCTGCAGCCGCTTCGCATTGGTTTACTGCGTCAGCGAGCGTTGGAAGCGGCGGAGCGCTGGATGCTGGAACGCATCCGGGAGGGCAGCGATGGTCTTGCCGCGGTGTATCCCGCGATGCTGAACAGCCTTATCGCATTGCGCGCTCTCGGCTATTCAAAAACAAATCCGGTTTACGCAAAGGCGGAAAACGATTTCGCAGGGTTGTTCGTTGACGACCCCGAGGATTTTCGAATCCAACCGTGTCTCTCCCCTGTTTGGGACACAGCCATTACCATTATCTCGCTCGCGGATTCTGGCCTTCCGGCAGAGCATCCTGCATTGCAAAAGGCCGGTGACTGGCTCGCCAGCAAGGAGGTGCGCATCCGCGGCGATTGGGCGGTGAACAATTCGTATCCCGAATCGAGCGGCTGGGCGTTCGAGTACAACAACGTTTATTACCCCGACGTTGATGATACCGCCATGGTCTTGATGGCATTGAGGTTGATTCAACCGAAAGATCCGCAGTCACTTGACGAATTGTTTCGTCGCGCGCTCGGGTGGCAGCTCAGTTTCCAATGTCGCGATGGTGGTTGGGCGGCATTCGATAAGGACGTAACAACTCCCTGGCTCGAAGACATGCCGTTTGCAGATCATAACGCGATTCTCGATCCCACCTGCAGCGATCTGACCGCGCGCACGCTGGAGTTGCTCGGCTACATCGGGTTCGATCGCAATGAGAAATGCGTTCGCGACGCGATCCAATACCTGATCGCCACTCAGGATGACGACGGCTCGTGGTATGGACGGTGGGGAGTAAATTACATTTACGGCACGTGGCAGGTACTGCGTGGCTTGTGTGCGATCGGTCAGGACATGACCCAGGACTGGATATTGCGCGGGCGGGATTGGCTCGAGAGCTGCCAGAATAGCGATGGCGGCTGGGGCGAGACCTGTGCGACCTACGACAATTCATCGACCAAAGGGATCGGCCCGAGCACCGCATCGCAAACAGCCTGGGCGATCATGGGCATCTGCGCGTGCGGCGACCTGGACCGGCCGAGCATTCAGCGTGGCTTGCGTTACCTTCTTCGGTCACAAAAGCCCGACGGTACATGGGATGAAGAAGAAATCACCGGCACAGGATTTCCGCGTACTTTTTATCTAAAGTACGACATGTATCGCCAGAATTTTCCGCTGTTGGCTTTGGCGACGTATGTGAATTATCGCAACGGGCTCGGGCATCGCCTGGGCTTTTACCGCTGCGACTGATGCTGGAGCCGCGGGGTCTGCCGCCCATCTGTTCCAGAGGAGGCGACCCGCCAGGATCCAATAACTAAACCGCTCGGTCCGGGCATGAAAATAAAACCTATCCTTCGGTGTAATTCGATCTAACAGTAAACATTATGGCTTACGAACTACCAAAATTACCCTATCCGTATGATGCCTTGGAGCCGCACATCGATGCGCGCACGATGGAAATCCATTACACCAAGCATCACCAGGCTTACGTCGATAACTTGAACAAGGCAGTCAAAGGCACCGATCTCGAAAGGAAAACGGTGGAAGACTTGATCGGAGATCTAAACGCCGTCCCTGAAAACATTCGCACGGTCGTGCGCAACAACGGAGGCGGCCACGCCAATCACTCGTTTTTCTGGAAAATCATGGGACCAAACGCCGGCGGCGAACCGACAGGAAAACTCGCTGACGACATCAAGTCTACATTCGGAAGTTTCAACGATTTTAAGGACAAACTTGCTGCCGCTGGCGCAGGGCGTTTCGGCAGCGGATGGGCATGGCTAATCAAGAACAAGAGCGGGAAACTCGAAATCATCTCTACTCCGAATCAAGACAGTCCTTTGATGGACGGCAATACGCCCATTCTCGGTGTTGATGTCTGGGAACACGCGTACTACCTGAAATATCAAAACCGCCGGGCCGATTATCTCAAGGCATGGTGGAACGTCGTGGATTGGGACGCGGTGGCTAGGAATTACTGAGCAGCGCCAGCGTTGTAGAGGCGCTTGTGCCAAGCGCCTATCTTTTTAGGTTCGGCGTTTGACACAAACGCCGCTACAACGATGGCTTATCTAAACGAAAATTATCTCAAGCTTCAGGCCGGCTATCTTTTTCCGGAGGTGGCGCGGCGGGTGCGCGAATTCTGCGATGCAAACCCTGAAGCTGAGAAGCGATTGATTCGCTGCGGAATCGGTGATGTCACCGAGCCGCTTCCGCGTGCCGCAATTGAAGCAATGAAGCGCGCCGTTGAAGAACTCGGACACCGCGAGACATTTCGTGGGTATGGCCCAGAGCAGGGCTACGAATTTCTCAGATCAACCATCGCCCAGTGCGACTATCGCGATCGCAACATCGAGATCGCCGATGACGAAATTTTTGTTTCTGACGGATCAAAATGCGATTGCGGTCATATTCTCGACATCCTCGGCCGCCAAAACAAGGTCGCGGTCCCCGATCCCGTGTATCCGGTCTATGTGGATACAAATGTAATGGCGGGCCACACCGGGCTGGCGCGAAAGGATGGCAGCTATGAAGGCATCCATTATCTGCCTTGCACTGAAGAGAACAATTTCGTGCCGGAGCCGCCAAAAGGACGCGTTGATCTCGTGTATCTTTGTTTTCCGAACAATCCAACCGGAGCGGTGGCGTCGCGTGCGCAGCTCTTGCGTTGGGTGGACTACGCGCTCGAACACGATGCGCTACTGCTCTTCGACGCCGCATACGAAGCATATATTTCCGATCCGCAAATTCCGCATTCCATTTTCGAAATCCCAGGTGCGCGCGAGTGCGCTATCGAATTTCGCAGCTTTTCGAAGAACGGCGGGTTCACCGGTGTGCGTTGCGGGTTTACGGTACTGCCAAAATCTGTGCTTGCCCAAACTGCCGATGGTCGCCGACTACCCTTGCATCCACTTTGGCAGCGTCGTTGGAGCACAAAATCCAACAGCGTGTCTTATCCGGTGCAACGCGGCGCAGAAGCTTTGTATTCTACTGACGGACGCGAACAGATCCGTACGTTGATCGATCACTACATGGGCAATGCTAAGCTCCTTCGCGCTGCGGCGGCTCACGCTGGCTTGGAGGCCTTCGGAGGAATCAATGCCCCTTATATTTGGGTGAAAACGCCAGATGGCATTACAAGCTGGGAGATGTTCGATCGGGTGTTGCGCCGGCTGCATGTGGTCATAACACCGGGCGCGGGTTTTGGCGCACAAGGAGAAGGCTACTTTCGCATATCGGCGTTCAACAGCCGCGAGAATGCTGAAGAGGTGGCGCGGCGATTAAAAAGACTAGCAAACTAGTGATGCAGGCAACCTTGTCTGCGAGCGGAATCCACGCAGTCAGGATTGCCTGCGTTGCTCCACACGAGTAAAGTGCGCGAAGTTTTTCGGGGACTATCAGGCGTGCCGGATCGAAAACAAAACCTGCCGCAACTGTATCGCTTCTGTTTCCTAATGCTTGGCGACTCTCGCAAGGCGTTGGAGGTTTTTCACGCTACGCTACGCGAGGCGGGCGTGCGCGCTGCTCGCGGGGAGGTGCCGACTGAACCGTTTTGGCTTTTCCGGGATGCGCGCTGGCGCTGTTTGGAAGCGACGAAAACGGAGTTGCAACCCGAGTCGTTTGAAATGGACGAGCGTGACGTCGCCCCGAAGGCGGCATCACAGATCCAACGTCTCGATCCAATGCAGCTCGCGGTTTGGATTTCGGCGGCGCCGGATCCGCAGCGGAGCGCGCTGGCACTGTTTTATCTCGACGAATTCGATTACCGCGAAATCCTCGATCTGGCCGAACTCAAGGTAAACGAGCTTTCGCGTTTCCTTGCGAAGGGCCGCCGGCAATTGCAGGCGTGGCTTGATGCGAAATTTCCTCAACCAGGCGACGTATGAAAATGCTGCCGTTAATGCGCCGTCAACGCTCCCTTTTAAATTGCGCGCCGATCAGCGCGGGCCAGTCGGCCGACCGTTCGATGCGCTTGGCAATATCTCGTGCAGATAGCTCCGTCGAATTCGCTAGTCAGCAGAACTTCGATCGTGCTGTAGCGGGCTTGGTTCGGCTTGTTCCCATTCCAGCTGAGTCTGCCGAATGGTTCTCCGAAAAGGACCTGGTCCCTGCCTCGAGGTGGACTTGGAAAAAGATGGTACGGAACCCCGCCGTCCTCGCGATCAGCATCGCCGTTGCGGTCATTGCAGGCGTGTTCGTGTTTAATTTTCTCAGCCACTTGGATGATTTTCCGGGGTCGGCGACGGCTCGCAAATTGTTGACCCTCGCCGCTTCCACGCGACCGGTGATGCTGGACCCGGTGAAGGCGGAAGCAGGAACATTGAGCGATTTATTTTTCATGAAACACGGCTTGGAGCATTATGATGTTCCGCCGGAGTTCGCCGATTTTGACACAATCGGATGCCGCGTTTTTGAAGATGACGAATCACGCCGAATCGCCCAAATTTGGGTGGCCGAGAAGCGCATGCAGTTCTTTCTCTTTCCCGCCGAGAGAGACGACAAAACCGGAGCAGCGCTGCGGTTACCAGGCTGGCGGTATGTTCATCAGGAAGGCTGGACCGGTGCAGTAACCGAGCACAGCGGCGTTTGCTTCATGGCTGCCGTGCGCGGTCGCGGCAAAGACTTAAAACCGTACGTTTCGAAAGCAGCGGATAAATAGCGTCATTCTGTGCGTCGTTGACACTGCGGTGCGGAGCCCTCAATTTTTGTTTCCTTCGCGCCAGGGTAGCTCAGTGGTAGAGCAGCCCCGAAAGGGTTCGGGGTTGGTCGTTCAAGAAAATTCATTAAGCTTTGCGCACGAAAAAAACGCCAGGGTAGCTCAGTGGTAGAGCAGGGGACTCATAAGCCCTTGGTCGGGAGTTCGAATCTCCCCCCTGGCAGTATCGGCGGCGAGGAAGTGCGGATTTGCCATCCATCCAGGTTCGATGTTGGACGTTGGACGTTCAGTGTTCGACGTTCTTCGCAATGAGTCAGGGACGCGTGCTCGAAAGATTCTTCGCGCTGGGAAATTCGTATTGGCTGACACGCTTTGTCATTTTGCGATTGCTTGGGTTTGTCTATGCAGTCGCATTTTTCGTCGCAGGTAACCAGCTCGTCCCCTTGATCGGCGAACATGGGTTGACGCCTGCGACGCACTTTCTAAACGCAGTTCAAACGCAACTCGGCTCGCGAAGTGCCGGTGCGCTTCGAGTGCCGACGCTTTTCTGGTTTGGAATCTCGGACAACGCATTAGCGATTTTCTCCTGGGTCGGCTTCGGGTTGTCGCTCGTTGTCCTTAGCGGGTATGCGAACGCGATTCTGCTCGCAGTGCTTTGGGCGATGTATATGTCGATTGTGCACGTCGGCCAGATCTGGTACGGTTACGGCTGGGAAATCCAGCTGCTCGAGACCGGGTTCTTGTCGATTTTTCTTTGTCCACTGCTCGATGGGCGGCCATTTCCAAAGACCAGGCCGCCGATTCTGGTGATCTGGCTTTTTCGCTGGCTCGGCTTTCGGATCATGTTTGGCGCAGGCCTGATTAAATTGCGCGGCGACCCCTGTTGGCGCGATCTCACCTGTCTCTATTATCACTACGAAACGCAGCCGATCCCAAACCCGATCAGTCGCTATTTGCATTTTTCGCCGCATTGGCTGCTCAAGTTCGAGACGGCTTGGAACCACTTCGTCGAACTGGTTGTGCCATGGTTCTCGTTCGGGCCGCGAACGGCACGTCACATTGCCGGCGTCCTGCTCGTTACGTTTCAGCTTTTTCTTATCATAAGCGGCAATCTTTCGTTCCTCAATTACCTGACCATCATTCCTTTTCTCGCGTGCTTCGATGATACTTTTCTTTGTCGCTTTTTGCCGGGTGCCTTCGTTAGACGCGCAGAACGCGCTGCTCAGGAATCGCAGCCATCGTGCGTCAACAACGCAATTGCTATCGCATTATCGGTCGTGGTTGCCTGGCTCAGCGTACCGACGGTACTGAATCTTGCCTCGGGGCGGCAGCTGATGAATTACTCATTCGATCCGCTTGATCTCGTAAACACTTACGGCGCATTCGGCACAGTGGGTCGCGAACGCGACGAAATCATTTTCGAGGGTACAGACGACACGCTGATAACCGGCGACACGAAATGGAAGGAATACGAATTCAAGGCCAAACCGGGTGATCCGAACCGCCGGCCGCCGTTTATCGCGCCGTATCAGCCGCGAATCGACTGGCAAATCTGGTTCGCGGCGATGTCTTCACCGGCCGAGTATCCATGGACGCTACATTTCGTCTGGAAACTTCTGCATAATGATCCGGGCACGCTGTCGCTGCTCGCGAACAATCCTTTTCCCGATGCGCCGCCGCACTACATTCGGGCGCGGCTGTATCGTTATCATTTCGCGCCGCCCGGCGACAAAGCGTGGTGGAAACGCGAACCGATCGGCGAATGGCTACCTGCGCTCTCCACTGACAATCCGCAGTTTCGCCGGTTGCTTGAAGCGATGGATTGGTTGGATTAACGCCGTAAAACCGTCACGTGTCATAACCGCGGTTGTGCAGGCTTCTGCCTGCACGAATGAGTTACGACGTAATGTTTGCGAGATGAAATCTGCTCCGTGTGTCAGCCCGAATTTTCTGGAGCGGATTGCTGAACCCGGCTCAGCGTTTCATTCTGATTACGTCTCTTATGAAAGCGGCGAGATAACTCGAGCGGAGTTGATTGCGCGGCTTCCGCACATTGCCATGCTCGGCGATAGCGTCTGCATGGACATCTACATTTCATCGCCGTGGGGCACGTTATGGCGCGCGCATACTTCTAGCGGAAAAAATTGGTTTCTTCACCTCGATGCTGTTCCGCCTATTTGCAGTGTTTCGAAAGGAGTGGAGGCAATTACGCCTTTTGTTGCGATTGAGTGCGCTGGGGTTGGTGCGCTCGTGGATGATAAGCACGATCGACAAAGTCTTTTCCGCCGCATCCTCGGAACACGCAATTTTTCGGGGCAGATCAGTCGGTTGCTGCGAGCGCGCCGGTTTCCCGATCTGATTCTGATTTCGATCGGGCACAACAATGTCGATTGGGCGTGGCGATGTCCACCGGATGAACTGGACGAACCGGAGGAGCGATTAAAACGCATGAGCAACGAGTTCCGGCAAAATTACTGGCGCGAGTTGCGACGCCTGGTGGGGAGCGCGGGCAGTCAGCAACATCGTGTGGCAATTGTCGTTTACGGCCTGATTAATTTCGCGTCGTACTTCAAAGGCCGTGAGGCCGCTGAGCGTCTTCGAGAATCGGATGGAACGCTGTATCCACACCTGAAAACGACTTACAAATATTTTGTTTCTTTTCATCCGCGTTACCGGCGCAACTTGATTCGACTTGCTGCGATGGCCAATGAAGAGCTGCGCGCAATGGTGGAAGACTTGAATTGTGAAGTGGTGCGGCAGACCGGCCACATTCAGTTGCGATATTCTGATGCGCTCGCGACCGCGGACCTCAGTCGCGTGGAATTATTGCATCCCGTCGACGCGTGGCACGCCTCGGTAGAAGGACACAATGCCCTAGCCGACGCGGCTTTCAGCGCGCTTGGCTCCAGTTTGGAATTTCTTGGAATCTCTCGGTAATAATCGTACTTCAGCGCGGAGCAATTCTCCGGGGGATGCGCTAAAGCCGTTTAAACGGCTTACTATCACTGCCGTTGGCACACCAGGCTGAAGCCGGGTGTTAGTCGAGAGCTACAAATCGCAGCGTTCCTTCAGGCGCGCGATCGCTTTCCGAATCATGCGGTACCCGAAGTGTCCCTGTCGCACCCGCAACAGTTCCGAGCCGCGCCATATTTGCTGGATCGCCTCAGTTTCTTCCGGTGGAGCAATCGAATCGAATTCGCCTGTGACGAATAGGATCCGCGCTGGATCGCAGGCCGGCCGGCCGTGCAATGGTGAGCTCAAATGAAAATGCCGCGCAACGAGGGCCGGCTCGATGTTTGCCTGGAGCAGTTCGCGCCGAAGACGACGCGCAGCCGGGCTTTGCCAGATAGCGTGCTCAACGTTTACAATCGGCGACATTAACGCGACGAATCGGAAATCGCTTTCGACGAGGGTCAACAGCGCGCCGATCCAACCGCCGTAGCTCGCTGCCAGCACACCGAACTCACGGCAGCCGTGTGCCCGCAATAATTCCATCAGTTGTCGCAACTCAATCACGCTCTGACGCAACCCTTCGGCATTACGCATAAGGTCCGGTGTAATCGCCAGTTCGCCATTCCAATAGCCAGGTGGGACACGCGAAAAGTGATAAGGCAAATGAACAAAACAAGCGTTCCAGCCAAGTTGGTTGAAGCTCTTCGCCCAACGGTAGTGGCCGGTGGGACCGGCCGACATAAGTGCGTGCAATAGAAACACGGTCGGCTTTCCCTCCCAATTTTGTGCATTGGATTGGAAAAAATCCGCGCGCGCGACGTTGTTTGCTACAAAAGCTGTTTCGATGGGGCTGTGCCACGACAGCGTTGCCATATCTGAATCGCGCTTGCCGTCGAGCGCGGGCTTTGACTCGAGTTCGCCGTTACGAGCCATCACTTTTGGAATGGCATAATATTCCTGAGGCGAGAGCCGCTCGCAGGTAATTACGTAGCGCTCCATCTCCTCACGACTGCGCCCGTTCAATTGGTGGCGCCTGTGAAGGAAATTGATCGATGCGCAGAGGAGTGAATCCACTCCCCTGGCAGCAAAACGATGGTAGGAACGCTGCACTGCGGCGTCGAGTCGGCGCAGCGCGCCAACCCTCCCCTTTATTCGTTCGCACGGTGGCTGCGGCAGATCATCAGCCGTGAGCCGAAATTTCCCGCGCAATTCGGCGTAGAGATTTTTGAATGCGCCAGCCAGTTCGGATTGGATCCGTTCACGCGCCTGAGATTTTTGCAGCTCCGGAAAATTTGAGATCGGTTTACCGAACGCGATCCAGACCGGCGTGCGCCGGAACGGCAGCCACTGTCTTTTTGAATACAACCGATCAGTGCCAAGGATCACGCACGGCACGATTGGGACGCCACCGATCTGGGCGAGTCTTGCCGCGCCCGGCCGCAGCGGCGCGCCTTCGAGCAACGAGCGCGTGCCGTCGCGAATGCCACCCTCTGGAAAAATACCCACGACGCGCCCGTTTTTCAGCCGTTCGATTCCGGTGCGAATGGTTTTAAGGTCAGCGCGGTCCCGCTCTGCTGGGAACGCGTCAATCGCGCGCAGGAGTAAGCCCAGCATAGGCGGGCGAAAGAATTCGGCCATGGTCATCCAATCGATTTTCCGCCGAACCGCCAGGCCTATCAGAAACGGATCGAAATGACTGATGTGATTCGCCGCTAGCAGAAATCCGCCGGCGCGGCCTGGATGCTCGCGCCCGAGTACGCGAACACGCGCGACACAGCCAAACACCAATCTCACCAGCAACTTGCCAGCGCGATAAAACGCCGTTTTCATGTTTAGGTTTCGAGTGTTTCGCAGCCTGCGTGTAATCGGAAAGCAATTTTTTCAGGCTGATTGATTTTTTGAACGTGGTATTGTGCCGCTGGTTCCAAGTCAGTTGTCGGTCAGAGTCTATGAAACCGAGAAGTCCTTCTACGGGCGGTAAGGGACGCTTTCCGCAGACGGATTATTTTTTTCATTCCGGTTTCGGTCGGTGGCAGGGCCATTTTTGGTCTTACGACGGAGAAGATAAATCGAAGTTCCGGAATCTTTTTGATTTGGGACGCGAATACCGTCTCGAAGCGGCGCGCGAACGAGCCAGGGAAATGGCGGCTTTCGCGGTGATCGTTCTCACCTCGGCCTGGCCCGTCCTCTACATGATCGTCACGGTTGTGAAGCTGCTCAGCAAAGCCCGGCCGCTGAACTGATATTCCGGCTGTTTCGAGTGGTCACTGCCGCCGTTTGGGCCAGAGAAATTCGTCGCGATACTCAGGAGACTGTTCTGGAGCGAAGCCATGCCGGCTGGTGTTTTCGGTCACCACTCTCGGCACGAGGAAGTTCAGAAGATAATCTTCGCCGCCGGCCTTGGTGCCGCTGCCGCTCATTTTGAAGCCGCCAAACGGATGCCGCCCAACAATCGCACCTGTGCACGAACGATTGATGTAAACATTCCCGGCTTCCAGCCGCGCCTTAATGCGTTCGATGTTATCCGGGCTGCGCGAGAAAAAGCCGCCGGTCAACGCATAGTCGGTTCCATTCGCGACTTCGAGCGCTTCGTCGAGATCGCGCACCTTTAACACGCTCAGCACAGGGCCGAAAATTTCTTCGCGCGCGATGCGCATCTGCGGTTTCACATCGGTGAAAATGGTTGGTGGAATAAAGTAACCGTGCAGCGGGATTTCCTTCGCCTGATACGCGAGAGTGGCCTCTTTTTTCCCGATCTCGATGTATTCCAAAATGCGCCGGTGCGCGGGTTCATCGATTACAGGGCCGACCATGATTCCGGGTTGCTCCGGATTCCCGACACGCAGACTGGCTGCGGCCGGAATCAAACGCTCCATCACGCGATCGTAGTTTTCCTCGAGCAGAATCAACCGCGAGAGCGCGGAGCACTTTTGTCCCTGAAACCCGAATGCGGAATAAATTGAATACATGATCGTCTCGTCAAGATCAGCGTCGGCGTCGACGATCATCGCGTTTTTGCCGCCCATCTCACAAATCACTCGCTTCAACTCGCGTTGACTTGGACGCGTGATCCCGGCCGATTCCCAGATTTTCAATCCGACCTCGCGTGAGCCCGTGAACGCAATCAAATCGACATCCTTGTGATCGACCAAGTGCGCTCCAATCACGGACCCGTGCCCTGACAGAAAATTTAAAACCCCCGGTGGGACACCTGCTTCCTCGAACACCTGCATGAGCATGGCGCCACAGATGATCGATTGCTCGGATGGTTTCATGATTACGGCGTTACCGGTAACAATTCCGGCCGACGCCATGCCGCAGAGAATCGCAATCGGAAAATTCCACGGCGCGATTACGAACGCCACGCCGCGAGGCCAGTAATGATGATAACTTTCTTCGCCAGGAACCTGCTGCGTGAGCTTGGGTCGTCCGATCCGTCGTATTTGCTGTGCGTAGAATCGGCAAAAATCGATCGCTTCGCGGATATCGCCGTCGGCCTCGGACCACGGCTTGGCAACCTCAAAGACTTCTACTGCCGAAAGTTCGTAACGCCGGCGCTCCAAAATGTCGGCCGCGCGCTCCAGCAACTGCGCTCGTTCTTCGAATGGGGTCCACCTCCATTTTTCGAATGCGGCGCGAGCAGCTTTAACAGCACGCTCCGCTTCGGCAATTCCCGCTTCGGTTCCGTAACCGACGATCTCGGTCGGTTCGGCCGGATTAACCGAAGGCGTTAGATTATCGGTCCAAATTTTTTCCCCTCCGATGTAAAGCGGATGTTTTTCGCCGAAGCGTTTGCGTGCTTCGCGCAATGCGCTCTGCATTTTGTCCTGGCTGTCTTTGTAAATGAAACTCACAAGTGGTGCGTTTTTAAAAGTATCGCCGCGTTGAAGCTGAAGTGAAGTCCCATTTTTCTGATCCGATCCACTGGGCCTGCCGGGATCACCGATCCGGGCTACAGCGGGCTTAATCAGTTCGTTTGGATCGCGCAGCAATTCTTTCGTCGGCACATTTTCTGCAAATTTTGCGCGCAAAAATCCTTCGTTCGACGTGTTCTCAAGAAGGCGCCGAACCAGATAGGCCATGCCGGGCAGCAATTCGCCAATGGGACAGTATTCCCGTACCCGGTACCCCATTTCCACCAGTGCGCGCTTGATCGGCCCAGCCATTCCATAAAGCAGTTGAAACTCGAAACGGCCACGATCAATCCCGAGTTCGTCTGCGGTGGCCTGCGCATGCGCGATGCTGCGCACGTTGTGCGACCCGAATGCAGCGGTGACGATAGACTCATTTTCAAAAAGCACCCGCGTGAGTGCTTCAAAATTCGCGTCGCTCTCGGGCTTCTGAAGAAACACCGGAGAACTCGATCCGTTCTGACCCGATTTTGTCGTTTCGTAATCCCAGTAAGCGCCTTTCACCAGCCGGACGGCGAACCGCGTGCCGCGTGCACGACCCCACTCGATCAAATCGCGCAAGTCGCTTTCTGAATCTCGCAAATACGCCTGGATAACAATCCCGGCATGCGGCCAATCCCCGAACTCCGCCTCCGTGAAAACGGTTTTGAACAGTTCAAGAGTCGTATTTTTGAGGGCATAACTCTCCATGTCGAAATTGATAAATGCGCCTAGCGTCGCGTGCGCGGCGGAGAAGCGGACGCAGCCTGGTCCCGAGATGCGCGATGGAATCCGCGGGAGCAGCCGGATTGATTTGCGAATAGAGCGCAGAAATCTTGACCGACAGATTTACGACGGGAAAAAGCTCGGCGTTTTTTCCGAGCGGATCGGTCCAGTTCTCTGTCTCGCTCGCCAGTTTCTCAAGCAAATCCGCGTAACGCCCTGCATATTCATCCGCCTCGGCTTCGCTCATGACAGTTTCTCCAAGAACGTCAACGGTAAAGCCGATTTTTTGTTCTCGGCGTTTACGCAATGTAGCTATCACTTCATCCGGATTTCGTCCCGCGATAAACTGGCGTGCCATTTCCGATCACGTTCCAACGGAGCACCGGAGCGCTTACCCATGGAGCGATGCGCGCCAGGCGAACGCCAACACCAAGCAGTGGGTGGAAACCATCCTCCGCATCGCTGAAATATTCTTCGAGATGCTGAATGATCTCACGCGACCCGCGCAATGATGGCAGGACGGCGACGAACCGAAACAATTGCGTCTTGAACCGCTCGTCGCGCATCGAGAGCGTCATCAGACGCTGATAAAATCCGGCCTTGCTGAAGATTCGCTCGGGATGTTTGTCGACCAGCTCAAAGATTTGCTCGCCCCGCTGTTCGACCTCGCTTTGAAGCGATCTCATTCGCGAAGGGTAGCTCCGCCTGCGTGTTAGGCAAAATGTTCGCGCTAATGCCAGCGGGTCTCCCACGCCAAGTCGTTTCACTTTTCGATCATATAATGTGATTCAAAAATGAGATGGAGCGGCAACTGAAGCGGGAGAAAACGCAGCTACGCAGATTTTCGATACGAAAAATGCAGCCGCAAACACGCTCGCTCGCGGGCTACCGTTCGAAATATCAAGATGAAACTGCTGAACGCGTTTTGGGGAGTTAAGAAAGGGATTGGGATTTGCCTGGCAGACTCGGAGGCCCAGGGCTCCGCTGTCAGGCAATCTCTTTGGCCCTGATTGCCAGACGGAGAAACTCGCGTAAGGGAAGGCGGGATGCGCGCCGATACAATTCGTTATGATTTTGCCAGCGATAATACGGCGGCGATTTGTCCGGAAGCATGGATCGCTCTGGAACAAGCGAATACAAATCATGCGCCCGCTTATGGCGACGACGAATGGACTGCTGAAGTGTGCGGACGCGTCCGTGAAATTTTCGAAGTCGACTGTGATGTTTATTTTGTGTTCACCGGCACAGCGGCGAACGCGCTGGGTCTGGGCCAGGTCTGCCAACCTTTCCACGGAGTCATCTGCCACGAACGCGCACATATCCAGACGGACGAAGCCGGCGCAACGGAGTTTTACGCGCGGGGAGCCAGATTGTTTTTGACAAAGACGAGTAACGGAAAGATCGACCTTGGCGAGGCAGAAAAGCTCATCGCGCAGCAGGTAGAACTGCACGGGCACATGATGCGCGCCATTAGCATAGCGCAGGCAACGGAGCTCGGAACCGTGTACACACCGGATGAAGTTTCGGCGATTGGCGGTTTCACGCGCACGCACCAAATGTTGCTTCAAATGGACGGCGCGCGGTTCGCCAACGCAGTCGCATCGATTGGTTGCGCTCCGAAAACGGTCACCTGGAAGGCCGGCGTAGATATCCTCAGCTTTGGCGGCACGAAAAATGGCCTTGCGGCGGGCGAGCTGGTTGTCTTCTTCGACAAGAAACTTTCGCGTGACTTTCAATATCGAGTGAAACAAGCCGGGCACCTCGGCTCAAAAATGCGGTTTATCGCTGCTCCCTGGCTGGGGCTGTTGAATGAAGATGTCTGGCTGGGAAACGCGCGGCACGCGAACCGGGCCGCGCGCCAGCTTGCGCAGCGAATTCGAGACCAGGCAGGAATCGAAAACGTATTCCCAGTAGAATCAAACGCCGTATTTATCCGGATGGAGGATCCGCTTGTGCGCGGTCTTCAAACGCGGGGGTGGCGCTTCTACAAATTTCTGGAGCCCGACGTTTATCGTCTGATGTGTTCGTGGTCCACCACCGACGAGGAAATCTCAATGTTCATTGGCGATCTTGTCGCTATTAAATGATTGAACAGATTGCGCCAAGAGACATCTTAGAAACGAGATGAACCTGGTTGAACGACCCATAATGTTAGCGGCAGTTTTGCTTGCGGGATGCGGAACCACACGTGATGTGGCGGTGAGTTCCTATCATGTCACGCGAGATGTTGCTGTGGGCTCGTACCGCGTTGCGACCGCGCCGGTGCATTATGCTCTGCGGCGGCGCAGTAACGAACCGACCATGGTTGGAACAACAGATGCAGTCGAATCCGATGTGACTGCGCCGGGTCACCCGGCTTCAACGACACAGGTTGCCTCGCCACCGCAGCGCCGGCCAAAATCTGATGTCGCCCAGACTCAAAACCCGCCCAAAAAACCTCCACAGGTTAGGCCGAAACCGCGGAGCCCGAGCCAAAGCCAGCGCCGCCAGCGCCAGCGCTCCTCCGCTGCATTTCCGACTGCCAAGGCGGTGCCTGACAAGCCTGGATATGTCTTCAGCCCATTCGATTCCGGCGGCAGATACGTTGACGTGAGCGGTTACACGCCCGGGACAAAAGTTAAAGATCCCTGGACCGATAAAATTTTTATCGTGCCGTAAAACGTGCGCTTCTGTAGCCGTCGCCCTGCTTGCCCGCCGAACCTCGGCGGACGTGGGCAACTGGTCGGAGAAAGCGACATCAGTATCACGCTTCGCCCAGCGAAGCGGCTACAGGGGCACTGATTGCCGCACGGGTGAGTGAATGTTACCTAATCGTATGCGACTAGCTTCGAGATTTGCTGACATGCTCGTTACTCTGCTGGCTTCTGGTCGTTATCGCCCCGCACGGTCTCGCCCAGACTTACCAGGGAAAGCAGCTTGTTACGGCAGAGCTGCTTGCCGAGACAAATGCGATCCTGCCCGGCAAGCCTTTCACCGTCGGTCTGCTACTGCGAATGGCTCCGGGCTGGCACACCTACTGGAAATTCTCCGGTGACGCAGGGCTTCCAACGGAATTGAACTGGAAACTGCCACCCGGCTGGAAGGTCGGCGAGATCCAATGGCCGATTCCGTTGAAAACGATCGACCCGGGCGACATTGAAACCTACGGCTACGAGAATGAAGTCCTGCTGATGCAGGAGATCACGCCGCCATCGAATATCGACAGCTCGTCAATGAAACTCGTTGCCGAGGCGAATTGGCTGGTATGCGAAAAGATCTGCATCCCCGGCAGCGCAACATTGCAGTTGGATTTGCCAGTAGCACCAACCAGTCAGCCGGCGAACGCGGATCATTTTCGCGCGTTATCGCCGTTTGCTTCCGCAAAACTGGCCGGGAGCAAATGTGGCGAGCACCGAGTGGAGCCGGGTCGGATCCGATGTTCGCTTGAAAATCACAAGCGAAACTTTGGCTAAATATCCGGCAGTCGATTTCTTTCCGCTGCCGAAGCAAGAAACGATTGTTGGTCATCCGGCGGTTCAGTCGCGGAATAACAACGAAATTGTTCTTCGGATTCCGCTTGAGTCCGCGCCGAAGAATTTGTCGTCGATGGCGGGCTTGGTGGTTTTTTCGCAGCAGCCGAACGGGGACGATCGCGCGGCATGGTATATTACGAGTGTGGCGTCGACTGCTTTCGGCCGCTCGTCCGCCACCCGCGCGCGGAATCTTCACGTTTCTGCTGTTCGGTTTTCTCGGCGGCTTCATTTTGAATTTGATGCCGTGTGTCTTGCCGGTGATTTCGCTAAAGATCTTCGGCTTTATACAACAGGCGGGCCAGAGCCGGCAAAAAATCTTGCGGAGCGGGATTGCGTTCGCAGTGGGAATCTTTGCGTGGTTTATTGCGCTGGCGCTGCTGTTGATTGCGCTTAAGAGCGCTGGGCGCGATGTGACTTGGGGCGGATTTCAGTTCACGAATCCTTACTTCGTTCTCGTGCTGAGTGTGATCGTTCTCGTATTTGCCCTGAATCTCTTTGGCGTCTTCGAGATTTCGTTGCCGCAATCCGTTACCCGCAGTTTGCTTTCAACGAGCGAGCGCAGAGATCTCCTCGGCTCATTCTTCCAGGGCGTGTTCGCGACTGTGCTGGCCACGCCGTGCACCGCGCCGTTTCTCGGCACCGCGCTCGGGATTCGCGTTTACGCAGTCAGCCGCGATCATTCTGGCGATGTTCATCGCGGTGGCCGCCGGGATGAGCGCGCCGTATCTCCTTCTGAGCGCGCAGCCTGCGTGGCTGCGGTTTGTGCCGAGACCCGGCCCTTGGATGCTGCATCTTAAACAGTTCATGGGGTTCCTGCTGCTGGCGACGTTGCTGTTTCTCCTTTACGTGCTCGGCGCGCAGCGTGGCTTGGAAGGCGCGATCTGGGCGAGCTGTTTTCTGCTAGTCGATCAGTGTCGCGTGCTGGATGAAAGGTGCGTTCATTGTTCCAACAGCATCAGCGATGAAACGGACCATCGTGCTCGTGCTCATGCTCCTGCTCGTGCTCGGAAGCGGCATTTACTTCATCGGCGACAAATTTCAGTCGGCAAAAATTGCTTCTGCGGGTGCATCATTGCGAGGTGACTGGCACCCGTTCACGCCCGAACGGTTGCAAACCGAACTGGAGCAAGGGCGCACTGTTTTCGTCGATTTCACCGCTGCATGGTGTCTCACGTGCAAATTCAACGAAGCCAATGTGCTCGAAGCTCAAGACGTTCGAGATGCATTCCAGCGCCATGGCATTGTGAAACTGAAAGCGGATTGGACCAACGGCGACCCCGTGATCACTAAACTATTGCAGAAGTTCGGCCGCCCCGGTGTTCCGCTCTACGTGCTTTATCCTGGGAAAAACGAAGAGCCGATTGTGTTTCCGGAACTACTCACCAAAAGCATGATCCTGGATAAGCTCGAAACCGCCGCGCGGCGCGTTGTTTCTCAATAATCTATAATGCCACGGGCTATGCCACAGCCGACTGTCGATAGGTAGCTCTAACCCCTTCTGGCTCTTCGAAAGTCAGGACGTGCGAGAGGCGTTCCAGTGTCATTCCGTCGTTAAATTAAAAGCTGATTGCACCATCGGCGATCCGATGGTCACAAAATTATTGCAACAATTTGGCCGGCCAGGTGTCCCACTTTACGTGCTTTATCCTGGAAAATCCGAAGAGCCGATCGTGTTCCCGGAATTGCTTACCAAGAATAATCATTCTGGAGAAACTCGAAACAACGTCCCGCGCGGTCGCTGCGCAGTAACGGCCCACACGGCCGTGGCTACAGCGTGCCAATTGAACGAAGAGGGTAAAATCTATTGGCGACATTAGTGGTTAGCATGAACGAAAGGAGAGATCATGGGTTTGGCTGATTTATCGCTCGTCAAGGATTGGGTCAGCTTGGAAATCACGCCGCAGCTGTACGATGAGGTTCGTGCGTTATGGGCGCATCACTGCGACCGCGAGAACAATAACGACATTGATGGTCTGCTAACGACGCTAACTGATGATTGCGAATATCATCTCGTTAATCTTGGCTTGAAATGGCACGGACACGAGGGCGCCCGCGCTTTTTACGAAGAGCTCCTGAATGCGTTCACCGATGTTCTATGGGTGCCGGAGGTGCTCGTTATTGGTCCACAAGGCGTATTTGACGTGGTGGTGTTGAACGGGAAGCAGCTCAAAGATTGGGGCGGGATCAAGGCGAGCGGCGAACGAGTTTACGTGCGCTTTCTCATCTGGTTTCCGTGGGACATGCAGCAGAGCAAATTTTCCGGAGAGCGGATGTATCTTCAGATGGTCACACCGGAAACTGCGTTGCTTCCTGAGGAAACGGCGCATGGAAAGGACGCCGAAGCGATTTTGACGGCTTGGGCGGGAAAGAGTAAATGATCATGGATGGCTCACCAAGAGCATCATTCTCGGCAAACTTGAGATCATCTCACGCATTGTCGCTTTCAATAATCTATGAAAACAAAACTAACACTCGCAATTATTGCTTCACTTGTAACTACTGCTCTCTACGCGTTTGATCCACCTCCGGTGGGGAAGTGCTGCGCCGGATTTTTCGCTCACCGACACGAAGGGCAACACACATTCGCTTTCGGAATACAAAGGCAAATACGTGGTGCTCGAATGGTTTAATCCGGAGTGCCCGTTCGTGAAGAAGCATTACGGCAGCGGCAACATGCAAAACCTTCAGAAGGAATACACTGACAAAGGTGTGGTCTGGCTGACCATCGATTCCAATGCCCCGGGCACGCAGGGCAATCTGACGGCGGAAGAAGCTGCGAAGATTGCAACGTCGTGGAAGACGCACGAGACCGCGCTTCTTCTGGATCCGGAAGGCAAAGCGGGCCAGGCTTACGGCGCGAAGAACACGCCAAATATGGTAATTATTAATCCCGAAGGGAAAATCATTTATCACGGCGCGATCGACAGCAAAGCCACGCCAAATCCCGCCGACATTCCGACTTCCACGAACTACGTGAAGGCGGCGCTGGATCAATCGTTGGCAGGAAAATCTGTCGCTACGCCGCAGACCAAACCGTACGGTTGCTCGGTCAAATACAAGTCGTCATAGAATCCTGCTCCAGCAAGATTCCGAAAATTCGAAAGCGGCGGTCGAAATACGGCCGCCGTTTTTTTGTTTGCCAACGAGAAGAGGGACGAAAGCGACGCGAGAATGCGTGCGCACTCCGAGAGCTTTCGCAAAAAACACGGCGAACGTTACTGGATTTCGCACGAAGTGCTTTGGAAGTGCGATGCGTCCTCGCGTCACTTTTGCGCTGTGCACTTGATGTGCAAGTTTTGGTGGCTTTGGTCCCGTTTGGCAGGCAATCTCCATGACTTCCGCCGAATCAAAATCGTTCACGAACTGGCATGAGCGCCTCCTGATTTTGCTCCTCTGTTTTGCAGCGGCGGTCCGCGTTTTTACTTACTCCGCCGCCTTTCCATTCTTCAGTAACATTGATGAGGACGTTCACTTTGATCTCATTGCGCAGTATTCACACGCGCAGGTTCCGCGCAGTTTTGATCGGCTGAAGGAAGACACGCTCAATTGGATTGTCCCCTACGCCTCGCCTGAATTCCTGTTTACGCCGGAGCGATTCCCAGATGGGAAATTTCCGACGCCATTATGGAAGCGGCCGTGGCAGCAGGTCGAGCCGGAGATTGCGGCGACACGAACGGCATGGAGCAGTGAAATCAATTTCGAGTCCTCTCAGCCGCCGCTGTATTACGCGGCAGCGAGCGTTTGGTGGTGGATTGGCAAGCACGTGGGATTAAGCGGCGTTCAATCGTTGTATTGGATTCGGTTCCTTGACGCTCCACTAATGGCGATACTCGTTTGGCTCGGCTACGTGATCGCGCGCGCGATTGCGCCGGAGCGCACCGATTTGCGGATCGGTGTGCCGCTGCTGCTGGCTTTCATTCCTCAGAGTGTGTTCTACGCAATGAATAACGATGTACTCTCGCCTATCTGCTTCGGGGTGTTATTCCTTTGCGTTTTACAATGGTTACGAACGAATGCGCCAAGCTCTTTGTTGGGAGCGCTCACGGGTCTGGCGATGGCCGCCACGTATCTGACGAAGCTGTCCAACTTACCGCTGATCGCAGTTGCGCTGGTAATCGTCGTCGCGAGATCTTTGGGCTTTATCCGCCAAAAACCTCGTGTCGGCCTAATCACGCTTGGTGTACTGATTTTTTGTTCTGCAATCCCGATCGGCAGTTGGATGCTCTGGACGAAGCTTCATTTCGGCGATGTCACTGGATCGACAGCAAAAATTGGTTTGCTCGGTTGGACGCGAAAACCGTTAGGCGAGTGGTGGCACCATCCGGTTTTTACGCCGCACGGTTTCTGGATCTTTTGGTCCGATTTGATCGCAAGCTTCTGGCGTGGCGAAGTCAACTGGCACGGTCAGCTGTTGCGTTGGCGGGTGGCTGATGGATTTTACGCGATTTCATCGTTGCTTTTCGTTTCTGCAGCTATCGTCGGATTACGAAAACAACCTGGGCTTACGTTATTTCAGCGACAGGCGATTGGAAGCGCTGTCCTGATTTTCCTGGCTGGCGTTGCGTTTCTGCTGCTGCTTTCGATTCAATTCGATTTCGGCAACTGCATCAATCCGTCCAGGGCACATCCCTATTTCACGTCGGGACGATTGCTAACCGGCGCGCTCATTCCGTTCGTCGTTTGCTATGTGTATGGCTTCATCTGGTTGTGTAGTCGGATCAACGCAGCCTTGCCTCTTATCCTGCTGGGATTTGTGGTGCTCTTTGTGACTGTCTCGGAGATCCTCGTCAACCGCTCCGTGTTCGTTAGCGAGCACAACTGGTTTCATCTCTAGCGGATTTCGCTGATCAGTCCCGAGAGCGATTTGCCGCTACACGACGCCGCGTGTCCTTGGTGACAGCCGCGCTGCGAGGCGCATCACAGGCATTGGCGTCACCCGGACCAAAAGCATCAGCAGCTTCATAGCCAACCCGGGCACCACCGTTGGCCGGTCTGCTTCGAGCGCTGCCAGCGCCTCGCGCACGACTTGTTCCGCCGGGACGACGATGGCCTTCGGGCCGATGTCCGGCTCAGCGCCTTGGCGGATGGCCACTTGCTGGAATTCCGTTACTACCGGACCCGGGCAAAGAGCGCACACGCTTACACCTGTTCCGCGAAGTTCGGCTCGAAGCGCTTCGGAGAAACTTGTCACATACGCCTTTGTGGCGGCGTAAACGGCGGAGCCGGGGATCGGGAGAAAGCCAGCCGACGAGCTGACATTGAGAATGCCGCCGCGCCGTTTCGCGATCATCTGCGGAAGCAAATGGCGAGTCAGCAAAGTTACGGCCGTGACGTTTACGAGGGTCATTTGCTCGTTGCGAACGGGATCGCTCTTCGCAAAAGGACCGCTGTCCCCGAGCCCGGCGTTGTTGATTAGAAGATCGACGTTGACCTTTTCGTGATCGAGCCAGTCTAGTAAATCCTTCAACTGCGCAAGATCAGAGAGATCAACTTTCCGAGTGTGAACAAGAAGTTTTGCATGCTCCCGTTGCAGTTGATCAGCTAACTCGACCAGCCTTTCATCACGCCGGGCAAGTAGAATTATTGAGCGCGCCCGACTGGCAAGTTGGCACGCAAATTCACGACCGATCCCAGCCGAAGCTCCGGTGATAAGAACGTTAGAACCGTCCAGTTTCATGTGCCCTGTAGCCGAGGGCGTTGACCTCGGCGTTCCCCGAGACGGCCAGCTTTCTGGCCGCCGCGGTCAGCGCCCACGGCTACAATGTCGCTGCCACGTTGCAAGCTTTTTAACTCACGCTTTGTCAATGCCCGCCAATGCCCGCACGGCAAATCGCCAAGCCGAAGGCTATCAACTCGAACACGGGCAAGATGTTTCACGTGATATCCGACCGCTTCGAACATGCGGCGAACCTGGCGATTGATTCCCTGCCGCAACACGACTCGCAAACGCGTCGCTGAGACTGGGCGCAGCCGGGCAATCCTTGCTCGCTGACCATCAAGAACAATTCCGCGCAGCAATCGCGGCGCAAGCGCCGAATCCCACGGCCGATCCAAGGTTACCTCGTATTCCTTCTCGATCTTGAAACTGGGATGAGTGAGGTGCTGCGCAAGTTCACCATCATTAGTAACAAGAAGCAGACCTTCAGTCTGGGCGTCCAGACGTCCGATGTTGAAGAGCCGCGAAAATTTTGCCGGGAGCAAATCAAAGACAGTGTCGCGGGCACGCGGATCTTTCCGGGTCGACACGAACCCGGCGGGCTTATGCAGCATGATGGTGAGCGGCGCGCCAACGCGGACAACCTTGCTATCCACTTTGACGTGATCGCGCGGCCCCGGTTGCGCGCTGAAATCTGTGCAGACCGAGCCGTTAATCGCGACTCGACCCGCCGCGATTAATTCATCGCAATAACGGCGCGATCCAATTCCCCCGGCAGCAAGGAAGCGATTGAGGCGCACGCGGGCTCACGCTTCCGATCAAACGTCGGGCTTGGTCTTCGGCAAGCCCATGACTTTCCGGCCGTCCTTCCACTGGCCGCGTTTCTTCAGGAGCTCGACGCGCTCGAAGCGTTTCAGGACGTTGCGCTTGGCTGCAATGGTGCTTGCGCCTTTTAGACTGCGATGTTGCGACATAAATTCGTTGAACCGTGGAAGGACTGAACCGGGAGTGAGCCCGCACATTAGCCTGACTCGATCGTTTTTCAAGAACGGCGCACCAAAACCAATCGATTTTGATCTAAAGCTGATTACTGAGCACCACGTACGTTCCCGACGTCGTGACCTGGTGATAAACGTGAAACCGGCTGTTGACCCGTTCTTTCCAGTAGTCCGCCCGGCTCTGCTCCACAATAAGGTACACCGCATCGCCTTGCCCCCATTTGTTCAGTACAGGCCTGTTCGTTCAAAAAAATGTCGCTCGACGGTGTTCCGATCGGAGCTTCCTTTTGCGGATTTTGATTAACAAAAAAGAATCTTCGGTTCAGATAAAAAATCAGACTGCTGCTGTCGTCGAGCGGCCCTTCGAAAATCGCGTGGCCCCCCGTCTCCAAGCGCGGGTTTAAGAAACGGGCTACATCGGCCAGCGAGAAATAGGGCGCGGTTTTGGCGACGCCTATTACCATGCTGAGCCCGGCCGGGATCATCGACACGGCCAGTGCGATGGCAGCGAGTTTCTCGCGCTGCTTAAAAATGAAGTAGAGCGTTACCAGTGAGAAAAACACGAACGAAACAGCTATAATCGCGATCGAAGGTCGGAGCGCGCCCCAGGCGGAAGCAGGCATGTCGTGCAACGCTCTCCAGGCGGTCCAGCGCGCGTCCATTATTCCCCAGTCTCCGTTTGGAGCATGCGCCGCGCGGCCAACAAACAGTGCTCCAGCAGCGATTATCAACCCGACAAGGCCCACAGCGATGGCACCCGCGGCGCGCAGTCCTTGCGGGGTCCGATCCCAGGCCACGGCTGCCCAGAGAGCAAAGGCGCTCCACATGCTCATGGAATAATAGTCCTGGCGCTGGCCCAGAAAGAGGAGTGGAACGAACACCACGCCCATCCAGCAAAGCAGTAATCCATCGGCGAAGTGGATCTCCCGCGGGCGAATCACACGACGCCAGGCAAAGGTCACCCCGGGTAGCAGCGCGATCGACCACGGAAACCACCAGGCCAGATGCAGGATCACAAACTGATAGGCAGGCACGCCCAGGAAATCATGCGTCTCATCGGTAAGCCCGCGCAGGTGTCCCAACCATTCGGACCTGATCAAATAATGAAAATAGTGCGGGAAATGCCATTGTGCCCAGAGGTGCCATGGGGCCACTATCAAAAGAAAAATCGCCGCATATTCCCACCGCAACAGCGCGCGGAATCGCATCCTGGCTTCGCGATAGAAAATTGAGAGCAAAATAAAAACCGCAGCTACGTAAACGATCCCGAGGAAGCCTTTGGTGAGACAAGCCAGTGCCGAACAAATCCAAACGCCGGTGAACCAGACGCCGCGACGCTGCCTGCGCTCATAGCCGCGCAGTCCACAGAACATCGCGCCGGCAATGAATGCGGTGACCAGCGGTTCTGGCATAACAATGCGCGCCAGCAGAAAGGTTCCGCAGAAGCTGAGATAAATCAGACCGGCAATGAAGCCGCGCCAGTAATCTGAAAGCTTTTCGCCGATCAAAAAAATAAGCGCGACGGTGGCTACGACCGCGAGTGCGACCGGCAGCCGAGCCGCCGCTTCGTTGACCCCGAGAATTTTGTACGAGGCGATAATGAGCCAGTAAAGCAACGGCGGTTTCTGCAGACGCGGTATGCCGTCGTTCGTTGGGAGCAGCCAGTGATGGCTCTCAACCATTTCGCGCGCCGCTCCGGCATATTGGCCTTCGGTTTCGCTGTAGAGGTCGCCGGTCCCGATGGTGACGACGTGCAGCAGCGCTGCCAGCGCAATCAGAATCATCAATAGAGCGTTGCGTGTCGGCGGCGGCGGAAGCGCCGGTGGCTCCAGCAGCGTTTCTTCAAGGCTTAGCGTGCGTGCGCCCGCTGTCATTGTTCACGTTCTCCACCGAAAACCGCCGTTCCACTCCGAGATTCGCCTTCAACCTGTTGGCTTGAACCGGCCTTGCTGTCTGCCTTCCAATGCTCAGGCAAACGCAGCAGTTTCCCTGTGGGCATCTCGATCAGCGCAAGCATCTGGCGGCACTCGGCGATCAAGGTGTTGTCTTCCGCGCGCGTGATACGGAATGCGCACCAAAACCGCGCTCGCTCCACTTGATCCAGCCAGCCTTCAATGACCAGGCGATTCCCAAGCTTGGCCGCGCGGCGATAATGGATCTCCGTGTGGACCACCACCGGATAGGTTTGTTTTTCGGCCATCTCCGCCAACGCGAGGCCGAGCGCCTCAGCCAGGTGTGTTCGCGCGATCTCAATGAAACGCAGGTACGCGATGTTGGATACGACGCCTCCGCAATCGGTATCGAAAAACATCACCTGTACTTCTGTGCGAATATGGGGGGACATAGCCAATTTTAGATTTCCAATTAGGTTAGAGTTTAGAGTTCCGTTCCGCACGTTTTTTGGTCAGGAATACGAAACAGCATGACCTGGGTGTTTTCGCAATACGTCCACGGTAACCAGAGGCAATTCCTTTTTTTGCTGCTGATTCTAATGCTCCACGCCGGTTTGGCGGTCGCAACTGAAGCTTCATTTAGATTTGCAGGAGTCGCCTTTTCTCCGGGTTCAACGGTGAAGGCTAGTGTCCCGCTGAGTACGCAGGAAAAATCGTTGGCCGCCCAAGGCGGAAACACCGTGCCGCCAAATGCCGTGGCGGTACTGGCCACGCCGGCGACTTTTGATCCACGAAAGAACTGGCCGGTGTTAATTGTGTGTTCCACCAGCGATTTCAAACGTCAGAATCGTGATGAACTTGTCGATCGTTACCGCAGAGTCGGACTTGCAGAAGGCTGGGTCCTGTTAGCGGGTGACGGGCCGCAACCGGCCCGGAAGGATACCGCCGCGTGGCGCGGCGCGATGACGCTCGCCGCCATCGATGCGCTCCATCGCAGCTTTCCCGGTTCAAACAAATGGCCGATCGCGTGCGCCGGATTTTCCGGAGGTGGCAAAGGCGTGGGTGTGGTAGCGCCGTTGCTGGCGAAGAATGGTTGTCATATCGCGGGCGTTTACATCACAGGGGCGAACGAAGATCGCTTGAGCGAGGGATATGCGCGCGTTGGCCCGGGCGCGGGTTTTCTTCTGACGCCGATTTACATCAGCGCGGGGCGCGACGACCGGATCGCAACCTTAGAACAGCAGTACAACGTGGCGGGCGCAATCAAACGCACCGGCTTTCAGCGACTTCGGATCGGCACGTTCCACGGCGGCCACGAAGTCAACGACGCGCAAACCTCTATCGCGTTGCGCTGGTTCCGCGAACTAGCGAAGTAAACCTGGCGTTGAATTAAATCTGCGTGCTGTGGGAACCTCCGAGCGCCTCGACGAGCCCGTGAGGATCATCAGTGCCGAGCGCAAACTTTCGGCCATTGCGTAACGTGATCGCTACGGCATTCAAACCGGAAACATTGTAGAGCCAGCCGTATGCCGTTAGATGAATTCCCCAGCCGTACCACCACTTAATACGAATCGGCTCGCACGCGACTATTTCCGTAACCGGCCCCCGTTTGCGGACAATGCCTAATCCGAACGAGGCGCACAAAGTCTCATCCTGAATCGTAATCCTAAGCTTGTAGAAGAGAACGAGTGAAACCAGCAGGATGATCGAAACGACCACCGGCGCGCCGCGATGAAGCAATGATCCAGATAATCCGCTGCTGCTTACGACCAGAGCGATCACTAAAAGCAACGACCAAATTATGACGTGACCGATCTGCGTGTGGTCGTATCGCGTCACAAAAGCTCGTCGGCGGAAGGACGCGGACTCGCCGGTTGCTGAAATTTCTCCAGCGATTTCACCAAATTTCCGGGCAAGGGCCGCACGCGATCAAAAATGCGCGTGGCGAGCGGTTTGGCCGTCGTGTAACCGGCAGCGAACATTTCCAGGCGCGCATCCAGGTTGTCGATGTAGTGAAGCGCCATAGCCTCCGGTGTTTTCGGGGCGACCGGCGAACCAAATTCCAGCTCGCCATGATGCGCACCAATCAGATGCAAAAGATGCATTCGCACATCTTCCGATGCTGGCGAGAGATTCTTCCACGCGTCGGCGTTTTCGGCGCTTAACCTCCTCCACAACGCATTCACCAACTCGATTCCGATGGAGATATGTCCTATCAGTTCGCCCAGTTCGTCATAATTCATCACGAAGCCGCTTTCCGGCAGCGCGTTCTCCCAAAGTTTTCCGGAATCGTGGAAAAGAATTCCCGCGAGCAACAGGTCGAGGTTCAACTCGGGGTAAAGCGGTGCGATCTGTTTCGCCACCCGCATCATCTGCGCAGTGTGCTCGACCAGTCCGCCGCGCCGGGCGTGGTGATAATTGCGCGCGGCCGCGGTGCGCCGGAACCGGTCACCCCATTCTTTCAAGAACGCTTCGCAGACTGTGCGCAGCCGAGGATCGGAAATCGTCGGGACCTGTTGACGTGACGAACTCCCAGTCCGCGTTCTGTTTCGCGCGTAAATCTGCCGGGCCTTGCAGTAAGTCGTTCCTTTCTCCTTCGGTAAGTGGACGCACCGTCCACTTGCGCGCGTCGAGTCCGTATTGCGACCGGTAAAACTCGCCGGCGAGTTCGATGAAACTTTCAGGCGTGAGCGCAGTGCACGCTTTGTACGCCGGATGATCGCTCCAGACGCGCAACGTCATCCGGTCGCGCGCGTCGGCCAGCGTAAGCTCGCAATACGGTTGCTGTTCGCGCGTGAGCTTTGGCGATGCGCTTTCCACCTGCACATGCACACGCGCCGGAACCGTGCTGTTCTGGGCTGTTCGGCGAATCTCTGTCAGAGTCAGCAAATCCATTTCGTTTTAATCTAACACGAGTCGCAAGCGGTTCTGTGGGTTGCGCTGGCGAGCGCGCCTTTGAGCAGCACGCGAGGTGCGTGCGTTCCCCGGAGATATACGCTCCATTGCTCCAATGTTTCTCACGCATCTCGAATGCAGCGCGTGCGGCCTCGAACACGATTGGTCGCGTTTACAGAATCTGTGTTTGTCATGCCACAAACCGCTGCTTGCGAGAGTGGATCTTACAAAAGCAGCAAGGACGCTGACGCGAGAGACTCTTTCGACGCGGGAGAGATCGTTGTGGCGATTTCGCGAAGTGCTGCCGCTGCCCGGCGAGGTTGAGCCGGTTTCGCTGGGCGAAGGCGGAACGCCGCTGTTGAGCGCAGAAAGATTTGGTGACGATGTCGATCTCTGGATCAAAGACGAGTCGCTTAATCCGACGCAAAGTTTCAAGGCGCGTGGAATGAGCGTGGCCGTTTCGATGGCAAAACATTTAGGAGCAAAGAAGCTGGCGGTCCCCAGCGCCGGTAACGCCGGCGGCGCGCTCGCTGCATATGCAGCCAGGGCCGGTCTCCAAGCGCACATCTTCATGCCGAGTGACACGCCGCGTGCAAACGTGATCGAGTGCCGCGAGCTAGGCGCTCACGTGACGCTCATCGATGGATTGATTACTGATTGCGCCGCCGAAATTGCCCGGCGCAAAGAAAATGAAGAATGGTTCGACATGTCCACGCTGAAGGAACCGTATCGCGTCGAAGGGAAAAAAACTCTTGGTTACGAATTAGCGGAACAACTGAACTGGACGTTGCCCGATTCGATTCTCTATCCAACCGGTGGCGGCACAGGACTGATTGGAATGTGGAAAGCTTTCGATGAAATGGAAACGCTCGGCTGGCTCGGGGCAAAGCGTCCACGAATGTTTGCGGTGCAAGCAACCGGGTGCGCGCCCATCGTTTGCGCGTTCGAAGCGGGAGAAAAGAACGCCACGGAATTTTCGGACGCGCACACGATTGCATCCGGCCTGCGCGTGCCCAAAGCGATCGGCGATTTCTCGATGCTGAAGATCCTCCGGGAATCCCGTGGTGGTGCGGTCGCTGTCGATGACGAAGACATGATTCGCGTCGGACGCGAGGTCGGAGCAAAGGAAGGTCTGTTCGTCTGCCCCGAAGGAGCAGCCTGTTTCGCAGCTTTGAAACTCCTACGCCTCACAAAGAAAATAGCCTTCGGCGAGCGTGTGGTCATTTTTAACACCGGCTCGGGAATTAAATACCTTGAGGCGTACTGACCAATTACGCTCGCTTACCTACAAAAATAGAGACGCGTTTCGCGAAAGCTTTTGCAGGCTCTGCGTAGAAACGCCGTCCAAGTTCCAATGCATCGCGTTGCAATCGCTTGCACCGTTTGCCGATTAGCCTTTTGAGTTGCGCCAGCTCATCGGCCAGCGTCTCATCGCCGCTTTCCTTTTCCAGACGCGCCAGAAGAAAATGGAGATCATGCTCGCGACCGAGCAATTCGCCCAACACTTCTGCGTCATGAGCGATCTGTTCCAAAACCACGCGGTTGAGCGGCTGTAGAATTCGCAACTGATACCAGATGTCTTTCACCCGTTTACGCCACGCATGGAAATTTTCCGCCTCTGGATCATTAATCGTTTTGGCGAGTCCACGTTGGCCGCGTTTGTAGATTTTGCCGACTGCACCGCAAATTTGTTTCCAAGTGAGCCCCTCCAGTGGCCACTTCATAAGCCGCGTTTTCGCGTGTTCCAGCTGAGGGATTGCCCGGCTTTGCCAACCGTCGAAGGCTGCGGAAAAACTCTCTCGTTCCAGCAACAACAATTCCTCTGTACGCGGAAAGCGTTCCGGTCCGAGAGCTTTCGCCGCTTGATCGCGCAACTCGATGAATGTTTGCAATCGCACCTGCGCATCGCGCAAGTCGGACACCAGTCGTCCGATCTTGCGCGCGCAACGATCCTCGCGTGCGTGGCGATTCTTGCCGACCTGGCCAATGGCCAGTCGCATCGCCGCGCGCAGTTTTTTCAGGTGTTTTCGCACTTCATGCACGGTGACACCACGCTGTTTGGCCGGGTGCTGGCACAAGTGAAGAGCCGCGTCGATTTGTTCGGCAAGAACGCGCTTAAGACCTTCCGGCAAAGGTTCGCGCAATTTCAGACGGAAGCCCATGGCGTTTGCTATTTGAGAGCGAGCCGGACGTTGCTATAGCGCTTTTCACCGGTCACTTCCCGCCCAAGCCACCAGGGCGCTTTGAATCTGCGACAGCTCGCGGAATCGGGAAATTCCACCTCTGCCACCACTAGACCGGCATGTCTGCCGCGATAAATATCGATTTCGATCAGAACGTTGTCCCACGGAATTTCGTAACGCACCTTTCGCAGTCTTCTCCCGGCTGTGCCGGGCCAGAGCGCTGCGAACTGTTTCGGCGTCAGTTTGATCTCACGTTCTTCGCGATGACTGCCTCGACCGACCTTAAACGTCAGCGACGCAGCGCGGTCTGTCTTTCGAAGGCGAACCTGTCGGCCGGCGGACTCGGTTGCCAGATACCCCTGTTCGATAACAAAGCTTCGCGACTGTTTCAGGTTGTCCGGCAGCGTTTTGACCAAAAATTTTCGTTCGATTTCGCGATTGTTTCGCGTCAGCTCAAATCCTCGCACAGGATGAACATCCTAAATGCCATGCGTCGAGTGTCGAGACTTTCGCGGCTGCAAAGAAGGATCTGTAGCCGCGATCGATAAACCCCGGTTTCTGTAGCTTCTTCAGCTTCCGGCCGGCATCGTCGATGCCGGCTACAGGCTGCGCTCAGCTCGATGCATTCTGAAGAAATTCGCTGAGCGCATTTGCAGCAGCCAAGACTGGCCACACTGAAATGGCTACGATAATGGCAAAAAGCAGCGCCTCGATGGCAAATTCCAGGTTCCTTTCGCTTGGGAAATAGGATCGGGCCACTTCGCGAAATGATCGGCGCGTGGCAGATTTTTGCGCGTGCGTTCGTCTGACGATTGTTCGCTTTACCGTAATCGTAGTCATAGCTGCAGGTTCATTAAACCAGAAGCGCGCCGCGTCAGGTTACGAATTGTTAAAAGGCGATGACGGCTGGGTAACATGCACCGGACGTCACGGGTGATGGTTGAAAAGTTGCAGGGTTAACAGGAAGCGGTCGCTTCAACCAGTGACCAAGCTTTGCTTGTGGCCCGGCGAGTCGGCCACCGGAGCTACTGCGTGTCCAGCCGCGGAAAACGGATGATAATTGACCAGCGCGATCATGCCGTCGTCGCTCTCGACCATTGCCGTGCAGCTTTCGACCCAGTCGCCACAATTGTAATAGGAGACCTTTCCGAATTCGCGGATCGCTGCGCTGTGGATGTGGCCGCACAGCACGCCGTCCACCTGATAGCGTTCCGCATAATGCGCCACAGCGGCTTCGAATCTGCCGATAAAGCTCACCGCGTCTTTCACGCGTCGCTTTGCGTACGCGCTGAGCGACCAATAGCCAAGGCCGAAGCAACGTCTGAAGAAATTAATGAGCGGATTCAGCGAGAGCAGAAATTGATAGCCAAGGTCTCCCGCAAACGCGAGCCACTTCAACCGGCCGCTGCCAGACACTACCACGTCGAGTTCGTGGCCGTGAATAATCAAGATGCGTTCCCCGGAGGCGGTCGTATGAATTGCGCTTTGCTTGATCTCGATATTCCCGTAGGTGCCACAAAAGCCGGCCACTAGTTCGTCGTGGTTTCCTGGAATATAAATGACCTGCGTTCCCTTGCGCGCCTTGCGCAGGATTTTTTGAATCACGTCGTTATGCTGTTGCGGCCAATAAATTCCCCGACGCAGTGACCAAATGTCTATCAAATCGCCGACGATGTAGAGCGTGCCAAAATTATTCTCGCGCAAAAAATCGAGGAGCGCCGTGGCGTTGCAACCGCGGGTACCCAGATGCGCATCGGAAATCCACGCGGCGCGATAGCGCTTCGCCGCGAGCAAGTCCTCAGCGGATTTGCCAAATGAAAATCGTTGTTGCGTCGCGAAAAATTGGGGGGAACGCCGCCGGGGAAAGGTGAACGTTTGCATCGCTGCGCCTAAATCGTAAAGACGAGCAGGAGTCGCAGCAAAAAAAGTATTGTTACTTTTGTGTGGCAAAACGATGCGTCGGTCTACGTCGTTTTTCCAGCGCAACTCAATGATGTTATCGATGTCTCGATTCCAAAAAGCAACGGGCGCCCCGGGATTTTCATCCCAAGGCGCCCGGCTCTCGTTGTCTCTGCCTTAACCTAACCTCTGGCTTCAAAAAACCTGGGCTGTGGGGGATTCACTCAGTAGATGCGCTAATCAAATCATTCCTCAGCGTTGCACGCGCTTGTGACAAACAGGTGGCGGCCTTGCAAAGGAATGGTGACGTTTGCATAGCGATTGCGTGAACCCGGCTCTGCACGAGAACTGGCTTGAATTTTTAAGCCAGTTCTCGCGTTGTTACCGATGCCGCTCTCGTCAGTGCGCTTCCACTGCGGACGTGATATGGACAGAACGCGCGCTCAAGCTTATTGATAAATCATGCGCCGTCGCTCGTGCATTACTCTCTGCTTGCTGATGGTTGCGAATTTGGCCTGCGCGGCTTCATGGGACGACGATTCGCATTACGTTTCGTTAGGTCCGCGGAACGGTTACTACATCGTCCAGCCCGATTCGCACTTGTTTTACGAACTCGGTCTTTATGAGGCGCCTGTGATTGATACTGCCGACCCGCTGCACCACGGATATGGGGCGGATTCGCTTGCATTTCGATTCAATCGAAATGGCGTGCTGATCGCCCCTCCGGCGTACATCGCACAGGCGTTACGATACGATTTTTACAAGATCCGAATCGGTTCGTTAACTCGCGGCCGCGCGACCGTGGATGATGTGGAAGGTCTTTTTGGGAAGGGCCATAGTCGCGCAGATCGCCCGGACGGTTTTATGTGGTATTACGCGCTGCCGGTCTACAACCCGTTTGAAGAGCGAGGCGGTCATCGTTAAGGCGAATACTCGACGAGAAGACGCCCCGTCTATAGATTGGCAGCATGCGACTTGCCTTCTTATTGGCAGCCATTCTCGCAGCGAGCCCTTCTGCAATGGCGAACGCGATCAGAATTACCAGCCCGGATCACGCGCAGACATTTGCTTATGGTGAAATGATTTCGCACCGACTTTATCTCGACCGAACCGAAGGCGAACTGGTGGTGCAGATCACGTTCAGTAATCAGCCTTACGCCGACTGCAACGATCCGCCCACGAACGAATCGTTCGACTTTCGGTTTCCAGGCGTCCAATTCGATTCCTCACGGCGCGTCTTCTTTGCGAGGAGCGGCCATGGTGAACTGATCCCAGTCGCGCGGTTCGGGAAAGGTCTCGTCTGTGCCTGGGTTGATTTGTCTTCGGGTGCAAAGATTTACCTGGTAAAAGATAGTGGTCGCGTCACTGCCACTTTGACGGCCACCAATTATCCGCGCGCCGGGACGCGTTGGGTCCAGATGGATAACAATTTTTCCTTCCAGAATATCTTGATCGCGCTGTTCGGAGAATTCTTTCCAGTGTCGGAGAATTAATTTCTCGACGACAATCGAGGGATCTGGCTCAAACCGCTGAAGTCGCGGCGACCATCGCCGGTGTTGTTGCTTAATTCTTGCGTCCCATCGTCGAGGCCAGGTCCAGGATAAGGGAGTCGATTTTCCGCAGGTCTTTGCGACGGCCTTTTTCCGGTTTCAACTTGCGTTTGCGAACAATGATCGTCAGATCGCGGATTTCCTGCAGCAGTTCCCGAGGAAGCCGTTCGATCGGCCCATACGACCTCAACGCGGCAATGCAGACGAGTAGATCGTTTTCGAGACGGCTAATGTAGGCCTTGGCAACGGTGCGTAAATCGTGGTGTAACGCGCGAAGTTCGGATTCAAGCATCGTCAGCGGAGACGATTCCACCGCTACCCGGCGACTTTCTCGTTTTCGCTTCGCCTTTGTCTTCATGCGCTGTTAGCGATTGGGTGTAATACCAAGCCCGCCGGGGTGAGGCTTCCCCGGCGGGCTTCGATCAACCTAACCTTGCTAGAATTTAACACTCATATCCGCTTGGAAAAGCTGGTATTGGTTCAACGGATTTATCGGAATGTCGCCAACCCCGCCGGTACCGACCGAGTCGTCTACCTGCCAGCCATAAGAGTAGGTGAGGTTGAAAACGATCGCATCGGCCATCATGTAGCCGGCTTTCACGGCCACGCCTTCCATGTTCACGCGGCTGTCGAAGATATCCGAGTCAACCAGGTTCGGATCCAGCGCATACTGGTCGGTGTGTTGCCACCAGGCTTTAACCTCCCAATCACGTTTTTTCTTTAACTGGCCAATGCCGAGACCGATCTCATACGCATAACGGTCGCCGCCCTTACCTGGATGGCCCGCCGCGGTGGCGCGATTGTCAGCCTCGAAGTTAGTCGCAAAATCCCCAAAGATGCGCATTGGGATCTTGCCGACTTTCCAGCCGATTTCGGCCGGGACATCGAAGACCAAGAGACTGTTGATGCCGTTTTGATTGCCACCGGGATCACCTGAAAAATGGATGTTAAACGAGTCGCCGTTGCCGGTGTAATTGTAGAGCGTCGGCGCAAACTGGAAGTAAACGATGTGCGGGAACTCAAATTTGGCGCCTACCTGCCATCCGAGGAGGAACGCATCGTGGTTCGGGATTTTCTGAGTTTCGCCGCCTATCGGCTGCGTAATTGTCGGTTGAGGGCCAATTGGGTTTTCCGGATTGGCGTCGTTGTAAACAAACTGCCCGAAGTTTGCAAAAATATCGAGCTTCAGGAACGGCTCCGGTTTCGGCCCGGCCACAACGGCTTTGCCGTCCTTGCTGAATGAAGGCGGTGGAGGTGGTTCTGCTCCAAGCACAAACGTGTGTTTGTATTGCTGAGCCAAGCCTTCCACGTTGATATCGTCGTCCCATACCATCGTCGTATTGACGAATGGGACCGGAAATCGGCCACCCCAGGTTGTAAGACCGGGGAAGCCTTTGTAACCGAAATACGCCTGACCCACGTAGACGCCGTCGCTGTTTTTCGCAAACGGTCCACTGCTGCCGTCATCCCCGAAAGTCACGTTTGTCGAGCGCGGGTTCGTGCTGGTTTCCAACCGGATCCCAAAAAACCAGTCGTCGGCCAGCGTACCACGTAGCCCTATGCGAAGACGATAACGCTCGCGTTCGCGCTCGTACCAATCATTTGGATGAGTTGGATCATTACTGGGGAGCCTGCCACCACGATATTCATACCGAATACGCGCATCACCGTAGAGTTCCAATTCGTTGAGCGCTGGAAACAATTTCCATTTCATGGCGCCCAAATCGGGGACCAATTTTTCAACGTAGTTCTTCCCCTCGTAAGTGATTTCCGTTTTCGTCTTGCCCTCAATAATGGCGCCACTTGTTGGTGCAGGGTGTTTTTTCAAGCTGCCGACTTCCGCTTTCAGCTCGGCGTTTTGCTTTTGCAATGCCTGCACCGCCTGCTCGAGTTTCTCGATTCGCGCATCCTCAGACTGCGCACGCAGAGGATGCGCAGTTAGCAACGCAATTGCAGCCAGGCTGGCGCCTGCTGCCCGTAACGTGATTTTTTTGATGAACATTCAGTTTCTCCTTGAGTGATGTGGTTTTGGCTCTCCGGGGGGACTTCTTTTCCTGTCAGTGATGGGGAGGCTAGAGACCGTTTGTTACAGCCGTATGACGAAAGCGTGACGATTCGGAAAACTTTGCTGTCGCTCTCGGTGCGATTCTCAAAACACGTGTAGAAACGATTGAAATCTACGGCGCGTGTGAGTTGAATCTGCTGTTCATGGACACTGGCTCTGGACGGAAAATCTTGATCATTGAAGATGAGAGCGACGTTGCCGATCTTCTAACGCTGAATTTGCGTAAAGGGGGTTTTAGGGTTTCGACGGCTGCCGACGGCGCGAGCGGGTTGCAGAAGGCGCGCGACGACCGGCCCGATTTTATCATTCTTGATTTGATGCTGCCGAAAATGTCCGGGTTGGAAGTCTGCAGAATTTTGAAAAGCGACTCAGCGACGTTTCACATTCCGATTTTGATGTTAACGGCAAAAGCGGAAGAGATTGATCGCATTGTCGGCCTGGAATTTGGTGCAGATGATTATGTCACCAAGCCCTTTAGCCCGCGCGAAGTCGGATTGCGGATTCGCGCAATTCTGCGCCGTGGCGAAAAACACGAGGAAAAATTCCAGGCCGGCCCGATCTCGATCGATCCTGCGCGTCACGAAGTTCGCGTTAACGGAAGACGGGTGCATCTTACTAGTCTCGAGTTCAAGCTGCTGCGGACGTTGATGCAACGCCGGGGCCGCGTGCAGGAGCGTGATAAGTTGCTCAATGACGTCTGGGGCTACGAGAGCGTGATTGACACTCGCACAGTGGATACGCACGTACGCCGCTTGCGCGAGAAACTCGGCAAAGCTGGCGACGCGATTGAAACCGTGCGCGGATTCGGTTATCGGCTTCGGGAAGATTAGTTGTCGGACATGGCTTTGCACCATAACAGAGTTGCGGAGAGACTAGACCGTCCATGTCCTGGCTCATTGCTGTCCTAATCTGTGCTGCGTTGTGCGTGCTTGCCTTCATGGTTTGGCGCAAATGGATGGTGCCGTGGCGGCACGTTGAAGAGGTCATAACGCAAATTGGTCGCGGTGAACGGCCGCCGACGTTCTTATTGGAGGGCAACGCGCCGGCTCAACGGATCGGCTTCCAGCTGGAAAAGATTGTTAGCGATTTGGAGCGGCTTCATAAGCAGATCGCAAAACGCGAATCGGGTATGCAGACCATTTTTTCTGCGATACAGGATGCATTGCTGGTAGTCGATTCCAAGCGGCAAGTAATTTTGACCAACCAAACGTTTCGAAAACTGTTCGACGCTCCCGAAATTTCAATTGCAACGCCGCTGTTGGAGATTGTCCGTGATCCTACGCTCGATCGTTTGCTTAGCGATGCTTTTAGCGACCATGGGCCCGTTCGCTGCGAACTGACTCTAAACGATTCACAAATCGAGCTTCACGCCGTCGCGACGAAAAACGACGTTGGCGCGATCACGGGCGCACTCGTTTTATTTCACGACATCACCGAACTTAAGAAGATGGATCAAGTGCGGCGGGATTTCGTGGCTAACGTTTCGCACGAATTGCGAACGCCGCTGTCGATCTTGCGCGGTTACATCGAGACCTTACTCGACAGCCCGAAAACACCGCGCGAGGAGCTCATGCGAATTCTTGGAGTGATGGAGCGGCATTCGAATCGGCTCGAGTTGCTCGTGGAAGATTTGCTCACGCTGGTCGAACTGGAATCTGGCAATCCGAACTTGCAGTTGGGCGATATTGATCTCTCGAACTTTTTGCGAGAGATCATTCGCGATTGGGAAAAAAAGCTCGCGAATAAACAGCTCAATATCATCGTCGATGTTCCGTCTGATTTTTCGCCGATTCGCGCCGATCGAACGCGGCTACAGGAGGCTCTTTACAACTTGCTCGACAACGCAGTGAAATATTCGCGCGAGCACGGTGAGATCCGGGTGAGCGCGCGGAATCGCGACGGCGAAATCGAATTGAGCGTGAGCGACGATGGAATCGGCATTGCCAAAGAGGATTTGCCACGCATTTTCGAGCGCTTCTATCGTGCAGATAAAGCGCGCAGCGGCGACAAGGTTCGTGGAACCGGCCTCGGTCTCGCGATCGTGAAACATATCACGCAGTTACACGGCGGGCGTGTTGAGGCGGACAGTGACCCCGGCAAAGGAACGAGGATTCGAGTGATCTTGCCTTCGGCGAGCTCGCGTGATTCGTGATCCGTTACATCGTTACATCGGATTTTCGATTCAACCATTCAACGATTTAACGATTCAACGCCCGCGAAGCCGTTGTCACACAAACGTAACAGTAAAGGTTTTGACCGGCGGAATCGGCGTGCGGCAGTTTTGTCACATGATGAAATTGCATATAACAAAGGTGCTTGGGCTGGCTATTGCGCTGGGAATGAGCGCAAGCGCTTCGGCGCAAATGATGATCAACGGTGCCGGGGCGACGTTTCCGTATCCGATTTACTCGAAGTGGTTCGATGCGTACGTGAAGGTTGATCCCTCAGTCCGATTCAACTATCAATCCATCGGCTCTGGCGGAGGTCAGAAACAAATCCTCGAGCAAACGGTAGATTTTGGTGCGTCGGATGGGCCAATGAGCGATGAGAACCTGGCGAAGGCGCCGGGCAAGCTTTTGCACATTCCAACTGTCGCGGGCGCAGTGGTAATGGTCTCCAACCTCCCGGGCAATCCGGCTCTAAAGTTCGATGGAGACACAATCGCCGGAATTTATCTGGGTCAGATCAAAAAATGGAACGATCCCAAACTGACAGCGTTGAATCCCGGCGTAAAGTTGCCCGATAAGGACATTGTGGTCGTGCATCGATCTGATGGCAGCGGAACAACATTCATCTTTACCGATTACCTCAGTAAAGTCAGCTCGGAATGGAAGAGTAAAGTTGGCAATAATACATCGGTCAAGTGGCCGGTAGGTATCGGCGGCAAGGGCAACGAAGGCGTATCGGGGCAAGTGAAGCAAACGCCGGGGGCGATCGGTTATGTGGAATTGATCTATGCGATCCAAAACAAAATGCCGTATGCCGAAGTCAAGAACAAAGCCGGCGAATTTGTGAAACCGACACTGGAATCGGTTACCGCTGCGCTGGCGACGGCGGATATTCCAGACGACTTCCGTTTCTCGATGACGAACGCGCCGGGAAAGGACGCCTACCCGATTTGCGGTGCGACATGGTTGCTGGTTTACCAGCAGCAGAAAGATGCCGCGAAAGGAAAGAAGCTCGTGGAGTTTCTAAAATGGGCTGCGAAAGACGGTGAAAAGATGGCCAAAGACCTCGACTACGCTCCTTTGCCGGACAACGTGCAAGAGCGTGTCTTGAAGCGGATCGACGAGATCAAAATGTGAGTTGATGGTTCATCCTCTCTTCGAAATGCTGAGCGTGCCGCGAGTATTGTTTGTCTGCATCCACAACGGCGGGCGCAGCCAAATGTGTGAAGCGTTTCTGAAACGCTATGCGGGCGAGCGCTTTAATGTGCAGAGCGCAGGTCTCGAGCCTGGCAAATTAAATCCGCTGGTTGTGCAGGCCATGGCAGAGATTGGCGTCGACATTTCGAATAACGAAACCAAAGAACGTCTTTCGCATTTGGCGAAGCGGTCAAATCTTTCGGTACGTCATCGCAGTTTGTGATAAGGAAGCAGCGGAGAAGTGTCCGATCTTTCCGGGAATCGTAACGCGTTTGCATTGGCCATTCCCCGATCCGGCAAAGGTGACAGGCACACCTCAGCAGCGGTTGGAGGAAGTCCGACGCATTCGCGACGAGATCGCGGCAAAAGTTCAAGACTGGCTGGCATCGCTTCCCATCGAAGAAACGCTCTAATATGTCCACCACCGCCATTTCCGAACCGCCAACCGGCGCATTGCGTCCCGTTGCGGCGAGAATGAAACCGCCATCGCGCCTTGCCGACAAGGCGTTCGAGTGGCTCACGCTGGTGATGGCGTTCGTAGTCGTATTGCTTGTCGTTCTAACCGGCTGGCAATTATGGCGTGGATCGTCGCTCGCCATCCAGAAATTCGGATTTCATTTTCTCATCACTTCGACTTGGGACCCGGTGGCGGAACAGTTCGGTGCGCTGCCATTCATTTATGGAACGCTGGTTTCATCATTGATTGCTTTGTTGATCGCGGTGCCGTTGAGCATAGCGACTGCGGTTTATCTGACCGAACTCGCGCCGCTCCGGATCCGCCAGCCAATCGTATCGCTCGTCGAGATGTTGGCTGCCATTCCAAGCGTGATCCTCGGTTTGTGGGGAATTTTTGTGATGGTCCCGTGGCTACGCGATTACCCGTTTCCATTCTTGAAGCGGATACTCGGTTGGACTCCGTTTTTCACTGGGCCAATCTATGGGCCGAGCATGCTGGCCGGTGGAATCATTATCGCGATTATGATTCTGCCCATCATCACGTCCGTCTCACGCGAAATTTTGCGAAGCGTCCCGGATTTGCAGCGCGAGGCGGCGTACGCGCTTGGTGCGACCCGCTGGGAAGTGACGCGCATCGCTGTGTTAAGCTACGCCAAGAAGGGTTTGTTCGGCGCCGTGATACTCGGGCTTGGTCGCGCGCTGGGCGAAACGATGGCGGTCACGATGGTGATCGGCAACACGCCGCAGATTGCCGCGTCTCTGTTCAAGCCCGGTTACACGCTGGCCAGCGTAATCGCGAATGAATTTACCGAAGCAACAACGGACATTTATCTGCAGGCGTTGTTTGAGATCGGGCTCGTCTTGTTCGGCGTCACGATTTTGGTCAACCTGATCGCGCAACTGTTTCTTAAAACGATCACCGCAAGCGCAGCGCCTCGTGCAGTTCAATAAATATGCGCACCGGACGCACAGACAATCACAATTGGCGAAAGCTAAAGAGCGCTTGTATTTCCGGGCTCACTTTCTGTTCGGCAATCCTCGTCATTGCTCCACTGGCTCTCGTATTTTTTCACGTGCTCAAGAGCGGCATCGGCTCGATCAACCTGGATTTCTTCACTCATCTGCCGAAGCCGGTCGGTGAAGCCGGTGGCGGGATGGTCAACGCCATTGTTGGGTCACTGGAGTTACTGGCGCTCGCCTCTGTCGTAGGAATTCCCGTCGGTGTGTTGGGCGGAGTCTATCTGGCCGAGTACGGCGCTGCGCGAGTGAATTCGCTGCTCCGCTTCATCGCCGACGTGCTCAACGGCGTGCCGTCGATCACCTGGGGTGTGGTCGTTTACGGGCTGATCGTCTTACGCTTCAAGAGTTTTTCCGCCTACGCCGGAGGACTCGCCCTGGCTTTGATCATGATCCCGTTGATCCTACGCACGACCGAGGAAGTCATTCTTCTTGTACCCGTTGGCTATCGCGAAGCCGCTCTGGCCCTTGGCATCGCACGGTGGAAAACCATTCTGCAAATCGTTGTGAAGACCGCTTCGCGCGGAATCATCACAGGCATTCTGCTCGCGCTCGCCCGTGTGGGCGGCGAAACCGCGCCGCTTCTTTTCACCGCATTTGGCAACCATTTTTGGAATCGCGATCTACGCGAGCCGATAGCAGCGCTGCCTCTGCAAATCTTCACATACGCAATCTCGCCCTACGACGATTGGCATCGGCAGGCTTGGGCTGGCGCGCTTGTCCTCGTCACGGGCGTTTTTTGCGTTAACGTATTGGTGAGAGTTGTCACCCGTGTCCGCACCGCATCGGTTTAGATTCTCAAATGATTACTCTGCCTATGCCGCAACCCGAAGTAATCGAACCTCGCGAGCGCGAAGCAGCGCCCACATCAGATATGGAAGCGGAGTCGCTTCCTCTGGTGATTGAAAGCAAAAATGTCTCAATGTGGTACGGATCGAAGCGCGCAATAGAGGATGTGAGCCTGGACATTCCCGCAAAAGCCGTGACAGCCATCATCGGGCCGAGTGGCTGTGGAAAATCGACGTTTCTCCGCGCGCTCAACCGTATGCACGAGCTGGTGCCGCATGCGCGTATCGAGGGCACCGTGTTGCTCGACGGCGAAAATCTGTACGCGAGCGATGTGGATCCTGCGATTGTGCGCCGCCGCGTCGGCATGGTATTCCAGAAATCGAATCCGTTCCCGACAATGTCGATCGGGGAAAACGTCATTGTCGGCCTGCGGTTGAACGGTGTGCGCGACCGGAAATTCCTGAATGAACGCCTGGAGAAATCCCTGCGGATGGCGGCGTTGTGGGATGAAGTGAAAGACGATCTGCACAAATCCGGCACGAGCCTTTCCGGCGGGCAGCAACAGCGGCTTTGCATCGCGCGTGCGCTTGCAGTCGAACCGGAAGTTATTCTGATGGACGAACCGTGCTCAGCGCTTGATCCGATTGCGACCGCGAAAATTGAAGAACTGATCCAGGGATTGAAAACGCAATACACCATCGTCATCGTCACGCACAATATGCAGCAGGCGGGACGCGTTTCCGACTTTACCGCCTTCTTTTACATGGGCCGGCTGATTGAGATTGGGTCGACAACGAAAATCTTCACCAACCCCAGCCAGAAACAGACGGAGGATTACATCACCGGCAGGTTCGGTTGAGATGATGGATTGCAAAATGAATTCAGAAAAGGACCGGCTTGACGGATCCTCACTCTTCCGCTCCTCCTTCGGAAGGGAGAGGTATCCTGCGCTTTAACAAATGGTTACATCAAAGCACATACTCGGAACATTCGATGAGGCGCTCAGTTCATTACGCAATGATCTGTTGATGATGGCCGGGCTGGCCGAGCGTAGCCTCGATCGCGCAATCAAAGGTTTGCTCCAGCGCAATGACGATCTCTGCGCAAACGCAATAGCGGACGACGAAGAAATCGATCAGCTGGAGAAACAGATCGACAAGGACGGATTCGAGATCCTGCTTCGCTACCAGCCGGTGGCGTCCGATCTGCGGCGGGTGATTTCGGCTATGAAACTTTCGCCCAACATCGAGCGTGTAGGTGATCAGGCGACGAGCATCGCGAAGCGTGCGCGCAAGTTGAATCGGCATCCCCCCTTGCCCGAAGTGCAATTGATCGTCCCCATTCAGGCGCACGCGATGTCGATGTTCAAGGACAGCATCAACGCTTTTGTACGAGAAGATGTAGAGCTGGCGCGCGCGGTGGTTGGTCGCGACAAGCAACTCGACGATATGAATCGCTCTGCGAACCGGCAACTGACCGAACGGATGATGCAGGACCGCGATCAACTGCGGGGCTATCTCAATTTGATTTTAATTTCGCGTTGTCTCGAACGCGTCGGTGATCACGCAACTAACATCGCCGAGGACGCTGTTTACGCAGCCGCTGCGGAGGACATCAGGCACCAGACTTTGGCGGTCTCCACGTGAGACGAAGCGTTGCGCATGCGCGGTTGATCGGCAATCGTTAAAGATGCCGCAAGCCCAAGCTACTCCGCGGACTGAAGAGAAAAGCGTCGCGACTGCTATTCCGCGGGTTGTTCAAAGCGCGCAGGAACGTTTTGGCGACCCGAAAAATTTCATTAATCGCGAGTTGAGCTGGCTCGAGTTTAACCGGCGCGTGCTCGAGGAAGCGCAGGACCCGATACAACCACTCATCGAACGGGTTAAATTCGTCACGATTTGCGCTTCAAATCTGGATGAGTTTTTCGAGATTCGCGTAGCGGGGATCAAGCAACAGATTGAGAGCGAGACGAGCGACGTTGGCCCTGACGGATTAAGCCCCACCGAGACATTTGATCGCATCCAGAAAACGGTGCGCGAACTGGTGGGAACGCAGTACGCGCTTTGGAAAAACGACTTGCTGCCGGAACTGGCGAAGCACGACATCTACGTGCGCGAAATCGGGGAACTTTCGCCGAAACGCGCGGCGTGGGCGCACCGCTACTTTCAACACGAAGTTCTTCCGATGCTCACGCCACTCGCTGTGGACGCGAGCCATCCCTTCCCGCGTCTATTGAACCGCAGTCACAATCTACTGGTGCGAGCGAAGACACGCCGTCGCGGCGAACCGCTGCACGCCATTGTGCAGGTGCCGCGAGTGGTGCCGCGGCTTATTCTCCTGCCGCGCGGCGCGGGTACAAACGAGCCGTGGGTATACATTTATCTGGCGTCGCTCATTAAACAGCATATTGGCGAATTATTTCCCGGGTTGATTCTCGATGGCACACATGCGTTTCGCGTCACGCGCAACAGCGATCTCTACATCGACGATGAGGAAGCGGAGAACCTTTTGCGCACCATCGAACAGGAACTGCGACGCTCCAGCCGCGGCAATGCCGTGCGACTGGAAGTGGAAACCGATTGTCCGAAAGATTTTCTCCAGTTGCTTCTCGACTTCTTCAATTTGTCCGAAGCCGACGCGTACAAGTTGGATGGTCCGCTATCGATGACTCATCTGACCCCGCTGGTTGCAAACGATGCATTTGCCAAGCTAAAAGACCGTCCGTTTCAGCCGGCGCGCGATCCGGCGTTGCCGCCGCATGTCGATTTCTTTGAAGTGTTACGACGCCAGGACGTGCTGCTGCATCATCCTTATGACAGTTACGATCAAGTCGTCGAGTTGGTCGAGACAGCGGCAAGAGATCCGCAGGTTCTTGCCATTAAAATCACGCTGTATCGCACAAGCGGAGATTCGGCCATTGTAGAGGCGCTCATCGACGCGGCCAAAGCAGGAAAACAAGTCACCGCGATCGTCGAGTTGCGGGCGCGTTTCGACGAAGCGACGAATATTCAGTGGGCAAGGCGTTTGGAAGAAGCAGGGGCGCACGTGATCTATGGAGTGGTCGGTCTCAAAACGCATTGCAAGGCGCTGCTGATCGTTCGACGCGACGCCGACGAGCTCCGGCGGTATGTCCATCTCGGCACGGGAAATTATCATCCGCGAACCGCGCGCATTTACACCGACTTCAGCCTTCTCAGCGGCGAGCCGCAGCTGAGCGAAGAAGTGGCAACGGTTTTCAACACGCTAACCGGTCTCGCCGGTTATCCGGGGTTGAAAAAATTGATGGTCGCTCCGTTCGATATGCACAGCCGTCTCATCAAACTGATCGAGCGGGAGCGCGACAACGCACTTGCAGGCAAGCCAGCCCGAATCGCTGCGAAGATGAACGCGCTGGTCGATCAGGAAGTGATCGAGAAACTGTACGAAGCATCCTGCGCGGAAGTGACGATCGATCTGGTCGTCCGCGGGATCTGTTGTTTGCGTCCGAAAGTTCCGGGTCTCAGTGAAAACATCCGTGTCATCAGCATCGTTGGCCGGTTTCTCGAGCACAGCCGGATTTTTTATTTCGAAAATGCCGGTCAACCGCGGGTTTTTCTTTCCAGTGCGGATTGGATGCCGCGTAATTTCTACCGGCGCATCGAGCTGGCTTTCCCAATCGAAACGCCGGCGTTGCGAGATCAAATCATCAAAGACGTCATCCCGGCGTTTCTGAACGATCGCGTGAAGGCGCGCGAGTTGCAGCCGGACGGCATGTACCGGCGCTTGAGACCTGAAGGTACAGAACCGCGACGCCAGGCGCAGTGGCAATTTCGTGAGGTCTCGCGCGAACGTATGAAAAAGCTCAGTGGCTCGACGAAAAAGGCGCGCGCGGACCGGTTGGTGCCCATCGCGGTGGTACATGACGCCGCTGCCGCCGCGGCGTCAAAATCGGAGATGCCGTGAAAAAACGAATCCTCGTTATCGACGTTGGCGGCTCGAATGTAAAGTTGATGATTTCGCGTGCCCAACGGCGAAAATTCAATTCGGGTCCGGACCTGACGCCGTGCGCGATGGTCGCTCAGATCAAACTGCTATCGCAGGATTGGACCTTCGACGCGATCTCGATGGGATTCCCCTCACCCGTCCGCGATGGCTGCATCATGAGCGAGCCGAAGCATCTCGGCCGGGGGTGGGCACGGTTTAATTTCGAGAAGTCGTTAGGCAAACCCATCCGCATCATCAATGACGCCGCCATGCAGGCTCTGGGCAGTTTTCGCGGCCGGCGGATGTTGTTTCTTGGACTGGGCACTGGGCTGGGATCGGCATTGATCTGGGAAACGAAAGTGTTCGCGCTCGAGCTCGGCGATCTTCCTTACGGCAACGGTCACATCATCGAAGATTACCTGGGCAAGTCTGGGATGAAACGCCTCGGTGAAAAAGAATGGAAGCGCGAAGTCCTTCGCGCCGTCGTGCTATTGAAGAAATCGCTCATTGCCGATTACGTCGTGCTCGGCGGCGGCGGCGCCAAGAAATTGGACGAGCTGCCGGACGGCATCGAGTTAGGACACAACCGAAATGCTTTTCTCGGCGGCGTTCGTCTTTGGCAAACCGACCCGCACACGCACGGGCCAAAATGGACCATCTTGTGACCCGGTAAAGCGGTTAAAAATGTTAAAAGAGTTACAAAAGTTACATTGCATGAAACAGGCGCTCTTCTCCGTTTTAACTTTGTAACTGTTGTAACCCTTGTAACTATTGCACCAGTGCAACTTTATTTTCTCAGACATGGCGAGGCCGATTGGCCCGACTGGACGAAGCCGGATGATCAGCGGCCGCTCACGGCTTTCGGTAAAAAGGAAGTGCGCCAGGTCGCGAAATTGCTGGAGCGCCTCAAGGTGCGACCGGATTTGATCGTGGCCAGTCCGTTGCCGCGAGCATCGCAGACGGCGAAGATCGCCGCCGAATATCTAAGAGCAAAGCTGCGTGAGGATGAAGCGCTCGAGCCCGGATTTGGGATGAACGAGCTACGGACCGTGCTCAAGCGCCATCGCTCAAAAGTTTTGATGCTGGTCGGCCACGAACCAGATTTTACCAGTGTGATCTCGGAATTGACCGGCGCTGCACTCAAGCTTTCGAAAGCCGGCGTCGCGTTGCTCGACGTCGATTCAGAGTCGGGTGAAGGAAAACTTCTGTGGCTGTTCCCCCCAAAATTCGCGCGCAAATTGAAATAGTTCTTTCAGTCGCGTGCGCATATCCCGAAGCCACCGGCCTGTGGCCGGTTCGGCCTGGCGCCAGGTTGCACCACGGAGAGATAGCTCACAGGGCCGTGGCTACAGGACGAGAGGCCGACGAGGACAGACGTCCGATCACTTGGGCGAAGCCGCAGGCGATGCACTCCTAGCGGGCGAAACGCTTGCGCCAGAACTCGGTGCTGCGGAAGCGCCGGGGGAACTCTGAATTGGCGAAGTCGCCGGCGACGGTTTCGCTGGCGCAGGCGACGTTTGTGGCGCGGACTGCTGTTTCATGAGCTCACGTCGAAAAGCGCTGCCGGCAGTACTCCGGTGCGCATACAGGACGGATAACCCAAACGTTAGTACGAAAAATATGCCAGCCATCCAAGTAGTAAACTTCACCAGCACGTTAGTCGTTTGCGCGCCGAAAATATTTTCCGTAACCCCTCCGCCAAAAGCGGCGCCCAAGCCTTCGCTCTTTGGCCGCTGCATCAGAATGACGAGCACCATGATTGCAGAGACCAGCACGAAGAACGCCAGGCAGAGATTAATCAATAGCGTCATTGGGAGGCGAAATATGAACGCTAAATGACGATTGTCGAATAACGAATAGCGAACGAATGATCAATATCGAAGGAAGAAGCGCTAAGCACTGCGGCAGAGGGATTTGTCCTTCGGCGTTCGTTACTAGTTCGTTGTGCATCATTGGTCATTCGCCATCTTGATTTGGTCCCAAATCTTGTCCATCTCTTCAAGAGCAGCGTCGCCGAGTTTCTTTCCGCGCGCTTCCAGTTCGTCCTCCAGGCGATTGAATCGCGCGACAAACTTGTCGGTCGCACTTTGCAGCGCGCTTTCCGCGTCGACGTTGCTTTTCCGCGTCAGGTTCACCACGGCAAAGAGCAGATCACCAAGCTCGTCCGCGATCAATTTGTGTTGTCGCGACTCGATCGCCTCTTTCACTTCGCGCAATTCTTCTTCGATTTTCGCGATCACATCACGGAGGTCCTTCCAGTCAAAATTTACCCTGGCCACTTTGGATTGCGCTTTTTGCGCGCGCACCAGACCGGGCAGGGCTTTCGGCAAACTGGACAGGTAATGCGAATCGCTCTTTTTCTCTTCGCGCTTGATCGCTTCCCATTGTTTGAGGACGGCGATGGAGTCGCGCGCCTCGCTCGTGCCGAACACATGCGGATGTCGCCGGATGAGTTTATCCGACACTGTGCCGATGATCTCCTCAATGTTGAAGCGGCTGGCTTCGGATGTGATCTGGGCGTGCATAACGATCAGCAGCAAAAGATCGCCGAGTTCCTCGCGAAAATGCGCATCGTCGTGTGCACGTGCGGCCTCGCCCACTTCGTATGCCTCCTCGATCAACGCCGGCAGCAACGACTCGTTTGTTTGCTCCCGGTCCCACGGGCAACCACCGGGGCCGCGCAGTTTCGCGACAATGTCGCAGAGCTTCGCGAAGCGAACGGTAATTTGTGAAGGCTGATCAGACATCAGGCGACCCCTTGGAATGTACAACTGTTCACTGAGCACGGATTCGACACGAATCCAGTGCGACCTACAACGATCGCACTTTGTTCTTTTCGCCCGGGTTGTGCGTTAAGAGCCACACATTCCGCGCGCAGAAGTCATTAGGGCTCGCGGTTTGTGCCGAATCGGCTACCGCTGGGTCGCTATCACTCAGTGGCCGAGCCTGCTTTGTACGGCATCGCGGATCGTTTGTTGCCGAATTTCCTGGAGTTTTTTGTACTGCTCAGGCGAAAGGATCGCCTTCATTTGCGGATCGGTCTGCTGATGAATAGCCTTGAGCTGTTGTATTTTCTGAATTTTCGAGAGCGAATTATCGTTCTTGATTGCCTGTACCTTTGGTCCTTCCGCGATGAGAATTGGCAAGATTTTCTCCTTCTGTTGTGGCGTGAGGTTAAGCTGTTGTGCCACGGCTTGAGCCTTTGACATCGCCCCTCCTCTTTGAGCAAACGAACTTGGCGGTACTACTGCAAACAGGCCGATGCATAGAGCCGAAATAACAAGACAGGTGCAATTCTTCATGTTTTCTCCTTTGTTTTGGGCGCGCCATCGTCCTGAGGACGCTGGATCAAGTCAAGCTTAATCGCTGCGGGACGGGTCGTTCGGAAATCGTGCGATAATTTTCCTGAATCGCGTCCAGTTTTGTGCCTACAACAGGTGCCACTTGAGCTCTCGCGATCTTCTTTTTGTTTCCCATAAACGGCGTCCGCCGAGGAATGCATTTTCATTTTGACCGCGCACGATTCCTTTTGGTAACTGGCCGAACCGATGCACCAAGCCACCGCCCAGAACGACGTAATCGGCGATGAAAGCTCGCTTCAATTGGTTGACCGCGTAAAGCACTTCACGTTTCCATCTTTTCCTGCCCAGTATGTCCAGGCCGGGGATACCGAGATGGTCTTCGATGATCTTTCGGTTCGGGTATGGAAGATCGCCCAACTCGAGTGACATAAGATTTCTGTCCCAGACCAGCGCTGATCCAAGCCCTGTTCCGAGGCCGAGAAACAGCATGCGTCCGCCGTCCAGATAGCTGCCGAGCGCTTGCATGGCTGCGTCGTTGACGACGCGCACCGGTATTCCCAGTGCCCGCGCAAAATTGAAGTGGACCCAGTCTTTGCCCAGGTGCTTCGGATTCCGGAGAATCCGTCCATCGCGCACAGGCGCCGGGAAACCAATCGACGCGACATCAAATTTCCAGCCGCGCACGGTCGCCTTGAATTTGGCGACGAACTTTTTCGGAGTCATTCGTGGACCGGAAACAAATTCGCGTTCGACGCGCTTCGACATGAGCAGTTTGACAAAGCTGCCGCCGATATCGACAACGAGAATTCTTCTCTTCATGAGCGCGCGCCCGCCGATGGGGACGCGACGTTATCGGCCGCGCCCGAACAAGCGGCCAAAGCCGCCCTTCGGTTCTGGCTGCGCAGATGTGCTGGCAGGCCAACACTCTACTATTTCAAGCGCCACGAACCGGAACAGGAGTTGCCGGGCGGACTTGAGATCGAGCCGCAAATTTTTCGCAATCTGTTGTACCGACCGCGCACCATTGAATTGGGAGCCAAATTGGGCCTCATCTGAAGTCAGCTTCAACTTCTGGACACGATCGAAACCTTCTCTTGTGAAAGCCGGAATGGACCCCGGATCGAATCCGGCTGGTTGATCCGGGTTTTGGACGACTCGCAACGTTTCCAGTGACCAGTCGTCCACATCCGGATCGCCCGTGACGTCGCCGAATCCGCTCAATAGTTCCGCGTTTTTTTCAAACATGATCCACACGTTTGGGGCCGACCACAGTTGAGAGACGAGCATTTGGCCATAGTGTCGCATCAAGTCGAACGCCGGCTGCCGCTCGATCAATTCGCTACGGGCAAGGGTTAACAGGAATGGAGTTCCGTTTTCTTTCTGCTGGTCGCGAGCATTCACAATAGTGTCCGGATCCACGTTGGCGAGAATGGTCGGAGTATCTGGACAGTAAAGATCCGGGTCGCGAGTTGTGACCAAAACGATCTCGCCGTCCCGCGCGAGAACATCGATTGATTCCCGATCCCAACACGCTCGCAGTAAACCGGTCAGGTTCTCTTTTCCGATTGCTCGTATTGCAAGATTTAAAGGAAATAGATTCGTGCGCCCGCAAAAATAGACATCAGCCGTTCCCGAATCCATGGCGCGTGCGGGTTCAGTGGCCGCGGCATCCGTGACGGGTTCGGCCCAATCGGAGGCAGGCGGCGATGCGCGCCACCAATCGTCGGACTGGAAAGCCTCAGGGCTCGTGTCAGTCTCCGGCGCAGGCTCCTCCCCCTGCCGAACGGGTGGCTGATCGATCTGGTCGCGTTCTTCGCTGTTTGAACTTTCCATTTGGGCTCTTACTAGCTTGGGCTTGCCGGCTGCTGGTGGTGCAAATGCTATGCCGCCTTAACCAAAGCCCATATCAAGGCTGTATCAAGAAGCCAATCTTCGCAATGGAGAACTCTCACCCCTCGCCGAGAATCGCCGCGCCAGCTCGCGTCTGCTTATCTTGCCGCGTTCGTTGGCCGGAAGTGCGTCGAGGATAAAGATTCGCTTTGGCACCTGCCAGGGGCTTAACCTTGTGCGGCAAAATCGCAAAAGATCGTTTTCCTTTACCTGTGGCGATGCCAGCACGCATGCCGTCACTTCTTCGTTTCGTAATCCTGCGCCCATGGGACAACCGAACACGACCGCCTGCCGCACGCCCTCAAAATGCAGTAAATGCGCCTCTACTTCCGCCGGATTCACTTTTTTCCCGGCGACATTTATCATGTCCGAAACGCGGCCCACGATCTTCAGCGCTGAATTGTGCCGCGCCAGGAGATCGTCCGGAACAAAAGCACCGTTACCAAGCTTTTGCTCATCCGGCTCGGGGAAATAGCTGTCGCTCACCGCTCCGCTGCGCACGCGGATCTGGCTCACGGCCGCGGTTGGCTCAACAAATTCAACCTCAACGCCTTGCATCGGTCGACCCACTAAACCATCCTCAAACGTCGTGCCATCGCAATCATAGCAAATTCCGCCGCATTCCGACGCGCCGTAAAAGGAATGGATCGGCTGCTTAAACTTCTCGAAAAACTTCTTCGCCACCGCATGCGAAAGCGGCGCTCCGGCAGAAATGAACAGCCGAAGTCTGGGCACCGTGGAAACATCATTTATCTCGCAAAACGCTTGGTAAAAAACCGGGGTGCCCGGAAAGACCGTCGCCTCCGTCCGATCAAGATCGCTAAGAACGGCTCGCGGTGTCGTGTCGCGGCTCACCACCATGGCCACGCCGCGCGCGATCAACGGCGTAAGCAAATTACTAAACCCATAGGAGTGGGAAATGGGGATTACGCCAAAATTGAGATCGCCATCTGAAATGCCCATCGTATCGCAAATCTGATTGCAATCGGCTAGCAATTGATGACTGCGAAATCGAATAGAGCGCGGTACCGCCGTTGTGCCGGAAGTAAGTTTTAGGAGCGAGGGCGCATTTTCGCCCCAATCTGCAGTAACGTCGACTGTCCTGAGTCGAATGACGTCCGGAGAAGTTTCGTTGGGGGCAGCGAACACTAAAGCGCTCGCACCGCAGATTTCTATCGCTGCATCGCGCTGTTGCTCGCTGATGGATTGGTCAAGCGGGAGAACAACGAGCTGCTTGCGCAAGCATGCGATGAAGACAGATGGCCACTCTTCGTGATTGCCAATTTGCACCGCGACGACCGCGCCCGCGGGCAACATATCGATTTTAGATTCGAAAGCGCGCGCACGCTCCTCAATATCACGAAAGCTGCGGGCGATTTTACCGGTCGAATCGAGAATCGCAGCACGATCCCCTTTGTGCGAAAGCGTCTCTTGCCAGGCAGCCAGCAGTGAATCGTCCGATTTCATCGCTTGCAGGAACTGCCTTGCGCGGATACATTCCGCGCTTCTTTTAGAAGATGAAAGCAGGCATTCATCCAGAATATTACGAGACAGATATGGTGTGCGCATGCGGCGCGGTGTATCACACCCGCTCCACGCGTCGCGATACTAAGATCGGCATTTGCGCTGCTTGTCATCCCTTTTTCACCGGCGAACAAAAGTTTGTCGATACCGCGGGTCGCGTCGAGAAATTTGCCCGGCGCTATGGCAGCACTAAAGCCGCTCGCGCCGAGAAGAAAGCTTAGCTCGTTGTAGCCGGGGTCGGCGACCCCGGTTTTTTAGAGCCGCGGTTAACGCCAGCGGCTATAACATGGATCTAAATTCCCTTATTCAACTCAAACGCGAACGCTTCGAACAACTCGAGCGCGAGATCGCGGATCCGCGGCTGTTCGATAATCGCAAGCGCGCCGAGAAAATCATGCGGGAACACGCGAATCTGAAGGACCTGCTCGAAAAATGGCGCGTGCTCGAAACGGCCCGCAAACAATTGGATGATAACCGTGAGCTGGCTATGTCGCGCGATGTTGAGATTGCGGCCATGGCTGACGATGAGATTCCGGAGCTCGAAATACGCGTCGCCGATCTTGAACGCGATGTTCAGGTTGCCTTGCTGCCGGCGGATGAAACGGAAGAGCGCGACGCGATCGTAGAAATCCGCGCTGGAACCGGCGGCAATGAAGCGGCCATTTTCGCCGCCGATCTGTACCGGATGTATCATCGCTACGCAGAATCCGCGGGACTGAAAACTGAGGACCTCGAATCGAGTCCTTCGGAGCTTGGCGGATTCAAGGAAGCGATCTTCCGAGTTTCGGGCGAATCGGTTTTCCGAAAGCTTCGTTACGAGAGTGGTGTGCATCGCGTGCAACGCGTACCCGCCACCGAGACGCAGGGCCGGATTCACACCTCCACGGCGACCGTGGCGGTATTGCCCGAGGCGGAAGATGTCGATGTCGAGCTGAAGCCTGAAGATTTACGGATCGAAGTCTCGCGTGCGGGCGGCCCGGGCGGCCAGGGCGTGAATACGACCGACTCGGCCGTGCAGGTGATGCATATCCCCACTGGCATGATTGTTCGCTGCCAGGACGGCCGGAGCCAGATCAAAAACAAGGAACGCGCGTTGTCGATCTTGCGGGCGCGCTTACTGGAGCGCAGGCAACGTGAGGAAGCGGAAAAATACAGCGCGCAACGCCGCGGACAGATTGGCACCGGCGGACGCGAAGAAAAAATTCGCACCTACAATTTTCCGCAGAACCGCGTCACGGATCATCGGATTGGTCTGACGCTTTACAATCTGGATCGGGTGGTGGACGGCGATCTCGGTGAATTGATCGCAATCATTACAAGTCGCCGATGTGGCCGAGCGTTTGAAGGAATCGGCGACGCAGCGGAACGACGGCTTCCCGGCCGCCGGAGTAAAAGGGATTGCTCGGTAGCCGTCACTCCCTGGCGACTGCGCTCAAAAACAGCGTTGCAGGGGATGAAGGAATTTGTTACAACCGGTTCATGGACCCGCAGTCGCTGGTCATCATTTTACGAATGGCTGAGCGCATCGCCGGCGTGCTCATAGGCGGGTTGCTGATCTATCTTGGTTACCGCCTTTTCCTTAGTCTACCAGGCAAGCGTGGGCCCAATAGTGGCACCGGTGAGTTTGCATTGGCCGGTGGAAACAAGATCAAGCTGGCAAAGGTGGGCCCGGGTGTGTTCTTCGCTTTGTTCGGTGCAGGCCTGATCGTGTTTTCACTTGTGAAGCCGGTTTCGCTGACGGTCTCGCCGCGCGCTGCTAAAACTACCGCGGCGCCAAAACCTGGAGTTGTCGCCGCTACGGAGTTTAAGTTTGTGGGCGCTGTTTCCGTTCCGGAAACCGACGAGGACCGAGCACGTATGCGAGCTGAGACTCAGCAAGACATTGCCGCTTTGAATCGCGCCCTCGATCGCCCAGATGCCGCCGGTCGCCCTGAACTAGAGCGCGCCGTTTCCAGGGCGAAGTTCGCGCTCATGGAACCGCTGTGGGCGGAGGACTGGGGCGATATCGCGGATTTTCGTGATTGGCTCGACAAGGGCGGCAGCCCGCCAGCCAGGGCGCAGCCCGCAGTCGATTACTTTCAACGAAAGTAGCCTCTAATGCAGAGGTATCTTGCTTTGGTGCTCGTTATCACGAGCTGCGGAGGAGCGGCCGTATTCGGGCAAAATGTGTCCCGTCTCTATCCGCGCGAAAAATTAGAGACCGATGCCAAGCGCTGGGGTGGACAAATTCGCGCCGAGTATCACGACACCGTTCTGCCACAGCTGAATGATCAGGAACGAAGCGCCCTGAGCACCATCAAGATCGAAGTTCCTATCTCAGGTCCAAAGGGGGATCCATTCGAGTTCTATACGGATGGCTCAACCATCTATCTTCCCGCGCTTTCACTACGGTTTTATTCGGATCTCTGCGTAGCAAATGCTTGGCTGAACGCTCATGGATTCGACGGAACTACGGTGCGTGATTATGTGGGTTGGCTGTTCCGGCAAGCAGCGGCTTCGTCCAAGGCTCCGCTTCCGCCGTTTTTCGTACGCTCGGCGTTCCTGACAATGCGCGTGAGGAAGCTGCTGTCGCGAACCGCGCAGACCGGAATTTTGGAAACACGATCGTCTTTCTGCTTGCTCACGAACTTGGACACGTGTTGAAAAAACATCGAACCGATTTGAGCGACCCGATCCAGAAGCGCAACCAGGAAATGGAAGCCGATCAATTCGCCATTGAAGTCATGCGGCGAATCAGCCAGGTGCCACTGGGCGTTGAGTTATGGTTTGATGTCGAACGCATTCGGCATTTCGAGGGGGTTCGGCACGTCGCAGCGGGTAAGTTTCCCACCGAAACGGAATGGCAGAAATACATTGGCAATTTGGATCACCCGGTCACGACCGAGCGACTCGAAACGCTCGCTGTCGCAATAGAAAAAGCTGCGGATTCATTCGCACGTAATCAAACCGATCAGGCGTTATGGACGCAACGTTATAGAGCGTGGGGGCAAGCTTTTCGCCTCGCTGCGGCCCAATGGACCACCAATCGGATCGCGAGTATGGCCGAGTATTCACACGTGCGCGATTTAAGTCCAGCGGACCTCAAGCCGCGCCAAGCAGCCTTTACGATCCCTGGCATGAGCGAGCAGGAACCGGAGTTCAATGGTTTGTTCGCTGCGCGCAGGACCGCCGCGAACGGAGGCCAAGACATAGTGGATCTTTTGCTGTTGCGCACCGGAGATGAAGTGATCGGTGGCTATAAGAATGGCAAAGTCGATGGCTTTATCCAAGGCGAAGTCCGCGATGGCGTGTTGCATTTCACATGGCGCGAAGGGAAGGCCAACGGTCACGGCATCGCGCAAAGCGCAGGGCGAAACACTTCGAGGGACTTGGGGAACCGGCGAAGCGGAGCAAGGCGGGGGCGAATGGACTGGGCGTACCGGCAGAAGAAAGAGAATAAGGCACGCTAAGGGCCGCATGCGGCGAATAACGTTGTTGCCGAAGGTTCCTTGACGTAAGCGCGCCGCTTTGTTGTACTTCGCGTCTGGACGCCATCGCGTTAATCCTATGGCTGCATCTGATCGGCGAAGGCAAGAGAAAGACGGAATAAAACGGTTTGATCCGCGGATTCTTGATCGCAGCGTTATTGCGATTCCGCTGCTTGAGGAAATCAGGGAAGACGAGAGTGAGATTTATGCCGTCATAATTGATGTAAATCTTGATTATCGATGGCGGTCGAGACGCAGGCCGAAAATGGATTCAGGAGGCGATTAAAAATGCGATAGCGACAGTTGCAGCAGCCGACCAGAAGCAAGGTGTACGCGAGAAGAAGTCGGCCTTAAGCAACCAATACATATTCGCCCGTCTCAGCGGGAAAGTAATTCGCGAGCTGGTCCGGCTGGATGTCGAGCACGCAGGCAAGGAGGCAAAAGCCGCGAAGAAAACGCGGCAGCCAAAGAAACGCGGAAGTGGCTCACCGCACGCGGACACGGCAACGCCATTTCGTTTTCGTACCATCTACCGTATCTGGCCCGATTTCCAAATCTCACCGTGCATTACAAAGTCGCTCGCCACCGTGAAAGCCGATGCGGCGCAAACCTCGTTCTGCGCGCACGGGGTTGATATTACATGGGCTATCATGGACTCGGGCATCGATGCCAATCATCCGCACTTTGCGCGGTACGGGAATGTCGACCCTGCTTCGCGCTACACGCAGATTTCACCGATACGTCCAATGTTCCGAAAGGCCGTAACGCTGCGTTGATTGACCGCTTTGGACACGGCACACATGTCGCGGGAATTGTGGCGGGAGAGCAACTGGCTGATGGCACTAGAAGTCAGGCGCGAAAAATGCGTGCGGTTACCCGCTCGGTTAAGGGGTACGAAGCGGGGGACGCGGCTACGGTGGAGACTCATGAGGTAGTGCTCGACTCCATTCGCGGCATGGCCCCTCGTTGTCGTCTCGTTAGTCTGAAGGTGCTCGACGACGAAGGTAACGGCGAGGTTAGCAACCTGATTGCGGCAATCGCCCACATCCAGGAAAAGAACGGCCACGGCCGTTTGAATCTAATTCACGGAGTTAATATTAGTCTCGGATACGATTTCGATCCGGAGTGGTTTGCCTGCGGACAAAGTCCCCTGTGCGTTGAAATCGATCGCCTGGTGCGATCCGGCGTAGTGGTGGTAGTGGCCGCAGGCAATACCGGTTATGGCGCGCTAGCGGCGCAACAGCGGACAACGAATGCCGGGATGCAAGTTACGATTAATGATCCTGGCAATGCGGAACTAGCCATCACCGTGGGATCCACTCACCGCGAGATGCCGCACGTTATGGCGTTTCGTATTTTTCCTCGAAGGGCCCTACCGGCGATGGAAGAATGAAGCCTGACGTTGTCGCTCCGGGTGAGAAAATTCTCTCTGCCGCCACAGGAAAATTGTTAGCCGATAGAGCAGAGGGAAAAGACTGCGAATACGTCGAGGACAGTGGGACCAGCATGGCGGCTCCGCATGTTAGTGGCGTTATCGCAGCGTTCCTTTCCGTGCGGCGTGAATTCATCGGCGAACCGGAACGAGTGAAGGAGATTTTTCTTGGCGCAGCTATCGACTTGAAACGGGAGCGCTCTTTTCAAGGCGCGGGCTTGGTTGATCTTATGCGCGCCATTCAATCCGTGTAAATACCAATGTAAGGGACTCATGAATAATATCGCCGGCATACCCTATGTCGCCGCGCGCTTTGATAAAGACGGCGCGGCTTTGAACAAGCAAGAAGTCACGCTGCCTGCGGGCACGACGGATGTTATCGTCGTATCCCACGGATGGAATGACACGGAGGAACAGGCAGACCGGCTTTATACCGACTTGTTCACCAACTTTGCGGCGGTCGCATCGGATCAGCTTCAGAAGAAAAAGATCGCAATTGTGGGGGTCATCTGGCCGTCGAAAAGATTCACCGATGTCGTTGAGGCTGCTGTTGCGGAACAAGCGCGCGGTGGCGGAGCGGCGTTTGGAACGAGCTCCGCTGCAGCGGACGAAACGATCAGGGCCAAGCTCGATATCATCGCCACAATGTTCGACAAGAAGGCGGCGAAAAAGATCACAGCTGCGAAGAAACAGATCGCCAAACTGGAAAGTGATCTCGATGCACGTCGGAAATTTGTGGATGAGCTGCGAAGCTTGCTGGACGAGAGCGCTGCGCACGAGGAAGACAATTCTGCGCTCTTTTTTAAGCTCGATGGATCGGTGATGTTGGAGAAATTGAAAATGCCAACGCCGCTAGTTTCTTCGGGAGGAGGAGGTGGAGGCGGCGCCGCGTCGCTTGGCGCTCATGCAACAACGGCGTCGGCGGGCGGCGCGGCGGGGCTGGGTGATATTTTTTCGGGAATCCGAGCCGGTGCGATTCGGTTCCTGAATTATTTGGCCTACTACGAAATGAAAAAGCGCGCGGGAACAGTAGGTCAGAAAGGCGTGGGACCGATGCTTGATCGACTGGCAAACAGCGTGCAGCGGATTCACCTGGTAGGTCACAGCTTTGGCGGCCGCGTTGTGACAGCCGCCGCTGCCACATCCACGACAGATAAGTTGCAAACTATGTCGCTTTTGCAGAGCGCTTTTTCGCACAACGGCTTTTCGAAATCGATGAATGGATTCTTTCGAAACGTGGTAGATAACCACCGCATCAAAGGTGCGATCCTCGTTACCTACACGCCTAACGATCGCGCTGTAGGCATCGCTTATCCGGTTGCTTCACGATTGTCCGGCACGGTCGCATCGGCTTTTGGCGACGCGAACGATAAATTCGGCGGACTCGGCCGAAATGGGGCGCAGAAAATGGAGCCCGGCGAAGTTGTGTCCGGCGTTGATCGGCTGCTGGCAGTGGGCGGCAGCTATACCTGGCAGTCCGGCCGTTTTCATAACCTGGAAAGCAGCCAATACATCGTCAATCCAAACGGCGGTGATGCGCACGGCTTTGTGAGCGGCAAAGAAGTTGCCTGGGCCATAAGCCGCGCGATGGCGTAGCTAGCTACGATGAGATTCTGAAGTCGGCGTAGCTGCACTCTCTGGTCGCAAATTGTTACCCACAGAAAGACGGCTGCGTCACGAGCATGATCTGCATCTAATTTGCCTGATGACTGTCCTCGAGGTCCTTTCATCGACAACAGCGTATTTTCAGAAGCGCAACATCGAGAGTCCGCGTTTAAATGCGGAGCACTTGCTGGCGCATGTGTTCCGCCGGCAGCGGATCGAGTTGTATCTGGAATTCGAACGCGAGTTAACTGAAGCGGAGCTCGCGCCATTGCGCGGTTTGGTGAGGCGTCGCGGCAAGGGCGAACCACTCCAGCATCTGCTCGGGACGGCTGAGTTTTGTGGGCACACTTTTCTTTGCGACAATCGTGCGATGGTACCGCGACCAGAAACCGAGCAGCTCGTTGAGCTGTTGATTTCAAATTTTAAACCTGAAATTGCAAATGCTCGCATCGTAGATGTTGGCACCGGCAGCGGCGTAATTGCGCTGAGTCTGGCTGCGGAACTTCCTGAGGCCGAGATCGTCGCGGCCGATATTTCTGAAGATGCTTTAGCGCTAGCCCGCGAAAATGCAGTGCGTCTGGGCTTATCCGATCGTGTTCGCTTTGTGAAGAGTCATCTTCTTGAAAATGCGGAAGGAGTCTTCGATCTGATAGCCGCGAATCTTCCCTACATCTCGACGGAACAACGACAAAGTCTGTCTCGTGAAGTTTTGCACGATCCCGAAGTTGCGCTTTTCGCGGGCACGCGCGGTGACGAGTTGATGTGGGAATTGATTGCGCGGGCCCCCGCGCGGCTCAGGCCCGATGGAATATTAGCGCTGGAGATCGGCGCCGGTCAGAGCGAGGCGCTGATGGCGGCATTGGCCGAAAAGAATTACCGCGACATTTGGACCGAAAAGGATTACTCAGGGGTGACACGTTTCGTGTTTGCGAGGTATGGATAAGATTCTGGTGCACGGCGGCCGCCGCCTTTCCGGTTCGATTAAGGTAAGCGGCTCAAAGAATTCCTCACTGCCGATCCTCGCTGCGACATTGCTCACGCGGGACACCTGTGTTGTCCATGGGGTGCCTGATCTGAGCGATACGCATTACATGTTGCAAATCCTGATGCACCTCGGCGCGCAGGTGGAACGCGCCAGCGGCACCGTGAGCGTCACAGCGGAAAAGATTAATTCGGTTGCGCCCTACGACATTGTTCGAAAAATGCGCGCATCGGTTTGTGTTCTCGGGCCGCTGCTGGGCCGCTGCAAGGAAGCGACGGTCGCTCTGCCCGGTGGTTGCGTAATCGGTGATCGCCCGATTGATTTGCATCTGAAAGGCTTCGAAGCGCTTGGCACCGCAGTGCGCGTTGAGGGTGGCGACATTAAAGTTTTCGCACCAAAATTGCGCGGGGCAACGATCGGCATGCACGGCAAATTCGGTCCGACTGTGCTCGGCACAGACAACGTAATGATGGCAGCCGTGCTGGCCGACGGCACGACCATCGTCGAAGGAGCGGCATGCGAACCCGAGGTCGTGGATCTTGCAAATTTCCTCAACAAAATGGGCGCGAAGATCGAAGGCGCGGGCACCGACCGGATTGTCATCGAAGGGGTGCGTGAGTTGCACGGCGCGGAACACCGGGTGATACCGGACCGGATTGAAGCCGGAACGTTTCTTGTGGCAGGCGCAATTGCCGGGGATGGAGTGACGGTAAAACGCGTTGAACCGGAACACGTGCGTGCGGTTACCGATGTGCTGGCGCGATGCGGTTATGCTGTCGATATCGCAGGCGATTCCATTTCAATTCTGCCCAACGGTAGTGCCAATGCACTGGAAATAGTGACCGAACCGTATCCCGGTTTCCCAACTGACATGCAGGCCCAAATGTGCGCTTTGCTTTCGACGAACAGAGGCACGAGTTCGGTCACGGAAAATGTTTTTCCGCAGCGCTACATGCATGTGGCTGAACTAAAGCGCATGGGAGCCAAGGTACATCTCGAGGACGCCACAGCGGTGATCGAGGGAGTGGATCATCTTCTCGCGGCGCCAGTGATGGCGAGCGATTTGCGCGCGTCAGCCGCACTGGTTCTCGCGGGACTGAGGGCGGAGGGAGTGACCGAACTGACCCGCGTCTATCACATCGACCGCGGCTACGAACACCTTGATGAGAAACTGCGAGAACTCGGCGCCGAGATCGAGCGGGTAAAGTCAGAATAGTTTGATATATTTTCTTTGTTTCTTTTTCTGGCAGCGGCCCGCAGTTGAGCGAAAGGTTACATATGGATCAACAAGCCCAGCAGACTCCATCCACTTCCTCTGATGTTCGAACCTGGTGCGTGCTGTGCCACGCCAGCGCGTTGCTCGGAATATTCTTTCATTTCCTTGGGCACATTCTCGGCCCGCTCACCGTTTGGCTGATAAAACGCGGCGACTCACCCGAGATCGACGCTCACGGAAAAGAATCACTGAACTTCCAGATCTCGATGCTGATTTACGACGCAATTGCCGTGATTCTCTGCATCATTCTCATTGGCATTCCGATATTGATTGCGCTTTGGGTAGTGAATACCGTGCTCGTAATCATCGCGTCGGTAAAAGCCGGAGAAGGAAAACTCTATCAGTATCCTTTCACGATCCGGTTGATCAAGTAATTGGCTTCTCCGAGTTAACAAATCACGTTTGTTTATTCGCGAGCGCACGCAAGGTCTTCAAATTTATCACGTCCTCGGCGAGGTCTTCACCTTTTGGTGTTTCCAGCACTTTCGGGATTTTGTGGAAACGTGGGCTGCGCATGATGAAGCGGAACCCATCCAGGCCAATTCGGCCTTTGCCGATGTGCTCGTGTCGATCGACTCGGGAACCGCACCCCGTCTTCGAATCGTTGACGTGAATCGCAACAAGACGTTCCCGGCCGATGATACGATCGAACTCGCGAAATGTTTTCCGCATCGAGCCTTCGTTCTTGATATCGTAACCAGCGGCGAACAGGTGCGCGGTATCCACGCACACGCATAGTCGCTCAGGCTCGCGCACGTTCTCGATGATGTACGCCAGATGCTCAAATCGATGGCCGATGCACGAACCCTGGCCAGCCGTGACCTCGAGCGCGATCTTCGTTTTAACTTTTGAAATTTTCCGGAACACCTCGTCGATTGAATCGACGATCTTCTCCAGACCGGCTTCTTCGCCAGCGCCGAGGTGCGCGCCCGGATGCAATACCAGAAACGGCAGTTCAAGTTGGTCTGCCCGGACAAGTTCCTCGGCAAGCGCCCGAATGGAATTGGCGTGAAAACGCGGATTCGTGGTGGCGAGATTAATGAGATAATTGGCGTGCCCGAATACAAACAACAATTCACCGCGCTGGACATGATCAAGAAAACCGCGGATTTCCTCGCGGGCCAGCGGACGGGCAAACCATTGCATGTTGTTTTTGACGAATATTTGCATCGCCGTGCAGTGGATGGAGCGGGCGCGCCCGATCGCCTTGCTCACCCCGCCGCGAATGGACATGTGTGCGCCAAGGAGAACTGGATGGATCGGCGAACCGGGGAACCCGCGAACCGGCGAACGCCCTGTTTTCCCCTTCCGCCGTTGCGTCGTTTCGTTTCTCTTCACTATCGACTGCTCAAAACCGCTGGGTGCCAGTCCGGCTTCTTGAGGCTCCCTTCGCCGACGTATTCGAAGAGTTTGTACATCGGCGTGAGCAATATTCCGGGACCCTTCATGTCCAGCCGCACATTGAAATCGAGTTTGTCATCGAGAAAATGAATGTCGCCGTGGCCGAGCATGCTAAAGAGGGTGCCTGCGGCTTCAAAATCGTCCGTGTGAATGATGCCTTTCTCGACCTTGAATTCGGCGCTGGCTTTACGCGCGATGCTGTAGCCGCTGCCGGGGACGATCTTGTTCAGAATCCAGATCTTATTCAGAACTCCTGAGAGCGGCCCAAAGATCGGGATGGCGAAAACATCACCGTTGCTTACTTCCACTTTTCCGCTGCCCCGCATGGTGCGCCAATCACTGCCTAGGCCGGTGAACTCATACGTGCCGCGCAACAGGCCCTCGGAGGTCTTGTAGTTGTAGTACAAATCGGTCAGATGCGGGAAATTGATGTCGCTCACCGACAGAGTTGCGCGGTACTTGGGATCGTTTCGTGCCAGCGAGATGTCAGCATTGCCACGCAGCGTGCCGGCGAAAAGATTCGCGCGGAGGTCGTTAATTTGCAGGCGATCGTTTGTGAATAGCAATCGCGCTGAAACGCGATCGAATGGCAGCGTTTTCCCGAGAAAAACGTAGTCCATTCCGTGTGCGCCATCCACCTTCACTTCAAGATGTGTGTTCTTGCCGCCGCCAAACTGGTAAACGCCGTTGGCGATTACTTCGGGGGGACGCCGGAATTTGTAGGGGACAACAGTTTTCCAGGTCTTCGGGTCAACCCAGAAAATTACTTCAGCCGGATATAACGAGCTACGGATGTTCGAGACCTGTACCTCGTGTTTCCTGAAGTCATAGGTGAAACTCCCCGAGCCGCTACCTTCATCACGCGTTACGTGAAGATCTTCGCAAGCGATCGCGCCATCGGCGAAACGTATTCGCGCAGTGGCACCGTCCATCCATGTTCCGCGGAACCGGGTCCGCCCCAAAGTGACTGTCCCTTCGCCGTGCCAACTGGCGGGATTGCGATCCGTCCCACGGATCGTCATTCGGATCGCGGGCGTACGTTGCCATTCCCATTCCCGCAAAAACTCATTTGCCTTGGCGGGAACAAGAGAGCGAACTGCTTCTGGCGATATGGTGCTCTCAAGATTGAGTCGAAAATCGTTCGGGGCGTCGAAAAGGTCCGCCCTGAGCTGGCCGGTCTGATGGCGCACGCGCAAGTCCCGAATGAATGTGCGCTGGCCATCCCACGAAAAATCAGCTGTCAGATCGGAGAACGGCACATTCTTATACGTGAACTGGCCAAAAGCAGCGTGTCCGATGAGGTCCGGTCGAAGTTCTTGCCCGGCGAAATGAAGCGAGCCTGTGATTTCCAGCAGAGGAGGCGAATGAAATTCGGTGTCTGCGAGCGGTTCATGTAGGCCGACCGCATCGAGAAATGCCTTCAAATCGAGGCTGCTGCGAATCTGGAACTTGGCAGTGTTGCTTTCCCGGTTCCAATCGCCCCGGCCGGCGAAAGTTCCCGTGCGGTCGCTCCACTCACAATGTGCGATGTCCAGCCGCTGGTTATTCCATTCGGCGGCAGCCGAGAGATCTCTGATTTCGTAGTTGCCGAGTTGTAATCGGTTCCCGCGCAGCGTCGCTTCGACGTGAGCTTTTTCGATTTCCGCGATGTCTCCGCTGAACTTCAACTGCAACGAAGGAGGTCCTCCGGGGAACTTCAACTTTTGCAGTTCGTTCAACACGCGTTGCGCGATTAGCAATCGTTTTTGCCATTCTTCCGGCGAAAGTGACGGCGACGGTTGATAATTCTCTCGCTTGATCAATTGCCCCCTGGCAGAGACCCGAATCCCGCAAAAGACTCCTTCCGCTTGACTGACGTAAATCTGTTCTGGCGGAAAATAAACATGTGCGCGCAAATTGGTCAGTTGCGCCCGACTGGCTTTTCCCTCAGCGGTTTTGAGCGGAAACGTAATTTGCGCATCGCGCACATCCAGAGCGTTGAGAAACGGTTCATTATGAACAAGCGCGGCGTAGTTGATGTCGAGGGAGATTTCGCTGATCAGGGCCAGGGTGTTTTCGCGGTTCTTGTAATCGAAAATCCTTACATGTTTCGCGACCAGACCACGGAATGGGTCCAGCGTCAGCCGTCCAATTTGCGCTTCCACGCCGCGCTTCCGTAGCTCCTCTACCACGCGGTAGCGCCATTCCCGGCCAAATCCCCGTCGCGCGAGATAATAACCGCCGCCGAAAATCGCAACCACTGCGGCAAGAAGCGTTAGGCGGATTGCAATCGCAACGACGCGGCGCGCTCGGCGCAATCGTGGAGTTTGCGGAGAACGGCGAACTTCGGTTGGTTCCAGAACGACGGACATGCTTATAGTGAAGCGTTAAGCCGTTGAAGCCTTGGCGGGATAGACCAATTTAACGCCTTAACGGTTCAACGCTTCAACATGATTTCAACCTCCGATCTGCCCGCCGTGAATGCCACGTGTAATCTCGTGAGCACTGTCTTCATTTCCATGGGTTGGTATTTCATCAGGCGCGGCGAGTGGCGTCGTCACATGGTGTGTATGATCACAGCGTTGGTTTCGTCCCTCTGTTTTCTAGTTGGCTATATCACTTATCATGCCCGCATTGGCGAGAAATCCTCGGGATATAGCGGCTGGCTCGCCGTGGTTTACTTCCCGATCCTGGCCTCGCACGTTCTGCTGGCATTTGCGACCTTGCCGCTGGTGATTTTGACGCTCGTTCCTGTTTTTCGTCGTCGATGGGACCGGCACAAGCGGATTGCGCGCTGGACAATCCCCATCTGGCTTTACGTCTCTATCACCGGAGTGCTCGTGTACCTGATGCTTTACAAATGGTTCCCTCCGGGCACGCATTAAGCGCTGTGATGTCCGCTGTCCTCAGCGGATTGCCCGGCGCGCGCACTTCCCGATGCGCTGAGGACAGCCGAAAAGTAGGAAACGGTCCGTGTCAAAACCTTGCGCTTGGCAGCGATTTGATGTTTCATCACATCGATGCGCCACGACGCGTTGAGATTTTATGGTGACGATTGCCACGTTTAATGATCCGGCTAAAGCGCGTCAGCTCAAGCGGCGTTTCCAAGATGCAGGGCTCGAGGTCGACGTCCACAACGAGGCGCCATTGCAGGAGTTCGGTTTCATGTCCAAGCCGCAGGCGAACGCGAAAATTATGGTGGGCGACGGCGATTTCGAGAAGGCGCAAAGTCTCATGATCGAATGGGAAGCAACCGATCCGGACATATCCGCTGCCCTGATTCGCTGCCCGCAATGCAACTCTTCGAACATCGAATATCCGCAGATGACCCGGAAGTTTTTGACACCCGCGCTCGTTGCCGTGCTTTGCGCGATCAAATTAATTCCAAAGGAATTTTACTGCCAGGATTGTCATTTTACCTGGACGAACCGGGAAGAGCCCACGATTGGGCGGCTTTGGCACCGGTTCTTCCCCGGGGGCGAGGCTGAACAGGGCTAGTACGCCTCCACAACACGTTGGCGGCGGCGGAGATTTCTTTGCCAACGATGCGTGCATTCTCAGCGACGACCTCATTATTTGTTGCAACAATGCGTTCGTTCTCAGACTGGAAAGCGATGATCCGAGGTGTTTTACTTCACTCAATTCCTCACCGGACGAATCCCGTCGCGGCGGACGTGACAGTGTCAGGATGAGACAATGAAATGGCTTTTCGTTTTAGTGCTGGCCCTGGCCATCTTCGGCAGCGCTGCCTGGTTTGGTTATAACACGTTCGTCAAAGAAGAAATCGAAGTAAAAAAAGAGCAGCGCGGCGAAGTCACTCCCCCGCCCGTGGTGGACGTCAGCCTGCCGGAGTTTCAGGCGGCGGTTAAACTGCGGCAGGATGGAAAACTCGCCGAAGCGCGCGATGCACTGGTGTCTCTCATCCAAAAGTATCCTGCCGGAAAACATCTCGATGAAGCACGGGATTTGCTGGGAGAAGTGAACGTTGAAATTTTGTTATCGCGTTATCCCTCTCCCGAAAAGATCGAATACATTGTGAAACCTGGAGATGTGCTGGCGAAGATTGGGCGCAAGCTGAAGACGACGCCAGAACTGATCATGCGCACGAACAATATGAGCGGTACCATGCTGCGAATTGGGGAACGCCTGCTCATTTCGCATCCCGATTTCTCGATGGTGATCCAACGCAAGGCGAACTTGGTTGTACTTTTGAATCACGGGAAGTTCTTCAAGCAATATCACGTGCGCGAGGCGAAGCTGCCGCAGAAACAACCGCCCAAGATCACAACAAAAGTTGCCGAAACCATGGCATGGAAGAATGGCCAGCGCGTCGGCCTCGGCAGCAAGGAGTACCTGGCCAGCACGAAGTGGATCCGACTCGCCGCCGGGGCAGGTTACACCTTGTACACGGTACCGGATTCAACACACCCAAATCTAGAGCAACCCGCTCCGCCGGCGGGCCTCGGTCTCGCTGCCACCGATCTCGAAGAGCTAAGCACGCTTGTCAACAATCGCACTCCGGTGACTATTATTGACTGAGTTAAAAAGTTAAAAGAGTTACAATGTTGAAACGAACACGAATTGCAGGCGCTGGCGAACTTCTCCACCTTGTAACTTTTTAACCTTGTAACTCTTTTAACTGATTCATGGAATGGCAACCGCTCGATTTTGAAAAGCCGATCTTTGAACTGGAACGGCGGCTGCAGGATTTAAAGAGTCATTCCACGGAGCACGACGTCGATCTCGGCTCGGCGGTGAAAGAACTAGAGGCAAAGCTTCGCGAAACGTCCCGACAGGTTTACCATAACCTGACGGCATGGCAGCGGGTGCAAATTGCGCGTCACACTCAAAGGCCGTTTGCGCTCGATTATATTCAACGCTGTTTTACGAACTGGGTCGAACTGCACGGCGATCGCCGCTTCGCCGACGATCGCGCTATGCCCTGCGGTGTAGCCATGCTCGGCGCGCAGAGGTGCGTGGTCATCACTCACCAAAAAGGGCGCAACACGAAGGAGAATTTGATGCGCAATTTCGGCTGCGCGCATCCGGAGGGTTACCGCAAGGCGTTGCGCCTGATGCGGCTGGGCGAAAAATTCGGGATGCCGGTGATTTCATTGATCGACACGCCGGGGGCTTTCCCGGGCATTGGATCGGAGGAACGCCACATCTCAGAGGCAATTGCTGTGAATCTACGTGAGATGATGAAGCTGCGCGTGCCGGTTATTGCGGCGGTCATCGGCGAAGGCGGCTCGGGCGGCGCGCTGGGCATCGGCGTTGCAGATCACGTATTGATTTTCGAGAATGCCTACTACTCAGTAATTAGTCCAGAAGCCTGTTCCGCAATTTTGTGGAGGGACCGGCGTCATGCTGCCGAAGCCGCGGAAGCGCTCAAATTAACTGCGCAGAATCTGTTGAAACTGGAGGTTGTCGACGAAATCATCCCCGAGCCGGAGGGGGGCGCGCACCGCGATTACGATTCTGCCGCTGCCAATCTTGGCGAATCGCTGCGCCTCAACTTGGAGCGAATTTCTCAAATTCCAATCACGGAATTGCTGGAGAAACGGTATCACAAATTTCGCCGCCTCGGCGTGTTCTCCGAAGCCAAAACTGTGACTGTCCCCGCCCGCTCTTGATGTGATGTTTAGGAGTTGGGGCAAATCGATGGGGTTTTTGTGGCTCGGCGTTTTTGCCGCTGTCGCGGTGGCGCAAGGCCGGGATTCAACGTCGGCATTCCGTTTCGACCAGGACACATTCGCGTTCGCTAATCAAACTGTGTTCGAGTACCACGAGGGACACGCTTCTTTACGAAAACCGTCCGCGACGAAGCGAGACGCATATAATCGGCACTGTTTCGTGATGTGCCGCACGGCCATGCAATTTAAGAAATTTGCGCGCTTCGATCCACACAGCTCCCCCCTGGACGATACGGCATTGGCGGATCGTATTCGCGCGGTGACACATCGGGCGGCCTGGACGGAGCCGTTGCCGGAAAATCAACGAATTGTCTTTCCAGGATACAAGGATCTGAAGGAAATGAGCAAGGCGCGTCGCGAACTCGTGCAATTAAACATCGGCCATGGTTGGCCGAGCTACTTTCGAATCAGCAATATGCGGATGGTTTTTCAAGACGGTCCGGCGTATCAGGAAAAGACTCACGCCCGTTTGAATGCTGTCTTGGCGCGCGGCGAGTTGTTCGTTGCTTTTCTTACCACTTATCCCAGCCTGAGCATCAATCACGCGGTCTTGGTTTATAAGCGAAAGTCTTCTTCGCCGAACCCGGGAATTGAACACTACCTCGTTTACGATCCGAATCATCCGGAATCGCCACGCGATCTCACCTGGTCCGCGCATGACCGCGCTTTCGCATTTCAAAAAGATTGGGACTTTATCGGCGGCTTTGTTCGGGTTTACCAAACTTACGACAAACCGATGCAGTAAAAGCGATTCTCTAATCGAGCACCGATGCCAAAGACTCCGTCACCACCGAAACCACCGCCGCCGCCCACGCCTCCGGAACCGTTGCCGCCTAACCCGCCGCCGGTGCCGCCAGTAGGGTTGACTGTAGCCGTCGCCCTATCGGCGACGCGGCATGAGCGCGCCGAGCTACTTCAGCGTTTCGCTTCCCACAGGGAAGCGGCTATAGCTTTTTTTCGCTGGCGGAAACAAAAAGCGCAGCGCCGGCTCGACGCGGGCTGACCATGCGGCTTCGCTATGGTCGCCCCCTTTAACTTCAAAATAACTAAGATCGACACCGAGCCGCCAGCCTTTGTCGATTAAGTATTTGCACAAGTTGCGCGCATGCTCCCAACCCTGTTCGTGCGTGCCAGTATCGAGCCAGATCTTCAGCGGCGGCTTTTCACCCAGGATGCCCACGAGCCGGAAAATCGCGTAATCATCCCACCAGATCGATGGCGACATCACAATTAGACGTGTGAATACCTCCGAGTAGAAAATGCCCATCGCCAGTGTGGCCAAACCGCCGAGCGATGATCCACCAAGCCCGGTAAATTCTGGATCCGGCTTGGTTCGATACTTCTTGTCGATGTACGGCTTCAATTCTTCGATCAAAAATTGCCCGTAGACGCGGGCTAGGCCGCGGCTGTGGATCCTGGGATGATCTTTCGGTTCGATCACACTCGCCGTCGGTGCGTATTCATGAACTCGTTCTTCGCCGATGTTTGCCACCGCCACGATAATGAGCGGCTCGATCAGTTTCCGACGGATCAAGCGCTGTGCGGTTTCATCGACGCCCCACTCGACTCCGGCAAATGAAGTGGCGGCGTCGAAGACGTTCTGCCCATCGTGTAAATATAAAACTGGGTAACGTCTCAACGAGAAACGCCGATAACCAGGTGGCAGATAAACCAGAACGTCGCGCCGGTTACCGAGAATCCTGGAAGGAAAGGCGCGGTGCCGTTTAATATTTCCCGTGAGCGTATGCTTTGTCATGCGAAGCGAGACGCATCGTAGCAGATGAAATGCAGTGCAAGCCTTTCGTTCCCTGGACGAATCCGCCGCGCGGCACTTGCGATTTCATCGCGTCACCATCAAGATGTTCGCGCCAATCTAATGACCAAACGCTATATCAAGTGGCACACGCCGTGGCTCAGACCGCACTCATTAATCGAATGAACCCGAGCCGGAACGACTCTGGCGCAGACGTGTTGCAGAACAGATAAGATCAAGAGATTTCTCGACTTCGCCTCTGGCTTCGCTCGAAATGACAAATGGCCTATGAAACTAGTAATCGCGGCAACCGGCGCAAGCGGAGCAATCTATCTCCAAAGGTTGCTTGCGCAGATCGATTGCGCGGCGCACGAGGTGCATCTCGTTCTGAGCGCCTATGCCAGAGAGGTTGCGAAGCAGGAGCTGGATGATCTCAAAATTCCTTCGGAGGTTTTGCGGCATTCTGGAGGCGATATGAACGTACCGTTTGTCAGCGGGTCCTCGCGTTTTGACGCGATGGTGATTGTCCCCTGTTCGATGGGCACGCTGGGACGAATCGCTTCGGGTTGCAGCGACAGCGTGCTGTTGCGCGCTGCCGATGTTTTCTTGAAGGAACGGCGGAAATTGATTCTCGTGCCCCGCGAGACACCGTGGAATTTGATTCATGCGCGCAATGTCGTCACCCTGCTTGAGGCCGGTGCGATTGTTCTCCCGGCAATTCCTTCATTCTACAGCCGTCCAAATTCCGTCACTGCAATCGTCGACACGGTCGTTTGGCGTATTCTCGACCAAATTGGGTTGCCTAGCTCGCGCGCGTACCGTTGGGGGGAGGAAAGCGCTGTGGCGAAAACGCCGCGCAAGAAAAGTTGAAGATCGAAGGCAGGCTAGCTCGGTGGTTGATCGCGTTCGGAGTTCGTTTGTTGCGCGGCTGGGAGCGTACTCTTCGTTACGAAGTTGACGACCGCGCGGGCATCCTCGGCAGGCCGGTGACTGAAAATTACATCGGCGCGCTCTGGCACAATCGATTGCTGATTTTCCCGTTGGTGTTGCGACGCTTTTTTCCCGATCGTCGTGGCGCCGCCCTGATCAGCGCCAGCCGCGATGGTGATTTGCTCGCCGAAGCAATTCGCCGTTTTGGCTATGAGGTCGTTCGCGGTTCGAGTTCGCGCCTCGGCGCGAGCGCAATTCTTCAACTTACGGACGTGCTTGCATCAAGGCGTGATGTGGTCATAACGCCGGACGGTCCACGGGGCCCTGTCTACGAGCTTGGGCCGGGTATCATTTTTCTGGCACAAAAATCCGGTGCTTCAGTATTGCCAATGAATTTGGAATATTCGCGCTGCTGGCGGCTGGGAAGCTGGGACCGCTTCATCATTCCCCAGCCATTTGCCAAAGTGCGCGTACTGATCAGCGAACCACACCAAGTCAAACCGACCAGCACACCCGACGAATTTGAAGCTGAACGGGTCGCGCTGCAGGACGCAATGATGGCGCTTGTTGAAATGCGCTAAGTGGATCACTGTAGCCGCTTGCCTGCGGCAAGCGCGGCGCCTGAGGGTGTTTGTAAGGGATGCATCACGCGTCCCACAGGGACGCGGCTACAGAAAAGCTTGCGTGCCTTATACTCGCAGGCAGGATTGCCTGCTTCACTATGGCAAAGCTTATCGATGGGCGCGCAATCGCGGAGAAGGTGTACGTGGAACTTCGCCGCGAAATTGCGGAACTGAAAGCAAAGGGCGTGACGCCCGGCCTTGCGGTCGTTCTCGTGGGAGATAATCCAGCTTCGCGCGCTTATGTGCGTTCGAAGGACAAAATGTGCCGCGAACTTGGGTTGCACTCGGTGAAACTGGAGCTGCCGGCTTCAACTACGCAGACCGAGTTGCTCGCACGCGTGGAAGAATTTAACCGGGACTCCAGTATTCACGGCATTCTTGTTCAATCCCCGCCACCCGAGCATATCGACGAATCAGCAATCGTGCGCGCGCTCGACCCGCGCAAGGATGTGGACGGATTTCACCCCGAAAACGTCGCCAAGCTCGTCCTTGAGGACCCAAGCGGGTTCGTGCCGTGCACGCCACTGGGCGTGCAACGTTTGCTTATCGAAAGTGGCATTGAGATCAGCGGCTCGCATGTCGTGGTGCTTGGCCGCAGCATGATAGTTGGCAAACCGCTGGCGCTTCTTCTGATGCAGAAAAACAAAAGCGGGAACGCCACCGTGACAGTGGTGCATTCGCGCAGCCGCGATCTCGCGCAAATCACCCGCTTCGCCGACATCGTTATCGCGGCGATCGGTCGCGCGGAATTTGTCAAATCCGACCACGTCTGCGAAGGAGCCGCGGTGATCGATGTGGGAATCAATCGGGTGGAAGACGCAGCGAGCGAGCGCGGTTACCGCCTGGTGGGCGATGTCGCATTTGACGAAGTATCGAAAAAGGCAAGCGCGATCACCCCGGTACCCGGTGGCGTCGGGCCGATGACTATCGCGATGTTGATGGCGAATACGGTCAAAGCGGCAAAGCAATCGCTATAGCCACGTGCCTGCGGCACCTCAATTCCGTACGGCCAACAGGGGCCGTGGCTACAACTTTGGCGACGCTATTTTCGCGGTCAGTAATTTTAAGATAGAGGGGTTCATCCGCGCGGCTTGCACAAAGGACGAGCCAACACGCGGTCGCAGCACGGCCGCCCGCGCGAGGCGATTGATCCATAAACGGCCCCGGTACATTTTGGCGTAAGCACGAGCAAATTCGCGCAACGCCGACTGCCGATCATCGCCGCGAAATAGTTTTCGCAATTGCGTGCGCGGCGAGTTCGCCCGAGCGCAGAGCGTAATAAATTCCTTCGCCTGTAAACGGTTCGACCACGCGAGCAGCGTCGCCGATAAAAAAAAGATTTTCGTGAGCGCAGCAAACTGGCGATCGCGTGAGCGGCGTAATTGTGCGCCAGGCTTGATCAGCCGTGATTTCGAAATGGGATTCCGCCCATCTCCGCAATCTGGAAATTGTGGCGGGCATTCCCACGAGGCAAAGATTCAACTCGCTCTCGTTTACCGGAGCCTGACCGGAATAACCTTCTGGAAGAAATTGCAAAACGATCCGGTCCCCAAAATCTCCCGGCAGCGGGACGTGAGCTTGCAGCGCCACGCGTTCGCGCGTTGGGCGCGGCAATAAATTACAAAGGCGCGCTACGGTAGAGTTGCGTCCATCCGCGCCGATCAATATTCGCGCCTGAAAAGTTTCGCCGGCTGCTGTTTCAATCTTCCAAGAGCTATTTTTGGTCAATGCGGTGACGACGGTCCGCTCTCGAACGTCCGTGCCCAATTCGCGAGCGCGCCTTAGCAACAGATCATCAAGGAGACTGCGTTTCACCGATAACTCGCAGTTCTCGCCGGTTGGAAGATCGACAATCACTTCGCGCCCGTCGATCGCGATGAACTTGACCGACGTAAGTCTGGAATGCGGCAGGTTTCTCACCGGCTGCGCAACGCCGAGACGTTCCAGCACCGGCCAGCACGATGGATTTAAGCAATCGCCGCACACTTTTTCGCGCGGAAATTTTTCTCGCTCGAGTACGATCGTTTGCAGGCCGGCCAGCGCACAAAACGTGGCGCAGCTCGATCCAGCTGGTCCGCCGCCGACGATTGCAACGTCAAATGTTTCATCGCCATTCGATTTTGTCCGATCGAACATGAGCCGAGACTCACTGATTATCCAGGTCAACCCAGAGATTCCTCCACTTACCCGCAATGACATTATACATCCAAGTCGAACCGTGATTCAGCACTGGCGCGCGGTTTAATCACAGAGCACAATTATTAGCATGGGCTGGTCGATTCCAATCCTCCGTATCGCGGGAATTCAGTTGCGGATTCACATCACGTTCCTGCTGCTGATCGGATGGATAGCGTTTGCCTACTATGCCCAGGGCGGCTCGCCCGCAGCGGTGGGCGGAGTTTTGTTCATTTTATTGTTATTCGCATGCGTCGTGTTACACGAGTTTGGACACGCTTTGGCGGGGAAAGCTTTCGGGATCAACACGCCCGACATCACCCTGTTGCCCATCGGCGGTGTGGCACGATTGGAACGCATTCCCGATGAACCGGTGCAGGAACTCGTGATTGCGGCAGCAGGTCCGGCTGTGACGGCGATTATCGCGCTCGGCGCGTTTATCGGCGGTGGTTCGTGGGATTATCCGCCAAGCACGAAGACCAGCATTCCTGACCTGCTGTTCACGATGAACGTTGTGTTGCTTCTCTTTAACTTGCTGCCGGCGTTTCCGATGGACGGCGGCCGGGTTCTGCGCGCACTGCTCGCCACGCACCTGAGCTATGCACGCGCCACGCAGGTCGCCGCAACCGTCGGCCAGGGTTTTGCCTTCGTGTTCGGTTTTATCGGGCTGCTTTTCAATCCATTTACTTAATTTTCATTGCGCTGTTCGTTTACATCGGCGCATCGCAAGAGGCAGCCCTTGCGCAGATGAAAGATGTCTCGCGCCGGTTTCCAGTTTCCAGTGCGATGGTGCGTGAGTTCCGCACGCTGGCAGAAGACGCGACGCTCGAGGAAGCGGTGGACGCGTTGCTTGCCACTTCGCAGCACGACTTTCCGGTTGTCGATGCAACCGGGAACGTCGCCGGTTTGTTAACGCGTCACGATCTCATCTCTGCATTGCGCAAGAACGACCCGATGCTTCGTGTGGGCGATGTCATGCGGCGCGACATCCCCACCGTGACCACCGGCACACGCTTCGAAGACGCGTTTCGCATCATGCAGGAATGCAATTGCCCGGCGGTGCCCGTGCTGGATCGCATGAAACGGCTGGTGGGATTGCTCACGCCGGAGAACGTCACCGAATTGATGATGGTGCAATCGGCGATGCCGAAACGCCGGGGTATTGTGAACAAGACTGTAGCGTCCGCTGTCTCAGCGGACAATATGTAAAGCTCGATACCTGCTACGAGCTGATGCGCATCGGCATTATGCACGTAGAGGAATGGCGTTTGAATTTTCACAACGCCGGGGCTCATTTCGTCGATTAGATCGAGAAATACTTCGTCCTCGGAAAGCGCGCGCAGCGGCGCCATGAGAAATTCCGGATTGAACGCGATGGAAAACTCGCGCCCTTTATACGCGACAGCGAGCGATTCCTTCGCTTCGCCGACTTCCGGCGTGTTCGCGGAGATGTCGAGATTGTTTTTGCTGAAATTCAGTTTTACCGAGTGCGACTTGTCGCTGGCCAAAAGCGAAACGCGACGCAGCGAATTTAAAAACATTTCCCGCTCGAGCTTTACGCGCTCTTTCGCCTCGCCTGGAATCACCTGGCGATAGTTTGGGTAATTGCCTTCAATCAATTTCGAGACCAGAAGCGTCTTGTTGAGATCGAACGCGATCTGGCCATTGGCCATGCTGACCTTCACGTCGCCCTCATCGGTAAGCAGACGCTGCAATTCTGTCACCGCTTTGGTGGGGATAATCAGCTCCGATTCGTGGCTGCGCGGAAATTCCAGTTCGATTTCCGCCATAGCGAGGCGTCGTCCGTCCGTCGCCACGAGCGTTAGCTTATTGTCCTTGAAACTGAACAGGACGCCGTTGAGCACGTAACGGGTTTCGTCGGTCGAAATCGCGTAGGAAGTTTTGCGCAGGCCGTCACGCAAATCTTTCTGCCGCATTGTGACTACTTTTGCGCCTTCAAATTTTGGCAGAGGCGGAAATTCATCCTCGGGCAATCCCAGAATCTTAAAGAAGCTTTGGCCGCTCCGGATGGACGCGGCGTTCTTTCCATCGACGTCCACCTGAATCTCGCTTGACGGCAGTTCGCGGATAATGTTGAAAACACGCCGAGCCGGGAGCGTGGTCGCTCCTGCTTTATCCACGTGCGCTTCGCAAGTGCCACGCACGCCCACATCCAGATCGGTGGTTGTGAGATACAAATCGTTCTCGTTCGCCTGCAGCAAAACGTTGGAAAGAATCGGGAGCGTTGTCCGGGTGCTGACTACGTTTTGCACCTGTTGCAGGGCCTCGAGCAGTTTTTCTTTGGTAACGCTAAATTTCATGATCAAGAGCGAGCGCCTTAAGATGTAAATGCTTCGAATTTATTCGGCAACCGCAATCTCTCATGTCTGCCCGTTGTACCGTTGGACCACTCCGCCCCTACCGCTGGAGCGAGCTGTCGATGTAGGAGATCGTCTGGCGAATATTGTCTTGCTCGACCATTCGTTTCTTTACCAGTTTACAGGCGTGCAGGACTGTGCCGTGGTCGCGTCCGCCAAAGGCATCGCCGATTTCATTCAAGGACGCTTTTGTAAGCTCGCGCGCCAGATACATCGCCACCTGCCGTGGAAAAGCGATGCTGGCTGGGCGTCGTTTGCTTGTCATATCGGCAAGACGCACGTCGAAGTGTTCAGCCACGCGCCGCTGAATTTGTTCGATCGTGATCGATTGCCGTCCTTCTTCCTGCAAAATGTCCTTCAGCAAATGCTCCACGGTTTCCTTGGTCAGTTCCTTGCCGCTAAGTGACGCGAAAGAAGCGACACGCATCAGCGCGCCTTCCAGACGACGGACATTTGTGCGGATGCGGGTGGCGAGAAATTGAAAAACGTCTTCGTGCAATTTGATCTGCATCGTGTCCGCCTTCTTCCGCAGGATCGCCAGGCGCGTCTCGATATCGGGCGGCTGAAGCTCGGCGGTGAGACCCCATTCAAACCGCGACACCAAGCGGTGCTCCAGGTTCGCAATTTCTGAAGCCGGCCGGTCGCTGGAGAGCACGATCTGCTTGTGCCCGTCAAAGAGCGTGTTGAACGTGTGAAAAAATTCCTCCTGCGACCGCTCCTTGCCTCCGAGAAATTGAATGTCGTCAATCAGGAGAAGGTCGGCCTGGCGATAACGCTTCCGGAATTTGACCAGATTACTGTGCTGAATCGCGTCGATGAACTCGTTGATGAACAGCTCACTGGAGACGTAGAGCACCTTGACGTTTTTCCTCTTCGCCCAGACGTATTGGCCGATGGCTTGCATTAGATGCGTCTTGCCGAGGCCAACGCCGCCGTAAACAAACAATGGGTTGTACGTCCGCGCCGGCGCCTGCGCGACGGCAAGACTGGCCGCGTGCGCAATTTCGTTGTTCGGTCCGACGACAAAAGATTCGAATGTGTTCCGCGGATTGAGGCCGGGAACGGTTGTGCCTGGTCGTGGGCCCACGACTTGTGCGGGCAATGTTTCCTTTACTGCGCTCGAATCTTCCGAGGATGTTTGGACGCCAGTTGCCGAGGGAGCGCAAAATCTTACCGAACGCGGAGCCCCGAACGTGGCAATGATCGCATTCTGCAATGCCGGCATGTAATTACTCTCGATCCAAAGCTGATAGATGTTGTTCGGAACAGTAAGCGTGATCGACTTATCCTTCGCCTCGATTAACTCGACCGCCGAAAACCACCGCTTGAAACTATCAGCGCTAATCTGCGGCTTGAGCACGGCCGACAATCGCTGCCACAATTGAGCGCATTTCTTGTCCATAGCGAAGTTGTTAACAGTGTTACACAAATGCCATACTGGCCGGTGCAATGAGAAATCGCAACGCAGCCAACGGCTAAACATCGAGCCGTTCCGCAGTGTAATTTGGCTACGTAAGGTCGAAAAAAATTGCCAAAAACGCGTAAATACGAAGCAGAACTGCCAGATGCGGCGTTCCGCGTTTTTCTACCAGCAAGGCCACGCGCATGCGCAATCAATCGTTCTGTCATGGACCTTATCGTGTTGTTCATTCTCGCTGCTGGAAGTTTCTCAGAAATGTTCACAACTTATTCACATACGCGTTGTGGCTGCCCTCGCCAGCGGGCTTGAGACTAGAAATCAGTTGCGAAATCGACAAGAAAAAAATGAATTTTATTTTCAATGGCGGAGAAAAAATTTTCTTGACTAAGAAAATGAAGCGCGCGCGTCGGTGCAAAAAAAAGAACTTGTGTGTTCGAGAAAATTTTCGCGCAACCGGGCCGAACTGGCCGCGAGGAATTGATTTGGCTCATCGGTTCTCGTTGAGTTGACCGAATCAGCCTCTGCGCGCAGTTTTCCACCTCTGTGAGCGACGGCAAAACGCTCAGCAAATTGGCAAATGCAGGCAACTAATACCGACATCATGAGGCGACTTTCAACGTGTATCGCTCGTTCGAACCAGCCGATCATTCGCCGACTTTTCTTGCTGGGACTGATCGCTCGCTTGGTTTTTTGCCCGCTGCACGTAAATGCCGCCGATGAATTGGTGCCGCCGTTCGGGTTTCGTTGGAACGATTCCATGGCGCGCGTGGAGGCTGTGTTGCACGGCGCAAAAGCAAAAATCATTTCGCGCGGAAAAAAAGAAAACCGCGAAGTCTGGACTGTGGAGGGACTCATTCATCCCGGACTCAAGCGCACCGTGTTCACTTTCAAGGAGCGGGCGCTTGTGGCAGTGGAACTGCAGTACGAATACCCTGACTGGTCGATTGAACGTTACAACCAGCGGATGGGGGAAATTCGCAAATACTTCGACGAGAAGTATGGCACCGGAAAACTGGTGTCCCGCTCTCGCGACCACGATACCCAGGTGATCCAGACATTGGTCGGCTATCAATGGATGGTCGGTACGACAATGCTCGAACTGTTCTATTTTTCAGCGCAACACGACAATCTCATTTACCGCACGATTTCCGTAGACTACAAGGCGCTGTAACCGGTTTCGAGATCTTGCGCCAACGCGGGGGGAGAGTTGAGTTGGAGTTACCGAGGCAACATTAAACCTTCGTACGTCTCAGTGACGATATGATCGACGACTGCTTTCATGTCCTGAGTGCGTTCCCACACAGCCAGTTGCCGGTCCGCTCCGGTGCCTTCCCGGGTCATCCGCTCAACATGCGCCATTTCTCTCTCGCTGCCGAGTTCTTTCACCTCAGTCGACACGAATTCGAGCAGCTCGGATAACAGGCTCCGCTCGTCTACTTCGGCTTCCTTGCCGAAGTCGATCAATTTGCCATCGATGCCGTAGCGGGCCGCGCGCCAGCGGTTCTCGTCGAGGAGACGGCGTCGATAGATCCGGAAGGTGATGTTTTGGTGAAGCAGCTTGTGCAATTTGGCGATCACGGCCTGGATCAGCGCCGCGATCGCAAGCGTATCGTCCACGCGCGATTGCGCGTCGCACACGCGCACTTCCAGCGTGTCGAAGAACGGATGCAGCCGGATATCCCACCAGATTTTTTTGGCGTTATCGATGCAACCGGTTTTGACCAGGAGCTTGCAGTAGTCCTCATACTCAGAGAGAGACTCGAATGAATCCGGAATGCCGGTGCGTGGAAAACGCTCGAACACTTTCAGGCGATAACCTTTCAGTCCGGTGTCTTGCCCAACCCAGAACGGTGAATTGACCGAAAGCGCGTAAATGTGCGGCAGGAAATAGCGCGCTTGGTTCATCACGTGGATGGCCGTCTCGCGATTGGGAATGCCGACGTGCACATGCAATCCGAAAATCAGATTTGCGCGCGCGAGTGACTGCATGTCTTTCACGATTTCCTGGTAACGTTCGCCTTCAGTAATGAGTTGATCGCGCCAATGTGAAAACGGATGGGTGCCCATCGACGCGATCTTTAATCCGCTGCGTGCCGCCAGCTCCGCCAGTTTCGTGCGCAGTTCGATGACGTGGTCCCGCGCGTAGCCAATGGAGTCGCAAATTTCCGTGCCCAGCTCAACCACCGACTGGTGCATCTCCGGTTTGATCTGCTCCTTGAGCGTGACTTTTCCGTCTTCAAGAATTTCGTGAATATGCGAACGGAGTTCGCGCGTCTCCGGATCGATGATCGCGAACTCCTCTTCGACCCCAAGAGTGAACGTATGTTCCTTCATTGCATCCCCGGAAGAAAAACATCCGCAGATTTTGCAGATTTACACAGATTATTTCTGAGCGACAGGGCGGGTATCCTTTCGCCCGCCGAACCAGCCCGCATGGGGAGGCAGGCTCTGGGGCAGATTGTCAGATGAATTCGCCTAGCGAACGCCGCGTCACTGCAGCTTGAAGAAATTTGCCCCAGCTTAAATTGTCGCCACCGGGGATGTTTTCGCGTGCTTTGCGAATGGCCATTTCGGAGATGGCTTCCAGCACCCACTCGAAATTGGCCTGACCGATCCACGCCGCTTCGCAATCCGGGGCGGGATTGCAAAAATCGATCGCCACCGGCACGCCGTCGCGCATCGCGAACTCCACTGTGTTCAGGTCGTAGCCGAGAAATTGATTCAACTGCAGCACACCCTCCTCGACCCGTTGCAGAGTTTCCTTTGGCGCGTGCCACTCGGTTTGGTAGCGCAGATGAAACGGGTTCCGTGGCTCGTAGGGCATGATCCGGACGTGGCGCTGATCAATTGAATAGCACCGGAAATACATGTCGAACTTGATTTCCTCCTGCAGCATCATCACCAACTGTCCCGTATCGTTGTAGGCACGGAAGAATTCCTCCCGATTGTGCAACCGATAAACGTTCTTCCACCCACCGCCGATGAACGGTTTGAAGAAGGCAGGCCAGCCGACGTAGCTAAAAATCGATTCCCAATCGAGCGGGTAACCGAGGTTGCGAAACGATTTTTCGTTTGTGTCCGGCGGCAGCTGATGTGACGGCAGCAAGACGGTGCGCGGAACAGCGACTCCGATCTTGGTCGCCAGAGCGTTGTTGAAAAATTTGTCGTCAGCGCTCCACCAAAACGGGTTGTTCACTATGGCGGTGCCGGTCAGGGCCGCGTTTTTCAGCCAGGCGCGATAAAACGGGACGTCCTGCGAGATCCTGTCGATCACGACGTCGTAACCGCACGGTTCACCCTGGGTCACTTTGTCGATCCTGACGAACTCCGCGGCAATGTCTTTGCCGCCGGTTTTCTGATTTACCCGCTCCACAAAGGCCGGGGGAAAACTGTGTTCTTGTCCAAAGAGTATTCCGATTTTCTTCATATGCAGACCACCGCGGATTACGCGGATCACACGGTTGAGGTTTTGACGGAGCAGGCACTAATAAACCTGCTGTCTGGCTTTCATCGACACCGCGGCTCCAGGCCTGGTGACTTCGCGTTCGCGGAAATAAGCCGATTTAACGGCTTTGTCCAGAGACAGGGTTTGAATCGATACGCTGGAGCACTAAGCTACGCGATGGTCAAAAAATTACTGCACACGCGCTATCGCGTGCACGACTTGGAGAAAACAGTCTCGTTCTACAAGGACGTCCTCGGTCTTCAGGAAATTCGCCGACATACTTCCGGGCGTGGGTCGCAACTCGTCTTTCTAAAAGCGCCGGGCACTGACGAGGAAATTGAGATCTGCAAATTCGACGAGAGCGGACCGATAGTCGTCGGCCCCGATCTCACGCATCTTGCTTTTGAAGTAGAGGACCTGGATATGTTCGCGCAGCATGCTGCGGCAAAAGGTTATCCGTTGTCGGATGGGCCGCATTCAACCAACGGTGGTAGAATTGCATTCATCGATGCGCCTGAAGGATACGAGATCGAGCTGATCGAGCGTGGAAAGAAATAAGATTTCGCAGCGACACTGTAGATGTCCGTGGCCCGACCATTCACTGGATTCCGGTGACTCTGCGGCGGCGTGCAGGGTGACAATAGATCTGCAGTGCAGACACTTGCGCAGGTGAACGTTTTGTCGCTAATTTTCCGTCCATGATTTGGCGCAATCGAATTTCGTTCCTTTGCGCATTGATCCTGAGCTCAGCATTGAGCGGCTGGGCACAAGACACCGTTGATTCCGATCTGGTGCGCCCCAGCGGTGTCCATGGGCCAGTCCGCAAGGCGAAGGCCGTTACACCGAAAGACAAAGACGACGATTCCGAAGCCGCTCCGAAACCGAAGAAATCAAAATCGAGTCATGCCCGGTCGCGACGGACTCGCTCAAAATCGAAGGAATCGTCGGACACGATTTCCGCGCCCACCGAGTTTACGTCTGACGGAATACCGAAGACCAGCGCGGCTTCGGTAATTGTAGTGGACGCGAATAGCGGCAGGATTTTGTATGAAAAAAACGCGGACCAGGTACGACCGCCCGCGAGCACGCAAAAATTGCTGACAGCCTTGATTGTGGCCGAGACCGGTTTTCTCGATCGGCCAGTGACGGTGCAATCCGTCGATACAATGTGCGAGCCGGTGAAGCTGGGAATCAAGCCTGGCGAGACCTATCAGCGGATGGACCTTTTGCGGGCGTTGCTCGTGAAAAGTCCCAATGACGTTGCGCGCTGTCTGGCGCGGGACAATGCCGGTAGTATTAATGCGTTTTCCGAAATCATGAACAGACGCGCACTGCAACTTGGCGCTGTGCATTCGCACTTTGTGAACCCAAATGGCCTGCCCATACCGGGACAATATTCGAGCGCCCGCGATCTCGCGATTATTGCGCGCGCTGCGTATGCAAACCCAACGATTCGCTCGATCGTTTGTCTTCCACAGCTTGTTTTTCGTTACGCAAACGGCCGTACGCGTGAACTTGAAAACACAAACAAACTTCTGAGACGGCTCCCCTACTGCAACGGAATGAAGACCGGTTACACCGACGCAGCAGGAAAATGTTTGATCGCAAGCGGCACGCGTCCTGGCAAAGATGTCATCGTCGTTGTGCTGGGCGACAGCTCAAGCCGGGTCTGGCGCGACGCGTCGGCTCTACTCTCCTGGGGACTTTTAATGTAACAGCCGACGACGGGATTCGAACCCGTGACCTACGGTTTACGAAACCGTTGCTCTACCAGCTGAGCTACGTCGGCGCGAAGCGGACAAAGATTGCATCCCAAGCAGATCACGGCAAGAAGAACGCTCGACTGCGACCCAGGGCTTTTGATCAGGCATGCAGGACTGGCGCGGAGCTTGTTCGCTACGTCTGTTTTCCAGACAGAAAAGTCTCGTGGAACTTCATGTAAGGCATCGTGATCGCTTGACCACTTTCCAGGATTTCCAAGAACTTCACGTATTCGCGTGCATTAGGATCGTTGGCTCCGAGAACTTTGGCGGCGCCTTTTGCAGCCCGCTCACCTAGGGCCTTTGCCTCATTTCGCTTCCCTTGCTCTGCTAGCTGATAGGCATACTTATAATAGACATTGAGTGTGTCACGCTGCTCCGGCCCAAGCACCTTTTCCTCAAGCTGGATCACTTCTTTATACTGAGCTTCAGCTTCAGCATACTTCTGTTGATCCCGGAGCGTGTTCGCCAGAAGCGTTCGGCTTGTGAGCGGAGTAAGATCTCCTTCACGAAGGCGAGGATGCACATTGTTCTCCAAGCGATAGGCGCCAAACCCTAGGTTTTTTTCATTTAGGGGTATCAGCTCCCGCAACTGCGCTTCGGCCTCAGCGTTTTTTCCTTGATACCAAAGATTCATTGCCAGATGACCGCGACCACGCAGAGTGTCGAAACTGTCAGGGCCTTGCGTTTTCTCGTTGAGGCGTAATGCTTGCCGGATTTCTACTTCGGCCTCTGTATGCCTACCTTGCTTATCTAAGACGACACTCAGGGCATCGCGGGCCCAACCAGACCGTTCAGCGCCAACTGTTTTATCGCTGATCTTTACTATCTCGCGAAGCTCCGCTTCTGCTTCAGAAGTTTTGTCTTGTGCGGCGAGTATAGAGGCCATCGTGGTGCGCGAGAGAAGTGTATACTCATCCGTGGGCCCCAGCCTCTTCTCCCGGATTTTTATAACCCGTCGGAATATTCCTTCTGCCTCGGCATATTTGTCCTCACACGCGAGATCAACTGCGAGATTGTAAAGTGAGTTGATCGTGTTGTCGTCCTCTGGCCCGAACACTTTCTCCATCGCTTTAACCAGCTCGCCAGTTTGCGAGGCCGCTTCTGAAAATTGGCCCCAGTCGCCGAGCGTGCCAGCTACACCTTCACGGGCCTTGGGGGTATCGGGGTCTTCAGGCCCGAGCACTTTTTCGCTCAGCTTCAGCACGCGCTGTCTTTCTACTAATCCTTCCGGACTACCGGCGCCTATCATGGCCCACGTCACATCGTAGGCACTCAAGAGCGTTTGCGGGTCTTCGGGGCCAAATACGTTTTCATCGAGTTTGAGTATCTCGCGGAATTCTTTCTCGGCTTCGACGTATTTCGGCTGCTCCAATAGAGATCGGGCAAGGACGCGTCGACTTGCGAGCGTTTCGCGGTGCTCGGGACCCAGAACGCGTGCTCGCACTTCAATCACAGGGCGAATTCTTTTCTCCGCCTCAATCGCTTTACCGTCTTCTTTCAGTAAAACTCTTGCGAACGCATACTGAATGTCTGCCCACTCTCGCGGGTTACGCTGCGGATCCGTGAATTTCTTCGCATCGCTTAAATGGTCCTTAGCACGCGTAAACTCATAACCGTCACGTGCGGACAAGGCCGCAAGCTTCAATGCTTGGATTACATTAGCCGTTTTGGCAGGACGGGCTTTTTCGGCTTGGTCAGCTGCGTTAAGCGATAGGCGCTCCGCCTCCGCGTAATCCTTCTCAAGGTAAGCGGCACTTGCTCGTTCGTAGATAGGAGCGTCAGGGTCGCGCTTCATCGTCTCCGCAAATTTTGGCAGCTTATCGCGTAGCAATTTCGGGTCGTAGCCGATCCGTGATCCGAGCCCGGCGTAAACCCGGTGTTCTTGGGACATGGCTCCTAGATGCGCTGCCTCAATCTCAGACAATTCTGGGTACGCCAACAGCGCCTGGCGCAAGCGTGATATTTCTGCTGCCGCTTGTGCCGAATGCGGAATGGTTTTGCCCGGTCTAGAAATTTGTGTGGCCGGGATCGATTGGCGGAGAAGCCAGATAGAAGCCCCTCCCAAAAGTAAGCACGCGATTGCCGTTGTCAGTAATTTTGGATTGCGTCGCGACCAACGCCAAATGCGGGTCGATGGCAAGACTGGTCGCGTAACAGTCGGCCGGCCTTGCAACCAACGCTCGAGGTCTTCGGCGAGATCGGCCGCCGATTGATAACGCCCTTGCGGCTCGCGCTCCAAACAGCGCGCGCAAATTGTTTGCAAATCGCGATCGAGTGTTGGCGCGAGCGATCGCAATTTTGGTGCGGGCTTTTCAGCGGCTTGTTGGATGACAGCGAGCGCGTGCTCGCCCAAAAATGGCGGTCTGCCCGTGAAGAGAGTGAACAGAATGGCGCCGAGGCTGTAAACATCGGCCGCGGGTGTGAGTTTTGCCGCCGGACCGCGCGCTTGTTCGGGCGCGATGTAGCCGGGCGTACCGAAAACCGTGAGCGTGCGCGTGACGTCGCTTGTTGTGTCCAGCCATTTAGCCAAACCGAAATCGCTCACCAGCGGTTCGCCGTGGCCATCGAGTAAAATATTTCCGGGCTTGAGATCGCGATGAAGAATGCCTTGATCATGCGCGTGTTGGACGGCGCGCGCCACCGTCGCCATTAACGCTACGCTCCGACGCGGCTCGTCGCGAAGCGCGGGCGCAACTTCGAGGAGACTGCCGCCCGGCGCGAATTTCATGCTAAAAAACGGGAGGCCGTCCTCCCCTTCGCTCACTTCATAGATCGGCAATATGTTTGGATGATCGAGACTCGCCGCCGCTTCGGCTTCGCGCCGAAAGCGGGCCAGAGTCTCGCGCGAATCGGCGTGGTAACTCAAAACACGTTTCAGCGCCACGATCCGGCGCGAGTGTCGCTGCCGCGCGCGGTAAATTACTCCCATCCCGCCGCGACCGATCTCCTCCAGAATTTGATAATTGCCCGCGCGCCAATCGGCACCGCGTACGTCGATTTCGGCCAGCACGGCGGCGAACGATTCGCCCCCGTCGCCATCACTCTCGAGCGCAGGTTCGAGCATGCAACTTACGCAGAGCCCATTGGCAATTCGCGCTGTCGATCCACATCGCCCGCAAGCGAGCGTCTCACCTGCAACGCTTGCTGCCGAATCGGTTAGGCCGTGGAAGATCATGGGCGTAGAAGCGTGAAAGGGTTAAGCGTCTTAAATCGTTAAAGGCTTAAATCGTTGAATCGTGAATACCTTTACTTCGCTCCGGCTGCCAACGCTGCGCAGAGGTAACGGACTTCATCGTCGATCGAGTCCGGCTTTTCCACTGTGTCGGCCACTTCCTGGCGAAGAAGGGCGCGATAACGTTCTCGCATTTTGTGCAGCACTCGTTTAACAGACGCCTCTGAAACACCGAGGCTTTTGGCAAGATCGACATAGTGAACATCCGCACGCTCAGCACCGAGCGAACTGCTCAAGGCATCAAACACGCGACGGCGGCCATGACTCTCGCATTCCTCGGCCAGCTGCCGCAGCGCGCGTTCCACAACTGTGGCAGCCCAGCGCACATCAAACAGACGTTCTGGCGGCAAATTCTCGAAAGCCTGCTGTGGAATCGACAGTCGCGACGGTGCTTCGGCCATCCAATCGTCCCATGACACAAACTGGATCTTGCCGCCGCGTTTTTGCGCGCGACGGCTCACGTTTGCGTCCTTTAGAAAACGTTTTAACGCCTCTAGCAGAAGCGAACGAAAACGCCCGCGCGCCGGGTCGGCGAGGTTAAGCAGATTGCCTTCAAGCACCATGACAAAGAAATCCTGCGTCAGATCCTGTGCATCGCTTACAGGATACCCATGCCGGCAAATGAAAGCGAAAATCGGCCGCCAATAAATGCGACAGAGCTCCTCGAGCGCCCTCCTTGTTTTCTCTGTCTGGCTGTCCTTGCCTCCCGCGCAGGAGACAATCACGCTCCAACGCGTAGTAGAGAATCGATTCGGGCTCGGTCCGCGCCCGATCGCAGCGTTCTGGGTCACTTCCCCGGATGATAGAGTGCAGGAAGTTTTTACTCAAGCGTAATATCTTCCACGTAAGGCTCACTCCAAGGGGTCCCCTCAACCTCACCGATTAAGTAGGGAAAATGCGAAGCGAAGTTCGCACTCTACTTCGCAGTTTCACCGATCGTCTACTTCAACTGGAAGATGCCGCTGCCTACAACCTGACCGTCGATATTGATGTCGACGCGATAAGTGCCCACTCCGAGCGCACCCGAGCTCAGATTGTATATGTACCTGACAACTATCAATTCTGAAGTTTGAGCCTGTGTCGGCTGAGCCGGTGTAAACGGACTCGTCGATGGCTCCGGTCGTACCTCCCGCCGTTCGAGTCACAGCGATAGTTGCTGGCGGCAAGTCGCATGTCGCAACACCGCCTTGGGTCAAAGTGAACTTCACGGGCACGACCCCGCGCCTAACGTTGAAAATACTTGACCCATCGAGATTGATTGGTTGCTGAACTTGCGCAGTGTAAGGATTCTCCGGCGTGAAGGCTTCGTTCGTTGCCAGTGGATTGTAGCTCGTTGTATCGCCGCCGAGCGCATAGAGGACACCGTTTGCGACTGCAACGCCGGGGCTTCTCGAAGTTGCCATTGGGGGTTGGGTGGTCCAAGTGTCTGTTGCTGGATCATACGTGTCCATTTCAGTCGTCCACCACCCTCCGACGAAGTAAAGCTTGTCGTCGATGACGCCAACACCAGGGCCCGAATAGGTGTTCGGGATGGACGAAGCTTTTCGGATCCACGTATCCGTCACTGGATCGTAAGCATCGACTGAGCTGTCAGTCCCGCTAGTCCAATATATGATCCCATTTAGCGCAGCGGCAGCCCCGCCGAATCGCTGTGGCGTCACCGCCGCCTTGGTGGTCCACGTGTCTGTCGACGGATCATAGGCATATACTGCGCTCTGATAGGTGCCGCCGACAACGTAAATGATCCCGTTAATAACGTTCGCGGAAAGATCACGGCTAGCGACTGGCATCGACGCCTTTGTTGTCCAAGTATCGGTTAACGGGTTGTATGCCTCGACAGTCGCCTTGTCACCCGAGTCGTTGCAATTAGCACCGCCACCGATTGCGTAAAGTGTTTGGTTTACCACTACGGCCTTTAAGCTATAACGAGGTGTCGGCATCGGAGCCTTTGCTGTCCATGTGTCGGTCGCTGGGTCGTAGGCCTCGACAGTCGATGTGGCTGTGCAGTTCCCATCGCTGGCGCCCCCGAGCGCGTACACAATCCCATTTATCGAAGCGGCCGCTAGAAGGCCGCGCGGGGTGGGCATGGACGTTTTAGTTGTCCAAGTGCCTTGTCCCAAGGCGGGTAACGCGAGAAAAGCCGTGGCCAGAATCGCGACTAAGGTTTCAATTCGTATTTTCATAATGTTTTTCCTTTTCACCATCCTTCTAGGAGATTTGCCGGCCCAAGTTCTCAAAATCTTTTGAAAATCGGGAAATCTCAGTTTGGTCCGTTGTCAGATTGAGAAGAGGAAGCGCGCACGGACCTGCTGCCTATCGGAGAAAGGCACTGATTCTTTGCCCCGATTGACGTATCGGGGATTCACGGATTGTGTGACGGCTCTTCGGAGCGCCTAACGATTGTCCCATAGTGCGCTGAGAGAGATTCAGCGCGTAGTTCTTTGTGCAGCGAAATCCCCAATAACTATCAGGGACTGTGCACCTGAAGCGATAGGCGGCGGTAACCTAACGCGCGTCCTGCGCGTCTCACCCGCCTTCGCCAAGGCTACGGCGAGGCAGGCAGAGACGCGGCTACAGAGGCAGCACGAACGTCTCGCCAATTTCCCGCAAGGCAATGCGCTCCGGAGTTTTGCTTAGTGCTGCTTCAAAGCGCTCGATCGGTTCGCGGAAAGGCTCAAGGCTAAGGCGGAACGTCTGGTGGTGCACCGGCATAACAAAGCGAGCGCCTGCGGCGTTCGCCATCTGGACTGCCTGCTCGGGCGTGCTGTGCGACTGAATCCACGGATTGTATGCGCTGATAGGTACGATTGCGACATCGATTGGGCCGTGTTGCCGCAGCGCTGCAAAGTTTTCGGTCATTGCTGTGTCGCCAGCGAAAATAATTCGGCGTCCACTTCGTTCGATCAAGTATCCATTGTATCCGCGATGAGTGTCATGCTGCGTGCGCGCACCCCAGTGCTTCACCGGGAACGCAGTAATGTCGATCTTGCCCGTAACAGTGTCTAACTTCCTGGTTTCGCCCCAATGGAGCTCCGTGACGTTGGAAAACCGGGTTCGCTTCAATAAATCGCCCGTCGCTTGCGCGGTGATGACGCTCGTGGACTCATCAAAACAACGCAGCGTTCGCAAATCAAGATGGTCAAAGTGCGCATGTGAAAGAAGAACGAGATCGATCTGCGGCAACTGATGAAAGCTCAATGCCGGCGCAATCATTCGTTTCGGACCGATGGTGAATCCCGGTAGACGAATTCCTACCCTGGGAAAAAGCACGGGATCGGTAAGAATTGTAACTCCGAAAAAATTGATAAGGACCGTGGAGTGTCCAAGCCATGCCAACGTGACGTGCTTATCGCTCCATTTCGAGGGCTCGGGTTTGGCTGAGGCAGGAGCAACCGGGCGCCAGCTTTCGATGATCCATTCACGGAAAAGATGACCGAACCATCGTCGCACTCGCGAGGTGTAGAGGGCTGGTTGTTCAGGTGGTTTGATTCCCGGCGTTCGCATAACAGGCGTAATCGATGCGATCACGCATCGCACGCCCAAAGAAGTTCGTGTGAATTGTACCCGAAGCGCTTACATCGCTTAACGAAAGCGCGCCTGCGAAGCCGTCGTTGCGTCGATTCGGCCCTAGCTCTTGCCAAACAATCCCCTGATGGCCCTCCAAAGTGTCCGAGCGGGCTTGGCCGGACCCGCGCGGGCGACAAGTATTGGGACATTGGCGCGGTTCAAAATGCTCCGCGTTAAATCGCCCATGATGTAGTGCCGAAGCAAACCGCGCGCCTGCGATGTCCCGGTCACAAGCAGGTCGTAGTGGCCCTCGCGCACTTCTTCGAACACCTGATCAATCACGATTCCGTGCCGGAGATGCACTTCTGCGGAGACCCCGAGCCGCTCGAGTTCCCGTTTTTGCCGGCGCAGATTGGTCCCAAGCTCCGATTTTGATTGGAGCAACTGATCGACGTTCTCTTCCATGCGGACGAGGTCGGCATACATCGCCGGCGGCTCAGCCATCACGTGCAGCAATGTAACGGATGCACCTACGGCGGCGGCCAGTCTGCCGGTGAAGTGGACCGCTTGCTCGATGAATTCTTTTCCGCCCGTACAAACAACGAAACGTTTCAATTCTTTGCGTTCGCCAATGGCCACCAGCACTGGAGGCTGAACGGTCTTGATTACCTCGTAGGTTTTCCTTGAGCGCCAGTACTCTCCCACCGCGCCAGTCCATCGCGCGCCGATCACGACCAGATCGTACTTGCTCTTCGACGTTTGATCGAGAATCTGGTGTATCGGTTCACCAGAGCGCACGACGATTTCAGGCAATATCCCGCGACTCTGAAGCGATTTTGCATGCTGATGAAATGCATCGCGCAGAGGTTGTTCAGCCTCTGATGTTTCGGCGATTCCAAGCAGCGTGGTCTCGGCTTTGAGCGGTCCGGCTAACAAGCCTCCCAGGTGGATCGCGGTCTCGGCTGATTGCGTTCCGTCGCTGCAGATCAAGATTTTCATTCTTAGAATTTGTGACCGGTTACGAGTGTGTAGACGACGATAGCCACGCCGATCAGTGGCAACGGCACAAACGCGAGCCGAATTTTCGGACCGGCAAAATATTGCGTAGCGACCACGCCGATTTGTGCGCCTATGACTGCACCTGTGTGCATAACGAGCGCGATCAGAATATCTACATTGCCCTTGATGGCGTGCGTAAGCGTTCCATAACTGGCTGAAATCACGATCTCAAAAAGGTCTGTTCCTACGGCGAGGTGAGTGGGAATGCCGAGCACATAAACCATCGACGGCATTCGAATGTAGCCCGCGCCGCCGCCGAGAAAGCCACTGAAGAACCCCCCGACCAACGAGACCACGAGAATTGTCCATACAGAAATTTGCCGTATACCCGACGTGGGCAGGTCGATCATTGGCCAAATTTTCAGCCGTTGAATTTTTTTCGTCACGTGTCCGAACGCGGATCGGTCTTCTTTGAGATCCGCGTTCTTGCGACGCGATCGCGTTTTGTCTGATCTCAGTGTTTTCTGGCTCTCCCAGAGCATGAAGATCGATATGCTAAAATAGACAACAATCGCGACCCAGCTGACGACGGTGTTCACGTTGCCTGCGCGCTTGAGTACCTGGATCAGTTGCGCGCCGGCTTCCGCGCCGCCGATGGTTCCGAAGGCCATGAAAAATCCCAATTTGAAATCGACGTTGCCCAGCGTGCGATGCTGTCTGGCCGCGACGATTGACTTGCCGACAATGTGCGCCAGGTCGGTTCCCACTGCGTAATTCCAATCCACTCCCATCAACCGCAGTGCCGGACCGGCAATGAAACTTCCGCCTACTCCAAAGAAGCCGCCCAAGATTCCAATGAGAAACCCGACAACGGCCAGATAGATCGGGTCGATGTGGGTGTTGGAGATTGGAAAATACATGAGTTATCTCCAGCGGCCGCGCAGAAAGCGAAGCAGGAGCGTCGTTAGCGCATCCAAAAAGACGGCCTGCCCGACAATCAACGAGAGTGCGACCACGGCATAAGTGATGCGATGCTGCGTTTCGAGCCGGTACAGCCACTCGCCCAAAAGATGTAGTACCAGGAAGAAGTAGGCGGTGACAAAAACGCCGTAGATCGCGAGCTCGATTGCGAAGACGCGCAGACTTTTGGCATCGGCCTTGTTCATGAAAAGAGCGTTGAAGAGTTAAAGGGTTAGACGGGTAAATGGTTCAAGTCTCGCTAAATGGTCGGCCATCATGCTCTTTTCGCTTGAACGATTCAACGCCTTTGATGTTTGAAGGGATACGTGTCAACGGCACGTTGCGGTTGCGTCTGAGCCAATCAGCGGGCAGATTATTGCGTTAGGAGCCTTTCTTTCCTAACGTTTCACTTCACTGTCAGGGAAACATGGCCGACGCCGCAAACAAATATCCAGAGAACGTACCCGGCAAATTCTACGTCGATGATCAATGCATTGACTGCGACTTGTGCCGCGAGACCGCCCCCGCCAACTTCAAACGGAACGATGACGGCGGCCACTCTTACGTTTATAAACAGCCGGAGACGCCCGAAGAAGAAGGGCTCTGTAAAGAAGCCATGGAAGGCTGCCCCGTCGAAGCGATCGGTAGCGACGGGAACGGCGCGTAATTCTATTGCGGCGGCCTGTGACCGCCGAATCCAATGGGTAATCAACGCAGTCGACGCTCAGAGAGCGCCGCTACAGTTGCTTTAGCTCTCACGATTGCCGGTTCCGACTGTAGCGCCGGCGCCGGTATTCAGGCGGATCTGAAAACTTTTACCGCTCTTGGCGTTTATGGATTGACCGCTGTGACGTGCATCGTCGCCGAAATTCCTGGAAAAGTGTCGCGGATTGAAGCGGCCACGTCGAGAATCGTTCGCGAGCAAATCAAACTGCTGCTGAAAAATTTCCAGGTCGGCGCGATAAAAACCGGCCTGCTCTGCTCGGAGGAGATCGTTTCCGCTGTGGCAGAGGCGCTTCAGGACACCGGACCACGTATCCCGCTCGTGGTCGATCCCGTAATGATTGCGACCGGTGGCGACCGCCTTTTGGAACCCGCAGCTATCGACGCTTACAAAAACGAGCTTTTTCCGCTCGCAACACTTATCACGCCAAACTTGGACGAAGCGGGCTTGCTTATCGGGAAAAAAATCACAGGCCGGGAACAGATGGAGAAAGTGGCGAAGACACTCGCGAAGCAATTTGGTTGCTCGATCTTGCTGAAGGGTGGTCATCTTCAAGACAAGAGCGCGGTCGACTTACTTTTTCATAATGGTCAATTGACAGAATTTTCCGCGCCATTCGTGCAGGGTGTCGCAACGCACGGCACCGGTTGCACCTATTCGGCAGCAATCACCGCTGGCTTGGCCTCGCACCTTTCGGTGGAACAGGCGATCAGGCGGGCCAAGAGATTTGTGACCAAATCGATCGCACACCATTTCCGCTGGAAACGAGAATCCGGAGAAATCGACGCGTTGAATCATTGGCTATGAAAGCGCCGGTGCTCCGGCGGTTCAACTATCATTCACGTGTAGCGGTTTCGCGTACCGTGATTTCACGCCGGTAGGGATTACGATTTACGATTTTTTTTCCCAACGCCTCAGCTGCAAGGCTTCGAACGCCGCCGCAGTTTCCGCCTGTTTTTTGCTGCGGCCGTTGCCTTGACCGAGAACAATATCCTCCCAAACAACTTGTGAGATGAATGTTTTTTCGTGCTCAGGCCCGCTCTGCGAAACTAATTCATAAACCGGACTATGCAGCGAGATGCTTTGCAACAGCTCCTGGAGATCGCCCTTCGGATTGATGTCCACCGGCTCTTCCTCCAGTTTCTCGAGATCGGCACGGGTCTGCGTCAGAATAAACACCTTGGCTACCTCGAGGCCGCCGTCGAGGTAAAGCGCGCCGATCAGGGCTTCAAATGCATCGGACAATGTGGACGTACGTTCCCGGCCGCCACTGGTTTCTTCGCCGCGCCCCATCAAAATGTAACGCCCCAGATTGAGCGCAGCAGCATGTATCTTCAATGCGTCGCGGGACACCAGCCGTGAACGTAACTTCGTGAGTTGTCCCTCGGCTTCGATTCTGAAATTGCGAAACAAATATTCGGTAATGACAAGCTGCAGAACCGCGTCGCCCAAAAATTCCAAACGCTGATAATCAAAATGATAATTTTGTGCTTCGTGGCCCAGGCTGGGGTGCGTGAGCGCTTCGGCCAACAACAGCGAGTTGCGAAATTTATAGCCGATACATTCTTCGAGCGGCGTCACGCACCCGATTCTGAGCCAAATCGAAGATTTTCGTCAACTCCTATGAACGCGAGCGGCGTCTCCACACACGCCGACTACAACCAAATAAACGATGTAGCGTTCCTCCTTCAGTGTTTCTGATAAACTTCCAGCGAGGTCACCACATCCAGGGCGCGCTGTAATGCCGGATCGTGCGGCGCCGGCTTTTCCGGTGCTCGACCGCGGCGTTGCTGTGCGGCTTCCGCAGCCTCTAATTCGGGATTTGTCCCCGCCAATAGCGCCGCTTCACTCATGTGTGGTCGTCCCGTGTCGTAAATGAATGAACCCATTCCTTTCTCTCTGCTCGACTGAAAAATCTGACGCTTCTCTGCCAACGACATCTCGACCGGCAAATCCGGTTTCAAGCCTTCCGGAAACAACGAACCACCGTCCGGCGAAATCATTTCCGCTACTGCCACGCGCACGATTTTTCCATCCGGCAATGCCAAATCTGCGTATTCGGCGGCGCGGCCCGCAGTTGGTTGTCCGATGACCAATGCTTTGTTGTAAAAGCGTAGCGCAGCTGCGATCGCCTCGGCCGCTCCGGTCGTGTCGCCATCGGCGAGCACCATGATTAAGCCCCGAAATACCGGCTCACGATCGGAACTAAATACGCGGTCCTCACGCCCCGCTGGTTTACGCAACGTAAAGATCGGTTTTCCTTTAGGACAAAACCGCTTCGCGAATTCCGCCGCGAGCGGCAAATCACTCGTTGCAGGAGTGGCGCGAAGATCCACGATGAGATCATTCACTTTTTTTCCGGCGAAACCGCTGAGAGCCTTATCGAGCGCTTGGAGATTGGCGTTATTCAAGGCTCCTAGGCGCACGTATCCGATGCGTCCGGCTATGACCTCACTGTAGAACGCACTTGGCGCGGCGGGAACGCTTTCTTTTCCGGCCAAGAGTGTGATGCCACGGGGCATCCGCACCAGCAGACCCTCGACAGTTGCACGATTCAGCTCTGTCTCGGTGATCGCGTCGGGGTCCGTGAAATTACCTTTCAACAACGTAATGAATGCCTGCAGGTCGGCTGGACCTAGTGCATCAACCAGCTCTTTTACCGTAGGCGTAGCCGAGGGTGAGGGCGTGGGCAGCGCAGGCGGTTTCGCTTGGGGCTGCTGCGCTTTTCCCGCAGGCGCAGCCGATGTTGGCGATTGCGCGGCAAGATTTGAGCTAAATACGGAGACGATAACTGCCGCCAGGAAGAATCGAAACATCACAATGATTCCGTGACGTTAGCCGCAACTGCACTCAGAGCAATGTCGCGACGGTAATGACAGCCTTCGAAATGAATTCGCGAGACGGCTTCGTACGCGCGCGTCCGAGCCGCTTCGATGGTTGACCCGAGTGCGGTGATGGCAAGTACGCGACCGCCAGCAGTCTTTACCGCGCCGTCGCGTTTGGTTCCGGCATGGAAAATCCGGACGTTTTCAAGCTTTGCAGCGTCGTCGAGCCCTAAAATCGATTTTCCAGTCTCGTATTTGCCGGGATAGCCGGCAGAAGCCAGCACTACAGTGACCGCCGCGCGTGGATCCCATTCGATCGCACACTGGTCGATATTTCCGTCAATCGTCGCCTCCAGCAGCGGCAACAGGTCCGATTTCATCCGGGGCAAAAGCGCCTGCGTCTCCGGGTCGCCGAACCGGCAATTGAATTCCAGCACGCGCGATCCTTCGTTGGTGATGATCAACCCCGGGTACAAGAGTCCGCGAAAAGTGACACCTTCTTGAACGAAAGCACTCAGCAACGGCTGCATGATTTCCGGCTCGAACCGGGATTGCAATTTGCTATTCCAATTATCAGCGGGACTGAAAGCGCCCATCCCACCCGTGTTTGGCCCTTCATCTCCGTCTAACGCGCGCTTGTGATCGCGGGCGGATTCCAGCAGGAGGTAATTTTTTCCGTCCATTAGTGCGTGCAGCGAGCATTCTGTGCCTCGCAAAAATTCCTCGATCACAACCCGCTGTCCGGCCGCTCCAAAGCGGCGTTGATTCATCATCTCATCGATTGTCGCCCTTGCCATGACAGCATCCTTCGCGATGACGACGCCTTTGCCCAGCGCCAGGCCGTCCGCTTTGATCACCACGGGAAATTTGACTCGCTCGCAGTAGCGAAACGCTTCGCTGATGTCAGAAAACGTGCCCGCTTCGGCGGTGGGAATGTTATGTGCATGCATCAACTCTTTTGCGAAGATTTTTGATGACTCAATCCGTGCTGCCGATTTATCCGGACCAAAAGCGCGCAATTTTTCGGCCTTGAACAGATCAATAATTCCAGCGGCAAGAGGATCGTCCGGACCGACGACCGTCAGATCAATGCGGTTTTCCTTTGCGAACCCGGCCAGCGTCTGCAAATCACTCGCGGGAATCGGAACATTTTCGGCAATTTCGCCGGTGCCCGCATTTCCGGGCGCGCAGAAAATCCGGTCCGTGTGCGGCGATTGCCGCAGTTTCCATGCAAGGGCGTGTTCGCGGCCGCCACCGCCAATGACGAGGATTTTCATCAGACACGAATTACACGAATTCTCACGAATCTCATACCACTACCGTCAATTCGTGTCCGTTGGTAGAATTCCCGTCGGCGTCGTGTCATTGCAGAGGCCGTGATTCCGCTGGCAAGATCGGCAATTCCAATTTCTCCGTGTGCCGAATGATCGTGAGACTCGCGTTGACGCCGATTTGTTCCCCGACCAAAACTTTGTGCAGATCGTGCACACTGGCGATGGGCTGGCCATTGAACGCCACGATTAGATCGCCATCGTGCAAGCCGGCGCGTTCAGCGGGGCTGTTGTTCTCGACTGAAACAACCAGCACGCCAGTCTCCAGCGGCAGGCCGTAAAAGCGCACGATCCGCCGATGGATGGGCACATTCTGCCCGGCCACACCGATGTAACTGCGCCGGATTTCTCCGTCTTTAATGAGCCACCCTGCTACGAACTTTGCCGTGTTACTGGCGATGGCGAAACAAATGCCCTGCGCCGGCCGGATCATCGCCGTGTTTACGCCCACAACTTCGCCAGCTGAATTGACCAATGGTCCGCCGGAGTTCCCGGGATTCAGCGCAGCATCGGTTTGAACGATGTTGTCGATCAACCGACCCGATTGCGCGCGCATCGAGCGACCCACCGCACTGATCACGCCGGCAGTCACGGTGGCCTCAAAACCGAACGGGTTTCCAATCGCGACGACCAGCTGACCCACGCGCAAATTTTCAGAATTGGCCAGCCGCACATGCGTGAGCTGTGGCCCATCGATTCGAATAACGGCGAGATCGGTGTCCAGGTCGTCGCCCGTTAATCGGGCCGGATATTCGCGTCCATCCTGCAGGTTTACAGTGATCGCGTTCGCGCCATGGACAACATGGCTGTTGGTCAAAATAAATCCATCGGGCGTGACCACGAACCCTGAGCCGTTCCCGCCGACCTCACGCGCTCCGCTCCGTCCGGCAGCGGCCCGGCGTTGTTTCACCTCGATGTTTACGACAGCCGGTGCGACGCGCCCGACGGCGCCAACGACGGTACGCGAATACGCATCAAGCAAATCGGAATCGTCCGGTTGCGTCTCGCTGCGAGCGGGTCGGGAAGCTTCGGGACTCATCTCATTCAGGAGGAAATCGATGGACTCGGAGTTCTTTTTCGAGGGAGCTACGATGGTCATCACCTTAATTTCGGATGTCAAAACCATCAGTCAACTACACGCCATCTGAATCCATACACTCCGTTTGGAATGTTCATTCCGGCTTGCACCTATCACTAAGTTGTTTTACACCGAAGCCATGCCAAAAGGATCTTCGGTTCCCTCTGTGCTCGATCCACGGTGTCCATCGCGGCTCGTGCTTGACCGCATTGCTGACAAGTGGACCGCGCTGGTCATCCAGATTCTCGCCAGCGGCACGATGCGTTACGCTGCGCTTCAGCGCGAGATCGGCGGGATTTCGCAAAAAATGCTCACCCAAACTCTGCGTAGCCTCGAGCGCGACGGTCTGGTCCAACGCACTGTTCATCCCGTCGTGCCACCGAAGGTAGAGTATTCTCTTACAAAGTTGGGCCGCACTTTGATTGAGCCGTTGCAGGCGCTTTGCCGGTGGTCGGAAAAACATCTCGCGGAGCTTCAGGCGAACCGCGCGCGGGCGAAAGCTGCCGCCGCGGGCGTTGACCGCGGTAAATGAGGTACCTTTTATGCGAGCCGGGGTCACCGCCCCCGGCTACAGCAGCCACTGAGTCATGCACGAGGCTGAAATAATTGTCCTTTTGTTTACGGCAGTCGCGGTTCTGGCTGTGCTGGCGTGCAAAGTGAGGCTGCCGTATCCGCTGGTCTTGGTTCTTGGCGGACTGGCTTTGAGCTTCGTGCCGCGACTGCCGGAGGTTACACTCAATCCGCAGGTTGTATTCTATTTCATTCTCCCAGCGCTTCTATATCCCGCTGCGTTGTTCACATCGTGGCGTGATTTTCGCCGAAATCTGCGGGCAATACTCATGCTCGCCATCGGGCTGGTGCTGGCAACAATACTAGCGGTTGCCTGGATCGCGCATTCCATTGTGCCGGCCCTTCCCTGGGCCGGCGCTTTTGCGCTAGGCGCGATCGTCTCCCCGCCAGATGCGATTGCGGCGACGGCAATCATTCGCCGGCTTGGCGTTCCGCATCGCATCCAGGTAGTTCTGGAGGGCGAGAGCTTGGTGAACGATGCGACCGCGCTTGTCGCGTTGCAGTTTGCGATTGCCGCGCTGGTTACAGGGCATTTCTTGCCAACTCATGCAGCGGGTCGCTTTGCCTGGGTGGCGGCTGCCGGTATTGGAGTCGGGTTGCTGGTTGGCATGATAATTCGTTGGGTGCAAAGCCATCTCGATGATCCACCGATCCAAATCACGATATCACTCCTGACTCCGTTTATCGCCTACCTGACGGCTGAACAGCTGCATGCCTCTGGCGTTTTGGCGACGGTTGCCGCCGGCATTTTCCTTGGATGGCACTTACCGCTGACGATCAGTGCCCGCACGCGGCTGCAAGCTTACGCTTTTTGGGAAGCCGTCGTTTTCCTTCTCAACGGTTTCGTCTTTATCGTCATTGGCCTGCAACTGCCCGGAATCCTGCGCGCCTGGAATCGCGAAACGCTAACCGGCGCGATTGCTAGTGCCAGCGTCATCTGCGCGACCGTAATTTTGGTCCGTTTCGCGTGGGTCATACCGGCGGGCTACCTGCCGTATCTCTTCGGCAGCAAATTTCGGCCGCGCGATCCGATTCCATCATGGCGAAATATTGCCATCATCGGCTGGACTGGGATGCGCGGCGTCGTCTCATTGGCGGCGGCGTTTGCATTGCCGTTGGCGTTACCCGGTGGCAGGCCGTTTCCGGGGCGCGATTACATTTTGTTCGTCGCTTTTGCTGTGATCCTGGTCACACTCCTGCTTCAAGGATTGACCCTGCCGCTTTTGATCAGGAAACTCGGCGTACCACGCGATGGAGAGACGGATGAAGAGGAGCGTCTGGCGCGGTTGCAAGCAAACAAGGCGGCACTCGAATGGATCGACAAAGCGCGGACAAACAACAAATTTTCGCCAGACGTTGTAGATAGGGTGCGCGTGGAATATGACGAGCGGATCGAGCAGTTGGAACTTTGCGCGTCTAACCCCAACGATTGTCGGGGCGAGATCGCCACGCCGCAATATCAGCGTTTGCAACACGAAGCGCTGCGCGTTGAACGCACAACCATCATCCGGCTGCGAAATGAGCGCGTCATTAACGATGAGGCCTTGCGCCGGATTCAGCGCGACCTCGATTTGGCGGAAGCACGCCTGATCGGCGGGTGAACGACATGGTAGGGGCGTCCTGAGCGAGGCGAACGGGTGCGCACCTTCCTGGGACGCGCAAACAAGGCGTGCAGAGGACTGCCCGCCGTACCTATGCGACCCAATCACGCCAAGAGAAGAGATCGATATGGTCCGCCAAGTTCCAGAAGAATAACAGCAATGAAAAACCGTATCGCGCCGGCCAACTTCTGGCTGGCCCGCCGAACCGCGCCGCACAGGTCTTTAACTCTTTCTTGAAGAACCGAGCCAGATGCGACCGAACTTTATCTGTAAGCACAAGCTTATCCACCTTGGTCCAACTGTTATGGTCGGCCGTCACTCGGCTGCCTTGCTTATCCGGATCAGCGCCCAGAAAATCGAGAATCGAACGCCGGAGTTCACTGGGCTTTCTTTGCAGGTCATCAAAGAAATAAATGTGAAACCGGTCTGGATGAACATAACGTTTCCATCGCGCGACGATTGCGCTTGGGTACGAGCGCAGGAGCATCCCCCGGCGGAGTAACTTCCGATTGACTTCGTCGATGTTTGTGGCGTCAAACGGCTCGATCTGCTGGTAACGCACTTCCATAGACAAGTGCGACCACACTCGCTCGACCGGATCACGCGCCAGAAAAATCACCTTTAAGTTTGGGAAATATCGGACGATTCGCCGAATCACCTTATCACTCAGCGTCGAATAGTTTGGCGAAATATCACCGGAAAGGAGCGATCCCTTGGGTTCGAACAGTCGGGCATAATGCTCGAGATCCATGTACGGTTTGGCACTGAGCCTCTTCATGTTTTCGAGAAACCGAAGATCACGCTCATCTCTCACGCGTGAGGGAGATGAGCGTTTAACCCTGCCCAGTTGATCAAAATAATGAAGCTCCTTTACGGGAGGCATCCAGAAATCCGGATGCGAGTCGAGTTGTTGATAGAGCCAGGTCGTCCCGCCCTTATGAACTCCGACGCACAAGAAATCCGGTCGTATATCGCCGGCATGACATCCATTTCCTTTCTTGTGTTCGCCGTTGCTGGCGACGCCATTGAATGGCCAACTCATCTTACGCTGGATTATCTTCCTTCCGGCGTCGCTGAAGCAAGAACATTAGCGGGGTCAGGAAATCCAGTGACGCCAGAAGAAGGGATCGACATCGTTCAACAAGTTCCAGACTAATAACAGCAATGAAAAACCGTATCGAGCTGGCCAACTTTTTGCGCGTCCGCCAAGTTCCGTCGCGCAAGCTTTGTGCGGAAGCAAGAGTCCGCCGGTCTCGCTTCGTACGCAACCGCACTAACGGCGGTTGGGTTACTGATGATGCTCGCAAATTGCTTTTTGGCCGTATTTCAGCCGCGCTACACGCCTCCAATGTGGGAGCTGACGATTATCTCGGTGACTATCCTATTTGGAGGGATCATGGACGCTTTGTTTTCTTCTAACCAGAATTGTTTTGCCTGCGATGCTGATGGTGCCCTATTGTAAGGATGCTGCTGTTTCGACAGCGAAGGTTTCTGACTGATATGGACGTTAGCGGCACGATTGGTGCGGTTCTGAATCAAAAAAGCCGCGAGATTTATTCCGTCTCGCCGACCGCGACAGTGTTTGAAGCAGTGCAATTGATGGATGCGAAGAACGTCGGCGCTCTGTTGGTCATGGAAGGGGAGAAATTGGTGGGAATCATTTCTGAGCGCGACTACACGCGCAAAATTATGCTGCGCGGCAAACGTTCCCGGGAAACCGGGGTGGCGGAGATCATGTCAACTGATGTGACTGTCACGCATCGACGCGAGCCGGTGGCGACTTGTCTGCGGCTTATGACCGACAAGCACATTCGTCATTTGCCGGTGCTCGATGGCGACAAGGTCGTAGGCGTGATTTCCATCGGCGATCTGGTGAAACATGTGATTTCATGTCAGCAAGCCGCTATCGCGCATCTGGAAAGCTACATCCACGGCGGATTCGCCGCGGGATGACTGTAGCCGGCATCGGTGATGCCGCGGCCGCGATCACCGATCGCGGCTACGGTTTGCAAACTGTTATCCCGCCGACGATTCTTCCCACGCGCTTCTCTGTCATGTCGACCGAAGTGGAGACATCTCTGGACATTCTCCTTGTGCAGATCGCACCTCGAGCCCAAAAAAAAGTCTGAGATTCCCCGACTCCGCTCGGATGACAAATTTAGGCGGTTGCCTCTACAATTTCCAAACAGTTTTCCCTTGGACAATCGTCCGCACTGCTCGGCCTTTGAGTTTCCACCCGTCAAAAGGCGAATTTCGCGAAGCTGATTGAAACTGATCCACCCTGACCGTCCACTCCAGCTCCGGATCGATCAGCGTAACGTCGGCTTTTGCTCCAATGGATAGAGTGCCGGCATCAATCGCTAGCAAACGTGCCGGCCCGACCGTGTACATCTCGATCAACCGGGCGATGTCTATCTTGCCATGCTTATGGACGAGCAGATCGAGAAACAACCCGAGCTGCGTTTCAAGCCCAACTACGCCGAACGGGGCTGCATCGAATTCCACTTCCTTTTCGAAATCCGCATGCGGCGCGTGATCGGAACAAAGAACTGAAATCGTCCCATCAGTGATTCCCTCCAGCAGCGCATCGACATCGGCCTGCGAACGCAATGGCGGATTCATCTTGTAATTCGTATCGAAGTTTTGGACCGCTTCATCCGTCAACGCAATGTGATGCGGGCAAATTTCACCACTGATTTTCACACCGCGCCCTCGTGCTTCACGAATGAGTCGCACACTGCCGGCCGTTGTGACGTGCTGGCAGTGGATATGATGATCGCTTAGTTCCGCGAGCAGAATGTTTCGCATGACCATCGCTTCCTCGCCCGCCGCGGGCCAGCCTGGCAAACCGAGTAGTGTGCTCCAGTAACCTTCGTGCGCGACACCGTTCCCGACGAGATTGTAATCCTGGCAATGATCGAGCACGGGCACACCAACCATGCGGGCATATTCCACGGCGCGCCGCATCACTTCGTGATTTTGCACACAGTGGCCGTCATCAGTGATGGCAACCACGCCCGCGTGCGCCAGGGAACCGATCGGCGCGAGTTCTTCGCCCGCGAGATTTTTTGAAATCGCGCCGGTTGGCAAGACGTTCACGCACGCGACAGCCGCCGCGCGATCTTTAATCCACGCAATCGTGCTTGGATTATCCGCGGGGGGCGAAGTGTTCGGCATGCAAACGACAGTTGTGAATCCCCCGGCTGCCGCCGCGCGTGCGCCAGACTCGATCGTTTCCTTGTGACTGAATCCAGGTTCGCGTAGATGCACGTGCATATCGATCATGCCCGGCGCGACGATCAGGCCGCGCGCGTCAATCTCATCGAGCTCTGACTTCTGACCTTTGATCCTTGACTTCTCTGCGATGACTCCGTTGGCGATGTAAACATCGGCAATCTCATCCCGCTTGTTTGCAGGATCGATGACTCGACCGTTGCGGATGATGGTCGCGTTCATGTCTGGGGAGCGCACGCTTGTAGCGTGCTGGTCGCCGTATCCTGCGGCGACGAACTTTTCTCCGACTTTGCCGCGAACCTTGATCGTTGACCTGACATAAAAGTTCGTGATCGCAAGATGCGATCACCAGCACTCAGGATGAGTGCGCTACCGAGAGCAGGGCATGCGAGACCGCTCATGTTGCAATTCCTCCGCACAAATACAGAACCGCCATGCGAACGGCGAGGCCATTGGTGACCTGGTCGAGAATGACGCTTCGCGATCCATCTGCGACGTTGCTGTCGATCTCGACGCCGCGATTGATCGGGCCGGGATGCATGATCAAACAATCGGGCTTCAAGAGCTTTGCGCGTTCTTTTGTTAGGCCAAACAAACGGATGTATTCACCGAGCCCCGGGAAATATTCTCTCCGCTGGCGTTCATGCTGAATGCGCAAAAGATTCACGACATCTGCTTTTGGCAGCACGTCCTCGATCTGGTGCGAAACTTCGACCCCGAGTTTTTCAAACTCGCGCGGCACCAGCGTGCTGGGGCCGATGAGGGTAACACGCGCGCCGAGCTTGAGCAGACCAAAAATGTTCGAGCGCGCGACGCGGCTGAACAAAATGTCGCCGATGATCGCCACATGCAGTCCTGCGATTTTACCCCTGCGCTCCCGGATCGTGTACAAATCGAGAAGCGCCTGAGTGGGATGTTCGTGAGCCCCGTCGCCGGCATTGATGACGCTGCATTTTAACCGATTCGCGAGAAACTGCGGCGCACCCGCGGAACTGTGTCGCAGCACGATAATATCGGCTTGCAACGCCTCGAGATTGCGTGCGGTGTCTTTAAGCGTTTCGCCTTTCGTCAGGCTCGAAGTAGTTACCGAAATATTGATCACGTCTGCGCTCAAACGAAATGCGGCGAGCTCAAATGAAGTCCGTGTACGCGTGCTGGGTTCGACAAAAAAGTTCACCAGCGTTTTGCCGCGCAGCGCAGGCACCTTTTTGATTTCCCGGGTTCCGACCTGCTTGAATGCGTCAGTGGTCTCGAGAACGAAGTTGATTTCGTCGGCCGATAATTCGCGCAGTCCGAGGAGATCTTTGCGTGTCCAGCGAGTGGTCATGATCCAAACGTCCACTGCGGCTGCGATGGCGGAATCTGGGGAGCGCACGCTTGCAGCGTGCTGGTTTCGGCGTTTCGCCGAAACGAACTTCCCACCGGACCGTCGTTAGCCTGCGCAGATTGCGAATCTTCAATAAAAGTTCGCGAAGGCGAAACGCCTTCGCCAGCACGCTGCAAGCGTGCGCTCCCCAGAAATGCCTTTCGCGTGTTCATTGCTGTTCCAAGTAGACGCCGTCGGGTTGGTTGTCGCTTTCCTGGAGCCGCACTTGGATTTTTTCCCGCGTCGCGGTCGGCAAATTCTTGCCGACGTAATCGGGTCTAATAGGCAGCTCGCGATGGCCGCGATCCACCAGCACAGCGAGTTGGATGCGCGCCGGACGTCCGAATGAATTGATGGCATCCATGGCCGCGCGGACGGTGCGACCGGTGTAAAGGACATCATCGATGATGATCACCGTACGATCCTCCAGCGGCACGGGAAGTTTCGACGCGCGCACGACAGGTAACTCGGAACGCGTTCCGACATCGTCACGATGCATCGCCACGTCAATGACACCGGTTTCAAGATCCGTCTTTGCGATGTCGCGAATGAAAGCGGCAACCCGAGACCCGATCTCCACGCCGCGTGACGGAATTCCCGCGAGCACGATGCGATCGAGGTGCGGATTTCGCTCGATGATTTCATGCGCAATCCGTTGCAGCGCGCGACGAATTGCTTCCGCGTCCATGACAGGGACGCTGGGGGATGAAGTCTGTTTTGGTTTCACGGTTTCCTTGGCGACCTCGCAGGATCGCTTTAAAGGTACAAAAAAATTAGGAGGCGGCCTGTTTGGTGCGCGCCTCCTTTCGTCGTCGCTCTCGCCAGTTGGAGCGATGTTTCACGATCCAATCCAGCAAAGCTCTTTCAAAGCCAATGTCTTTCCCGGCTTTTTCGCTTTCGATCCACTTGTGTTTCAAAATTTCCGCACGCTCCGCAAGGAACTCCTTATACAGCGCAGATTCCCTGACGAATTGCGCCTGGTCAGCTTCCGAAGTGGGCATGTCCGATTGTTCTTTCATAAGATTTGCACCCAGTCAACTCCGAAACGGTTCCGATCACCGCACCAAACAACCCAATTAGACGAGGGAATCGCGCAATCTATTTAAAACTCCGTTTGCTGCGGGACCCGCGGATGCCCTCCTTACTGCAGAGTTTTCCGAATTCCTTCGGCAATCCGTTTGAATTCGGCAATTACAGGCGATTGCCGATCTTCGCTCACGATCGGAATTCCCCGATCGCCTCCTTCGCGCGTGGCGATGTCGATAGGAATCTGGCCGAGCAACGGGACACGCAGGCGCCTGGCTTCGCGTTCGCCGCCACCGGTGCCGAATATATCATAGCGCTTGTTGTCAGAGGGCGAGACGAAGTAACTCATGTTCTCGATCAACCCGATTACTGGCACGTTGACTTTTTCGAACATCGTCGCGGCCTTGCGCGCATCGATCAGCGCTACTTCCTGGGGCGTAGTGACGATGATCGCTCCCGAGAGCGCAACTGTCTGTACGATCGTCAACTGAATGTCGCCGGTGCCCGGCGGAAGGTCGAGCACCAGATAATCCAGTTCGCCCCACTCCACCTGGCGCAGAAATTGTTGCGTGTATCGCGTCACCATGGGCCCGCGCAAAATTGCCGGCGAAGCGTCGTCGAGCAGAAATCCCATCGACATCAATCGCAATCCGTATTGCTCGATCGGGACGATCATGTTTTCATCCGTCGCCGTTGGCCGTTCACGCGTGCCGAACATGAGCGAAATGCTCGGACCATAAATGTCGCAATCGCACAAGCCGACGCGCGCGCCGGTTTGCTCCAGCGCGACGGCGAGATTCGCGGCGATTGTTGATTTGCCGACACCGCCTTTGCCGCTGGCCACGGCGATAACGTGTCTTACACCTGGAATCCGCATCGCGACCGTGCCTGCGCCTGTTCCTCCAGGGGGAGCCTGAATATCGATCAAAACTTTCGCGTTGCGGACTCCCTCGATAGCGCCAAGGGCGCGTTCTGCTTCCCTTTTGATTGTCGCCGGAATATTCGGATCGTTCGTCGCGAGCGCGAGTTGCACTTTGACATCGCGATCATCGACCTCGATCGACTTCACCAGTCCGAATGAGACAATATCGCGAGTGAAGCCAGGATACTTGACTGTCTTCAACGCGTTCTTCACCTGTTCCTCTGAAATCGACATACTGAAACCTACCTGTGTGGCGTGAGAGGTAAACCGTGCGTTGGGGTTGGCTACTCTGGGGAGCGCACGCGGCTCGCGTGCTGGCGGTCGCGCCCCCGCGATCGCGAACTTTCTCCGGTCTGAAAATTCGTTTCGTAGCTTCCTCCGAGGGCGTTTCGGCGAGGGCGCCGAAACGTGCACGCAAGCCGCGTGCGCTCCCCAGAAGAGAGTCGACGCGCGACTAACGATCCTGGTAATCGATCAAGGTGAACTGGCTGGCGCTGGACTCTGGAGAAGGTCAATCCGTTGATGCGTTTGTTTGACCTCCACGACGAGCCCCGAGTAGTTCCATTTGCCGAGTGACTTCTGCGCTGATACGTAAATCGTTCCTGTTCCTTTTGGACCAGAGATGGGAATTGCCAGGTTAGACTCACCGGATGCGCCGTTGACGTTCGTATTTCCCGACATGAGGAACCCGTCTTTGATGGGCGAACCGAGAGCCTCGATCACAGCGGGGTCCGCCTTGGCTCGGGCCAACGCATCTTTGTAAACATCTGTCGATTTCATTGCGCTGAACACGATCACAAGTATCGAGCCGACAAAAATGACGAACACCAGTGCCACGGTGAAACAGCCCAGTGGCACAAACCATTTCCAGTTTCGCTTCCACCAGTTTGGTCTGGGCAATGCTGGCTGCGTCGGCGGCTGATCCACAGACCCTTTCTACTTCGGTAACGAAGCTGTTTGCAACGCATCTCTTCAAGCGCTTTAGGCTTGACCGGGCCGGTTGCTCTGAGCCAGCATGCGAAATATGAAATTACAAAATTCTCTCCGACTAAGTTTCGCAGGCATTCTGGTCGTATTGGTAAGTTCTTGCGCGACTACTCCGTCGGGCCCAGCCGCGGTTGCCGGCACTTGGACTAACTCCCAGGGTGCCGTCTGGACCCTTAATTCCGATGGCACTTTTCATGTTATGGCTAAGAAGCCAAAGGCTGAGGTTTGGGGAACCTATACGGTTTCCGGCGACACTGCTACGTTTCAAGAAACTCGTCATGTAGGATCGGCCCCGAAGAATTGCACAGGCCCTGGCGTGTACAAGTTCAGCCGGCCAGACGCAAACACCTTGAGCTTCGTGTTGGTGAATGACGTTTGTAAGCCACGTATCCAGAACGTGACGCAACCCTGGCATCGCCAGTAAGTCGTCAGGTGTTCGCCGCGGCGAACGCCTCTACAACAATTTAAGGTAAATCGCTTCCAGTCGCTGCGCTTGCCGGTGCAGGTCGAAGTTTTCCCGAACGGCATCCGCGCCCGCGCGTGCAATGCGCGAAAGAGAATCAGGCTTCTCTGCTGCATCGAGCAATGCCTGCGCTAATTCTTTGTGATCGCGCTCCGACACGAGCACGCCGCTCACCCCGCTTTGGATCGCTTCAGGAATACCTCCGTGCCTTGTAGCGAATACTGGTAAACCAGTAGCCATCGCTTCCAGCATGGAATTCGGAATCCCCTCCTGGTTGCCGTCATGACCGGTCTGACTCGGATGCAGGAAGATGTGCGACCGATAATAGATCTCGCGCAATTGCTCCTGGGAAACGAAACCGGTGAACGAGACCTGTTCAGTAACGTTTAGTTCCCGCGCCAGGCGCTGAAGGTCCTCGAGCAACGGTCCTTCGCCGGCAATCGTCAGCGTCGCATTTTTATGTTGCCTAACGAAAGTTGCGAAAGCGCGAAGCGTCACTGGCAAACCCTTTTTTTCGATCAGCCGTCCGGCTTGCACGAATTGCCATTCCCCGTTTTCTGGAACACTGCGCTCGTGAAAAGGGAATTGGTCAAGCGGAATTCCCGTGCGCTGCAATTCGATCTTTGCGGGGTCGCAGCCAAGATTAACCAGCGCTCGCTGTAACGACTCCGAGCGAACCAGAACGAGCTTCACTGCCCGCAGCATCTGCAGTGTGGCCTCTCGATACGCAGGCTTGCTCATGTCCACCATGACGTCGGCGCCGTGGAAAGAAACGATCGACGGATTTTTCCACGTTTGAATCAACGGCAGGAGATGGACCGCGATGTGTCCAAAGTAGATGTGCAAAAGCCGCGCACGCGTTCCGTCTAAAACAGTGAGCAACGCACTTCGTTCGGTATTTGAAATCTGCCACGGTTTGTCGCGTATTTGCTTGAACCAAAACCGCCGGAGGAAATGTATTCCCTGCTTCGGGACAATGTGGACCGCATCAAACGGATAGCGTCCGGCATTTTCCCGTTTCTGCGCAATCACAAACGGATCACATCGGTTGAGCGCGGTGATTTGCCGGTAGATATGCAACATCTCCGGTTTAAGAAACGTGGCACAATAACAAGCGATGACGGGGCGGGGCTCGGGTGCTGCGCTCAACACTCAAGATTAGACGCTCAACGTTCGGCGTCCAATGTTCGCGCGCTGTAGTGTGCGCTGTCCCAACGCAGTTAGGCAAAAAAAGGGGACATTTCCGCTGAGGACAGCGGACTATACAGCGGTTTGAGAGCACATAAGTTACCGTGCATTAACGGGACGCGACGGCTTCCGCAGCGGCATTGCAAAATCAAACCGAAAATTGCTGATGCACTTCTACCGGGACACGACTCGGACGGCCGGTTTGCGTATTAATCGGGCACCACAACGTCCGCGCTTTTGACAATAACTGACCATCGCTGTTCCGCCGGATTTCGGTAAAACGCTCAAAGGTCAGCCGGGTGGCTTTCCCGACCCACGTGCGCAGCAGGATCTGATCCCCGGACGCAGCAGGCGCTTTGTAATCGATCTCGTGCCGCAAAACGACCCAGCCGATTGTCTCCTGCACTTCCGCGCTTGCAACTGTTCGCCAATGCGCGGTGGCAACCTCCTGGACCCACCGCAAATAAACGGTGTTGTTCACATGATTTTGCCCATCGATGTCTCCCGGCATTACAGACATGGTCATTTCAAAAGGCGCTGAAGACATTGGGACATGAACTCAGTTAGACCGATCTTACACACTGTGCTGTCATGTTGAGGTTTTCCAACACGAATTGGGCGTGAGTTTTGGTGCGGGGATGACATGGTGCGCGCGTGGGTCGCCTCTCCCTTGCCAAGGGAGAGGGGGAGGGTGAGGGAGTCAAAGCAACCAACGCGGCTGCTCGACCAACCCCTCACCTTCATCCTTTCCCCTTCTCCGAGGGGAGAGGCGACAAGAGCACCCTCGTGAACTGATCTTGATTTTGAGAGACTCACAAATGATGTCATTAGCAGCGAAGCGAAACATCTCTGGCTATTGGTCTAGAGATCGCTCGCACAAATGATCAGAGATTCTTCGTTTCGCTCAGAATGACAAGGATTAGATGTGGTTAAGCCACGATTGTAGGGCAGGCGCTTCGCCTGCCCGGATTGGCAACCGATGCGGTTGCCCTACAGCGGCCACAGATAGCTTCAGAAGATGTTAAATCGCCGCATCAATTCCTGGCGCGCTTCCATCGCCAGCGCCGGGTTCATCCGGCTGAGCATTTTTTCCCGGCGTTCCCGATCCATTGCTGCGAGATCGCGCACGAGTTCGTTACGCGCTTTCCATTTCGCGTATTTGCTCACGCCGATGCCGAGCGCGAGCAATGCGGAGAAGATCCAGACCGTAATGTCCGTCGCGGTGACCAGAAGCATAAGAAATGAAAGCTGCTAAGGACAACCTACAAAATACAGCCGTGCGTTGCAAAATTGGGCGGACTGGACACCACCGCTCTTTGTTTCGATAAAGATATCCTAATTTGACGTTCCGAATTGGGGGCGGAAATTTTTCCGATGCGTGTACGCGGAGGGATTCTCGCTGTTGTGTGCGCTGGCGTAGCGTTCGCCGGTCCGCGCATGGTGCGAGCTCAGGAGGCCACTTCGGCACATCTTCCGGATCCAATTTCAGACCGGCGCAATGAATTCGTCTTCCAAATCGAAAAAGAAGAAAGCTGAACCAAACTCGCAAACGCTGGCAACGGCGCCGAAGCAAAACACTGCGCCTCCGCCCGAGCAAACGCCTCCCGCTAGAAGAACTGCCGCCGGTTCTGACGACTGAAGAGAAAAAGGCCGAGCCAAGTGAGGCGGCTGAGGTCAAGACATCAAGTTCAACGTCGGTGCATCTGACGAAATCAACCCCTGCTCCGGAAGAATCTGCGCCGGCGGTTGCGCCAGTGGAAAGGAAGCCGCGCTCAAAAAGGCGGTCGCGGCCGCGGCCTCCGTGCAATCCGAGGCTGCCAGCATCCCGGCGCCCGTTCCGATGTCGCTGTCGGTTGCTCAATCCATGGCAATCAGCGCACCTTTGCCCAAGTACCCGTACGAAGCGAAACGTCGCAATCTTACCGGAAGCGGCGTTTGCGTCCTGACCGTTGATACCGCGACCGGCAGAGTCACCGACGCAACGATGTCCCAAAGCACCGGCAGCCCGTTCCTCGATAAATTTACTGTCCAAACATTTAAAGACTGGCGGTTCAAACCCGGCACCGTGTCTCAGCTGCGCGTACCGATCAGCTACGAATGAGCGCGATCGACACTACGACCTAACGACTCGGTCGAACCCCGATGGGTTGGACAATGAATGATTATCTGTCGCCAACCTCCCCGTCGAACGACAAAGGCGTTAGCCTACCAGCCCTAGTCCTTCAAGGAAGCTGTACTTGTCCCAGTCAACCCAACTTTCGACTAGTTTGCCACCTTCGTACCGATCGGTCTGGACCCCAGTCCAGGTGGTGGTCTTACCGGTCGCTGGATACTTTTCGAACTTGCCCGTGTTCTTCGCCGTCATTCGCCATCGCGAGCAGACGTAGTCGCCGTCAGCGACCTGCAGGAGGACCTCCATTTTCACATCGGAGAACCCCTTGTGGAAATCAGCGACCAACCCTTTCCATTGCTCCAGGGATTTGGTCGAGGTTCCGCCTGCGGCGTCGGGCATTTGGTGATTGACATACTGCGGGGCCAAATAATCGGGTGATGTGTGTAGCGCGTTATCGCCCCAAAGTTCGAGTAATTCCTTTGATGTCTCTTTGTGATCGGCTGTCATTGTGCTCCTTTCGTTAGTTGAGTTTGCGGTCGAACGAGAATTCGACCGAATTTCGGGCATTTGGGTGCCCGAATCAATTTTGTCTCATTACGTTTACGGCTGTGATGTACGATCTTGTTTGGCAAAATTTGGATTTTTTTCTGCTGCCCGCGTCGGGCGATCAGCGCGGCGCGGTAAGGTGAGCTATTAGCTCGGCCATGATCGCGAAGAAGAAACTGGACTTCCACGAGACCCTGTAGTGAAGAAGGCGAGCCGCAAGCTTCACAAAACCGGCGTAAATGGTGAGACCCGCTGCTACGAAGATGAGCCATGAAATGATCATCAAGCGCAGTAGCCCGAAGATGGAGCTGTGGCTAGCGTGCCACGTCAATTCGCCAATCTCTCTTTGAGAATATCCGCCAATGTCGGTTGCCCGATTTCCTTCAGCTCGTAACGCACACGCACCGTCGGATGCTTGATTTTCACGATGCGGCGCAAGTCAATCGGGGTTGCGATCAAAACCAAATCCACCGGCGCGGCATTGATGGTCGCTTCGAGTTCCGCAATTTGCTTTGCGCCATAACCCAGCGCGGGGAGCACCGCCCCAGTCTTCGGGTAGCGCTGAAATGCTTCCTTGATCGAACCGACCGCATACGGGCGCGGATTAATTATTTCGCTCGCACCGAATTTTTTGGCCGCGAGGATTCCCGCGCCAAAGGACATATCTCCGTGGGTAAGCGTAGGACCATCTTCAACCGCGAGCACGCGTTTACCGCGAATCGCCTCCGCGTCCGCCTCGTCGACTGAGATCGGCGAGGTGGCTTCGACGATAACAGCGTTTGGATTGGCCGTGCGGATATTTTCCCGGACCCGCGCGATATTCTCCTGGGATGCACTGTCAATTTTGTTGATCACGACCACATCCGCCATCCGCAGGTTCGTTTCGCCGGGGTAAAAAGTCAGCTCATGCCCGGGGCGGTGCGGGTCGGCCACGACAAACAAAAGGTTGGGCTGAAAAAAGGGCATGTCGTTATTGCCGCCATCCCACAGGATGATATCCGCTTCTTCTTCAGCCCGGCGCAAAATCTTTTCGTAATCTGCTCCCGCAAAGACGATCGACCCGCGCGCAATATGCGGTTCGTATTCCTCGCGCTCTTCAATCGTTACATTTTCCTTCGTCAAATCATCCATGGTCGCGAACCGTTGCACGGCTTGCCTGGTCAGCTCGCCATAAGGCATCGGATGGCGAACTACCACGAGCCGTTTGCCCATCGCCTTGAGCGCTTCCGCAACCGCGCGAGTCGTCTGAGACTTGCCCGACCCCGTTCGAACCGCGCAAATCGCGATGACCGGTCTTTTCGATTTGAGCATCGTCGCTTTCGGACCCAGGAGGCGAAAATCCGCGCCTGCCGCCAGGGCGACCGACGCCCGGTGCATGACCGTCTCGTGCGAGACATCGCTGTAAGCAAAGATGACCTCGTCGACGGAAAACTTCCTGATCAGGTCAACGAGTTCATCTTCGGGAAAAATCGGGATACCATCGGGGTAGAGTGGGCCCGCCAGCGTGGCCGGATAGGTGCGTCCTTCGATACTTGGGATCTGCGTCGCGGTAAAGGCGACAACCTGGCAGGTCGGGTTATCGCGAAAGACAAGATTGAAATCGTGGAAATCTCGTCCCAGCCGCGCCCATGATGAGAATTCTGGTTGCCATGTGAAAATCTTGCACTGCAAGCGGCTCTTATTTTTGCGAACCCCGTTCGAATATTCAACCGTTTCCTCAGGCCTCTGTTGAGACCACGCAGACCCAAGGGGAGAACGCGAAGATGGTGGAGGTCGAAAAAGCCAACCACCAAAAAGCGCCTTGCCTAACGCTCAAGCTGAGCGACGCGCCGATGGGCTGCTGCGTTTGCCCAAGCCGATGGCTAGCCGTCATTTCGCTCGTGGTGCAGCGCCAGCATCTCAATCATGCTGATACCAACGAGGACGACAACCACACCCCAAAGAAAAGCCAGGCCCCGCAAAGGCAGTTGCAACCCACCAAACAGTAACCAAACGCCTAGGACGATACCACCGCAGCGATTGGTCAACATAGCCCGTTCCTTATCGAGAAGACCCGCGACTCAGGCAAGACGTCACGTTCGGAGGCCTTTCTCGGTCCTGTAGAATGCGACTGGTTAGGGAAATGAGACGACCAGAATGCTCGTCGACCGAAAGTGTCGCCCGACGGCTGCGACCTTTGGAAGAGGAGATGTTTCCTGGCGTCGTGACACTGTAGTCACCTCGTGTTGATTGACACGTCCCAGCTAGCTCATTTTGCATTTGCATCCTGCTCGTCTGTCAGTTCTCGCGAATTACGGCGGCGCTAGCCGATGGCGACATCCTAAGGCGGATCGTAGCGAGTTGTGGCGCTTGGCGCGAGCCATTTCGCCGAATGCCCCGTCTTACTTCAGCTCCGAGAACTCCGCCACGATCTAGTCCCCTCGTGCCGGTGCGTCCCTTGGTCTCGATGGCGGCCTGTTTCGCGAAGAAATTATTTTTTTCTGTGGCCGAGCATTTCGGCTCGCCATGTGCGTCGATCGATGCGGGTAAGGTTCTTTTCCATTGCCGGTGTCAGCAATGAGACATGCGGGATTTCGCATAGGTACTCGGCGATGAACCAAATCGGTTTCTCCGTGGTCATCCAGTTGAGATGATCGAAGCGCGACAGATTCACCGGACGCGAGTAGCGCCGCAGTGTGCGTTCGCCGCGGAGGTTGAAGTAGATGTTAAAATAACTCATGGCCAGCTCGCGCAGGCTGCGATAGACCGGCTCACGATAACGGCAGCCGGTGAAATTGGATTTCGCCACCGCGCCCCAGTGCCCGCGCACTTTGAAAATCGCAACCACATGATCCGTGTCCTGTTCCGCTTCCAAATCGAAAATCAATGGTGGAAATCCGAGGACGCGGAGCGCGGCTGCGGCGAAGATTCCGCCCTCGAGGCATGATGCGGTGCGATCGTTCAGGACTTTTCTCGGCGAGCGTGCGGTGTAACTCAGATTGTAAGGCAGATCGTCGAGGAATTTCTGAATGCCGGTCGGCGTTTTCAACGCGCGCAACTTGCGCCAGTCGGATGGTGTAAAACCGAATTTGTCAGTGCTTCGCACGAAGCAAGCTGCAATATTCAACATCCAAGCTCCAGAGAAATTCCACCTTCGGAAATGTCGGGTGGGGCGTCGGCTACCCAGTGAATGGCTGTAGCATGCGCTGTCTTCAGCGCATCTGATCCGCGTGGCGAGCATCAATCCGCTGAGGACAGCCCCGAACGCTTTCGTGGCTACAGCGCTCGCGGCGGCTCGGAGGGTGAGGATTATTCAAAGTCAGCCAGTATAGCGCCAAACCCCTCACCTTAGTCCTCTCCCCTTTCGGGAAAGGGGAGAGGCGAGAGAAGCCAAGTCAGCCGCATTGCTTCTATTCAATCGCCAGTGCGTTGTAGCCACGGCGCTGGGTCGCCGTGTGACCGGGAAAGCACTCCTAATGAACGCCTCGACACAGCGAGGCGAATACAACTTGCGCCTCTTTTGCTGATCGGGCAGGCCAAACCATCAAGGCACGGTCGTCCACGTTGACGGATTACGGACTGCTTCGACAACCTGCTTAATTGCGTCGATTACCAGTTGCGGTTCCTGAACTTGAATGTAGTGCGCGCTTTTAGTCGCGATTTTGTGTTTGGCATTTGGCGCAAGTGTCGCCAGTTCATCCTGTGCCGTGTGCCATGCTTTGTTCAGCGCTCCGGGAAAATCCGCCGGCAACGGCTGCCACGGGCTTAGATCGAACGGTTGACCTTGCGTCAGAACAAACAGCGGCATTGGACGGAGCGGTTCCGCGGTCGTGGCTTTTTCCATCTGATCCAGGCTGGCATTTACGTCGAGCGTCTCGATGTCTTTGTATTTTTCGAGTCCGGGTGTCGGTTTCGTGAATCCAAAGTTTACATAGAATTTCCATTGTTCTGGCGTGAGACCGGTCCTCACCTTTTCCGAAAGCGCATCCACAAGGACCATTCCGACAACCTCGTTCGGGTACGTGCTGGCGTATAAACGGGAAAAGATGCCGCCAAAGGAATGCGCAGCGAAGACATACGGTCCGGGGATGTGCGCCGTCTGGAGCAGGGCATGAAGATCGGATACCAGGTCGCGTGCCGTGCGCGGCATTGGGACGGGAGTGCTTCGGCCCAGATGATCCTTATCAAGGAAAGTTCCCGGCCGATCGTAGGCGCAAACCCGAGTGAACCTGGCAACCTCCGGGAAAACGGTGCTCATTCCAGGCTCGAGTTCGGTGCTCCAAATCTCGGCATCATTTCTGTAGCCGGACTCGAGAATTACCGTGGGGCTACCGGAGCCACGGCACTCGAGAAACATTTTCCGTCCCGCGCCGATGTCGATGAGGCGGGCAAAATTATCCGAGGCAGAGGCTGGAGCCGTACTGTGAGGAGTGGGTTGCGACGTGGAAACGCGCTTGGTAGTTCCTTCGCGGTTAATCTGGAGATTTTCCTCGACTGACTTAGTGGCCCTCGCATCGGGCAGTAGGAGCGATAGCATTGAAAGCAGAAGGACCGTGCGAGTGATGCGCACGAAGGTCTTGCTGATCACTTGCACGCGCTAAGCTCCAATATTGAACATCCAAGTTCCCGAAAGCGCAGCTCAGCGATCGGTCTGCTTCTTTTCTTTCACGCGTGTGAAAACGCCCAGAGATTCGCTTTCGAAACTTTCGGCCTTGCCGTCCTCGCCGATCATGAACGTTGTGACGAGAGGAGTCTGGGTCGCGCCGGGGAACTGCATCATAAATGCGCCGTTATTCCAGTGTTTCAACGTGGCGGGATATTTGGCCGGACCGAATTGCATTTTGACACCCTTGCCATCCGGTAAGATTTCACAGCGACCGCAATAATCATTTTCATAAACGCCGAGGAGCGACTGCAGCGAGCCGTTGAATTTGCCGGGACTCTTCGGGGCCGGGGGAGGCGCCATCAGTTTTTTCAGTTTCTCGTTCAGTGCCAGAATTTGTTTCTCATCGGCTTCAGGATCGATCCCCAAAAGTTGATTCAAAAAATAGGCACGCACCGCTTCGGGGAACGCGGTGAGATTGAGGTTCGCCAGAACGACGATGCCGGCATTCTTGTCCGGCACCAGAACGATAGTCGTTCGCACGCCTGCGAGAGCGCCACCCTTTTCGATGATCTGGTGCCCTGCGTAATCGTAGCTACCGACGCCGAGCCCATAATAGAAACCTGTCGCATCGCTGATCGGCGGCAGATCGGTGAAATCGATCGCAGAGACCATGCTGCGCTTGAACATTTCCGCGACCGTTTCGGGTTTCAAAATGCGTTTGCCGTTGTAGGCGCCTTTGTTCAAGAGCATCAGCATCAGTTTTGACATGTCCGCGGCTGTAGATGTGCCCGAGCTGGCCGCGCCGGTAACGTCGAGTTCTGTTGGTTCGACGACGGCAATTTTTCCATCGACAAACGCGTGTGCGGCCGTGGCATTTGGGTCTTGCAAAGCCTTGATCACCGTCCCGGAGCGCGACATCTCCAGCGGCTTGAACAAACCCTGCTCAACAAGCTCATTCCACGATTGTTTTGCGCAACGCGCCGCAACTTCGCCCGCCACAAAAAATCCCGGATTCGAATACTGCGCCACCTCGCGCAAGCTGTAGCGGGGCTTGAAGAACCGGAGTCGGCGCAGTATTTCCGCGCGGTCATAGCCAAAAAAGTCGAGCTGGTCTCCGGTAAATGCCGGCCAACCGGTGCGCATCGCGAGCAGATCGCGTTCGGTCAACCAACGCGTCATGTATGGATCGTACCCGACGAACTCCGGCAAATAATTGAAGATCGGCTTGTCCCAATCGAGCTTGCCGGCATCCACAACCGTTGCTGCAGCTGCGCCGGTCAATGTTTTCGTAACGGATGCGAGCTGAAAAATCGTGTTCTCGTCTACGGCCCCGGGCTTGGTCGCGTTGCGCACGCCGTATCCCTTGACCAGAGCTACTTTGCCGTCTCGCACCACCGCGACTGCCGCGCCCGGCACTTGGTACTCTTTCAACGCTCTGGTAATGAAGGCATCTAGATCAGCTACTGCATCGTTTCCCGCCGCGGTGTCAGGATATCCGCAGAAAAGCGATGCCAGGGTGAAAAGACTAAAAAGGCTAAATTGCCGAGAGATTTTCATAAGTTCCTTCTACCAGGCATAAGGAGCGCCAGGTTACTTGGGAAGCCAAAAAACCGCCAAGGGATGGCGGCTTTCCAAGCCGTCGCTTCTTGACGCTGCAGCGGCGTCGGTCACAACCCGACGGGATGTCTTGCGTCAAAACCGCGCGGTGGCCGATAGATGGTTTGCCAGCGCGGCGCCCATTTGCCGCGATAGCGGTCGAACGGCGTCGTGTCGAGCCGCAGCCCGGCAATGACTGCAAACGTATGACCCTCGCGGGCATAGATCGTGATCCATTTTCCGGCCCCGCGCTCGCCGTAGCTGCGAAATTCTGTTGAGCTGATAGGTGAGCTGATCAAACCGGCTGCGGCCAGCACATAGGAAATTGTGCCGGAGCAGTCGTAACCGTGATCTTTGAACGATTTGTGGCCGCCGCCGTAGCGATATGGCTTGTGGCGAAGTTGGTTCGCGGCCCAGATCGCGCGTTTAACCTGGAGCGGCGCGTTCTTAGGCACGGCCGCTTTCCCGAAATGAAGCCGCGCAACTTTACCGGACACGACGGGTCCGGAGGTCGGAAACAAATCGGCCGACGCCGATGGAAGGATGAATACGAAAACTGCGAGGGCATTGAGAACCTGACGACAAACCGGATTGATAAATTCCTCCGGGACTGTGTTCTACAAAGCACGCCAGCTGATGGAAAGAAGAAAATTTCGGATCAGTGGCGCCTTTCCATTCGCTAACACTGTAGCGTCCGCCCTCCCCAGCGGAGTCTATCAGCGGCGGGCAAGATGCCCGCGAGCCCCACAGGCAAGATGCCTGTGCTACGAGGAATTTGTGATAAACTGGCGGCATGATCCGCGTGATCGTGTTGCCGGTGATGTTTCTCACCAGCGCAATGATCGCGCTGGCGGCGGATCAATCGAGCAATTCTGACGAACCCGACGCGTTCGATGTTGAGCCGCCGATACTGAAGCAAAATCTTTCCGACGAATTGGTGGCATCGGCGGGGACGCCCGATGGTGAGGTTGCACGCTGGGAGAAACAACTGGAGCACGCAAAAAAAAATGCGGCCGGCGCGGAACGGCTCTGGAAGATTGGCGTTCTGGCAAAAGTCGAAGTCGAGCAGCGAGCGTTGAAGGTGATCAAATACGAAGCTGAGCTGGCAAACGCGCGAGTCGTCCAGGCAAAAGAACGAGTTTCCGAGCAGGAATTGCGAGTTGCGTCCGGTGAATCTTCGAAACAAGAGTTAGATGTCGCGAAAGAAGCGCTGGCGCAATTAGTCGTAGCTGCGGAAGCGGCAGTAGCGAAACGCGAAACCGCGGAGCTCGAATCCGCCGAAGCAAATCTGCGTCGTCAGCAGAGATTGCTGAAGCTTGGCAGCGCGCACAAATCCGATGTGAGCAACGCCGAAGAAAAACTGGCGGAGCTTAAGGCGTCGAAGAATTAGCTCGCACAACGGCCACAACGGCCACAGAGAAGAATTCTTGCAATGCCTTCGTGCCCTCTGTGCTCTTCGTGTGAGGCAATTCTCGTCGATACTCAATAACCAGCGGCCTGGCCGTCTTTGCGTGATTCGCTGGCGCCGACGTAAACGCGCCGGCCATCGTGCATTTCCACTTTGATGGCCTGATAACCGCCGTACCCGCCGACGTCGAAACGCATGTCGTGCCCTTTCTTGCGCAGCTCGCGCACGGTCTCGTACGGAATGCCACTCTCGACTTCAACATAACCACCGTTCTCCATCTTTTCGCCGGTCGGTTCGTTGTCGCCCTCGTGGTGCCACCGGGATGCATCGCCTGCTTCCTGCACGTTCAAACCGAAATCGATCTGGTTTGTGAGCACCTGCACATGTCCCTGTGGTTGCATGTCGCCGCCCATCACACCGAACGCTTCCCATGGTTTGCCACCTTTCATGACGAATCCCGGAATGATGGTGTGAAATGGACGTTTCCCCGGCGCGTAAACGTTCGCGTGCTGCGGATCCATCGAGAAAAGTTCCCCGCGATCCTGAAACATGAATCCAAGTCCTGGCACGACAATCCCGCTGCCCATTCCGCGATAGTTGCTTTGAATCAGCGAAACCATGTTGCCCTCGTCATCGGCAGTGCACATGTAAATCGTGTCGCCTTGATCGAGTGCTGGATTGCCGGCCTCGACCTGTTTCGCTGCGTGATTTGGGTCAATCAATTTCCGCCGCTCCGCTGCGTATTTTTTTGAAAGCAATCCCGCAAGCGGAATTTTCGTAAACGCCGGATCTGCGTAAAACTTCGCGCGATCGGCCCACACGATTTTCTTCGCTTCAATCATCGCGTGCAGCGTCTCGGGCGAATTGCGTCCCATCGCGCGCAGATCGAATCCTTCGAGAATGTTCAACATTTGAAGCGTGGCGATGCCCTGACCGTTCGGCGGAAGCTCAAACACATCGTAACCGCGATAGTTCACCGAGACCGGCTCGACCCACGTCGAGGTATGCTTTTCGAAATCGGTTTTCCGCAGGAAACCGCCGTTGGCGCGCATGAACGCGTCGATTTTGTCGGCGATCTCGTCTTTGTAGAATGCGTCCCTTCCTTTTTCGCCAATCAATCGCAGCGTTGTCGCCAAGTCCGGGTTCTTAAAAATGTCGCCTTTCGCCGGTGTGCGTCCTTTGCCGTCAAGCGTGTACGTTTCCAGAAACGCGCCTGGCAATCCTTTGTAAAAGCGCGGACCAAATGCCCAGTAGTAGGCGATCAAGTCCGTTACTGGAAAACCTTCCTCGGCATAACGAATTGCCGGCGCGAGATCGTCGCTTAATTTCAGTTTGCCGAATTTTTTGTGCAGTTCAGCCCATGCATCCACGCACCCGGGAACGCTGATCGGCAGCATGCCGAGTGGCGGGATCGTCTGGCGATGCAGCTTCTCCAGTTCCGCTTTCATCTGCTCGTAACTCAGACCAAGCGGCGAACGACCGCTCCCGTTAATTCCGTAAAGTTTGTTTTCTTTCGCGCTGTAAACGATCGCGAACAGATCGCCGCCGACCCCGTTGGAGACCGGTTCCATCAAACCGAGTGTCGCGTTCGCGGCGATCGCTGCATCCACTGCGCTGCCCCCGCGCTTTAAAATCTCGAGTCCAACCTGGGTGGCCGCCGGTACGCTGGTACAAACCATTCCGTGCGTCGCCAGGACTTCCGATCGCGTAGCAAAATTTTTTCCCATTACGCGATCAATCTGCGCGTTTAAAGGTAGAGCTGTTGCAAACCCGAGCAGTGCAAAAATCAGGGATCGAATTGCGCGCATCCCCAACATTATTGCCCTCTAAGCAAAGAGCGCACTTGAATTTTGGGCATCCGGCTATATCTCATTGCCGCTGCCAATGAAAATCTCTACCGATGACCAACGAGCGATCGGGTTGATCATGGTCGTCGTTGGACTTCTTTCTTTCCTGATCGGCCTCGCCGGACACCTAAAAGAGAACTACCACTTCCGCGGCGAAATCTCAGCCACGGGTTTCACCATAGCTGCCATTCTGGCCGGGATTGGTGTCGTCCTGTTTTTGCTTTCCTTCAGAAAGAAACAAGGCTGAGCCTGAATCTCGATCAGGTAGAGGCTGTTGACCTCAACAGCTTGGGCGACTTCGGTCAATCGCCCCTACCAAGCATGCTCAAGAAAGCGACCCGGCGGCGACCCTTTTGAGGCCGCCGCCTTTTCCCTAATCGCTCTGAACGAGCGGGAAATTAGTCCTGCATCGCGTCGTGCAATTCTTTTTGGGCGTTCATCATGTCCTGGTGCGCTTTTTGAATCGCGTCGAGCTTCTTCTGCTGATCGGCGTTCAGTAGCGGCCGAATTTGCGACAGCGTGCTGCTCATCACTGTTTGCATCTTCTGCATCGCCTCTTGATGAATAGCGGCGATTTGCGGTTTGGCCGTATCAAGGATCGGTTGAACCTTCGTCTGTTGATCAGCCGTCAGGTCCAATTTCGCGGTGAGTCCTCGAAGACCGAACGCATGGCCATGCGAGTGTCCGGCGCCGCCCATACACGGTCCGGCACCGCCGGGACCAGGTTGTGCCTGCACGACGACAAAGCCACCAAGCGCGATCGCACCGGCGGCTACAACTGCTAATAGGTTTCGTTTCATAGTTTGTTTTATTATTTGTTTGCGAAGCGCTCTTCACGCCTTTGAAAGATATGACCGCACGTCCCCAGAAACGGTTACAAATTTTTGTTCAGTCCCATTGTTGTATAGGCTCGCGCCGTCCCGAGCGGCGATTCCGCAGGTGCTTGGCACAAGCACCTACACAATAGAAGTTGTAACCAAAGCGCAGCCACGCCGGTCATGGTTAACGGTGTGGATGCGTTCTTGATCACATGGATGATTCTGATGCAGGCGCTCTGGTTAAAGCTGCGCTTCAAAACGACGATGACGCAGCTCGCGCGCTGGTTCGGCGGCTTTATCCACTGGTCGCCAAGATCGTCCGTACCCATCGCCTCCGGCGAACGCCGGAGGAGGACCTTTGCCAGATGATTTTCATCAAAGTATTCCAAAAGCTATCGCAATTTTCCGGGAACGTGCCGCTGGAGCACTGGGTTTCCCGGGTTGCGGTCAACACCTGCCTGAACCAAATCGAGTCAGAGAGAGTGCGGCCGGAAGTGCGTCATGCCGATTTGAGTGTGGAAGAGCAGGCGGTGATTGAAAATCTGGCAAGCTCGAGCGAAGAACTCGCTCCGGATCAGCAATTCGCGTCCCGCCAACTCGTAGAGCATCTTTTGGCAGCGCTAAAGCCGGTGGAGCGGCTGGCGATTGATTTGCTATATTTACAGGGGCGTAGCGTGGAAGAAATACGCAAGATCACTGGCTGGAGCGCGGCGCTCGTTAAGGTGCGGGCATTTCGAGCGCGGCAGAAGATGAAACAGCAGCTGGCGAAAATTTCGGCAAAGGAAAGACAATGAAAAACGAAGATATCGATCGGTTGCTGCAATCGGCCGCACAGACGGGCGATGAGAGTTCCAGCGGCGATGCCGTTCGGATTCGATACTCGCGTGGTGGCGCTCTGGCGCGCTGCTGGCGAGAAAACGAATGGCGTCATGCAGCTGCTTCGGCGCGTGGCCGCGTTGTCGGCAGCGGTGATCGTCATTTCAACAATCGCTGCTGTTCGTGAAGCAAATCAGAGCCGCGAGATCCGCGAATCCCTTACAAACGAATTCGCCATCGCGGATTCGGCGATCCAGGATGAATTTCTGAAATGAACCGGGCGTTGCAATGGAAACTCGTCGCGGGATTTCTTCTGGTGTTTGTCGCCGGTGGAATCACTGGTGCGTTTGTGGGGGGGGCATACGCCCGATATCATTTCTTTGAAGTTCATCACCCCGAGCGAATCGGCGCGCGAATGAAGGAAAGACTCCGCGCCGAACTCAATCTTACTCCGGAACAACTCGCCAGGATTTCACCAATCATCGACAAAACCACTGCTCAACTTAGAGACATTCGGCGAGAAACAGGGCGACGGGTCCACGAGATCATTGCCGACGCGCATCACCAAATGGCTGCGACGCTGACAGACGAACAGCGTCAAAAGCTGCAGCAGATTGAAGAGCGACATCGCCGCTGGAGCCATCATCGCTTCCACGAGGGCCCACCGGCCAATCCATAGTTGCTGTAGCGTGCGCTGTCCTCAGCGCACTTGGCTTCCAGAGCGTCAGCCTGAATGTCCGCTGTGGACAGCGGACGCTACAGAATTGGCATCCTGTCAGAAGCGCACACCCTTTTCGAAAAGGATTCGTTCGCGCTCGACGCTCGCGCCGCGACTGCGAAAAAGATCGTGAATTTCGGGCGTATAATAGTCGCCGTTATAGCTGGGGTTGAGTCCGAAAAAGATTTTGCCGCCCGGCGCCAGGTGGTCTTGCAGATTGCGCAGAAGAGAATCCCATTCCGCCGTCCCCCAGCGTTCCTTCGACGGATGATAAAGATTAAAGTTGACTGAGAACCCCGTGATCCAATCGAACTTCTTACCGAGGTCGGGCAGTGGTTCGAATGCATTTATCCGATAAACGACTCGCTGAACTCCGAACAATTCCAGCAGTTCGCCAAACAACGGAACGCGCTCGACATCGAGGCCTAGGACGGAATGGCCAAGGTTCTTGAGGATGAACAAAAAGAATCCGCCGCCGCACCCCAGGTCGAGTACACGTTTCGGCGTTGAGCGATGAAGGTTCAAATCCTGCACCCGTTCGCGGTTCAATCGCAACCATGGCTCGATGTTTGCGTACTTCGCGTAGCCAGCTGTCGAATTCGCGTATCGCTGCTGGATTTCGCGGGCGCGTTCCGGATCGACCTGTGTCAGCATAGGTCCAAGCGGTAGACGGAAAATCGAGCGTTGCGCCCTGCGCCAGCCGCGCCGATACGTCAGCGGCTTTGTAAACTTGAGGATCTTACGGGAAATTTTCATTTCAAAAATCGATGAACTGTAGGGCAAGCGCTCCGGTTGCCAACCAGGAGCTGTAGCCGCCTCGCTGCGTCGAGGCGTACGCGAGAGGCACCGCGACGGAGCGCCGTGGCTACATCGCGTCCATGATTTCCCGTAAAAGTCGCGGTCCGCGATAAACAAGTCCCGTGTAAAGCTGAATCAGTCCCGCACCTGCCTCAAATTTATCCCGCGCCGATTCCGCGTCACAGATCCCGCCGGAAGCGATTACTGGAATTGTAGATTGTGCCGCAATTTCACGCACGAAGGCAGTCGCCTTTTCTCGCAGTGGCGCTCCGCTCAAGCCGCCTTCCTGATGTACCTCTGGTGGAATCGATGAGTGATCGAGCGTGGTGTTTGTCGCAATGATTCCAGCCACGCCGCTGTCTTCGCAGACTGCTACAATTGCTTTCAGTTCAGCAGCCGATAAATCAGGTGAAATTTTCACGATAACCGGTTTTGGATCGGTTCCGGCTTCATTGGCGATGGCGTGCAGTAAGTGCGCGAGCTTTTTGGGTTCCTGCAACTCGCGCAAGCCCGGTGTATTTGGTGAGCTGATATTCAGCGTGATGTAATCGGCAAAATCCCGAAGCAATCGAAATGAGTAAAGGTAATCGTCTGTCGCTTGTTCGAGTGCCGTTACGCGCGACTTGCCAATGTTGATCCCGACTGGAATGGCTGGCCATCGTCGGCTCTCACGCAGCGTCCGTAATCGCTGGGCAATCGCGTCGGCCCCATCATTGTTAAAACCGAGGCGATTGATCAACGCTTGTTGCTCGGGTAATCGAAAGATGCGCGGCTTAGGATTTCCGGGCTGCGCTTTTGCAGTCACGGTCCCAATCTCGATGAAACCGAACCCGAGCGCCGCCCACGCGTGAAGAGCGACACCGTTTTTGTCGAGGCCGGCGGCAAGTCCGATCGGATTTGGAAATTTGAGACCGAAGAATGTTTTGGGTTTGGAAGGCGGCCGAAAAGACTTCAGTGCGCCTAACGCGAGATCAGACTGCGATACCCGGCGAAGCAAACCAATGGTGAGATGATGTGCGGTCTCGGCATCGAGCGAAAACAGCAGCGGCCTAACGAATCGCTCGTAGCCGTTCTTCATTTGGTACTGGTGCTTCAACGCTTCGAGGAGGTAACTCTCATTTGCCGATACAAAACTGGCTGAAGACGGAATCGAGAATCTGTTCCACGTCCACGACGCCAATAACTTCGCCCACTGCGCGCAGCGCCTGATCAAGGTCAACCGCAACGTACTCTCCAGAGAGACCCTCGCCGAGTGCCGTTCGCGCCCGGTCACAGCTTTCCAGCGCGCGGCGGAGACAATCGCGATGACGAGTATTGATCGCAATCGCACTTTCCGGCCGCAGATTGTGCTGGCGAATGCGTGCCAGAATTTCCTTTTGCAATTGTGGCAGGCCCTCTCCGGTGGCGCACGAAAGCCGTAATGCCGGAACATCTTTCCAGTCACTGTGCTCGGGCAAATCGCTCTTGTTCAACACGACAAATTCGTTCGTGTTATCGGTTCGGCCGTTGAAGTGCGCCGGCTTCGGTGCGTTGCGATCAGCGATGTGCAAACGCAAGTCTGCGTGTTGCAGCGATTTTTCTGTGCGCGCGATGCCTTCGCGCTCCAGTTCGCTTTCCGAAGCGCGCAAACCCGCGGTGTCGACCAACCGGATTGGCACGCCCTCCAAATTCACACTTTCCTCGATCGTATCACGCGTGGTGCCGTGGGTGTCGCTGACGATGACGCGATCGTAACCAAGCAGACGATTCAAGAGACTTGATTTGCCGGCATTCGTCGCTCCGTAAATGACTACCCGGACGCCTTCGCGCAGCACGCGGCCCTGATCGGCGGTCGCAAGCAACGTCGCGATTTCCTCGCGAACGGAATCGAGCCGCGCGCATAGTGTTTCGCCTTCCTCCGGGTCAATTCCTTCCTCAGGGAAATCGATTGACGCGTTGATGTGCGCGAGCAGTGCAATCAATTCGTTGCGAATCTTCCGAATCTGATCGCCCAGTCGGCCCTCGAGTTGTTCACTAGCCGACCGGAGCGCGAGATCCGTCCTGGCGCGGATCAAATCGATCACGGCCTCGGCCTGGGTGAGGTCCATTTTGCCATTGAGAAACGCGCGCTCGGTAAATTCGCCGGGGCGCGCTGCCCTTGCGCCCGCGCGCAAACATGCTTCCAAAACTTTCGCGGAAACCAGCGTGCCGCCGTGACAACTGATCTCTACCAAATCTTCACCCGTGTAACTTGCGGGTGCGCGATGAATTGAGACCACCGCTGGATCGATCAACTGATTTTCTGCGCTGAGAATCTCGCCCAGATGCTGAACGTGTGATGTGAATCGCGACGGCTGTTCTTTGCCGCGAAAAATCTTGTCAGCGATTTGGATCGCGTTTGCGCCGGAAATACGAACGAGTGCAATACCCCCTTCACCAGGCGGCGTAGAGATAGCAGCAATGGTGTCGGAAGCAGTCATGGCTCTGGAAGGCAATTGTAGGGCAACCGCTCCGGTTGCCAAATTCGGTGGCTGACGTGTGGGGTCGAAAGCGGCAGAGCACTGCCGCACTCCAAAACGTGGCCGCGAGTTCCAGGCACACTCTATCCGCTTGCGTTTTGGAGTGTGGCGCTACTGCGCTGCTTTCCAATTGAAACTTCGCCGCGGGCTATTGGAGAGGCAGCACTTCTCGCAGCGTTGCGATTAATTTCCTGTTTTCGTCCATTGAGCCCACCGAAACGCGGATCCATTCGGGCAGGCCATAACCTTTGAGCGGACGCACGATCATTTTCCGTCGCAGCAGCTTCTCGAACACTGCACAACCGTCGCCGACGTTTACCATCAGGAAATTCGCGACGGCTGGCACGAATGGAATTCGCAGCTCAGTAAATTTTTCCTGCAAATAAGCGCGGCCTTCGTCCACAACGCGCTTCGTTTTGCGCAGGTGCGCTTCGTCATTGAGCGCCGCGAGCGCGCCAGCGTGGGCGATGCTGTTCACGTTGAAAGGTTGCCTCGTCTTGTGAAGCACCTGGATCATCTCGGGAGAAGCCATGGCATAGCCGATTCGCAGCCCGGCGAGGCCATGAATTTTTGAGAACGTTCGCAGCACGACGACGTTTCGTCCGTCGCGAACGAATCGAAGCGTGTCGGGCGGATCGTCCAGGAATTCGAAATAGGCCTCGTCGAAAACGACAATAATACGGGCCGGGACTCGCGACATGAAATGGGCGATCGCAGGCTGCGAAACCAATGTGCCCGTGGGATTATTTGGGTTCGGAATGAAGATGAGCCGGGTTTTTGGCGTGATGGCCTCCAGCGCAGCGTCCAAATTCTGCTGATAATCAGGGCTCGGCGTTTCGATCGTGCGCACGCTGAACGCAGTAGCGAGCAGTTTATAGACAATAAAGGCGTACTGACATGTGATCATGTCATCGCCTGGATTCAGAAATGCGTGACCCAGAAATTCGATTATTTCATTCGAGCCATTGCCGAGGATCACGTTCTCCGGCTTCAGGCCCAGTTTCGCCGCGATTGCCCGGCACAGGTAGAATCCGCTTCCATCGGGGTACAGATGCGCATTGGACATCGCTGCCCGCATCGCCCGAACCGCCTTGGGAGAAGGGCCGAGCGGATTTTCGTTCGAAGCCAGCTTGACGATTTCAGTTGGATCGATGCCGAGCTCGCGCGCGGTTTCCTCGATCGGCTTGCCCGGTTCGTAGACGGTGAGATCTCGCAATTGCGGATTCGCGAGATCCCAGATCGAAGTCATGCGCGAGAGATTAAATGGAACTAATGGTGTTTCCAATCTTCGACTTTTCTTGCTCTTGCTCCCGCTCTTACTCATGCTCATTTGCCAACGCGAATTCGAGCATGAGCATGAGGAGAAGGAAAACGCACGCGCTATCGGTCGCTCGTTACCTGGCAATTTCAGCTGCGGCGATTCTGCTGCCGATGGCTTTAACTAGTTGCGGCAGGAAAGGGCAGAATGGCGGAACGCAAACCGCTCAAGAAAGCGCTGACGATTTTTTAGACAAGAAGGCGAAACCGGAAGAACGCAAATATCTCCTGGCTGCGAAACCATTTTTTGTTGCTGTCGCCAACCGAAACTACGCGGATGCGTACGCGCTGCTTTCCAGCTACGCCAGGGCGCGCATGTCGCTCAACCAGTTTACACCAGCTCAGCAAGACGCCGATTTTCAGCAGAACGAATCAAATCCATTCGCCAATGTTACGGCGGAACAATTCGCCTATTTGATGCAATATGTCGAAGCAGCGCATGGCGCACCGCGCGCGCCTAAGATGCTGAACGTGTTCTCGACCGACCCCGATGTCCTGAATCGCCGCAGCAAGGAGCAATTCGGTGCGATGGATTCCATGTTTGCCATCGGCGCGATGCCCGAGTGGATCCCCGCGGACATCCGGCGGGCGAGTTTGCGCGGGCAGATCCACACTGAACTGTCGTCGCAGGAACTTGAAAAGGTGGCTGCGAGAGAGGGGATTAGCGTGGAGGAATTGAAAAAGAGCCCTGACTTTGATCCGTACTTCAATCTCAAAGTCGTTCTCGTTGAAGAAGACGGCCAACTGAAGATCGGGTATTTCGAGTTCCTGCCGCCGTCCATGATGGACTGAGGGATCGGGAGCTGCGACTACGGGCTGGACACCGCCGCTTTCTGATAATTTCCTTGCGGCGTAACGTTGCGCCGAGTTTTTTAACGTGATGGAGGTTCCACGCGATCCTGCAGCTTCACGGTACGACCATGTCGGCAAGGGTCTGCGCCGGAGCGATCTTGATTCCAATCCGATCAAGCAATTTGCCAGCTGGTTTACCGCCGCGATTGAGGCTGGCATCCGCGACGTAAACGCCATGAGTCTCGCCACCGCAAGTCGCGATGGCAAACCGTCGGTGCGTATCGTTCTGCTGAAGAGTTTCGATCAGGACGGCTTCGTATTTTTTACCAATTACGAAAGCGCGAAAGGAAAACAGCTTGAGACGAATCCGCACGCTGCGCTTGGGTTCTACTGGATCGAACTTGACCGGCAAATTCGCATCAGCGGGAAGGTCGAGAAGACCTCGCGTGAAGAATCGCAGATTTATTTTCATTCGCGTCCTGTCGGGAGCCAATTGAGTGCCTGGGCTTCGCGTCAAAGCGCAGTGATTGACGCGCGGCGCGTGCTCGATGCGCGCATGGCAGAGATGACCGAACGCTTTCGCAACCAAGCAATTCCACTGCCGCCGCACTGGGGCGGTTATCGGCTGAAACCCGAGATGATGGAATTTTGGCAGGGACGGCCGAATCGGCTGCACGATCGGTTTCGTTACAGCCGGCAGGCGGATGCGTCTTGGCACATTGATCGACTCTCGCCGTGAGCGGCGGGAGAAATGGAATAGTGGAGTAATGGAGTATTGATTTTTCCTTTCGACAATACTCCGACACTCCATCACTCCGGTTTTGCGTAGCAGGTGCAACACCAGGCTAGGAGAAGTTAGTATGGGCGGGAGAAATTGAAATCGTCCGCGGCAATATCACAAAGCTGGAGGTGGCTGCAATCGTGAACGCGGCAAACGGTACGCTTCTCGGCGGAGGCGGAGTGGATGGCGCGATCCACCGTGGTGCGGGACCCGACCTGCTTGCCGAATGCCGCAAACTTGGCGGTTGCGAACCCGGAGAAGCGAAGATTACTCGCGGGTACCGATTGTTGGCGCAGTTCGTCATTCACACGGTGGGACCGATCTGGCGCGGCGGGAAATATGGAGAAGCGCAGACGCTGGCAAATTGCTACCGGAATTCCCTGCAGCTTGCGGTGGAGAAGGAAATCAAAACGATAGCGTTTCCGGCGATCAGTTGCGGCACTTACGGTTATCCGATTGACGAAGCCGCGCAGATCGCGCTGAAAACCACGCGGGAGTTTCTCGCGACGAACGATACGATCGACAAAGTAATCTTTGTGCTCTGGGGCGAAGACATTTACGACGCGTATCGCCAGATAACGTAGCGGTTTCCTTGTGGAAAACGCAATTCGCACATATACTTGGGCGAGGTCAGCGCTGCGTTTCCAGTGCAAAACGGTTACAAAAGAGAAACGCAATCGCGCCTCGGCATACGATAGAATTTTGTATGAATCCGAACGAAAACGATCTTAGGACGAACGAACCGCTTCCGTCGCAGCTTCAGCCGGACCAAGGACAAAGTGGCCCGACGGGGCGTGAGCAGTTTCGTCGCGCAACACAGCAAGTTTCCACAGAAGTGAGCCAGACGTGGGACCAAACCAGGGAGAAAGCGGGCCGGGCGTTAGAGCGCACGGAACATTTCATGCGCGAAAATCCCGTGCCGACCGTCCTCGGCGCGCTTGGCCTCGGAATTGCCATTGGCCTCGCGATCCGTTACGTCGCTCCCACTGAACGCAAACGAGAAATCGAAATCGAGTCGCCGTTGGGGAAAATCAACTGGAGCATTCTTTCGTTGCCATTTCTCTGGCCGCTGTTCAAATCGGCTAGGAAACAATATGAGAAATCAGCCGATGTTGTAGCGGATGCGATGAAAGACGGCGTTAAACGGCTAAGGAAAATGGACGTGGAACGCTACGCAAAGCCGATGCGTAAACGCTGGAGAGCGTGGACGCGTTAAGCGCTGGAGGAGTTTGCTAGAGCCGATCCGGGCATCCCGCAGACTTGGAGCTCGCCGAGCCTCGAAATCATCGGAGGTGAGCCCACAAGGCGTCAGGCCGTCTGAGAATCCTGATGCTGAGTCCCTCCCTGTGAGGGTAAACTGCTGGATTTTCAGCTTGCGGCATGATCGTCCAAATCTACGAGGTTACAACGCCGGAAGAGGCTCGTGCGCTCAACGCAATGGGTGTGGATCATATCGGCGTTCTGGTCGGCGATGGCTCGTTCCCCCGGGAGCAAACCGTCGACCGCGCGTGCGAAATTTTTGCGGCAGTCCGCCCACGGTCGAGCACATCTGTGTTGTCGCTTTCCAACGATTTAGATCTCATTGTGTACATCACCGCCGCGCTGATGCCAGAGATCCTGCATCTCGGTGCAGCTCCAGAGCACCTCTCACCAGGGCAATTGCGATCGCTCAAAGCAACGTTTCCGAAAGTGTCGCTGATGCGCAGCATTCCGGTCGTTGACGAAAGCAGCATTGCCCTCGCTCGTTCCTATGATGGGATCGCCGATTTTCTTCTTCTCGATAGCTATAAGCCCGGTGATCTCCAGGTCGGGGCGCTCGGCGTGACACATAGCTGGGAGCTTGACCGGCGCATCATCGAAAGCGTCGGCATCCCGGTGATTATTGCCGGGGGATTAGGACCAGAGAACGTTCGGGACGCTATTCGCGCGATACGCCCGGCGGGCGTCGATTCGAAGACCAAAACCGATAAGAGCGACGGGAGCCATACGAAAGATCTGCAGAAGGTCTCGGCGTTCTTGACGGCGGTCCGTAGCCCGGTTTGCCGTACAACCTAGTGAAAGGCAACGGAACGTCAGTTGGTATGCAAAAGCGTGGCCGGCTTTCGCCCGATACATAATGCCCTCGTGCTCTCGCGTGCTAAACACCTTGGAGCGACCAATTAGACTTTATGGAAATTTGAGAAAACAATTGATGAGATCGGCCAGCGCGTGTGGGTACTGCGCGATAAAGGCGTGGCCAGCACGAGGGAATTGAGCAAGCCACGCACCGGGAATCGCGTTGACCAGTTTTAACGCATTCGAAGGAGGGATGACAATGTCCTCGGTGCCCGTGCCGATTAACACCGGGACGTTTATCTCTCGCACGCGGATCGCGACGCCGTCGCGATGCCATGCATCCATCGCTGCCGCCTGCCGTCTCACGAGGTCCGGAGATAACTGCGCACGCGCCGCTGCCACAACGTTGCCGAATTGGCGATAAAAGGATTCGGCAACATCGCCCGGAAAAAGCAGGAACAACAAGCGACGCGCCTGCTCGTGAGGCGTGCCGGATGTGTCGACGAGTTGCGACCAGACGGCAGTCGAGGCGAGATCGGTATCGGATCCTCCCGAGTCGGTCGATAACAAGATCAGCTTGTCGACGTGAGCCGGGTGCTGTACTGCCAGTGCCTGCGCGATAAATCCGCCCATTGACCATCCCAATACACTCGTGCGCTCGAAACCAAGAGACCCGATCACGTGCGCGGCATCGTCGGCAAGCTTGCCGATGTCGAATGGCTGTCCATCATCGTTGGAGCCGCCGATCCCGCGATTGTCGAGCAGGATGAGCTCATTGGAAGACGCGAGTCTATCGATGAACGAGGGGTCCCAATCTGCAATCGTCGCGGCGAAGCCATTGAGGACCAAAAGGGGTCGGCCACTGCCGATTCGGCGATAAGCGAGTTGACCGCCATCGACCGCAATGGTTGGTAATACCTCAGTTTTCATCAGACGCCGTCGACCTTAGAGTTGAATCTTGAGCGTTGAGCGATAAACGTTCCCCGCTTATGGGAAGCCGCAAGGGAGTTCAATTTTTCGCGTTCATTAGTTTATTCGCGACCGCTCTGGCTGGGTGCGCCTCAAACAATAGAGCGGATGGCACCTCTGGTATCGACCAAACGATTCCAGGGGCAACCAAATGGGGTCATTACAACGGCGAGCCGATAACGAAGTGGAATCCGGACGGGCGAACCATGACGCTGTTAACTCAATTGCGCTACACCGATCCGCATGGTGAAGTCTGGATCGCTCCGATCGGATCGGTCGTCGATGGCGCATCAATTCCGCGCTACCTCTGGTCGATCATGGGCGGACCATTTGAAGGAAAATATCGGAATGCTTCGGTGCTGCACGACGTCGCCTACGGCGAGCACAAGCGTCCGTGGCAGGACTGCGACCGAATGTTTTACTACGCCATGCGTTGCAGTGGCGTGAGCGCGGTCGAGTCCAAGACGATGTATTACGCCCTCTTCAAATTCGGGAATCACTGGAAGTTTCCGATCAAACGCGGGAAACCGGTGAAATATGAAGGCGCCCTGGTGGCGAGAGGCGAAGGAATTCCGCGCGCGATCCCGGTGAATCCGGCCCAAATCGATCAGACGCGGGATTGGATCAACGGCACGGATCCCAGTCTGGAGCAGATCGAGCAACGAGCCCAGGCCGAGGGACGGTAAAATGCCCACAGTTGTGGTGTTCGAATAACTTCATTTGGTAGCGGGGAGTCGTTAGATACCCCCTGTGGCATCGGTTGCGTTCGGAGGGACTTGAATTAACGGCGCCAGCCAATCGGGTGTTTTCATGCCAGATGAGTTGCGAGGATCTCACCGGTGAAACGGCGAAAGTCCCCACCGCATTCCGTGCAAAGTATTTCCATCGTATGGGCGCCAAGCATGCGGTAGCTTTCGAACTGCGACTCGGAGAAAAACTGATCAGCCGTGCTCTCGTGCGGGAATGTTTCGCTCCTCTTAAAGTATTCGTAAATGTCGCGAGGTTCGTCGCCGTAACATGCCGGCTTGATGTAAACAATGATGCCGTCGGGAGCATCGGACCCGTCAACTGCTGAATAGCGGACGCGACCAATAGCGCAGTTGTGGCCCGGGCTTTCAGCAGGTCGATTTGGCCACGGGAATAAATAGTCATCTGACCGAAGTCGATTGGAATTCCAAAATCGATCCGAATCTTCCGGACGGCCTCACCGAGGTCCGCGAAGGAACATTCCGGATCCTGTCCCGCATCACTCACTACAATGAAATGGCAGCGGCGCAGCACCATCTCGTAAAGACCGAGGTTCTCGAAATGGCCGCCATCCGAGAGATAGACGTACGGGCTCCTATCGTTCGTTAGGCCGAACGCTTCGTCAATAATCGGCCGCACACTGCTTTCAGGATAGCCAAGTTGAAACGTCTGGTCGCCTGTTTTTCCGGGGTTTCCAAGCCACGCGCCAAGCCGCACATTGAGCAACGTCAGGATGAACGTGACGAAAGGCGACGAGTGATAGCCCATGTTCGGACTCGCCGCGGCGCCGGAAATAGTGATGGCCGATCCGACCGAGATCCCCTTCGGGCCACCATACACGCTTCCCTCCTCGCCCGTCGTCGAACGATAGCCCGGGTCCATCGCAGAAGACCCGCAGTGTAGCGGGGTGACTGTGAAGCTCTGCGCCTTGCGTTCCTGCCAGCCGAGCTTTTCGCCAGATACGAGGTTCAGCGCGATGTTTACAACCGGCATAAGCTTACCGTGGAATTTTTCCTGCAGCCAGAGATCGCGCATTTTGATGTTGTCGTTCTCGTCGAACCCGGTAAACGGATTTTCCTTCCTGTTTGAATTCGAAGCGCCGAGGTAAGCGCGAATCAACCGGTCGCGATACACGCCATTCAACGAAAACTTGTTCGCGTTTATCAGGCGCGCCATGACAACGCCCGCGAGCAAAAGTAGCGCCGCGAATGGAATCACCAGCCACCACGGCGTGTAAAAAATCACGTTCAAATATTCTTCAGGACGACCAAGTAGCCCGGACTTCGAGTTTAAGGTCGCCTGGTAACTCAATTTGATGTGATAAGCCTGGATCAACGTTTTCATCACCGATGTGGTCGCCTCGGTGATGAGAATCAACAGCACCGCGGCAAATACCGCCGCGGCGATGGTGGATGCCTTCGACAGGATCAAGCCCAGTGGACTTGCCGTCGCCCGCTCTTTTTGACTGGCCGCAACCATTGGGCTCCGGCCGCCCAGCACGGTAAGAAGCGCCGCCACGCTGCCTGTCGTGATAAACGACCAGGTCCACTTCAGAGAAAGCGGTCCGAAAACAACGAGCCCGCTAATGAGCAGCCACCCGAGAGCTACTGCGAGCAGCCAGCCAGTGGCACGGCCCCACCATTCACGATCGGAATCGTCGGTCCATCGGCTGGAGATTCCGGCGAAGACCATGATCGCCAGGAAAAACAACGCCATGAAACCCGGCACGGCGCGGCAAATGTATAACTCCATTTGCATCACCGGATGGGGAAACAACTTTTGCGCACCTAACCAAAGAACTACCCCGCCAATTGCTCCAGAGATGACAACCGCGACAAATTCCAATGTCCTAAATCCATGAGCTGGAAGCAATAACGTCAGCCATGAAAGAATGTGCAGTCCTATTCCAAGATAGAAAAATGGCACCCAGGTCTGCGGTTGACCGAACCCGAATAATGGCAAGGCGATGAGAGAACGCCCGTAATAATTGAACCATGCCCAGTAAATCGTCATGAGCACCGACGCGAGGAAAAGCGGCAGAAGACAGAAAAGCAGGAATCGCTTTTGATTCCATCGGAGGTTACGCCCACATGGCAAATTGAATCCCATGTAAGCGACTCCGATCACAACCATTAGTGCTCCAACCCAGAATATCGAGTCAGTTCGCGGCGGCGGGTCTATCATCACGATCGAGCTGAAAATCCACGGTAGCGCCAGAAAGGCGGCGAGCAGTGGAATCATTACGCACCAGTTCAGCAGAAGGTTCCGCAGATATGTGCCAACCAGTGTCCAACTATCCGCCGAAAGAATGCCGAGACGCGGGCTGAGATAGTTGCTGTAGCTACGCAGATTCTGAATCTCGATCGGTTCCGGGTTTGGCCTCGCGTGTTTGCTCGGGTCTGCCAGTTGATCCACAACACTTGTTAGACCGGCACGTTGAATCCACGCGCTCAGCCAGCTGCCGATGTATCCGCCACCTGAGACGGTGGAGAGGTAGTGGAACTTATCGAGCAAGCCGCTGCGAGCGAGGCCCTGCAAAATTCCCAGCCCGAAAGTTGCGCTGCGAATGCCGCCACCCGAAATGCAGAGCGCGGCGCGTTTATCCGGCAGTTCATGAACAGCTGCCCAGATCGCTTTTAGCCGAACGTTGGGATCGGTCGAAGTCGGATATTCAGGGGGCGGTCTTCCATGCAAAACCGCGAACTCTGCCTCCAGGACTCCGTGCAACGGAACAGAGGGATTGGCCGATGAAGCTTCCTTCGCCATGGCAGGCAAACGCGGCGGTCTGCGCACCAGCGTCTACCAAACCTGCGGTGATACGTCAATCTTTGCTCTGGAAGAAATCCTTTTAACAGCGACGCAGCCACTGCTCCAACAGCTTTTATTCGTCTCGAAACGCGGTATATGTCTTTGCTAATTCTGCGCCCGTAGCTCAGCTGGATAGAGCAACGGATTTCTAATCCGTAGGTCGAAGGTTCGAGTCCTTCCGGGCGCGCACTTCTTCTTATCCTCAAAAATGCAATTTCACGATTGAAATCGCTCAAATTCTCGAACTAATCGGTTGCGAACCGTTGCGCACGAAAACGCACGAAAAGACTGTTTATTTGCCAAGTATTCGTCAAATGGGTCAGCCGGCTTTTGACAGCGCGCGCAGATCGAGGATAGCCTCCTTTGTTGCGCTATCGTTTTGAGTTACCGCGAGTTGCTTCATTTAGAAAAGGTTGCCGGTCTTTCGCGGTCATCCCGACCGGCGAGGATGGAAAAGCAGGACCGTTCATCAGCCCTTACCGCTTGAGCAATCTCTTTGTCTTTGGCTCAAGTGCTTATTCGATTGATAAAAGCCGCGAGTTGAATTCCCATCGACATTTACAATTCGAATGAATCCCCCGCCGGTTCTTCCTCCGATGCAGTATTGCGCGAAATCCAAAGCTTTCTCTCGGCTCTCGAATCTCGCAGGCGACGCGAGGACAGGGCCGCTGAGGAGAAAGGCGCCGTTGCGAGTTTCCTCAATTTTGTATTCCGGTTGATTCATGGTTTTGCAAGTTGTGGATCCAGCGCTGATTGAACGAAACTCGCTTTTGCTTTGGGGCGACGCTTCAAAAATTTGAACTCTTCGCGGTCTTCGGCTTTGACGCGCGGCCGTTCAACTTTCCATCCGCGTTCCAATCGACCCGGTCCAGGGTGCTCGACACCACTTCTGCGTCCGGGTGGCCTGCTGGTACCGCTCTCGCTGTCGCGCGGCGTACTCGCGCAAGCTGGCTCTCGTCACGGTGCCCTCCTCGGCTGGATTGGTAACCGTGACTTTTGATCTACGGGTTGCCCTTCGGTAACCGAAGTTTTGAGTCAATGCGCCGTGTTGACAGCATGACCGGGTGTGACTTAGGGTCGACGACGACTATGGAAAAGACATTCCGTACAACGGCAAACTCTTTGAGATTCGTCTTGGTTTTGGCTGCGGTCCTGGGCATGGGCGGGGGCGTAGCCTTCGCTCAGCAACCGCAAGACGGTCCGCCGTGTCCAACCAGCGAACTGGCGCCTTACGGCTTGGCGCCCGATAACCATTGCGACGGGACGGGATGTCTGGTGAATTTCAACAACTATCAATGGTGGACGGCTTTCACATTCAATCCAAACGAGGGGTACTACAACGGCGGCCTCGGGACTATTTTTGCACCCGAGCACGTTGTTGTGGACCGTCAAGGCGACCTGCATCTCAGGATGGCCAAAGATTGGAACAACAACACCGAATGGGCCGGGGCCGAAGCGGTATTGATGTTCCGCGCAGATGGGACCCAAGCCAACCTTGGCTATGGCGACTATTTGGTCACCGCTGAAATTGTGAAGCCCAAGAACGCGACCTTTGCAACCTACGACCCAAATGTGGCACTCGGCATGTTCACGTACGAGCGTCCAGCAACCGGGTCCCAAAACAACAGTGCCCGCGAGATCGATTTAGCGGAAATCTCCCGGTGGGGTTGGAACCACGTAACGCCCGCAGCCTGCCCGTTCACCGGCACTCAGGGATTTTTCGACAACATGACGCTTTGCCAAGGGAGCGCGCAGTTCGCGCTTCAGGATTTCACGCAACATTCAGGAATGGTGACGCGCTACGACATCGGACATACCAACAAGATCACGCTGGTCATGAGGTGGCGCGAGGGCCAGGTTACTTTCGAGAAGTATAACGGGGTTCATAAGCTCGACAACCTTCCCACGCAGGAGAAATTCGAGTGGACGACACCACCCGAGCTAAGGGACTTCGTCCCGACACCGGGTTGCGCGCGATTCCACATCAACCTCTGGTTGGGCAATTTCTACTACCCGGATTGGACCCCCCGGCCTCGGTATACTGCCCATGCTGGGCCGACCGACGGAGACGAGGTGGAGGTGGTCATTAGAAACTTCGAGTTCCAGCAGCCGTAGCTCCGGTGGACGGCTGCTGAAGCCGTCCGGCCTTGGAAACGACGTACTTCCTCGCCGCGTCGAATCGTCCGGGCGAAGGGTTCCATCCAATCAGGCCTCGCCCCCGTCCGCGCAAACGGCCCCCACCCTGCCTCCATCATTTCATAAGTCACCCGGCCAAAGAGGAGGGCATCGGCCTGGGCGAGGTTCTCGGCTGCGTGACGATGCATCTCTTCGTCCGTGAACATCGCACGATGATCGCAGCACCCGTCCAATGTGACGTTGATGGAAAACCGAAGGGGTCGCATCACGTAAGAGTGCCGATAGCCATAAAGCAGGGCAGAGTAACTAGAATTAGACTGCATTTTCCAATCTATTTCTGCCTCCATAGAGGGACTTTGACGTAAAACGCTGCAGGATGGCAACGCTATTTAACCTCGTTGGCTTTCTGCTGGATCCAATCGGCGACGCGGCGCATCTCGTCGAAAACTTCGTTGGCCCGGTCAACAGGCAAGCTTGCCTTGACGATGCCGCGCACGGCTCCGAACACTTGGCCGACTGCCTCGTTCACATCGTCGATCGGAATGCGTTCGCCGCGGGTGCGACGGAAATCGCTTTATTGTGCGCGCGGATGAAAAGCTCAGCGCGTTTGTTGAACTTGAACGTGAGGTGTTAACCGTGACGTTCTATCTCAAATCCATTCATGGCGATTCGTGCCGGTGACCAATGACGATAATTGAAATGAGATCGCACCCTCGGGGAGGAGAGTGAACAAGTTCGCGCCGGTTGCCACCGACGCTAGATACTTATCGTTTACTTGTTCCCGGCGTATAGCATTGGCCGGAAGTCTAGAATGCTTCCGGTACCGGAGCTTCTACGAATGAATTTATGACAACTTACGCAGCTCAACGTCATCTGAACATAGGCAAGCGATGCGGCGTCCAGGTTCTTCTGCTGGCCAGCTTTCATCAACTCCTGAGCGTTGCGGCAATAAAACGAACTGGTATTCGCGCCAAGTGCCGGAATACGAGCTATTCCTCAACGAATTCCGCCGAATTTTCTGGCAACGCGGCGATCCACTTGTGCGAGCCGTTGGGCAGACGCGCCGCTGTATAAGATCCGAGCCCGTAGCCGAACGATAGCGCTTCGCAGCTGCCAGGAGAGCCAAGGTGGGCCGCAGTACCCTGCTCGGAGACCGCCGGCAGATTGTTGAGATAAGCATGCGAGGGTAGCGGTGGCTGAATGCGCGGCGTTAGAAAGGCCGCTGCCGGCAACGCCTGCACCGCCTGATTGAATTCGTCCGCGTTAAGCGGCGATTCATATGGTCCAGAACCATCATCGGTGCAGGTTTCCGTAGCACGGGCAGTGTCCGAAACCACCAAAAAACTCGAAACTACAAAAGCAACAATGACAAATTTACGATGCTCAAGAATCATGCCTCGACTCTATATGAAGACTCCTGCCACCCAGCAAGCGCCATTTGCGGGTCGGCATGCCATGAGCGGCACCCACAACCAGCCGTTCTTTACTTCCGATTGAAGCGCCCTTCGTGATCGAGTAGCCATTTCTTCCGCCACAAACCGCCGCCGTATCCGCACAACGTGCCATCGGCGCGAATGACACGGTGGCACGGGATGATGATGCAAATCATGTTCGTGCCATTCGCGCGGCCAACCGCGCGCCGCGCATTTTCATCTCCCAGGCGTTTTGCCATCCATGAATACGAACGCGTTTCGCCAACTGGAATCGACTGCAAGATCTTCCAAGCACCCAGTTGGAATTCCGAGCCGACTGGTGCTAGCGGGACGTCGAACTGCAGATTCTTGCCAGTGAAATAATTTTTCAATTGCGAATGCACCGTTTCAAGGTGCCGATGTTTCCCGGGCACTACATTTGTTCGCAATCGCTTTCGCAGAATCGATAATTCACGTTCGGTTGCCCGCCGATCGATGAACTCGAGCAGGCGCAACCCTTCATCGTCAGCGACGGCGATCATCGCGCCGAGCGGCGTGTCGATTCGCTCCGCAAACAGCGGTGCGCGCGTCTTTGCGTTGGTTGGCGATTCGCCAAAAATCTTTGTGAATGCTTCACGAAAACCGCTCTCCGACTCAAATCCGCTGCCATTTCGCGCTTCATCCACGCGACCCCGTTGCCGCACCTGGCTCAAAGCAAGACCCATCCTGCGCGCGCGATGATACGCTTGAAACGTCATTCCATAATGGCGCTTGAACTGTCGACGCGCGGTCGAAGGATCGATCGAGAGCGCGGCCAGTTCCTTGTCCGTGAGGCGTCCGCCCGGCGCGCGCTCCACTTCCGCGCGCAAGCGCTCGATCAGTTTCGGCGGACGCGCGTTTGGATCGAGCGGGTGGCAGCGCAAGCAAGGCCGATAACCGTTTTCCAGTGCGTCGCTTGATGTTGCAAAAAAATCGACGTTTTCGCGCGCCGGTTTTTTGGCTGTGCACGTGGGCCGGCAGAAAATTCCAGTCGTGCGTACGCCGACGTAAAAGATTCCTTCAAAGCTCGGATCGCGCTTCACCAACGCGCGATACATCGTTTCAGGGGGCGGAAGAAGTTCGAGTGTCTTCATGCGCAAAAATTACGCGCTCACAGCTATTGATGCATCGACGAAATTCGAGCAGCAAATTTTGTAGCCGTGTCGCGATATTCCGTTCCGCGCGGCGACACAGTGCGGTGGCTACAATCGCATCGTCGACCAAACGTCGAGTTATCATGCACGTTGAACTCGAAATGTGAAGCAGCCGCGAGTAACGCTACGCACATCTACAAAAGCAACGTCGGGATTATGGAAAAACTCTTGAATTACGGCTTCGGGTTCACGGCCATTTACAACTTTCGCGTCGATGATCTGGTAATTTGAATTGTAACCGCGAAACACGCGGCCATTGCGAAACGCGGCGGGGTATTCGTCATCCGCGCTGTAGCGGTCGCACTTCTGAGCGTGAACAAAAATCGGTCCAGTCTCAGAATACGGATACCCAGATGGAATTGCGGCATGTGGAAATAGAATGACTCGCTCGCCAGGTTGCGCCCAACGCAGACAATGTCGGCACGGGCAGCTTCCGGGCGAATCTGCCGTGACCACCGCGTGATCCGATGCGCCCGTGTTGACCGCACGCCGTGCTGCATCTGCAATTTCAGTAGGAAGAGGGATGATGCGAAAGTTCGAGTTTTTCATGAACGCCAGCTAAACGCATCGGCCCAACTCGCGCATCGGCGAAATTCAGGCAGTAAATTCTTCTCTCTTCTGTAGCGGCGGTTTGTGACCGCAGCTACACATCATCCGGCTGGATCGGGATCGACGCTCATTGCGCGCCGCTACGAAGCGGTGTTACTTGCTTGCACCAGACAAAAGATCCACCACCACGCGTGCGGCTCCTGCAATAACTGCGGCGCGATCATCTGCCGGCGCCGGTGAGCGGATCGAGTAAATAGCAATCACGATCGGCGCGCGCTCGGGTGGCCGAATAATAGCGATATTGTTTGTCGCTCCATTTCCGCATCGGCCCGTTTTGTCCCCGACGCTCCAGGTTTCTGAAACGCCGGCCCGAATCATGAGTGCTCCGGTCTCATTATGCTGCAACCAATCTTCAAGCTGATGGCGTGAAGATTCGGATAACACGCGACCGAGCAGTAACTGCTGCATATCCGAGCACATCGCCGCAGGTGTTGTCGTGTCGCGTTCGTCTCCGGGAGCGGCGCTGTTCAATTCCGGTTCTTTGCGATCGAGCCTCGTCATTTGGTCGCCCAGGCTCCGCGCGAAATTCGTCAGGCCGGCTGGTCCGCCAATTGCATCTGACAAAAGGTTGCCGGCGGTATTATCGCTCTGTTCGATAGCGGCCGCGCACAAGGCGCCCAGTGTCATGCCGCCATCTTTCAGGCGAGCCTTCGTCACCGGCGCGTATTCCAGGATGTCTTTTGCGTCATAACGTACGAATCGTTCCAATTTTTCTTTTCCCTGATCGACACGCTTCAAGACCGCCGCGGCAGCGAGAAATTTGAACGTACTGCACATCGGGAAACGTTCTTGCGATCGGTAATCGAAATGTTTTCCGCTGCCGGTATCCAGGGTAGCCACACCGATCCGGCCACTAACTCGCGCTTCGATGGCCGCAATCCGGTTGGCGAAATCGCTTTGTCCCTCCGGGGGGCTTGTCACAGCCGGTTCGGCCGGCGTATTCGCGGCGAGCAACAAAAACAAGGCTGCTACCATCGATGATACGCGGGATGACCTTCCTTCACCGCGACAAAAACGCCGCGACAGGTAGCGCAGGCCTTTCCTCCGGCGGTCAAGGTGCCCTCCACAGTCGCGCGGTCATCCGTGATCTCTAAAACTTTCGCGGAGAGAAGAACCGGAGCGTTCATGGGAGTTGGCCGCAGCAGTTTGATAGCGTACTCCGCAGTGACTGTGCAGGGCGGGCGATCTTCGCCTGCGCGCTTCATCAAATGATAGGCGGCCGTCCAGTTGCAATGGCAATCAAGCAACGTGCCGATAATCCCGCCGTTCAGTATTCCATCGAACGCTTCGTATTTTTTCTCCGGTTTCCATTCAGCAACCACTTCGCCGTTCCTCACGAAGCTACGAATATGCAATCCATCCGGATTTGCCGGGCCGCAGCCGAAGCAAGAATTGTTCGGGGCATACGTTTCCTGAAGCGATTGTTGGCTCATGACAAAAAGGTGGATCGGCTTCTCTGAAGACGATGGCAAACGCGATCGCCGAAGGCGCAAGATTTATCACTCATCAAATTGATCAGCCGGCGGTGCCGAATCCATTACCAACGCGTTGAGGACAACGCGTTCCACCTTTGCAGTTAACGTTGAGGCGAGCCGGGATAGGGCCGCAGCGGTGGGCCGACGTAAAGCGAGCGTGGGCGGATCAGACGATTGTGATCGTGTTGCTCGGTCACGTGCGCGCACCAACCGGCCACGCGGGACGCAGCAAAAAGCGGGGTATTCAGCTCCGGCGGAAAGCCCAGCAGCCAAAACACCGGTGCAGCATAGAGATCGACGTTGGCGCAAAGCTGTTTTTCACGGTCCATCACTTCTTCGAGCTTCTCGCAAATCGGCACCCAATTTTCTTTGCCCGTCCGTTTCCCGAGGTCGCGCGCAATCTCCCGCATCGCCGGCACGCGCGAATCGCCTTTCTTATAAACCCGATGACCGAAGCCCATGATTTTGTCCCTGGTCCCCAGCTTTTTCATTAACCATGCCTCCGCGCGATCTGGAGTTTCGATTTCCTCAAGCATCTTCATCGATTCCTCATTCGCGCCGCCGTGCAGCGGGCCTTTCAACGTAGCAACGGCTGAAGTCACTGCTGCGTAAATGCCCGCCAACGTAGAAGCGGTCACGCGCGCAGCAAAGGTGGATGCGTTGAATTCGTGGTCAGCATAGAGATTGAAGATCGTGTCGAGCATCCGGGTTTGCCATTGCTCGGGAACTTTGCCGTTAAACTTGTAGAAGAAATTCGCAGCCTGGGTCAGCTCCGGCTTTTCCGGGAACGGTTGTTCGCCCTGCGAGATGCGCCAACCGTCGGTGATTAATGTCGAAACGCGCGCGATCAGCCGGATCGATTTGCGAATGTTCGCGTCGTGCGAGTTCTCGCCCAGGTCCTTATCGAATGCGCTTAACATGGACACGCCTGTGCGCAGCATGTCCATTGGATGAGTGTCGCTCGGAAGTAGCCGCAACATCTCCGTTACCGGGCCAGGCAACTCCCGTTGGCTAGCGATTTGCTGCGTGAAATCCTTCAATTGTTTCGCATTCGGCAACTCGCCATTCAGCAACAGATACGCGACCTCCTCCAACGTGGCCTTCTCGGCCATCTGATGAATGTCGTAGCCCCGATACATCAACCCGGCAGCGGGATCGACCCAGCAGAGTGCCGTCTCACCGGCGATGATCCCGGCCAGTCCCGGGCTGTATTCTGGTTTTGTTTCAGTACCCATCTTGTCCGCTGATTCTAGCAACGATACGCGCGACGACAAATAGTCAGTCGCTCAAGCCCAGCCATTTCTCCGCAGTTGGATCGTAATCCAGCAGTTTGTAAAGCTCCTCACGCGTCTGCATCTCATTTATCCATTCTTTTTGCGTGCCGCTATCTTTCAGAGCGCGCAAGAATTCCTCGCTGGCTTTCATCGACACCCGAAAGGCGCTCTGCGGAAAAATTACCAGGCGATAGCCCAATCCCGTTAAGTCTTGGAAGGAAAGGAGTGGGCTCTTGCCAAACTCCGTCATGTTCGCCAGCAGCGGCACATCGATCTTCCTGGCAAAATCGCGAAACTCTTGTTCGCCTTGCAATGCTTCGGGAAAGATCGCATCCGCGCCCGATTCCACATACCGCTGCGCCCGATCAAGTGTTCGATCGAAATCCTCCACCGCACGCGCATCGGTGCGGGCTATGATCATAAAATCGGGATCCCGTCGCGCAGCTACCGCTGCTTGGATTTTCCCCTTCATCTCCTCGACGTCCACAATCGATTTACCGGCAAGATGTCCGCAGCGTTTCGGAAATTCCTGGTCTTCAATATGGCAACCTGCCAGACCGGCAGCTTCGAGTTCATGAATTGTGCGCGCGACATTTTCCGGGCCTCCAAACCCGGTGTCCGCATCGACGATCGCGGGAATCGTCACCGCCCTGGCGATGTACCCGGACAAGCGCGCCACTTCCGTTAGCGTGAGCAGACCGATATCGGGAACACCCGCAGTCGCGTTCGCCATTCCCGCGCCGCTGACATATACCGCGTCAAACCCGGCGCGCTCCACCTGTCGGGCTATCGCCGCGTTCGGCACGCCGGGCAGCATGACTGCGCCTTTCGCAATCAGTTCCCGCAATCGCGCCGGTTTCGTTTTCTTTGTCATTCGAGCGAAGTCGAGGAATCTCTAATTATTTCTTCTCCGGTATTTCCAGCGCGTGCATCAATCCATCGACGTTCTTCGCTTCATCCAATTTCCATGCGAGGTCGATGATCTTCCTTGCTGATTCATGACCAATCACCGGCTCAACAAGCCCAATAAATTTTCCTTCTACCGCTGAATCTTTAAGCCGATTCTTGGCATTACCGAGGGGGTAATCGACTCGCCTTGTCAATCGCCGGCCATCGGCAAGATCAACGTGCACGATATTCCCGACCGCATCCGGGTACATCGCGCTCAATTCCGCGTTCCGTTCGACCTTTACATTCTCCAGGAATCTCCATACCTCGGGATCTTTGAAACGTTCCGGCTCGAACTGGCGATCGGTGATTTCGCCGTCAATCAGCGCAATGGCCGTGATGTAGGGCAAACTGTGATCCGCCGTTTCGCGTGTCTTCGGTTTCCATTTCTCCGGCTCGCTTCCGATGATGTCCACAGAAGCGTCGTGACTCTCGATGACGACGCTTTTGATTTTCGAAATGTCGCCAATCTCGGCTCGCAAAAAAAGCGCTGCTTCAATTGCGCTTTGGCTGTGATATTCCGCCGGCCAATATTTGATGCTCGTTTTTAAAATCATCGAGGGCGCGCCAAGGAATTTTTCACCGACGTTGCCGAGCGAGACGCCGAGTTGTTTCTCAAATCCCATTTCGCCTTCGAAGATTGGCGCGGGCCCGGTCATCCCCTCGCGCGCAAGCAGCGCCGAGAAGACTCCGTGGCGCGCCGCGTTCGCGAAAGCCACGCCTTTCCAGTGCGAAAGTTCGCCTGCGCGCGCCTGGCGCATCGCCGCGCCAGCCACACCCGCAATATTCACGGCGTGCCGCGTTTTCGTCGGGTCGAGCTTCATCAGACGAGCACATGCGAGCGCGGTCGAGAACGTCCCGTAGGTCACGTGGTCCCAGCCACGTGCACGAATGCTCGCCGCGTCGCATAAGCGGCATTGCACTTCGTAGGCAAGCGCGATTGCTGTGATTAGTTCGTGTCCACCGGCGCCCACGCTCTCCGCCACCGCCAGCGCGGCCGAAATGTTGTCGCTGGGATGGGCAGGCTCTTTCGAGAGATAGGTGTCGTTAAAATCGAAATACCGGATGCCACAGCCGTTGGCGAATGCCGCCCAGTCCGGCGGCGCCTTGTGGCCGGTGCCAATGATTGTCGATCCGTGTTTCGCTGAGAAATCTGCGGCCACTCTTCGGGCGATCGCAAACGGTTCTTCCTTCCAGGCGCCGAGCGCGCAGCCTAACGAATCGATCACTCGCCGTTTCACTTCGTGCACCACTTCCTTGGAAAGATCCTCAAACCGCAGCGCGCACGTGTAATCAGCAAGTTGATGAGCAAGCGTCGTTTTCATTGAAAAATTGGGATTCCAATCTGCCGATGATTTGCAGCGGAGCAAGGGGAGCGCGGGAGCCTGCCCACTCCAGCGCCGGGAACAGACTGGCCAATCAATGCGGCGGGATTTTTGGAGCCACGGCTTCGGCCATCGATTTGAGCATTCGACCGAGATCGCTGTTGGTGGAGAGGACCGCCGTTGTGTCCTTTTCGAACGCGGCGCGCATAACGTCGAGGCTGCGCAGAAACGTATAGAGCTCCTGTGCGTCAGGCGCGCCGAATGCAGCGGCGTAGATCGCAGCCGCTTCGGCGTCGGCTTTGCCCTCGATTTCGAGCGCATTCTTCGTCGCGGTGGAACTAATCGAGGCGATGTCGCTTTCCTTTTGGCCGTTGATGTTCGCCGCTTCGCCGCGCCCCTCGGAACGGAACCGGGCAGCGATTTGGTGCCGCTCGCTCGACATGCGCTCGATGATTTTCTCCGCGACCGCCGGATTGTATTTGCTCCGTTTGAAACGTTCGTCTAGCAGTTCGATCCCGAAGTCGGCGATCTTTTGACGCGTACGCTCGGTGATCTGTTTCTCGATTTCGCCGCGCCCAAATTCGACATCGGGAATTGTGGTGGGGAGAACCGTGCCGGTTTTCTCCAACTCCTCGTCGCGCACAGGTTTCCGCCCTTTGGTTACACGAATGATTTCGACCAGATCATGCGTGGCGACAGCGGTGCGGGTTTCGCTGCCTAGAATATCGTCCAGCCGCGACAGCGCGCTCCGTTCATCATTGAGCCGGTTGTAGTAGAGCATCGGATCGTTGATCCGCCACCGGGCGAAACAATCAACGATGATGTAGAGCTTATCTTTGGTCGGACATTCGGTCGGCGGCCCGTCCCAGGCGAGGATGCGTTTGTCGAACCGCTGCACTCTATCGAGGATCGGCAGCTTCATCTTCAACCCGGGCGTGGTAATCGTGCGAACGATCTTTCCGAACCGCGTGATGATGACCGTTTCGTATTGCGGGACGACAAAGAGCACTGTTCCCCATTTGAGCGCCGTCAGAATGAACAGGATGCCCAGGATTGACATCACCGGGCTTTGCAAAAAACGAACCGCAGACGACACGGCAGCTGGGCGTGGAGTCACATCGATCACGTTCATGGCGAGCCCTTCGATTCGCCGGGCATTTGAAGCGGCAACGTTTGGAGAATGTTCTTCAAGCTGTCATCGATGATGATTTTCTTTTGCAGGTTCGGCAGGATGGCTTGCATTGCCTCGAGATAAAGACGGCGCCGCGTCACCTCTGGCGCCTTGCGATATTCGGTGAGCAATAACGAAAACTTTTGCGCTTCGCCCTTGGACTCGTTCACGCGACGAAATGCGTACGCTTCGGCCTGTTTCTCGCGCTCTTTTGCCTGGCCGCGCGCGTTCGGAACAGCATCGTTATAAACTGCCCACGCCTGGTTGATTGCTGTTTGCTTCTCCTGTTGCGCCTGGTTGACATCATTGAACGCGGCTTGCACGGCGGGCGGGGGACGCACGCTTGTGAGTTGCACCTGTTGAATCTGAATTCCCAAATCGTACTGCGAACAAAGATCGGCCAGACGTTTTAACGTCGATGTCTCGATGTCGTGGCGCCCGATCGTGAGCACTTCGTCCACAGTGCGATCGCCGATGACTTCGCGCATCACGCTTTCCGACAGATCGCGCAAAGTTTTCTCCGGCTCGCGCGCGCCGAACAGATACATTCTCGGATCTGTAATCCGATATTGGACCACCCACGGGACAAGCGCGGTGTTTAGATCGCCCGTGATCATCGTCTCAGTTTCCTCCGGCTGCGGATCGCCCTGATAAAGATTTGTCGCACCCGGGGTGGAAAAACCGAACTCGAGCTTCTGCAAACGCTGCGTAGGTACGATGTGAATCTCGTCGACGTATGGAATGGCATAGGTCAAACCCGGGTTCACGATATCGTGATAAGCACCAAACCGCGTCCTCACTCCGACAGAGTTTGCGGGGATGGTCATGAATCCGAACAGTAGCGTGAAGAGCGGGCCGCAATTCCCGATGCACGCGATGACACCAAGTATCAGCCGCAACGGTTTAATCGGAAGATGTTCGGCAATGTCCGGCCTCTGCATACAAGGCGTCTATTTGATTCGAAAGCTGTCGTCGAGCGCAAGCTGAATCCTCTGCCTCTGGGGAGCGCGTGTGGTCCACAGACCCGCCCTTGACTCGCTCCTTCCGCGCTCCAAAACTGACGAATGAATATGAGAAACACGGTCTTGTCAGCGGTCATTGGCTTTGCGACGTTCACATGCATGGCGGCAACGGAATCTCAAACGCAACCCGAAGTCGGAAAGCCTGCGCCAGATTTCAGTCTTACTACAGGCGATGGATCACAGGTAAGCCTGAAAGATTTCCGCGGTAAATGGGTTGTCCTTTATTTTTATCCCAAAGATTTCACCAGCGGTTGCACCCTGGAGGCGCACAATTTCCAACGCGACCTCGCGAAGTATGGGGATGCCGGCGCAGTCATTCTCGGAGTGAGCGTCGATACCGCGCAATCGCACAAAGATTTTTGCGCGAAGGAAGGGCTGAACTTTAAATTACTCGCCGATCCCGACGCCAAAGTGTCCACCGAGTACGGTTCGGTGATGGATTACAAGGGTCAAAAACTCGCCGCACGCAACACATTCATCATTAATCCCGACGGTCACATCGCCAAGGTATACACCGGTGTGAAGCCCGCCGAACACAGCGAGCAAGTGCTCAAAGACCTGGCGGAGTTAAAGAAGAGTTAACGTCGCCCCTGTATCACTAGGATAATGTCGTAACTGTGGTGCAGAGCGGCAACAGCTTCGTTTCGCACAGAAACATGAGTTACATCCCCTTTACCGATCAGTTCAAAGAAACGAACTGGCTAGCGTTTGTGACGGGTGAGTTCTTGCAGTAATTCGATCTGGATCTGCTGAATCTCAAATAACCGGTTATACTGCCGGCGCAACAAGTGATCGAGTTTCTCGTGCAAATGCCGGATCTCGAGCTCCGCTTTCAGGTTCACTTTATAATCATTCTCCGCCCGCAATCGGTCACGCGCCTCGGAACGGTTTTGACTCATCATGATGACCGGCGCCTGCACCGCAGCCAGGCAGGAGAGGACCAGATTTAGCAATATAAATGGATACGGGTCGAACGCGCGCGTCGCGAGCATGACGGCGTTGATGCCGATCCAGATGAGGATCACGGCCCCAAACGTGATCAGAAATTTCCAGCTCCCGCCGAATTCGGCGATCCGGTCGGAGAGTCGCTCGCCGAATGTGAGCTTCCTTTCGAACTGTTTAATGATGTCGCTAGAAAGAATTTCATGCTGTTCCAGGCTTTCGACGACTTCCTGATCGAGAGCGGAGAGTTCCCCAAGCTCATCTTCCAGAACTTCCTTGACGTAATCCTTCCTGAAGTCACCCAGATCTTCGAAGCAGATGAACGCTTTATTATCGAGGTCGGGGAGTTTCTTTTTGATGAACTCGAAGAGCGACGGCCGAATTAACTCGGCGATCATTCCGCTCTGGGGCGACTTCGACTTTTTACAAATGTGGCAGACCAGCGGTGCAGTGCTCATCGGGATTCGCTGCCGAATTAAGCCGCTTCTGCGGCGCTTGTCGATTCCATCTTAAATCCTCTGGGGAGCGGTCGCCGCGGCGACCTGGCGAGCGCGACTCGCGATCGCGTACTTCTAGGTCTGGACCAAACGCTTCTGGTGTTGAAAAGCCTAAAAATTTTTCAGATTTCAAATTTCTGCAAACATAGGCCGGCAATTTCCGGGAATATTTTCGTAGAAAACGCAATTAAACGCTTGCAGCGGTCGGGGCTGTTGTTAGACTCGCGAACCGGTGAAGAAAAGCGCGACAGCTCACGCGGTGTTCGCATTATGCCGCATCATCGTAGTAGGAGACACTTGCGTCAGTGAAGAGGGCATGGCCGCAATCGTTGGACGCGACAAGAGATATCATGTTTGCGGCAGCGCCCACGGTTTCTATGACGCAGGAGAACTGATCAGGCAACATAAACCGGATATTCTTCTGATCGAGCCGTTCCTGGAGGATCGCGATGGGATTCGCTGGATTAAAGATCTCGCGACGGAATATCCGCGCACTCGTATCCTGATTGTGTCCTGGCAATCCGAACGGGTATATGCGGAGCGCACACTGCACGCAGGGGCTGCGGGTTATTGGATGAAAAACGGATCACCGGAGGAACTGTTGCGCGCGGTGGAGACGGTCGCCGCTGGTAAAATCTATGTAAGTCCGCTGATCACCTCGCTTGCCGTCCAGAAGTTTGCCCGCCGCGCCGATCTGCCACATCAGCTCGACGCGCTCAGCGATCGGGAACTGGCCGTGTTCGCCCTGATTGCTGCTGAACACGGGCCGGGAGAAATCGCGAAAGAACTCGGGATTAGCCGCAAAACAATTGAGAGCCATTCTGAGCACATCAAGCAGAAGCTCGGCTATGCCAACGCTGAAGAGCTCAAGCGCAGCGCGCGCGAGTTGTTTGGCACAGCTATACGCTCACCCCGGCAAACCTGATAACGCTGTAGCCGCCTTCAAAGGTGGATCGGCTTCTCCGAAGACGATGGCAACGCCAAGGTAGGGGCGATTGACCTCAATCGCCTAAAGAATCTCGGCGCAGAGTCAGATAAAACGCTGTAGCCGCCTCGCTGTGTCGAGGCGCTGTAGCCCCAACAGGTCCCACCGCGCAGAATCCCCGACACGCATCAGGGATTCCCCTAGACTAAAAATCAGGGATTTTTCCCGATAGGCAGTAAGCCTGCGCACGCTTACTATTCGCGATCTGACCACACCCCCCCAACTGAGTTTTCCGATTTAGCGGCAAATTATTGAGAACTTCGCTCCGCAGACTTCGGAGAACATCAGTGAACCCAGAGGCCCCTTCCTCCAGCAAAAGCAAAAGCAACAAATACGATAAACAAAATAAACAAATAAAAATGAATAAAAATAAACGCTTGGGATACACGCGATGTGTACTCCTTTCACTAGTGCTAGCACTAACCTGCTTTGCACTTTCAACTGCAAATGCAGTTACACCGGCACCTGATGGTGGTTATCCGGGCCAAAACACGGCTGAGGGGGATGGCGCGCTCAACAGTCTTATAGATGGCACCTATAATACAGCCATTGGTTATGAGGCGCTCGTTCTTAGCAACGGAAACGACAATACGGCAATCGGTGCGCTTGCGCTCTTCAGCGATACGACCGGCAGTAGCAATACGGCTAGCGGTGCTTCTGCGCTCTATTCCAATACCACCGGCTTCCAAAACACAGCAGATGGTTATACCGCGCTCTTTCACAACACTGCCGGTACCAATAACGTGGCCAACGGTTACAATGCGCTCGGTAGCAATATAACCGGCAGCAATAACACGGCCACCGGTGCTGGTGCGCTCAATAACAACTCCACCGGCAACCAAAACACAGCAGATGGTTATACCGCGCTCTTTAGCAACACGACCGGCTTCAGCAACACGGCCAATGGTGAGGGTGCGCTTGTTAGCAACACTACTGGCAGCTACAATACTGCCGATGGTGAGGGTGCGCTTCTTTATAACACGGTTGGCACCTCCAATACGGCCATCGGTTTTCGTCCGCTCTTCAACAACACAACGGGCGGCAGCAACATCGCAATAGGTGCTTCAGCCGGGGAAAATCTCACCACAGGTAGTTTCAATATCGATATTGGTAACCGGGGTGTAGCTGGCGAGGCCAACACCATCCGCATCGGGGACAGCAATCAAAACCGTGCTTTCATCGCCGGTATAAACGGGGTAACAATCACAGGCAATCCTAATCCCGTTGTAGTCGATGCGAGCGGGCAGCTGGGCACGGCTGACATCAGCACCTTGCAAGGTCCTCCAGGCCCCGCAGGTCCTCAAGGTCCACAGGGTGATCCTGGAGCACCAGGTGCGCAAGGTCCGGCAGGCCCGGTGGGAGCAACAGGCCCACAAGGTCCGGCAGGCCCGGTGGGAGCAACAGGCCCACAAGGTCCAGCAGGCCCAGTTACAACTGGTTCAGTGGTAATGATTCAAGTAGATCCTCATGTACAACAGCCTCCACCGGCGCCAGCTGGCTATACGTTCAATGGCTATACATTGCTGTTTGCAAAAGCAAATGGTGGTGGCGCAACTACTAGTTTTGCTGTCTATACGCAAAATTAAATACGCAATAGTGCTAAAGGGAAAACAACATGAGCAGTTGTTCTGACAAGGCTGACAAAGTGCTCAAGATCTGGATGCTTTGTTTGTCGAGTTAAGTTCAGGAACACCAGAAGGCAATTGACGCGCTCAAAACGGAACTAAAAGTGTAAAAGGCGCTCATTCAAAAAGTGAACGACAAAGTGGAACTGAACAGACCTGCGCCACAAACAGTCGCAGACAATCGGTGAAGACTAGGAAACTGACCACGGATCACACGGATGGCACGGATAGGGAGGCGGTGGGCAGCCCTTGTCGGAATCAGTAAACGGCGCTCGGCACAAACGCCTTTACAACTCGGATAGCCCGCGCTCGCCGAGCTATGGCAAATGACTTCGCCTGCCGGCGACGCGTTTAAATCCGAATGAAGCCCGAGGCGAAGACAAACGTAAAGCTACACGCGAATATCTCGGGGCGCCGTGCGGTCACGACCGGACACGACGCCACTTGCGATTCGACGAGCGTTCCTCAGCCAGCGTCGCGCCCACGCGTATTCCGTGGCAAGGATGGCGAGCCCCACCGGAATAACAATCAACGCCGGTCCTGGCAAAACCAGGAGGGCAATTCCGATCAGTAGGACAGTCGCTCCAATTACTGAAACAATTACTCGTTTAACAATCTTGATGTTCTCAAGATTGAAAACGCTCAGGAGACGCTTCACCGAAACTGGCATACTGATTCCCCATTTCATTAGGAGGAGGCCGTGTTATCACATCGTCCAGCGCAAGTAAATTGGATCGATCTCCAACAGAGAAGAAAAGATTGAAACATGGGCACGGCGGCTAGGAAGCCGCCGCTCCTTGGAGGGCGACGTGCAGACGATCAAGAAAAGGCAGCTGCGTGGACTTTAATTTGCGTCTGGCGGCTTTGTCGGAAAAAAAGCACGCCTGATCGACTTCTGGAAATTTTTGGTATTTCCCTGAGTGCGGCGGCCATTCCAACTCGAACAAGTTTGATTTACACTCGAACGGTTCCGGCAAATCTCCTTCAAACGCCCAGGCGTGCACAGTTTTGCCGCCTTTTTGCTTGATCCAGCCGAGCTCAATCCATTCCCCGGCGTTTTCAGGGCGGCATCCTACTTCCTCTTCAAATTCAATTTGAGCACGGGTCAGTAAATCTTCGCCCGGAGCTATTTCGCCTTTCGGGATTGTCCATACGCCGTCATCCTTACGGGCAAAGCGAGGCCCACCGGGATGTGCCAGGAGAAATTCTAACTCGTCCTTCCTGCGCCGGAACATAAGGAGACCGGCACTGATGCGGCTTCGCGATGACTTAGACTTTTTTGACACAGTTCACTTTACTGCGGCCGCAGGTGTCGCGACAGGCGCGACCTCTTTTTTGCCGCCCCAGAGATGAAATGTGTACAGTAAAAACTATGTAGCCGAACAGATCGTGCTTTGGACCATTGTTGACGTAAAGCGCGGGATTGAACTGGAAATCTGGTGTCACGTTGCAGGTGAAACCGATTGTCGAAGAGTTTTCAGAGCCGCTTTGGAAATCGACCTGCAAGCGCCATCTCTCATTGAAATCGTAGGCGTAGCCGAGGATGGCTTCGTTTTTGTAGCCGGCATGAATGGCCCCGGCGATCACTTTGTTATGCTCGGTGTAATAGCCAGCTTCGATGTACGGCTGAGGGTCTACATCGAGGTGAGGCGACCAATTCACAAATCCAATGGAAAGAAGAAAAGGCTCTTTCCTTAACAAGCCGATCTCCGTACCGAAGATCCATTCGTCCGGTTGGAATCCGCGAAACACCGCTACCTCACCCCATTTCGTCAGGCCCAGCTCGGCTTGCAATTGATAAGGATTGGCAATCCGTCTGTCTTGAATTTGAAAACTCAGCGAGAAATCCCCTTCCGGTTCCAAATCTGGCGTCACGATTTGGCTTAATCCTTTTGTCGTAGCGAAGGATGAGGGCGCGTTCGCAACCATCGCGAACGTTGCCAACACGATGACCAGAGGCAGGCTGATTGTTTTGTATATCGGCGTGTCCAATGCTTAACCGCGCGAGTAAAGCCGTTCCTTTCGCATTTGTCGATTCCGTCTTGAACGCGCAGCAGGCGATCTTAACATTGCGATAATGCGCGTGCTTGCGATTGACGCCTCTTTGCGCAACACCGGTGTCGCAATCGTCGATGCAAATAATGGAAAACCATCGCCTGTATATTTCGGGACCATTCACAACAAGAGCGCGATGCGTTCCTCGTCCTGCCTGGTCGCGATTCGCGATCGGCTTGTTGACTTAATTCGCGCCCATGAACCGGACTGTTGCGCGCTCGAGTCCGTTATCTACGTCCAAAGCTATAAGACCGCGATCATCCTCGGCGCTGCGCGCGGCGCCGCCATCCTGGCTGCGGCCGAAAACGGATTGCCGATTTTCGAATACTCGCCGAGACGAATCAAACAATCTACCGTTGGGCGCGGCGCAGCGGGAAAAAACCAGGTGGCGTTCATGGTGCGCGCTCTTCTCGGTCTTACGGAGACGCCCGATGCCGATGCCGCTGATGCTTTGGCGATCGCTCTCACGCATCTGCGCACGCAGGAAACGGCGGCGCATGGTCTGCCGGGAGGAATGCAAATATGAATCTCGCTAATGATGCGGTCAGCGCGCCGCGGACGCCGCGCGAACACGCCGAATCGCGGCGTGACTACTTGAACGTGCGCTGGTTCGGAAGGGTGGACTTTGCTGACGCGCTCGCGTTGCAGGACGACCTCGTAGCAAAAAAACGGAACGACCGTTTGTTGGAAGATCAACTGCTGCTTCTCGAACACGAACCGGTTTATACAATCGGTCGCACTCCGGACCGATCGAGCTTGTCCGCCACAGGACGGATTCGCCGTGGCGAATTAGACGCAATTCACTTACCGTATCCGCTCTATTCGATAAATCGCGGTGGGCAGGCGACGTACCATGGGCCGGGTCAATTAATCGGTTACCCCATTATCGATCTGCGCCGGTGCGGCCAGGATTTGCACAAGTACTTGCGCTGGCTCGAACAACTGCTCATCGACGCTCTCGCGGAATACGATATTGGTGCGAACCGGCGCGAATCGCTCACCGGCGTCTGGGTAGAAAATCGCAAGATTGCTTCAATCGGCGTCGGTGTGCGGCATTGGATCACCATGCATGGATTCGCATTGAACGTGTGCGGCGATCTCTCGCCTTTTGACCACATTGTTCCCTGCGGCATCAATAATGTCGCAATGACGTCGATGGAAAAGGAGACCGGGAGAGCATTCACAGTTGCCGAGGTTGCGGGAGCTCTTGAAAAATTGGTGTTCGATCGAATTAGCAGCTTGCGCGTTGCGTCGGAGACGCAACTGATAAACGGTTAACGTATGATTCCACTCGAAGATAACCCCGCAGACATCGTCGGAAAAGCGCAGCGCGGCCTCGGAATTTCCGATTCCGAACTGGCCGAAGAAGCAGGTCTCACTTCGCAAACGATACGCAAGCTGCGTGAGGGCGAAGAGGGCGAATTCGATGAATCGTCGCTCCTGAGCGTTGCGCCGATCCTCGGCTTGGATGGGCGGGCGCTGTGCGCACTTGCGAAGAGCGAATGGCGTCCAGAAAAGATCGAAGCTGAAGGCCTCGCGCAATTCAACAGCGATTATCACGGCATGGCCGTCAACGCGTATCTCGTGTGGGACCCGGCCACTCGTGCCGCGGCGGCGTTCGATACCGGCGCTGATTCCAGGGATATGGTCCGCTTCGCGAAGCACCACAAACTGGATGTGCAACTGATTCTCCTCACGCATGCGCACCCCGATCACGTCGCAGACCTGCCGTGTCTGCGTGAAGAAACTGGCGCAGACGTTTTTACCCCGGCGCGCGAAGCGGTTCCGGGTGCGGAGCCGATCGATGAGGGAAAGAAATTTCAGCTTGGAAATCTGCAAATCGATACACGACTTACCTGGGGTCATTCGCCCGGCGGAATGACGTACGTGATAACCGGGCTTGTGCATCCAATCGCAATTGTCGGTGATTCGATTTTTGCCGGATCAATGGGCGGCGGGAACGTCTCTTATCACGACGCGTTACGAAACAATTTTGAGAAAATCCTGACGCTGCCCGACGACACGATCATCTGTCCCGGACACGGCCCGATGACCACTGTGGGTGAAGAGAAACAGCACAATCCGTTCTTTGCGGCAAAGATTTAGATTTGAATTTCGCCACAGATTAACACGGATTTTTCACGGATGATCCTGAAGCGCTTAATCTGTGTTTCATCCGTGTGCATCCGTGGCTAATTTCAGCATATGAATATCGGATTCGTTGGAGTTGGTCGGATGGGCGCAAACATGGCGCGCCGGCTGAAGGACCGTGGTTTTTACGTGACGGCGGTTTACGACACGAACCGCGCCGCCGCCACAGAACTCGCGTCGGAGGTTGGGTGCGCCGCCGCGCAGGATTTGTCGGAAGTCACGGCCGCGTCCGATGTGATCTTCACCGTGGTAACGGATGATAACGCGATGCGGCAAATCTTTGCCGGACCCGGTGACAATTTACTCATCAACGCACGCGGCAAATTGTTCGTCAACTGCGCCACGATCTCGCCGGAAGTGCATGTCGAAATTGAAAAGCTGGCCAACAAAGCTGGCGCGCAATCGCTCGAAGCATGCATGGCATCGAGCATTACACAGGCGCGCGAAGGCAAGCTTCACCTGATGTGTGGCGGAAACGAAGAGGCGTTCCGAAAGGCCGAACCGATTTTGAAAGAGCTTGCCGCCCAAATTCGCTTCGTCGGAAAAGCAGGCGAAGCCGCCAAGGTGAAAGCGCTGGTTAACATGGTGATGAACCTCAACACCGCCGGGCTCGCCGAAGGTCTTGGGCTTGGCGCCGCTCTCGGTCTAGACCTAACGATGTTGCGAGAAGTTTTCTCCCAGACCGGTGCAAACTCGCGCGTGCTCGAGACCGACGGTGAAGACATGCAGAACCGCGAGCACAGATGCTTTTTCTCCGCGGCGCACGCGGCCAAAGACAGCGGGATCGCTCTCGAGTTAGCGCGCAGCCTCGGCCTCGATCTACCGCTCGCGCGAGCGACGAAAGAACAATACGACCGCATGATCACAGAAGGCCTCGGTGAGCTCGACAAATCCGGCATCGCCGAACTCACCTTCAAAGATCGCCACGTGCCTTCCGGCGATCGCGCTTGAGGCGGTGACTCGGGTTCGAAATTGGAGCTAAAGGGCAAAAAACCCGCACTTTACCTCAAAACCTCTCAGTTCGAATTCGCCGAGCGGACGGACCGGAACAAGTTCTCCCAGCTTCATGTGCGCCGCTTCACTCAGCGCGCATGGCTCGCCTAACGAACTAGCGAGTTTTTCCAGGCGAAAGATCAAATTTACTTCGCTGCCCATCAAGCTTTCTTCGCCCATCGAGGCGACCCCGCCAATCGCGACTGCCCCGAAGTGAACAACGAAGCGAAACTCCGGCCATTGTTTTCGTTGCAATTCTTTGAAGGCGGAGATGACCGCGGTGATCTCTTCCGGGCTCGTAGCGGCATCCGGCCAGTATGCAAGAAAACCATCGCCGAGATATTTGTTAATCATTCCGTGCCGATTTTCGATGATCTCGTTGCAACTGAAAATCCACGTACCGAGAAGAACATCCAGGTCTTCGCTCTGAACGTGGCGACTGAGGGGCGTAAAGCTGCGGATGTCCGTGACAAGAAGCCAACACGGAACCTTCTCGATTTCCCGCAACGTTTGTTGCATCACCGCTGTCTTGTGCTCGTCTGAAATGGCGAGCGGTTGCCGGAGGGTGAAAACCTGATCGCCGATTGTGATTTGATCCCCGTCGCTTAATCGAATCGGGTGATGAATGCGTCGCTTGTTCAGAAACGTTCCGTTGCTGCTGCCAAAATCGATCAGCCAAAGTTCGCCGATATTTTGCAGATGAATAAGCGCGTGCCGGCGCGACACCTTGGGCGATTCCAACACGATCGCATTAGCGGTGATCCGTCCGATCGAACAACTGCCTTTGATCGAATGGCATCTGCCATCGGCCGCTTCCAGCCAGGCACCTTCCTCTGGGGGCGTGCTCACGCCGAAGGACCTTACCAAAAAGCGATGGCAGACGCAAAGTGTCTTCCGCGGACGCGAGCTTCTTCCGAATGATGCGAATCCCTGGCAAGTTTCGCTGAGCTACCGTTCCTCGGTTTACCCTTTTTTCGACTTTAATAGTGAATACTTTGTCACTATGACTAAATGCGTGAGGGCCCGCTCCGGCATGAATCTGCGTTTCCGAAAGCTCGGGCAAGAAAAGCAGCCGTGAAGAGTGCATTCAGAGTTTGCGAGAAGTGCGGCACAGAAATCCCCGGCGACGCGCCTGAGGGGGGCTGCCCAGGTTGCCTTCTTGAGACGGCGCTGGACGCTGCCGGCGGACAAATGGTGTTTGGCCGCTACACGCTGGTGAAGGTGCTTGGCCGAGGCGGAATGGGGATTGTGTGGCTGGCCCGCGACGAAGAACTGGAGCGCGATGTCGCGCTGAAATTTCTTCCCGATCTGATGATTCAGGATCGTTCGCTGTTGGACCAACTCAAGCATGAGACAAAGCGCTGCCTGGAATTAACGCATCCGCACATTGTTCGGATTCACGACTTCGTACACGACGAACGCTCCGGCTGCATTTCCATGGAGTACGTCGATGGCGAAACACTTTCAAACTTGCGGGCTGAGAGAGAGCGAAAGGTCCTTGAACCGCATGAGATTGCCGGCTGGATTGGTCAGCTTTGTGAGGCCCTCGATTACGCGCACAATCGCGCGCGGGTGATTCATCGTGATTTGAAGCCCGCCAACCTCATGGCGAATCAACGCGGGAACCTAAAGATCACTGATTTTGGTATAGCGCGCAGTCTCGTTGATTCAGCGAGTCGATTAACCACGGAACAGGGCCGGAGCGGCACGCTCGTTTATATGAGCCCACAACAGCTCAACGGTGAGCGCTGCACGCACTTGGACGACATCTACTCGTTGGGCGCGAGCATCTACGAATTGCTCACGAGCAAGCCACCGTTCTATTCGGGCAACATCGATCGGCAGATTTGCAAACGAGTCGCCCCTTCGATGACCGAGCGGCGCAAAGAATTGGACATCGAGCCGGTGTTGGTTCCACAGGTTTGGGAAGATGCGGTTGCCGCATGTCTTGCGAAGGATCCCTCGCGGCGTCCGCAATCGGCAGTTGAGGTTGCACAGCAGCTTCAGCTTCCGCAAGCATCAGCGAGAATCAGGACGACTCTAGGTAAGAGTTCAAAGAGAAAGCCGCTGCTCGTTACTGGCATTGCGGCGGTGGCAGTTGTGTTGCTCGCCGGCGTGTACTTTTGGGCATTCAAGCAGCATGCAACACCGGAAAAATCCATCGCTGTCTTACCTTTCGAAAATCGAAGCGAAGAAAAAGCAAACGCCTACCTTGCCGAAGGTATTCAGAATGAGATCCTGACCCGTTTATCCAAGATCGCTGATCTAAAGGTCATCTCACGCACATCTACGCAGCACTACAAGAGTGCTCCCGAGAATTTACCGGAGATCGCCAGGCAACTTGGCGTGGCCCACATCCTCGAAGGAAGCGTGCAGAAGAGCGGCGACGCCGTGCGCGTGAACGTGCAGCTAATTAGAGCAGCCAATGATTCTCATCTTTGGGCCGATACCTTTGATCGCAAGCTGACCGACATCTTTTCGGTCGAGAGTGACATTGCGAAGGCTGTTGCCGACCGACTGCGAGCCAAACTCACGGGTGATGAAGAGCAAGAGATTGCCGCGAAGCCAACGGATAATCCTGAGGCTTACGACGCCTACTTGCGCGGTCTGGCTTATACCGTAAAAACCTTCCCCACAGGGGCAAATGCCCTTCGTGCGCAGAAATATTTGAAGGAAGCGGTGCGGCTGGATCCGAAGTTTGCCCTTGGTTGGGCGATGCTGTCATATGTTGATGCGCGCTACTACATGACACAGAGTCTTCAGCCAACGCCTGCGCTGTGCGAAGAGGCACGGCAAGCCGCCGAAACCGCGCTCACTCTTCAGCCTAATCTCGGCGAGGCCGTATTGGCGAAGGGCTCCTACTACTACAATTGTCTGAAGGATTATGACACAGCAGTGCGTTACTTTGAACAAGCACGTCAGCTCCTACCGAATAGCAGCAGGATTCCTGAATTGCTGGCTTATGTCGCACGGAGACGAGGCCAGTGGGATCGCAGCGAAGCCTACTTCAACGAAGCGAAGCGCCTCGACCCGCGCAATGTCAATCTCCTCACGCAGCAGGCGACTACCGATATTTGTCTTCGCCGTTTCCCCGAAGCGTTGCGAAAGCTTGATGAAGTTCTCGATATTATACCAGACGACCAGGATACCTTGGTGCAAAAGGCGGCTGTCCTCCAAGCGCAAGGCGAGTTGCAACGTGCCTCGGCGCTGCTTGCTCCGCTCGACCTCAGGGCCGATAACTTCGAGGACTTGGAAACACAAGTTTACCAAGCGATTCTGGAGCGCCGTCCTTTACAAATCATCCCACGGCTAAAGGAAGTGCTTGCCAAACCTGATCCAGCACTCGGCTTTTACAACGGCGAACTGCGGCTTTGGTTGGGCTGGGCGCAGGATGTGGCTGGCGACCATGCTGGCGCCCGGGAAAGTTGGCAACAGGCGCGCAGCGAACTGGAACCCTTCCTTAAAGAACAGCCGGACAATTGGGTTCTTATTGGCGATCTCGCACTAACCAACATGGGTCTTGGAGATAAAACCGCAGCCATGGCTTTGTCGGAACGGACCATTGCTGTGAATCCGATCGAGAAAGACGCTCTCAGTGGTCCTGTTTCACTCGAGATCCTCGCACGGGTCGCGGCGCGCGCGGGCGAGCCTGACCGCGCCATCGCCGCTTTACAAAAACTACTCTCGATACCGTACGTTGGTGCGCTGACTTGGGGCATGCCGCTGACTCCGGCGTTACTACGGCTGGATCCAATGTTCGATCCTCTCAGGAAAGATCCTCGCTTCCAAAAACTCGTCGCTTCGCCCGCTCCGCGGTGATTCCACCACCTATTGTAATTTGTTCACCGCCGAGATTTGTCAAAGCTACGAGGTTGAGGTCGCTCTCAAACAGTCCGAGCACCCCAATGAATTCGACATAGCCAATTTGGACGCCCAGTAATTATTAAGACGACATCTTCACGTCACGCGTCAGGTAGCCATTAGCAGCTGTCTTGAGTTTAGCTTAGGTTAGATGTGATGCGACGATCCCTTCAAGACAAAAGTCTCCGATTGTAGCAGTGAGGACAAACGTAACGTGGTTTACCAGCGGTGTGCGGCCGTTGATAAAACGCCGCCAGGCTGCTGACACTCTCAGTGCTACCTACCTGATCGACTTACTGGCGCTCGAGCGGTTAGGCCGGGGTCAGAGTCACCTCGGTGGCGGTGGGGGTGGTGCGGGCGGTTTGGTGCTCATACGCGAAAGGTTGACTCATTTACCCATCTAATGTCAATCTTTTTTAAACGCTTCCGTTGGAAACTGAATCGCGACATTCTCATCCGTCGAACATCAGTTAGGACATTTACGGCGGCGCTTCGCAATAAAGCGCGGAAAACAGTTATGCTTATCGCCGGCACAAAAATTCTCTCTCCGATGTTCAACGTCTGTTCCACCGTGCACATCAGCCAGTTCTCGCCCGGTCAACGATGTTTTCATTTGCGAATGGATGTGCGAGCGGCTTTTTCTCTTTGGCGGTCTGTATGTAATCCCTCTGCCAGCCTTGTGCGACCACCTCCGGTTTTCCCTTTTCCAGCCCTGAGATAAACCGATCCCTGCTGGAAGACCATTCTCGAAATTTATGTTCAAATTCCCGGTCCGCTTTCAACATACGAAATTCGCCACGGAACATCTCAAGCACCCCTCTTCGAATTGGAAAGAATAGGCAAATGGGTTCTCCGACCGCGAACTCGACCGTGCATGCTCTCGTAAACCGCCAGTTCATGGTGAATGTTGAATGAGCCCAGTCTGTTTCAACAATGCCATCTAGAGCTGCGATCCCGTCTTTGGGATTGTTTGTGGGGCCACGGACCATCAAATCCCAGCCACGGGGTGTCTTGAACAGGAATGGAATTTGAAAAGTCAGCACTCCTTCGCCGAAGTGAGACTGGCAGCGTACGCCACCATTCCGGTATGCGCTTTCGACGGACAAGCCCTCCGGTCCCGGTGTGCCATCCCAAGTGGCGCGGACGTGATGGGTAGATAGAATTTCCCAGCCGTACTGATTGGCGATGACCAAGGGGAGGCATCGATAGGGAGCCCTTTCATCTGCATCTTCCATCCACCTCCGTTCCCGAGGCGCAGGCCGTATTGGCGCGGAATGATTCTGAGATATTTGATAGGCAATCAATTTGTAACGGGGTTGCTCCGAATGAGCTTCTTCTTTGCCACCGGAACGTGTCCTCATGTCAATTTTGTGATCTTTTAGGGTGAGAATTCGAGACTGCAAGCGCCGCAGCCGAGCGGAGCCTTACCAAAGCAGGCTCCCAACTGCAAAGAAAAAGAAGGCCGTTGAATCATTGGGAGCTACAGAGACAGTCGTCGCCTTAACGCAAACAGACAGTAAGCAACTTTATCATTCACTGCGAATGGCCGCTCAATGCCGCATGGGCAATCGTGAATGTTGCACAGTTCCAATGACGAAACCGAACCGAGCAACCGTCGAAATTGCCTTGCCGTATACGTGCGGAGCTGAAATTCGTGCCGCAGACGAAGTTTCTTCGACCCGCGGCGGATTAGCAGGCAGACCCGAAGGTTCTCGATCCGGCGGCGGAGATCGGTGCGCAGCATGCGCAGCGTTACGGTCACTTTTGTCTCTCCTCGCCACTCCGTCCAGCGCGCGTCGTCCTCAGGGTCGGCGTCGAATGGCAACAGATGCAAGCCGAGGATATAGATGCCGCCGGGACGAAGGCTGTCGGCGATACATTCCAAGTGCCCGCGCGCCGCTTGCTCCGTCAACAAGTGGCGAAACGTATTGACGGTGCAGTAGGCCGCATCAACGGGTCGACCGATGCGAAAATTGGACATCTCAGCCTCAAATGTCTCAGCATGGAGCAGCCGCCGTGCAAGCCGCCGCTGAAGGTAGCTCAACGCTCGCTGGCTGAGATCGAAACCGGTCACTTGGTAACCTCGAGCGGCCAACTCGGTGATTAGTCGGCCACTCCCGCAGGCCGGCTCCAGGAACCGGCGAGCGGCGAAGGGACAATACTTGCGGCAGGCGGCTTCGATGAAGTCCGCCTCCTGCCGGGTGTGAGCTTGAAAGGCAATGTCGTAATACTGCGGATAATCAAACCAGTTTGCTACGAGGATGCGGCTTCTTGCCATTGTTACTGAAGGAATTCAAACCTGCATAGCTTTTGCCGAGTTCACGGTAAACCAGACTGGCATAGAATATCGTTTCCCAGAAAGAACCTTTGGGACTGCATGCACAAATTCATGATTACTAGGAAACCCAACCAATAAACCGGGCTTCGGCATGATAACTACATCACGATCAGGAAAGACCAATTCACCCCCGGTGAAATTGTCATTCAGATAAACAAGTCCTGTGTAGTCTCGTTGGGGGGTGTGATTCGGGACCCACCGCCCGTGTTTTCTTTTCTCATTGTCAGCATGCGCAATATGCGAATCCCCGGGCAATAGACACGCGACGAACAACGATTCGACAAATAATTTCCGGGTACGAAGATCGACCTCGATTTTCTTTTTGCATCGTAGGCTTACACCATACACCCAGCTAGCTGACTCACTGTCTACTTCTCGAATCGTGTAATAATGGAGAAGGGGTCGACGACTATAATCTCTTCTATCTGATAGCTCGGAATAACGATCGTAAAGATCAATTAGGAACGCGCATTCCTTTATGCTCAGCGTATGCTCTGAAACGAGGATCCTACTTCTAGGCTCTTTTCGCGCCACAGATATTATGATTCGTGTCCCGTCTTTGTTTCCCGTGAGGCATTCCCGTGTCACAGCTTTAGCAGAAAGAGGGGATCGCTGTAAAGCCAAACGCTAGGCCGCGGCTGCGCTTTCAGCCGACGCGAAAGCGAACGTCGCGGATGGTTTTGCCGCCGAAGCGTTGTTTCAGTTTTCGCAGGATTTCGGACTTGGAGATTTGTTCGAGCTCGTAGTGCAACGCGGGTTGGAGCACGCGGACATACAGAATTCCCTCGCGCAGCGCGACCGGAGCTGAGTGCGCAGCGATGAAGTCGCCGACAATTTTCGACCATGCATCGATCACTTCGGTTTCGCGCAGACGCTCGCGTAGCCCGAGCCGTTGCATCAGTTTCGGCACAACCTCCGCGGGCGATTGCCACCGGTCCGGTCGTAGTCTTCTCTCAGGCAAACCTAGCCATTCGGCGATGACCGTGGTGCGGAGGGAGGGACTCATGAGACGTTGCTTAACCCCAATCACGACGCGCCCGTGCGTCCCGGCGCGAATCTGAACCGGCGTTGTAGGAGCGGGCCCTTCTAGCTTTTAGCTTCCTTCCTACCTTAATGATGCAATACTTACATAAAGTGAGTAACGACCGCGCAAGCGATGTCATGGACGCGACTTCGCGTGAGTTTGCTAGCGGGCAAAAAGTTTTTGACCGTTACACGCTGGTCAAGGTGCTCGGTCGAGGCGGAATGGGAATTGTGTGGCTGGCGCGCGATGAAGAACTGGAGCGCGATGTCGCGCTGAAATTTCTTCCCGACCTGATGATCCAGGATCGTTCGCTGTTGGATCAGCTCAAGCGTGAGACGAAGCGCTGCCTGGAATTAACGCATCCGCATATCGTTCGGATTCACGATTTCGTACACGACGAACGCTCCGGCTGCATTTCCATGGAGTACGTCGATGGCGAAACGCTTTCAAACCTGCGGGCCGAGAAAGAGCAAAAGGTTTTTGAGCCACATGAGATCGCGAATTGGGTCAGTCAGCTTTGTGAAGCGCTCGATTATGCGCACAATCGCGCGAAAGTGATTCATCGTGATCTGAAACCTTCCAACCTGATGGTGCATCAACGCGGCGATCTAAAGATCACTGATTTTGGTATAGCGCGCAGTCTCGCTGATTCAGCAACTCGATTAACCACGGAACAGGGTCGCAGTGGCACGCTTGTATACATGAGTCCGCAGCAACTGAGCGGTGATCGCAGCACGCATTTGGATGACATTTACTCGTTAGGCGCGACGATCTACGAATTGCTCACCAGCAAGCCGCCGCTCTATTCGGGAAATATCGACCGGCAGATTTGCGAGCGAGTTGCTCCTTCGATGACGGAGCGGCGGAAAGAATTCAATATCGAGCCGGCGTTGGTTGCACCGACCTGGGAAAAAGTGGTCGCCGCTTGCCTGGCAAAGGATCCTTCGCGGCGCCCGCAATCGGCAGTTGAGGTTGCACAACGGCTCCAGCTTCCGTCAGTACAGGCGAGAGCAACGGCTTTTCCCAAGACTGCAAAGAGGAAGCCGCTTGTTGTTGCGGGCATCGGGACGATGGCAGTTGTGTTGCTCGCTATCATATATTTCGGAGCGCCCGCGATTCCGGAAAAATCGATCGCCGTACTCCCCTTCGAAAACCGGAGTGAAGACAAAGCGAACGCCTACTTTGCCGAGGGAATCCAGGACGAGATTCTGACCCGCTTATCCAAGATCGCTGACCTGAAGGTGATCTCGCGTACATCTACGCAGCACTACAAAAGTGCACCCGAAAATGTCCCTGAGATCGCTAGGCAACTTGGCGTCGCCCACATCCTGGAAGGCAGCGTGCAGAAGAGCGGTGATGCAGTACCAGTGAATGTTCAGCTGATCAAAGCAGCCGACGATTCGCATCTTTGGGCCGATACCTTTGATCGCAAGCTGACCGACATCTTTTCAGTCGAAAGCGACGTTGCGAAAGCTGTCGCCGAGCAATTGCGAGCGAAACTCACCGGTCGGGAGGAGCAAGTTATCGCTGCCAAACCAACCGACAACCCTGAGGCGTATGATGCCTACCTGCGCGGCTTGGCTTACGCTCTGAAAACAGTCCCCACCGCTGCGAATTCCATTGGAGCACAAAAATATTTCAAAGAGGCGGTTAGACTTGATCCTAGATTCGCGCTTAGCTGGGCGTTGCTTTCATTCGTCGAAGCGCGCAGCTACCTAAGTCAAATCTTTCAACCGACCGTTAGTCTGCGGGAGGAGGCCCGCCAAGCAGCTGAGATAGCATTGAGTCTCCACCCGGATCTTGGCGAGGCCTTACTAGCCAAAGGATATTACCACTATGCTTGTCTAAGGGATTACGAAACCGCAAAGCGTTACTTCGAACGGGCACGCCAATCACTACCGAACAGCAGTCGTGTTCCGGAGTTGTTAGCCTATCTCGCGCGTAGACAAGGCCAGTGGAACCAAAGCGAGTTATACTTTAACGAGGCCGAAAACCTTGATCCGCGAAATGCGAATCTACTTAGTCAACACAGCTTTTCCTATATCTTTCTTCGCCGGTTTCCAGAAGCGCTGCGAAAAGTCGATCAAGTTCTGAACATTACGCCGGACGACCCTAATACATTGGTATATAAGGCCGCTATCGCGCAAGCGGAAGGCGACCTTGCGCGCGCCTCTGTGATCCTCGCGCCCCTTCATCCAGATGCCTACGATGCGCAAGCACTGGAGACGCAAGTGTACCAAGCGATGCTGGAGCGTCAGACCGGACAAATCATTCCGCGACTTAATCAAATAACCTCTAAATCCGACCCATCATTAGGCTATGTGAATAGCGAGCTGCGACTTTGGTTAGGATGGGCACAGGAAGTTGCCGGCGATCACGCCGCCGCTTTGGCAACTTGGCAACACGCCCGCTCCGAATTGGAATCGTTCGTTAAAGAACAACCTGATAATTACATTGTCCTTGGTGATCTAGCGTTAGCCAACGCTGCACTGGGCAACAAAGAAGTTGCTTTCGATCTGGCGAACAAGGCGGCCGCTGCGATTCCAAATGCTAAAGATGCAGTTGCTGGTCCGGGGACGAATGAAATTCTGGCGAGGGTAGCGGCCCGCTTCAAGGAAAACGATGTGGCGATTGCAGCGATCGAAAAACTAATTGCGACGCCGTATCAGAATCCACTCGCGCCCAGTGTCCCGCTTACCCCCGCGTTGCTCCGCTTGGATCCGGCATTCGACGCAATTAGAAATGATCCGCGTTTCCAAAACCTGGCCAGTTCAAATACGGGAGTCCGCGCAAAGCGGTAAAGGCAAAATTCACGTCTCCGCTGACTCTTAACGCCGGCGAGGCGGAATTTTCCGGCATGGAACGCGATGAAAAAAATTAAGATAGCCAAAACCTATGTCGAGTGCTGGCCGTTACGGCGACGAACATGCTCCCACGTTGAAGTGTGCTCGAATGAATAAAAAACCTTTTTTCGGTTGAAACCTTTCAACGAGCGTCGACGAATTAATCGCAACATTGCAATCGCATCATCCCGCTTCTGGTTGACGCGCCCTTTGGGCAACCACGCCCGCAACCGCGCCACCTCGCCTCTTGTTCTTGCGCCGTCAGATGCGTGATCCAGAAGGAGAGAATAATTACGATCAGGATAAAACAGTTTTTTACCGACCGTTTCCAACTGCTGTCGGAAATGTCGCGAAATGACACCGACTCGCTCAGCTTTTCGCAAAGTGTATCGGATATTGACCATTGCTTCGGAGGCAGCGACGAAACCCGTTTCCGCGGGGCCGTGAACTATTGCAACTTCATCATCATCCTCCAAAATTCCGTCGCGATAAGATTTAAAAACCAGCCCCACTCCCTCCATGCCAAAAGCTGCCAATTCGGCGGCGCGAAGCGCACCGATACTTGCGCTGCCAAACACATGAATACCGCTGCTCATCGCCCATAAGATTTCCTTGTGGCGGACGGCGGGAACGGATTGAAAATATCCGTCGATAATGCCGATCGCTTTCGGTTGTTTCAGCGCTACCCGATAAACATCGCCTTCACCAGCCGGCGGTAGATACAACGCTTTTAGTTCGGCAAGTGCTTCTGTCGGCGAAATGGTCGGTCCCGCAAAGATGTAAACACTCGTCATCGTGTACGCAGCGCTCGTCGGCCTGGCTCATAGTTCGCCCCTGGAATTGGCTCTAGGCCCGGGATGATAACCCGCACAACTGATAAGCCGAAATGTGACTTAGTAAGATCGACGATGATAACCCGATTCACGCCGGCTTTTCGAATACACTTCAATTCCCAAGCGACGTCATCTGCAACAGTTTTCCCTTCCCAGGTCGGGGTTTTGGAGAAGGTGCGCGTCGGTGTTAGCGTCGATGTCTGCTTTCGAAATGCTCTTATAACATCGAAGTCCTGCCGTTGCTTATAACTTTCACGCGCAAGATCATCGCGCGTACCCGAAATGACGGTCAGACGGCACTGTGCGGCTTCGGTTAGAGCGCGAGCGAGCGCGATTTCTCTCGACGGATGGCAGCCATAACCGATCGCCGCCGAGCAATGCCAGGTTGCATGGTCGTTTCGCGGAAGGATCAAACAGACAAAGGCGGCAATGGAAATGTCTGTCGTCATCTCCCATACCGCAACGATCAAGCCAGCGCGTTCCAGTTTTGCTATAAGCTGCTGACATGTCCGATCGTCAACGCTCATCAAATCAAGCCAGCCCTCATCGAGCTTGCCCCCGTTGTGTAAGTTCCATAAGGTCGCTGCATCGCGTTCGACGACCTCGCAAATGCCGTGACTGATCGCTTCGATTTTATCGTTGCCCGATGCCAAACCATTTGAGGTCGCCACGAAGCAGCCATGTCCGTCTGGAAAAGGAGTCGTATAGTTCGCATGAACGATCTCATACGGAACAAGAACGGGTTCTCCACTCATCACGTCGAAGCCTTCGCACCAAAGGAGACGCAAATTCGGATGAAAACGGGAACAAGATGTGTGCGGAAGTTCGTTAACATCAACCACGTTGTGTTGATACCGAAGTTCCTCGTAACGTGGCTAAACGCAGTGGAAGGGTGATTGTTTCGGCGTGGTATAGTTCAGCTGCCTCCATCAGCCCTGACGCACGAGCACTGGCGAGATCAATCCCCTTTCCCTGTGAAACGGCGACCGATCTAGAGTTCGGCCGACATACCATAACTACGGGGATGCCTACCGAGTCCAGACCAGTCACATTAGCGACGCGCGTGATTCCCATCACCGACGCGAGCCGCACCACGCGTCTGATGGTGTAGTCAAGCGGTTGCGATCGGTGAGTCCCCTGCCGCACCAACTTGGGTGTTCCTGCCCCGAACCCGAAAGCTCGCAAGGAAGATCGGAAATCCAAGCAGCGCCCCGCGGCAATTCTCGTTCTACGTATTGATGTGTATGTCAGGATCAGCCCCCGCCCATACGCAAAATTTCGCGGCTTGAATTTGCCTCACAAGTGCCGCCGGCAATTTTGCGCGGACAGGACATTTCTTTGCGCTCTTCAGAAGTTGATCTAGCTTTTTCGCCTTTTCCTCTTCCACTTTGAATGGCGCTAAGTCGCGGTGACTAATCATATATAACGACCCGTCTGGTCCACGCACAAGCGTCTTCGCCTCGCGTGTTTTGCGCGCCGGTTTTCGTCTTGCTTGAGCCATAGTTCTACTTTCCTTTCTGGTTGGATAAACTGCGTCGAATGTTTTACCATGCCCGTGCGGCATATCCAATGCCTTTTTTTTGGAACTGATTAGAACTCAACTTCATCACAATCCAACTTTGATGCCTGCGCCTGGTTCTGACGAAGCCCATCTCACGCCGGTGCGACGCCTTTACTGAGGGAATGACGGTCCACGACCGTGTCGCGTGCGTATTGAGCGGAACTTCAGGTCTCGTAAGGGTGCTGATTAGCCGACGCGGAAACGGACGTTGCGGATGGTTTTGCCGCCGAAGCGTTGTTTTAGTTTGCGCAGGATTTCGGACTTGGAGATTTGTTCGAGATCGTAGTGCAACGCGGGTTGGAGCACGCGCACATATAGAATTCCCTCGCGCAGCGCGACGGGGGCGGAGTGCGCGGCGATGAAGTCCCCGACGATTTTTGACCAGGCGTCGATCACTTCGGTTTCGCGCAGACGCTCGCGTAGCCCGAGGCGTTGCATCAGCTTCGGCACAACCTCTGCCGGCGATTGCCAGCGATCTGGTCGCATTTTTCTCTCAGGCAAGCCGCGCCATTCGGCAATCACGGCGGCGCGAAGGGAAGGGTTCATACGACTATGGAGTAGTGGAGGGGTGGAGTATTGGGATCAGCGTACAAAAAGCACCGCGGCCGGACAACTCTAAGTCGCTGGTTTTGTCGCTGCCGCGGATAAATAGTTTTGAATCCCAGCGGCTGCTTTGCGGCTGTCGCGCACGGCGCGCACGACCAGATCGGGGCCGCGGACGAGATCGCCCCCGGCGAACACGCCGGGGACACTGGTCATTTGGTTGTCATCCACGATCACGCCGCTCCATTTGTTAACCTCGATCTTGTCGGAATTGCCGGCAGCGAAAATCGGAACGGGATCGAATCCGTAGGCGATTAGCACGACATCGACCGGCACGCTGAATTCCGAGCCGGGAATCGGCCGCGGTTTGCGGCGGCCTTTTGTGTCCGGCTCGCCCAATTCCATTCGGATACAGCGCGCTTCGCAAACTTCGCCCGCGGCGGTGCCTGACAATGAAACAGCATTGGTGAGAAACATGAACTGCGCGTCTTCCTCGGTCGCGTTGATGTACTCGCGCCGGCTGCCGGGCATGTTTTCGAGGTCGCGTCGATAAATACAGATCGCTTCATGCGCGCCGCAGCGAATGGCCGTACGCAAACAATCCATCGCGGTGTCGCCGCCGCCCAAAACGGCGACGCGTTTGCCGCGCACGTCGATCGGTGATTCGTCCGACCCGTCCACATTTTTCTGAATCAAAAACGGCAATGCATGAAAGACGCCGCGCAAATCGGCGCCGGGAATGTCGAGCTCCTTTGGTTTCTGCGCGCCAATTGCGAGATAAACCGCGTCGAAGTTCTCTCGCAAGCTCGACAACGGAATGTCGCGCCCGACGGTCATGCCGCACCGGATCGATACGCCGCGCCGACGCAACAGATCGAATCGGCGTTCTACTACTTTCTTTTCGAGTTTGAACGACGGAATGCCGTTGACGAGCAGACCGCCGGGACGCGTTTGTGCTTCAAAAATCGTGACGGCGTAACCGACCTTCGCGAGTTCATCCGCGCAGGCCATTCCGCCCGGACCGCTGCCAACTACGGCAACCTTGCGCCCATTCGGCGGAGCGACTCCCGCGTCGAGCGTCTCATGTGCGAACGCGTATTCGTTGATGAACTTTTCTACCGCGCCGATCGATACCGGCTCCGAGCGGGCATTTAGGATGCACGCGCTCTCGCATAAGCGGTCCTGCGGGCAGACGCGGCTGCAAATTTCGGGCATGTTGCTGGTCGAACGCGACAGTGCGGCGGCCTCGAGGAACCGCCCCTCGGCGGTAAGGGCGAGCCACTCGGGAATTCGATTCCCGAGTGGACAGCCATTTGTAACGCACCCTGGATCCGAGCAATTGATGCAACGACTGGCTTGCGCGCGCGCGGTTGCTTCATCGAACAAGCTGTAGATCTCGTCAAAGTCACAGATGCGTGCATTGGCAGCGCGTTTCGGAGGTGATTCGCGCGTGATGTAACGCCAGTTGTGTTTTACCGGCCAATTCGGTACGGAGTTTTCCATTCGTTCCAATGATCCCACGCGCCACGACGTTGCCTGCGCACGCCTTGGCAAACGCTGTGCATTTATTGCACCGCTTGTGTACCCGCCAATCGACAAGGAAGGGCGATCTCCAGAATTGCCCAGCGGCGGACCCTCCTCCGCGAAGGCTACGGCGGGCAAGCTGGAGACCGCTGCTCCTTGAAATGCCGCTTTGTGGATCCTGAACCGGACTACTGCGACGGCGCCTGGCCGGCGCGTAGAGGCGATGGAATTTGTGGCTGTGCGCCACGGGCTGGAGCGCTCGCTGTGCGGAAGCTTCGCCATTTTTCAAGGGGCATCGCAGCGACGGCCATCAAAGCGAGTTGGCTGACCATGTAACCAACCAGCCACGGAAATGCCTTTTGCATAAACCCGTAGGAATGCAGGCCTACGCCCAGCATGTTCACGCCGAACCACGAGAAACTGGTGACGATATTGCCGAAGAGCGCCATGATCATAAGGCCGCGTTGCCGGATGAATCCGCCCCAGCGCGCGTGCAAAGTGATTGCGCACCAGAGGACGATCAGCACCGCACCGTTTTCTTTCGGGTCCCAGCCCCAGAAACGTCCCCAGGATTGATCGGCCCAGATGCCGCCGAGGACTGTGCCGACAAAGCTGAACAGCGTGGCGAAACAAATGACGCCGTAGGTCATGCGCGCGAGGGAATCCGCGGTCTGCTTTTTCAGCGAGGTCGTGAACACACCGCGCACGACGTAAATGATGGCGAGCATACCGGCGAGAAACATTGCGGAGTAACCAGTGGTGATCGCGACCACGTGCGTCGCCAGCCAGATGTTCGTGTCGAGCACGGCCTGCAACATTTCCAGCGTGTCGCCGCTGCCGGCGAGGTGATGGGCGATGATCAACGTCACAAAACCAATCGCGCCCGCACACGCCGCGCCGATGCCGTCTTTAAAAATCTGTTCAAGTATCAGCGCGACAATGACTGCGCCCCAGCCGATAAAAATCGCAGAAGAATAAAGATTGGTGACCGGCGGTCGTTCCTGCAGATACATCCGCGAAACCAAACCGAACGTGTGGATGGCCAACGCGAGCAACAGGAGATAAAACGCTGAACGCCTTAGCGGAGCGCTCCACCCGAGCCATGACGCGCACGCTAAGAGAAAAGCGAGCACGTAAAGCGTCATACTTTGACTGAATGGCTGAAGCCGGTTGAACAAAAACTCAAAGGATGCGCGCTTCGTCGCGTTCGGCTGCTCTTTGGCGAACCAATCAGTCATGAGCTGTACATGTTGATTGAAGAGCGTCTGATCGCCTGCGCGATAGGCGTCGCCGATGATGGCGTATTCCACCACAATCGGATGAATTTCACCGGTGGCGACCGAACGTAGCAAACTGGCGCCGACCGAACGCCATTCCCCGTTCCCTGTAGCCGGGGGCGCTGACCCCGGAAGGCCCATGGGCGGAACTGCCAGTAGATATGCCATCTCCGACAGTCGTTCGTAACGCTGAATCAGCTCGGCGACGTCATTGAGTTTGGTCTTGTCGAAATTTTCGCCCATCGCGCGTTTGCGCGCTGCCTTTGCTGCACCCGGCACACTGCTCTCGAAACCCTGAAGTTCGGCAGCGAAATTCTCTGCGCCCTCTGGTTGGACACTGTTTTTCAGCCGCTGATATAACACCAGGGCATTGCGCAGATTCAGGACCGCGTTTTGATAGGCGGAGCGTTGCACCGATTCGAGCTTCTCCGATTCTGCGCCCTGGTCATCGATCGTTTTCAGGAACGGCGCGAACGTCGTGGAAGGTGAAGCGGCGCTGGCGACTGGGAAGAAAGCCGAAGACCGCGAGGATTTTTTTCGGCGTCGAAGTGTAGTTGATATAAAGGTCATCGTCGTTTTTCCCCAGCAGCGCGAGGAGCTCGGTATTGTCGATCGCGAAGGTCGGGTAGGTGTCGGCTTTTTCCGGGCGGAAACAGACGTCGAGGAGCCACTCGGTCGGCGATGAGACGAACGGTTCGCTGATCTCTGGCGAGCTGACGCGCTGGCGGCCCTGGAGAATCAGGAGCGAATTGCGCGCGACGGTGTCCAGCGGTTTGATGCGGCCGCCGACGAGTACCGGGATTTGGCCGAATTTCGTGAAATCGAAATCGTTCTTCGCCGTTTTGGGTGGAACCCAATTCGGGGCGATCAATAGCACAGCAACAGCGAAAATGATCAAGGGTACGAAACGTTTCATGCGGTTGCCCTCCGTCGTTGGCGCGAAAATCCGACCAGATGAAAACCAAATTGCACCAGCAGACCGGCGGCGACAATCACGCACGCCAGGTAAGGCGCAATGAAACTCGGGTTATGCACGACCTGCAAAATTGTGGCCGAATCGTCTGGTTGAAACCCGGCCTGATAAAGTGTTTCGCCACGATAACGGAGCGGATGATTCATGTAAATCAAAACGTCGCGGTCCACGGAGCGCTCCGGATCGATCAATGTGACTTTGCTTGAGAAATTCTTAGGGATTTCGGTGCCGGCGTACTTTTCGTGCGTGAACTTTTGCAACGTGACGCTGTAAGGTTTGTAATAACGCGATGGGCGCAACGTGATCATCCATGTGCGACCGCCGCATGCAAATGTCTGCGGCGCACCGAGCCCATCCGAAACGAGCCACGTGCCTAACGAACCGCCGTCCTTCGGCAGAATTTCGATTGCTGCGCTCGGCACGTCGCGCTCATCGGCAGCGGTCGCGAGCGGCGCAGGTTCAACTGCGATCATGGCGCCGGGTCCCTGGTTGGCAATCGGTTGCGCGCCTTCGCCCGCCTGACTCAACATCTTCAGCCGCGAATTTTGATAAAAGTTCCTGACCACGATCCGGAACGGCAAACTCGAGTGGTCGATCACACGATTGTGTCGCAGCACGCTTTCGGGAATGGCGGTCACCTGATCGAGATCGTCGCCGCTCGTGTCGATCACGGCCAGTTCTGTCTCGCGCATGTCCTCGGAGTAATTTTTCGTGTCGCCATTCGATAGCCGCATGTGGCTCTCCACTGCGAAGAGATCGGTGAACAACCCGCCGGCGAGCATGATAATTAGCCCGGCGTGTGTGAGATGAATCCCCAGTTTCCGCCACGCCCAGCGGAAACGTTTCACATGGGCGGCGATGAGGTTAATCAGCAGCACGGCGCCAATGAGATGGCCCCCAGGAAAAATCGGTATTCTGAATCCGCGTCCTTCCGGCGGCCACCAAACGAACATGCTTTGGAAATAGCGCTGCTGCGCTTCATGGATCCCGACATGCACCTGCGCCAGTGTCCCGGCGAATATCAGCGCCATCGCTGCCGCAAGACAAATGATTGTCAGCTTCAGCGATGTGATGATGTCGACGAGTTTGTGCAGCATGTTTTCTAAAATCGGACGGATTCGATGAATTTCACGAAATTCGATCTCTCTTTTTCAACTGCCGCGTTTGGCCCGGTTGCTTTGAAAAACCAGACACGTCCGTCGCGGCGCGTCCAGGCCGCAATGGTGCGCGTATCGGCACCGGCGATGTCGGTTGTTGAGAACGTCGTGTCGGCGGTTTTGAGAGGGGCGACTTGCGATGTCACGGCGCTTGCATCAATCGGCGCGAGACCAATTTGACCTCGCCACCTGTTGATGTTGTCTGCATCGCTACCTCCCTCGCCGGGGAAAGTCACAATCGAGATGTCGATCTTGCCTCCTTCTTCTGCTGGCGCGCTGAAGCTGGCGTAACGCATTGAGGACGGCGGCACTTCTGTCCAGCCCTCCGGCGCTTTCCAGTGGATCCGGGGTGCGCTGGAATCAGGCGGCGGCGCCGCTGCCATTTGGGGCGGTCCAGTTTGATTCTGGGCATTGCAAACTGCCGCGACCCATTTAATGAAGTCGCCCTTCTGTGCCTCGGTGAGATCGGTGTTGCCGCGCATTTTGAAAAACAGCGTCGAAGTACCGGTCGTCACCATTGCCGCAACGATTCTGCCGTCTCTTGCCGGGTCGGCGTTGTCCGGGAGTCCCGCCAGATCAACGATGGTCACTTCACCCAACGAGGTGTGCAGTCGCTGCGCAGTCTCACCGAGCTTTTGTTCGGTGATCGGCGGTTGGCCGAGTTGGCCCAGCCAGCGGTTCACATTCTCGAGGACGTTCCCGGCGGCGGAGCCGAGACTGACAAACGAAATATCTGCGACCGCTCCTTTGTCGCCTTTGACGAGAAAACTGGCCTGACGCATTTGCGACAGCGGCTGCGGTTCCCAATTCGGCGGTGTCGTGACCGCCGTTTCCGTCGCAGGCGCAAGACCGCCCGGCATCCGTGGGGCGGTCGTATTCGTGGGCATGGCACCTTGCTGCTGAGGTGCCGATTGCTCCAGCGGCGCCTTGGAAACGCGGTACACCTTGATCTCTGAGTTTTTCTCGCAGGCCGTCAGCGCACTGAAAACAGTGATCCAAACGACAACAGCCTTGCTACTCCTGCCCATCCTCTCCGATTGTTGCGGTTTACCCGAATAACCCCATTGTCCTAGATACCATTATTTCTGAAGTCCGCCGGTATGGCAATCTACGCATGAAAATTCCGCATACGGGGCATCGATATGAACGAAGTCGTATCCTGCTGCATTGACTTGTTGAAGCGCTTCAGGGCTGCCTTGCGCGAGGATCAGGTGACACGATTTGCAGTCGCTGGCTTTGATCGAATTCTTGCCATCGGCGCTGACGTGTTTGCCGTCATGACAGCGGAAGCAGCCGTTCCAATTCTTGTGTCCCACAAAATCCGGATACGTTCGCCAATCGACTTTTACCTCTGGGAAGAAATTCTCGCGATAGATCGCCTGCGCCACGTTAATGATTAGGTTCGCCTGCGCCGGGTCGGGATACGCTTCGCGCAGAGAATTCGCGATGCCTTGTTCCGCTTCGGTTCTGGTGGAGTAGGGCTTGACCAAAGCGGCGACGACTTTCGATTTCACCCACGGCGTCTTTGGATCGAGCCGCCCGGTCGACAATGCCAGATCAACGGCATCGTTAGGCGTGTGGATCTTGTGCGCAGGGCGACTATGGCAATCCATGCAATCCATTCGCCGAATTTGATGCTTTGCCGGATCGTCCTTGAACTCCGGATCGCGGTACTCAGTAGTCACACCCTGGGCGTTCGTCATTCTCACCCACGGAATGTTCAGAAGCTCGTCGTCGGTGGCGATGTATTCGATCTTGTTGGCAATATTCATATGCCAATGAATTCCACCGGCGGGACCATTTGAAGGGTCGCCCCCGCCGACGTTGAGCAGAAGACGAATGCCAAACGGTGTATTGTGTTCGTCGGAAAGATAATGTTGAAACGTGCGATCCACGTTGCCGACGTATTTCTTCGGCCAGTGGCATTGCTCACAAATCGCTTGAGCCGGACGCTGATTGTTTGGGAGACCAATAGGGCGATCAAAGTCATTGCGAACGGTGTGATAAAGTTGTTTCACGCCGTTGACCTTTGTCTTGAAGTACGCAGCCGCGCCCGGGCCGACATGACACGCTACGCAGTCCACGCTGGCGTGTGCAGTGTGCTGATAAGCAACGAACTGCGGTTCCATCGGTAAATGACAAGCTTTTCCGCAGAACTGAACTGATTCTGTAACTTGATAGGTCTGATAGCTCCCAAGCGCCGTCAAAAATAAGAATCCGACGCTGGCCGCAATGAAAAGTGTGAGAATTCTTCTGTCGCGCGGCCGCGACAAATCAATTTTGATCGCAAGAGGCTCCGCCGCTCGCACAGCATGACGTCGCGTGCGCCAGCGAATAAGCGCACCAAGGAACGTGAGAAAAATTCCGAGAATGAGAAATAGCGGCGCAACCGCGTAGGCCAGAATTCCGACGTAAGGGTTGCGATGTCCGGCGAAAAGGTCGATGCCGAAGAGGAGAAAGAAAGCAAAGAGCGCGCTGGCGGCGAGCACCATTCCGGACCAGCTAAGCCAGTTCCGGAAATTGCGCCTGAATGGCTGGGGCTGCGCGGGAGCTGGAGCGTCAGGCATCGCGGCAATTATTTACAGGTGACGTGAAAAGTCACCTCGAAACAACCAGGCGATTGCCAACGGTGGAAGTGACTCCGGTTCACCGCTCTACTCGAGAGTACTTCCGTCAAAATCTAGCGCGACTATTTCTTAAACGAACGCACGTAGGCCACAAGTGCCTTGATGTCGGCATCGGAAAGTTTGCTCGCAAACGGTTTCATCGTCTCCTTGCCGTTCGTTTTTACGCCTTCCTTAATTGCTCTTGCCGCCTCGGCATCGCTGAAGGCCGCCTGGACTTTGGCGTCCCGGTAGTCTTTCACGCCCAATTTTTTGCCCATCATCGTGGTGCCGCTGCCATCTTTGCCGTGGCAGGAGGCGCAATGCTGAGTCCAGAGTGCAGAAGCATCGGCTGCAAAACCAATGCCTGCCGATGCAATGATGATTGTCGCGAAGACGAATATTTTTCGTTTCATTAGATTGATGCCTTTCCTCGTGGAGATCTGATGTCAAAGCTACATTGACATTCAAGATCGAAAAAGGATTTATTTCTTGATCGTCCGAACGTAGGCAACAAGCGCTTTGATCTCTTCGTCACTCAACTTGCCGCCGAAGGCTTTCATGGTCGTTTTGCCATTCTGCTTAATTCCGTCTTTGATTGCCGTGGCAGCTTGCGCATCAGTGAAAGAGGCTTGCTTCTTTGCATCCGTCAGATCCATCGCATTTAGTATTTTGCCCATTTTCGTGTCTCCCTTGCCACTGGCGCCATGACATTGGGCGCAATTGTTAGCCCAATTTGCTTTTGCATCCGCTGCGCGTAGCGCCAATGGCGCCGCAATCAGGAGGCTGATGGTAAGTACAATGATGGTTTTCATGTTGGATATCCGGCAGTGCTTAATTGATTAGAACCTAACTTGAAGACTGGAAAAGAGCGAATGTGCGCGATAATTATTATGACCGCCAGAGGTCACGTCCCGGTAATCAAAAAATCCATACTTCAACGTTAGGCGCGTATTCCTGCTCAGTTGACGCGCGACAGTCGCCGTAACGGCGTTTTCGGTGGCGCCCGTCCCGTATGGCACCGCGACCGCGGCGTTGTTGTAGTAATCGTTAGCGCAGTAGAAGTAATAATCAGCGTAAAAATCGGTCTTATCGTCGATGATGTAACCGATGCCGCTGGTTACCGTCCAGTAGTCGTTTCTAAAGTTCGGGACCGTTGGGCCTGCGTTGGGGATGAATTCGATGTTATTCGCCGGCGTGTCCGTTTGATTGAGAATGTACGAGAAGTTCGCCTGCAGGAAGAAACGGGGCAGGGGATTCCAATTCAGTGACTCGCTAATAACGTGCTTTTTGATTTCGCCGCTCTGGAGTTCGGCAAAGGTGTCGCCGTCAAAGTACCACTGGCTGTCGATCGAGGTATGCACGAAATCGTAGCGTGTCACCAAGGCAAGGGTACCAAGGCACGCCGGCAGCTTCGGCCGAAAAGTCATTCGAATGTTAAAGTCATTGATGTTCCAATCCTGGTTGACCAATCTTGGGAAGTCTGCGCTGAAAATATCTTCGCCATAAGACGCAATTCTATAAAAGTACTGCCCGGCCAGACTTAATCTCATCGTGGGATTCCACGTGGCGCCGAAGGTGTATTTTTGGCCAAGCGCATTGGTGTCTTTATCCAGAGGCACCTCTTCGTCTATCGACTGAAACTCATTGACGTGGCCCCATTCTTCTTCCCACTCGCCTTCAGCGTAGAAGAGCCAATCCTTAACACCGGTGTAACGCAACTCCAATCGCTCGGCGAAGAGGTTGTAATTTGCCCACCTCCCGCCGTCGGCTGGTTCTCCAGGGCCGTAGTGGTATCCACCGGCCGGATTCGTTGGACTAAACGGCGGCGTGTTTCGCACGGGCTCCTCTGCGAGAAAAGTCGATTCAGTGTCCAGGTTCTCATGAGTAAACCGGAAACCTGTTAAAATAACGAGGTTCTCGATGGGCATCCAAAACAGATTGGCGTTAAACAAATTTTCCTTGACGGTGGTGGTTCCGGCCAAGTCGATAAACGCGTGGTCACGTTGATTAAGCGTCGGCACAGGCTGTCCGAACGCCTCATCCCAATGTGTACCGGTGATACGGGACCCAGAGAGATCGTTTTGTAATGTCGTGTAAGAATAACCGGCCGTGAACCAGAGATTATCAGTAATTCGGGTCTCAGTAATCCCGTGCCCGCTGAACAGGTCCACGTCGTCATTCTGTTGCTGAGTGACCTTACGCTGCTGGCCCGGAGGCGGAACAACCGGCGGCAACTGACCGGCACTCCGTTCCATATTTAGCGAGTAATCGTTCGTGTTGTGCTCGTAACGCATTCCGAGCAAAATGTCAGTGTTTCCGATGGTCTTTGAGGCCTCGAACGAAAATATGTCGCGCTTCTCATCGATGTCGCGGAACGACGGGATGATCTTTCGCGTTGAATTATACGGAGATTGCAGGCCGGTTAGATTTGTATCACCCCAAACGGTTGAATCTTTCTGGCCAAACCGAAATTCATGGTCGTAACGGATCGTGATTTCGGGCCAATTCGGTACGCGCAACCCCAGTTCAACCCACGCGTCCCCGCGATCGATGTGCATTTCGGGATAGGGCGGATTAAAAAACACATCGTTGTGCGGAAAGAACCCGGCGTTTCCATCGTACCAAGTGCGAAACTCCGTGTAACCCGCCTTTATGTAGCCGAGGTTCGGCTTCGATAATTGCACGGTTATGTCGTAGTCGTTGAAATCCCAGAGCGCGTGACCATCGACCGAAAACACACCGTTTTTGTCGAACGTCCCTTCGAAGTGTAGATCCTGGATGCCGCCGTAAGGCTGACCGCCTGGCAGCCAGTGTTGTTGCTCGAACTGCGCACGATCGCCGTTCGTTATTACGCCACCGATGCTGAGCTCGATCCAGTTTTTGTATTCTTCCGGTTGCTCTTCGGTGGCCGTGGCAGTTACGGCTTTGCCATCGCTGGTCCCGCCGCGAACCCCAGCGGCGGCAAAAGTTCCCGCAAAGACCAGCACCAGGAATCTGCGGAAGGTGTTTGTCATAACATCGACATCAATATCTGAGCAACGGCGTCACGTTGGAGCCGTGCGGTTCTTCGTGGCAGCCAGCCGACCAACACGTCCCCTGCTGCAGGAAATTCGAGTGATCGACGTCTCCAATGAAAATGTGGCCGGGTGTTTTTTGCTCCTGGAAATGGCATTTCAGACAAAGCGTCGCGCTGCGTTCATTCAGCATCCGCTGATTGACGGACCCATGAGGCGAATGGCAGACGGTGCAACCTTGCCGCACCGCCTCGTGCTCATAGACAAACGGGCCGCGTTGCTGCGTATGACACTCGAAGCAGGTTTCGTTTCGACCCAGGAAAGCAAGGCCGCCGGCTTTGAGCGTCTGTTGAATATTCGTGCCCCCGCCTTTAATTGCGATTCCCTTGTGCACCTCGTGACAATCGGCGCAGCTCATTTTGCCTTCCATTACTGGATGGTGGTGAGGCAACTGAAATGCGGCGCGAACTTCCAAGTGACACTGAAAACAAGTTTCCGGCGACTTTCGTGGATTGATAATCGTGCCAGCCCCACCGCCGGCTTTGACGTGCAGACTCCCCGGCCCGTGACAAGTCTCGCAGCCCATGTCCACAGATTCCTTCGGAGTTCCGCCGCCCTTTTCGCCGGTCTTATTTACGACAACCTTTTTTGTCTGCAGTCGCGCGTGGGTGGCTGTTCGGAAGTTGCGCACGATCTGTTCGTGGCAGGTCGCGCACTCCTCTGAGCCAACGAACTCCGCGCCCGGGATACTGGGCGGTGCGAGAATTGTTCGGTTGGTCGTGCTGCAGGAAAGCAGAACGACGGTCATCGCTACGGCTCCTCCGGCACCCCACAACAGAGTTTCGCGCTTACCGTTGATCCATCGAGTTAGTCTCGAATGCCACACGAATGGCGAGTATGCGCAGAAATCAAAAACGATGACTACGCATTTTTTCGGGGATTTTCTTATCGCCCTATAAGGATTTTTACCTAACTGCGCGAGCCGCGACCCATCGCAGCACGGTACTGCGTTGGCGACTTGCCGGAAAATCTTTTGAAAACGCGATTGAATTGCGAGAGCGATTGAAATCCCGCTGCGAACGCGATGTCGCTGATCGGCAGATTTGGGTTTCGCAGGAGGTTACAGGCAGTTTTGAACCGAGTGTGCGCGACATACTCGACAAAGTTTATGCCAGTAACCTGCTTGAAATTTTCGCTCAGATGAGTCGCATTCATGTTGACCGCCTTCGCGACTTTGGTCAGGGAAAGCTCTTCAGTTGAATGCTCCTCGATGAACTTGCGCGCTTTCCAGATCGCGACCGGCTCGGCTCGATTTCGGGAACTGGCGTTCTCAAATTCAGCCGCGGATAACATCTTTATCATCTCTAGTAAATTAACGTGTGGCTGAACAGCACTACTGTTCTTCTATTGGCAATTTCTCACCTAATCTTGGCGTGATGGGAAAATGGGCGCTTCCGCTTTGGGCAATTTTTGCAAAGCAAAAGACAAGGAACGGGGAGCACGAAAAGTGTCGCCGCCTTAGTAAAGCCCACAAAGGAGCAAAGCATGGAATACCTGATTCTAGTCGCCGTCGTGGCAATGATGGCGCTCTACGCGCTGATCATCGTCGGCTGCCTGAAACAGCCAGAATGGTAACAGTCAACCGCAGACAGGAGCTAATTAACATGCAAACATTATCAACGCCGCTCACCAAAGAAGAGAAACATGCGCACAATGAAATCGCAGTGCTGCTCAGCATCGTGCCGGGGCTCGGGCACATCTACAAAGGCCATTACAAGATGGGTTTTCTCTGGATGTTCCTCGGAATGCCGATTGCCATATTCGTCGGCATCATATCTATTCTTGGCACTGCAGGCGTTGGTCTACTCTTCCCAATCGGGTGCTGGGCAGCTGTTGCGTATGATGCCTACAATGAGAAAGACAGGCGTCATCATCATCATTTGACGTGGGAAGGTGACGATGAGTCGCCAGATTAATTCGTCAACGAATCGGGGTCTGCGTGTAGTGAGAACTGCCAGCTCCGCCGATGGCAATAGTGCTAGTGCAGTTGCGCCGAGAACTTTGGCGAGAAGAACGCCGCTCGTGCGCGGCGAATCTTTTCCCGCAACGATGCCGCTTGGGCAGTTTCTGTTTGAATACCTCTACCGGCGCGGTGTTCGCCACAGCTTCGGCATTCCGGGCGACTTCGCGTTGCCGACATTTACCTGGCTGGAGAAATCGAAAATCCGGAATATCACCATGACGCACGAGCCGGCTGCGGGCTTTGCCGCGGACGCTTACTCCCGCATCAATGGGATCGGTCTGGTTTGTGTCACGTATTGCGTCGGCGGACTCAATGTTCTGAACGCGATCGCCGGCGCATACGCAGAGAAATCACCGGTCGTTGTTGTGAGCGGCGCCCCGGGGCGGAAAGATCGTGAAAAAGATCCGCTTCTTCATCACAAGGTTAAAACTTTCGAAACGCAGCGCCGTATTTACGATGAAGTCACCGTAGCGAGCACGGTGCTGCTGGATGAACAACGCGCCGCTTCGGAGATTGTGCGTTGTGTTGAGGCATGTCTGCGTCACAAACGGCCGGTCTACATCGAGGTGCCGCACGATATTGTTGATCGCGAAATTCCGATAACCGGAATCCCTCCCGCCGCGCCTGAAAAATCCGATCCGCACACGCTCGAAGCGGCCGTCAGAGAAACACTCTCACTGATTCGCGCAGCGAAGAAGCCGGTGATTCTCGCCGGAGTGGAGCTGGCCCGTTATCGCATGGCTCGTTTAGTCGTGCGAATGGCGGAGAAAATGAATATTCCCATCGCCGCCGATCTTTTGAGCAAAAGCGCGGTTCCCGAAAACCATCCCTTGTACATTGGCGTTTATGGCGGCGCGATGAGCAGCGATGAACACGTTCGCAAATATGTGGAGTCCGCCGATCTCGTAATCATGCTCGGCACTTTTATCACCGACATGAGCATGGGATTTTACACTGCGAAACTGGACCGGCGACGCACTGTTCTGGCCACATCGGAGCGCGTCAGCGTCCAATATCATCGTTACGATTCAATTCAGTTTCGCGATTTTCTCGAAGCTCTCGCCGCCGCGAAGATCACGCCAAAACGCTTTAGGCATCCCAATCCTCACTCGCCGCCGAACCCGTTGAAAAAAACCGATCGGCCTCGCGGCGCTAACCATGGTCGATGTCTTTCGAATCCTTTCATTACATCTCGATGAGCGTTGCTGCGTCATCGCTGATATTGGCGACGCTATTTTTGGTGCAGTCGGTATTCGCAGTGCGCGGCAAGCGCAATTCATCGCGCCTGCATATTACATGTCGATGGGCTTTGCTGTTCCGGCGAGCATCGGCGTTGCCCTGGCCGCCAGGAACCTGCGACCTTATGTTCTGGTCGGTGACGGTGCGTTCCAGATGACCGGAGCTGAAGTCTCCACCGCAGTGCGCCTCGGTTTGAATCCGATTATCATGGTTCTAAACAACGATGGCTATGGCACGATGCGAAAAATCCGTGAGGGCTGTTTCAATGTCATTACTCAATGGAACTACAGTAAGATCTGCGAAGTCGTGGGCGGCGGCGAAGGCATCACCGCATCGACAAACGGGGAATTTGACGACGCGCTTTCGCGCGCGCAAAAATCAGATCGCTTTCAGTGATCGAGCTCAGAATTCGCGCAACGACGCCAGTCAGCAGCTTGCAACAATCGCAGCGCGAAGTCCGCAAAATACGCGGTAGCACTGCAAGGAGCCGCAACAGATTAAAACGACGTACACGCGGCGCAAGCTCGTCAGTCCTTTCGTCGCTTTTGTCCTATTTCCGCGCTTCAGGTGTCACAGTAATCGACACCCGTTTGCCGTCCCGCTCCACGACCATACGCGTGGGCTTGCCGATTTTCGCCGCGTCAAGCGCGTAAGTGTAATCATAGATGTTAGTGATTTTCTGGCCGGCAAACTCCACGATCACGTCGCCTCCTCTTAAGCCGGCTTTTTCCGCCGGGCTGCCACCGCGGACGCCGCTGAGTTTCACGCCTTTCACTTCGGTCGTGTAATCCGGAATCGTACCGAGATAAGTCCGTAGCGTCTCGCGGCCGCCGCCGGTCTGGCCGCTTCTTTCTACTTTGGCGAGATCGGGACGCTCCGGACCTTGCGCAAGATCGAGCACGATATTGCGCGTGAACTTCGTTATGCGTGCGAGATCCTTGTAATTGAGTTTATCGGCTGTGTCCGTAGGCCGATGATAATCGTCGTGCCCGCCGGTGAAGAAATTCAGGACCGGAACATTCTTCGTGTAGAAACTGGTGACGTCGGTCGGCAAATAGGGGTCGTCCTGGAGCGCAACATTAAATCCGGCGGCGACATTTCTTTTCTCGATCAATCGTCGCCATGCGTGCGATGAACCAACTCCTTGCAGGCTGAGCTTGTTGTCGTGCATCCGGCCGACCATGTCCGCGTTGACATACGCAACAACTTTGTCGAACGGCACGGGCGGATGCTCGCAAAATGCAGCCGAGCCGATCAGGCCGATCTCTTCGCCCGACCAACAGGCAAACATGACGCCGCGCCGAAATTTCTCCGGATGTTCGGCGCGCTCCTTGGCGAGCGTCGCTGCCAGTTCCATCACCCAGGCAACGCCGGATGCATTATCGTCCGCGCCGGGGTGAATCTGATTTTCCTCGCCGGCTCGATCAAGTGAACTGCTGCCGCCGTGGCCGAGATGGTCGTAGTGCGCACCGACCACAATGTATTCCGATTGCGAACTGCCTTCAGCGGAAGTCGGTTCGACGTTCGACGTTCGATGTTCGGTTTTCGATGTTCCGGCAACTCCTGGTGCAAGATACGCCACGACATTCGAGTCGCTCTTTTTCAAATGCTCCACTCCGCACGCCAGTGTCGCTTTCACCTTCGGCAACGCGAATGTGGTCTTCACGTGCGGATTCTCAGTTATCCAGCGCGGTCTGCAGCGCTTTCAAGGTTTCTCCGCTCGATGAGAGAAGTGCGTCTGCCGTTTTTCCGTTGATTGAAGCGGCGACGATTCCGCTCGCCGAATTTGTGAAGTCGCTCGTGAGCGGAACTAGTTCACTGGCATGCGGCGAGTTCGGTCCGGTCGCTACCAGCACCGCTTTCGCGCCACGCTCGCGGGCGAGCATTGCTTTATAACGGAGCCCGGCATAACGATTGAGCTGCGCGCGCCGCGCCGGTTCAACATTCTCCGGAACATAACGAAGGATCAAAACGATTTTGCCTTTTACATCCAGGCCCGCGTAAGAATCGTAGGGCGCGCCGTGGTCGCCGGGCGCAACCAGACCATATCCGGCGAACACCACTTCTCCGCTCGCTTCGCCGCTTTCACTGAAAGGAAGCGGCCGAAAATCCCGATTCAATCTGGCGCGCAAAGTTCGAGACGCGCCTGCTATGAATTCAAGCCGGGTTTTGTCAGCCAACACGCGTTCTCCCGCGTTGAATTGAAACGGCATGGCAAAGTCGTCGTCGAAGGATTGGAGGCCGGCTTTGCGAAAATAGTCGGCAAGCCAGTCCGCAGCGGCCTTCGCGCCTGCGGTGCCAGTCATGCGGCCGTCGCGCGCCGGGTTGGCGAGCCACTTCACCTCCTGCCGCAAATCGGCTTCGGTAATCTCCGGCGAGAATGTGTCGGAATCCCCCGTTTCGCACGTTCGTTCGGACGATGCTGCAAGCGCGGCGCGCGCGGCTCCGTCGTTCCAATCGGCGAGAAACAGCTGTGCTTTCCCGTCACTCGTCCGCCCGCTCGTCCAGCAGAGCTTCTTTCCATCAGGAGAAAAGACCGGCAACCCATCGAAGCCCGATGTGAAAGTCACGCGCACCGGCTCGCGTTCCCCAGCGGCGTCAACAATAAACAATTCAAAATTTTCGAAGCCGAATTTGTTCGAGGTAAAAATGATGTATTTGCCGCTGGGATGGTAAAACGGCGCCCACGACATCGATTTGAAATCGGTAATGCGTCGCTTGTCCGTGCCATCCGTTTTCATTGTCCAGATGTCGGCGATCACGCCGTTCTCTTCGAAATGCCGCCAGACAATTCGCCGACCGTCCGGTGAAAAGAATGGGCCGCCATCATAGCCGGGAGCGTCGGTGAGACGCCGCACGTTGGAGCCGTCCGCGTTCATGATGTAAATGTCACCGAACCACGACGGGTCTTTTTCGTATCGCGTGCGCAGTTCGGGAGAAAGTTTTTCCAGCGGGAACGCAGCGCGAAGCGAGCAGAACACAATTTGCTGTCCGTCTGGAGAAAACGCGCCCTCGGCGTCGTAGCCCGGCGAGTGACTGAGATTCACAAAATCACTGCCGTCTTGTTTCGCCGAATAGATTTCGAACGTGTCGTCGTAATCCCACGAGTAACGGCGCTGTTTTCCGCTGGCGCGAAATTCCTGTTCCGCTTTTTGTTTTTCCGGAGCCTGCGGATCTGCGTGCGTTGAGGCGAACACAACCCGGTCCGTGCCTGGCTGGAAAAACCCGCAGGTGGTTTTGCCGGTGCCAGGCGATACAAGCGTCGTGTCGCCGGTGTTCAGGTCGAGCACATACATCTGGTAAAACGGATTTCCTTCTTCGCGCTCGCTCTGAAAAATCAATTTCGCGCCGTCTGGTGAAAAATAACCTTCGCCGCTGCGCCGGCCTTGGAAGATTAGCTGCCGGGCGTTTGTGATGAAGCGCGATTCCTGCGCGGCTTCGTCTGCCGCGTTTGCAGGGGCACAAAGGACAACAGCGAAAAAAATGGAAACCGCAGTTTTTGTCCCTTTGGCCACGCTGCGAGTTACCGCATCACTGCGCCGCGGTCGATGACGGACTCCTGGGATAACTCGCAAGCGCACGGGTGTACTGTGCGCGCTCGTACGCGGTCGGGTCCGGGCAACTTTTCTGGCTAACGATACCTTTGATTTGCTCAACCGATTCGTATTCGTGGTCATCCAGCCACTCGCGCATTTCGCGCTCGATGATGCGAATGTGATCGATCCCATGGCGCAACAGCACAGAGCAGAGCATTGTGACATCAGCGCCAGCCATTATCATCTTCAGCGCATCAACGCCGTGATGTATCCCACTGCTGGCGGCGAGATTTGCACCAATCCGCCCATATAAAAGTGCAATCCAGCGCATCGGCAGACGCATTGCCATCGGCGTGCTGAGAAGCACATTCGGACTCACCTCGAGCGTCTCCAATTCGATGTCAGGCTGGTAAAAACGGTTGAACAACACAAGCGCATTGGCTCCTTGCTCGTCGAGGCGTCGCGCGAACCGGGAAAGATTTGTGAAGTATGGACTGAGCTTCACCGCCACGGGAATTTTCAACATTCCCTTTATCGAAGTGACGATGGTCAAATATTCCGTCTCGATGTCATTGGCGGTGCGCTCCGGGTCGGTTGGCACATTGTAGATGTTCAATTCCAAGGCGTCCGCGCCGGCTTGTTCAATCAGCCGCGCGTATCGCTGCCAACCGCCAAACGTTGAGCCGTTCAAGCTGCCGATGATCGGAATGCGCACCGCCTCTTTCGCCTTTGCGATGTGCTTTACGTACGCCTCCGGATCCACCTTGAAATCCGGCTCGTCGGAATAATCGTCGAGCGCGTCAGACGAGAATTCACCGCCATTTCCAGAACCGCGGCGCATGCGATAGTTTCCCGGTCGAAGCTGTTCTTCAAAAAGCGAATGGAAAACCACCGCCGACGCGCCCGCATCCTCCATAGCGCTTGATATTATCGAGCTTTTCGGAAAGCGGCGACGCCGACGGTACAAGCGGTGTCCGCAGTTTCACATCCAAGGTAAGTAGTGGCGAGTTTCATGGGATTTGCCTCCAAGGCGTTTCTGTTGGGAAAATCATAGTTGCTATCTGCCGCTGCGATGTACCGCGATTGCGTTTTGCTGTGCAGTTATTGTGCATGGCGCTTCAAACATCCGCCGCCGGATACGTTTCGAGCGCGCGCATGTATTGGGCGCGTTCGAACGCGCTCGGATCAGGGCAGTTTCTCTGGCTCATACTGCCTTTGAGTTGCTCGACTGATTCGTATTCGTGTTCTTCCATCCATTCGCGCATCTCGCGTTCGATCACGCGAATGTGTTCAATGCCGCGGCGCAAGAGAATTGAGCAAAGCATCGTTACGTCGGCACCGGCCATTAACATTTTCAGCGCGTCGGTTGCGCGATGGATTCCACTTGTCGCTGCCAGGCTCGCGCCAATGCGCCCGTAGAGCATTGCGATCCAGCGCATCGGCAAGCGCATCGCCATCGGCGTGCTCAACAGGATGTTGGGTGAAATCTCCAGCGTCTCCAGTTCGATGTCCGGCTGATAAAAACGATTGAAGAGCACCAGCGCGTCGGCGCCTTCTCGGTCGGCGCGTCGCGCGAACCGCGCAAAGTTCGTGAAGAACGGGCTAAGCTTGACCGCCACGGGGATTTTCACCTCCGCTTTGATCGCTGCGAGAATGCTGAGGTAATGTGCTTCGATGTCTTCCCCGGTAATCTCGGGGTCGCTTGGAATGGAATAAATGTTCAGCTCAAGCGCGTCAGCCCCCGCTTGCTCGATCTGCCGTGCGTACGCCAGCCAGCCGCCAAATGTGCTGCCGTTGAGGCTCCCGATGATTGGGATATCGACCGCCGCTTTCGCCTGGGCGATGTGCTCGAGGTACGCTTCCGGCCCAACCTTGAACTCGGGCCGAACAGGAAAATAGCTCAGCGACTCCGCGTAAGATTCGGTGCCCTGTTCAAGATAGAAATCCAGGTCATGGTGGTCGCGTCGAATCTGCTCTTCGAAAAGTGAATGAAAAACGACCGCCGCAGCGCCTGCGTCTTCCATTCGTTTAATGTTGTCGATCTTTTCTGAAAGCGGCGATGCCGATGGCACGAGAGGCGTACGCAATTTAAAGCCGAGATATCTGGTCGTTAGGTTCATGAGTTTGGGGTAGGGTTGAATTTTCTAGTGGCGAGAAATTCGTAGAATGCGCGGCGGACGTTCACGTCCGCCTGCGCCTGGGCGAGCAATTCCCTCGCGGCGTGCGGTTCGCTTTTTTCGAGAATCTTGAACCGCTGTTCGAGCTTGAAGTAATCCGCGATTTTCACGCGCGGCGCGGCAGAATCCAGCTGAAGTGGATTTTCTCCGAGCCGCAGCCGCTCGGGATTGTAACGATACAGCAGCCATTGGCCCGTGTTCACCGCCGCTTTCTGGTTTTGCATGGCCGTGGTCATGTTGATCCCGTGCGCAATGCAATGGCTGTAAGCGATAATGATTGCCGGACCATCATATGCCTCCGCTTCGAGAAACGCCTTCAATGTATGCTCGTCTCGCGCGCCCATCGCGACTGAGGCGACGTAGATCGTGCCGTAAGTCATCGCCATCAGTCCGAGATCTTTTTTCGGCGAGCGTTTCCCGCCCGAGGCGAACTTGGCGACCGCCGCGCGCGGCGTGGATTTGGAGCATTGTCCGCCGGTGTTGGAGTAAACCTCCGTGTCGAGCAGCAGGACCTTGACGTTACGTCCGCTGGCAAGCACATGGTCGAGTCCGCCGTAACCGATGTCGTAACCCCATCCGTCACCGCCGACGATCCACACGCTTTTGCGCACAAGCGTGTCGGCCAGCACGAACAGGCGTTTTGCGATCGGATCGCCTAACGAGCCGAGTCTGCGCTTCAGCTCGGCGACGCGTTCGCGCTGATCGAAAATGTCTGCTTCATCGCGTTGGCGTGCATTCATTATTTCAGTGACGAGTCCGCGCCCGATTTGCGGCGATAGCTGCTGGAGCAGTTCGCCTGCGAACTCTTGTTGTTTGTCCAGCGAAACGCGGAAACCAAGGCCGAACTCGGCGTTGTCTTCAAATAGAGAATTCGACCACGCCGGACCGCGTCCATTTCCATCCTTCGTGTAAGGCGTGGTTGGCAAATTGCCGCCGTAAATGGAAGAGCAGCCGGTCGCGTTCGCGATGATCAAGCGATCGCCAAAGAGTTGGGTGAGCAATTTGATGTAAGGCGTCTCGCCGCAACCCGCGCACGCTCCCGAGAACTCAAAAAGCGGCTGTTGCACCTGCATTTTGCGCACGTGGTCAGTTGAAACCTGGCGGCGATCCATCTCCGGAATTGAAAGAAAAAAATTCCAGTTCTCCCGCTCTGCTTCGCGCAGCGGCAACTGCGGCTGCATGTTGATGGCTTTCAAGCGCGCTTCGGATTTGTTGCGCGCCGGGCAAACATCGACGCATATCCCGCAGCCGGTGCAATCTTCGACCGCCACTTGCAGCGTGTACGTCAACCCTTTCCACTCCGGCAACCGCGCCTCCGCCGATTTGAACGACGAAGGCGCGCCTTGGAGAACGGCCGCCTCATACGCTTTGCTCCTGATGACTGCGTGCGGGCAAACCATCACGCATCTGCCGCACTGGATACAAACTTGCCGGGTCCCAAACCGGGACCTCGCTCGTGAGATTTCGTTTTTCGAATTGTGTTGTGCCGGTCGGATAAGTGCCGTCGTTAGGCAATGCGCTCACCGGGACGTGATCGCCGCGCCCCGCCATGATTTCGCCCAACACATCGCGCACAAACTCCGGCGCGCGCTTCAGTTCTCCGTTGTTTGTAGCCGGGATCGTTGATCCCGTCCGGCGTCAACGACGCCGGCTACAGCGCCCTCGGGAACCTTTACTTCGTACAAATGCGCGAGCGTCTGGTCAACCGCCCGGAGATTCAGCTCTACGATCTCATCGCCTTTCCTAGCATAGGTTTTGCGAATTGAATTCTTAATCGCCTCGATTGCTTGCTGCGGCGGCAGCACGCCGGAGATGGCGAAGAAACAGGTCTGCATCACAGTGTTGATCCGACCGCCCATCCCTGCGTCTCGCGCGACCTTGTTGCCGTCGATAACGAAGAACTTCGCGCGCTGCTCGATGAGCCGTCGCTGCACGTTTTCTGGCAGATGGCCCCACACGCGGTCCGGTCCTAACGGCGAATTGAGCAAGAACGTTCCACCCGCCGCGAGGTCTCGCAGCACGTCACATGTTTCGAGAAGAAACGGCTGATGACACGCAACGAAATTGGCCTTGTGATGAGATACGTCGATCTGATCGGGCGCGGTCCGAAACGCAGATGCGAGATCGTCATCGCGCCGGACTTCTTCGAATCGTAAACGAAATAGCCTTGCGCGAAATAATCCGTGTTCTCGCCGATAATTTTGATCGATTCCTTGTTCGCGCCCACGGTGCCGTCCGATCCGAGGCCGAAGAACTGCGCACGCACAACGTCGTCCGGCTCAATCGAGAAATTAGAATCGAAATCGAGGCTCGTATGCGAGAGATCGTCTTCGATCCCGACGGTGAAATGATTCTTCGGAGACGGATGCGCGAGATTGTCGAACACCGCCTTGATCATCGCCGGCGTGAATTCCTTCGAGGACAAACCATAGCGGCCTCCGACCACTTGCACGTCGCTGCGGCCCTGCTCGTGAAGCGCGTTCACGCAATCGAGATAGAGTGGCTCGCCTCCCGCTCCTGGCTCTTTCGTTCGATCGAGAACAGCGATGCAGCGCACATTCGGTGGCAACATTTTTACAAAGACAGCTGCATCGAACGGCCGGTACAGACGCACCTTCAGGACGCCAACTTTTTCGTTTTGCGCGTCGAGGAAATCGACAGTTTCGTGCGCGGCCTCGCAGCCTGAGCCCATCAAAACGATCACCCGCTCTGCGTCGGCTGCGCCGTGATATTCGAATAGCCCGTATCGTCTGCCAGTTAGCTCCGCGAACCGATCCATCATCCGCTGCACAGTCGCCGGACAAGCCGCGTAAAACGGGTTGACCGTCTCGCGCGCCTGGAAATAGACATCCGGATTTTGCGCCGTGCCGCGGATTACGGGATGATCGGGAGAGAGTGCTCGCGCGCGGTGCTCAATCACGCGTTCTTCGTTGATCATCTGCTGCAGCGCCTCGTTAGGCAGGGTAATGATTTTCGAGATCTCGTGCGACGTGCGGAACCCATCGAAGAAATGCAGAAATGGAATGCGCGATTCGAGCGTGACCGCGTGCGCGATGAGCGCCAGGTCCTGCGCCTCCTGCACCGACGCCGAACAAAGCATTGCCCAACCGGTCGCGCGCGCGGCCATGACATCGCTATGATCGCCGAAGATCGACAGCGCCTGCGCGGCAAGGGAGCGGGCGGCGATGTGAAACACCGTCGGCGTCAGTTCGCCGGCGATCTTGTACATGTTCGGGATCATCAGCAGCAATCCCTGCGAGGAAGTAAACGTGGTGCTGAGCGCACCGGTTTGAAGCGCACCGTGAATCACTCCCGCCGCGCCGCCTTCGCTTTGCATCTCGATCACGGATGGCACTGTGCCCCAAAGATTTTTCACGGCAGCTGCCGACCACGCATCCGCCCATTCGCCCATTGGCGACGCCGGAGTAATCGGATAAATCGCGATCACTTCGTTCAACGCATATGCAACGCGCGCTACAGCTTCGTTCGCATCCAACATTTTATAGTCGGTCTTCATGGTTTGGAACCTATCCGCTACCATGCCTGGGTCTAACTGATGTACGTCCGTTGCGTTTTGCTGTGCAGTTCTTGCGCGCGGCTCTGACTCCAGGCTGTCTCAAAATCCTTTCTCAAAGGGAAAGTTTTGATAACCTCGGTCGCGATGACGGCGGAGACTCATTCCCAGCTCGCGAATTTCATCTGGAGTATCTGCAATCTGCTTCGCGGACCGTACAAGCGGAACGAATATCGGAAGGTCATTCTGCCGCTTACGGTCTTGCGGCGGTTCGATTGCATTCTCGCGCCGACGAAGGCCGCGGTGCTGGAGGAATATCCGGCGATCAAGAACAAGCCGGAGACGGTTTTCAGCAGCCTTCTCCAGAAAATCACGAAGCGACCATTCTACAATCTCTCGAAGCTCGATCTTCAAGAAGCTGCTCGACGACCCGAACCAGCTCGCGCCGAATCTCAACAGTTACATCAACAGATTCTCGCCGAACGTCCGCGCCATCATCGAGCGCTTCGGCTTCGACGAGCAGATCGCGCAGATGGCGGAGAAGAATCTTCTCTACGAAGTCATCAAGGCTTTCGCGAAGATCGACCTCTCCTCGGCCCACATCGACAACGTGCAGATGGGCTATGTCTTCGAGGAGCTGATCCGGATCGGCGCGGAGCAGGCGAACGAGGAAGCGGGCGAACACTTCACTCCGCGCGAGGTGATCAAGCTCATGGTGAATCTGCTTCTCTCGCCGGAGAAAGACCTGACGCACAGCCACGTCGTGAAAACCATCTACGATCCGGCCTGCGGCACCGGCGGCATGCTCTCCGTCGCGGAGAAGTACATCCACGAGCTCAATAGCGATGCGAAGCCGATGCTCTTCGGCCAGGATTGGAACGACGACGCCTGGGCGGTCTGCAAATCCGACATGCTGATCAAAGGCGAGGACGCCGATAACATCATTCTCGGCGACACCTTCACGAAAGACGGCTTCCGCGGACGACAAGATTCGACTACATGCTCGCGAATCCGCCCTTCGGCGTGGAGTGGAAACAGCAGCAGCGCTACATCGAGAAAGAGCACGACACCCTCGGCTTCGAGGGCCGCTTCGGCGCGGGCACGCCGCGCGTGAACGACGGCTCGCTCCTCTTTCTCCAGCACATGCTTTCGAAGATGCGCGACCCGAAGAAAGGCGGCAGCCGCATCGCCATCGTCTTCAATGGCTCGCCTCTCTTCACCGGCGACGCCGGCAGCGGCGAAGCAGAAATCCGCCGCTGGATCATCGAGAACGACTGGCTGGAGGCGATCGTCGCCCTGCCCGAGCAGCTCTTCTACAACACCGGCATCTCCACCTACCTCTGGATTCTGACCAACCGGAAAAGCAAACCGCGCAACGGCAAGATTCAGTTCATCGACGCGCGCAACTTCTGGGTTCAGATGAAGAAGAGCCTCGGCAACAAGCGCCACAAAATCGGCGACGGCGCGCCGGCGAACGCGACGACATCGGCGAGATCACGCGCATCTACGGCAATTTCACCGACGGCGAAACGCGGAAGCTAAACATTGACGGCGCGGTGAAAGAGCTCGTCGTCGAGCAAGATTTTCGATAACGCCGACTTTGGTTTTCAGAAGATCACGGTCGAGCGTCCGCTCCGCTCGCGTTTGAGATCACGGACGAAAAGCTCGACGCGCTTGAGCATGGTACGACCACGATTGGCAAGGTCGACAAGTTACCGGCCGACACGCGCGAACATGTCGTGCAAAATTTGCGAGCCGCGAAGCGGCCCGGTGTGTTAAAGAACCGGCAAAAATTTGATGACTGGCTCAAGAAAACACTGCCTAACGATGACGCCGCCAACAATTCGTTGCGCATGCTGTTGCGCGACGCCTTTAGCGAGCGCGACGAGACCGCCGATATCTGCACCGACTCGCGATGGCAATCCCGAGCCAGACACCGAGCTTGCGCGACACCGAGAACGTGCCGCTGAAGGAGAAGATCGAAGACTACTTCAAACGCGAAGTGCTGCCGCACGTCCCCGATGCGTGGATCGACGAAAGCAAAACCAAGATTGGCTACGAAATTCCGCTCAACCGCCACTTCTACCGCTACGAACCGCCGCGCCCGCTGGAAGAGATCGAGTCAGACATCAAGACACTCGAAAACGAAATTCTCGCACTGCTCAAAGAGGTCACCGCATGAGGTTGCCGACTTACACGACATACAAAAAGGCCGGGGACGCGTGGCTTGGCAAAGTCCCGAAACACTGGGAAATCAAACGGCTCAAATATTTGGCAAGTGTCAATGACGAAGCGTTGCCTGAAACAACACCGCCGGAGTTTGAGTTGACCTATGTCGATATTGGAAACGTCAAATCCGCTGAAGGCATCATCGCGGACGAGCAACTGACTTTTGATACCGCTCCGTCACGGGCGCGGCGAATTGTGAGAGACGGCGACACGATCGTTTCCACTGTCCGGACTTATCTCCGGGCGATCGCACCGATCCGAAAGCCGCCGAAGAATCTCATCGTCTCAACGGGGTTCGCCGTAGTTCGGCCCGACAAAGTCCAAGCACCTTTCCTCAGCTACGCGCTACGTGAATCGTCATTTGTTGAAACTGTCGTCGCACGATCTGTCGGTGTGAGCTATCCAGCAATCAACGCTTCAGATGTGGGCACGATTGCCATTCCCTTACCGGAGCCTGGCGAGCAGCGCGCGATCGCGGACTTTCTCGACCGGGAGACGGCTAGGCTGGACAAGTTGGTCGGGAAGAAGCGGGAGCTGATCGGGAAGCTGAAGGAAAAGCGCGCCGCGCTAATCTCCCGCACCGTCACCCGCGGCCTGCCGCCCGACGCCGCACGCGCCGCTGGTCTCAACCCGCACCCCAAGCTCAAACCCTCCGGCATCGAATGGCTCGGCGATATCCCGGAACATTGGGAGGGGAAGCGAATCAAACGCGTTGCGGAAATTCGGTATGGCCTTGGTGAACCCCCGGAATATGTAGATGACGGAATTCCATTTATCCGCGCGACCGACATCAAGCGCGGCAAAATCGAGATGGAGTTCGTTCGAAAGGTTGATCGCTCGGACGTGCCTTGGAGTCGTCGCCCTGAGTTATGTGACGAAGAAATTCTCGTGGTGCGCAGCGGCGCTTACACCGGTGATTCGGCCATCGTAACCCACGAGATTGTTGGCTGCATTGCCGGCTACGACATGGTTTTGACCGTCACGAAAGCCTCGGCTCGCTTTGTAGCATGGGTCCTTCTGGCGAAGTATATGTTGCAAGGGCAGATTCATCTCTCGCGGTTGCGAGCAGCGCAACCGCATTCTGAATGCCGAGGAACTTGGTAGCTTTGTTTTGCTCCTTCCGGAAATCGACGAGCAAACAGCCATCGCCGATTATCTCGATCGCGAAACCGCGAAGCTCGACCGGATGATGGAAAAGGTGGAAGCGGCGATCGAGAAGCTACAGGAATACCGCACCGCCCTTATCACCGCCGCCGTGACAGGGAAAATTGATGTGAGGGCCGTTGATCGGTAACGTTCGATTATGGAGCGAGTCGCAATTAAACCGAAACTGCTGCGTTGGGCCTATACGCGCGCAGGGTTTGAGCTTCACGATCTGGAGCATAAGTTCCCCCGACTGACCGCCTGGGAAAGCGGCGACGCGCGTCCTACGCTGAAACAGGTCGAAGCTTTTGCGAAAGCGACCTACACGCCGGTTGGTTATCTTTTTCTTCAGGAGCCACCCGTCGAAAAAGTCCCGATTCCTGACTTTCGTGCGATTGCCAACACCCGCATCGCTCGTCCTTCTCCAGACTTGCTCGAAACCATTTATGTCTGTCAGCAACGCCAGGAGTGGTTCCGTGATTATGCGCGCTCGGTCGGGGAAAAGCCCCTTGAGTTTGTCGGTTCGGCCAGCATGCAGGACGAAGTCGTTCCGACCGCGTCACAGATTCGGGCGGCGCTTCATTTTGATGTGAATGAGCGCCGCAGGATGCCGACGTGGACCGATGCGCTGCGAAACTTCATCGAGCAGGCGGATGGTTTGGGCATTCTCGTGATGTGCAACGGAGTAGTGCACAACAATAACCACCGCCACTTAGACCCGGAGGAGTTCCGGGGTTTCGCCATGGCGGATGATTTGGCCCCGCTCGTGTTTATCAATGGCGCGGATACAAAGGCGGCGCAGATGTTCACCCTAGCCCACGAGCTGGCCCATATCTGGTTAGGGCAATCCGCGGTCTCGGATGCTCAAGCTGCGATCGTTCCCGATCAGAATGTAGAACGCTGGTGCAATCGAGTGGCCGCCGAACTCCTCGTGCCGCTCGATTTGATGAAACGGGAGTACGACGCAAGGACCGACTTGCCTAACGAGATTAATCGATTGGCCCGACGCTTCAAAGTCAGCACCCTAGTTGTCTTGCGCCGCATTCACGACGTTGGTGGTCTGACGCGGCAAGAGTTTTGGAACGCTTATAACGCCGAAGTAGAGAGGCTGCGTGCAATCCCGCGCGGGAGCGGGGGCAACTTTTATTTGACGCAAGCCGCGCGAGTCAGCAAACGCTTCGCCGCCGCGCTCGTGACGAGTACGCTGGAAGGCCACACCCTCTTCAACGATGCCTTCCGGATGCTCGGCTTCTCGAAGCAGGCGACCTTCAAGGAGCTGGGGCGCAGTTTGGGGGTGGGCGTGCCGTGACCTACCTGCTGGACGCCGACGTGTTCATTCAAGCCAAGAACTTGCACTACGGTTTGGATTTCTGTCCGGCGTTCTGGGAGTGGCTCATCGCGTCTAACGCGACGGGTTTGGTTTTGAGCACCGAAAAAGTCGGCGATGAAATCGAGGCTGGCGGCGATGAACTTTCTGCGTGGGCCAATGGGCGCGGCCCCGGGTTTTTTGTAAAACCCGACGCGGCTATCTTGCCAGCCCTCGGCACGGTCAGCACTTGGGCGACCGGGCAGAGTTACGAACCTGCTGCGGTAAACACGTTCCTCCAAGTAGCGGACTTCTATTTGATAGCTCACGCCCTCGCTCACGGTTATACCGTTGTGACCCACGAGATTGCCTCGGCCTCGACCAAGAAAATCAAGATTCCCAACGCGTGCATTGGCCTTGGCGTCAAATGCATGACTCCTTTCGAGATGCTACGACGCGAGCGTGCGCGTTTTATTTTGGGGCCAGCGTCGTGAGCCAAACTACCGAACGAGTCTTTGAAACCTACGTGGAGGAAATTCTCCACAAGAAAGCGGGCTGGCAGCGGGGCGACATAGCGGAGTGGGATAAAGAGCGCGCGCTTTTCCCCGCGCGCGTATTCCATTTCTCCAGGCGACGCAATCAAAACTCTGGAACGAAATGAAGACGCTGCACGGCGTGGGATTGGAGTCGCTTGCTCATCAACGCGCTGGCGAAGGAACTCGATCTCAAGGGCGCGCTACATGTACTGCGGCACGGATTCAAGTTTTACGGCAAGACGTTTCGGCTCGCTTATTTCAAGCCAGCGCACGGACTGAACTTCGATGTGCTGGAGTTGTACGGAAAAAATGTGCTGACGCTTACGCGACAGGTGCCGTGTCACCCAAATGATGGTTGCACAGTGGACATGCTCTTCGCTCTCAATGGCGTGCCGGTCGCGACCTGCGAGCTCAAGAATCCGGGGACGGGTCAGAGTTGGCGGCACGCCGTGAGGCAATACAAGGAGGATCGCGATCCGCGTGCGCCGCTTTTTCAATTCAAATCACGCGCTCTCGTGCATTTCGCCGCCGATCCCGATGAAGTTCACATGACCACACGATTGCAGAAGGAGAAAACGCATTTCCTTCCGTTCAACCGCGGAAGTCATCCGGGCGAAGTTCAATGCGGCGCCGGCAATCCGCAGCATCCCTCCGGTTATCGCACCGGCTATTTCTGGGAAGAGGTCCTGCAACGCGACAGCTTTCTCGACGTTCTCGGTCACTTCATGTTCATCGAGAAGAAAGAGGAAAAAGTTGATGACGGCAAAGGCGGCAAGAAACGCGTGGTCGAGGAAACGATGGTCTTCCCTCGCTATCATCAGCTGGATGCCGTTCGTAAGCTTGTCTTCACGTCGCGCGGTGAAGGGCCGAGTCACAATTATCTGATTCAGCATTCTGCCGGCAGCGGGAAGACAAACAGCATTTCGTGGCTGTCACATCGTCTTGCCAGCCTGCACACCGCAACTGACGAGAAGATTTTTGATTGCGTAATCGTGATCACCGATCGCCGAGTGCTCGACCGGCAATTGCATGATGCGATTTACCAGATCGAGCACGCGCAAGGCGTCGTGAAGGCGATCGACGAGGATTCGCAGCAATTAGCGGCAGCTTTGGTGGATGGGACGAAGATCGTCATCACAACGCTGCAGAAATTTCCGTTCGTGCTGCGCGGGCTGTTGCACGTCGCGGGCGCGGAAAGCTCGGAGGACGCGACCGATGAAGAGAAGAAACAGGCCAGCGAGTGGCAGAACGCAATCGCCAAACGGAAATACGCGGTGATCGTCGATGAAGCGCATTCCAGCCAGACGGGAGAAACGGCCCGCGAATTAAAGGCAATCCTGGGAGCAAAGATCGAGTCGGAGGACGGTGAAGAAGAGCCAGATAGCGAAGATATTCTAAATCAGGTGATGCAATCGCGAGGGCGGCAGCCGAATTGAGCTTCTTCGCATTCACCGCGACGCCGAAAGGAAAGACGCTGGAATTGTTTGGACGCACTGGTCCGACGGGCAAGCCGGAAGCATTCCATCTCTACAGTATGCGGCAGGCGATCGAGGAAGGCTTCATCCTCGATGTTCTAAAGAATTACACCTCCTACGCGACTTACTACCGGCTCGTGAAAGAAGCGGAAGACGATCCGAATCTGCCGAAGAAGAAGGGCGTCCGCGCTTTGGCAAAGTTCATGTCGCTGCATCCGCACAACATCGAGCAGAAGACTGAGGTGATGGTGGAACACTTCCGAAGGCACGTGAAGCATCGGCTGAACGAACGTGCGAAAGCGATGGTGGTGACTTCGTCCCGTCTGCATGCAGTGCGTTACAAGCTCGCGTTTGATCGTTATTTGGAGCGTCACGGTTACAGCGACATCCGGCCGCTCGTCGCTTTCAGCGGAACCGTGAAAGATCCGGAAACTGGTCTCGAATACACGGAACCTGGAATGAACATCGATTGCGTGACGGGGAAGCCGATCAGCGAAGCTCAACTTCCTGAGCGTTTCGGTTCATCGGATTATCAGGTGCTGCTGGTGGCGAACAAGTATCAGACGGGCTTCGATCAACCCCTTCTCCACGCAATGTATGTCGATAAGCGGCTCGACGGCGTGCAAGCAGTGCAAACACTCTCGCGGCTGAACCGGAAGATTCCCGGCAAGGACGAACCGTTTGTTTTGGATTTCGTCAATCCGCCAGAGGACATCTATCGAGCGTTCAAACCTTACTACGATGCAACCAGTCTCCAGGAAACGTCCGATATTTCGAAGCTTGAAGCTTTGAAGCACGAATTGGATCAGGCGCAGATTTATCATTGGTCCGAGGTCGAAGCCTTCGCCAAAATCTTCTACCGCTCTCCAGAGCAACAGAAAGCAGCGGATCACGCGGCCATGCAGAAGCAGCTTCAGCCAGCGGTTGATCGTTTCAAGGCAATTCCAGACGAGGAGAAGCGGGCAGAGTTTCGTGAAAAGCTGAGCGGATACGGACGCGTTTACGCATTTATGAGCCAGATCATTCCGTATGCCGATCCGGAAATGGAAATGCTGTACAGCTATGGCCGTTTTCTTGTCCCCCATCTCCCGGTCGATCGCGATCCTGCTATCAAATTAACTGACGAAGTCGGACTGCAATACTACCGGCTGGAACGTGTTTCTTCGGGAGCCATCGTGTTGCACGAAGGCGAGCCGGTGGGAGTTAGGAGCCCAACCGATGTCGGAACCGGAAAAGCGAAAGACGAAAAAGCGCCGCTCTCTGAGATCATCAGTATCTTGAACGATCGATTCGGAACTGAATTTACCGAGGAAGACCGCTTGTTTTTCGAACAAATCAAGGAACGTGCCATCAAGAACGACCAGATCATCAAGACCGCTCGCGCGAATCCGCAATTTGAAAAGTTCCAGCTTGGAATCAGAAAGTTGATTGAAGAGATGATGATTCAGCGAATGGGAGAAAACGACAAGATCGTCACGCGCTACATGGATGATCCAGAGTTTCAGAATTCCGCGTTTCCAATCCTCGCCAAAGAAATCTTTGACGCGATTGAGAAAAGCGAGTTCCACGCTTCCAAAGTTTAGACTACGGATAAAGCCAGCGTTTTTGCCAACCGTCCGATGTTCGCTCGTAGAGAATGCGCTGATGACGGCGGAATGGTTTCTGAAGCCAAAATTCAATCCGGTCCGGCACGACTCGAAATCCTGACCAGAACGGCGGACGCGGTATTTGTCCCAAACCAAAACGGAGAGCAGTTTTCGCAACTTCGGTCTCCAGTTCAAAGTAGCCTCGCATTGGCTGCGACTGTTTCGAAGCCCAGGCGCTGATCTGACTCAACCGCGGGCGCGTAGCGAAATAAGCATCCGCCTCTTCGTCGGCTACGATGTTTGCCCGGCCGCGAATGCGCACCTGTTTGCCGATCTTGGCCCAATAGAAACAGAGCGCTACGCGCGGATCATGACGCAGTGCCTGCGCTTTCGCACTTCCCAGATTGGTGTAAAAAACGAACCCGCGCTCATCCACGCCCTTGAGCAACATCATTCGCGCATCCGGATAACCGCTCGGATCAACTGTCGCTACCGTCATCGCGGACGGCTCTTCTATGCCAGAATCAGTCGCTTCTCGAAACCAGGTTTGAAAAAGTGCGATCGGATTCTTGCTGCGGGGGATGCTGTTCGCGCCCCGTGGGAAGTCGTCGGCTTCCGCTACGGTGTTCGGGGCCATCTGAAAGACACGTTTAGCGCTCCTTTACGGTCATGCTGCCAGATTTCTCCTCTCCCTTTCAAAGGGAGAGGGTAGGGTGAGGGTTGGAGCCTCAGCTGCTCCAAGGTTCACCAAACCCCTCACCTGAATCCTCTCCCCTTGCGCAAGGGGAGAGGCGGAAAGGTTCGTTCGACGTTCCATATACAAGCTACATCTGAGGCAAGAGATCAGCGGTTGCGGACGTATGCACGAATCGCTTCGAATTGATTCGCCCCATCCAACCCGGCTTCCGCCATCACCATTGCGCCCGGGCCGCTTCCGAGAAAATGCTTATGCCGGAACGGATGGAGCGTATGTTTGCGTCCGTAGTCCGAGCGCACCCAGCGCGTCATTGTCGACAGCGTAAAATCGGTGATTCCCATCGCTTCTTATTGATGCGCTTCCGGAAAAATCCGTTTGCGCGTCGACGCCGGCAACATGTCGAAGAGCTCGGATGACGTGATGACGTAAACGTTCACGTCGAGTTTCTCGCGCTCAAGGAGCGGCAGCGTTTCGTTGAGGAAGGCATTTGTTACCCCGGTGCCTTGAAGCACGATTGTGCCTTGCGACAGCCAGCGCGCAGCGCGCAACGGATAAACACCTTGAGCTGCCGTCGAGGCGGGCGGCAAACCAAGCGCGGCTCGATCAAGCACGAGTTCCGGCGGACGCGTTACAAACGGCGCGATGATGGCGGGGCGCTTTGCCAGCGCGGCGGAAACAAGGAACCAGATTTCCTGCGGATCCCACGGCGTCAACGTGATCATTGTGCCGAGCGGAAAATTATCCTGAAGCAATTGCAATGACTGCGGGTCGGCATGCGTTGGACCATCCTCGCCGGTCTTTAGTCCGGCATGCGCACAAACGAGAAAGAACGGGCGATACTCGCCGCCTTCTGTTGCGACACGCGCCTGATTGCCAATCGCGTGCAACCGCGAAGCGATGTGACCAAGCGGCGCGCTGAATGCGCCATACGATGAACCCGCGCCGATGTGGGCGCCAAATGAACTGATGCCTGACAGCATCGCCATCATGGCGTCCTCACAAATTCCTCCGATGGCGAGTTCTCGCGCGCCGGGATTCGAGCGGCGATTATAGAACCCGCCGGGGAATTTGTCGTTCGCTTTATTGATGCTTGTTGATCCGAGCAGATCGGCAGCAGCAACAATGAAAGCGCCTTCAGTGGCGACATTGTAGTAGTTCAACACGCGGCCCAGTTGCTCGCGCAACGTCGTCTTTGTTCCCGGTTTCAGCGTGAGGTCTGGCGGCGTCGCCGCATCGGGAGCGGCTTCCGCGATCGTGTATGTGAGATCGACGTGCGGTCTACCCTCGGAAGGTTTGCGTGCGCGCGCGTTCAAGCGTGTCTGTGCGGCGCGCAAGTGTTCAGCAAGTGCTTCGACCATCGGTCCGCTCGCCTCCATTGACTGACGAATGATGCTGAGAGTTTTCCAGTAGCATTCCTCGATGACGGTTGCGTCGGCTCCGCCGCGGCAGCGCTGTTTGTCGCCTTCGCAACATGGCAGCGGCACGAAATCTTTCGGCAACAACGGCGCGACCGCCGCAAAAAACGCACTTGAGCAAAGCCCGTGACCGGCGCCGTGGGATGCGCGTCCCTCAATCCCGTATTGCCATCCCTTGACCGTGCGATAAACGATCGCCGTCGGCTGACCATTCTGAAACTCGAGGGCGAGGCGTTGCGCTGTAGCGATCTGCTGCCAATCGAACCCATCCGGCACGTACACGACATTCCAGTCGTGCAAATACGCGAACTCGGCAGGTGTCCATTGCACGTATTCGCCGGGGGCCTCGTCGTCGCGGCAGACGTGGTTAGAATCGATGGACGCCTGGTTCCAATCGATATGCAGAATGATGTTGTCGAGCGAAGCGGTCGCCGCGGCGGCGAAAGCCTCCGCGACACGGCCGGGCGTCATTCCGCCTTCACCCTCGATGATATGAACTCGTGGCGGGTCCTCGCGATAGAGATCGCCCGCGGCCCAGGCCAGGCCGCACGATGCTGGAACGCCCACGCCCGACGCGCCGGTGGAAAGCCTAACAAATGGTGTGGCCGGTGTCGGATGCCCATCGAGTGGTTTGGCGTGAAATTTCCTGAACAACGGCGTGGTCGTTGTGGGATTGCGGCGAAACCCAAGGAGATCCTCGAGCCGCAATTGAAATTTTTCGTCGCGCGGCAACAGATCCGGCGCGGCGATGCGCGCCACTTCATTGCGCAGCGCCCACATCGCGTAAAGCCCGAGCGCTTTGTGTCCGGCTGCGTACGAGATGATGTCGGCGTCCTGACGATTTGGGTGCGCCAGATCATAATCCATCGCGTCGAACAACAGCCGTGCAACGAACCGCCCAGAAGAAATTGAACCGCCGGGATGACCCGATAGCGGCACGTAGTTATACATGACCGCGCAGAGCGTTCGGTAAACGAGATCGAACGCTTCGCATTGTTCCACGGTCGCCTCATCGAGCGGCCAGCCCTCCTCGAATATGCGATCCGCTGCATTGATAAACCCACCCCGACGCGGGCCGAACGGCATTGTGCTGTCGTCACGATGGGCGGGCGTTCTTTCGTGTGAAATTAGATTGGTAAACATGGTCTGCCTTCCTTGGTGACGGTTAATCCGGCGATTTGCTTTACATTCATAAGGAGCTCTTCGAGTGAACTGCGCCATGCAGGTTTTGTGAAAAGACAGGCGTTTTTTGCGCCGGAGAATCCGCAGATATGCGCGCCTATCGCAAGATCCGAACAAACTCTCGCAAATTATGGTGAGCGTCGTTCGCGCACACGGTCGCCACTTACATACAGAAAGAAAGGAAAAATTATGAAGACACTCACCACATGGAACCCGCTCCGGGAGATGGAGGAATTTCAAAACCGATTCCAAACTTCTTTGGCGGTTTCCCGACATTCCCGTTTCGTTTCCCGAAAAACGGCGAGAGGTTCAAGATGGCCGATTGGTCGCCCTTGGTGGATATCACCGAAGATGACCACGAGTATCTGTTCAAAGCCGACCTGCCCGAAATGAGAAAGGATGACGTGAAAGTCACGATCGAAAACGGCGTCCTTTACATTTCCGGCGAACGCAAAACCGAGAAGGAAGAAAAGAAGAAAAAATTCCATCGGCTGGAACGCTTCTTCGGTACGTTTGAGCGCACATTCACCGTGCCGGAAGATGCGGACACAACCAAGATCGTGGCTGACTTCCATGACGGCGTGCTGCAGGTTCACCTGCCGAAACGCCCGATGCCGAAGCCACATGCGATCGAAGTAAAAGTGCAATAGTACGCGAGTGCCTGGCCGGCGCGCATTTGGCGATGTCGCGCGCCGGCCGCAAGCTGGAAGGATATTTCGCTTGGCGCTGCACTGCTTTTTTAATAGCTGCTAGTCAGCCGAGTGATTTAGAATTTTGTGATCACTCGGCTAAACTTGCGAAACCACAGCACAACATCGACGCACGCGCTGCGCGAGAAGGCGATCAGTGAATTCCACGAGCTTCTCGCAGCAGACGAGACACTAACGCCTGTTGTGTTCGAAAAGTTGCGTGGCGCCATGCGCAAAAACCGGCTGCTCTATGGCGAACGGCCCATAGGCATTGCGCTGCGGCCGCACCTTCTTCATCAAAAACAATTCCAGAGACTGAGCCAGGCAGCGGAGCGCGTTACGAGTGCGTTGGAAAAGGTTGCAGCCGCAGTCGTGCAACATCCCAACCTGATGAATGAACTCGGTATGACTGAAGCTGAATGCAAGATGGCGTTGGTCGATCCGGGATTTTCAACAGCCGGCGTAACGACCCGGCTCGATGCATTCGTTCACGGCGACGAAATTAAATTCGTAGAATCAAACGCCGAGAATCCTTCGAGTCTGCCGGATCAGGAGGAACTGAATCGATTGCTCTTCGAGCTGCCTGTCATGGCGAGCTTTGCCCGACGCTATCGCTTACGGCAGTTCTCGCCGGTTGAAACGCTACTCGAAACGCTGCTGAGTACTTATCGCGAATGGGGCGGCACCGGCGTGCCGAACGTTGCGATCCTGGATTGGAAGGACCTGCCTACGTCGAGTGAGTTCGTTTTTCTGCAAGAGCATTTCAGCTCGCACGGTGTTCCCACCATCATCTGTTCGCCAGACGATCTCGAATATCAAAATGGTCAACTACGAAGCGGCGCGTTTCGGATCGATCTAGTCTACAAGCGAGTGATCATTCACGAATTCCTCGCGCGCTACGACGATACGCATCCGCTGATCCGCGCATACGTGAACCATGACGTTTGTCTCGTGAATCCGTTCCGATGCAAGATCATGCACAAGAAAGCGGTGTTCGAGATGCTCACCGACGAACAGCGCCACGATTGGTTCACCAGGAGCGAACAGGAAGCAATTCGCCGATCGGTGCCGTGGACCCGGCGCGTCGCCGACCGAAAGACCACGCGGAAAGGGCGAGAAATCAGCTTGCTCGAATTCATCCGCAGAAATCGGTCACGCCTTGTTCTCAAACCGAATGATGATTACGGCGGACACGGCGTTCATTTCGGCGCGCAATTAGACGAGCGCGAGTGGGACAACGCGATCGAAACTGCGCTTTCAGCCGACTACATCGTGCAGGATGCACTGGATTTGCATCCGGAAGTGTTTCCGATCTTCGGTGAGACCGACTGGAAGTTGCAGCCAATGTTCGTTGATACGAACCCATTTCTCTTTCGCGGGAAAGTCTGCGGCGCGATGGTTCGCCTATCCGCCACGCCAATCGTCAACGTCACTTCCGGCGGCGGCGAGACAGGATTTTTCGTTTTGCAAGAGCCCCGCGCGTCCTGACGCGCGTTTATAATTCGCCCAGATTTCGTTGCAGCAGTTTTTGCAACTCGTGCGGTCTCGTTACTACAACGGTGTTGCCAGTGACGCGCAGAAATTTCTTGTCACGAAATTTTGCCAGGGTGCGCGACAACGTTTCGCTCGTTGTTCCCATCTCAGCCGCGAGCACGCGTTTCGTTCGGTTGAGTTTGATCTCAATCCCCACCTCGGTGAGCGGGCAGGGGCATTGTTTTAGCAACCAATTGGCCAACCGGGTTTCCATGTCCTTCAGAGTGAGATCGTCGAGCAATCCCACGATAACGCGGAGATGCTGACTCATGGAGCCGAGCATGCGCAGTGCAAGATCGGGCCGCCTCCGCAACAGATCGATAAAATCGTTTTTCGGCACAAGCAGAACAGTCGTCGACTCAGTGGCCCGCGCGTCGGCTGGGTAACCTCCTTCGGTTGCGAGCGTCGCTTCGGCGAACGATTCGATCGGCTGAAACAAATGGATCACCTGTTCTTTCCCGACAGCACCTACGCGATGCACATTGATCGCGCCGTTTTGCACGATGTAAAAACCTTCGCTGCGATTTCCTTCTCGAAAAAGATATTCGCCCTTGTCGAGTTGCTTTGCGATAACGAACGAAGCGATCGCCGCGATGTCGGCTGCCGGCAGTCCCATAAATAGCTGACAACTGCGCAGGGTGTTTTCAATGATCGCCTGTCTGAATTGGCTCGGTTCCAGCGCCACGCCGGAAATGTTATCTCGCTTCCCGCGAATCGTCGCGTCGAAAAGCTTTGAATTACTCGTCGCTCAGCGACAGTTTCCGCCCGAGCGCGCATGCCCAAACGATTGCCGCTAGAATCCAGATCAACGCCGCGTAAACAAGATGACTGTTGCGCGCGGGCGCGATGAAATCGGCGACGACCCGCGCAACCGTCGCAAGTACCAGTAGCGTGAGAGCAACGATTAGAAAGCGCGGCCGTTTTCGAAACAAATGGGTCTGGCCGGCATGGCCAATGATGACTCGCGTGCTCACCGTAAAAAGAATGACGCTAAACCCGCCGATGAACGTCAGGTGTAAATTTGCGACCCGATAGGCGGGCAGCGCCGCCGGAAGAAGCAAGCCTGCAACCAGCAACCCGGCGCCGAGCCGGAAACACTGCGCGAGAAACGGCGGACCGCTCGGTCTTTCCAGTAAATGACCTTGCGTGACAAAATATGTCAGAGTCGTTAGGCCGCGAACCAGTGCGGCGATGCGTGTCCAGCCGAGCGCTTCCAACAGGAACGAACTCCAGATCACCAGAGCGGTCACCGCTGCGATCGCTGCTCGCTTTCTCCACAACGCTGCCGCAATTCGCAGATCGGACGGCTCAGGCGTTGCGCCGCCGAGAAGTTTCGGAAAGAAGAATGCGCCGACGCCTAGAATGGGAAACAGGACAAAGCCTTCGTTGAGCATGAGGCTGCCGAGCTGATTGGCAAACAAGCCGTTCGCCATCGATTTGGCAGCCACGATTAGAAAAATGCCCGCGATTGCGTTTAACAGCCCAAAGAGAACGAGGACGAAATTTGGCGGCGGTAAATCCTGCGCAGTTCGCGCGCGCGTTGCCATCGCGCCGAGAAAAGTGAGGAGCAGCACGAGGAACACGATGTCGCCGGCGCTTTGGTCTTGAGCCAATTGGAGGAACGCGTTCAAGATTTGCAACGCGAACAGCGTGAAAGTCTCCCCCGGGCTGAGCGGCCGCGCGTCGAGCAGCCGTGGGCCCGCAGTGCCAAGAAATCCAATGATGAACGAGCCCATCAGTCCCTCGATCATCAACCGCACATGCGCATTTGCCGGATAGAAATTGATCGCGTGCCACACGTACAACGGCCAGAGAGCGACGCCGATTGCACCAAGCAAGAGCCCGAGCGGAAAAAAAAGCCGAAACGGCTCCGCGAAACAAAGCGAGAGCGAGCTTTTAGAATTCACGGCGACAAGCAAGCGTCCTTAATCCTCTCGCCAAAAATTCACCGCCCACGCGCCGTCCGGCTGATGCTGCGCGCTCGAACGGAAGCCTTCGCTGCCGAGCTTCTCAATCAAGGGTGCAGGGAGAAACGGCGCGACAATCGTAAGACCTTCGTTCGCTTTCAGCATCTCGATCTTCGCCCAAATGGTGGAAAAAGGTTCGATGCCCTTCGCGATTAGCGGGCGAACATCGAGCTTCTTAAAGTTCGTAGCCATCACTCTTCCCAACGGTTCAAACGGAAACCGGAAACGGTGATCAACGCTGCCGACCAGATGATCGCGATCGCACCGAACCAAAGAGCGGCATGTGCGATCCACCAGCTCGCCAGTGGCGTATTGTTCGCTGCCTCGGCCGGAATTTGTTGGAGCGAGAAAAGCGCTTCGATTCGAAATGAGTCGAGTAGATTCGACATCAGAAGTGAAAGCCACAGGTCCGGAAGTTTTTGAAACCACTCCCAGCGCGCGGCAAAAAGCGCCACAAGATCGACACCGAAAAGCAAAAGCAACCACGCACTCACACCCACGATGAGCGCCTGGGCGCGGTCGCGCGCGAAAAATCCACACGCCAAACCGATGGAAAGAAACGCGGCGGCCAACAGCAACGTTTGAAAGTAAAGCAGCGTGAGCCGTTGCGCGTCCGATCCGCCGAGCAAACCGGGCAAAAAAAGGAGAAGCAAGACGGCGCCGAAGATCGACAAGTAGGCGAAAAATTTTCCAATGACATAAGCCAGGCGCGGCACCGGTTGTGCGAACAACATTGGCCACTCCTCTCTCTCGGCTTGCGCACTGGTCGCGCCGGCCAGAAGGGCGAAGAGGGAAACGAAGTAGAGAGAAATCTGCAAGATCAAAAATGCGACGCTCTTTGTGTCTTCGCTCAAGAGAATCGCCGCCGCGCCGCCGAGCAGCGACAGAACGGCAAACACTTGAAAGTAGCGATTGATCAGCGCGTCGCGAAACTCGCGCAGCAAAACTGCGCGTAACGCCCCGGCGTCAATTAACAATGGAGAAGCGTGATTCATCGATTGTCGATCTTGCCTGCTCGGGCACAGCAGATTCCATTTCGTCGAAAGTGTGCGGCAAATCGGTCGGGTCGAGTTCACGTTCGATTTTTCCGTCGCGACAAAGCAGGCAGCGGTGCGCGACATCGTTCCATTCCCGGATTAGATGAGTAGTCACGAAGACGGTTTTGCCGTGATCTGCAGCGGAGCGAAGCATCTCCTGCAGCCGCTCACGCCAGTTTGGATCGAGGCTCAAACCAGGTTCATCCAGCAATAAGACCGGCGCGTCGGGCAAGAATAGCAATGCGAGCCCGAGGAGTTGACGCATGCCTCCGGATAATTCGCCGGTTTGAGTGCGTTCAAACTCGCGCAGGCCGGCGAGCTCCAGCATGGCCGGGCATCGCGAGAGACCGGCGCCGCGCAACCGCGCGTAGAATCGCAAAATCTCCCTGCAGGTCATGCGCGGATGAAAATTTGGGCTTTGTGGGAGAAACGCCAGCGAGCGCTGCGCGGCGATTCTTTGATCGCGAATATCGAATTCGTTGATTCGCGCGCTCCCGCCATTTGGACGAGTCAAACCAGCCAGAATCTTCATGGTCGTGCTTTTGCCGGCGCCATTGGGGCCGACCAGGAGCGTGACTTCGCCAGACCTGGCCTCGAGCGAGAGACCGCGCAAGACAGCCTTGCCTCCGTACTCTTTAGTCAGGTTGTGGGTAGAAATCATCTTTCGTTAGGCCGGAAAGCCTTTGCCATTCGCAGTGCCCGCAGTTTCCAGAACAGCGAAGTCAAAGGCGCGGGATCTTTAATCGAATTAAGACTGGGAATCTCCGCTCGCTCATTGGCGAAGCGGAGCAGTTTAACCGCGGGGCTGTCGGATAGAAATGCGATCGCGGGAAAATCGCGACGCAGTGGGCCGAAGAGATCGAGTTCGCGATGCGGCAGGTCGCCGATGCCATCCTGGTTCAGATCGATTTCGGCGCCGTCGTTCCAGAAATTGCCGACTCCATTAAGCGCCCAATGATTGTTGTCGCCCGCGCCATCGGCGTCCACCGGATGCAGGTTTTGCGCGAAACGATTTTCTGAAAACGTGTTTCCGTCGCAGTTACCGTAGAAACGGATGCCGATGTAATTTCCGGTGACTTCGTTGGCGAGCACGGTAAAACCGATGCACTGCTGGAAGGAAAGCCCGACCGCGTTGTTGCGAATGATATTGTTCTCGAGGCGGACGCGTTCGTCCGATTGAAAGAGAATTCCGTAGGCGCGCGAGCCGCGATTGTCGATGAATCGGTTGTCGCGAATAGCGATGTCGTAAGAAAACATCACAGCCGCGCCAGCGGCGTTTTCGGTGAACGTGTTGTTTTCGAAGACGTTGTTGTCCGAATACATGTAGTGCAGGCCGTATCGGACATTGTGCACGCGGTTGTTTTCGGCGCGCGAGTGATTGGTGAAGGAAAAATAGATGCCGTCACGCGTTTCCCCGATTTCATTGCCGAAAATGAAATTGTTCTCGCAGTTCCACTGATGAATGCCGTTGCCGCGTTCGTTTTGATTCAGCGGCACTTCGCACAGTTCGCCGATTCCTGCAGTCAGGGTTTCTTCGATTGGTCTGGTTGAAGTGCGCAAAGTGGTTTTGCCGCGGATGCGATTATCGGTGATGCGGCAGTCGCGCACTTTTTTCAGGTAGATCCCGTGTAGCGAATCTTCGATCACGTTATTGTCGACCTTTATTCGATTGCCGGTGACGAAAACCGCGGCGTTGTCATCCGATAATCGCAACCCGGAGCCGGTGATGCGCAGGCCGCGCACGGTCACATCGTCCGCGGCGATGGTCACGACGTTACCGGTGCCGTTGCCGCGAATTTCTGCACCGGCTTCACCGGTCAGTGAAAGCGGCTTGCTGATAACTATGGGGCCGGCATGGATGCCGAATTCGACGCGAATTGAATCGTTAGGCAAAGCGGCGTCGATGCGTTCCTGCAACGTCGCTGCTCCCGTGTTGAGCGTGAGGAAAAGCGTGATTGCAATAATCCGGGTAGCGCACGCGTCCCCGCGATCGCGAACTCTTTTGGAACGCGCGAAAGTCTCGTGCGCGTTGCAAAGATGGTTTCGGCGAGGGCGCCAAAACCGGCACGCGAGGGCGCGTGCGCTCCCCAGAGGAAGAAAAAAACCGCGCGCATTCATGCGAGTGTCTGCTCTTTGCGCGAGAACCAGATCGCGAGAATGAGCCACAGCATGAAGACCCACAGCAGGTAGGTGCCGAGCTCGGGATAACTTGATTGCGTGAAGTTGGCGATTTTTTGCGTGCCGAAGACCAGCGGGGTAAACGGCTTGATCCGCATCGGCGCGTGCGGATCGAGATTATGCCCGTACCAGTAGAGCCGGTAATAAAACGCGCCGATGGAGAATGCGCCGAAGTAGGACGCGAGAACGAAGAGATCAATTACTCCCTTCATTTCGCCAAAAACGACGGCGCGCAGCGCGAGCAGAATGAAAACGCCGAACATGAAGGGCATGATCTGCATCTCGGTGAATTCGGCCTGCTGGATTTTCTTCATCCCGATGTAGTGGTTGAGATTGTTGATCTCGTTGATGTCGTTGCCGTTCAGGCCGCCGCCGACGAGTTTGTAGGCGTAGATTTTCATCGTGAGGCCATTGGAATATTGCGGCGCAACCAGACGCAATTTCCAAAGCGGAAAGAGAACGGAAGCAGCGACCGTCACCGCCGCCGCCAGCAGAAAAAGTCGCGACCAGCCGTTGAGCGACTTGTGCAGGAAGCGAAATTCCCGGTTTAGAAATGATTTCATGATTGCTCTGGTTCGATGCAAGGTGCGGCGATGTCATCTGCGTGGTTCCCCGTCATCGCGCGATCGTTTAGCGTTGGGCGGTCTCGACTGCGCCCGCTGGTTTAACCACCAGATAGCCCTGCATTTCCTGATGAAGCGCGGAGCAGAAATTCGTGCAGTAAAACGGAAACACGCCCGGCTTGGTCAGCTTGAAGCTGATTGTTTTTGTTTCTCCCGGATCGATCGTGACGTTGATGTTGTTCTCAACGATGCCGAACCCGTGAATCATGTCGCGGGTCTGTTCGATATTGGTGACGTGAATGGTGAGATCGTCACCTACTTGGGCGTCGATCCGATCCGGCGTGAAACGGCTCCGGATCGCGGTCAACTTGGCCACCACCTGGTTGCCGTTGCGTGTGACTCCGGTTGCTTCCTTGTCCCAAACCGCGTTCGGATCTTTGTTTTCTTCCTTCGGGTAAACCTCGATCGGATGAATCTTGCTTACCGGCAAAATCTGCGCGAAATGCGGTTCCGGTTCAGTGTAGGCTTCATAAACCATCTTCATTTTCGGGCCGCTAATGTCGATGAGCTGACTGCATTCGGGTTGCGCCGGGCCGACATCAAAATGGCGACCGGCCGATAATTTGTTCATCGCCACCAGCCATTTGCCGAAGGGATGCATGGTATCGCTGCCGCCTGTTACGAGATGACCAATCGAGTAATGCACTGGAATTTTGTCCAGAACGACCTTGGACAGGTCCTTCTTTTCTGCATCCGACCATGGCGGCAATTTCCATTTCGCCACCTGCGAGTCGATGAAAAGCGAGGTATACGCATTGCCGCTTGCGTCGAACTGCGTGTGGAGCGGGCCAAGGCCGACCGGAACCTCGCCTTCGATCACGCTCTCGTGCTTTAGAATCGGAATTCCCCGAAAGTCGCCTTCGAAATCTTTGTTCTGAACGGCGGCGAGCATTTTCTGCACGTTCATCACGCTCGTGGTGGGCTGAAGTTTTCCGCCGAAAACGACCCATTCGCCGGTCGGACTGACATCGGATCCGTGCGGTGACTTGGCGATCGCGACCAAGTACATCACGCCCGGCACTTTCGACGGATCGATCACCGGCACTCCATCCATCGTCGTCGCCTTTCCGTCCGCCACAGCCTTCTCCGCCGCGCGCCAATTTACGACTGCCGCCAAATCACGGTCTTTCTGCGACGCATTCGCCTCAAGAACGGTGTGTGCCATTTCGGAGTTGTAACAACTCCAGAACGCCCAGCCACTGCTTGGCCCTTTGCCGGTTGAACCAAGGTCCCAATCGAACGGCGGCGTCAGAATTTGCCACCCCACTTTCATCTCGCCTGTCTGCGGATCGACTTTGATCCCGCTCACCATCCCATTGAATTCCGTCGCGTAATCGTTCGGGTCAGCGACGCGTCCTTTTGGCAGGGGCACAGAGAAACGGGTCGAGACCAGAATGTATTCCGAGTTTTCCGTCAGGAATGAAGAGCCGTGATTGCCCATCGAATTTGGGATCGGTCCGAGAATTTGTTTTGTTTTGAAATCGCGCAGATCGATCCGGGCGACGCGGTTGTTCGCGTTATCATTAACAAAGAGCCAGCGACCATCGTATTCGCTCTTGGTTTGAGAGAGGCCGGGATGATGGACGTCGCCCCAGGTGTAATCGCCCAGCATTTTTTTGGTCTCGACATCGTAGCCGTACCCTGTCCCCGAGTACGGCGAGAAAACCGGGATGGTCGTGACATGCCGCATCGATGGGATACCGGCGACGAAGACCTGGCCGGAGTGACCGCCCGAATAGAAGAGATAATATTCGTCCTGCTGCCCCAGCGGAACGTAACTGGCCAGCGCGTTCGCAGTGCGATCGCCCTGGCTCATGACGCTGCCGTCTTTTTTCTCGCAACCGGCGAAACCGATCGCGACGGTTACGGTCGCAAATGCGACCAGATATTTGTTTGCTGTTTGCATTGTCGATCTTTCTGGTTGTCGATCTTATTTCACTGTCATGAAACCCTTTGTGCCCTGAGAGTAATGACCGGGAAACGAGCAGAGATAGAGATACTCCCCGGAATGTAAGGCGCGTTGAAGGTGACGACCTCGCTTTCGCCGGGCCCGAGAGTTTGGAATGGGCGAGCACTTCCTTCGCGCCGGGCGGCACGTAATCGTGCGACGCTTCCGTTGAAGCCTTGTCGAGAAACGTCGCCTGCACGTTGCCAGGTTGATTGTGCGATCGAGTAGAACAAAGTTATGTCCCATCGAATACTTCGGTGTCGTGCCGACGTTCTTGATCGTGACCGAGATTTTTTGGCCGGGCGACGCGTCAAAAGCGGTGAGGTCGTAACGCATTTTGTCGTCGGCCTGAATTGTTACTTCTTTCGGCGGTGCTTCCGGCGCAGTGCGAGCAACCGGTGACGAACCACAAAAGCACGCTGCAACCAAGCGCGATCAGCGCGAGCAGCTGAATAACTGTTTTTCTCATGCGCTGAAATTAGAGGGCCGCGAAAAATCCCGCCTTGATGCAGATCAAGGTTTTCGTCGGTTTTTTGTGGAAGGGAAATCCGCCCTCGATTTCAATTCTGCCGATGCAAAAAATCCTGCTTACAGCGTGTTAGCTCTCGCTTTCCTCGGTTGTGGGCGCTCCACCAACTCCGACGAAAGATGCCGACCATTACGATACCCGCGGAGTCGTGCGGGGATTTTCGCCGGACCGATCAACGATTGAAATTCAACACGAAAATATCCCCGGCTTCATGCCCTCGATGACCATGCCGTTCGTCGCGCGTAATCCAAAGCAAATTGCTGATCTGAAAACCGGTGACGCAATCTCGTTTCGCATGGCAGTTACAAAGAAGGATTTCTGGATCGAAAACGTGAAAAAGATCCGCCGCGAAGATGTTAATGTTGCGGAACCGAAACGAACGGCACCTGTTTCCGCAGAGCGCGATGCGCGTCTGAAAGAAGGCGATGAGATGCCGCCCTTCAGCCTCGCGAATCAAAACGGCGAGCGGATTTCGCTCGAGACATTTCGTGGCCAACCTTTCGTGCTCACGTTCGTTTTCACCCGTTGCCCGGTGCCAAATTTTTGTCCGCGCATGTCGAACAATTTCGAGGAATTGCAGACGGCGATCAAAACAGGCAGCGGCACGCTTGCGAAGACGCGTTTGCTCAGCATCACGCTGGATCCGGACTACGATACCCCGAAAGTCTTGAGTGATTACGCCGCGTTTCATCACGCCGATCCCAAAATCTGGACCTTCGCAACCGGTGACGAAAAAGACATCGATTCGCTCACTCGCGCGTTTTCCGTTTACCGGCAGACCGAAGGCGGCACTATTTCACATGGGCTCGCGACCGCGCTGATCAGTCAAGATGGAAGATCGAGAGGATTTGGCGGGGCAACGCTTGGACGCCAGCGGAAGTTACCGCAGCTATCCAGGCAGAAAAATGAATTCCGCTGCCAAGCAAGGTCCGGCACAAAAAAAAGTCACTGAATCGCAAATCCCGCAGAGTCTGTTGCGAAGAGAAATCGCATGATCAATCATGCTTTCAATACTTGATAATATGGATGTTGCCCTGACCCGCAAAAGGCGTCGCCTGAATTGAAGAAAACGACGAAGGGGCTTCGCAGTCCCGACCACATTTTCACTCTCGGGATCGAGGAAGAATTTCAGATCATCGATCCGGAAACGCGCGAGCTGCGTTCGCACATCCAGGAAATCCTCGCCGACGGCAAGCTGATTTTGAAGGAACAGCTCAAACCCGAGTTGTACCAGTCGATCGTGGAGCTCGGCACCGAGATTTGCAGCGACGCCCGTCATGCCCGACAACAGGTCGTCAATCTTCGCACTGAGTTGGCAAAACTGGCGGCGCGTGATGGACTCCAGATCGCGTCTGCCGGCACACATCCCTTTTCTCATTGGATGGACCAATTGATCACGGTCAACGAGCGATACGCCACGATCATAAATGACATGCAGCAGATTGCGCGAGTCTGCTTGACCTTCGGCTTGCACGTCCATGTTGGAATTCCGGATCGCGAAGAAGCCATCGATATCATGAACCAGGCCCGTTATTTCCTGCCGCATCTGTACGCGCTCTCGGTCAACTCGCCTTTTTGGCTGGGACAAAACACCGGGCTGAAAGCATATCGCCAGATGATCTTTGAACGTCTTCCGCGCACCGGGATTCCCGACGCATTCGAAAGTCTCAGCGAATACGAAGATTATTGGAAATTGCTGGTCGCCACGAATTGCATCGATAATCCGAAGAAGATTTGGTGGGACGTCCGGCTGCATCCGTTTTTCGACACCATTGAATTTCGGATTTGCGATGCGCAATCGCGTGTGGACGACACCATTGCGCTGGCGGCGCTCATGCAAGCGATTGTCTTCAAATTGCAAAAATTGCGCCGTAACAATGTGACTTTCCGGAACTATCAAAAGCGTTTGCTCGACGAAAATCGCTGGCGCGCGGGCCGGTACGGCTTGGATGGCAAGCTGATCGATTTTGGCCGGAAATGCGAAGTGGACGAGCGCGATTTGCTCGAAGAGATGCTGGAGTTTGTTTCCGCAGAGACTGAGGAGCTGGGCAATCAGGCCGAGATTGCGCACATCGAGCGGATCATGCGCGAAGGCACTGGCGCAGACCGGCAACTGATGGTGTGGGAACGCACTCAGGACATGAAAGCCGTGGTCGATCAGATCGTGGCAGAAACATACGAAGGCCTGGCTCTTTAGGATTAACCGCGGGAGCGCAGCCATCTTGGCTGTGGGGCCGGCGGGCATCTTGCCTGCCGAAAGCGATCAACCAGGCGAGACGCCCGGTTGCCCCGCAGGCAAGATGCCTGTGCCACTCAACGCCGCATTGGAAACAACGAAGTGTAACTGGAAAGACCGCGCACGTATTGTGCGCGCTCGAATGCGCTCGGGTCCGGGCAATTTTGCTGACTCATGACGCCCTTGAGCTCGTGCAACGATTTGCGACCATGCTCTTTCAACCACGAGATTAGATCCATTTCGATTCGTTGGATGTGCGTGATGCCGTGCCGCATCAGAGCGCTGCATAACATGGTCACGTCAGCGCCGGCCATCACCAGCTTGATCACATCCTGCGCCTGATAGATTCCGCTCGTAGCTGCCAGACTGGCCCGGACTTTTCCGTAGAGAATCCCAATCCAATGCAGCGGCAATCGCATGTCGCCCGGAGTGCTCAACGTGAAATTTGGCGTAACCTCCATTTTCTCGATATCGATGTCAGGCTGGTAGAATCTGTTGAACAACACGAGGCCATCGACGTTCAGATCGTCCAGACTGACCGCCATGGTTGCGAAACTGCTGAAGTAAGGACTGAGCTTGATCGCGAGCGGAATCTTTGTGGCAGCCCGAACGCTGCGAACAGTCTCTACGTAAATATTTTCAATCGTGCTGCCGGTGACCTCAGCACGCGTCGGTATTTTGTAGATGTTTAATTCCAAGGCGTCGGCGCCGGCCTCTGTGATTCGCCGCGCGTAGCTGATCCAGCCGCCGAGCGTGGTGCAATTCAAACTGCCGATAATTGGAATGCCGACTGCGCGTTTGGCTTGGGTGATGTTCTCAAGGTACGTGTTTGGATCGATACGAAATTCCGACGCGGTGGCTTCGATTTGCTCTTCAAACAGCGAGTGAAACACGACCGCGGCAGCGCCCGCTTGTTCCATCGCACGGACGTTGTCGATCTTCTCCGAAAGCGGCGAGGCAGACGGCACCAGAGGCGAACGCAGCGAGAGCCCGAGATAGTTGGTCGTCAAATCCATCGGTTACCTTCGTGGATTCAGACAGAAAAGTAACAGTCTGTCGAGTCGTCAAGGAACAACCGTGAACGGCCGCATCAAATCGTTGTCCTCGTGTTCAAGGATGTGGCAGTAATAAACGTAGGTCTGCGGTGCAGTAACTTGCGGGTGGATAATCTTTGCGAAACAGAACTTTGCGCGCAGAGCTGCGTTTGCCTACGTTTGATTTCCGAGTAATTCTCAAAACTTTCGTATGCCTGATCGCGTCTATCTCCATCCGATTGATCCGGAACTGCTCCCAGGCGCGCACAACGCGATTGATGTTTGTCTTCGATTGAAACCGCAGGAGCGGATTACGATCGTCACCGACACCGTCACGCGTGAGATTGCAGCGGCGCTGCAAAGAGAGGTCGAGCGCATCGGTTCCGATTACAGCTTGTTTGTGCTCGAGCATCACGCACGTCGGCCGCTTAAGTTTATGCCGGAAACAATCCTCGAAGATCTGGCATGCTCGCAGGTCTCCATTCTCGCGGCGCAAGGCCAGCCGGGCGAACTCGGTACGCGCACGGAAATAACGGCGGTGGTGAATCATCACCGGATCCGGCACGCCCACATGGTGAACATCAACCGGCAGATCATGCTCGAAGGCATGCGCGCCGATTATTGCGCGGTCGATGAGCTCAGCCAGCGTTTGATCGACCGGGCGCGCCAGGTCGATCGCATCACCTGTAAGACACCGAACGGTACCGAATTCGAAGCGGCACTTTCGCCAAAGCTGAAATGGCTTAAGACCAGCGGGATCATTACGCCAGACAAATGGGGCAATCTGCCGGGCGGCGAAATCTTTACTTCGCCAATGAACACCAACGGCACATTCGTCGTGGACGGCGTGGTCGGCGATTACTTATGTGAACGCTTTGGCGACCTGCGATCCGCACCGCTCACCATTGAAGTGGAAAATAATCGTATCCGCTCGCTGCGCTCGGAGAACAAGGACTTGCGCGATGAATTTCGCGCTTACACCAACACGGATGAAAACAGCAACCGCGTCGGCGAATTTGCCATTGGCACTAACACGGCCTGCATTAGTGTCATCGGTCATATTTTACAGGATGAAAAGATTCCCGGCGTTCACATCGCTTTTGGTCATCCTTACACAGAGCACACGGGCGCAAACTGGACTTCCAAAACGCACATCGACTGCGTCGGCCGCGATTTCGACATCTGGTTCGACGGCGAGCAGGTAATGCGAGGCGGGAAATTTTTGATATGATGCTGCCGTGATCGCCGAAATTCGAAAACCTCGTGTCGTCGTCGTTGATGATCAGGGAACGACAGCCGTCCCCGGCCCGCTTCACATCGAGAGCGTGGTTGAACAGTCAAACGGCGAGTAGCCTGTAGCGGGTCATCACTGTGGATCCGCAGCTTCGATCCCGATTTAACGCTGACTTTACGCCCGAGAAATACGCGGCGCTGGTGCGCTGTATCAATGAAACGGAGAAATGGCCGGCGGATTTCCGGGTTTCCGAGACACCGATTTTTTTGACGCGCGAGTTCACGGACGAAGTGACCCGTGCAGCGAATGAGATTGTCGCCGCCACACGGACGCCGGAATTCGTGAAGCACGCGGCGTCGGCGGTCCCGAAGGAGCTGAGAGTGCCTAACGAATCGGCGCACCCGAATTTTCATACGGTCGATTTCGCGATTTGCGCTCGACAAGATCGGCTGGTACCGCGCTTGATTGAGTTGCAGGCGTTCCCGAGCGTGTTCGGTTTTCAATTATTGCAGCTCGGTTGCATTCGCAAAGTGTATTCGAGCATTCCGCGAAATTGGACCTCATCATTTGGCGGAATCAATGACGAGGCATATCTCAAACTCCTGCGACGCACAATCATCGCGGATTCGCCCACAGAGAGTGTGGTGTTGCTGGAGATCGAGCCGGAAAAACAAAAGACGCGCGTGGATTTCGCCGCTACCCAAACGTTGCTGGGAGTCCGGCCGGTTTGTGTGACCCAAATCCAAAAGCGCGGCCGGCAATTGTTTTATAACCGCGACGGACGCGAAACCCGGATTGAGCGAATATACAATCGAGTCATTTTCGACGAGCTCACTCAGCGGCCTGATCTGAATTTGCAATTTCGCTTTCAGGATAACCTCGACGTCACGTGGGTGGATCATCCGAATTGGTATTTTCGGATTAGCAAACATTCGCTGCCGTTCCTACAGACCGAACACACTTCAGCGGCGTTTTTCGTTGATGAATTTCCTTCTAACGAAGAGATCGATAATTACGTTCTAAAACCTCTGTATTCATTCGCCGGACACGGCGTAGACATCGAGCCGAGCCGCGAAAAAATCGCGGCGTTGAAAAATCCGCACGAGTGGATTCTGCAACGAAAAATCGATTACGCGCCGTTCGTGCCGACGGTCGATGGTCAAAGATCGAAGGCCGAGATCCGAATGATGTTTGTGTGGCCGGACGAAGATCGCGATCCCACTCTCGTCAATAATGTCGTCCGAATGAGTCAGGGCAAAATGATGGGCGTCGATTTCAACGTCGATAAAACCTGGGTCGGCGCCACGATCGCTCTGCACGACGGAGGGGAATCTCCGGGCATCACAAACTGACGGCGTTAAGATTCGCGCTGATAAGCCGTTCCACGATCACCACATCAAGCCAGCGGTCATCGAGGCGGGCATGTTTCTCATAGAGGCCAACCTCGCGAAATCCATGCTTCCGGCAAAGCGCGCGGCTGGCCTCATTGAACGGAAAGATCCGCGACACTAGTTTCCACAATCCCAGTCGTTCCGCTTCGCTGATGAGACCACCGACCAGCAGATTACCCACGCCCCGGCCTCTGCAGTCGCGACGAACGTACATCGAAAATTCGCCAATGCCTCGATAACATTCCCGCGGCCGGTATGGTCCAGCGCCGGCCCAGCCGACGATTTGCCCGCCGATTTCGGCGACGACGGCCGGATAACGACCAGCGATGGATTGAAGCCAGGCCCGCTGATCTTTCGGAGATCGCGGCTCCGTTTCATAAGTGGCGACGCGATCTTCGATGCCCTGATTGTAAATCTCAGCGGTCGCCGCGGCGTCATCTACAGTGGCGACGCGAACCTGTACGCCGTGCGCCTTTAAACGTTCGCGCGCGCTCTTATGCCGGTTCCGTTGAGACCGTTGCTTCACCGGAGCCTTGCTCGAATGCCTGTTGCACTGCGCGCCACGGAAGCATGGCGCACTTGACGCGTTGCGGAAATTTTCGAACGCCTTGCATCACGCGTAGATCGCCAAGTGTTTTCGGCGCCTCGCTTTTTTCTTTTGTCACGAGATCCTGAAATACGCGTAGCATCTCCATCACTTCCGCCTGGCTTTTGCCCTTCAATTTCATTGTCATCAATGACGCCGATGCCTGGCTGATGGCGCACCCGTGTCCGGTGAACTTGATGTCCTCCAAGCCTCCGTCCGGGCTGAATTTCACCGCGAGATGAATCTCGTCGCCGCATGCTGGATTATCGCCGCGCACCCGCACCGTCGCGTCCGGTAGTTCACCAAAATTCCGTGGCCGCCGCGAGTGATCGAGGATCACTTCCTGATAGAGCTCTTCGATTTCCGCAATCATGACAAAGGGCGGACTGGAGACCGCCCCTCCTTGGGTGAAAAGAAACGTATGGCACGTTGAAGGATTTCAATCATTCGGTCGATTTCTTGCATCGTGTTGTAAAAATAAAAGCTCGCGCGCGTCGTGCCCGATACTCCGAAGCGACGCATCAACGGCTGGTTGCAGTGATGTCCGCCGCGCATTGCCAGCCCGTACTGATCCGCGAACGTGGTCAGATCGTGCGGATGCACCGCATCCATCACGAATCCAACGAGCCCGCCGCGCTCCCCCACCGGACCAAACACGCGGGTTCCGGGCAATTCCGTGAGCCGCTCGGCTGCATAATTCGCAAGCTGCGAGTCGTGCTCGAAAATCGCCGGGCGCCCGATTTGCTCGATGTAATCGATTGCCGCAGCGAGTCCGATCGCGCCGGCAATATTCGGCGTGCCGGCCTCAAATCGGTGGGGCGGTTTCTTAAACGTGCTCTTCTCCAACGCCACACTCACGATCATTTCGCCGCCACCGTGCCAAGGCGGTATCGAATCGAGAAGCTCCGCTCGCCCGTAGAGCGCACCGATTCCTGTCGGTCCACACATTTTATGTCCGGAGAACGCCAGGAAATCGCAGCCCAGTTCCCGTACATCGAGTGGTAAATGTCCAATGCTCTGCGCGGCGTCCACAAGGGTGAGCACGCCGACTGCGCGCGCTTTATCGCAGAGTTTGGCGACTGGATTGATTGTGCCCAGGGAATTGGAGATGTGCGTAAAAGCAAACAGTTTCACCTCCGGTGTTAGCAACGAAGAAAGCTGCTCAAGATCGAGAGTCCCGTCGTCAAGCACCGGCACAAATCGGAGTTGTGCACCTGTCCGTTCCGCCAGCAACTGCCATGGGACCAAATTGCTGTGATGTTCCATAACGGTCAGTAGAATTGCGTCCCCTTTGCGGACAAATTTTCCGCCCCAGGCCTGCGCGACGAGATTGATGCTCTCAGTCGTTCCGCGGGTAAAAATTATTTCGGCAGGACTTTCCGCGCCGATGTACTCCGCGACGCGTTGCCGCGCCTGTTCGTAAGCTTCCGTCGCGCGCGAGCTCAGCGTGTGCAGCCCGCGATGCACATTCGCGTTGTCGTGTTCATAGAAATTGTGAATCGCCTTGATCACCGCACGCGGCTTTTGCGAGGTCGCTGCGCTATCGAAATAAATCAGTGGATGCCCATGCGCCCGTTCACGAAGAATTGGGAAATCTTCTCGAACAGCTTTCCAATCTACAGTGCTGGCAGCGGGCTTGTGCACATCATAATCTGGCTCCGCCCGCCGCTGCGCGCTACTTTATTCACCGAGGGTAATCTCTAGAGCCGTTGCCTGCTCACCTACAACTTCTTGTTCATCAACTCGACCGCTTCCGCCGCGGTCCGGACCGGAACAATTTCGAAGTCCATCACGTCTCGCCAACTGCCGATCCATTTGTCGAAAAGTCTGAAATCCTCAGTTCTCATAAGCTGATAACAAATTTTAAAGTCGAGATCGATCCAACTCGAAACGTATTCGAGACCTTCAGGCATCATTCGTCCTTTCTCGCGAAAACGCCGATAAATCTCCGGCGCAGCACCTTCTTTGAAACGCTCGATCACCATGTAAAGCATGGTTTTCTTCTGTAGTGGCGGGCGTGTCGCCCGCAAATTTTCATTCTGCAGCCGACACGCTGCCGCTACAAGTTTTTGAGTTCTTCGTTCAACTCTGCGAAGGCGTTCACCGCGAAGTCCAGGTCTTCCCGTGAATGCGCAGCGGAGACTTGCGTGCGAATGCGCGCGGTACCGTGCGGCACGACCGGATAGAAGAAGCCGATGACATAAACGCCTTTGTCGAGCATTCGCGTGGCGAATTTTTGTGACTTCGCCGCATCCCCAATCATGATCGGTACGATCGGGTGCACGCCGGGCTTGATCGTCAGGCCGCGCTCGGTTAGCGCAGTGCGGAAGTGTTTGGTGTTTTCCTCGAGTTTATCGCGTAATTCGGTGGAGGCGCTGAGAAGTTCAAGCGCCTTCAGCGACGCGGCCACAACCGGAGGTGCGATCGTGTTGGAAAACAAATATGGCCGCGAGCGTTGCCGCAGAAGATCGACAATTTCCTTTCGCCCGCTGGTGAAACCGCCGCTCGCGCCGCCAAGCGCTTTCCCTAGCGTCCCGGTGATAATATCAATCCGGCCCATTAGTCCACAATACTCGTGCGTGCCCCGTCCGGTTTTGCCGAGAAAACCAGTGGCATGCGCGTCGTCAATCATGGTCAGCGCGTTATATTTTTCCGCGAGATCGCAAATCCTGGCCAAATTTGCGATCGTGCCGTCCATGGAAAAACAGCCATCGGTGGCGATTAATCGAAAACGAGCATCTTTCGCCGAGCGCAGTTGCGCCTCGAGATCTGCCATGTCGTTGTGCTTATAACGAAACCGTTGCGCTTTGCAGAGGCGGATGCCGTCGATGATGCTGGCGTGATTCAGTTCATCACTAATCACCGCGTCGCTTTCACCCAATAGCGTTTCAAATAACCCGCCGTTGGCGTCGAAGCAGGACGGATAAAGAATAGTCTCCTCAGTCCCGAGAAATTTCGTGAGCGCCGCTTCCAACTCTTTGTGAATGTCCTGCGTGCCGCAAATGAAGCGCACACTGGCCATACCATAGCCGTGCGTATCGAGCGCCTCTTTTGCGGCGGCAATGAGCGCAGGATGGTCGGCCAGCCCGAGGTAATTATTCGCGCACATGTTAAGCACGCGTTTGCCACCGGCAATGGCGATATGCGCCTCCTGTGGGGTAGTAATCACCCGCTCGGTTTTGAAGAGCCCTTGCGATTTAATTTCTTCGAGTGTTTGAGAAAGCTGTTTTTCGAATTCAGCGACCATAGGTGAGCGATAAGTAAAATGATGAAGCACGAATGTCGAATACCGAAGGACTGATGAAGCACCAATGACAAAGCGCGTTATGACAAAGGAACAGAGAATTCAGATGGTAGAGCGGGCAGTCCTTTGCCCGCCACGTCCCATTCGCCATTGAAACACGGCGCGCACGGAGTGTCGCGCCCTGCCCTTTACGTCACCTGCCAGATAGAAATCAGCTCATTCCTTGGAAAATTTCCCCAAAAAATGAGGATTATGCACTTGACAAATGTTGTTGAGTCAGTAGATTGTCGGCATGAAACGAAAGTCCATGTTGCCAACGCCAGACGATCTAACGTTGGACGAAATTCAATCGCGCTTCGGAACGGATGAAAAGGCGCGTCAGTACCTAGAAGAAATCCGTTGGGAGTTCGGCATCACTTGCCCGCACTGCAAAAACGCAAAGCAAAATCGGATTTGGGAAATCAAAGCGAATCCCGAAAAGAAAATCCGCGCTGGCCTGTATCAGTGCGCGGAGTGCGGCAAGCAATTCACTGTAACGGTCGATACGATCTTTGAGGATTCACATATCCCGTTGCGAAAGTGGCTCGTTGCTTGGTATCTGCTTTGCAGTTCCAAGAAGGGAATTAGTTCGCTGCAAATTCAACGGATGCTTGGACTCGGTTCGTATCGCACCGCGCTTTTTATGATGCACCGGATTCGATACGCTCTGGCGCAACCAGAATTTACTACCTACCTCAAAGGTGTCGTGGAAGTGGACGAAACCTATGTCGGCGGGAAAGCAACTGGCACAGGAAAAACGGGACGATCTTTAGACAGCAACAAAACATGCGTTGTCTCGCTCGTTCAGCGCGGCGGACAAGCGCGGTCGTTTGTGCTTGATCGTGTCACATCTGAAAACCTGCAACGGAAGATTGATGAGCACGTCATCGAAGGCTCAATCGTTGTAACCGACGATTATCGCGGTTATCGCTGTATTCCGCCTGTTTACGATCACAAATCCATCAATCACTCGGCGAAGAAATACGTACGAAAAGAGGGTGATTTCAAGGTTCACACAAACACTGTCGAATCAAAATTCTCACTCTTAAAACGCGGCATCGTCGGGACGTTTCATCAAGTCAGCAAGAAGCATTTGCCGCTCTATCTGGCGGAGTTTGATCACCGTTTTAATCACCGGAAGGATACAGACGGCCAGCGTACTGTTTCCGCTCTGAAATGCGCGGAAGGGAAGCGGTTGACGCTAAAGCCATTGAAAAAAGTCGGGAAATAGCCTACGGTGAGGATCGGACCCACTTCTCTCCCGTCCAAAGGGAGCGTTTTGACCGGCAATTAAACTACGTAGGCAAACCGGAGTTGGTCTCTCGGGCGACCTGTTGAGCTGGCTAAAGTCAGTCAGGCCGCCCGTATTTCTGTCGTGGCGCGGGCATGTCGGGCCACACACACTTCAATTCGCGCTTTCGTATCTTCTGAACATGGGGAAGCCTACTACCGTGAAAAGCTGACGTCAAGCTTTTGGGGATATATTTTATAGATTTATCCATTTAATCTATTGACGGCTTAATAAGCCTGTTTTATCCTTTCAAGCGATGAATGAACAAATACCACGTACGAAGCAGTCGCGAAGTCCAGCATATCCCGCAGTTCCCTTGTCGGCTGCAATCGAATCAGCCCGTAAGTTATGGGACGCACAGCGCAAGCAAGAAGCGCACTTCGACTCGGTATTAAAAGCGCTGGGATATTCAGCTCGTAGTGGCTCATCGCTACGTGCGATTGCCGCATTGGGTCATTATGGCCTTATCGATGTTAGCGGCGCTAAGGACAATCGGAAAATCCGACTCTCCGAGCAAGCACTAGACATTTTACACCTTGCGGAAACCGATGAGCGCCGCCATAAGGCGTTGAAGTCAGCCGCACTTACGCCGAAAATTTACGCGGCGCTTTGGGAACGCTACGGATCGAATCTACCCGACGATGCGCTGATTCGACCATTTTTGATTCGTGATAAAGGGTTCAACGACGCCGTAGTAGATAATTTGATCGAAAACTACCGATTGACATTAGAATTTGCCAAATTAGACAAAATCGACAAAGATGTCCACCGTGAAGAACAATCAGATAAACGGAAAAAATCGGCTGAGGACGACGAGACCTCGAAGGGTGCTGGCCGCAGGAGCGATACAATGACGCTTGATCAAGAGCTACCGATTCTGGTAGGAGCTTCTAATCGCGTAGCCCGTATTCCCTTCCCAATGACTGAAGACGATTTCGAGTTGCTAATGGGCACACTAAATTTGTGGAAAAAAAAGCTCGTTTCGCCAAAGTCAGATCCCGATGCCAAAAGCCAAGCCAGTAACGCTCCCAGCGAAGATTAAATTCGACGACGCACTACGCCGTCTTGTTAAGCTTCCGCCGCCGCCAAGTAGTAAAAAAGCGAAGCGGAAAATCTCGCGTAAAAAAAGCCGGAAGGCGAGCTAAAGTGATTCTTAGCAACGCCGAAATAATCAAGGCACTTAGGGAGGGAGTCTTTAGAATCGAGGGCCTTGACTTAGCAACTTTAGAACCGTCAGAAAAACCCTTTAATACAAGTGCAATAGATCTTCGTTTAGGTAACGAGATCATAATAACGGAATGCGATATTCCAGTGCAGTTGGATTTACGGAAGTCGAATATAGCGAAGTTTTGGGCGGCAAATTCTAAGACAGAAATCCTTAAAGACGATCGACCTTACGTTTTGAAGCGAAACACATTCGTTCTCGCTAACACCTTGGAAAAAGTCACATTCCCGTTAGTGGCTGATGGGCAATGCTACAGTGCGCGAGTTGAAGGAAAAAGCTCCTTTGCGCGATGCGGAGTTCTTATCCATTTCACCGCTCCAACCATTCACAGCGGATGGTCTGGTCATATCACGCTTGAAATGATGAACATGGGTCCGGCTGAGTTCCTTCTCTTTCCAAAAATGTATGTTTGCCAGCTAATTATCGAAGAGGTAAGAGGTTGCCCAATAGCTGCCGACAGCCAATTTCAGGGCCAAATAAACCCAGTGGGTAAAGCGAAAGCTTAAGCCGCTTTGAGCAATCCCTGGGGGATGCTCATCCAACGCGAACCAGTCTCAAAACATTCCGAGGGAAGTAAAATGGTTCTGTGATCCGGTTCGCCATTATCTCCAACGAGTGTCACCAGTAGATAGTTTTCTCCATGCTCGCTTTTTATCAAAGAAGTGTCGGCAAAAAGCGAAAAACTCTTTTCGCCTAACTTGATTTCGATAGCGTACTCGCTGCTAAACATTCCCTTTCCGGTTGAACAGGAAAGCCAGACTTGTCGGGGCGAGATTTCTTGGGACACGGGGCGCATTGCCTTTTTTACCATTTACTCAGTCAAACATGTCAAGATTATTTTCTTGGTAGTAATACCAATCTACCTTCCCTGACCATCGCACCTTCCGATTTGTTCAAATTCGTAACACTACAAGAATTCATCACCGCCCTGTCACTGATACACGTTAAATCACGTTAACATTTGCCAAGTGCATAATCCTCCAAAAAATAAATCTTGCCAGGTTGTGAATAATTGTTAATAACTTGCGCCAGGTGGTTCGCCCTTGACCTACGCTGAGCGTCGTAACCTTGCGCTGATCCTACTGGCGGCGTTTATAGCCATTCTTCTCCTTACCGCCTGCGGTACATCACAACATCACCCTTTGCCGGCGTACGAGCCACCGCTGGCGAAAACGGATTTTCAACATGTGCGCACAACCGCCTATACGCACACTGAATCGGACCATCGCCAGTACAGTAACCACAATGCGCTTGGCGGAGAATTGCACGCGGCCGGTCCGCCAATCCATCGCGCCGAAGTCACAGCGCGCGTGACGCTGGCGTATGAAGTTCCGCGCGCCATTGAGGTGGACGATCCTCCGGAAAACGAGGTGCGCCGTGCTTCCTACAATCCGCGACTTCAACCGTTCTCAATGGACCATAGGCGAAAGAGCGCGCGCGCCACGAGACGCACGGCTAAAACAACGCGCAACGTGAAACGCGCAGTCGCAGTTTCCAAAAAGGCCCCACCAATCGGCAGCGCCGCGGCCGATTGGTCCCGTTGGCCGGCCGGCACAGTGTTTCGTCTGCTTTCGACTGGCCAAAACTACCGCGTGGAGGATTACGGCTGGGCGCTTGCGGGACGCAACACCATAGATCTCTATATGGCGAATAAGCGCGCCATGAATTCGTGGGGCGCGCGTGAAGAGACAATTGAAGTCCTGCACTGGGGCGATCCACAGGAAAGCCTGCAATTCCTACAAAGGCATCAAGATTACAGACACATCAAACGCATGGTGCTCGAACTGGAAGGCCGGCATAAGGAAGCGGCGTCGCTTCGATAACCAATCACATCGGGGCGGCCTTCCCGACCTCACGCCCCAGCAGCATTCCACGATAGGCAAATTCGTTGTTGCGCAGGGCCGTGGCGTAATTTGCAAATGCGCTTCGCTCGAATGAGCCACCGTGCATCGGGTGAACCCATGCAAGGTTCATCTTCTCGACCCGATCGACAACCTGGCGAATGGGCAGCTCATGCGCGAAAATCCCCGCAGCGCGATAGAGATCGATCATTGGCACCGACAGGTTCTCGGTGACCACCGGCGGCTGATCACCTGGCTGAATGAACAAATCCGACGGGAAGAGGCTGCCCGTCGTTTCATCGACGACCATCATCGAATCCCAGTGATGAACGTGTGGCGTTTCCAGAAAGCGCAGCTTGTGCTTACCGAGATCGAGACCGTCGCCGTCGCGGAACCCGCGGGTCCGGTCAGCAAGCCCAAAGCCGATGGCGTTGAGTTGAATTGATAACATAGAGCCAACCAGTTCAGAATTCGGCGCTTCTTTCATGAACGGGTCCATGCCGCCATTTTCGTCGCCTTCCCAGTGCAACAGAATTATGTATGCCAGCTTCGCGGGATCGAGCACCTCGCTAACCGCCTTGCGAATGCCGCCGTGCAAATCGCGCATGCCGGTATGGATCAGCGCCGGACGCTCATCAGCGATTAGGAATTGATTGAACGTGATTCCGTACGGCTCCTGCCATGTGGAAATCCGGTAAATCCCGCTTATGACCTGATCGATGCGTGTGTTCATTACGTGACCTTGATGAACCAGGCATGCAATTCAAGCCAAACTGAGAGATTCCCCGACTTCGCTAGGAATGACAGGAAGACGGTGATATCCGCGTAGTTGATGCTTTACCGTTCGGCCCAGTTGAGCACGATTTTGCCGGAATTGCCGGATTTCATCAACTCGATCGCTTCCTTGAATTGCGTGTAGGGAAAGCGGTGCGTGATGACGGGCGAGATATTGAGACCGCTCTGGATCATCGCTGTCATTTTGTACCAGGTTTCGTACATCTCGCGGCCATAAACGCCCTTAATCGTGAGCGCGCTGAACACGACGGTATTCCAATCGATGGCAGTGCTGCCGGGCATGATGCCTAACAAGGCGATTTTGCCGCCGTGAAACATGTTCGGCAAAATGTCTTCGAATGCTTTCGGGTTGCCGGACATTTCCAGCGCAACATCGAACCCTTCCTTTATCCCGAGTTTCTGCATCGCATCGATGACTTTTTCGGCCCGAACATTCAATGCGAGGTCAGCGCCCATTTTGCGCGCGAGATCGAGTCGGTACGCATTCACGTCGGTGACAACGACATGACGCGCGCCGGCGCGTTTGCAGATCGGAATGGCCATGCAACCGATCGGACCCGCCCCTGTGATGAGCACGTCTTCCCCGATTAGGTCGAACGAGAGCGCCGTGTGCACGGCGTTGCCTAACGGATCAAAACAGGAAATACCTCCAGCGGAATCGCCGGATCGGCGTGCCAGCAGTTCTCCTGCGGGATGGCCACGAACTCCGCCCACCCGCCGGGACGATCAACACCGACACCCTGCGTGTTTGGACAAAGATGTCGCCGGCCGGCCAGACAGTTGCGACAATGACCACAGGTAATGTGACCCTCGGCAACGACGAGATCGCCGCGGGCGAACCCTTTGACATGATCGCCTACGCCATCGATAACGCCCACAAACTCGTGCCCAATGATCATTGGCACCGGAATCGCTCTCTGCGCCCAGGCGTCCCAGTTGTAGATGTGCACATCCGTGCCGCAGATTGATGCTTTCAAGACGCGGATCAGCACATCGTCGCTGCCGACTTTTGGAACGGGAACCTCCTCGAGCCAGAGACCCGGCTCCGATTCGGCTTTGACAATCGCCTTCATCGTCGTTTGCACGAGAGCAAACTAGGCGAAGCAAGGAGGCCAGGAAAGATTTTTGCGAGCGCCGGAGCATCCTCGTTCCGCATTAACCGGGATGGCGTGGGCTTGATTGTCTAAGATCTTGCAGGCCCTGCTTTTCTATTGACACATCGTTCGCAACTCTGACACAACGCTCTTTGAAGGAAAACCGCGTGTTTGGCAAAACGCTTTGCGGAGACAAAACAAGTAAAAGGCTAGACGTGAAACGGGAGGTGCGACCCTCGGCGACGGGTGCCAGGATGACCGGCGCGCCAGGGACAAATCAGGGAAAGAGACGGCAATACAAGACCGATCCGTTCAAACAGAGCGTAGCCTGGAAGACGCACGGAGGAAGAAGATGTCTGCGATGGTAGCTCCTCTAGCAGAGGTTCGTGAACCGGACGCCGCTTCGCCGTCTCCGTCGCCCATGCCGTAATAAATCCGATCCACTACTCCTACACGTCGGTTAAACGTTGACCGATGAATTTTACGCGTCACGCAGCGAGACTGCGAGCACGCCAGTCTCTCCATAGGCGGGATTGAAATGTACAGTCGCCTTACAGAATAATACCGGCATGACCACTCGAGACCGCGTGACGCAGCTTTTGAAAGCCTGGCCGAGAATTTATCCAACTGCGCGTTGTGAGCTGGATTTTCGCAACCCGTTGCAGCTCCTGGTAGCTACGATTCTCTCCGCCCAATCCACGGACAAACGCGTCAACATGGTCACGCCTGCGCTGTTCAGGAAATATCGCACGGCGAAAGATTATGTGAACGCCACGCAGGCCGAACTGGAGAATACGATTAAATCCACGGGCTTCTACCGCAACAAAGCGAAAGGCATTCGTGGCGCGATGCGCGAAATCGTCGAGAAACATGGCGGAAAAGTTCCTGACACAATGGACGAGCTATGCGCGCTACCAGGCGTTGGCCGCAAGACCGCAAACGTTGTTCTGGGCAACGCGTTTCATAAAGACGAGGGCGTCGTCGTGGACACGCACGTGATCCGCCTGTCGCAACGCCTCGGCCTAACGAAACATAAGGATCCGGTGAAGATCGAGCTGGATCTCATGAAGCTCGTGCCACGCCAGCATTGGACAGACTGGAGCCACTGGCTCATCTGGCACGGGCGCCGCCGTTGTTACGCGCGCAAGCCGGACTGTAGCCGTTGCGAAGTGTTCCGTCTTTGCCCCGCCGGCAAAGTTTTCCTGCGGATCGGGAAAGCGCAAACCGGGTAGCTCGCGCGCGTCTCCGCGTTCGCCATGCTCTTCTATGGTGACCATTCCTGCCGTTTGAATTTCAGCGTGATTTGGCTGGTTCGGCGTTTTTAGACCTGGTCCCGTTCTGCTCAGTCTTTTTTCCCAATCGTCGAAACTGTTCTTCGAGTTTTCCGAGGGCGTCATCGGGAAGGTTTTCCAAATCGAGAAGATGATTGCGTGCGCCCTTTAGCGCGCGGATTAGCTCGTCCAGCTTAAGATGCATTGCTTTAGCGTCACGATTCTGCGTGTTCTGAATCAAAAATACCATGAGGAAGGTAATGATCGTCGTGGCCGTGTTGATGATCAGTTGCCAGGTGTCGGAGAAATGAAACGTCGGTCCGCTGACGAGCCAAACAACAATTACAAGAACGGCGCCGCAGAAGGCCCATGCGCTGCCCAACAAGACGGACGTACGCTGCGCGAAACAGCGGAACGCGTCAGTGACGACGCCAAAAAAATTGCGCTCTTCCTCGGTTTTCTTAGCTTTTGCGCCGGTTTTGTTTGCCATGTCACTTAGCTTATCGCGCGTGACTGGGAAACTGCGCGCACCTGCCGCCTGCTGTCGTGAATATGTCAGGGTATAAACCGGATTGCTTTCCGCGCTGATTTAGGGAAAAGTTGGCACCGAATTCATGCAGCAGGGGCCCGCGTTTTCACGTCTGCAAACTGTTCCGGCTGGGCCGGGGCCTGCCGGCACACCCAAGCTGTGGATCCCAGGGCTGCCGATGCTCAGATCTTCCCGGCCGCGCGCCGGTAATCCTTGACCAGTCGCGCTCATCATCTCAATCTCGACGGCGCATGGCCTAACGAGTCGCTTGGCCTTCCTGTGATTGACGCGCGGAGTTGGGGGCCGCGGTTGCGCTTCTCAGCGCCGCCACGTTTGATCGAACAGTTCTATCAGGAGCACGAGAGGAGCCTCGCGTCGGCTTTCCTGCTCTACGGATCGGGCGACTTTCATCATCTGACGGCGCTCCGCTTGCGCTCTATCGCGGAACCGACCGTCCTTGTCTCGTTCGACAATCATCCGGATTGGGATGTGCGTCCTCCGAAGTGGGCCTGCGGCGCATGGGTCAATCGCGCACTGGAACTTCCATACGTGCGCCAGGTAAATGTGTGGGGCTGCGGCAATTTCGAATGCTGGTGGCCTCATCAGATTTTTGGCAATCGCCGAGCCGAACGCGCAGGCGTTCTTGAAGTACATCCCTGGGCAGACGACCGGCCCGTGAAGGATCGACAGCGCAAGGGCGCGATCCTGCGCGATAATTGGCGCGAACGTTTTGGAGAATTCTCAAAGAGTCTCGCCGGCGAAAACGTCTACGTCACGATCGATCTCGATTCCTTGCGTATCGAAGATGCGGTGACGAACTGGGAGAGCGGCCGATTTACGGTCGACGACCTTGAGTGGGCGCTCCCAAAATTACGCGAATGTTCCCGGATTGTCGGCGGAGACATTTGTGGCGCGTATTCCCCACCGAGTTATGCGCGTTGGAAACAACGTTTCGCCGCCGAGTTCGACCGGCCGAAGCTCGCGCTACCAAATCTGGAAAAAGCGGGAGCGATTAATTCGGCGAGTTTGGAAAAGCTCTGGTCGTCTTTGACGCAATCATTGTAGGGGAGCGAATCGCTTGCCCTACAGATTCTTCGCTAGCTCATTGAGACGAGCACGATTCCTGCGGTGATCAGGATCGCGCCAATCGCAAGCCGGGCGCTAAGTTTTTCCCTTAGCACGACTGCCGCGAGAATCGTGATAAAGATAACGCTCAAGCCTTGAAACGGATAAAGATAACTCAGGTCGAAACGCTGTAACAGACCGAGAGTCAGAAAAAAGGAAACGGTCATGAGTGCGACGCCTATGGCAACGCGTGAAACGAAATAGGAGTTGTGCATACCCCTTGTAGCTGAGAACTCCATCGCTCTCTTGAGAATGAGTTGAGCTGCCACAAACGTGACCAGAGAAACAACGATGAAGAAGAACGCAAGGAAACTCACAGGCGCTCCTCCATCCTTGCGATCGGTTTGGCCACCAACGCCAATCCGATAACCACCAACGCAATCCCGCCCCAGCGTAACGCGGAGATCCGTTCGCCCAGAAAAATCCAGCAGCCGAGCGGAACAAGAATATCGACCACGCGCGAGAGTGGGTAAGCGATGCTCAAGGGAATGCACCGAAGTACGTAAAGCCAACTGATGAAGCTGGCGATGATGAGAAGAATCGCCCACCAAACCAGCGGCGACGCCAGGCCGTTGATTCCCGTCCACGAGAAAGCGCTGTCCGGCGCTGCGACCTCACTTGCACCGCGTTTCAGAAGGAGTTCGGAAACGAACACACAGGCAACGCTCACACCGAGTTGCAGCCATGGATTGCCAAAGCCGGATGGCCGATTTCGCATGCGGTTTTCTGGCGTCTCAGTTGTCATGTCGAGCGAATTCGGGACATCTCTTACTGTGGGCAGGCGATGTGAGGAAGCGAAAAGAAGTCCCGGGATTCCTCCACTCCCCACGGCATGACAACGAGGAAACAGCGGCGCTGTCACAACTCATCCGCGTTCGGGAATCGCTGCAAGACTGGATCGTGCCGCGTTGGCCCGAGGTATTTGATTACCCGGCGAAAGATCGGATTCAAAAGCGGATTCGTGTGCATGACGTACAGGTCGAGCGGCACCAATTCGCAATCCAGATGAAGCTTCGGCTCGTAATTGAGCGGGTTGCTGTAGTAATATTTCAAGCCTCGCTCCATCGCCCACGAAATGATGTCGCGCAGCGTATAGAAATAGAGGTGCAGATCGAGCGCGACGCGGTAATCCAGGCCGATGCATTCATCGTACAGCGCGTCACCACAGACCAGGCAGAAACTGAACGCGACGATTTCGTTTCCTTGCCGCCAGATGAAGAATTGCGCGCGCTCCGGCATGCGCTGCGAAATGTCGCGGAAATAATCTTTGCTCAGTGTCTCAAATTTCAATGGCGATCGCTCGTGAACCGCCAGATACAGAGGATGGATTTCATCAATGAAAGGCCTGATGTCGTTCACTACCTCCATCTCAATTTTCGGCGCGCTCTCGGATTTACGAAATTTTCGGCGCAAATCTTTTCGGGTGGCTTTGCTGAGCGTGCGGAAATATTCATCCCAGTTACCATAACGGAGCGACAGCCGCGTCATCGGCATACTGGGAATCCGAGCGTAGTAATTTGAGCGAAGCCAGTCGAGGACTGACCGATAGTTCTCAGGGAAATCCTTGAAGACGATCAGGGAAGCCTTGTTTTGCCTTGCGTACGTTCGCAGAGTCGCCTGTAGCGCATGAGCCAACCATGGCTCGTCTTTTCCGTCGCACGCACCCAGATCCCCCGTGCCGGCGCCGCAGCCAACCATCAGAACCCGCATGGTGAGAAAACGGGGAAAAATCTTCCGAATCCCATCGACGATGGAGCGAAGCGTGCCCGGCACGCCTTCGACAAGATTTTGCCGCACAAAGAAAACCGGCTGAATTGCGCGGACGTTGCCGGAACTATCTTCGATCAGCAGATAATAATGTTCGAATCCGCACTGCAGCGTTTTCTCTACGATCTCGTAGTAACGATGATCTTTGGATTTATTCTGAAGCACGCGTGGCCATGCGGCACAATTTTGGAGCGCCGCCAGCTGCAAGACCTTCGCAACACCGTCAGCAAACTGGATTGTATCGCTGTGCTGCATCGAAATCAGCCAGTTTGGCTGGTGGCGTCTGACATAGACGCCCTATTATGTTGTCTCCGAACCGTTCGTGTTTTCGCTCTTCGTGACGGTTTCCACCTTGAGCACGCCGTCACGAATGTGCACGTCGCGCTGGGGAAACGGAAACTCGATCCCGACTTCATGAAACTTCTCGGCGATGGCAAAGTTGAGGTTACTGCGGTACCGGTTTGGACGGTCGCTCATTTCACTGCTCCAGACGATCAGCTTAAAATCGATCGAGCTGTCGCCAAATTGCTCCAGAAAAACACTCGGCGCTGGCTCCTCTAACGTGTCGGGATTTTCGTGCGCGACCGCGAGCAGCGCATCACGAACCTTGTTGATATCACTGCCGTAGGCTACCCCTACCGGAATTCGAAAACGCACGCGCCGGTCGCCGTACGTCCAGTTTGTCACGGGTGAATCGATGAATTTCGAGTTCGGCACAATCATCATAATGTTGTCGTTGGTGCGAATGACTGTGCTGCGCGCGCGGATGTGCTCCACCTGACCGGCGATTCCTGCTACTTCAACGCGGTCACCGATCGCGATTGGTCTCTCGGCGAGAATAACCAGGCCGCTGATGAAATTACTGGCGATGTTTTGCAGGCCGAAGCCAACGCCAACGCCAACCGCGCCGGCAAAAACCGCCAGTGCGGCGAGATGAATGCCGGCGTTCTCCAGAACAAAGAAAATGCCGACCACCAGCACGATGTTGCTGACGACCTGAGCGATGGCGTACTGCAAAGAACGATCCAGCCCACTCTGCGCAAGCAGCCGGTTAAAAAGAAAACGTTTCGTCCCGGATGACAGCCAAAAAACCGCGACCAATAGCCCTACGAGCAGAAAAAGTTGAACCAGGCTCAAGCTGATTGCCGGAAGAGGCGATGTCCATGCCAGTGGGATTCCCGCGGCATTGACGGCGGTGATCGTGAAAAACACAATCGCCGCCACACTTAAGATGGTCGCGACGATCGCGATGAAATTTATGTCGATCTTGAAACGGCTGAAAAAGCGCCGAACGATCTGACTTTGGAAAAAGCGCGCAATGACCAGTCCGGCGGCGAAAAAGCCGACAAAGGCGATCAGCCCAAGCACGGTTACATAATGGTGGCCAACGTAAAACAGCGGCCGCTGCAGAATCGTTATCTCCACGTCCATTAGTGTGAACGTGTCACGGGGCTTCGCAACCAGCGTGTTCTAGAGGCGTTCGCTGTGGCAAGCGCCCGCGTTCTGAGTGCGAACGTCGGATCCTTCTGGTAATGCCGCTACTGCTTGGACGCCTTCTCTTCGATGTATTTGATTACATCGCCTACGGTCTGGAGTTTTTCCGCGTCTTCGTCCGGCACTTCGACCCCAAATTCTTCTTCGAAAGCCATCACCAGTTCAACGATGTCCAGCGAGTCCGCCCCTAGATCTTCGATGAAAGACGCTTGCGGCGTCACCTGCTCTGGGTTCACGCCGAGTTGCTCGACAATGATGTCCTTGACCTTCTCTTCGATCGATTTTTCCGCCATAAAATTTGTTAGGTTGTTATTAGTCGCGCGGGGTTAATTCCGGCGGCGGCCGGAGACAGCCCGGGCACAGCATCGCAAGTAAATGAATTAAGCAGGATGTCAATCATTTTCGGGAGCTTGGGGAGCGTGTACCGAACGCATCGAGGAATCTCTTGATTTTCTGAATTCAGAGATGTCTCGACTCCGCTCGACATGACAAAAAGCTGTAGCCGCGCCCAAGGTCGATTTACCTTAAGCCTTCGCGTTTGCTTCCGGTGACCGTTCGAGTAGATGAAACTCATGAGCGCTCCGTCTGTCGAGCCTTCCGATCTGCTTGATCTGAAGTTTCTGCCAGCATGGGTGAAAGAACCCGTGAGGACGAATCATTATGACCATTACACACCGGAAACGGACTCGGATCGCAGCCGCGAGCGCGATGGCAGACACAAAGATCGAAGATTTCGATCCGGGCAACGGCGAGGGGATAATCAAGGTGTAAGATCCAAGCCGGACAGGCGTCACGATGGTAGAATGCCAAAGAGTCGGGCTGACACGCGCCGCGGTTCTGATCGAGGAAAAAATCGCCGTCCGCCGGACCGGCTGGCGCACACTGCCCCGAAACCGCCGGAGATCATTATCCGTTTTCTGCCGCGCCAGAGTGTATTTGAAAATGTCGTTGCTCAGATCAAATCCGGATCCGTTGCGTATTCGCTGTTTCCCTTGGCCCGCTTGTTTTTGGAAAAACCGGGACGTTATGAAATTCGTCTGACAGCAAAGACGGAAACACCATTTTACGACCTTGGCGAAGGCGGCGTAGTGTCCGTAGACAAGGAATTCCTCGAACGAAACGCATTTCGATTCGCTCACCGCGACTTTTACCAGATCGACGTTGTAGAGAATGAGCCGATTAAGGGAAACTTCTCGAACGTGGCGCGGTGCCGGTTGAGTGGAACGCTTCTGGGCCCGACGAATTACCACACTTACCAGCCGCAACTGCGCAAGCTTGTACGAGCAACGTTTCAGCCGGCGCATGAGCTTTGCCGATTATCAGCGGCAAATCGAAGTCGTAAGCGACGCAGCTTTGGTCGAGCGTTGGAAAGAAGAAGCGAGAAAGGTGACGACTTACACAACCTTACGAGAAGAAATTCCTCTGACGTTCTCATCTGCTGTGGAAACTGAGCGTCATTTTCGCTCGCATTACTGTTCTGGACTAATCCGTAGCGTGAAGGACGTGACTATCGGCGGCATGTTAAGCAGGAGTCTGCCCGATCGGATACTGAATCGGGAGATCGAGCAGGCGTGGGCCGGTGAAACCCGCTCGCCCTCAAATATGATGCAGGAGTTGGCCGGCCGATTTCGACAAAATGCGCTGCACGTTTTTCGTCATCGACGCGGCATGTTGTTTGTATCGCCGATTCGCGTGCGCGCGTTTGTTCATGAACAGGCAGGAGTGTCCCCGTCTGTGAACGCAATTTTAGAAGCAGTGTCGGCCACGAGCGCAATCAATCGGAAACAGCTTTTCGAAAAATTGACTGGCGATGGCGCGAGCGAAGAAACGGAGCCCCACAAACTGGCGATAGCGTCTGACCTGCGTTGGCTGATCAATGAAGGTTACGTGATCGAATTCAACGACGGCTCACTTGATCTGCCACGGACGAAATCCAAGCCGCAGGAGAATGTAAAGGTGCTCGCCGCCGTGAACACGAACTCGACGAATCACGCCCTGGACACGACCGTCGCTACAACTTTCTGGCCTCTCCAGCTTACCTGGCCGGAATCTTAGTGGCTGTTGTATGGCGCCTGTGTCACACGCCAACGCTCAATTCTAGATGGCGCCGGCTTTTTTAAGCGCTTTGTAAGCGCCCTGTTTATTGATTGTCTTGAGGCCGCGTGCCGTGACACGTACACGCACAAACTTTTTGAGCTCCGGCACCCAAATGCGCTGGCGATGGAGGTTTGGCGAGAAAATACGCGGCACCATTTTCGTGATGTGCCGACCTACGCCGCCTTTTTTCTTGGCCAAACCGCGCCGGTGAATAACGCTGCCGCGCGTTGCTCGTGATCCTGTGATGTGACAAACTTTCATGTCGCGAAAAGTCGCGTAACGTGGCGTGTCTCGAGGCACGGGTCAAGCGGATCATTGACCCGAATCAGGTAAGATCGGTTTACGCACGTCCGCAGACGCCCCGCCGAAATGCCATTGGCGCGCCTTACCGACGCGCGCTAACAACTGAGTTGAACGCGAAAGTCTCCCGCGCGGTCAAAGCTAGCTCCCACTACAGCCAATCGACTTTGCAACAAAGAAGAGCATCGGACCAAGCTAATGCACAAAAATAATCATAAACTGCGGATCGGCATCGTCGGGGCAGGCAGCATCGTTCGCACCCGCCATTTGCCGGCCCTGAAAAAACATCCTGATGTGGAGATCGTCGCTGTTTCAAATTCCACATACGAAAGCTCGGAAAATTTTTGCCGCGAGCATTCGTTGTCTGCGCTGCCGATGCGGGACTGGGCGGAGCTGGTTGCGTCGCCGGATATCGACATCGTCTGGATCGGCACCACGCCCTACATGCATTCGGCAGTGACGATCTCCGCGCTTGAGGCCGGGAAACATGTTTTTTGCCAGGCGCGTATGTCGATGGACCTGGCGGAAGCAGAGGAAATGCTCGCCGCATCGAAGCGGTATCCTGAATTGGTGACTATGCTTTGTCCGCCGCCGTTCGGGTTAAGAGGCGATTTGCCGGTGAAAAAGATTTTGGCCGAAAACTACATCGGTCAGCCTCATCATGTCCGGCTGCAGAGTTTCCACGGTAATTATTTGGACCCCGACGCGCCGGCGCATTGGCGGCAAAAGGTTGAGATCAGCGGACTCAACACGCTCACGCTGGGGATTTACGTCGAAGTGTTGCAACGTTGGCTGGGCGATATCACGGGTGTGTTCGCACGCGGCAAACTCATTCGGCCTGTTCGCGACGCTTACGATGTGGTCATCCCCGATCTGCTTACAGTGTTATGCAGTTTCGAAAACGGCGCGGAAGGAGTGCTGGAATTCAGCGGCATTGACGCGCTGGCGCGAGGCGATCGCCTGGAAATCTACGGCAACGCGGGGACTCTGACGTATGATTTCACATCCGACGAGATGCAGATAGGAAAGGTCGGTGATCGCGCGTTACACGTCCTGGATGTTGCCAGGGAACTGGAAGGCGAATGGCGCGTGGAAGAAGATTTTCTCGCTGCTGTGAAATCAAAGGGACGCGTGCTTCCCCACCCGAATTTCGAAGACGGCCTTCGCTACATGCGCGTCGTGCAAGCTGTTGCCGATTCTCGGACGCGCAATGAATGGGTGGCAATCAAACCCTGAAGAGCGACACCGGCACACCTAGGGCGTGATCGCGCTGCCCACGAGATATCTTCGCACCAGGAGTGCCCAGATCAGCAACGTGATCAGCTGGTACCAGGCGAAAAATCGATCGTAACCGCGCCGGCGGACAATAAGACCAGCAGCAGCCAGCACGGCGTAGTGGCCGACGAAGGGAACGTACCAGATCGGGTGAAAGAGATCGCCGTGGATTGCGGTTTGCGTGATGTCGAGCAAACACATGACGATGAACGCCGAGTAGTAGCCCGTGCGGTTACGTTGAAAGCGACGCTGGTGTTCTTCCGCTTCGGATAAGTCTGGCGGGTAAAGGAAAACGGTGAGCATATAAAGCGTGATCGTCCAAACGATCAGCACGAGAAACCTGTCGAAGCTCCACGTGATTTCCGTGTTCCATTTAAACGTCACCCACCATTGCAAAACCAGCAGCAGCAGCGTCGCGATGGTGAGGACAATGTGAACCTCATCGAGCGGGTTCTCTCTGCGGCGGTAAAACGCGCGCCCGGCTCCTGCGAGCAGGTTGGTCACACCCAGACCAATGATGATGGACATGAGCGCCGCGATGAACTCGAAACTGCTCATCAGGTTTTGTGCGTTCTGCATGGCGCAGCGAGCTTAAGACGAGCCGAACGCTAAAATCGAGCGGCAAATAGCGTATTGCGGGTGGCGCACGCGTTTAGCGAGTTGATGAGCGGGTCCTCGCGATCGCGCACTTTTGTTAGGACGTTGTCATCGCTACCGCGCGCGTGACGAATCAGCCTTCGGAAGCAACCAACCAAGCGCGTTATTCAAATCAGCGAGCGCCGCGCCTTCAATCGGATCATTATGATAGGCGCCGTGCAATGCGATCACCCGCTTTTCTCCTCCGTACGCATCGACCACCAGCCGGTGAAATCGAGGCGCCACCATTTCATCTTTTTCTGCCAGCAGAAAAATCGCCGGCGCACGACTCGTTTTTGCGTTTGCAATACTGTCGAGGTCTTGCGGGATTTGCAATGCTACTGGACCTGCCAATAGCCACAAGTTCCACCAGCCAAATTGACGCAGTATCATTTCGCGCAGCGGCGGCGGATTATGCAAAATTAGTCCGGCGATCCCGCCAGGCCGGGACGCCGCCACGTGAAGCGTGGCTGTCGCGCCGATGCTTGTTCCAAAGACAACGATCGGGCGGGCTGTAGCGTGCGCTGTCCTCAGCGCAGGATTCAACGAAGATCCGCTGGGGACAGCGGACTCTACAACATTCTTGCTGATCGCCTGGTGTTGCAATTCGTCAAACGCCGCAAGTGCCGCCGGCCCGACCTTAGAAAGACGGGCCGGCCCCGTGCTGCCACCGAATCCGGGATAATTCATTCCCCAGATTTCAACCGCGCGATCGTTCCACATCTCTGCCTCAGCGGCCACCCAGCGATCGGCGCGGTCCGCGTTGCCGTAAAAACGCAAAATGAAAACATCGGCGCGACCCTGTTGTTGCTTCCGCTGCGATTGCGCTATCCAGATTTCCAACTCGCCGTTCTCAAACGGAACCGTTTTGCGAACGGCGCCATTGGTGTTTATCGAACCTCTTGTCGGAAAGAGAATCAGATGGTCCGCCAAATGACCGAAAAACATCACGGCCAAATATACGATGCCGATTGCCAGCAAACGCCATCGCAGAGTAAGAATCTTTGGTCGCACATCTGTTTCGCCCACGAAACATACAAATGATACGAAAACTTTAGAATTGACTAGGCGCGAGGGCGACTTTTCTCGCAGTTGATCATAGTTATTATTGAAGTTGTGGAATCCTCCGCAGCAAAGAAAGCGGCATACAATGCTCTGCGTGAATCCGCGAAAGCTGAAGTAGCCCGCGCAATTGAGGATCTCATCGATCACCCGTTGGATTCCGAGCTTTCCCGCATCAACGCGCTGACCTTTGCAGCCCGTCACGCTTTGAACGAAGAAGACGTGATCGCTGGTTTTCTCTACGCTTCGCAGCTCGGATTATTCGATCTCGCTTGGAATATTCTTTGTCCCGGCTGCGGCGGCGTCCTCGAGACTGGCGAAACGCTAAAAACAGTAAATCAGGACGAATATAGCTGCGCGCTTTGCGCCTGTGGATACGAGCCGACTCTGGATGAAATGGTCGAAGTTACTTTCACCGTGAGCCCGCGCGTGCGTAAGATCGCGGCGCACGCTCCCGACACGTTGCCCTGGATCCAGTATTTTAGACAGGTGTTTTGGAGTTCGGGCGTCGACTTGCCGGACGACGAAGAGCTGACAAAACTCGTGGACCACATAACACTGGACAGAGTCGAACTGCCGGCCGGCGAGAAAGTCGTACTGTCGCTGCAGTTACCAAAAGAGTTCGTGATCATTTTCGATCCAGTCGTCCATCTGGCGCATTTCATAGACGTAAAAGGTGAGCCCACCAGTGAACAGCAATCATTTTCGTTCGTCATGACCAACGATCAGGCTTCGACTGCAACGACACAGATGCGGCCGGGACCGGTGCGCATTTTTTTGGAGAACCGGTCCACACGGCGGACGTTGCCCGGACTCTGGATCGCAGGTGACAAGCTGCATCATCTACTGGGAAGAAGGCGGCCATTTCTCACGGCGAAACGTCTGCTGAGCAATCAAACCTTCCGCGATATTTATCGCACCGACACGGTTGCAGTAGATCAGCGACTCAAGATCACGAGCCTGACGTTCCTCTTTACTGACCTCAAAGGTTCGACCGAACTTTACGAGCGTGTCGGCGATCTCGTAGCGTACGATCTGGTGCGCGCACATTTCCGGTTGCTAAACGAAATCGTCGCAGCCGAAGGTGGCGCGGTCGTGAAAACAATCGGGGATGCGGTGATGGCGACGTTCCCGACGCCGGAACGCGCGATGGCTGCGGCCCTTCGGATGCGGGACGCGTTAAAAGAGCTAAACGAAGAGCTGGTTTTGAAAATCGGAATTCACCAGGGACCATGTCTCGCTGTCTCGCTCAACGATCGACAGGATTATTTCGGGCAAACCGTGAACATCGCATCGCGTGTTCAAGGCCTTGCGAAAGCGAGCTCGATCCTTGTCACGCGCGAGGTCGTCGAGCACAGCGAAGCATCGAAACTCTTACGCGCCAGCGGAGTCGAGCCAACAGCGCAACAGCGGTCCCTGCGTGGTATTGCCAACCAGTTCGAGATATTCGAAATCACGTGACCGTCGAGATTCGTCGCGGGTTCCAAAGTGACGACAGCCAGCGTCTCTGTGTTCAGACAGACTAGCGCGAGCAAATGAAGTATCGCCAACGCAAAGGGCGCAGCTTCTAGGTAGCTGGTGAAATACTCGGCTTCGGTTCATCATTTTTGTTGGTAGTCGCGAGGAACCGTTGATACAGGAAGGATGCGAGGATTGCGATCACGGCGACCACGATGAATGCCCCGATGCGGTAGAGTTGGTCGAGCTGGGACAGATCGTGAAAAAAGAGCTTCACGATTGTAACGCCGAGCAAGGCCAGACCGGCGTAACGGGCCGGCGCGGCCTGTTTTCGCATGCCAACAACAAGCAGCAACAGCGCGAACAACGCCCAGGCGATGCTGTAGCTCATGTCGCGCGCAAAATTTCCTGAGAATTGAAACGTCAACGCAGCCGCGCCCGGAGTGCTGAAGTAATCGGCGATCTCGATGTTTACGATGAAAAAAGCGAGCACGGTGCCGAGTGTGTAAAGCAATGGCCGCACGTTTCGACCGAGCACGAGATTGCGCGGCGGCGCTAGCAATCGCCCGGCAGCGAACAGGCACGCGGCCGCAATTCCATAGGTGTAAAGATACCAGTTAAGAATTGGAAACGCGGCGCGCGAATGATAGCTGAGCACGGCCGGATTGAGCGCTAGACGCACAAATACGACCACCAGCAAAGCGACGCCAGCCAGACGCAAACCCGGATGCGGCACCCGACGAAAGAGCAAGCAAAGTGCTGCGCCTTCCAAGGCCCAACCCACCGTGATCCATTGTCGCTCAAACTCGATCGGAAAAATCAGCGTAATGAAAAACAGCGCGGCGCCACCGAACAACGCAAGGCGCGCGTCGCCTGCAGCGTTTGTGACTGGCGCGCGTTTGAGCAGGATCGACAAACCAAGTAACGACGGCAAACCAAATGCAGCGGGCACCAAACCGGGAACTACGCTCGGGTACGCGGAGCGAATCAGGTCATATACCAGATAAAAATGTAACGGACCCGCGAGGGCTGCTGTTGCCCAGAGCCTAGTTTTGCCGGCAAACTTCTTTTGGAACAGGAATGGAAAGATCGTGAACAATGCGTAGAACCCGAGATACCAAATCAGGGGCAGGGCGGCACGGGCGGGATTGAAATGTTCGAAATGCCATGCGTGCTCAAGCGTGAGAACGGACACGAGTGCGACCGCAGGGAGCAGATCAAGAGCAAAGACTTCGCTCATGCCGAGGAGCAAAATGACCAGCAACAACGCCAGACCGAATATGGGAGATGGATTCGCCAGTGGTAATCGCAGCGTCACTATGATGAGCAGCAGAAACGGCAGCGTCGCCGAGAGCGCGGGAAGTTGAACCGAAAGATTTGCTGGATCGTTAATGCTGCCGAAAAGCCTTGGCGCGCGCGTTCCCGCCGTGCTTAGACGGCAACTCGCCCAACTTGGGGTAACCTGAAAGAAAATCGCGAAGGCGCCGAGGAGCCAGAGTCCTGTCGGCAGTCCGGCGAGCTCCTCCGGAATCCGAACGAGCCACGCGCCCAGCGCCACAACCGTTAGCAGGAGCACGGCGAGAATGGGAAGCAACGACGCCGTTGCCAGGGCGAGAACGATCGCGAGAAGATCAACAATCAATACAAAGGGCCAGACCAGGATCGAAAGCTGGCTGAGTTGGAAAATCGGCATCAACACGAGAAGGAGCGCGAGAGCGGGGAACACGTAGTTCCACCATGGGATTTTGATATTGCGCAGGCGTTGGACCGCTAGCGGTATCGCAGTATGGAACAGCGTGAAGACAAAATAAAAGGCCAGCGCAGTATAAAGGCGGCCGCTCGTTAGGTAATTGCCGGTCCACGCGCCGAGAAAAACGAACGCTGCGAGTCCGGCCAAAGCTTGAACAGCCACGAGTTTGCTTTCGAGGAGCGTCAGCGCGAGAAAGCCAAGATCGATAATAAACAGGTAGCTGAATAGCAACACCGGTCGATGCGCCAGCGTCGGGAAGGAGAGCAGGTAAAACGCGGATAACATCGCGACCGCGCTGAGGCCGATCGCGCACGCGAAAAGTTCGCGGTTCGTTTTTCCGGTGCGCTTTGCCCATGCGCTCGCAGCGACAAACAGGGCCTGAAATCCAACAAACACCGCCATGAAAATGAGAACTTTGTTGCCGGCAAAATATTTTTCGGGAACAAAGACCGCTGCGGTCCAGGCGAATTGTATCAGCGCAGTTCCAATGGCACCCAGGATCGGGAGCACATTCCAGCGCTGTCGTTGCCCGACGGCGAGTAACCCGATGTCCAGCAGCGCGATGTAACCGAAAAGTCCGAGCGGATTGTCCTGGCCGGTTGAAAGCAATATCGGCGTGAGAAAACCGCCCGCGATCCCGAGCACGGCGACAACGATCGCCTTCAACCGTACGGCGAGCAGAAACGCCACCGCTGTAATCAGCGTCATCAATAAAAAGGTTGGAATGAGACCGAAGAACGCGAAGTGATAGTACGACCGACACGCGAATGTCACCGCGTAGAGCACCAGGATGCCAGTCGCGCAGAGGGTCTGCGCGGTGACGGCGGTTTCTTTCCGTTTCAGAAATACACCGCCGATGAGGAGACCGGCGCCAACGATGAACCCGATCGCTACCCGCAACGCCGGTGGAATCAGGTTGTGCTCGAACGAATACTTCACGAAGAACGCCACGCCAAGGAAAAGCGCGAGGCCGCCGATCCACGCGAAAAGTTTCGCGCCCATGAATTGTTCCCAATCAAACGGCGGTTTACTTGGTCGCGCGACTTGAGGAGTTGTCGGTTCGAGGAGTTCCCGCGGGATTGGCGGCGGCTTTGGTGTTGCCGGAGGCGTAACCGCAGCGGGGGTCGTGGTGGCGACCAAAATGGGTGGGGGAACGGCCTCCATTTTCGGTTGCGGTGCTGCGACAGACGCTTCCGGCTTCACGGCGGAAATAGTTTGCGGCTGCAAACGGCGCAGTTCGTTTTCAAGTGACGCTAATCGCCTGGCGAGATCGTCAACGCCGCGTTTCGCGCGGCTTGCCTTCGCTAGTGCGACAAACGGCAGGACGAGAATCGCGATAACAAAACCGATTATAAGAAAACCTAGAAATTCCATTGGTTGTTGGGGTTTGCCTGGATCACTCCGGCTTTGCGACAAAGGATAGTCGCTTTGCAGGGCGACTGTGAATTGATAAAAATGACGGATTTCATCGAGGTTTTCGATCATGAACATCCACCACCTGGAGCTATTCTATTTCGTCGCGAAACATGGGGGTATCGCCGCCGCAGTGCGCAATATTCCCTACGGCAGTTGAAACATTCTGCTTGCCTTGCTCAGGAGCGCCTGCGCAACATACCCGGCACAGAACTGCAAAGCGTCAGCTGCGCTTCAGTGGAAAAAACTTTGAATGCTGGCGCGTAGAGAAACAAACAGGCGTGTGAAAATATCAAATGCGGCACGTTTGATTTTTTGGTACGGCAGCGATTTTTGCGATCGGGTTTTTGGTGCGGGCTGAATCCGGGGAAAAACGGGCAGGCATGCCCAACAACAAAAGCGCGTCCCTCCTGCGCATTGTCGATCAAAACGGCCGGCCGGCGGTGAGCGGCGCGCCATCGGCAACCAGCCAGATTGTTGATGTGACCGTGGGGCCGGATTTGGCGTTTCACCCGGACACACTTACCATCTCGGTTGGCGACACGGTGCGGTGGACGTGGGTTGGCAGTGGTCACAGCGTCACCAGCGGCGATCCGTGCACCGTCAATGGGCAGTTTTGTTCTCCTGATGACATGAACTGCGGTCTGGGAATTCTTTCCAACGCGGGCACCGTGTACGAACATACTTTCGCCCAGACTGGCACTTATTCTTATTTCTGCTTCGCGCACTGCGCGTTTGGGATGGCGGGCGTCGTCAACGTTATCTCCGATACAGATACCATTCTTTACGGCTCTACCGGTGGCGACCATGCCGGCGGCGGCGGGCGACTCTGGCTGATTGACGTCACAACACAGAACGCAAGCCTCATCGGGGACACTGGTTTTGATCGCTTGGGGGGCATCGCGTTTGATAGCAGCGGTACCCTTTACGGCGTTTCCGGAGGGAGTGCTAACCCGGGTATTTTGTTGACCATCGACCCAACGAACGGTCAGGCAATGGACATCGGATCGATCTCTGATCCCGATACGCATGTTGACGGGCTCCGGTTCAACTCGCAGGGTGTCCTCTATGGAAGCGCCTACAATGACATTGACGCGGTCGGCGTGCTTGTGACGATCGATCCCTTGAACGGAGACATCCTCAACTCGCTAACGCTGATGGGCTCCGGGAATTCATTCTGTCCCGGAATCGCTTTTCATTCCAAGGGCGTCTTATATGGCTCGCGAGGGAATTCTTCAAAACGCACGGAAGATCTTGATCTGATTGATCAAGTCACCGGTGTGCTGACACCAATTGGACCGATGGAAGCCGTCATCTCTGACATCGTGTTCGCTCCCGATGGCATCCTCTATGGCAGCTCGCCTACCGGAGATCTGTACACGATCGATCCCATCACCGGGGCCAAGACGCTCTTGTTCAACACGGGTATTTTGCAACTGTCCGGTCTGGCCGCAGCGCCGGCAAGTCCCACGCCCACTCCTACAGCTACGCCCACAGCAACCGCGACAGCAACACCTACTGCCACTGCCACTGCCACTGCAACGGGAACTCCAACGGCAACTGCGACTGCAACGGCTACGCCCACGCCCACGGCGACACCATCGGGAACTCGCCCTACGCCGACGCCGCGTGCCCGCCCGACGCCCGCGCCTCGCCCATAGAACCTACAGCCGCTTCGCTGCCTGCGACGCCGAAGCTCCGCGAAGGCGGGTGCGAAACGCGGAATTGGGATGCCTGCGAAGTGTGGTTAACGCGTCTCACAGAGACGCGGCTACAGCGGAAATTCAGCGGATCAAAACCTAAATATCCAGAAGCACTCTCGCCTTCCAGCCGATGTCTGTTTTCTGGACCGAAAAATCGTGAAGCGTGACCGCTTTCACGTCTGCGCGCTGATGATGTCGCTCCGCATCCAAGGGTTCGCCCTCGGCTTTGCCTTTTAAGAAGTATCTCTCCTCTCTTTCGTCGATGCGCACTTCTCGGAGGCGCAGCAAGAGACGCTCGGCGTCCTTGAGATAAATCAGCTCCTGCAGGAGATCGAACAGCAACATGTCGATCTTGTCGTTCGAGAGTTCAATCTGGCGCGTCTCGCGTGCCGCGATGGCGTCGAGATTGTTAATCATCACGTTCATCGTCGCGTCCGCCGCGTCTTTGAACAATTCTGGCAGGTTGCGGCCGCTCGCTTCAAAGGCAATATCGGCGGTTCCGACTTCTTCCAATATCTGTAGGGCATGATCAGACTAATGACGAACTGAGCCTAAATAGCCAGAATTGTAGGGCGTCTGTGTCAGACGCGATGGCGTTTCGCAGAAACGCTCTACAATCACTCGAGCTGCGTTATTCCTTCGTCATTCGTTGTTCGAGCTTCGTCATTTTGACTAACGCATTGATTGAGCGCGCGGAGGATCGTTTCCTTCTCCGCAGAAATCTTCTTTCCGATAAAGACCAGTTCGGTCTGATCCGTCTCGAACGGCTCCAAATCCCAACGGCCCGCGACGAAGTTGAAGAGCCGCGCGCCATCTGCGAAGCAGACGAAACCTTTCGCGCGAATCACGTTCGCCGGCAGGCTGTTCGCGAATCGTTCGAAGCAATCGCGAGAGAAAATTTTGTCCGAGGTAAATGCCAGAGATGAGAACTCCAGCTCGTGCTTATGCGCTGTAGCCGGGATTGGTGATCCCGGTCTGCGTGCCGCGACCGTTTCAGTCGGTCCGATACCGAACAACAATTCCGGATCGATTCGGCAGCGTTCCGTGCGAACAATTGCCGCATTGGGGTTGATCTCGCGTAGCTTCGCTTCGAGCGGCTCGATCTGCGCTGGCTCGACGAGATCGATCTTGTTCAAAAGCAAAATGTCCCCGCCTTCAATTTGCAGGCGCGTGGTGTGACCGATCTCCGGAAAACGCACGAACATGTCGGCGTCGATGACCGAAACGACGCCGTCGAGCCGGCATTGTGGCAGCGCCTCCTGGATGTCGAACACGAGCGCTTCGGGTTCGGCGAGCCCAGTCGTTTCGACGATAATCCTCTCCGGCGCGACTTTCTCGATGATCTCGTTCACCGCAGCTTCGAATTCGCCGAGCAACGAGCAACAAACACAGCCGCCACCCAATTCGGCGATGCGCACGTTCCTGCCTTCAATGATTTTCGTGTCGATGGCGATCTCGCCGAATTCGTTCATCACAATCGCGATCTTCGCAGGATGGGTGTCGAGAATATGTCGCAGCAATGTTGTTTTGCCGCTGCCGAGCGGGCCCGTGATCAATGTGATGGGCGTGCGGAGCATTTTAAAAATGACGAAGCACGAATGACAAATGTCGAATGATTGTAGGGCGTTTCTGCGAAACGCCATGGCGTCTGACAAGTTGGTCGTTCGGGCTTCGATATTTTTTCGGCATTCGACATTCGGATTTCGCCATTCACTTCATCCTTTCACATTTCCAATGGGCGTTAATCGCGCGACCGGCTTGCTGATGCCCGCCAACTCAGTCGCTGCGATGACTTCGTCGATGTCCTTGTAAGCCGCGCCGGCTTCCTCGGCGAGACCTGCCCATGAAGTACTGCGGACGTAAATGCCGCGCGCTTCAGGTCGCGCTGGAGTTCTTTGCCTGCCACTGTTTCCTCGCCTTGGTGCGGCTCATGGTGCGGCCGCTGCCGTGCGCGGTGGTGAAAAATGTCTCCGCGCCCGACGCCATGCCCCGAGCAGATAGGAGCCGGTCTCCATGCTGCCGCCGATGATGACCGGCTGGCCGATGTCCCGATAGCGCGCGGGCACTTCCTCGCATGCCCGGCCCGAAGGCGCGCGTCGCGCCCTTGCGATGCACGAGCAACGTCTTTTTCTTTCCCCGTCGACGTCGTGCGTCTTCCAGCTTCGCCGTGTTGTGCGCGACGTCGTAGACCATCCGCATCCCCAGATCTTCGGCGCATCGCGCTGCAACACTCTCGGAGAAAACTTCGCGAATCCGGTGCAGGATCACCTGGCGATTGGCAAAGGACATGTTGATGGCCGCACTTCATCGCCGCGAAATAATCCTGCCCTTCAGGCGACTCGAACGGCGCGCACGCCAGTTCGCGATCCAGAATCTTGATTCCGTACTTCTGGTTCCATCACCTCGCAGGAATCTCTGCAGATAGTCGGTCGCCACCTGATGCCCGAAGCCGCGGCTGCCGCAGTGGAACATCACCACCACCTGCTTCGGCGATCGTGATCCCGATCTTGCGGCGAGCTCTGTGTTCGAACACGTGCTCCGGCTGGGCGACCTGGATCTCGAGGTAGTGGTTGCCGCGAGCCGAGTGTGCCGACCTGGTTGTAGCCGCGCTCGACGGCGCGGTCACTGACTCTTCGATGCATCCGCGCCGGGATGCAGCCGCTCTCCTCGGTGTGCGCAGGTCTTCCTGCCAGCCGTAACCGTGTTCCACGCACCAGCGCGCGCCTTGCTCGACCAAGTCGCGGAAATCGCTCGTGCGCTAACTTGAGGAATCCGCGCTGCCCACGCCGGCGGGCACGCGCTTGTAAAGAGCAGATCGACAACTTCGTGTAAATGCGGTCGCGCACCTCGTCGCAGGTCAGATTCGTGGCACCAGGCGCATGCCGCAGTTGATGTCGAAGCCGATGCCGCCGGGCGAGATGACGCCGCTGTCCGGATCCATGGCCGCCACGCCGCCGATCGGGAATCCGTAGCCCCAGTGGCCATCCGGCATGCAGAACGCATAGCCGAGATGCCGGGCAGCAGTGGCGACGTTGGTCGACCTGTTCGTAACACGCCGTTCGTCCATCTCGCGCACCAGCTTTGCCGTCGCGATAGATCCGCGCCGGCACCCGCATGCCTTGCTTGTAGCTCGCCGGTAACTCCCAAATCGTGTCTGAAATTTTTTGCAGATTACCAATGAACGCCATCGGTACGCGAGCCTCACCAACAGTTCGTTTTTTTCACAATAGCGCTTTCGTATCCGGTCCCCATTTAAGGAACCGACCGCTTGGAAGCTGGCGATTTACGCGTCACGCCCGGGAAGCCGATTACTGCATTTCGCCGGTCCGCCGCTTTGCGGCAATTTTCGCTCCAGCTTTGAGAAATGAATCGACCCACCAAAAAACGTTTTCGTTGTGCACGTTTCGTCGCATGCGTTTCATGCGCGCGCTGCGCTCGGCCTGATCCATGCGGAACGCGTTCAAGATCGTGTCTGCCATTTGCTCGACATCGTAAGGATTGACCAGCATCGCACCCGGCCTGAGTTGCTCGGCGGCGCCGGCGAACTGGCTCAAGATTAGCGCGCCATCCTCGTCGATGCGGCACGCGCAGTATTCCTTTGCGACGAGGTTCATTCCGTCTTTGAGCGGCGTGAGGAACGCGATGTCGCACGCGCGATAGTGGGCGAGAAGATCTTCGCGATGCAGCGCGCGAAAATGATATTGCACCGGAATCCAGGTGCTCGTCGAGAAACGGCCGTTGATGTCGCCAACCAGACCGGTCGATGCGCCCTTTGAACTCGTGATACTTGTGGAATCTCTACCCGGCTCGGTACCACCACCTGGATGAGCACGACGCGGCCGCGCAGCTCCGGATATCGCTCCAGAGCGTTGCGAAATGCGCGCAGTCGCTCTGGAATTCCCTTACTGTAATCGAGCCGGTCCGAACCAAGGATTAACTGGCAACCAGGAAACCCATCGCGCAACTGCTGCGATCTTTTGCTCGACTGGCTCGGATTTTGCACCATTTTCAAAAGTGTCGAAGTCGATCCCGATCGGAAAATGCCCGACCCGAATTTTTCGATCTTCAAAGCGGATCACGTGCAACTCTTGGCGGGAAAGAACTTTTGCGTCCGGCATTACGCGTCGCACGCACTGAAGAAAGTTGCGCACATCGCGCCGGGTCTGGAACCCGAGCAGATCGAACTGGAGCAGCGCGCGCAAGAGCCGCCGTTGCTGCGGCAGCTTCGCAAAAATGTCGTACGGCGGAAACGGGATGTGCAGGAAAAACGTCAACGCCGAAAGCTTTTTTGGAAGCGCTTCGTTCCCGTAATGCCTGGGCGACGTACATCAGGTGATAATCGTGGACCCAGATGAAATCGCCGGGGTGCGCGCAGCGGATGATCGCATCCGCGTAGCGTTCATTGACGTCCTTGTAAGCCTGCCAGTATGCCGGCTCGAAGTTGCAAAAACTTTGCAGATCATGAAAAAGCGGCCATATCACCTCGTTCGAGTAGCCGTAGTAAAATTCATCGCGCTCTGTCTCGCTCAAGCTCACGGGTACGACCTTGTAACCGGCGTTGCGCGTGGCTTCGGTCAGCGGCTTATTCGGTATTTTTCCGGCAATTCCCGGCCAGCCAATCCAGTCGCCGCCGCGCTCGCGCAGCACCGGCTCCACCGCCGAGACAAGCCCGCCAGTAGCAGGCGTGACCGTCCACAAGTCTTCGCCTGCCGAATCCAGCGCGAATGGCAACCGATTGGAAACGACTATCAGGCGATTCATGCAAACAAGAAGTTTGGAAGTTAATATGTTATAGTGTTACAGACAGAATCGGTCAGAAGCCGTTTTTAATGTTCTTAACCTTCTAACTATTTTAAATGCTTTTGTTAAAGACGAATAGGATTCCATCCGCACTCGATCGGTTCGATGAAATGCTCGTTCCGGCGCGCGGCAATCAGGTTGCAGTTTTTCTCGACTATGACGGGACGCTTACGCCCATTGTCAGTCAACCGGAGGAAGCACTCCTTTCCGATTCAATGCGGCAGGCGTTGCAAGAACTGGCTTCGCGCGTGACCACTGGCCATTCTCAGCGGTCGCGATCTCGATGATGTTCGCGAGCGTGTGGGTATCGAGAATATCGTTTATGCCGGCAGTCATGGATTTGATATCGCCGGTCCGGATGGATTGCGCAGGCAAATGGCCAGTGAATTTCTGCCGAAGCTCGATACGGCGGAAAAAAAACTGCAAGAAGCGCTCGATGGAATTTCCGGTGCGCGGGTGGAGCGAAAACGTCTTTCCATCGCCACGCACTACCGAAACGTGAAGGAAAACGATATCCCAAAAGTAAAACAAGCCGTGGGGGAAGTGGCCTGGCGCCATCGCGAACTGCGCAAAATGACTGGAAAAAAGTTCACGAGCTTCAGCCGGACATTGATTGGGACAAAGGCCGGGCGTTGATGTGGTTGCTGGAAACGCTGGGCTTGGAAGGCGGGAACGTTTTCCCGATTTACATCGGAGACGATCGCACTGACGAAGACGCCTTCTGGGCGATAAAGGCACGCGGCATCGGCATTCTTGTGAGCGAGCAATCGCGGCCCACGGCGGCGACATATTCACTCCGGAACCCGGATGAAGTCGAGGAGTTCCTGCGCGCCCTCTCTGCAAGAGAAGGCCGTGCGTGCCGGAAAAGGTAGCGCGTGGTCACGCAGCCGGCTCGTCGTGGCGAGTGCGCGCCAATGTTCATGAATCCCAAACGGCTTGCACGCCGCGGCGCGCAAGCTGCGGACTGCCCGCACTACCAACCGCAGCACGCCGCTTTCTTCGTTATTTCGCTCCCCACTCAAGGCTCAGGCTGTTGTCCTCTTCCAATCTCGCCGCCGTGCCGAATGGCGCGCCGAGTTCGTTCAAGAGATTGCAGAGCCATTTAGAGTCGGAAGCTGATGTGTGTTCCAGCCGGAACCGCCGCATTTGCATTGGGACCAGCCGCGCGTTGATCAATTCGCCGCTGCGCGAATCGAGCTCGACCAAATGCATCACCGCCAGATCGCCGCGGAACATTTCGTAGCCGCTGATTCCTTCGTAGTCGGTGAGGAAATCGCCGCAGCCGTAAAGAATCAACCGGCCTTTGAAGACTTCGATCCCCTTCACGTGATGCGAGGAATGTCCGTGCAAGATCGCAACGCCTTCCTCAATCAAACGATGAGCGAACACGATCTGTTCGCGTGGAACTTCGTAACCCCAGTTATCGCCCCAGTGGATTGATGCGATGATCACGTCGCCCGCTTGCTGATGGGCTCGCATCTGGTCGCACACTCGCGCTGCTGTCGCTTCCGAAAGATCGTCCAGTAGATTTACGCCCGGAGAAATGCTTGTGGCTTTCCAAGCTTCCGGGATGCCGCTTGTTGTCGATCCAAACGAAAACAACAGCAGGCGACCCTTGCCGGTCGTGCCGAGCACCGCAGGCCGCATTGCTTCATCGGCAACGTTACCCGCCCCCGAGTGGGCGATGCCCGCCGCGTCGAGCGTTTGCAGCGTTTCGGACAACCCTTGGTATCCCCAGTCCAGCACGTGATTGTTCGCCAAAGCGCAAGCGCTGAGATACGCCGCGGAAAGGCAGCCAATGTTCTGCGGGTGCATGCGATAATGAATTCCTTTGTCCGGCCATGGCGTTTCGGCCGAGGTAATGCCCGTCTCCAGGTTTACGATTCGCAAATCGACCTTCGCACGATCGAGTTCCTGCAGCACCTCGCCCCAGATGTAATCGAAGCCCAGCGGGCGCGGTATCGGTCCGTGGGCTTTCTCGGCAAGATCGATATACTCCCGCGCATCGCGCACATACGGTTCGTACAAAACCGGACTAACCGGATGCGGCAGCGCCTGATCAATGCCGCGCCCGGTCATCACGTCGCCGCAGAGAAAAAGGCGCATCAGTTAGAATAAGCACCAAATCTCACGCACCAACTCCCAAAGAAGCCCAGCTGCAAGGCGTGCTGTAGTGTCCGCTGTCCTCAGCGGATAAAACCACGGGTATGGACAAGTGCGTGTGGGATGCGCTGAGGACAGCGCACGCTACAGCACCACGCGAATCCGGCGTCGTCACAACGTCAGTTTCATTCCATCGTAGGCGATGCGTGCTTCGACTCCTTGGTCAGCAGCGATGGCGCGGAGTTTGGTGGCGATTCCTCGCTCGTCCCCGGTGACGATTTCCGAGCCGCAATGAGTGATGATTGCACGCGGAACGCCTTCTTTCTGGCACCAGGTCAGTTGGGTGCGAACAGGCGCGTGACCAATGAGTGCTTTGCCTCGCCGACGAATAAACGAACGGGTGAGAGTGGCGCCGTCGCCAATGTAAATTTTCACGCCGCTCAGCGCCGCACTGCGATCGTGAATAAATATCAGGTCGGGCGCGTAGAAGATGCTGGCGCGCCCTGCGCTCACGCGATATCCAACCGCCGGCGCCAAAATGGAGTGTTCAACCGGGAACGCTTCGAATGTGATGCCGCAAACTTTCGTCAGCGTACGGTCTTCGATCACGTGGCGATTTTTGATCGGATAATGCTGTAACTCTCGCCACGTGGTTTCCGGCGCGTACACCGGATAAGGCGCGCCGCGTTTCAATCCCCAAGCGTGATCGGGATGGGCGTGCGTGAGCACGATCGCGCTGGGATCTATGCGTTTCAGTTTGCCTAGCCAATCAAAGCCGCAATCGATCATGACACGCGCACGGCGGTGCGTGACCAGCAAGGAGGTGTGCATGCAATGCCGTCGCGTTCGCGCCTCGATCTCGCCGCGGGTGCCGAGAAATTTCAGTTTCATTGATGAACAGTGTGAGAACCACTATACCAACGACACTGTCATCTTGAGCGAAGCGAAAGATCTCTGGTCCATTTCGTTCGTGACCGGTTATAGTGATCCGAGATTGAAAGCCTGGCCTCGCGGACTTTGCCCGCTGCGTTGCAGCTTCGCTTCGCTCAAAATGACAACAGTAATCGACAGCAGGAATCCTTCGCCGCGAATCAAGCATGTTTCGTGGGGCCGCCTCGAGGTCGAGGGAAACGCTGAGCCTTACAAAGACGCGAAGCTTTTCCCCGGCGGCTCGTGCGAATGGAACTGGCGCGATACGGGAACGAGTCATCGGCCCGGTATTCAAGTTGCCGACGTGCAGGAATTGCTGGATCACGGTGCGAAAGTGGTCGTGCTCTCGCGTGGAATGGCGGAATGTCTTCATGTCCCGCGTGAGACGCTCGATTTTTTGAAGGAACGTCAAATCGCCGCGCACGTCTTGCCGACCCGCGACGCGGTGGCACTTTACAACAAGCTCGTAGAGACGGAGCCGGTAGGCGGGCTGTTCCATACGACGTGTTGATGAGATCTGCCGCAAATTTTTGGTAGGGCGCGTCACAGCTTGCCGTGAGCGAAGTCGAATGGGTGCGCGCCGTGGCGGCATCGAGAGAGGCCTGCGCGCCGCCTCAGTACATCAGAAGGATTTTATATTTTTTGAAACTTCGTTCCGCCGTTTCCGTATCAGGAACTGATAGTGAAGGACTGCCCGCGTTCATCGAAGAGCAAAATTTGACAAAGCACACTGGTGGTGTGAAATGCGTGCACCCTCCAAATCCAACTATGAAAACACGAATTCGTTTCCCCATCACGCTGCTCTTCGCGGCAATCGCCGGTTTCCTTATTGGGCTGGCGCTATTCACGCCAGCTCATGCTGCATCGACTCCCGCTAGCCTTACCTGGTCGGTGACCCAATTCGACTTTGGGTCGGTTCCTGTTGGCCAGACTCCGTCGCAAACGTTCACGCTGAGCAACACCGGGGGCAGGTCCTCTGGAACGATCATGGTCACACTAGCCGGATCGGCGACGTTCTCGATCACCGCTAATGGCTGCACCGGGAAGGCGCTTGGCCCGAATAAATCCTGTAGTGTCACCGTCCAGTATGCGCCGATCAACACGAACGGAGACACCGGCACACTCACTGCCACCGGCGAGCACGCTAGCACCGGCATGAACCTCTACGGCAACGGCACGCCAGACCTAGTCTTGAGCCCGGGGACGTACATTGGGGGGACGACTCCCAAAAACTACGACTACGACCATGGGCCACCTTTCGGCAGTTGGAGCACGACGTTCACGGTCACGAACAACGGCAGCGGCTCGTCGAACATGCTCACCGTGGCGGGCTGCTGTCATCTCCAGTTCGTTCTCTCGAACAACAGCTGCGACGGCCAGGCGCTGGTGCCGGGCGGGACGTGCACGTTCGACCTGACGTTCACCGCTCCTGGGGGATGCAATCCGGGTGACGAATTCCACACGCCGCTCAACATTTTCGGAATCCCATCCGGGGATTACATCTTTCTGGTGGCGCACGGATTTTGCCCATAGTGACGTGAGGTAGGCGCTTTAGCTCGCCGAATACCATGGGAGAAGCGAGTTCCCCGATGACCCAGCCACTCCCAGGTATCGAGCACGTAATCGTGCTCATGTTCGAGAACCGCTCGTTCGACAACATGCTCGGAGGGCTTTACCCGAAGAAATCCGCCGAAGGTTCCTACTACGGTCTTAAGGGCGACGAATGGAACCCGAATCCCCGTTCCAACAACGCGCCGGTTTACGTCTGGCAAGGTCCCACCGCGCATAGCACCATGATCATGCCCTACCCCGATCCGGGCGAGCTGTACTCTGATATGCATCAACAGATTTACGGCTCAATCCTTCCCGGACCGAAGACCATGCAGGGATTCGTGGCGAACTATCTGCAACAAGCTCCGTCGCCAGATGGATATTCACCGGTAGCTAAGAACATCATGCAGTATTACGCCCCCGGTCCCGGAGGGAACGTTCCCATCACGAGCGCGCTGGCGAGCGCCTATGCTGTTTCGGACATGTGGTTCGCCTCTGGGCCAGTGCAGACGCTCGCCAACCGGATCTTCGCGCACTGCGCTACTCCGAGCGTCTATCACAAGGACGGGGCGTGGCACGCAGTCCGCAACAACATTGACATCACTGATCGATACCTGGATCCTGACGGTGCGGTGCTCGACGAGCCTGTCTTTAAGCTTCTCGACGACGCGGCCAAGAGCGACAACTGGCCATGGCCAAATCGCGTTCCGTGGAAAGTGTATCACCACGACTACCCAATATCCGCGGTAGTGAAGTACGTGGACGACAACTGGGCGACTGTCGAGGATGGCAAGGTATACCCGTTTGATAATGGGGAGGAGGGGGACTTTCCCCATGACGTTGCCGATGATCTGCCCACTTACTGCTTTATCGAGCCTCGGTACACAGACTACCTTGGCGGCACTCCCAATAGCAACCATCCCGGCGGTTCGACAATAGACGAAGCGCCACCGGCAATCAGCGTGTGTGACGGCGAGATTCTGCTCAAGTTCGTGTACTCCACCTTGTACAACGGACCACGTGATCTTTTTGCGAAGACCCTGCTGATCGTCATTTACGACGAGCACGGTGGCCTATACGACCACATGCCACCACCGAAGGCGGTTTCCCCATTTCCGCCCAAATTCGTCTCGGGTTACGACTACTCGGGGTATGGCGTGCGCGTGCCTGCCATCTTCATCAATCCCTTCATTCAGCCAGGGACGATCTTTCGCCCTCCGCCGAAGAGGCCGCCGTTCGACCACACAAGCCTGATCAGCACCCTTCGTGCGCAGTTCGGCCTCGACGGGCCACTGACACTTCGTGATGCGAAGGCACCGACGCTAGCGAACCTCATTAACCCGGCCGAACCGAGGAACCCCTTCAGTCCGGATAAACTTCTGGCTTTCACATGTCCGCCCGTTGGCCCGGTAGCTGCGAGATTGCCGGGACTTGGGCCGCGACCGGGCTCTATTGCCGCCGTCATCAAGCAAGCGATAGCGAGCCCGAGAAATCAGGAGCGGGTGCGGCATCTAAGAGAGACCTCAGGTCAGTGACGGGCGGTGATCTCGCCGTCGTGTTGCGCGGGGGTCGTAATTCGGTGAATTTCGACACACGTCCTTTGAATGGCCCGGCTCCCACCGAGGGGGACGTTAACACGACCTTTTGGCCACGCATATGTTGCGCCGAATTTGGTAGGGCGACCACCCCTGTGGGCGTCGCACCAAGCTGTCACTCGGGTCGAGATTCCGCAGGCGATTCAGCCTTTTAATGGATTGATCCAGCGCACCGCGGTGAACCGATCAAAATCGCGATCAGTCGAATGGACTGTCGCGCTGTACTCCTCGGCGTGTGCGGCGATCAGCGCGTCAGTAGCCAGGTTGCCGCCCAGCCCGGCTTCATCGAGGAGAGAAAAGAATCGCTCGAAAGTTCTTTCCCTGGGGACCAGCAGCCGCACATGATCGCAATCCAACCACTGGCGCACGCATGCTTCTGCCTCGCGGACAGTGAGCGGATGCTCGAGCAGGGTTGGATGACTGATGAGTCTGACGAACGCCAGCACCACGATCCACGGAATGCCCACCGGCTCATGTCCCGAAAGCGCATCCTCCCACCAGCGTCGGGCCGCGCGATGCGAGGGCGAAGTGCTGTCGTACGCATAAATCAGCAGGTTTGTATCGGGAACGATCATCCACGGCCTCGAGATTTAGCGACAGTTCGCTCGGCTTCGAGTTGGTCGTAGAGCTGGTTCAAACTGATCTTGTGATAGACAGCTTTCAGACCCAGCGGCCGCGGTTGGACGCGCACGCGTGTTCGGGATTTCGCCTTTTTCGACGAGGCCAATCCCAGAGCTATCGTCTCCTCCAGCACTTGGCGAAAAGTCCGGCCCGACGTCCCTGCGCGCCTGCGCACTTCCTCTAGGAGCGCATCATTGATGCTTAACGTAGTCCTCATATAAGCATCATCGCATCCAGGCTGAGGCATCGCAAGTCCGGATGGAAATGCGGCGCGCGGCATTCGTTAGTGCGCAGGTTGCGTTACGCCCCTGGCTGCTGATCGAGGTTTACTTCTAATTTCCTTTGGCGCGCTTGATTTCATCCAGCGACGCCGGGTTTTCCAACGCGGATGTGTCGCCGAGTTTTTCGCCGAGATACGCGGCGGGCACGATACGGCGCATCACTTTTGCGTTTCGCGTTTTTGGTATGTCGCTGACGAAAGCTAGGTCACGTCAGTTCCAATTCGACGTACTGGCCAGAAGTGATCGATTCGATAGCGGAAACGATTGTAGCGTGATTCAGTTCGAGTCTAGGCCAGCTGGTCGTCGGCAACACGAGAATCGCAAGTTTTCGACCGGCGAGATTTTGTTGCTGTTGCAACTGCTGGTCAGTTGTAATCAGCAAATCGAAAGTGTCCTCCGCCGCATCGAGAAGCTGACCATTAGTTAGGCGCGACCAATCCATTTCCGCAGCCGTTTTCACCTCGTGATTCGCGAGGTATTTGCGCAGCGGCGCCGGCGTCCCCTGATCGAAAAGGATGCGCACCGGCTTCAGGCAATGGCGAGACTCTTTTCAGCAAACGCCAGGACGGCGAGCGCTTGATCTCGCGTGACACCCGGGAACCATTCAACGAACTGATCAATCGTGGCGCCCGATTCCAGGTTCTCGAACAACGCTCGAACCGGAACCCGAGTGTTCCGAAAGCGCCACGCTCCGCTTAATGTATCGGGGGTGCGTTCCACCGCGTCGCATTCCGACCAATCAATCATCAAATAACGTAGCGTTCGGGTCTACTTCCTGCAACGTCATGCGCCAAGCGAACGATGGCAGTGAGGCAGACAATCCTGTCTGCCGTGCAAGCCTCGCAGACACGATTGTCTGCGTCACTTCGCCGCGCGGACGACGCGGCGCATGACTTTTGCGTTCCGCGTTTTGGGAATGTCGCCGACGAACAACACTTCCTTGGGAGCGAGCGCTTTGCCAGGTTGGGTGGCGAACACGTTTTCTAAATTGTGAGCGTTTGGAACGGCGTTATGATGCGCGCAACGATGGCTTCTTTGCAAGCAGACGCGGGCGAAAGTGCGCGCAGTCGAATCGCATGGCGGCTTCTGCCGTTTCTATTTCTGCTTTACGTCGCGAATTACCTCGATCGCACAAACATCGCGTATGCGACGCTTGGAATGAAAGGCGACCTGGGTTTAAGCGATTCAGTGTTTGGCACGGCCAGCGGAATTTTTTTTATTGGATATTTTGCGCTGCAAATTCCCGGGGCGCTGCTGGTGGAACGCTGGAGCGCCAGACTTCTCCTCGCGACAACGCTGATAATCTGGGGCGCACTCACAACACTCACTGGTTTTGTCCGCACGCCGCTGGAGCTTTACGGCGCGCGTTTCCTGCTCGGCGCAGCCGAGGCAGGCTTTTTCCCCGGTGTGATTGTTTATCTTTCCCACTGGTTCGTTTATCAGGATCGGGCCAAGGCGGTGGCGCGGTTTATGTCGGCTATTCCCATTGCTTACATTCTCGGCGGGCCTCTTGCCGGCATGATCCTGCGTGTTCATTGGCTCGACACTGCCGGATGGCGATGGCTCTTCCTGCTGGAAGGGGTGCCCGCGATCTTACTTGGAACCGCGACACTGTTCGTGCTGCCGGATCGGCCTAACGAAGTGCGATGGTTGCGGCCTAACGAGCGCAATTGGTTAAGTGCTCGTCTTGCTGAAGAGCGGCGCGCCAAAGCACATGTAGAACACGTTACGATTTGGCAAGCGCTTCGGCATCCGGCGGTGTTGATGCTCACTGCCGGGTTGTTCTTTTGTTATACCGGCGGCTACGCCTTTTGGTTTTGGATGCCGACCATGCTTCAGCGGCTCACCGGTTGGACTGATGTTCAGCGCATTGGCTGGATCGGCGCGATTCCGTTTGTTGCGGGTCTCATCGGAATGCTGCTGCTGGGCTGGAACTCCGATCGCACGCGCGAGCGCCGCTGGCATTTTGCCGTCCCACAGTTAACCGCTGCGCTAGCGTTGGGCGCGTGGTTGCTTGCTCCGCATTCGATCGCACTGCTAATCGTGGTGTTCACGCTGATCGGCTTCGGAACGGTGGCATATCTGCCATCGTTCTGGGCGCTCCCGTCTTCATTTCTCACCAGCTCGGCGGCTGCAGCAGCAGTCGGCTTCATCAATTGCACGGCCAGCATTGGCGGATTCTTTGGTCCTAAGATCATTGGCGATCTGAGCCAGCGCACCGGCTCATTCCGCGGCGGATTTATTTTTATGGTCGCGTGCTGGATAATCGCATCACTGCTGGTGCTGCTATGCCCGCGCGAGCGGACGGCGTAAAGAGTTGGTTTGTTCCCGTATTTCCGTGGTTTTTCGTTCGCACTCCCGGCGGATAGGACAGCTGATTTGTAATTCAAAGAGGACTGTTTGCGCAGTTTTTCAGAAACGTTGCGCATAGTGTTTTCCAGAGCTGACCAGAGGCAATCTGATTCGCACCGCGTTGCGCAAAGTTCCGCGGTTTTCCAGCAAAATTTTGTTTAGACCGTAGAAGCCACCGTGAAAACCGCGTCCCTCGCGGACAGAAAGCCCGCAGTTCTGCTACCCGGAGAAAAAGGGCCACGGGCCGGCTCGTCGAGGCGAGCGGTCAAAGTATCCGCCGTGACTTTCTTCGTCGAACTTTTCAACCTGAATGTGGGACACACGCCCGGTCGTAGAAAGCCTAAACCGAAGGAAAGCCGAGCGAGGATGTATAAAACCCATCCAGCCAGACCTGGAAGACCATACGTCGTACTCCATATGAGCAACAACCACCAAGGAGTCGTCGTCGTCTTCCCACCCAATGTCTGCTACAGACGAGTTGTCGAACTGAAGCTCGCCTTGGTCAAGGCAGTCGAAGGGAAACTCCCCAAGATGCTGTTTCAAATCCGAAATAAGGACTTTTTCAAAGTCATCCTGCCCCCACGCCGTGGCGGCTTTGGAAAGTTGAATCACCTGTGCCAAAGCCTATTTGCCCACCTCTCTTCGGGTTCCGATCTGTTAGTCATTTCATGTCAGGTTGTCTGCCTCAACTGCTCTTTAAGCGGTATTTTGACCATATCAAAATCGACTTTGCGGTTGTAATCCGGTCCCAGGCCCTTTTAGGCCGGATGTTCGATTTCACCGAAAGGCGGGACGTTGCTGAAATCGTAACCACCATCAGCTTGGGTCAGTTCCTTATCCCAAGCCATCAGAAACATCAGAAATTCAGCGTCGCCGAGTTCGGAGATCTCCGCTGGAAATGTGAACCGCACCTTATTGAAGAAGCCGAAACTGACACGCATTGCTAGCAATGAGACAAAGGTCCTGCGGAGCGGGTAGGCATCGCCCACCTCCCGAATTTCATCTATGCGGGCGAAGATGTGCGAGGGCGCGCCTTTGCCACAGAAATGCAATTTGCCAATCTTCTGAAGCGCGGTGGAGACTATCGAAGTCTCACTTGGATTTAGAATTACTTGAACACATTCATCGAAGTGAGAAGTGAAACCCGGTGATTCCATCGCTGGAGCTTTTGCATAACCAAGAGAATATAAATAGCAATCAAGCAAGGCTCCTGAGTGACTGCGATACTTCATCGTGCTTCCAGAAGCAGAGTCCGGGAAAAGTTGGCAACTTACCAACGAGAGCGTGCCTACACGGCGCGGAGTCGCGTTCCTCCAGAGGAAGTGTGGATAGCGGTGGTGCAGCCTGAAGTAGATTGCTCGGTCCTGGATGCATCTACCATCGTCGGCCTGGATTGTAAGCTCATACGGAACTCCAAGCGTTCTTTCGACTAGACTAGCTTTACAGAAATAACCCTACCCGTACTTCCTGAATTAAGATGGTATAAAACCTCTCCTAACAGGGAAAAACGGTCTTCCTCATTAGCGAGAGCACCGAAATACCTAGTCATTGGTGATCTCGTTGTTTGACGCAGCTAGAATCACGTTGCAATGCCTGATAATACATCAGCGAGGCCTCTTAACTCCAATAGTAAATCGTCGGCCATATTGTCGTCAGGATGAATGTCGGACCCCACAATCCACAACAGCGATTGCGCAATCCCACGCGTCCCTTCATAAAGCGAAGAGTGCCAGATAGCGCCGTCAACTAGTTCCAAAAAACGCCGAATGAAAAGTTCCTGTTCATCCGGTGGCCTATCGATCGTCGGCTCATTTATGTCCTCGATGTAGTCAAGAATCGCCTGCTGTGCTTTCCGAGGAATCCCGGATAGCACCATGCGGAAGCAGAAGCTGGCGAGATCAAAAGCCGGTTCGTCACTTGTTTCTATGTGCTCTTCAAGAATGGAGTCTCTACGCGCCCCCTTCTGTAGGAGGGCCCGCTGCTGTTTGATCTCCGCGCGCCAAATCTGGCATTCGGAATCACTCATCTCCGACAAATTCGGCGGACGTAGCAATCGTTGCATCTCTGCCTCAACGGCATTGGATACGAGGGTAATATGGTGGTGGTTCATACCTCTATATGCGGACATCCCCGCTTATTTGCTGGACTGCCACGTAGTCGATGGTTGTGGACTACTCCGTGGACTAGGACCTAGTCTGTGGTTGTGGACTATTCTGTAGAGTGCGACCGTTCAGTCTCTCGCGCGGGCGTGGAATGGTCTGAGGGGCTTCTGTCATTCGCCTCGTCCAGATCGCCTATCTTGAGAATGCCCCCGATCGACGAGCACGCGGGCGGTTTCAAAGAGTGGTTGAGTTTTCGCTCGAATCAATCGCGCTTTTTGTCTAAAAGGACTGCAGATGAATCATGCCAATGAGCAATGTTGACATCTTCCATTCTATTCGCCCCACACGCGGAAAATACATCGCACAGGGGAAGTTCGGATTCGGAATTGTAGACGGCGCTCCTGCAATGCGTTGTCGTTGGCATGGCGCATTTTTGCGCTCGGATGAAGTTTTTCACTTCCAGAGACAGACAGAGAAATTTATGTTGATAGACACAAAATCCATCGAGGGAATGGCAAAATGGGGCAGACGGGGAGCACCGGACTCTCTCGGTGCTTTGGGCATGTTGCCGTTCGCGGCAATTACGACCGCAGTGACGGCTTGGCAAGCCGCAACGACAAAGACCAAAGACATGCAAGCCTTCGGGGTGTCCTACCGAAATCCTCAGGGGCAGTTTGGCGTGTTTCTCGCATTAGCGCCGAAAGAGTTTTTTGACCAGATTGCAGCTTGTCTTTCGCCTGACAAAATCACAGACTCGACAAAGCTTGAAGAAGCGTAGTTATGCCGAAGAAGCGCCCTTTGCCAGCTCCCGCAATCGCCCGTCTGACAAGGCGAGCTAACACTGCTCGCTCACAGTTATTGTTATTTCGCAGCATTGCCGCCACTCATTTTATCCAGCGGCACCAGGTTCGTCGACGCACCGAGCGACTCTTGAAAGAGTTTGATCACCTGCTAAGAGACCTCAAATCGACAAAACCTAGGCGAATTGATTGAAGGAAGTCCGCGATCTACCCGATCTAGGTTAATATCCTTATCAACGGGATTAACCTACGACCCGATTGAGAACGACGGCCTCTACCGGGAGGAACGACCGGTAGGAAAGGGCAGGCGGTGGAGCGACAGTTTGACAAGGCTATTAACCCTTCGCTTCGCTCAAGGCAGGCGAGGCGCCCGCCGCTACCACGCAGGCACTCGCTGGCGCTCGGTCAGCGCGTCCGCGCTGGTTGGCCGCGCAGGTAAAGCACGCCCTCCACGTCTCAGCTAGCGTAGGATATTTGCAGTGGAGGGCGTGCTTTACACACGCGGCCAACGCCTGCTGCAGAACAACTCAGCGCTTGAGGGCGACGTCGAACGGCGCGCCAGTCTTTGCGCGGATGTCGTCCACCGTAACACCAGGATGCAATTCAGTGAGAAGGAGGCCGCCGCCTTGTTTCACCTCAAACACGCATAGATCGGTGATGATCAGGTTGACGACTCCCAAACCAGTGATGGGCAGCGTGCATTGCTTCAAAATCTTTGGGCTGCCATCCTTCGAGGTGTGCTCCATCACCGCAACGACACGCTTGACCCCGGCGACCAGGTCCATCGCGCCACCTGGTCCTTTAACCATCTTGCCGGGAATCATCCAGTTTGCGATGTCGCCTTTATCCGTCACTTCGAACGCGCCGAGAATAGCAAGATCGATGTGGCCGCCACGAATCATCGTGAATGAGTCGGCGCTGGAAAAAAAGGCGGAGCCAGGCCTTGTGGTGATGGTTTGTTTGCCGGCGTTGATCAGGTCGGCGTCCACTTCATCTTCAGTGGGGAACGGGCCGATGCCAAGCAGGCCATTCTCGGACTGCAACGTAACGTTCATGCCTTCGGGGATGTAGTTCGCCACCAGCGTCGGGATGCCGATGCCGAGATTGACGTAGTAACCGTCGCGCAACTCTTGCGCGGCGCGCTTTGCCATCAATTCGCGGATCGGATTTTCTTTTTTTGCGGTCGTGCTGCCTTGTACGGTGCGGAACTCAATCCGTTTTTCGTACTTTTCTCCCTGGATGATGCGGTCGACGAAAATGCCCGGTGTGTGGATCTGGTCGGGATCAAGCTCGCCAATCTCGACGAGTTGCTCCACCTCAGCGACGCAGACTTTGCCGCAGCTGGCGATCATAGGATTAAAGTTCCGTGAGGTTTTCCGGAAAATGAGGTTGCCGGACTTGTCGCCCTTCCACGCCTTCACGAGCGAAAGCTCGGCCGTGATGCCGGGTTCGAGCACGTATTCTTTGCCGTCGAAAACTTTGGTTTCCTTGCCCTCAGTCAGTTTGGTGCCGAAGCCGGTGCGCGTGTAGAATCCCGGGATGCCCGCGCCACCCGCACGCAACCGCTCCGCGAGCGTGCCCTGGGGAATGAGCTCGAGTTCAAGTTCACCCGACAACACCTGGCGCTCGAACTCCTTGTTCTCGCCAACGTACGAGGCCAAGACTTTTTTCACCTGCCGTGTGGTGAGCAGAACTCCCATTCCGAAATCATCAACGCCAGCGTTGTTGCCGACAATGGTCAGCCCCTTCACGCCGCTGTCGTGCAACGCTCCGATCAGATTTTCCGGAATGCCGCACAGCCCGAACCCGCCGGCAGCGATCGTCATGTTGTCGTGAAGCAGGCCGTTAAGCGCGGCGGTGGCGTTAGGATAAACTTTGCTCATGTCGAGGAAATTTGAATCACGATTACACGAATAACATGCACGAATCGCCGTTAAATTGAAATTCGCTCACGCGGTGATTGTGCGCGCTCTTTAATTGTAGGGCAAACGCACTTGTCGCGCCGTAGTGGAACGAAGGCGGATCGGTTGCCGAATTAGACGGCAGGCGGAGCGCCTGCCCTACAATCTTTGGGCGTTGAGCTCCAGCGACAGGATGTCGGATAAATTCGCGGTCGAATTGAGCGGCGTGCAGAGGACTGCCCGCCCTACCAATCCGTGTGCGTTGGCGTTTCGTTGGTAGGGCGCGTCACTCCTGTGCGCGCCGCCGCGCCTGCCCTACAATCAACGTTCGCGAAAATGCCGGGAAATACCGTTCGGATTGCTTGCCAGCTCAAGATTAATCGGCGTCTTTTATTCAGTGATGCGAATCTGGACCATTGGGCACTCGACGCGGGCGATTGACGAGTTCATCTCGTTGCTGAAGGAAAACGAGATCAAGTTGCTGGCCGACGTGCGCGCGTGGCCGGGCTCGAAGCGGCATCCGCAGTTCAACAAGGAAGCGCTGGCCGAATCGCTGAACGCGCACGGAATTCGCTACGAACATTTCCCTGAACTGGGCGGAAGACGAAAGCCGAACCCGGATTCGCGCAACACTGCGTGGCGCAATACATCATTTCGCGGTTACGCCGACTACATGCAGACGGCGCACTTTCACAAAGGCGTCGAGCGCCTTCTTGAAGTTTCTCGCGAAGCCGGACCGACCGCGATCATGTGCGCAGAAGCAGTCTGGTGGCGTTGTCATCGTGCCCTGATTTCCGATTTTCTGAAAGCCCGCGGCATAGAAGTCATGCACATTCTCGACGTAAACAAAACAGAGGCGCATCCGTTTACCTCTGCAGCTCATATTCTTGAAGGCAGGCTTAGCTACGCAAGTAACGGAGATCGTTTAATCTAACGCGAATCAGATGCCTCTGATTCATCCTTAGCTAAGTGCCGGCGTGGTTTAAGCCATGCGCGATGTTCAATATAGGCCGGCACCGGCGGCGAAAGTCTCTCCCGCTCCATCATTCTTTCAGCTAACCAGTGAAACCATTCGTTGCCTGTCTCTCGCCTTAGCGTGCGACGCCATTCCTCTGAATAGACATTAAGTTTTTGCCAGGAAAGAAGGATTGGTCCGCTAAAAAAATCCTCGACTAGATTAAGCGTGACTTCACGACGAAATACCAGCACACCCAGGCTTTCCCAAGTCAATGAGACCAGGTAGACCATGTCTTCGCCGTCAGGTCCGAGCACTTCGCGTATTTTCTGTGTGACCGCACCGTCCGGCAACGACAGCACGCGCCGAAGTGCACTGGTGAAGGTCGGGCTTTGGAACGATCTCACCAGCTCAAGCATTGCTTCCCTTCGTTTCCGTTGGCGGTAGTAACTAATTTGCGCGGCTGCGAAAATGACGCCGGCCGTTACGGCAAATGCATTAATTAGATTTGCCAGAGTCGAGAGGTCCATCTCATCGTGGATCAGTTACCCGCCCGAGGAACAAACACACGCCGCTGGGCACATGCTGGATCGCGTAAACGAATGGGCGATCGACTTTGACTTCGATCGGCGGCGGTTTTGGCTGCGCAAGGCCGGTTGCCATCATCATGACCACAGCGGTGGCGGCGGCCGCTTCGGTGCCTTTTTCGTCCACATCGATGAAGGTCTTGTGAAAGATGTTCGAGATGTAGAGATAATCGTTCGGCTCGCGCGGCGCGATCTTATCGAAATTTGCGCTGCCTTGTGGAATATCGAACGCGGTTTTCATTCCGAGCGCCTGAAAGGTTTCCGTGAGCGCAATCGTCGGCGGCTCGAGTTTGAACTTCGGCAGGTGCAGATCGACATCACGCGCTTGGAGCTTTGCGCACTCTGCCAAAACATCCGCCGTCAGCTTCGACTCAACCGTGCGCAATCCGTTTACGTCGTCGGGAAAAAGAACTACGAACTGTAGGTCGCCGCCGACATAGGGAACGCTTACGACAGTGAATCCCTGGCGCCTTGCGTAACCGAAATGCTGACTTCTTTTCCGCATCATCGGAACATCTACAGGCCCGCCGCCATGAACGAAGAATGCCTCCGGCTGCGTTGTCTTGTCGGAAAAGGCATCCGCCCACGGCGCCTTCAAATAGAGTGCATTCGCCAGGACAAGGCGCGTTAACTTGTTCAGTGCGTCTGCAGGAATCAGATCGCGGATTTTATCGTGCGTTTGGTCCGCGACCCATTTGTTGATGTGCTGCGTGGCTGCCGCGGGATTCTCAGCGAAATCGAGCGGCTCAAATGCCGCGCCGTAATTTTGTTTCACCAGCGACAGAAAAGCTTGGCGAAAGTTGTAACCCCTTTGCGCAAAGAGCCGGTTGGCGATGTTCAATGTGATGGGTTCGCCAGGGCCACCAATTTTTTTCGATTCTTTTGCGAGCTCCGCTGTTTTGGCGCTCATCTGTTCGAGCGAGTGCTGAAGCGCGGAGAACGAGGTGGGCACCCCGCCATCGTTTGGAAAATGCAGGACACGCGCCATCTGCGTGCGCGTTTCGCCATCGGCCCCGGCGAACGTCATAGCCAGGGCGATCTCGATTGAGTAGGGCGAGATACAAAGATTGTCGTCGCCTGTGGCAAGCTGCCGGTGAAGATCGACTCCCAATTCGTTGGTTGCTTTTGCGGCCAAATCGAAGTTCGTCGCGCCGTGCGTCATCGCAGCCACTAACGTGCCGAACATCTGCAAGATCAAAAAGCGTTTCATGCGCATGATGAAACACCGAATCGGCGAACCTTGCGACGCGAAACTTCCGGAGAGCGCACGCGCCTCGCGTGCGCTCCCCGGAAAGACCAGGCACGTCGCCCGCGGGGCGACGGCTGCAGTTGAATCATTGCAGTCGATCGCCAGCCCTGATTTAGTTTGTGATCGAAAAGTCATGGCCGCATCGCGAAAGCCGAACTTGGTTCTTTTTCTGCCGGACCAGCAACGCGCGGACACGCTCGCTTGCTATGGCGGCGTCAAAGTGCACGCGCCTAATCTGAACGAGCTTGCGTCTGAATCTGTGATTTTCGAGCGCACGTACGTGACGCATCCGGTGTGCACGCCTTCGCGCTCGTCACTGATGACCGGAACATGGCCACATACCAACGGATGCACGCACAACAGCGTGCCGCTTGATCCGCGCTTTCGAGTTTTTCCGGAGATGATGGAAGACAAGGATTATCGCACCGCCTACATCGGTAAGTGGCACCTTGGCGAGGGAGGACCGGTCGGACGCGGATTTCAGCAATGGATTTCTACCGATGATCACGGCGACTACACAAATTTTCTAGGTACTAAGGGCATCGCCCCCGACAAATCCAACGGACGATTCTCGGAAGTGGCGATTAGCAATCTGCCGATTGAGTTGTCGCGTCCAAAATTTCTCGAGGCGCACGCGTGCGACTTCATCGAACGACATCAACGCGACCCGTTTATTCTGGTGGTCGCATTCGTCGAACCGCATTCGCCCTATAACGGCCCGCTGAACGATGAGCATCCGCTCAACGACGTGGAGCTCGATGTAACGGCTACGCTCCCCGAGAACGAAGATCTTCCGCTGCGCTATCAGTTGATGCGCGAATGGCAGCAGGCTGAAGCGATGTTGGATCGGCAGCGATTGCCGATTCAGTTGTTCTTCGGGATTACACCTGATGAATACCGTAGCATCAAGCAACGCTACCTCGGCCTCGTCACATTGGTGGATCAAAGCATCGGCGCGATCCTTGGTTGTTTGGAACGATGCGGCTTAAGAGACGATACGATTGTCGTGCACACGAGCGACCACGGTGACAGCCTCGCTGCGCATCACCTCTTCGGGAAAGAAACGATGTTCGAGGAAGCCACGCGCGTTCCGTGGTTGATTCGGTTGCCGGGCCAAACACGTTCCAAAGTGATTTCACATCCAGTGAGTCACATCGATTTCGTGCCAACACTACTGGATCTTCTCGGCGGACCAAATCATCCGCAATGTGCCGGCAAAAGTCTGCTGCCGTTGATCAATGACGAAGCTGTGGTGGCAGGCGTGTCGCCTGCATCGACGCCGTCACGCAATGTCTTTCTCGAATGGGCTCCGAACCGGACTAAAGTGAAAAAGGGAAGCAGGCTCGCCCGGCGACGCATGATTAAGCGCGCCGTCGAAGAATCGACTCGGACTGTGGTCTCTCCGGACGGCTGGAAACTTTGCCTGCGCGATAAGGATCTGAATGAGCTGTACAACATAAAAAATGATCCATCCGAGACGCGCAACCTTTACCCGGATCCGGCATGCGCGTCGGTAATTTCGCGTCTCGCGAGCGAAATTTACCGCTGGCAGCAAGCCACAAATGACAAGCTCAAATTATGAGAACACCGCGTTGTTCCGATAGCGGTGCAGCGCCCAGGGGCGACAGATTAGAGCGAGCTCGCTCTGGCTATCCGTGCAATCCGGCAGCGGGAAATTATTTCTTCTTCTCCTCGCAGAGTTTTTGGAAAGCGAGATCGGCGCGCAAACCGTCTGCGAAATAGGCATTATCTGGATCCGGGCTGAGATTTTCGAATGGAAGCACTGCGATTCCGTTGGTCGCGGGACGGCTAATTAGTTCGTGTTTCCAGGCATTCCAGCCTTATCGCCAGTGCCAAACCAACCAAAGACACAATCGATGCAGCAATAACCGGTTTGCTGCGCACCAATCTTCGGCCATGTGTAAAAAATCGTCGTGGCGCGTCTGCGAAAGCTTACTCCCGTATTTTTCACAAACTCTCATTAAACTGTTAACAGTTGTCTGCCGCACGACCGGCGTTGTCCGGTTGATCTCTGTAGAATCGATAGCCGTGCAGTTCGATTTCTTTCGCAAATGCTTTCTCAACGATTTTCCGCTGTTCGTCGTTGAACACTTCCTGGTACGGCCGCCGATCGGCTCGATAGCCCGATTTCGCTGCGGAACCGAGCGTTCCGTCAAAGGGAATGTTTAGTTGCGCAAAGACTTCACCCAGCTCCGCGAGCAGGCTTTCATAGCGTACAACGCGATCGACGATGATATTTCTCCCGGAGCGATCCGTGTACCGGAAATAGTTGATCGGAAATCTGCCGCGAGCGAGATACTCGTCGAGGGAAAGCACACCGCCGGCACGCGCAGCGTGCATATGGTAATGAGACAAAACTTTGTCCCACGGGTTTCGTTCCACGCAGAATTTGAAGTAGCCATTCCAGATGTCGACAGGAACGCGGTTCTTCACCTCGCGTGCCGGCATGTGGTTATAAAACTTCGTACAACTGGTGATTGTGTGGTGCAACGCGGAGAAAAACTTGCCTGGTCGTTCGAGGATCTCGGGAATCGGATTGATGAATCCCTCGTAATTGCGCGGTTGATGTCCTTCGATCGGCGGCACGATCGGCGTCACGATGTCCTGAAGGCCACAAAGCTTTGACAGGAAAACTTCAATGCTGGTGCCGGCGGTCTTTGCCGTCTTAATGAAGATGAATTTATATTTATGGGACAGGATCATCGCTTGTGCTGGGGAGCGCAGGCTGCCAGCCTGTTGTTTTCGGCAGCTTGCCGAAAACGGGTGCATCGGCAAGCAGTGAAAAGGCGATTGCGGTTTGTAGTGCCTGAACAATCCCGGCGTTGTCGTGATAGGACGTCGAGGCGTTTCGGCGAGGGCAACAAAACGTGCACGCCAGGGCAGCCTGTGCTGCCCGGACTCGCGCGATCGAATCATGCACTATAAATTCGAAAACGTGCACCGATGATCTCTTTTCGAAAAAGTTTCCTTTTCGTTCACGTTCCGAAAACGGCTGGTAATTCAATTCAAAGCGTCCTCCGCGATTATTCGGAGGATCAACTTGTTGCTTTGCGTAAGGAGCAGGACGGGATCGAACGTTTCGGACTGCGCAATCCAAAATATAAGATCAAGAAACACTCGACGCTAAAGGAGTATCGCGAAGCCTTGGGCGACGAGCAGTTTCGCAGTTTCTATAAGTTTACGTGCGTGCGGAACCCTTGGGATCGAATGGTCTCTTATTACTTCACACCGACACAAAATCCGGAAACGTGGAACCGGAAAAAATTCAGCGCGGTTATCTCCAAGGCAGTATCGGTTGCGGATTATTTACGGCTGGATGAGAGCGAAGAGGATCCATTTGCGAACGTAGATTACGTCATGCGCTTCGAAAATCTTTCCGACGATTTCCGCTCCGTCTGTAGCCGGTTAGACATTGCGCCGCCAACGCTGCCGCGATACAACCGCTCAACTCGCGAGTGTTATTCAAAATATTACGACGACGAACTTCGCGAGTTGGTGCGTGCCCGGTTTGCTCGGGAAATCGAGCGGTTTGGTTACAAGTTCGAAGAGTGATAAACCCGCAATGCGCTAAACGGAGCCGGAACGGCGGGTGAGCTTCGGCCCTTCTTTCGTGTCGCGCAGTTCCCAGCCGAGCGCAAAAATTTGCTCGCGCAATTCGTCGCTGCGTTTCCAATTCTTCTCGCGACGCGCGTTCTCCCGCTGTTCCGCCAGCTGTGTCACTTCCGGTGGAATAACGATCTCCGCCCCCGCCTCGAGGTCGATAACGTTGTTGATCCGTTTCCACCAGTCCAGCCATGCGCTTGCCGATGCTGCGTCCATTTCGTTGCGATCCAGCGCGCGATTGGTTTCCCGAATCGATTCGAACAGAAACCCGAGGGCAGCCGAAATGTTGAGGTCGTCGTCAAGCGCGTCTTCAAAACCTGCGGTTGGACGTTGAACATTGGACGTTGAGCGTTGAGCGTTTTCTTTGCCTGCGACTCCGTGTAGACGTTTAAGCCACTCATCAATTCGGCCTAACGATTCGCGAGCCTCATTCATCCCTTCCCAGGTAAAATTCAGCGGCGCGCGATAATGCACGCGGAGCAGCGCGTAACGGAGCTCGCGCCCGCTGTAACCCTTCGCGAGAACATCCGGCACGGTGTAAAAATTGCCTAACGACTTAGCCATCTTCTGTCCATCCACCAGCAGGTGCGCGCAATGCAGCCAGTAGCGCACAAACTTCTTTCCGGTGACGCCTTCACTCTGCGCGATCTCCGCTTCGTGATGCGGAAAGATGTTATCGACGCCGCCGCAGTGGATATCGATCTGGTCCCCCAGTAAGGCCGTCGACATCGCGCTGCACTCGATGTGCCAGCCGGGACGGCCCGGGCCCCACGGCGAATCCCATTTCACGTCGCCGTCCTCCTGGTCCCACGCTTTCCACAACGCGAAATCCCCGATGTGTTCCTTGTCGTATTCGTCGTGTTTCACGCGGCCGGTCGATTGCAACTGCGTCAGATCGAAATGCGCAAGCTTCCCGTAATTCGGAAATTTGTTTATGCGAAAATAGACCGATTTGTCGTCAGCGTGATAGGCGAGGCCTGTCGCGATGAGCTTGCTGATCATCTCGATCATCCTGTCGATGTAACGCTGGTCGGTGGCGCATGGAAATTCGTCGGCGCGTTTGATCCGCGATGTGTTGAGGTCGTGAAAGAAGGCCTGTTTGAATTGCTCGGTAAATTTGGCCAGAGGCACTTTGGCTTCGCGAGCGCCGCGGATCGTCTTGTCATCCACATCGGTGATGTTCATCACGCGATGCACTTTGTAGCCGCGCAGCTCAAGGTGTCGCTGAAGCAAATCCTCAAAGATGTACGCGCGGAAATTTCCAATGTGCGCCCGGCTGTAAACAGTCGGCCCGCAAGTGTACATGCGGATCGGACGCTCCGCCGGATCGCGCGGCTCGAATTCCTCAATTCCGCGCGAGTACGTGTTAAAGAAACGTAGTGCCATATCGTCAAAATGTCATGTCGAGCGAAGTCGAGACATCTCTAATTCTCTCTGTCTAAAACGATAGATTGCTCGACTCCGCTGCGCTCCGCTCGGAATGACAGGAATATTCCAACACTCCATCACGCCATATCGACTGTCGCGATCGCGATCGCGGCGATGCCTTCGCCTTGCCCGATTGAGCCGAGTTTTTCATTCGTCGTCGCTTTTACGCTCACATCGGATTCACTCATGCCAATCGCTGCCGCAATTTTCTGTCGCATGGCCGGAGCATGCGGCGCGAGCTTTGGCGCCTCAGCGATTACGGTCGCATCAACATTGACCACGCGCGCGTTTTTCTCGGCGAGCAAGCTCGCAACGCACTGCAAGATCTCCATGCTGCTGATGCCGCGAATCGATTCGTCGGTGTTTGGGAAAAGCTGGCCAATATCGCCAGCGCCGATCGCGCCGAGCAACGCGTCCGCAATCGCGTGCGACAGAACATCGGCGTCGGAGTGTCCCTCCAGCCCGCGCGCATGCGTAATCTCGACGCCGCCCAAAATGAGTTTTAGTCCCTCGGCGAAACGATGGATGTCGTAACCGATGCCGGAGCGAATCATGAGCTTCGCTTCGTTAAATCGTTAAATCGTAAATCCGATGTAACGGTTTCATAATGTAACGAATTACGCTCTCTGCTGCGGTAGTCATTCATTACAGTTTCAAATCGATCAGACCATTTGACGCGACGATGCGGTACTTATCTTTCATGTTCTCGCGCGGGCGAAGATCGACAGTGCCACCGGCGTTTTCAACCAGTAAGCAACCCGCGGCAATGTCCCACAAACTGATTCCCGTTTCGATGTAGGCGTCGAATCGTCCGCACGCGACGTATGCCATGTCGAGCGCGGCGCTGCCGAACACGCGGCATTTGCGGACGCGATGGATCATTTGCTGTAGGAGCGGGAAATTCGTGTTGATTGTCTCTCCGGTTTTGGAGAGTCCCACAGAGATAATGGCTTCGGCAAGCTCGGCGCGATTGCTCACGTGGATCGGACTTCCATTTAATTTCGATATCTCGCCTTTTTGTCCAGACCACATCTCGTCGCGGATCGGATCGTAGGTCACGCCAACGATGATCTCGTTGCGCAGGCGCAACGCAATGGAAATGCAAAAATGAGGAATGCCGTAGAAATAATTCACCGTTCCATCCAGGGGATCGACAATCCATTGATAATCGCTGGACTGATCTCCCAAGATTCCTTCTTCGCCGTACAGCGCATGGGCTGGAAATTCTTCGAGGAGCAATTTGCCGATCAACTCCTGAGCCTGAACATCGATCTCGAGCTTGATGTCATGCGCCGCGAACGCCTTGACGCGTTTTTGTCGCTGAAAATTTTCGCACAATAACTTGCCGGCAGCCAAAGCGGCTTTTTCTGCTGCATTGAGATATTGTTTCATCGAAAAGGATTACGTCGCACAAACAACACAAAGTAGCACGGCGAAAATGACAACACAGGGCTTTGCCGTAGAGGCGGTCTCTGACGGCGATCCAATTCCCACAATAGTTTCAGCGCTCGGACGCCGCCGCGACAGTGAGCGCGCGAAAAAGAAAGCCGGGAGGAAAATAAATTCTCCTCCCGGGTTGAAGTTAGGGTTGTGACCCCGAAGAAATTCGGGGCCGTTAATCCAGCGTTGGGCTTAGTGCCTCTTTTTCTTCGCTGTTTTTTTCTTCGCTGCTTTTTTCTTTGCCATCGACTAATTCCCCCCTTTCAATCCGCAACGCGCGGGGCTTTGTGAAGAGTTGGGAATGACTTCACTTATGTGGGTTCAGTAATCATCACATTTTTTTTGTCAAACGTTTTTGTTGCGAATTTAAAAAAATTTTCACCAGCTCGTGCGCGAGATTTCTTTTCGGTGCACGCGAAAAGTTTTTGATTTCACCGTCGCGAAACAGAATGACCAATTCATTTTCGTCACTCTCCATTCCGATGCGCGCGTCGTTCGCAACGATGATGTCGCAATTTTTTTGGCGTAGTTTTCTCGCGGCGTTTTCTTCGATGTGATCTGTTTCCGCGGCGAACCCCACGAGAAGAAAAGTTCGATCTCGTTGACGGCCTAACGACTCAAGAATGTCGCGCGTCGCGACTAGTTCGATCGACATTCCATCGGCGCGCTTCTTGATTTTCAGCGGAGACACTTGAGCCGGTTTGTAATCCGCCACCGCGGCACAAAGGATGCAAACGTCCGCGTCGTCAGCGTGTTGATGAACTGCATCGAACATTTCGTCACTCGTAGAAACGGAAATGAATTTGATGTTGCGCGGCGGCTCGAGATGCACCGGGCCCGAAATCAAAATCACGTCGTGGCCAGCTTCAAGCGCTGCTTCCGCAATGGCATAGCCCATTTTCCCTGAGGAACGATTGGAGATGTAACGTACGGGATCAATCGGTTCGCGCGTCGGACCGGCAGTGATGAGAAATCTCACGCGATCAACTTGTCGTGTCGGGTAAGAAGAAATTCTGCGCGAAACGCAATCTCATTCACTTTCCACAAACGTCCGAGTCCTTCGTACCCGCACGCCAGCATTCCTTCTTCCGGACCGATGAATTCGACGCCACGCGCTTTTAGTTTTTCCACGTTCTCCTGCGTCGCGGGATGCGCCCACATTTTTCCATTCATTGCTGGCGCAATCAGAATTGGTGCGCGTGTGGCGAGGGCGATCGCGGCAAGCGGATGGCCGGCAAGACCGTGCGCCACCTCGGCGATGATGTGCGCCGTGGCGGGGGCGATCAGCAGCAGGCGGGCTCGGTCCGCAAGCTCGATGTGGCCCGGTCGCCAGCTTTCCTTTTCGTCGAAGAAGCTCGTCATCACCGGGTTTTTCGAAAGCGTCTGCAACGTGAGCGGTGCAATGAATTCCGTCGCGTCGTGCGTCATCACCGCGAAAACTTCGTGACCCTGCTTCACAAGCAGACTCGCCAGTTCGGCAGATTTGTAAGCGGCGATCGATCCCGTCACGCCGAGCACAACGGATTTTTTCTCCGCGGGAATTGGCAGCACTTTTCGCGGACTCGTTTTTTTCAACTTGCGTCTGGAACTTTTCTCTTCGGCAGGCATATCGATTATTTAGGCCTCAAACGCCGGCTCAAATATGTTTCAGCAGACATGATTTGGCGGACTCTCTCCAGATCTTCTTCGATTGAACCGCTCATAACAGTGTAACGGTAATCGTGCCATAGTTCCATTTCTCGTGTGGCGGTGTCGAGACGCGACGCGATCTGCTGCGCGGTTTCCGTTCCGCGTTTTTCCAATCGGCGGCGCAACTCTTGAAGATCAGGAGGCATGATGAAGATATCCGCCAGCGCCTGGCGGATGATCGGGTCATCATAATGGCGAATGGTAGCGGCGCCTTGTGTGTCGATGTCGATCAAAACATCTACTCCGTTTTCTAAATTTTTCTGCACAGGTTCACGCAAGGTGCCATAACGATCTCCGTGCACCTGTGCGTGCTCCAAAAAATCGCTGGCTTCGATTCGCGCTTGGAAATCTGACCCGGAGAGAAATCGGTAGTGTTCGCCGTCAATCTCACCGGCTCGCGGTGTTCGCGTGGTGCAGGAGACCGAATAAAAGAAGTTTGAAGTTTTTCGCAGCGCTTGAACCAGCGTTGTTTTTCCTGCTCCCGATGGAGCGGAGACGACAAAGAGAATTCCGTAGCGGCTGAATTGTTTATTCAAGATTTTGAAGTTGCTCGCGGACCTTTTCCAACTCCGCCTTGCACGCGATCACGCGCTGGGAAATTGGGGCGTCGTTTGCTTTCGCGCCAAGCGTGTTGAGTTCGCGAAAAATCTCCTGCGTAATGAACTCCAGTGTGCGTCCGACCGGCTCCTTGCTGCGCAAATGATGTGCAAATTGAGCCAAATGACTCTCGAGGCGCGTCAATTCCTCCGAGACATCAGCGCGATCAGCAAAGAAAGTAATGTCCTTCAGCACGCGTTCGTCGTCGCCAGCGATTGGCAGCCCCGCTTTTTGAATGCGATCAAGCAACGCCGCGCGATATTGTTTCACCACGTCAGGATGCAAAGCGCGGACTTCTTTGAGTTTTTTCCGGATGGCTTTGAGACGATGAATCAAATCCTTTGCCAGATGTTTGCCCTCGCGTTCTCGCATTTTGATTAAATCCGCGAGCGCGGCTCGCAGAGCGCTTTCTACTGCCGGCCAGGCGTCTTCTGCGTTTTGCGCCTGTTCCGGGAACCGCATCACACCGGGCGCTTGGAGGATAGTGCTGATGGTGATCTCCCCGGGCGCGTTCAATTCTTTTTGCAACGCACGCATCGCTTCGTGATAGGAGCGGGCGAGTTCGGTATTTAGTGCAAGATCGCGCGCGCCGTTTGCACCGCTGTGAAGGCTGATGGTCGCGGTCGTGCGACCGCGAGAAATACTTTCGTTGATCGTCTGGCGAATCCGCGGCTCGAGCTCGATCAGATCGCGCGGCAGATTGATTACGACGTCGCTTTGTTTTCGGTTCACCGAATTGAGTTCGACGCTAAATTTCGTTCCGGCGTGGTCGGTCTCGCCGCGACCGTATCCAGTCATGCTTCGCATATGTCGGCACAGAGCTTATCGCAGAGAACTGCTCCACGTTCAATGTTCAACGAGCGTTTCGAGAAGAGTCTCCGCGGCGCGCCGGTGCGGTGAAGGCATCGCGACATCGTCGATTGATGCAAACCACTGCTGCTCCGGAGCGATTCGCTTTGGCGTAGAGCGACGATACACAGCCAGCGTGACTCGATTGTGTGTGAATGGGAATACACACTGATAAGCCGGAAGCGTCTGAAAACTTGACGGCTTTAAGCCGTCAAGTTTGAGTGGCGGCAAGATCCACATTCCGCGCCAGCGGTATTGCGATTGCTCGAGCAAAATTCGCCCGCGCCGGATGATCAGTGCGTGGGTTTCGATGAGTTGCTTCGTTATGTGTCTCAATTTTTTGATCGGAAGTGCAGCCGGATTTTTTGCGCGGCAAAATGGTTTGACCGGGCAGAGATTGCACTTTGGATTGCGCGCCACGCAAATCAGAGCGCCAAGATCAAGCAGGGCGGAATTGAACGTCCGTGCACCGGAGTTTGGAAGAAGATCCGCTGCATGCTGCCAAAGCGTTCTCCGGCCCGAGCCCGAATCGATGGATTGGCGAAAATTGAAAAGCCTTGTCAAAACTCGAGCCGTGTTCGCCTCGACGATGGGGACGGATTGATTGAAGGCGAAGCTGGCCACCGCATGCGCACTGTATTTTCCGATGCCGGGGAGGCGCTGCATCCTTTCGATTGAGCGCGGAAATCGTCCGCGATGGTCGTGCAGCACTGCTGCCGCGGTAGCGTGGAGATTTCGCGCGCGCGCGTAGTAACCGAGGCCCTGCCACGCGAGAAGCACTTCGTTTTCCGATGCGCGCGCCAGGGAAACGAAATCGGGAAACCGCCGGAGCCACTTGTGATAATAAGGGATTACGGTGGCGACTTGGGTTTGCTGGAGCATGACCTCGGAGACGAGGATTGCGTACGGATCATGTATACGACGCCAGGGGAGATCCCGGCTGTGGCGACGATACCAACCCGTCAGTGCGCGCCGAAACCTGGCGATTGGAAAGGCCACAGATGGAGACAGATTAACACGGATTTTGACGCTCGACTGCCGAACTCGTTCTTATCTGTGTTAATCTCTGGCTTTAATGAACTCGTACACGCATCCACTCTCGCACGAGCAGGTGCGAAAGCTTCGCGCAGTGCTGGAGCAATCAGGCTTCGAGTTCGCGCCGAAGGAGTGGACGATTTTTTTTGCGCAAAAGAACAAGCTGAGCGTGGCCGTTTATGAAAAGGGCCCCAAAGTGCTGGTGCAGGGCCGGGGCGTCGAGGACTTCGTGCAGTTCGAGTTGGAGCCGAAAGTCCTGGGGGAAGCGAAGCTCGGTTATGAGGAAGTCCATTCGCCGGAAATGTTCGAGCCTCATTTCGGCGTAGACGAGAGCGGGAAGGGCGATTTCTTCGGTCCGCTGGTCATATCCGGGGTCTACGTTGACCGCGGTATCGCGCGCAAATTTGTCGACTCTGGCGTCGTGGACAGCAAGCGGATCAGTTCCGACGCGCGGATTCGCGCGCTGGCCGACACGATTCAGGAAAAGTTCTCAAGGTCTGGTGGAAACGGTCCTGATCGGCCCAGCCAGGTACAACGAGCTGTACGAGAAATTTGCGAACCTAAACCGTCTGCTCGGTTGGGGACACGCGCGCGTAATCGAGAATTTGCTGGCGCAAAAGCCCGACTGTCAGCGTTCGTTATCGGACCAGTTCGCCGATGCGCGAGTGATCGAGACGGCGTTGCTGAGGCATGGGCGCAATATAGTCATCGAACAACGGCCGCGAGCGGAATCCGACATTGCAGTGGCGGCGGCATCGATCATCGCGCGTGAGGCGTTCATCAACTGGCTGGAGCGAAGGGGCAAAGAGCTCGGTGTGCGATTGCAACGCGGGGTATCGGCAGGAGTAAAAGAGACTGCCAAAAAGCTGATTGAAATGAACGGGCCAGGCGCGCTGCGTGAGGTGGCGAAAGTGCATTTCCGCACCGCCCACGAGATTGCGCCGGAGCATTATGCAGCACCGCCGGTTCGTGAAAACTGGCGCCAGCGAACGGCGCCAGACGCTAATAATTAAACACCTCTGGCTGCGCCCAGTGCGTGTAACGGAGGTGGACTTTACCAAAACAGATTTCAAAAATCGCTTTTTTGTGCTTAATTTGGGCCACCGGCTGAGTCACAAGGAACGATTATTAAGTTAGATATGGCCAAGTTAACGAAGCGCGACATTGTTGTGTCCATCAGTAATCAGACCGGGATGGTTCAGCATCAGGTGTTCGATGTGGTGCAAAAGACTCTTGATAAAATCACTGACAGTCTGGCCAACAATATTCCGGTTGAATTGAGAAATTTCGGCGTGTTTCTACCGCGCCTTACCAAGCCGCGTATTGGCCGAAACCCTAACCAGCCGGGTAGCAGTTTCGTCATCCCACCGCGGGCGACGGTGAAGTTCAAGGCGGGTAAAATCATGCGTCAACGCGTGGAAAAGCTCTCTCGCCAATTAAAAGAAGCGGAAGAGAGAAAGGTTAAAGCCGGAGTCGGCGCACAGGCTGGCGAATAATCTGCCGCGGTCGACTCTGTCAGCACCGCAGATCGTGTGCCCTCGCGATTCAGGAGAGCAAGTCTTGGATCGTTTTCTCGAGACGCTCGAAATTGATTGGCTTCGTTAGATGTTCAGAGAAACCTGCTTCTTTGGCTTGGTTCACGTCTTGTTCAGTGCCGAAACCGCTCAAAGCAATCCCCGGCAACCGTTTATTGAGACGTACCTCGCGCATTAATTCGTAGCCGCTGCGACCAGGCAATCCGATGTCGCTGATGAGCAGGTCGAAATCCTCTGTGCGGACTTTTTCTACGGCCTGCTCAGCGGAATGGGCAATGGTTATGTGGTAGCCGCGGCGTTCCAGCATTCGTTTCATGCCGAGACACGTATCGTGGTGATCGTCTACCAGCAGAACGCGGTGTTGACTTGAAACGGCGGGATCGCGTTTACGATCTGCTGGTCGAGCTTCGCTCTCCCCGTCGCGCTCCACGGGAATTTCAACCGTGTTTAATTCCACCGTAAACGTGGCGCCCTTGTCTTTTCCGGGACTTTCGACCCGAATCTTTCCGCCATGCGCGTCGATCAATGTCTTTGAAATGGTTAGACCAAGCCCAAGTCCGCCGAATCGCCGGGTGATATCACTCTGGCCCTGCTCGAATGCGTTAAAGATTTTGCCGATCGCTTCAGGCTCGATGCCGATCCCGGTGTCAGTGACGCGCACCGCGATCTTGTCCGGCGCCGGATTCAGAGTTTCGATGCTGATCTGGCCTTTTTCAGGGGTAAATTTCACGCTGTTCTTGATCAGATTCCAAAAGACCTGTTGCAATCGCGCGGGGTCACCCTCGACGTACGTGTGAGTAGCGCGCAGCGCGAAGCTGACTTGAAGATCCTTTGCCTCTATTTCCTTGCGGCATATCTCGTAAGCGCGCTGGAGGGTCTGGTGGATACAAATTGTTTCGAAGCTTAATTGGAGTTTGCCCCTCGAAATGCGAGTGACGTCGAGCAAATCGTCAATCAGGCGTGCTTCGAGTTCTACATTTCGCCGGACGACCTCGAGCGCTTCTTTGACGGGCTTGGAATCCGCCAACTCGGCTTCAAGTTCGCTCACCATGGCAATGACTGGGGTGAGTGGGCTGCGTAGTTCGTGAGATAGTTGTGCCAGGAACTGGTCCTTGGCAGCATTTGCGGCAATGAGTTCCTGGCGCAATGTGACGTCCCGCGTCTTGTCTTCCACCAGGTAAAGCACACCCTGTACGGTTTCGTGCGCGCCTTGCAACCGGAGCAGATTGACGTCCAGAAAATGTGTAAGGCCTGATTTATCTTTTAACGGGTGCTCATTGAGCTGAAACGGCGTTCCGAAGTTAAGCACTCGCTCAACCGCGCCCGGAGGCGCAATCTTCACATCATCGCATACGATCTCGGTAATGTCGCGGTCCTCGGGCACATCTCCAAAGCGTTCTGCCATCCGGGCAAACGCATCATTAGCGTGCAGAAAGCGGCGAGAAACTGGATCGACTAGAGCAATCCCGCCCGGCATGTTCGCCAGCATCTTCTCGTTGAAAATGACTTCACGTTCCAATTGCTGCTTGGATTCCAATTGGCGTTGATAAAAGCGGCTTCCAAGCCATGCGAACACCGCTGTCAAGCCAACCAGCCAGGTTGCCAGCACTGTCATTCGGCCCAGAAGATCGTGAACCGGCTTGTAAGCAAGCGCTCTTGGCTGCTCGACCACTGCCACCCAGCCGGTGTTTTCAATCGGGCTAAAAGAATAAAGATTGCCATGGCGCTCAAAATGCCCCGTTTTGCTATCTTTGATCTCCTTTATCAGTTCGCTATTTGCCGCGGCTAAACCTGTTGCAGGATTCGGTTTAAAGTCGCTGGCAAACAGCGCCGAGCCGTTTTGATCGAGTACCTCGAAAAGGAGCCGGGCGGAAAACTCAATCGTGGAGAGGCGTCGGCCAATCCGTTCCACGAGCACGGCCACTCCGACGTAACCCAGGATGGTGCCATCGGGCGCTCGCACAGCGCCGACAATGTCAGTAATGGGCCGGTTATCCGACAATCTCGGATGAACAGCCGAGACAAAAACTCCGGCTGACACCGCGGCCGCTTCTTCGCGCCAATGCTGGGATCCAAAGTCTTTGCCCAGCAACTCTGGGGCCGTTGGAATCGAGGCAATCAGGGTGCCATCCGCTGCGGTGACAAACATTCCGTCGATCTGCGGATGTGAGTAAAACGCTGAGTTGATCCATTGCTGAGCTGCCTGCGAATCGGCAGCAGTCAAAACTCTGGCCGTGTCCGGCAGCGTCTGATAGTACTCAACAAGACTTGTAGTGCTGCTGAGGTCGTGCCCGACGAGGTGGCTAACCAACTGGATCAGCGTTTGTCGATCGCGCAAGATCCGAAATTCCAATGTGTCCCGCAGTATGGTGTAGGAAACGATCAGCGTCAGGACTGACGGGATCCACCCTGCCAGAAGAATCGGAATGATGATCTTGGAGCGCTCGAAACGGTCATGCCTTCGTTTCGTCATGAAACCTCCCAACTACAGTCGTGTTTGGCGACAATTGGCTCCGTGACCGTTCACCTACTGACCGCCTCAGGCAAGAGGGAATTCGCCAAAGATTCAGGCCGACTCCTTGACGCATAGCGTCCGGCGAGGAAAGAGGTCACCAAACCGGCCCGTTTGGCAATTGCGAACCGATAAGAGACCGCTGTCTCTCAAGACGATGGGACTCACGGTCGATTGCCAAATGCGTGATTTTTGGATTGACGCACTCGCTGGGAATTGCAACATGTCGCCCTTGCTGCTTCAATCCTTTGCAGTCATAGCAATCCCCATGCAGGAAAGCGTCGGACATATTATCTGGTCGGTCTGTTATCTGAGCGTGCTTATCGGGCTTTCCGCCTATGGGATCCATCGCTATTTCATCATTTATTTGTATCTGAAAAACCGGAAGCGGCCGCCGGTGCCGATGTGCTACTTCGAGAAACTGCCGAAAGTGACAGTGCAGTTGCCGATCTTCAACGAGGTATATGTGGCCGAGCGATTGATCCGTTCGGTAAGCGAACTGGATTATCCTCAGCAGCTTCTGGAAATCCAGGTTTTGGACGATTCAACGGACGAGACGCGCGAGATCACTGCCGCGTGTACGGAGGAACTACGCCAGCGTGGTTTCAATGTACAGCGCATCCATCGGACTGATCGGACCGGCTTTAAGGCTGGCGCGCTGTCCGTCGGACTAGCCGCTGCGGAAGGCGAATTTGTTTGCATCCTGGACGCCGATTTTGTTCCAGAAAAGGACCTGCTTAAACGGACCATCCATTTCTTCACCGATCCGAACGTCGGGATGATCCAAACGCGCTGGGGGCACTTGAATCGCGGCTATTCATTACTCACACGCATGCAGGCGATCTTTTTGGATGGACATCTTCTGCTGGAGCAAATCGCGCGCAGCCGTAGCGGCCGGTTTTTCAATTTTAACGGAACGGCCGGGCTGTGGCGGCGTTCGTGCATCGAGCAGAGCGGAGGGTGGCAGTACGATACGTTGTGCGAAGACCTCGATCTCAGTTATCGCGCGCAGCTTGCGGGCTGGAAATTCATTTATCTCTCCGACGTTGTTACTCCTGCGGAGCTGCCGGTGGACATGAATGGTTTTAAGTCTCAGCAGCATCGCTGGACCAAGGGTTCGGTCCAGACATGCAAGAAATTGTTGCCGAGCGTCTGGCGCAGCCAGTTGCCATTTCCCATCAAGCTCGAAGCGACTGGGCATTTAATGTCCAATTTCGCTTACCTGCTGCTGGTAATTCTCTGTGTTCTTTTATATCCCTCTACCGGCGGACCTGCGGTTGGCTGGGTTCGCACAGTGCTCGTCGACATTCCAATTTTTCTGGCAGCATCAGTTTCAGTCGGCCTTTTCTACATTTGTGCCCAACGCGAACTGCATCCCGGGACATGGATCAAAGAAATTCTTTTTCTGCCGTGTTTGCTTGCGTTGGGAATTGGTCTCTCGCTCAACAACGCGCGAGCAGTGGTGGAGGCGATTGTTAATCACAAATCGGATTTCACCCGGACGCCCAAGTACGGAATTGAACGCAAGTCGCAGCCGTGGCGGAGTTGTAAGTACCGTCCGCTCAAATCAGCGCTTCCGCTGGCGGAGTTGGCCTTTGCCATCTATTTCAGCTATTTCGTCGTGCACGCTATCATCCACAGGCAGTTTCTCTCGGTGCCGTTTCTGCTGATGTTTCAGGGTGGTTTCCTTTACGTCTGTCTCTCTTCGTTGGTGAGTAGCTGCTCAAAATTCAATGTTGGCAGTTCACGCGCGCGCTCTGCAATTCCCGCGTGACAAACTTGCAATTGTCGATTAAAGGGTTTCCCCATGTTTCGGCCCTTTGCAGTCATTTTTAGCTTAATTACGGCTACGTCCGCGTTCGCGATCGCGCCATTGGACACTTCGAGCCAGCTGATCATCAGCGTGCGTGATCAGAAGCTGATGCTTGTGCGTAACGGCGCCAAAACGGCAATCTATCCAGTATCCACATCCATGTTCGGCCTGGGCGATGCGTGGGGACGAATGACCACTCCTCTCGGTTACATGGCAGTCGAAAAAAAGATTGGTGACAACGCGCCAGTCGGCGCTGTGTTCCATAACCGGCGGTTTACGGGTGAAGTTTTGCAGCCCAACGCCCCGGGGCGCGATCCGATCACTACACGCATCATCTGGCTGCGCGGATTGGAACCGCAAAACGCGCATGCCTTTCAACGTTGCATTTATATTCACGGCACGCCGGAGGAGAAGAAGATCGGTCGCCCTGCTAGTTACGGGTGCATCCGCATGAAATCGAAGGACGTCGCCGAGCTTTACAAGTTGGTGCCTCTCGGTGCTGTGGTGCAAATTACCCCTGATCGTCTGCCGAAAGTGACGAAGGTGGCCAAGGCGCCGATTATTCAACCGCCGACTGTTTCGGCGGCCGCCAATCCGCCAGAGCAGCAGCGTGAGAACCAGGCAAGTTCAACGCAAGCTGCCGGCACACTCACGGTCGAACAAATGCGAACGGCCGGAGCGCTTGCCGGAGCGCGGCAGAAAGCGAAGTTCGCATCGAACAAACGCTTATAGCAAACTGCTCACAGGCATCCGCTTCACAAGCTCTTTGATCGAATGGCTAACACAAAATCGGCGGCCAAACGCACCCGACAGACGCTGAGATGTGCACTGCGCAATCGCAGCGTTAAAACGCACCTGCGCAGCCTTCAGAAACAGATCCGCTCTGCACCCAAAAGCAGTCCCGATCAGATTCACGCGGTAATTTCAGCGATCGACAAGGCCGCGAAGCGCGGCATCATCCATCGCAACGCTGCGAATCGTCGCAAGGCGCGCCTCAACAGGGCGCTCGCCGAAATGAAATAGGGTGTTGGCGCCGCCTCGCTTGCGAAGTGCCGGGGCTGGCGAATCACAGAGAGGCCACTCCAGAGCAACTGC
>CAVWTH010000001.1:0-198091 GCA_963757675.1 uncultured Verrucomicrobiae bacterium | reverse complement strand
ACGCAAATGTTCCGGCGCTCACTGCAATCATCAACAGCAAGCCCAGGCGAAATCCGCCTACGGTTGCGGCCAGGACAAACGCGCTGACGCCGAGCGCAGCACCGATCTGCCGGATGAATTGCTGGCTGGTGGTCGCGCTACCCATGCGGGCAACCGGGACGCTATTCTGCACCACGACAGTGAGCGCGGGCGACAGCAGTCCCATTCCAGCGCCTGCGATAAGCGCCGCAGCGACGACCCAGCCGAGTCCATGTTCGAATGCGACCATGAAAAAGAGAAGTCCCAAAATATGGACAACGATTCCAATCACACTCGGAAGTCGTTCTCCTATTCGATGGACCAATCGCCCAGAAGCGAAGGCGAACGTGCTCCATCCAATGGTGAACGCGCCAACCACCAGGCCTACAAACGCGCGGTTGTCATGAAAAGCGGCGTTGGTTGCGAGCGGCAGATAAGCGCTCAGGCCGAAGCCGCTGAAGAAGGCGAGGAATGACGAAGAAATCGACGATGCGTAGCCGGCATGATGAAAGAAAGTCAACGGCAGAATGGGATGAGGCGTTCGTCCCTCATGCCAGACAAAGATGGCAAGCAGAATGATTCCGGCGCCAACGAGCGCGGCCTGCATCAGTCCGATTTGTCCCTCACCGAGATCGACAAACGCCCACATCAGGCAACTGCCGCCGGCGCCGGCGAGAAACGCACCGGCAAAATCGAATCGGCCGACGCTATGTCCGATGCTCTCGTGCATTCCGGCGATCACGAGGAACCCAGCCACGATGGCAATCGGGACGTTGATCAGGAAAGCCCAGCGCCATGAAACGTGCGTCACGATCAGCGTCCCAAGGAGTGGTCCGGCGACACTCGCGACCGCCCAGGCGCTGCTGGCCGCGCCCAGCGCCCTGCCGCGTTTGTTAGGCGGATATACAACTCCGAGCAGAACAAACGGAAGAGTGGCAACGGCTCCCGCTCCGATGCCCTGGATGGCGCGAGCGCCGATGAACTCCATCATCGTGCGCGCGATGGCGCAGAGCCCGCTCCCGACCGTGAACGCGACAATGCCGACGAGATACGTGCGCCGGCGTCCCCAGCGATCGGACCCCGGTCCCCAGATCGGCATCGATACCGCCGCGGCGAGCATGTAAGCCGCAAACGTCCACGCGTACAGGTGGGCACCGCCAAGCTCAGGCAAAGCCACCGGCATGACCGTGCTGACGATCGTGTTGTCGAGACCGGCAAGAATGATCGTGAACAACACACCGAGCAAGACCAGCACGCCGCTCTGCCCGGAGAATCCACCTTTGAGAATGGGGCAGGTATAAACATTTGAAAAGTTCGCGATTGGTCCGGGCTTGACAGTGTAGCGGTGCTTGTGACAAGCACCGAATTCGCTAAATCAGGCGCTTGGCACAAGCGCCTCTACAAAGCAGACGAGCACGCCGCTCTTCCGGAGGAATCCAACTTTGAGGTTCTGATCTGAGATTGTTTTTCCGCGCGCTTCAGCGATTGGCTATCATCGTTTTTATGTCATCCGTCAATCTGCGGAAAACGATCAGGCGCGAGCTAATTGGCCATGTGCTCCTCCACGGACACGCGCGCAAGCGGCCGCATTGAAGGCGGGCAGAGGCGGTCAGTTCGTGAATCTCGCAATAAGTGCACCGCCTGGTGAGATCACGTTCTCGCATCCTGCACAATTTGATCCAATCGATAGCCGTCGATATCAGTCTTTACCTGCATCGAGGGCGTTTTGATTTGGAGCGAAGAAAAGGCTTGCCCGGCGATGGCGGTGAAATACAAACGAAAAGGGGCCTAAAGCAATGAAATTCGCATCAATCATCCCAGCATCTCTTGCTCGCACTGTTGTTTCTCGGTGGGTTTGCCTTACCCAGCTTTGCGCAGGAATCTCGATGGGGATCGCCGGGGGAGGAGACGGTGAAGTTCATCATTGCGGCCGAGGCGAAGTGGGCCAACTCGGCCTGTAGCCCACAGCCGGATCTTAAGGACGTGATTGCGGACGACTTCCAAGGGACATCGCCAAGCGGACGGCGCTACGGCAAGGACGAGCGATCACCACAGATACCAAGTCGCTCGCGCGCGACTGCCAACTGGGCGAGGTAAAAGTGAGATTTTTCGGCGACTCCATTGCGATAGCGTATGGAGCGGAAAGCGCGGTCTCCAAGGCTAAAGATGGGAAGGAGACAAAGCGTTGTCTGATCTGGACCGACACGTGGCTCAAACGCGCCGGGAAATGGCAGATCGTGGCTGCGCAGGATACGGATATCCCTTGTAACCCTTAGGCGGTCGCGCTAGCTCTTGAAGTGACGTCACGGTGTCGCGTCTTTGAATCTTGCAAGAAAGAGCTTCACCTGATCGGCATCATGTTCTCGCATCCTGCACGATTTGAAAAGCGGGGTCACGCGCATGAAAAGCGGGGTCAGATTCAAATATTCAACATTCGCTTCTCTTGAGCTCGTTCACTCCAACGGCGTTGTAATTGCGATAAAACACGTTCCGGCTTTTCAGATTTGCAGAAGGACACTACGCTTGCGTCTCCGCTCTGATGTTGCCCAAGACAAAGGTACGCCCGCAGCGGCGATGTTCGCATCGCTTATCAGATTACAGGCGATGGACCGTTCGATGTCCTATGGGCGCCCGGTACCATGTCGCATCTCGATCTGGATTGGGAAATACCGCAGAGGGCGCTTTTCTTCGAGCGCTTCAGCAAGTTTTGCCGGCTGATCCGGTTTGATAAACGCGGAACCGGTTTGTCCGATCGACCGATCAACATAGCAACGCTGGAAGAGCGCACCGATGATATTCGCGCAGTCATGGACGACGTCGGAATCAAGAGCGCCAACATCTTCGGCGTCTCCGAAGGCGGCTCGATGGCGTGTCTCTTCGCCGCCACTTACCCGGAGCGGGTCGATTCGCTTCTGATTTGGGGTGCACAAGCTCGCTGGATCGCCACAGCGGACCATCCCTGGGCGCAAACGCCTGAAGAACACAACGAGATGCTGAGGATGGTCCGCGATGATTGGCCCTCGATTGAATACATCACTGGGCCCGGGGCCGGGATGGGCAAAGAAGCGCCGCCGGCCGCAATAGAAGCCGTGCAGCGTTACATGCGCGCGGCGGCGAGTCCTTCGGCCGTTTATGCCTACGAAGTCATGAACGGCCAGATCGATACCCGATCCATTCTTCCGTCCATTCAGGCGCGCACGTTAGTAATGAATAGAACCGGCGATCCATGTGCTCGCGTCGACGCCGCGCGCGACATGGCCTCGCGGATTCCCGGAGCAAAGTTCATTGAGTACCCGGGTAACAGCCATTCGATCATGCTGAACGACATGGAAACGGTGCTATCCGACATCCACGAATTCATCACCGGTGAACGACCGATTGCCTCGTTTGATCGAGTGCTCGCGACCGTGCTTTTTCTCGACATCGCCTCATCCACTGAGCGTGCCGCAGCGCTCGGCGACACCGGTTGGCGGGATGTTTTAAATTCCTACTACGCGATCGTGCGCAAGGAGCTGGCGCGTTACCGAGGCAAGGAAACGAACACGACCGGCGACGCCTTTCTGGCCACCTTCGATGGACCGGCGCGGGCCGTGCGTTGCGCGCTCGCCATCGCGCTCGCTGTGCGCCAACTCGGCATCGAAGTACGCGCGGGCGTGCATACCGGTGAATGCGAACTGATGGGTGACAACATCGGAGGTATTGCCGTGCACGCCGGCGCCCGTATTATGGCCAAAGCCGAGCCTGGGAATGTAGTTGTTTCTCGCACGGTGAAGGACCTTGTCGCCGGCTCGGGAATCAATTTTCACGATCTCGGCACTCACGAATTAAAAGGCGTTCCCGGCGAGTGGCATCTCTTCACTGCGCGCTAAATGGTTGCGGTGGTCTCGATGTACGGCCGACGGAGACTGAAGCTGATGTTCGCCGCGATCAACAGGATCGTGAAGCTCGTCGGGTTGGCGAAGGGAAGGGGTACTAAGCCGTTGTTTACGGAACAGAAAAGCGGCGCGAGAATTTACGGTCTCGCATGAGCAAACCGAAGCGAATCCAGCGCAGCCGCGCGAAAGGCTGGAAAATGCCGGCGAACGCCATCTACGTCGGCCGACCGACTGTTTGGGGAAACCCGTACGTGGTGGGCTCGGAGCTGATGAACGGCGAAACGCTCACTGCCGAAAAAGCCGTCGCGTTATACGAGCAGCACCTCGCTGATAATTTCAGCGAGCGCGACATCCGCCACTGTCTGCACGACAAAGATCTCGCCTGCTGGTGCGCGCTCGACGAGCCGTGTCACGCCGACGTGCTGCTGCGGATCGCGAACTCACGGCCGAAGTAGCCCGCACGGATTTTCGCAAACGCACAGAATGCGCGACGTTGCTCGCCCGTGAGCGATATTCCGATTACCGAGAAACTCCTCCTCAATGCAGGGGGATGGCAGGCGATGAAGCCTGCGCGCGAGTTGCTAAAAAGCGGCCGCGTCTCTGAGGCTAAATACGAGCCGCCGTTGTTGAGCGGTTACGTGCGCGAAGGCGCGAAGAATTATCGCTCCGGCCTGCGAATCAAAAGCGCGATCGACGTCGAGAATCTCTGCAGCTGTTGGGAGTCTCGCTCGGCGGGGAAAATTTGTGCCCACTCGGTCGCGGTAGGCCTGGGCTATCTGAATCCGCCGGCCGCTGTAGTCGCCGCGCCTAACGAGCCGACGATGCCCGAAGCTCCGGCAGGTCCACGGTTCGTCGCAGCTGATTCGGCTGACGCCGCCCTAACGACACTGCACGTGATCCTGCCGCCCAACTTCGCGGGCGCATGGCAGAAAGGGCAGATCATGATCGTCGTCGAAGCGGAAGTTTCTCGAAACCGCACGCTCGTCTCCGCGCTCCCGAAGAAGAATACGTTTGCAGTCGACGACGCCGATCTCGTGCTGATCGAAGGCTTGCGCGCGGTCCCGGCGATCTTCGAGAGCGGCATGGCGATCTTGTCACGCGACGCATTCCTGCGGCTGCTCCCGGCGTTGCAGAATCATCCACGTGTTACCTTCGGCAAAGCGACTCGGGCGACGATCTCTTCGGCCGCGCTGCGTCCCGAGCTTCTGGTCGAGTCGCGCGGCGAGGGGAGCATCGCGGTGAAATGCAACTTTCCGCCGAATGCTCTGCTTCTTTGGAACGCGACCGATGCGTGGCTGCTGCAGAACAACGAGTTCGTTCGCTGCGGCGAAGCGTTGCCGGCCGGCTCGACGCACCTGATCGAGCGGCCGTTGCTGCTCGATGGCGAACGTGCGTTACATTTCCTCGCATTCGATCTGCCGCGGCTGCGCGATGCATTCGATGTGCGCGCCGGCGAAGGCGTTCGTCTTCCGGAAATCGCAATGGCGCGGCCAGTCTTCGAGCTGCGGCTGGCCGGCACGCTCTCCAGCGTCACGGGTGAATTGATGTGCAGCTACGGCGACCGCGCGCCGATCAAAGCATTGGCCAAAGCGCAGGATCAATTCGTCTTCCGCGATCCACAGAACGTGGATCGAGTGCTGATGCGGAATCTCGACGCAGAGAACGCGGCTATCGCACGGCTCGAGCAGATTGGCTTCGCCCGAACAGACGCCGGCGGCTTCGTGCTGCACGGCCAGCCCAACGTTGTCCGGTTTTTCGCGACTGATTATCAGAGACTGCAGCGCGACTGGAAGGTTAGCCTCACCGCGCAGGTCGAGAAGTGGACCGGCGAGATCGAGCGGGTCACGCCGAAGCTCGAGATTGTCGGCTCGGGTCAGGATTGGTTCGAGGTGCGTTACTCACTGACCACGCCCGGCGGCGAAGTGTTTTCGAACGCCGACATCCAGCGACTGCTTCGCTCCGGACAGTCACAGACACGATTAAAGAATGGCCACCTCGCGGTGATCGACACCGCGGGCCTGGAGGATTTCGAGCAGGTCATTCGCGATTGCGATCCGGCGCAGACGAAGCCCGGGCTTTATCGAATCAACCGCGCACACGCCGGGTATGTCGAACAAACGGCGCGCGAGCTTGGCTCCGCCGTCGCCGATCGTCGCGAAGCACTGAAGAAGTTCATCACCGGCCGCGAGGCGTCGCCCGATGCGAACACCAAACTAGGCCCGCTCGCGGAAAGATTGCGCGAGTATCAACTTGTCGGTTGGGAATGGCTCGCGCGCCTCGCTGCAAACAATCTCGGCGGCATCCTGGCCGACGAGATGGGTCTTGGTAAAACGGTGCAGACGCTCGCGTTTCTACGCGCACATCAAGGCGATGGCCCGGCACTCGTCGTCTGCCCGACATCGCTGCTGACAAACTGGGAGAATGAAGTGCGGAAGTTTACTCCCGAACTCAAGACGCTCGTGCTCGAAGGCGCCGATCGCGCCGCGCGTTTCAAATCGATCGCGGACGTCGACATAGTCATCACGAGCTACGCACTGCTAAGACGCGACATCGACACATTGCGCGAAATCAACTTTTCCACCGCCGTGCTCGACGAAGCGCAGCACATCAAAAATCCGGAGACGCAAAACGCGCAGGCCGCGTTCGCCCTCCGCGCGAAGCATCGCTTCGTGCTGACCGGTACCCCGATGGAAAATTCGGTGCGCGACCTCTGGTCGATCATGAACTTCGCGCTGCCCGGTTATCTTGGAAATCGCAACGACTTCCGCGAACGCTACGAATTACCGATCGCGCGCGGCTCCGCGCCCGATGTGCAACGCCGGCTCTCGCGCCGGCTCCAGCCGTTCCTGCTTCGCCGAAGGAAACGCGACGTCGCGAAAGATCTGCCCGAAAAAATCGAACAGGTCGTGCCTTGCAGCCTAACGAGTCATCAACGCGCCGCCTATGACGCGCTACTGCGCGAGGTCCAGCAGGGTCTCGGCAGTTCCGGCAAGAATGTGAACGCCGGTGCGCAAAGGATGAAGATGCTCACTGGTCTGCTCCGTTTGCGCCAGGTCTGTTGCGATCTGCGCCTCGTCGGCATCGATAAGGAAGAGACCTCCGCCAAGCTGGACCTCTTGGACGAGCTCCTCGAGGAAGCGATCGACGGCGAACATCGCGTCCTCGTCTTCAGCCAGTTCGTCTCGATGCTGCACCTCGTCCGTGAACGCCTGGAGAAGCTCGAGATTCCATTCTGCTATCTCGATGGCTCTACCAAACAGCGTCAGGAAGTCGTGGATCGCTTCCAGAGCGATTCCGCGATTCCCGTCTTCCTGATCAGTCTGAAAGCTGGCGGCGTCGGCCTGAATCTTTCCGCCGCCGACACCGTCATTCATTTCGATCCGTGGTGGAATCCAGCGGTCGAGGCGCAAGCCACCGACCGCGCCCATCGCATCGGGCAAACCCGTGTCGTCACCGCCTACAAGCTGATCACCCGTGACACAGTCGAAGACAAAATCCTGCGGCTGCAGGAGAAAAAACGCGCGGCGATCGACGCCGCCATCGACAGCGAGGAACCGCTCATGACCGGCCTTACCACCGAAGAACTCGAAGAGCTACTCGCGTAGGCATCACTCTTCCGGGGGAGGAATCCGGGTCGCGTCTAACATTTGACATTTGCTTCCCGAAAAAACTGGAAGCTGATGAGAAATTACGGATTGAGAATTGAGAACAAGCGCGAAGAATCAAATCGACCTACTGCGGATCGATCGCAGTCCGTTGCGCTCTCAAGATATATTTCGGAATTTTGCCGGTCGCAGGAAAGTAAGAGTAGGAATCAAAAAGGTAGAAGACGTTGAACGGTGAGTAGGGCATTTGTTAAGGAAGATGTGGACCTTCCGGAGCGCAGCGGACGGAAGCGATCGGCGTCAGGACTGCCGCCGGGAGCGACCAATTACATCACCGCGCATGGAGCGAAGCGTTTGCGCGACGAACTGCAAAAACTTCTCGCGTCAAACGTTGTCACCGAGCGTGTCACCGAACTCGAACAAATTCTGGCATCGGTCCATGTTGTCGATCCTCCGGACGCGACGTTTAACAGCGTCACGTTCGGCGCAACGGTGACAGTGAAGGATAAAAAAGGCGCGACCGAAACGTTAACTATCGTCGGCGTCGACGAACTCAATTTCGAACGAGACGCCGTCAGTTGGATTTCCTCTCTCGGCAAGGCGCTGCTGGCCGCGGACATGGGCCACTGGATTAAACTCGACGACGGACGAAGCGCGAAAATTGTGAAAATCGAAAGAAAAGGTGACACGTGACCAACCTTCGTCCCGCAGTCGCGGGACTACGGCTTGGCAGGCGAGTGACGAATGTGAGAAAAACAGGTGCGGAATGCGCCTAACAGACGGAAAGCCGCCAGGGGTCAGATCTAAACTCCGCAAGGATTGACTCATTCGCTCCCGCTCGTTTGAAACTCGCTCCTTGCCCAACTCGCTCGCTGCTTCCCTTGCAGTTTTACCTTCGATGTCCCTTTTCCCAAAAGCTCCATTCGGCCTCTCGGCTCGCCCATCTATGTCGCTCGCGGCCCCGTGGCTCCATTCGCGAGCAGCGGGCGTGACGAGTGAGAGTTGAGAGAAGGAACCAGGGCGTGCCGGTTGGTTCGAACCGACCACTCCCTGTCGGGTACAAGATAAGGGGCCGCCAAAAGCGCAAAGCGCGCCTTAGCGGCCCCTTTCTCAGATTTTCAGAGTCTTATTGTTTTGGCAGTGGATCCGCCGCAAAGTTTGCGTGGACCAACGTCCATTTGTTGTCCTTCTTCACATAAACGCGAGTGGATTTTGCACGGATCGGTTCCGTCTTTCCGTCCTTGTCCTTTGTCACGCCGACATAGTTGTAAGTCAGGATGGCAACATTCCCGTTGTATGACTGGACCTTGGGATTGGCCATTTCCGCCGCGACCGTTTTGGCAGAGGCTTTTCCTGTAGCCTCCGTCAGCCGCGAACTCATCGCTTTCCCATCGAGACGCGTGGCGTAATCGCCGTTGAACTCGGTGTAGTCGTCCGACATATCTTTCGACTGTTCAGCGACATTTGTCGGATCTTTAATTTCGGCCGCCCATTGCGCTTTTACCATTGCAATCACGGCATCGGAAGTTGCCTGGTCGGCTTGCTGAGCCGACGCGTTCATCGTGAAAGCCGAGCAAAAGGCAGACGCGACTAATACCAACATTAATTTTTTCATTTCCATTTCCTCCGGGGAAACCCCCGTGTGTTTGAGCTGACCATGCTCAGTGTTTAGACCGAAGCGGACAACGGTCTTGTTTGTTATTGTCGCCGAACCGGTTGAGAAACCGGATGCTCGCTTGCTTGCGTTACACTCCCATAGTCCGCCGACACTGGTAAGTCAATGCATTTCGCCGGACCATCTGACGCTGATCATCGCGCGCAACGATGTGAAAAGCTTCAATGAGATTCATCTCGATAAAGCGCGGACTGGAGTGAATAAGGAAGTTGATGGTTGATCCGCCTTCGCCAAGGCTCCGGCGTGACAAGTGGCTGAGAGTTGAGAGGGAGTCGGGAAGCCACAAGTCAGAAGTCAGAAGTCAGAGGTCAGCTCTGAAGACCGAAAACTGAGACGCTGAAAAACTGAAACGCGGATACGAAAAGCGGAACAAGCGGTTGAGGCAAAATAGAGAAGCCGAAAGCGGAAAAGTCCTTTATTTTTGTCGTTGCCTCCGCGTCATTAAAGCATGATTAAATTCTTTCTCGGTGTTGTCGTTGGAATCGGGCTCGTTGTGCTGGCCAGCTATCTTTTTGTGACGCGCGGCGGAATTTTCATGGGAACGGATACCAAACCGTTGCCGTTGGAGCAGACCATCGCGGGCGCGGCTATTACGGCGTCGATTGGCAAGAACGCGGACGATCCGTCGCCGCTACCGGCGGACGAGGCCAATCTTCTGGCGGGCGCCAAGACATATATGCAGGCTTGTGCAGGGTGTCACGGACGGCTCGATCAACCGTCTGCTGGCGCAAAGCGGTTTTATCCGCACGTGCCGCATCTGCTACCGCCGAGCAAGGGCGTGACCGACGATCCGGTGGGCGCAACTCACTGGGTAGTGAAAAACGGGATCCGTTTCAGCGCCATGCCGTCGTTTAATCAAAAACTGAGCGACTCGGAGATTTGGCAAGTGAGTCTTTTCCTCCGGAACGCCGACAAATTACCGGCTTCGGTCCAGGATTCGCTCCGTCAACCGCAGCACGAGTAAAGACATTTCGCCGCGCTCGTACGCTATTGCCGTGACTGGGGGGAACGCGGGGTCGCGTCTAAACTCCGAAAGGATTGACTCATTCGCTCCCGCTCACTTGAAACTCGCTCCTTCCCTCGCAGTTTTACGTTGATCGCTCGCACTGCCCACGTCCTCACGCCAGCTACCTAGCTGCTTTGCCGTCTACCCGCGCGATTTCCCAAACGCGCGTGTTCCATGTCGCTCATCTCGTTCGCTCCATTGTATCTCGGCTGCGCCCGCAGCGCTCGACCGCTACCTCGCGGCTTTACCGGCCATGTCGCTCATCCCATTCGCTCCATTCGATTTTCTCTCGATTTAGATTGCTAGCTGAGCGGGCGTTCGCAGCCTGCGCGAAGCGTGCTTACACTGGAGCGATGCGCACGGCTTGGAAAAAGATTCGCTACCGTCTGGAGTGGCTGGGGCTCAAATCCGCCACGAAATTCGTTCCGCTTTTGTCGCGCAAAGCTTGTTATCGGCTGGCCCTTTTGCTCGGCTCGCTCGGCGCCATGCTCGATCGTCGGGGCCGGCGCGTTGCGCTGAGTAATCTGCGCGTGGCCTTTGGCGATGAGATTTCAAGCGAGCGCCGCGCGCAGATCGTGCGTGAATCCTATCAGCATTTTGCCCGCACCATGCTCGATTTTTTTTGGAGCCCGCGCCTAACGAGTCAAAATTTCTCGCGTTACGTTGAGTTCGAGAATCGCGAGAGATGGGATGAGGAAAACACGCGCCCGGGCAAGCCGGTCGTTGTCGGTTGCTATCATTACAGCAACTTCGAATGGCTCAGCATTGTCTCGGCCTTCGCCGGTCTCGAAGGTGTCGTCATCGCGCAGCAATTCAAGAATCCACTGCTCGATCCGATCTTCTTGAAGTTGCGCCAGAGAAGCGGCCATCGCGTGGCACCGCGCAAAGGCGCCGTCATGCATCTATACCGGGCCCTGCGCCGCGGCGAACGCTTCGCCTTGCTCGGTCGATCTGACAACTTCGGCGAAACTGCCGACCGTGGCGATTAAGTGCTTCGGGCGTGAACGCTGCGTCACCTTTGCTCACGTGTGGCTGCACCAGCGCACCGGCGCGCCACTCATCAACGTCCATTGCGAGCCGCTGCCCGGCGGGCGTTACCGCGTGGTTTTTCATCCCCGGATTGAATTTCCCGCCGGCGCTTCGCTCCAGGAAATGGCGCAAGCTTGCTGGGACCAGTTCGAGCCGGTTGTCCGGAAAAATCCCGCCCCCTGGCTCTGGATGTACAAGCATTGGCGTTACCGCCCGCTGGCGGCGGATCTGGCGGCGTATCCATTCTACGCGAATATTTCGGCGGATTTCGAGCGCCGTCTCGATGAAGGCGTGCGCAAACTTCCGCCGATGACTTCGAAAGTGAAGCTGCCGATGGTTACGCCCGCATAGTGCAAGGCAAAAGCCCGCTTCCGCATGGTGCTGGTCACCGGCTGAAGAAGACGGGAAGAAGACGGGGTCGCGTCTAAAGGGCGTGTTGCCCAAAAATGACTGAGTGGATAAGAAAATAGTACCCAAGCTGGGAAGATGTGCTAAGAGAGTGTTCCCATCATGATGGGAGAACAGAAGAGTGAGCTGCAGCTCTTTAATTATGCGGTCAATCTGGAGAAGCGGGTGCGAGCGGATCATCCGCTGCGCCGAGTGAAGGCAGCGATTGATTTTGGGTTTGTGCGCAAGGAGGTGGCGCATTGCTACGGTAGGAACGGCAACGAATCAGTCGCGCCTGAGGTGATCATGAAGATGATGTTTTTGCTCTTCTTTGATGATGTGCCCAGTGAGCGCGAGCTGATGAAGGTGATCGCGGAGCGCTTGGATTATCTTTGGTTCTTGGGTTACGGGCTGGAGGATGAGATCCCTGATCACAGCGTGCTATCGAAAGCGCGGGCGCGCTTTGGGAAGCAAGTGTTCGAGAGTTTGTTTGTCCGCACGATTGGGCAGTGTGTGAAAGCCGGGCTAGTGGATGGGAAGAAGCTGCATGTGGATTCGAGTTTGATTGAGGCCGATGCTTCGCGCGAGTCGGTGGTCAAGGGAGCGCCGGAGTTAATCGCAGCGCTCAAGCGGGCGTATCAGGCGACGGAAAGCAAACTGGGCGAAGGAGTGACAACGCCGCCGAGCTACCAAGCGGTTAACGATCGAATGATGAGCGTAACGGATCCCGATGCGGCGATGGTGAGTCGTGGGCGCAACGACTCGCGTCCACGCTACCATCACCATCGCGCCATCGATGATGCTAAAGGTGTGGTGACGGCGGTGGAGACAACGCCTGGGAGCGTGACGGAAAACAGAAAATTGCTCGATTTAATCGAGCAGCACGAACAAAACACCGGCAGCAAGGTGGAGAAGGTAGTGGCCGATCACAAGTATGGCACGCAAGAGAACTTCGTCGCCTGTCAGGAGCGCGGCATCAGTACGCATTTGGGTGACGCTTCCAAGGGGCAGGATCATCATCAGGCCGCCGGGATTTTTCCCGAGAGCGCGTTTGTTTACGATCCAGCGAGCGATACTTACCGCTGTCCGGCCGGTGAAATTTTAAGACCGCGGCGAGTGCATCCGGTGCGTCACACCATGGAGTATAAAGCACGCGCCGGAGCGTGCGCCACCTGTGTCCTGGGTCCGCAATGCACCCGAGCGAAGTTTGGGCGCACGCTTCACCGACACAAAAACCAAGTCCTCCTGGATGTAGCAAAAGCGCAAGCCCACAGCCGTGCGGCCCGACGCGATCGCAAGCGCCGGCAGCAGTTAATGGAACAAAGTTTTGCCGATGCCAGCAACAATCATCACTTCAAACGCGCCCGTTGGCGACGGCTCTGGCGCCAGCAGATCCAAGATTACCTGATCGCGGCCATCCAGAACGTGCGCATCCTGCTCGCGCATCAAAATCCCAAGAAAAGTGCGGCCGCGGCACTGTCTTCATTAATCCTTCGGGCTAAGATGCCGACTTTGCTGCACTGCTGAATCATCGGCCCTGCTCAATCCAACTAGAACACTCTGCCGGCTCAATAATCTAAACACGCTTTACAGCCTAATGCCGCCTAACGAAGCCTTTGGGCAACACGCCCTAAACATTTAACATTCGCGCTGTCGCGGACGTGATCAGTGAATCGTTCCGCCTTCGCCGAGCCTACGAGCGCGACAAGTGAATCGTTACATCGGAAGTGGGTGACAACATTGACTCACTGCGGATCGAATCGCAGGGCGTTGCGCTCTCAAGATGTTCACGGGAAGTGACCAGCCTTCGCCGAGGCTTCAACCTTCGCTGAAGCTTCGGCTCGACAAGACGGCTTGGCAAGCGAGTGATAGGTGACCAACCTTCGCCAAGGCTACGGCTTGGCAGGCAAGTGACGAATGTGAGAAGAACAGATGCTTTATGCGCCTAACAGACGATAGTACCGTTGCTTATGTCATTCCGCGCACTCAATCTTTCGCCCCAAATGTTACAGGCCGTGCACGACGCCGGCTACACCGAGCCGACCCCGGTTCAGATCGCGGCGATCCCGCTCATTCTCGCGGGACACGATGTGATCGGGATCGCGCAGACGGGCACGGGAAAGACGGCTGCTTTCGTTCTGCCGATTCTGATGGAGCTGGCGGCGTCGATGCACAACGGTCAGAAACGCCGTACGCGCGCACTGGTGATCGCGCCGACTCGTGAGTTGGTGGTGCAGATCGAGGAGAACGTTCGCGCTTACGCGAAACACGTTCCGTTGCGCATGGCCACGGTTTTCGGCGGCGTGAGTGAGCGTCCGCAGATCGAGGCGTTGCGTTCCGGTGTCGATCTGGTCGTAGCTACGCCAGGGCGGTTGATCGATCTGATGGATCAGGGGGTAGCCGACCTTTCCGGCATCGAGTTTCTTGTGCTGGACGAGGCCGATCGAATGCTCGACATGGGTTTTCTTCCGCCGATTCGCCGGATCGTGAAAGCATTGCCGAAAAAACGCCAGACGCTCATGTTTTCCGCTTCGCTCTCGCATGAAATCGAGCAGTTGACCCACCAGTTCCAACATTCGCCCAAGATCGTGGAGATTGGACGACGAGCGAATCCGGCAGAGGCTGTGACGCAGTTCGTTTACGAAGTCCGTCCGCATTTGAAGTCTGCATTACTTCTTCATCTACTGAGCGATCCCACCTTCGACACGGTCCTGGTTTTTTCGCGGACCAAGCATGGAGCGGACCGAATCGCGCGTCGGCTGGAGAGCAGCGGAATCAAAACCGAAACCATCCATTCGAATCGTTCCCAGAATCAGCGGTTGCGCGCTTTAAAAGATTTCAAGTCAGGCGCGGTGCGGGTGCTGGTCGCGACCGACATCGCCGCCCGCGGCATCGATGTGGATGGGATCTCGCATGTGGTGAACTACGATTTCCCGATGCACTCGGAGGATTATGTCCATCGCATCGGACGCACCGGCCGCGCGCACGCCATCGGTGATGCGATCAGCTTTATTACGCCGGAAGATCAGGGGCCGTTGCGTTCGCTCGAGCGTTTCATCGGCCGCGGGATCGTACGGAAAAAGGCGGAAGGTTTCGATTACAATCAGGCTGCGCCGTCACGCGACGAGCGGGGCAGGGGAGCGCGAGTCCCGCAGCGAAAGATCGAGCCGCGAGTACCAGGAAATTCTCCCCGTGGAAGCAGCGACGCCCCGCACGGCCAGATCGGGTGGCGTTTCCGGAATGCTTCATCGAACAACCGTCCGCCGCGCAGATCATATCGGCGGCATCGTTAGCGCTGGATTGGGCATTAGACCTGGCGCCGCGGGAGGATGGAAGAAATCATTGTGTGGAAAGTGAGGACTGACCCCAATCTGATCCGTAATCGGGAAACACAGCGCCCGGGACAATATCAGATCGCATGAGTGCTCATTTTCCCGGCCTCATGAATTCATCTACCAGCGCCGCGATCTCATCTGCTTTGGTATCAAGCGCGAAATGGCCGGCATCGAGGACATGGACGTCCGCCTTCGGCACATCCTTGCGATAGCGTTCCGGCTCCCCGGGATCGAAAGAGAGATCGTGCTTTCCCCAAATCACCAGCAGACGCGGCTGATGTTCACGCATCCATTCCTGCCACTTCGGATATGCATCGACGTTGGTACGATAATCGTAGAAGAGATCGCTTTGAATGTCCGCCTGGCCCGGTTGGTTGAGAAAATAGAATTCGTCCGTCCATAGGTCGGGATCGTAGCGATCTACATTCGGATCATCTCCGACATGACGCGTCTTTGTCGTTTGCAGGGAAAGCAGGTTTGTGCGCAGCGCGTTTTCGTTCGCTGCCCGATTCTTCCAAAACTCGCGCCGCGCCTTCCAATTTGCACCCAGACCTTCATCGTGACCTGCCGCGTCTTGAACAATAAGAGCTTCCACGCGATCGGGGTGCGCGAGCGCAATCCGGAAACCAACCGGTCCGCCGTAATCGTGCATGTAAAGCGTGTAACGCGAGAGGCCGAGCGTTTCGGTAAAGTGATTCATGATCTCGGCGATGTAGATCGAAGGTGTAGGCAAACTTCTTCGGATCCGGCCAATCACTGTGCCCAAATCCGGGGTAATCCGGCGCGACGAGGTGATAACGATCCGAGAGGCGTGCGAACAGCGGCTCAAACTGGCGCGATGACATCGGAATTCCGTGCAGTAGCAGAATGACCGGCGCATCCTTTGGGCCTGCTTCGCGATAGAAGATAGAAAGGCCATCTATCTGTTTTGTCCGATAAAAAGTCGGCTGTTTAATGGGATGTTCCTTTTGTTGAGCGTTGGCCACCAAGTGAAATGACGCGGCCGATACAGAAACCGCCAATACCGCGAGCGCTTTAACGCGCGCGAAAGAAGCGATGCTGAGGGCGCGACCACGCTGCTGCTTCTCCATAATCTTGATTTTGTTTATCCGGCTACTTCGAAAATGACTTCCAGTTCGACTGGTGTACCGAGTGGGAGACTTGCAACACCGTAGACAAGCCGGCACGGGTTCTTCTCTTTCCCAAACACGTCTTGCAATAACTCAGACGCTGCATCAGCGACTTTTGGCTGATCGCGGACATCTCCCGAAGTTGCGATCGACACGCCGAGGCGAACGATTCGGGTCACTTTGTCGAGCGAACCCAATTGTTGCCGGGTGACGGCGAGAACATTGAGCGCCGCGAGATGCGCCGCCTTGCGTCCAGTTTCCACATCCAGTTCGGCTCCAACGCGCCCAACAAATTTCGCCACGCGACCTTCCGTAGGAAGCATGCCGGTTAGAAAAAGCAGATTGCCCGTCTGAACTGCTTCAGCATAGGTGCCGAACGGCTCGGGCGGCGTCGGGAGCTTGATACGAAGTTCTTTCAATCGCTGCTCGGCACTGGCTGGATGCGAGCTTTCGCGAATTACCATTTGCCAACGTGCGCACCACCATCCACGTGCAGCACCTCCCCGGTTACGTGAGCAGCTTCCGTTAGAAAAACTACCGCGCTGGCAATCTCCTCGATCGTAGCGATCGAGCCCATTGGCGAAAGGCTCTTTAGCATGTCCTTCGGATTATTCGCGTGAAGCGGGCTGTCGACGACCCCCGGCGCGACCGCGTTGAATCGAATATGCTCTTTCGCGTATTCAGAAGCCAGGCTCCGCACTGCCGCGTTCAAGCCGCCTTTCGTGATCATCGCAACCGATGCGGGGACGCCGGCGATCGGGTTGTCGGCCAGCGCTGCAGTAATGCTCACGATGCTGCCACCCGATTTCTGTGCCTGCATCTGTTTGACCGCAAGCTGTGCGATGTAAATGAACCCTTCGAGGTTAGTCGAGACAAGAGCGTGAAAGTCGTCTCTGGTGTAATCGGTAAAGGGTTTCACCATGTAAATACCAGCGTTCGCGACCAAGGCATCGATCGACCCGAACTTCTTGATCGCGAGCTCCGCCGTCTTTTCTGCCGTCTCAAATTGACCTATGTCGCCGTCGATCAACGCAAGGCGCTCGGAAGCTGAAAGCTCCTTGGATTTGGTAGCATGGCGGGAGGTCCCGACAATATTGTATCCGCGCGCCAGAAAAGCGCGGACGATACCGGCACCGATGCCTTGCGAGGCGCCCGTGACGATGACCGTTTTAGGTGTATTTGCGATCTTCTACCTCCTTCAGGTTATATCGCTTTTCATCAGTCACGCCTTCTCTTCTGATATACGCGCGTAAACCGGCAGAAGGTTTGATTAAAATATATTGGGGAAGACGGGGCCGGAGCAGGGAAATGGGGTTGGCGGCTGAGTATGGACCTGAGCGGACCAGAAATTTCGTCTGCCGAAAGTGAGCCAGTAGCCGCTTGATATAGCAGCGGCCGGAAGAGGTGATAGTTCCGTTTGTCGATGAGCGTTACGCTAACGGGAGCGCCAGCCAAGGCGCGCGCCGCATAGAGTCCGCCGAAGCCGCCGCCCACTATGACGACCCGAGGCTTCCTCAAAGCTGTTTCCTTTTTGTAAGAATGCGTTTTCTCGTCCTCAGTCATTTCCCAAAGAATATAAACGTAAGCACTAAACTACCCGGCCGAAGAAGGGGCAGATCTAAAGGGCGTGTTGCCCAAAGGCTTCGTTAGCCGGCATTAGGCTGTAAAGCGTGTTTAGATTATTGAGCCGGCAGAGTGTTCTAGTTGGATTGAGCAGGGCCGATGATTCAGCAGTGCAGCAAAGTCGGCATCTTAGCCCGAAGGATTAATGAAGACAGTGCCACGGCCAGCACTTTTCTTGGGATTTTGATTGGCCAGGAGGATGCGCACGTTCTGGATCGCGGCGATTAAGTAATCCTGAATTTGTTGTCGCCAGAGCCGTCGCCAGCGTACGCGTTTGAAGTGCTAAAGTTAAGGACAGATTTTGATGTCAGGTGGCGGCAGGCACGCGTCAGTGACCGTAACTAATAACCCGCGAAATTTTCCATGTGTCACCGATCTTTTTCCAAATCATGATAAACGGAAAATCGCCGCAGTCGTCTGTGTTGTCCTCTTTGTGACAGAAGCGATGTGTGCCGATCTCAATCGCGCCGAAGTCTTTGATCGGATAAACCTCCAGCGAGCCCTCGGCCAGGTTACGCCGGATATCTGGAGTGTTGTGGAACATCCTGGTGAATCCTTCGCGGGTCTGCTCGTAATTGGTTAGGCCGCCTTTATCGTGATAAAACTCAACGTCACGCGTGAACATCGACATGAGAAGATCGACATCGTGCGCGTTGAACGCGGCAAAAGTCTTCGCGTCTAGTTGGGATATCGCTTCAAACAGCTGGCGCGAGTTTGGCGCCGCCGCCGGCGACTGAGCGAACAGGGCCGGGGTGGCAATTGCTGCGAGGATCGCTAACCGCAAAACCAGGCTGAAGGTTGCTTTCAAATTCCCGACTGTTGTGGCCGGGCCAATCGGAGGCTAGGCGGCCGGGTTCCTAGTAATGCGCGCCGACGTACTCCCACATCTGGTGATGCCAGTAGGGCCATTCGTGTCCGCCCTCCGGGCCCCAGTCGTCGAGATGATGCGCAATGCCGCGGCTGTTTAATACCTCGGACATCCGGTAGGTCGGGCCACTGTTCTCCCACGGACCACAGCCGGTCGCCAGCCGGATGTCGCAACTCGCGTACTGATGGAGAAACCAGGGGTCACTCTGGTTGGACATATAGTCGACCGGGTTATTGAAATAGAAGTTGTCGTCATACATGCCGTCCATGGAATCCCGCAGATCGTAGATGCCCGAAAGCGCGTAGCAGCGCTTCACGTGGTCGGGATGCCTAAAGAGAGTGTTGGCTGCGTGATAGGCGCCGAGCGATGTGCCCAGCGTGGCAATCCCGATGCCTGGCGTCTGGCATTGCGAGTCGATGAACGGGAAAACCTCGTTCGCCACATAGTCGTCGTACTGCGCCTGCATCCAGCTCCGATGGAAGGGGTGCGCTCCCTTGTTTTGGAATGAATCGTTGTTCACGCTGTTGATGCAGAAGATTCGGATGCGCCCCTGCTCCAGGTACGGGCTGAGGGTGCGAATCATGCCCTGACCTTCCATCTCCCATTCGTCGCCGCAGCTCGTCGGGAAGGCGAGGATGGGCCCGCCGTAGTTGCCGTAAATGGCGACACCCATGTGCCTGTTGAGACGGTGCGAGTACCAACACTGATGATCACGATGCATGCCGTGCGAGGATAGCGGGTTGACGATCGGGCTCAAGCCTGGTTTTGACGATCGCGTGCGCCGCGTACACGCCCGGAACACGCGATGGAATCTCCGGCGTCATTTAGCGAGCATCGCGGTCCCGAGGTTTTGAAATATGAAGACGTTTCGCGCCCGGAGCCGAACGCCAAAACTTAGTCGCTGCGCGATTTGATTTGCCATAGAGGAGAGGATTACTCGATCCACCTTCCCGCGATTGGACGAATCCGCCTAACTATTCACGGGGCGGTAACGTCTGATTGCATCGAGGCAAGCGGCGAGATCGGGCAATCGAGCGCGTCGGCTATGGCACGCAAGAGCTCCGCTTCGCGTACCTGGATAATGTTGTCGGCGGCGACCGTCCGGGCGCAGGCGTTGAGGACATTCTTCTTGATCTGCGGCACGGCCTGGCTGAGCCGCTCCAGCGCAGAGTCGAGCTGCGCGAGAGTGCATTGTTCCGGCGGCAGCCACGGAATTTCGGCGTGAGCGGCCCGGCCTAACCACTGGGCTTCGTGGGTAAATGCTTTGTACGCTTCGGTGGCGTCGTCCTGACCCGCATACGCCGTGGCCGACAACAACACACCGCAATCGCTCGCTAACGGATGCAAATCGTAGAACTGGATAATCGCTTTGCGATCCAGAAAAAAGTGTGTTTCCAAATGTCGCGTCACAATTTTTTGCAACATGTACGAGAACAAATCGTCCCGGCGCGCAGTCAATGTCTCAACAGCCAGTCGGAACCGTTCGAACTGCGGCAACGAGAACTGCCGCAGCGCCGACACTGCGAGATCAACCAACGGAATTCTGGCCTGCGCGGACAGGTCCTGAATCTCCGGCCAGATTTGCAGCGTCTTATCCCGGATCGATTCGGATTCGACACGAGCGAGATCGTCGAGTTGCTTTTGTCGCGTTTCTGATTCGTTAGCGAGCAGCAACGCATACACAAGCGCACTGGCTCCAATTGGATCGCGCACCGCAGCGGCGATCGCGGGCGAAATTGTTTGACGAAAATCCGTCGCGTAATGCAGATGTTCCGTGGTCGGTTCACCGATGTTGGCCATGACCGCCTGTGACGCGATGCCGATCGGCGCAAAGCCCGCCCTTGCTGGCGTGGGCAGTGGCGGCGGGCGCGACGGCTCCGGCGCGGCCGGCAAAACCGTGGTCAAAAATTTTCCATCAAAACTCGGATCCAACGCGCGAATCCGTTCGATTAGCGGCGGATGAGTTGCCAGCAATCCAAAGAACGGCTTGCCCATTCCGTTCGCGAAAAACAAGTGGCTCGCTTCCTCGGCACGCGGCGATCTAAGTTTTGAACCTTGTTCAAGTCCACCGATTTTTTTCAACGCACCTGCCAGGCCGGCCGGGTTTCGTGTAAACTGCACCGACGACGCATCGGCCAGGCCTTCGCGCTGCCGGCTCACGGCCGCCTCGATCAAGCGCCCGAAAAAAACGCCGGCCCAGCCGATTATGATGAGCGCGAGACCGAGCAGGGGCAGGGGATTTTTGCGGCCGCGGGTCCGGACCAGGACACGGCCAATAACCGTTAGGCAAAGAATCCCAAAGATCAGACCCATCAACCGAATGTTGAGTCGCATGTCGCCATTGAGAATGTGGCTGAACTCGTGCGCGATCACGCCTTGCAGCTCGTCCCGCGTGAGCAGTCGCAGCGCGCTGCGCGTCACGCTGATGGCGGCATCGCTTGTAGAATGGCCGGCGGCGAAGGCGTTGATTCCATCTTCGTTATCCATGACATAGACCTGCGGCACGGGCACGCCGGACGCGATCGACATTTCTTCGACGATGTTGAGCAGCTTGCGTTCGTTGGCATCGCGCGTCTCGGAATGAATCAGTCGGCCATCGAGCAACTCTGCCACCGCGCTGCCGCCGCTGGCCAGTTGCAGCGTCTTTGAGATGCTCCCGATCGAAACGATGGCCAGCGTGCCGAGTGTGGCTGCGGCCATGAGATCAAACCGCACGGGGTTTGGCGAGGTTTCGCCTAACGACTCGTGAGCGGAGACGGCACCGAAGATCAGCGCGACCGCAGCATCGACAGCAACGATGAGCGAGAGAACGGCGAGAGCGAAATAAAATACCAGCAGCTTGGTATTGCGTCGGGCTTTATCCTGGCGCTCGAAAAAGTCCACCCGATGTCGATCACAGCCAGCACGGCTGTGCTACGTTTGGAACGAAACCTTTGGCGCTTCTTTTTCTTCCGGCTTCTCGATCACGAAAAGTTCTGCCGGCCCGAAATTGAACGTGCCCGCAATGAAGTTGGTTGGAAAAACTTCCCGGCGCGTGTTGTAAGCCATTACCGCGTCATTGTACGCTTGGCGTGCGAACGAAACGCGATTTTCGGTTGAGGTCAGTTCTTCCATCAAGCTCATCATCGTCGTGTTGGCTTTGAGGTCTGGATACGCTTCGGCCAGAGCAAACAACCGGGTCATCACGCCGGAGAGCGCGCTTTCGGCGGAGGAAATTCCTTTCATCGCAGAAGCGTCGCCCGGATTCTGAGCGGCACGCGCATTCGCCGTAGCGGCTGTGTTTCGTGCCGCGATCACGGCTTCGAGAGTGCCGCGCTCATACTGGAGATAGCCTTTCGCGGTCTCGACGAGATTCGGAATCAGATCGTATCGGCGTTTGAGCTGCACATCGATTTGCGCATAAGCGTTCTTGTAACGGTTGCGTAACGTGACCAGCGCGTTGTAGGCGCCGATAACGAACATGATCACTGACAAGCCAAGCAGAATGATGACGACGAGAAAAAGCAAAGCTGCGCCCATGGAATTTCCTTTCGTGTGGGTTTGCTCATTGCTAGGCGAAAATATCAGCGCAGGCAATGAGAAATCTGTTCGCCCACTGAAAGCAAGAGGTAGGAATTGGAAATTAGGAAGCACCGAGTTGCGCCGTGGCTTCTCTTGCCAGTCTACGATTTATTTGAATCCGAACGGAGTTGCCAACGCATCCTATACGTATGGAGATAACGTCGCAAAGGAGGGGCGGCTGGAAAACGCGCCCGATTGCTCTCGGCCTGGGAATAGTGGTTTTGGGCATTGTGTTTGGTCTCGGGCTCCTTTCGTCGGGAGATATTCGCGTCATTTATATTGTCGGCGCGGTCGCCCTGCTGGGTGGCGCGATGTGGTTTGGTGCAAGCGGTCGACCAGACTGGATCTCAGCCGGATTGCTGGTTCTTCCGCTTTTCGCGGTGTTCGTTTTCGTGGTGCTCGGGCAAATCCCCGCGCTGTGGTTCGTGCTGTTGTTCTGGGCAATCGCGGCAACCATTGGTCTGTTTGTAGTCAAAGCGGTCCGCGAGCGGGGGCGGCATGGCCTGACCGTCGTCATCGCTTCGGCCGCGCTGCTTGTTTGTTCGTTATGGTTGTGCATCTCCTATTTTCCGAAACTGCTGGCGGACAGCCTCAATCACTTCACCCGCGTGTCGTCGCCGTCATTTGCGTTGCAGCCTGTGACCGGCGGGTCTGCTCCAACTGACTGGAAGCCCGGGAAAATTTTGGTCATGGATTTTTTTGCCACCTGGTGCGTGCCGTGCAAAACAGAGCTGCCCGAACTGCAGGCCGCTTACTCCGACTTGAGCGACAACTCTGACATTCAGTTCGTTTTGGTCGGGAGCAACGTGGGCGGCGACACGCCGGAACGCGTGCGCGCATTTGCCAAAAAACAAAGAATCACGGTCCCGCTGGCATTTGATCCCGGATGTAGAGTGCGGAACAAATTTGGCACCCTGGGGCTCCCGTCGATTATTGTTATCGATCGAACCGGACAGGTTCGTCTGATTCGCCAGGGCTACAATCCTGCCGAGACCACGTTCCGGCGGGACTTCGTTCGTTTTCTCGAAACTTTGTAGTAGCAGAGTAAAGCGGTCAGAGCTCTTCAACTAGTCGAGTCTGCCATGTTATTGGCGACGCTTCTTCGCGGCCCCACGATCTAACGCTTGAGATGGGCGTCAGGCTTGTTCTTCGCCAGTTTGGTTGTGCCGACGCGACGACGTGACACGCTAAACCAACAGGCGAGCAACGAATCGACGCGACGACAGAAAACGGCGAACACAAAACGCCGAAGGTAATGCATCGCAACCTACTTCCCAGGAGCTGCAGCGCGTGAGGAGCGGCTTACGATGGGAAGAAATTTCCTTCGTTTAATATCCACATCGAATCGGCGACCTTGGAACTCCTGCTTTGGCGAGGTGGATGCGACTTCTTTTGGGCGATGCCTCTGCGCAGGTCTGGCAGGAGATGTCTAGGCGGGCTGAGCATGAAGCACACGACTGAGGCGGCGACCGAAGATCAGGACAAGAACACCGCCGCCAGTGGCGATTGCGGCGTGCATTGTCCAAAATTGAGCGGGCCTCATCTTTTCGTAGAAGCCGCCGATCCACCCAATCAGGTTGTTCGAAACGAACAGGCTCATAAAGGCCACTCCCATCAGGGTGGCGTTCACTTTGGCCGGCGCCGCTTGCGAAACCAGTGCGAGAAGCGTGGGCCAGTAGTAGAGAAAGGCGATTCCCAGCAAAGCGCTGTAGAGGAATGGCCAGATCGGATGCACCGACTTGTCGCCCGAAAGGAAAGTTGCGACCACCAGGATCAGGTTGCTCGCAGCGGCGATCCAGGCTCCCGTGCCGATCTTTGCCAGATCGTCCGGCTCGCGATGCCGCGATGCCTGGCGACGCCAGATCCAGAAGACCAGCGGCACGCCCACGATGCTGAAAAGCGAATTGAGCGATTGGTACCAGGGGACCGGGACGTGGAAGCTGCCGAGGTGCGGCGTGACGTGCGCTTGAATCCAGATCGGATTCACGTTGAAGAGTTGAAGGTAAGCCGTCGACTGGAAGATGGTGATGATCATCACGGCGATGAGCGCGTAAACGATGCGCCGTTCGGCAACGGTGAGCCGAGAGCCTTCGAACTTGCGTCGCTCCACTCGCGCCGGCAGGTAACGGTATCCGTAGAGATAGGTGGCAAGGCCGAGAAGCATGAAGATCGCGGCGATGCCGAAGCCGTAGTGCCAGCCGTAAACCTGTGCGAGCACACCACAGAGCAAAGGTCCAGCGACCGCTCCGATGTTGATTGCAGTCGAGAAGATGACGAAACCGCGGGTCCGCCGCGCTTCGTCCTCTGGCGGATAAAGAGCACCCACTTGCGCCGAAATATTGCCTTTCAAAAAACCCGAGCCGATGACGAGTAGTAACAACGCCAGGAGAAATGACTGATCAAAACCCATGGCGATGTGACCGGCACTCATCGAGAGAGCGCCGATCACCACAGCATTGCGCTGTCCGATCCAGCGATCGGCGATCATGCCGCCGAGCAACGGCGTGAAGTAAACGAAACCGGAATAGAGCCCGAAAATCTGAAACGCCAGCGCCTGGGTCGAAAGCGGGCCCACGACCGATTCCACCGCCGCTTTGAACCCGGAAAATCCATAGATGTGCTCAACGTGTCCCGGCAGCAGCAACTGATTTACCATGTAAAGGACGACCAGCGCCGTCATTCCATAATAGGAGAACCTTTCCCATGCTTCGGTGGCGGCGAGATAGAAAAGACCCTTTGGGTGACCCAGAAATGTCGAGATGCCGGCGCGCGTCAACCTAGCTTCGGCTGTGGTCATCCTTTCGTCAGAAGTCTACGGTGAGGCCGCGACCGGAAAGGATTTCACCGCGGGAGCCCGCAGAGACAAACAGGAAATCGCAGCATGCAATTTAGTGGGCGCTTATTTTCAATTGATCGTCGGCCAGGCCCATCGTCCGCAGGAATTCGTTCCACCGCGCGTCCTCTCGGAGATTCACGAGAAGCGGATCTTTGCGCAAACTGGCCAGACCCGGGTCGCGTTGCCGACGCGCACGCTCCAGCCATTCGAAAGCCCGGTCCTTGTCATCTCGATATGCGTAAACCTCGGCAATTTGATACGCAGCTGTTTCGCTATCTTTTGCGGTCAATTCGGCGAGCGCCGCGTCGGATTCTTTTACGCGCTTTTGGCCCCAACGCGCGCAGCTCACGATGAGGAGCCGTGCCCACTCACTCGCCTCAGCTTGCGCCTCGGTTGCGGCCTCCTCGAATTTATTTTCCAGTAGATACGATAAACCGAGACCGGCATGCGCCCAGGGCGCCGCTGGATTCAACTCCACTACGCGCGGGAATTCGGCCCGCGCTTCGGCGAATCTCTTTGTCACCGCCAGGTTAAACGCGAGAAAAGCCCGGGCTTGCGCGTTGACCGGGTCCAAGTCTACGGCCCGACGGTAAAGTTCGATGGCGCGTTCCATGTTTCCGCGCGCTATCTCCAGGTTGGCTGCGGCGATCACAATGTTCGGATCGGCCGGAGCCAGGGCCAGCGCCTTGCTCACGGTTTGAGCCGCCGCATTCCAGTTAAAATCGAAATTTGTCTCGATCGTCGCCCGGGCGAGCAAGCCGTTAGGCAAGTTAGGCTCGATCGACAGGGCCCGCGCCACTGCGTCACGCGCACTGGCCAAATGCGCATCGAACCCCTTTTGTCCTCCCTCGGTGGAAAACGCGCTAAGCCAGAGATGCGTTTGTGCGACGCCGGCCCATGCCAGAGCGAACTCGGGGTCCAGCGCGACCGCGTGTTGGTAAGCATCCAGAGCTTCGCGCGCGCTTTTTTCGGAGTGGCGATTCTCAAAAAAGCGGCCCTGCAGATAATACTGGTGCGCCTCGATGTTTTTCGTCCCGCCTTTTTCCGCCGCCTGCACCTCCGCCTGGATTTTCTCTTTATCGGCTGGAGCAGCGGCACCACCGGTCAGCTGACCGCGCACTTGCGCTACGATCGTCTCCGCCAGTTCGGTCTGCACCGCGAACACGTCCTTCAAATCGCGCGTAAAATTCTCCGACCAGAGTTCCTCGCCCGTGCCGGCGCGGGTGAGCCGCGCCGCGATCCGCACCGCGTCGCCGGATTTGCGCACACTTCCGTCGACCAGATAGGCCACGCGGAGTTTTTGTCCGATCTCCTGGGCCGTCGCATTTTTGCCTTTGAACGAAAATGCCAACGTCCTGGCGGCCACATGCATCCCCGGAATTTTTTGCAGCACAGTTAAGAGCTCTTCACTGACACCATCGGAAAAATATTCGCTCCCTTTATCGTCGCTCAGGTTAACGAACGGCAGGACGGCCACGGATTTTTGATCAGGCGCATTTGCCGGAGCAGCCGGCACTGCGTGAGCCGCCACCAACTGCTGCTTCTTACTCGAGCGCTGCGTCCACCACCACGTGGCGAGCAGCGCAAGTATTACGAGGACAGCGACTGGAATCAGGACAGGCGATTTTTTTGAGGCTCGGGTCGCGGACGGTTCAGTACCTCTTTCCCAGGGCAGAACGATCCGGAACAACTCCATCGGCAGTTTGATGTTCTTCAAATCGGCCGAACCAAATTTTTCAAATCTGGCTTCGAGCGCGTTGCGAATCTGGCGCTCCACATCCATCGAGACACAAATCCCGCCTGCGCCGGCCAGCGCCTCAATTCGAGAAGCGATGTTTACCCCGTCGCCATAGACATCGCCGTTACGATGGACCACGTCGCCGATGTGAATGCCGATCTTGAGCTCAATCCGCCGGTCGAGCGTGACGTCATGGTTGCGTTTGGCCAGGGTGCGCTGGATTTCAATGGCGCATTGCGCCGCTTCCAATGCGCTGCCGAACTCCACAAGAAAAGCATCCCCGATGGTTTTGATCTCCGTGCCGTAAAAGCGCGGGAAAATCTCGCGCAGCAGGCGGCGATGCTCTTCGAGCAACTCCAGGGCGAGCCGGTCGTCGCGCTGCGACAGCGCGCTGTAACCCACCATGTCGGTGAACATGATGGCGGCGAGCTTGCGTTGTTCGATATTTTCGGGAGGCACGAACGAATTAAACCAGAGCGCGTCCGGAAGGAAATAGCTAATCTTTGGAGGTCAGTTTATCTCGTTCATTTTAGCTTTGATTTTTGGCTTAGAGTCGATTCGGCTTCCGCGAGGAAGATCCGGAACTGGAGTTTTAATCAGTAGGGGAAAGGCGCAAACCAAGTCGAAACGATCGAGCAAGCCTAGCAACAAGAAGTCGCCTCGGCGGCGCGGCGGTCGCGCGCCTTACATGTCGTTTGCGGCGGGCGAAGTTCGACGCGTAAGGCGTCAGCCGATTCAGTGATTGATTCGACGTGATAATTGGATGGAAAGAAATTCTCGTCGCCATATTCAAAGCGGACTTCGGCGGTGGGATCAACGTCGATCATCCGGCTGACCTTATCGTAAATGCTGAGGAACTTTCCGGCGGTCATGAATTCCTGGCTTGCTTCATCTGACGGCACCCAAAGTTGCATGATCGTTTCATTCCAGCGGTTTTTCCGTGCGCCGCAATCAACCGTATCGAACTTCGCCGCTTTGATCTCGGTTAGATGATAACCGGCGTGAATTGCATAGCCCTCCGGATTCACAAACACCAGCGGCTTGTCAGGTGCGCGTCGCAATTGCGCGATGAACTCCTGTGTCGTCATAACGAAGATTACTTTCGGTCAAACCGTGAGCAAGCGAAGCGACGACAGCGCATCCTTTTATCCCATTAGTTGCTGAACCGATTGACACTCACTTCGCCGGCGATATGCTCGGCGCCGTGCCGGAAGAGAAGGAGACGTCGAAGCGATCAAGGTTCATCACCTTGCTCCAGGCCGCGACGAAGTCGTGCACAAATTTCTCTTGCGCATCCGAGCTTCCGTAAACTTCTGACAAGGCGCGGAGAACGGAGTTGGAACCGAACACCAGGTCTACGCGCGTGCCGGTCCACTTGCGCTTGCCCGTCTTGCGATCGCGGCCTTCAAAAACGTCTTCGTGTTTCGACACCGACTTCCACTCAGTGCCCATGTCGAGCAAGTTCACGAAGAAGTCGTTAGTCAGCGCTTCCGGTCGCTCGGTAAAGACGCCATGCTTCGCGCCGCCGGCGTTGGCGCCGAGGACGCGCAGGCCGCCGATGAGGACGGTCGTTTCGGGCGCGGTGAGGGTCAGTAACTGCGCCTTGTCGATCAGTAGCGCTTCGGCCGGGATGCGGTATCTGCCCTTGAGGTAATTGCGGAAGCCGTCGGCGTAGGGCTCAAGGACGGTGAAGGATTCGACGTCGGTCTGCTCCGCAGAGGCGTCCATGCGGCCGGCCGTGAAGGGAACGGTGACTTTGTGGCCGGCGTTTTTCGCGGCCTGCTCGACCCCGGCGCAACCGCCGAGGACGATGAGGTCGGCGAGCGAGACTTTCTTGCCGCCGGACTGCGCGTCGTTGAAGTCACTCTGGATGCCTTCCAGAACTTCGAGGACGTGGGCGAGCTTGGTGGGCTGGTTGACTTCCCAATCCTTTTGCGGCTCCAGACGGATGCGGGCGCCGTTGGCGCCGCCACGCTTATCGCCGCCGCGAAAGGTGGAAGCCGACGCCCAGGCGGTCGAGACCAGTTGGGAGACGGAGAGGCCGGAAGCGAGAATCTTTTTCTTCACGGCCGCGATGTCCTTCGTGTCGATCAGGGGATGATCTACCGCCGGGATGGGGTCCTGCCAGATGAGTTCTTCTGCGGGAACCTCCGGCCCGAGATAGCGCGCGCGGGGGCCCATGTCGCGATGCGTTAGCTTGAACCAGGCGCGAGCAAACGCGTCCGCGAACTCCTCCGGGTTTGCCATAAAGCGGCGCGAGATTTTTTTGTAAGCCGGATCGACCCGCAACGAGATGTCGGTAGTGAGCATGGTTGGCCGGTGCTTCCTCGACGAATCGTAGGCATCGGGCACCGTCGCGACGGCGTCTTTCGCCACCCATTGATGCGCACCGCCCGGGCTCTTCGTCAGTTTCCATTCGTTGTTGAAGAGGTTCTGGAAAAAGCCCATGCCCCATTTCGTCGGTGTGGTGGTCCAGATGACTTCGAGGCCGCTGGTGATGGTGTCCGGGCCTTTACCGGTGCCGAAGGTGTTCTTCCAACCGAAGCCCATTTCTTCGAGACCCGCTGCTTCGGGCTCGTGTTTCACGTGAGAAGCAGGCGCGGCACCGTGCGTCTTGCCGAAGGTGTGGCCGCCGGCGATGAGCGCAACGGTTTCCTCATCGTTCATGGCCATGCGCTTGAAGGTGTCGCGGATGTCGTAGGCCGCCTTGAGCGGATCGGGATTTCCGTCCGGACCTTCGGGATTGACGTAAATCAGACCCATCTGCACCGCCGCCAGCGGATTCTCCAACTTGCGGGAGTGGATGTCCCCATCCGCGTCATCGTCAGACACGAGCACCGCGGTACGTTTCTCGATGCCGTGCGAGCCGTGCGCGTAGCGAACGTCGCCACCGAGCCAGGTGGTTTCCTGGCCCCAATAGACATCCTGATCCGGCTCCCAGGTATCCTCGCGTCCGCCGGCGAAACCGAAAGTCTTAAAGCCCATCGTTTCGAGCGCCACGTTCCCGGCGAGGATCATCAGGTCCGCCCACGAAATCTTGCGGCCATACTTCTGCTTGATCGGCCAGAGGAGCCGGCGCGCCTTGTCCAGGCTGACATTGTCCGGCCAACTGTTGATCGGTGCGAAGCGCTGCTGGCCCCGACCGCCGCCGCCGCGACCGTCGCCGATACGGTAGGTGCCGGCGCTGTGCCACGCCATGCGAATGAACAACGGGCCGTAGTGGCCGAAGTCCGCCGGCCACCAGTCCTGCGAATCGGTCATCAACGTCGCGAGATCTTTTTTCACTGCGGACAGGTCGAGGCTCTTAAACTCTTTCGCGTAGTCGAAGTCCTTGCCCATGGGATTGGGCTTGGAGGAATGCTGATTCAGTAGGTCGAGTCGCAATTGGTTAGGCCACCAGTCGCGGTTCGACGGGCCGCTGGTGGTGGAGTGATGGACGGGGCATTGGGCTTCGGTTGACATATATTTTCTCCTTAAGGCGGTTGAATTAAATTCTTTGCAAGTGAGACGACGATCAACTAACCAGCTTTTGTCGTATGCTTGAAATATTTGTTTCCTTTGATCACCATAAGAATTGCCTATGGAAATGCATCAGCTTCGATACGTGGTGGCGGTATCGCGTGCGGGCAATTTCTCGCGCGCCGCGGCGCGATGTCACGTCTCGCAGCCCTCACTTAGTCAGCAAATCCTGAAACTCGAAGAGGAGCTGGGGGAGCGATTGTTTGTTCGCATGAAACGTGAGGCCAAGCTAACGCCACACGGCGAGGCATTCCTGCCTCGGGCGGTCAAGATTCTTGAGGAAGTGGACGCTGCCAAGCGTGAAGCTTCCGATGCACATTGTTTGCTGCGCGGCCGGTTGATCGTAGGCGTATTGCCGACAATTGCGCCGTATCTACTGCCGGGGGCACTGGCAGAGTTTGTGGAAAAATTCCCCGGGGTAGAAATCGTGGTGCAAGAGGACACGACGGCGCGGTTGCTCAAGCTCGCGCAGGCATACGAAATCGATTTTGCGCTAGCCAGCCGACCCATACAGGACCAGCGAATGGAGGTGAAGGATTTGTTTACCGAGGAGTTGCGACTGGCTTTGCCCCCTGGCCATCGGTTAACACGCAAACGGAGCCTGCACCTTGCTGACATCGAAAAAGAGCCTTTCATCGTGATGAAGGAAGGGCACTGCCTCGGCGATCAAGTACTGAACTTTTGCGAACGGCGCGACTTGAGGCCGACGATCAACTTTCGCAGTGCCCAACTGGAAACGATTCAAGCCCTTGTCCGTTCCGGTGTCGGCATCTCGCTCGTTCCCTCGATGGCCACGCGCGGCGAGCGCAGAGATTTGCCCGAGTATCGTTCGCTCCCCGCGCCCAGGCCGGAACGGAAGATCGTAGCGGTCTGGCCGAAGCAACGTCCACTGGGTCGCGCGGCGAATGAGTTCTTGAAACAGATTTCTGCGAGGTGCAAGGAGTTGAAATGCTAAGCCGTCCAATGCCGCCTGCGACATTTCGGTCGCTGAAGAAAGTGACCATCGACGCGTGACGTGTGACGAGCAAGCGAGCAAATTGTGGGATGGAAATTAGGAGAGTTGGTACGCAGCAGTCAGGCAAAGGATCCGCGGACTGGTTTACAGGTACAGTCCGAATTGACCCGTTGTTCGAGGCGCCCGAACCGGCACGTGTGCGTGGCGCAAGCGTGACGTTCGAGCCGGGTGCGCGCACCGCGTGGCATACGCATCCACTCGGTCAAACGTTGATCGTCACCGCCGGCCTAGGCTGGGCCCAGCGCGACGGCGGACCGGTCGAGGAAATCCGGCCGGGCGATGTGGTGTGGTTTGCGCCTAACGAGAAGCATTGGCACGGCGCGACGCCGACGACTGGGATGACGCACATTGCCATCCAGGAAGCACTCGACGGGAAAGTCGTCGATTGGATGGAACAGGTCAGCGAAGAAGATTATGTCTCAGGAAAGCAGGAACGCAGGAAATTGGATTAGTGACTTCCTGAATTCCTGATTGCCCCAGAGATTTTTCGCAGGGTCCACATGAAACCGGTGCGGGTGGAGGTGAACGACAAAATGCAGAAAGGCTATGTGTACTTCCGCACGAAACCAATGGGACGTGCATTCCGCCACGGATTTACACCTGAGCTGACGCCGAAACAGATGCTCGAGCTCGGCGTGTTCGGTGGGAAATACATGACCGATTGTCGAAAAGAATTTCCGGCGAGCTGGTTCAGGCGGGCGAAGCTTTCGCCGGATCGGGCGCGTGCCTCGCTGAATCATTTTGGCGTGAACGCGTCGCAACCACTCTCGGAATGGCGGCGTAAAGGTTGGATTCATCCGGATGATCCGCGCGGCTGGTTCCAATGGTATTGCCGATATTATTCCGGGCGGCGCAGTGAAGATGATTTGCGTCAGATCGGACGTTGGCGCGCCGTTCGTCGGCACGTCGCGCAATTGAGAAAACATTGTAAGCGTCGCGATCTGACTTGCCGAGGTCGGCAGCGCCAGGCGTTGCTGCACTGGGCCTACGATTCCCGAAAGATCTGAGTAAGAGCTGGCCTTACCTCTCGGGAAAGCAGGAAATCAGGAATGGAAATTAAAGAATATTTCCTAAATTCCCGGGTTCCTGGTTTGCCCGGAAATTTTACTCGCCAATGATCTTGACCAGCACGCGTTTGCGGCGGCGGCCATCGAATTCGCCATAGAAAATTTGTTCCCACGGGCCGAAATCCAGTTTGCCTTTGGTGATCGCGACGACGACTTCGCGGCCCATGATCTGGCGCTTGAGATGAGCGTCGGCATTGTCTTCGCCTGTGCGATTATGTCGATAGGCGCTCGTCGGCGCGTGTGGAGCCAGTTTTTCCAGCCAGATCTCGTAATCGTGATGGAGGCCGGGTTCATCGTCGTTGATGAACACTGAAGCAGTGATGTGCATGGCATTAACCAGACAAAGCCCTTCGGTCACCCCGCTTCGTTGAACGAGTTCCTCGATCTTCGACGTGATGTTAATGAACCCGCGTCGATCCGGGACTTCGAACCAAAGATGTTCAGTGAGAGATTTCAATGGACAGACTCTCTCAGGAAAGCAAGAAAGCAGGAAGGGCAGTTGAAATTATTTCCTGGGTCCTGAGTTCCTCAGATGTTTTTGTAATCAGGTGCGGCGTCAGCGCAGGACGTGTGCGGCTACTATTCCAGAGACTCCATCCTGCAACGTGTGTGCGATCATGCCCGGGCGCAGACTTTTCCGCCAATGCGCGAGCAATCCAAGCATTGCTGCCAAAACCGCGATGAGTAGCACGTACTTCCAACCTTGATAGCTGTGACCGAGAGCAAAAGCGATCGCTTCCAGGACAATTCCGCCGATCACAGCATGCGTGAGCGCTGTGAACTGACGTTGCAAGTATCCCCGGTAAATTAATTCTTCGCAGAAGCCGGCGGTCATCGATGTCATCAAAAAAAGGACCACTTCGATCGGCTCCGTGCGGAATCAGATTATGGATCGCCTGGTTCGGAACCGTTTTAAGGAAATGATCCAATGCGCCCAACACGCCACCAGTCACGACGATGAGAAATGCGACCGCGATTAGAAAATCGCGAAGAATGTCAAGCGGTCGGGCCCAGCGGCCACCAATCAGGTCAGCGATGCGAAGACCGCGTTGCCTCACACCGAGCCAAATAAAAGCGACAACCACCCATTCGAAGATGATGACAAGGACATAACCGAACGCGCGGCCAACCTTCGATCCAAAGGGAGTGAGACTTCCAGCGTGAGCGCTACGCAAACGAAAAAACGAACAGGATGAGAAGGAGAACAACAGTATGCCAGGCAGGCGCGACCGGACCGTCGTAGGCTGAACGGTTTTCCGGGTTTCTAATTTTCTGATTCAAATGTTTCATCATTAAGCGCAACGGAACATTACGTTGCGATGCGCAATAAAGGGGTCAATCGTCAAGGGTGCATCCAACTACGTATAAAGCGAAGGCTTACTCGACTGCCAGTGATACGTCGCCGCTGGCGTCAATGACAATCGCCCGGCGCGATCCCACAGAGCGCGACGTGCAAATCGAGATTCTTTACTGCGGTATCTGCCACTCCGATCTGCATTCCGTGCGCGACGAATGGAGCGAGTTCATGGCGACGAACTACCCGATTGTTCCGGGGCACGAGATCGTGGGGCGCGTAACGAAGGTCGGATCGGACGTTACTAACTACAAGCCGGGCGACCGGGTCGCGGTCGGTTGCATGGTCGATTCGGATCGCACCTGCCCACAATGCATAGCCGGCCTCGAGCAATTCTGCCCGAACATGGTTCTCACGTTCAACTCGCCCGACAAACATCTTGGGGGCGTCACCTACGGTGGTTATTCCGACAGCATCGTTGTCGACGAACACTTTGTCCTCCGTGTCCCCATAAATCTTAATGTCGCTGGCGCCGCACCGCTCTTGTGCGCGGGCATTACGACATACTCACCCATGCGCCACTGGGGTGTAGGCAAGGGAAAGAAAGTTGGCGTGGTTGGCCTCGGGGGACTCGGACATATGGGAGTGAAATTTGCTCATGCATTCGGAGCCCACGTTGTGGTGTTCACCACGTCTCCTAACAAGAAGGAGGATGCGCTCCGCCTCGGCGCAGACGAAACTGTCGTCTCCCGCAACGCCGACGAAATGAAGAAACACGCCGGCAGTTTCGATTTCATCCTCGACACCGTTTCCGCCGATCACGACATCAACGCGTATCTCAATCTGCTCGGCGTCGATGGGAATCTCACGCTCGTCGGTGCTCCGGCAGAGCCTCTCGACGTTCCGGCGTTCAGCCTGATCGTGCGGCGTCGCAGTTTTTCCGGTTCCAACATTGGGGGCATCGCCGAGACGCAGGAGATGCTCGATTTTTGCGGCAAGCACAACATCACCGCTGAGGTCGAAGTCATCCCAATTCAGAAAGTCAACGAAGCGTACGAGAGATTGCTCAAGTCGGATGTGAAGTACCGCTTCTCGATCGATATGGAGTCGCTGAAATCGGAGTAATTACAAAGGTTGATAGTTGAGAGTTGATAGCCAGGAACGAAGGAAGAAATAGCGAAATTTCCCGAGTTCCTGATTTCCTTAGAGATCTTAAAAATGAAAACGCGAAAACTTGGAAAGAACAGGTTGGAAGTCTCGGCGGTTGGCCTCGGCTGTATGGGGATGAGTTTTGGGTACGGTCCGCCGAAAGATAAACAAGAGATGATCGAGCTGCTTCGCGCAGCGGTGGAACGCGGCGTCACATTTTTCGACACCGCCGAAGTTTATGGCCCATTCACCAACGAAGAACTCGTGGGTGAAGCGCTCGCTCCGTTCCGCAAGCGAGTGGCGATCGCCACAAAATTCGGGTTCAAGCCTGCTTCCGTCGACGACCCCAGGTGGAGTGAACTGGATAGCCGGCCAAAACACATCAAAGAGGTTGCCGAAGCTTCGTTGAAGCGATTGAAGACAGACGTCATCGATCTGTTCTACCAACACCGTGTCGATCCCAACGTACCAATCGAAGACGTGGCAGGGGCGGTAAAGGATCTGATCCTGGAAGGCAAGGTGAAATACTTCGGTCTTTCTGAGCCAGGAGTGCAAACCATTCGCCGCGCGCACGCAGTTCAACCGGTCACGGCCGTGCAGAGTGAATATTCGTTATGGTGGAGGCGCCCTGAAGAAGAAGTGTTGCCGGTGCTAGAGGAACTCGGAATTGGTTTTGTTCCGTACAGCCCTTTGGGCAGAGGGTTTCTCACCGGCAAAATGAACGAGAACACCACATTCGACAGCACCGACTTTCGCAACATCCTCCCGCGATTTACGCCTGAGGCTCGCAAGAGCGAATCTGGCGTTAGTTGATTTGTTAGGCGCGATCGCAAAACGAAAGCAAGCCACACCCGCTCAGATCGCGCTCGCCTGGTTGCTTGCCCAGAAGCCGTGGATCGTTCCGATTCCCGGCACCACGAAGCTGGAGCGCCTCGAAGACAATATTGGAGCAGTGTCAATCGAACTTAGTTCGGAAGATCTTCGTGACATAGAAAGCGCGGCGTCAAAGATCACGGTGCAAGGAGATCGATACCCAGAACACATCGAACAAAAGACCGGACGGTAGAGAGGCATGGCGATCGTAGAAGGGTTTTGCTGTAGTCGCCTCGCTGTGTCGAGGCGCTTCGACGTGCCGCTTCCCACAGCCCGGCGACACAGCGCCGTCGCTACAACGGCAGCACGCTTACCATATGGCCTCTAAAGAACCAAATCATGACCAATGCTATCAAAGGAAAAGTCGTTGTTATAACGGGCGCCAGCAGCGGGCTGGGGGAGGCGGCGGCCCGATTGCTGTCTGCCGAAGGCGCGAGCGTTGTACTGGGTGCGCGGCGTGGCGATCGTCTCAAATCACTGGCCGATGAATTGGATCGCAACGGCGGAAAAGCGCTCGCGGTTACGACAGATGTTATTCACCGTGACCAGGTGAAGAAATTAGTCGACGCCGCTGTCCAAAAGTTCGGGCGCATCGACGTAATGATTAATAACGCAGGCATCATGCCGCGCGCACCACTCGAACGCCTGACGATCGATGATTGGGACCGGACGATCGACGTGAATATCAAAGGGGTTCTGTACGGCATCGCCGCGGCGCTTCCGTACATGATGAAACAGAAATCCGGGCAGATGATCTTTGTCTCATCGGTTGCGGGTCATAAAATCGGTCCCGACTTTGCCGTGTACGCGGCGACCAAACACGCTGTGCGCGCGCTCGCCGAGGGATTTCGTCAGGAAGTGAAGGATTATAATGTCCGCACCACGATCATTTCGCCGGGCGCCGTCGCGACGGAACTCCCCAACAGCGTCACCGAACCCGACGTCGCCGAGAAGATCCGCCAGTATTACTCAGACATCGCGATCCCTGCTGAATCATTTGCGCAGGCTGTGGCGTTTTCGATGAATCAGCCCGATGACGTGGATGTAAACGAGATCCTGTTCCGGCCCACGCGCCAGATGCTTTAGCCACCGATCTACCGGTCGAATCTTCCGACCCCGCGTTCGGGGAGGAAATACATCGCCGCGGGCAACGCGATCAGAATCAAGGCGAGCGGTATGTAGATGAATGCGACCGCGATGGCTGCAACGTAGATTACAATCGAAATGAGATTTTTGCGCGCCATTCTCTTGTTCAAGCGCTTGAACTCCGGGTCGTGATGATGCCGTGCGATCGATCCGCGCAGCAGAAAGAACGAAACCGCGCCCGCAGTTGAGACGGCGGCATACAGCGCGACGGGAAACGGCAGAGCGTGATTGTCGCCGAGATAAACCGTGACCCAGGGAATCAGCGAAATCCAAAAGAGCAGATTCATGTTCGTCCAAAGAATGGCCGAATCAACGTGGTTCACGAGATGGATGAGATGATGATGGTTGACCCAGTAAATCGCGATGATGATGAAGCTCAGGACGTAGGCAAAAAAAGTCGGCCACATTCGTGCCAATGAAGCAGGAGTGGGATCGTGCGGCGCCTTCAGCTCCAAAACCATAATGGTAATCAGAATGGCCATGACGCCATCGCTGAACGCTTCGATCCGGTTGGTTTTCATTCGGCCATGAGAATAGCACGTCGTGCCTGGGCAACGTAAACAACCGAGTTCTCTTGAGATCGCAGAATCAAAGAGCGAAACCGAAATCGCACTCCGTGTGTTCTGTATGCTCTCCGCTTAGAAAACAATGACTGTGACTCAGCGCAAAGCTGAGATGATCTCATCCGCAGCGCGCTCGCCCGTTTCCACTGCGCCTTCCAGATAACCCTGAGAGTCGATGGAAGTGTGTTCGCCGCAGAAATGGACGTTGCCTTGCGGCTCTCGTTCGACGCCGGCAAAGCGGGTATATTGCCCGACCTGCCAGTAGCTGTAGCTGCCGCGAGTGTAAGGATTACCCGCCCACCAATCGACTGTCGCACGGCCATTCCATTGCGAGCTTAACCCAGGCAGCACCGGCTCAATCTGGGCGAGGAACTCTGCAGCGTGCTCCTCGGGAGTGCCGGTCCCAAAGGTATCGGCGACATGGCCGCCGGTGTAATCAACGAGGATGCCCGCGCCGCCGGGTTGGGCGCGCGTGACGTCCCAGGTCGCTTGATAACCGCGATCGGAGTAAGTCTCCCCGTTGCAGCGGAGCGCACCCCACGGGCGGGAATTGAGCTGGACGTTGAGCTTGGAGTTGGAACCCATCGCGAGTTCCTGGATCGCGATCATCTTGAGCTCGCTGAATCCGGCTTGTGTAAGATCGACCGAGTTTTTCAGGATCGAGAATGGCAATGCCAGCACGACATGATCGGCAGTTACATCAGTAAATTGATCGCTGATCTGAAATGTGAGCGTATAAGTGCCATCGGGATTTCGGCGCAGCGCCACGAGGGCCTGGCCGGTGGTGATCTGCGAGCCTAACAAGTTGGCGAGCCGCGTGACAATCTGATCGTTTCCTCCCCGGACATGATACTTTTCGTTGGACTGGCCGAAAACAGTGAACTGGCCGGGGCTGTTGTATCCGAGCAGATAGATGAGATTAAGCGCGCTCTGGCCATCGCACTCGGCGCCGTACTCGATGTTGTAAGCCACGTCGAGTAACTGGCCCAGAGGCGAGCCCAGTCCGCCTGGGAACAGTCTGATTGATCCAGTCTATAACTGACATCTGATCGAGCTTGCGCCCCGCGCGGTGTAATTGTTATAAAGCGTGGGATAGCCCGCCTCGATGAGATCGCGATGAAGAGGTTGCCATATTTGTTTTAAATCACGAACCGCATCGCGATAGGAATAAGCCACGCCATCGAAGTAGAGGCAGATCGTCGAACCGTTTGGCTCCGTCGCGAGCAAATTATCCAGCGGCAGACCGAGTTCCTGTGCGAGATGGCGAATTGTTGTATGCCCCTGGTCGATGAGCTCCCCGCCATGTTCCGCAATTTGTCCCTGTGCGAAATCACTGCGTCGAGTCCAACAACGGCCGCCCATGCGCGTGTTCGCTTCATAAACTGTGGCGATGATGCCACTTCTTTTTAGACGATAAGCACAGGTCAATCCAGCCAGACCCGCTCCGACTACGACGACGCGCGCGCTGTTTGCGACCCGCGTTGCGCCGAACAGTGATGGCGACAAGGCCAGTCCCGCTGTGGCCGTCGAAATCGTGCGAATGAACTCACGACGTGACGTGGCGAAATTATCTGTTGGCGCGTCGTGCCTGTCAGATTGGGCTGCTGTCGACGCGGCGTGTCGAAGGAGTTTAGCAAGCGGTGTGTGCGCCATAATGAAATTGGTGTCTCGCCGCGACTGTATTGTTTTGCGCGAAGGATTTCAACGCGGCGCCTCACGTACGCGGATTTACCTTGCGATCTGCCAATCCGGAGTCGGATTTGGAAAACATTTTTGGCACTAGAAAGATCGCGGAGATCGCATCTTCTGTGGTTAATCTTGTGAAAGAATCTGCGCGACCTTCAGAATTGTATTCCAATTACGGTTCGTGGCTGGCACGCCAAGGAGCTTCTCAATCTTGCCAAGGTAATTGATCGCTTTCATGTGTCGCCGATACAAACCGAGGACGAATCTCTCTCGGATTTCTATGATCTGCAACAGCCAGTCATCGGGAGACGGGAGACTGAGAGGGAGAACAGGCAGTTGGGATGTTTGAAGTTTGATGTTTGATGTCCGATGTGGACCGGAACGAAGATGGCGAAGTGGTTTGGCCAGCACGTTCACGAACCGGGTTATGTTTGGGCCGAAGGTTCTTGCGAGAACGGATCCTTTGACGCGAGTTTGATGATGTCGCGTCCGGGACAGATCATGATCTCGCATTTGAACGGAAGCCTCTTCGCGATCGCATGACGCAGAATCGATTCGCTCACATTCTCGCGCACCACAAATGTGCCGACTGCACCGATGTTGATGACCCCGAACTGTGCCAACTGTTTTGCGATCACTGCCGGCTGGCATCGATTCGCTCCGCCGACGTTCACCGCTCGAAGAAACACGACTGAGGACATTAGGGGAAGGTACAGAGGAAAAATTAAGAATTTAGAATCAGGAAACCGAAAATCTGCAATGTCTGAGTCGGAAGGAAAGACGTCCCAGTGATGAGTGACTATTTACCTTCCGAGTTCACGGGCGCTGACATTCCGCCGATGATTTGCCACGTGCCCTGTGTTCGAATCCATGTGTGCGTGATCCGAAATCTATCGGTTTTAGCTTCAGCAGCTTCGCCATTGCCCCACGTTGCGTTAACTCGATAGTAGTCGATCGCGATGTCGCCGGTTACCTGAATCGCGAGCTCCTCCACCGAGTACGACTGGAGTTTGATGTTCTTGGACGTGTTCGCGGTGATCCAGTCTGTAATGTGATCCTTTCGTACAGGCGCTGAACTGACAAATGGCCAACCGAGAAAGTTCTCATGCCAGAGCGCGCGATACTTCTCAAGGTCGTTGGTCTTCACGTATTCCCAATACGCTTTCTCCAACTGCCAGACCTGTGTTTCGTCTTTAGCTGAATTTTGTGCAAAGGAAGTCACAGCTAACGCCAGAAACAAACTGATGGTTCGTAGCATGCCCCGACCATACTAAATGAAGGAACGAACACCAAAGCCCCAAAATGGATATAATCCGGGTGGCAAGAGCCTCGATTATCTTACTCTCACGCAGTGGACGAGGAACGGAATTCGAATGCACTACTAAGGTAACCGTTCCGAAACCGGCCTGACGCAGCGAAAAACCGGAGCCACTTAGAGTGCATATTCACGAATTCAAAAGCGAAATTTGGTTGCCTCGCCCGCTTGAGGAAGTGTTCGCGTTCTTTGCCGATCCAGCCAATCTGGACTCGATCACCCCACCATGGCTGAGTTTTCGGATGGTCACGCCTGGGCCGATTGAGATGGGCGTTGGGGCATTACTCAATTACAGACTGCGCATCCGCAGTTTTCCCGTTCGATGGCGGAGCAGGATCACCGCGTGGGAGCCGCCGCACCGGTTTGTGGATGAACAAATCCGTGGTCCGTACCGGCTGTGGATCCACGAGCACAACTTCGAAGCGCGGGACGGAGGCACATTTGTGCGCGACCATGTCCGGTACGCTGTTCCGTTCGATTGGGTCCTGCACAAGCTCTTGGTGCGGCCCGACGTGGAGCGCATCTTTGCCTATCGGACCGAATCCCTGCGGCGGCGATTCGCCGACGGTTGAGTTGGGCTTAGCGCGACAGTTATTGCGCGGTAACCCGTTTATTTGTACGCAACTGCCGCGCTGGATGGGCCAGCGAGATGGAGCACTTCGAAGCGCTTGAAACCGGCTTCACGGCACCATTTCTCGAAGTCTGCTGCGGAATAATCGAACGCGTCACCGAATTCGATCAGCATGTTGAGCGACATGAGCAACCCGAAAACATTCTCGCGCCGGGAGTTATCGATTAAAGCTTCCACCGCAATGAAGGCGCCGCCGGCCAGAAGCGTGTCGTAAGCTGCGCGGATGAGTTTCATTTTCTTCTCGAGATTCCAATCGTGCTTCAAGAGGATTGGAAGTCGAATAAGGAGAGGGGAATTGCGAACTGGCCAGCACAAAAGGTGCGGAATGTGAGGCCAATCATCGGGAAGCCTCGATATAATTCCCGTCAACTGCTATTACTAGACTTTCTGCATTCGGTTTTTTCAAAATGAAACATCTCGCGTTAATTCTTTCGATCCCCTTGTTACTGGCAGCGGCGGCCAACGCCACGCCTGTGATTTTCGTGGTGCGTCATGCGGAGAAAGCGACCACTGGGGGCAATGATCCCGATTTATCTGTCGCAGGTCGAAAGCGCGCGGAGGCACTCGCACATATTTTGAAGGATTCGAAGATCACGGCCGTGTTCGTTACCGAATTCAAACGGACGCAGGAAACAGCGGCGCCAACGGCAAAAGCGGCGCACGTTAGTCCCACGGTTGTTCCGGCAAACGATGTTTCCGGACTTGTGTCGAAATTACGCGAAGTAAACGGCAACGCGCTGGTCGTCGGACATGGCAATACGATTCCCGACTTGGTCAAAGCGCTCGGGATCGCGAAACCCATTAGCATTCCCGAAGACGATTATACCGAGATCCTTGTCGTCTCAGTTGGCGATATACCACAGCTTCTCCATTTGCATTATCCGTTTTGAAAAGCACAGACAGGGACAGTCTGCGATAGCGGAAAAGAGTAATCGAGCGTACCTCAAGTCCATTCGTGCGGAAAATTGGCGGAAAACTTTTTTTCTTTTCTCTGGTTTCAATCTTCACGGAAAATCCCGGTTTCACATTGAACGCCAATAATTTGAATAATCGTCTCATTCGCTCGCGCTGGGTCTGCTTATCGGTGGCCGTGCTGTTCTTTTTTTGCGGACACTGCGTAAAAGCCGATCCGATAGGAGATTTTTTCACGAAAGTTGGCCGACTCCATTTCGAAAGCTTTCGAGCCTCAGCATGAACCCAATCACACCAGCAAGAAGACGACAAAGCGTGCCGGACGGCGAACGACTTCACCGCAATCCAATGTTGCCGGGGCGTCTCCAACGCCAATCGAACAGCCCACCGTTGTTGCTCAACAAGAGAAAGTTAATTCCACCGTCACTTTGATGCGGGCTTCAGCCGCGCCTCCGGAGAAGGCCAAAGGAGATCTGCCCTATGGAATCCCTGTTTCCGGCAGAAAGGCATCGTGACGAGTCCTTATCTACCTGAGGGCGGTCACATCGATGTGCGCGCTTTTGGACCCGGATCCGCTGTGAGAGATCCATACACTAGAAAGATTTTCCTCGTGCCGTAGGCACGCATGAATTCCGCCTCGCAAAATTTTCCACATCACCTTGGCGTGTCGCGCGAACGGATGCTGCATCGGACAGATTACGAACTCGCGGTCAATTACTTTCTTGAAGAATTTGCCGGCGACGTTGCGTTTGTGCGAGCTTCAGAACCGGAACAGATGCCGCATCTGGTGGCGGTGCTAAACATTGTTGTGTCGAAGGCGATGAAGCGAGGCGTGGAAGTGGAGAACGCGCTCGTGTCGTATTTGCGCGAACACCGGTTCGTGCACGGCAATGCTCAAGCCGATGGGCGGATTGTGTTTTTCTTTTATTTTGAAGAGGCCGACACCGGCGTGCTCATGCTGGTTCCGGGAATTAACGGCCAGATGGAAGTTGCACGTTTCCACCTCAAAGGCGGCCTGCCCGACCCGCGATGGAATTGATTGCCGCGGCTAATTCTCATGCATGCGGCTTGGCGCATGGTGCAGAGCCATCGCCGGAAGATATTCGGCGACATAGGTGCGCGTCCACCAGCCGCGCTCGCTGGGTTTGGTGAAACGGTAGCGATACCAGTCGACGCGAACGAATTTTGGCGGCGCGTTCGGGAAAGGGTTGTGCGCAAACAGGCCAAGAATTCTTTTTTCATCTTCGAGGAGCCGTTGCACAAGCGCAAAGATCCACGGGTGAAATTCGACCGACGACATTGCGGCAAACCACATTTGCCAGTCGAGCCTCCAATGATACGGCGAGACAATACATGGCCGCCGGTTCAGGTCGCCGGGTTTGCCTTTAAACTCGTATTCGCGCCATTCGACGGAACCATCAAGAAATTCCGCGTCAGTCCCTTTGATGATGACCTCGAGTCGCTCGCGGGTCACTGCGCCAAAAGCGCCATAAGTGTTGACCACGTGCAACGGCTCAAAGCTGGCGTTCATGAGCTGCCGTCGCGAAAACAGATTGCGCGTCGGCCGCCAGCTTAGCGCAAGCACGATCGCTGTGACCGCGCCGACGGCGATCGCGTGCGGCAAGCTCATCTGTGCGGTCCCGCCGACGCGGGACGAAATGTCAATGAAGCGCGCAAGGAATCGGTCGTCGAAGCATGGAATACAGAGCACAATCGTGATGTAATTCAGCCAGGAGAGATTGCCGCTTAGGATCAGGGTAATCTGAAACACGATCGTAATTGCGCCGGCACCGTAGCAGAGCGGCGCAGGGGCGAAATAGAACCACGGCACGATGAGTTGAGCAAAATGAGTGAACAGCACACCGGCTTTGTGCGCCCAACGCGGCGAATAGTGCAAATACCAGCTCAGCGGGTTGGGTAACGGCTGCGTTTCGTAATGGTAGAAGAGGCAGGTCAAATCGCGCCAGCAGGGATCTGAGCGCATCTTGATCATGCCCGCGCCAAACATCGTGCGGAAAAGCACCCATACGATCAGCCACATGACAATAACCGGTGCACGGGTGTGCGCTGAACCGAGGAAGATCGCGAGGAAACCGGTCTCGCACAGCATTGTTTCCCAACCAAACCCATAGAATGTCTGGCCGACATTGACGAGCGACAGATAAATTATCCACAGCAATGCCCACGTGATCATCGAGACGGCGAGTCCAAACGATTCGGAGAAACCGGTTGCTGCGAAGATCGACAGTGCGACCCCGCTCCAGATTGCTGTTGTGATAAAGCGGTCGGAGCAACTGATGTAAAACAAGCTTGGCGCGCGGCGAAATGGCACGTGAGACACAAAGCGCCTGACCGGCTGCAGTCCGCGTTCGCCTAGCAGCGGGATGAATTGATTAGCTGCGATCAGAAACGCGATCAGGTAAGTGCCTCCGAGCGCGTGCTGAAAGCAGAACCGGGCCAACCAGAATTTGGTCGCGAAATGCATTCACGAACACCAACATAATGTAGCGCAAGCAGGTTCCTTTTCCATGAACTGCGTACCCTTCGGAGAAGTTACAGCTTGGGAGCGGTCGCTGCGGCGACCTGGTTTCGGCGCCTCGCCGAAACGCTCTCTCATTCGACACGAATTATCTCAGCAAAAAACCAGTTGTTTAGCCCGGCACGTACACAGTGTAACCGCGCGGTGGCGCCCAGACATCGATCCAGCCGGACTCGTTAGTCCATTTCTGTTGCGGCACACCAAGATCGTCGCGTCCGCGCCACGCTGCAGGAACGAGTCGTGCATTGCTCCATCGCGTTTGAATCCACGTGCCATTCCAACTGCTGCGATTGTTTAAGACAAAAACCAGTCCGCTTGGGTCACCCGCGCCGGCGCGTTGCATGACATAGAGGTCGTCATCCGCGAACAGCACCTGCGCTGGGCCGACGGCATTTTGTTCGTGGACTTTGATCAGCGCGTCGATGCCGCTTTGATTGTCCGGTTGGGCGAGATCCCAATTGAAATAATCCTGCCAGAAAACGCATGGATAACCTTCGTGCGTGAGGATCAACGCGTACGCCAGTAGTTTGTCGTTAAGGATCGCAGTGTCGCGCACGACGTCGTGATTCTCCACGAACGTCACGGCCTCAGCCGGGCGGTCCCACATTAAAACTCCGCGGTCAGTCAGACTGCGCAGGCTGAATCCGTAGCTGTCGCATAAATCGCGCAGACGCCAGCGCAACGGAAAATCAAACGCGCCGACTGGATTGTCCGACCATGCGTTGGCTTCGTCGAGCCAATCGTCGATTGTCCGTTCGCTGTCCCAGCATTCGCCGACTGCATAAGGTTTGAAACTGGTGCCGCCGCGCAGCGCGCGCAGTTCCTGGATCGAACGAACCATCCAGCCGCCGTAACCCTTGACCATGTCGTAGCGGAATCCATCGAAGCCGATTTCTTCCAGCAGCCAGCGGGCATAATTGATGACCTCGGTGTAAACAAAAGGCGCGCGATGACACAGGTCCGGCATGTCGCCGAAGGTAGCGCCGTCCCAGGTCTCGTATTGGCTCGGATGAAAACATTTCCAATTGCGGGGAAATTTGCCGCTCTTCGGAGAAAACTTCGTCCATCGCGATTGCCCGTCGATTGGGTTTGCTTCCTGCGCATCGGCGCCGCTGTTGTGATTGAATACTAGGTCGGCATACACCTGCAATCCGATCGCGTGCGCACACTCGATCAGGTCGAGCAACTCAACTTTGGAACCGAACCACGTGGGGACACCGCCTTTCTGATCGAACTCGCCGAGATCGTAATAATCGTAGGGATCGTAGCCCATCGACTTCCAACTCGCTGCCTTGTTTACCGGCGGAAGCCACAACGATGTGAAACCGGCCTGCGCGATCGCCGGCAGTCTTGATTTGATGAAGCTCCACCACTGGTGTTCGCAATTTTCCGCTCGGGGACAATCCCAATAAAATGCTTGCAACATGACACCCATAATTCACCCTCCTTCTCGGCGCGTGAGAAACATCGCCATGCTACATCCCGGGCAACGACGAACAAGCAGCAATTGGGATTGTTGCCGAGAAGCTTAAAATGAAAAAGTCAATTGTACCAGCTTTGCTATCATGGTGTTAGTGGCGATAGGACTGGTTGGATGCGAAAAGAAAAGCGGTGACGCGGTGGTGATTTCGAAAGAGCATATCGATGCCGCGCCGCCAACTAGAGAAACACCGAACGCTCAATCCGCGACTACTCCGGAGGAGGGACTTCGTCCGATGGCGGATGATGAGATCGCGGTTGACGGGTACGTGATGAAACCGGAGGCGCGCGGCACGAGTCACGATCCGCGCGCGTTAACGCACGAACAGTGGCTTGTAAAAGTTCGAATGCTGGATAACGGCCGCACAATTCGAGTCCCAGCTGATCAAGCGCAATGGGAAAAATTGCGAGAGAACGATCGGGTCAAAGTGAGGTATCGCACGGGCAAATATACCGGAACCGTTTGGGCCGCCGAGATTGAGTGAGGAGCTGAACACATAAGTGCTTTGGCATTCCCGTGTCGGTGAATGTGAAGCCAGTTGAGTTGCGCTCACTGCGTCGCCGCGAGCGGCGAATTTACCTTCGCAATGGGTTGATAAAATCGCAGCGCCTCGATGTCGCTGCCGAGTTCGCGCAACGGATAGAGCCCTTTCGCAGAACCGGCGCCGGGATCGCGCACCAGATAATCGAATCCGTCCTTTCCAGCGATCACGACAAAATGCGTGATGCCGCCAGCCAAACGCACGCGCACGATCACCGGATTACCATGCGCGATGTTCGAATCGATCAGTTGATAAGAGGGCAGGTCTTCGTACACGTGCCGGACGCGATCGGGCGCGAGCCACGCCGCGCGGTCCCAATAAAGCCAGCCCTGGTCCGTATATCCGCCCACGCCCGTAAGAAACCAGTTTAAATCCTGCGGATCGACGTCGATCCCGTAAAACTTGAACACCATCGCCGCTGCCGCCACCGCGCAGCCTTCGCCGCCAAGCGTGCCGTTCTCCACGACGCCGCCTAGCGCATCGTCACGCCATCTGTCATCGGATTGCTGGAACGATGGCACTGCCAATTCGACTCGAGTGAAAAAAGGGCGCCCGCCGCGCGGCGAGAGTTTTCGCTTCCAATTCCAATCGATCTGCAGCGCGACGACTCCGACGAGCAGAAGCAGAATGATAATAAGAACTGGCCACCAGCGCTTCACAGAAGCGAAACTGTAAAGGCGGCTGCTTCAGCCGCAAATTCTGGGAACTGTAGCGTCCGCTGTCCTCAGCGGAGAAAAGGGCCTGGACTACCTGGACATCCAATGCGCTGAGGACAGCGCACACTACAGCGACTGTCTTACGCTGATCGTGGGCCCATCATTCAGCGCGGTTTCGTTTTTTCCACTCCGAGAGCGAACCGACAAAGCTGGGCTCGGGTGATTCGTCCAGAAGAGCGATAAACTCCAGCGAGTGTCCGTCGCGATCGTCGAAGTACAACTGAGCGGAGGGCATCCATCCGATCACCGACGGCTCAGTCGTTTCTTTGCCGGCAAAATTCCGGGTCTGGATTCCTGCGTCATTTAGTCGTTTGCCTGCGGCGAGCAGTTCGCGCAGCGAAACGTTGAATGCGATGTGGCACTTGTGAAACTCGCGGCCCAGCGTTGTGCCCGGACCCCAGAGACCGAGCATCGATCTTCTATCGGCGCCGGCCCATAGAAAAACGATATTGCGTGTAAGATCGCGATGCGCGAGCTGCAGCCCGACGACCTCAACGTAGAATCGTTGTGCCGCTTCAGTATCGGCGACTGGCAGATGCGCTTCGTACAACTGCATGTTGGCAACTTACGTCCATCCTACCTGCGCGCACCCTGGAGGCAGGTGGCATTCATATTGCGCGAACCATGCATTCTTTGCCGTGAGAGTTTACCGCTGAGCAGTTGAGCAAAAGACAAATTGCATCAGTGCGCTATAGTGCCGATTTCATATCATGCATAAGACACATGAACTGCGACTGGCCAGGCGCATGGCCCGGCTTGGCACGGAGACCGCGTTTGAAGTGCTGGCGAAAGCGAAAGCGCTCGAGGCACAAGGCCGCGACATTATCCATCTTGAAATCGGGGAGCCCGATTTCGATACGCCGCACAATATCATCGACGCGGCTTGTGATGCTTTGCACAAGGGCTTCACGCATTACGGGCCTTCGGCTGGCTTGCCTGAGTTGCGCGAGGTCATCGCACGACATGTAAGCGAGACGCGCCGGGTAAGCGTGATGCCCGACGAAGTAGTGGTTGTCCCAGGCGGTAAACCCATCATCTTTTTCTCGATTCTCGCGCTCGCTGAAGACGGCGATGAAGTCATTTATCCGAATCCCGGGTTCCCGATTTACGAGTCAATGATCAATTACGTCGGCGCGAAGGCGGTGCCAATCCGGTTGCGCGAGGAATTGGATTTCCGGCTCGACGTGGATGAACTCGCCGAGCTGATTAACGATCGCACGAAGCTGATCATTCTGAATTCACCGCAGAACCCGACGGGGGGTATGTTGGAGAAGAAGGATATCGCCGCGGTTGCCAACGCCATCGGTGACCGCAACATAATGGTGTTAAGTGACGAGATCTACAGCCGGCTCATCTTCGAAGGCGACACATCATTCCATTATGTCGCTCGACGGAATGAAGGAGCGCACGATTTTGCTCGATGGTTTTTCCAAAACCTACGCCATGACCGGCTGGCGGATGGGTTACGGCGTGATGCGCGTAGATCTGGCGACACACATCTCGCGTTTGATGACGAACTCCAGTTCGTGCACAGCGAGCTTTACTCAAGTCGCCGGCATCGAAGCGCTGCGCGGCCCGCAGGAATCAGTCGATCACATGCGTGCCGAGTTTAAGAAACGGCGCGATGTGATGGTTGCCGGACTAAACAAAATCAAAGGGTTCTCCTGCCGCTTGCCACACGGCGCGTTCTATGTCTTTCCGAACACCACGGCGACCGGCTGGCCTTCGAAGAAACTGGCCGATGCTCTTCTTGACGACGCTGGTGTTGCCGCTCTGTCGGGCACCGCGTTCGGCGAATTCGGTGAAGGCTATTTGCGTTTCAGCGTGGCGAACTCAATCGAGAACATCGAGAAAGCGCTCGATCGCGTCGACACCTGGACAAAGAAAAATTTGTAAGATCGCGCGCGCAACGACCTCTCTCGAAGAGAATCGTCCACAGATTACGCAGATTTTCGCAGATGAATTCGAGGAGCATTTTGGACTTCGTCATTCGGACTTCGGGCTTCGCCGGCTTTTACAGGAAAGGCTTGAGCGCTCCTAAAACGGCGACGTAAAACGCGAGCATCGGCAAGCGTGGATCGTCCGAGGACCTGACAATAAACACGCCGGGGTCTCGATTGTTAACCGAGAAGACCGAACAGATCTCGGACTGCCCGATAAGACGCGAAAGATCTGCATGTTTAAAATTTCCGACCGACATGCAGGCTGCCGCTACGGTGAACTCGTACTTCGGGATATCTTTAACTACGCAGAGCAAAACAGATTTCGATCGTTATTCGTTGAGGTCTTTCCCAAACAGGAACGACTTATCGCATTCCTAAACGAATTCGGTTTTTTCGATCTGGGGAAGCCTACCTTGCGCGGAGAACTCCGACTTGCAAAAGCGCTACAGTTTACGGCTGACAATGTAGCAAAGCTTGATCCACTCGAGTTCAACCGCAGATTTGGACCGTCAGCAACTAAATGGTCGGACGTATCGGCGTTCGTCGTGCCCATCAAACCAAAGTATCACGACTGTACTTTTTCCCGAGGCAACGGCTCAAGTTGAGTTTTTTGAAGGTCATCGACCGTGCGGCAACGCACTTCGGAAAGCTTACCTTTGCAATTCCGTGTCTCGGGAGCTTCAGCCCGGATCAATTCTCGCGTTTTACCGGTCTAAAGATGTTCAAGCGATTACGGTTGTCGGTGTCGTGGAAGAGACACTTGTATCGAATCGCGCTACTGAAGTCGCGCGATTCGTAGGAAAAAGAACGGTATACCCTTTCAGCGAAATTGATCGGTTATGTGAGAAAGACGTTCCTGGCTATTCTGTTCCGCCAAGCCCGTGTTCTCCGTCAGCCATTGGATCTCGACAGACTTTTGCGAAATGGGATTCTTGCTGCGGCTCCGCAATCGATCACCAAACTTAACCTCGGTGCGCGCAAATGGATTCACAGTCAGCTCCAGTAGCTCTTCTCGCGATTAAACCGCGATTTGCTGAAGCAATCCTCTCTGGAAGGAAAAAGGTTGAATTCAGAAAGGTGCGGTTCACGAAAACACCAAAGTACATTGTTCTGTACGTCAGCACTCCGATTCAGCAGGTAATCGCTTTTTGTGAGGTTGTCGAAATTCAGGAACACACAGTTTTAGGTCTGTGGCGAAAACATCGGGCTCGCAGCGGTATTGAGTATAGTGAGTTCCTGGCATATTACGGCGAGCGCAAGCGCGGCTACGGGATCATTGTAGGTTCTATCTGGAAACTGCATCGCCCTGCCTCATTGCGAGAGCTCTGTGCCCGACCGATGCCGCCTCAAAACTTTCACTATCTGTCCGCAACGTCGATCACGCGGTTACGGCGCCGACGCGTGTCGCGCTTATGATTAGTCTGCGAAAGCTTAGGCAACCTGCGCGGCGCGCAACGGCCAATACGGTTCGCGCAGAAATTCACGGCAGCCTTCTTTCCCACAACTCAGCCAGGTGAGCGCAGGCGGTTACGGCTGACTCCATGTCCTGCACTGCAACCCATTCGAGCGGCCCGTGTGCGTTGTGCTCGCCACAGAACAGGTTGGGGGCGGGAAGGCCCAGCTCGGTAAGGCTCGAGCCATCGGTGCCGCCACGTATGACGTGATCGTAGGGTTTGAGTCCCGCTGCCGCGAACGCTTCGCGCGCCAGCTCAACCGGGCGCATGTCGTTGCGCAACCAGTAAGCCATGTTGCGATATTGTTTGCGGATCTTGCAGCGGACGCGCGCTCGCGGCTCGGTGGCTTGTAACCCCCGGCAAAGACCTCTGAGGATGTCGCGCTTCGCCGCCAGTCCTTTCATTTCGAAATCGCGCAGGATAAATTTCACGATCGCCCGCTCGGTCCGACCTTCAATACTGATCGGATGAATAAATCCGTCGCGTCCTTCGGTTGTCTCCGGCGCGCAGCGTTCGCGCGGCAACGCTGACAAGAGTTTTCCCGCCAGATAGACCGCGTTGACCATGCCTTTAGCCCGCGCCTCCATCGTATGAGTGGTGATACCATCGATGATGACCTCACCCGAATCGCCGGAAAAGGTTTCCCAGCAAATCTCTCCCGGCGCACCACCATCCAGGGTGTAAGACACATCGGCTCCGAGCGTGCGGAGATCCAGTTTGTTCACGCCCCGGCCGATCTCCTCATCGGGAGTGAAGCAGACTCGAATCAGCCCGTGCTTCCGCTTTTTTTCCCGGAGCAATCTCTCGACCAAAGTCATGATCACCGCCACACCTGATTTGTCATCCGAACCGAGCAATGTGGTGCCGCTGGCGGTCACAACATCCTTGCCGAGCGCGGTTCGAAGCTCCGGCGATGTCGCTGGATCGAGAGTCAGACCAGGGTTATCCGGGAACCTGATGACGTTGCCATTGTATTTGCGATGCAGAATGGGTTTGACGTTTTTGCCGGAGCAGTCCGGAGCTGTGTCCACGTGAGCGAAAAAGGCCACAACCGGCACGCCGGCTTTGCGCGTGTTGGCGAGGACACTCGCCATGACGTAACCGTGCTTTGTCATCTGCACGTCCGCTGCTCCCAATTCACTCAGTTCCTGCTTCAGCATCTTCAGCAGGACCAATTGACCTGGCGTGCTTGGAAATGTGTTACTGGTCTCGTCCGATTGCGTATCGATTTGGACATAGCGCAGGAACCGTGAAAGGAGGTTGTCGGTCATGAGCGACTGTCCCCGCCGAGTGGGAACGCGCAACTCCAGTTGGGAAGCCTACTACACTGCCGATCAGGAAGAACTCTCACGGGGTTTGCAGAGCTTGCACGTAATCGACTGAGCCTCTCGCTGCGACATACCCTCCGGTTCGTCGCCCCCGTAAATGTTGTTGTCGGCGTTCCAATGGAGAATTGACCCCGGACGTGCCCGATTGCTAAAAGAGGAAATGCCAATTACCGCCTTCAGCAGTTTCTGCGACGGGCTCCAACCGAATCAAAGGAGCCGCGAACACTTCATCACCAACACCAATCTCGACGATGACCATCTGTGGGTTCCATACGCGAACGGTGTCTGGTTTCAACCGTGCTGCTTCAATGTCACGTCTGGAGGATTCAGTCTCGTGCTGAAAGGTCTCCCAGGATCGATGGTGGGAACGCATTATCACGTCGGGGGAGTGCATGGCTATACCATGCGCGGGCGGTGGCGATACTTGGAGCACGACTGGATTGCGGAGCCGGGCACTTACATTTACGAGCCCGCAGGCGAAGCTCACACTTTGGTGATTACCGAAGATTCGCCAGAGCCGATGATTGCATTTTTCGTGGTCGAAGGCGGCCTCATATATCTCGATAAGGCCGAGAACGGTAGCTTCGCTGCCTACGAGGACGGATTCAGTCTTCTCGAGCTAACCCGGAAACATTATCGCGAGGCTGGGCTCGACCCGCGAAAACTCGACCTGCTCATCCGGTAGTCTGAGGTTTGCGAACCTTCGGTTTACACGACGCGCGGCGCGGCGGCCTGAGCGGGTTGCGTGATTAAGATGAAGTTTTCGCGCGCCTGGATCACGCATTTTGCGCAATGTCCTCTTCCCATTGTTGGGCTGGTCAGGTCGAGCGAGGCTATTCCACATTTGCCGAGATTCGTGAATTAAGCGCTCGGCGCATCGCGGTTTCCGTTTTGTGCTTGTGCAGCGCAATGTCGATCGCTGCTTTTAACTCCGGGGCGGTGTAAGGCTTCACCACATACCCAAACGCGCCCGACTCGACGGCGCGAGCTAGTATTTCTGCCGACGCGTGTGCGGTCAGAAAAACAACCGGAACACCAAGGTGTCCGCGGATCGCGGCGGCGGCGGCAACACCACTGATCCCGCCATCCAGTTGAATGTCCATAAGGACAAGATCGGCGCGATTGTCCTCGGCAGCGCGGAGCGCGTCGGCGGCAGTGCTGGCATCACCGGCAACTTCGTAGCCGAGCTCAACGATGTCGCGTTTAAGCGCTAACACAGTCAGCGCTTCGTCTTCAACAATCAGAATACGATTCTTTGGCATAATATGGTTAGTTAGATTTACTCATGAATGTCCGCCTGTTGCCGTGACAATTTGTTAGCGAAGAAAATAGTTGCAGAGGTGCCGCCCGCAGGCGCTCCGTTGATGACCAGCTCGCCGCCAAGTTGGCGTGCCATTGCCCGAACGAGTTCGATGCCGGCTCCACGATGTTCTTCCATATCATCCGGCAGGGGTGCGAACCCGATGCCATCATCACGGATCGTTAACGTTACGCGATCGGGAGTCTTGCGCAGTTCAGCATCGATGTTGCCTTTAGCGCGACCGTGAAATGCGTGCTTCAGAGCATTCAGGAGTAATTCGTTGGAAATCAGGCTGAGCAAGATGCTTTGGTCGAGATCGAGCGGAACGTGATCGGCGGAAACATTCAGCGTCAGCTTGCAGCCCGAAGGCGTGTACGAGAGCACCAGCATTTCAGCTAACTCGCGCAAATGGGGAGCAAAATCCAAATGTGACTGGCCCACCTCGTCGTAGAGCTGTTCGTGAAGACGAGCCATGGCATTGATGCGATCTCCGCATTCGGTGAAGACGCCCCGAACAGCGGGATCAGTGAACTTGGTAGATTGGAGCCGGAGCAGGCTTGAGACGATTTGCAGGTTGTTCTTCACTCTGTGGTGAACTTCGGTGAGCGAAACAGTTCGTAGCGCAAGTAGCGCTTCGAGGCGTTTGTGCGCCCGGCGGTACGAGATCACCAGCTCAGCGAGAGCGGTGGACGCCAATATGAGTATGCCGGCGTTTATGTAGGAAACCGCAATCACGCGTCCGCCGCGGGGTACCATCAAGTCGGCCACGAGCACTGTCACTCCGCAAAGTACTGCGATAAACCAACCTGCTTTGCGTCCCGCCCGCCATGTCGTCAGCACGACCGGCGCGAAATAGAAAACCGTCATGGCGAAGTCGGTAGTCTTGTAGTCCATCCAGCCAATCAGCATCATCAGCAAGGCGGACTCGAATACTGCTGCTGTGGGTGAGCATAGAAAATCGAACGTAATGCGAAGTGATTTATGTCCGCCGGCAAACTGTTGTCGCGCGTCGTAGATCGGCGAATTGACCTGCCGCTGTAACTGGAGCGCAGCCCCGTGCACTCCCCGGTTCCCTTGCATCAGCACAAAGCTTAAGACCGCTGGATAATCCTAGTCGTTTAAAAATACGTCGGATTTCCGGCTTTCTTTTCAGAAGAGGCGGTGTTCCTCCGTGCTGCGTACTAATTGCTCATCGCCTAAAGGTGGATAACAGGTGGAGCACATCATGCCTCCACCGTTTCGCGCAGTGATTTTCGACCTCGACGGCGTGCTCGCCGATTCGGAGCCGTGGTGGAACCAGATCGACGCGAAATTACTCGGCGAATATGGAGTCAGCTATAACGGCGAATACCACGGAAGCGTACTCGGCGTCAGCTACCGGCTCGCGGTCGAGTTTTACAAGAATGCTTTTAATATCTCCGCCCCTGTTGAGGAACTGATGCGGCGTCGCGGCGAGATCGCGACCGAATTTTTTGCAAACCGGGTGAGTCTGTTTCCCTCCGCAGAAACGACGCTGAAAGAACTGCGGCAGCTCAAGCTGCGCCTCGCAGTGGCGACAAGTTCGGTGAGCGCATCCGCACGTCCCTTCCTCGATAGGACGGGAATCAGAGGTTTGTTTGAGGTGATTATCACCGGTGATGAAGTTCAACGCGGCAAACCACATCCGGATATTTACCTGTGCACAGCGGATAAACTAGGTGTTCCCACCGCTGCCTGCCTCGTCATCGAAGATTCGCTATCAGGTGTAGCGGCGGCCAAGGCTGCAAACATGCGCGTCGCTGCGATTCCCGATACGCGTTTTGTGGATGCGCACGAATACGAGAAAGAAGCCGACTATGTGCTCGGAAGTCTGTCAGAAATTCCGGCGCTCATCCGTTGCGTCGGCGCTACAGAATGAATCTGATTGTTACAGCGCCACACTGTGCCGATTTGGCAGGCGACGCGCCCGCCCTACAGTAGAGAAATTGCTGCTTTCCTGGATTCCTGTTTAGATTTTTCAGCTATGACCGAACAAAAGCAGTTTCGAGTGTTTGCCACATCGCGCATTGGCGCTGCGGCCGAGAACCTTCTGCGCGACCGCGGTTATGATCTTGAGGTATTCCAGGGACCCGAGGCGCCGCCGAAGAAATTAATCATCGAAAAAGTGAAAAGCGGCGTTGTTGGACTGATCACCACGCTGCGCGATCCGATTGATGCGGCGGTGTTTGAATCAGGGAAGGGGACACTAAAGGTGGTTGCGCAGATCGCCGTCGGATTCGACAACATCAATCGCGCTGAAGCGAACAAATACAAAATCCCGTTCACGAACACGGCGGACGTGTTAACGGAAGCCACGGCTGAGTTCGCGTTTTTCATGATGGGCATGCTCGCCCGGAAGATGTGGCAGAGCGAGCGGCTGGTGCGGGAACAGAAGTGGCCGTCGTGGCACCCGTTCCTGCCGTTCCTGGGCGATGAGATCACGGGCAAAACGATCGCTGTCATTGGCACGGGTCGTATTGGTCTTGCCATGATCAAGAAATGTTCCGGATTCGACATGAACATTCTTTGCTACGATCCGGCGTATCAGAATCATCAATTCATCAAAGCGATTCAGGAGTTGATGGACCTGCGCCAGGCACGCGGCATTCAGAAAGAGAAGACCTGGATCAAATATGTCGGGTTTGAGGACGCAATGCGCGTCGCCGATTACGTTAGTCTGCACGTGCCGCTTTTGATGGAAGGCGAGGCGGATAAACCGACGTATCACCTCATCAATGCCGAAACCCTTAAGCTGATGAAGCCGACCGCCTACTTGATAAACAGCTCGCGCGGTCCGGTTGTAGATGAAAAAGCGTTGGCGAAAGCGTTGAAAGAAGAAATCATTGCGGGCGCAGCGCTCGACGTATTTGAGAAAGAGCCGCTTCCGCCCGATTCGCCGCTGCTCGATCCCGAGATCGCCGATCGCTGCCGCCTGTTCCATCATTTCGCCAGCGGGGCGCGGATTACACGTCTGGATGTCGATCCCGACAAAGGGATGGCCGGGCGCTGCGTCCAAGGGCTCATCGACGTCCTCGAAGGAAACTATGGCGGCGACCCTACCAAGATGCCATACGTGGTAAACAAAGAAGCGTTCACGCACTCCTAATCAATAGATGTTGTTGTAGCGGCGCTTGTGCCAAGCGCCGAATGGGAAAGCGTTTGACACAAACGCCTCCACAACGAAATGCAACGGGCACGCGTCACGGGTTGCGCGGACCCGATCGGCCCCACACGGTGTCGATCTCTTGAGAATCGGTAATCCGACGAAACCCACGCCACCGCCCGGCGGCTTCTGCAAATTGTAACAAAAAAATGTTTGCACGTGGCGTTAACTCTGTTAAATAGTTAACCAGATGGTTAAATATTCTTCGAGAACGCTGAATCGAACTTTCGCGGCGCTTGCTGATCCAACTCGCCGGCGCATCCTGGCGCATCTGGCCCGTGGCGACACGACGAGTGACGGATCTCGCACGCCCGCACGCCATGTCGTTGCCAGCGGTGTCGAAACATCTTCGCGTTCTTGAAAAGGCGGGACTGCTGCGGCGGCGCCGTTACGGGCGCGTGCACGAAATGCAGTTGGACGCGAAGCCACTGAAACAGGCGGCGCAATGGGTCGAAGAGTATCGCAAATTCTGGGAAGGCTCGCTCGACCGGCTGGCCGCTTATTTGGAAAAAACAACCAGGGGAGGGCAAAAGGGAGCCCGAAAATAGCCTATGTGTCCCATGTGCATCGAAAACCTGGCGTTGATGGCGGCGAGCGTGAGCTCGACTAGCGGATTAACGGCATTCGCCATCCGAAGATTTCTTAAGAAAAAACAAACACACAGGAGAAAACAAAATGAAAACCAAGGAGTTAAGCCGCGAAGTCGTGTCGGAAGCTGAGTGGCTCGTTGCCCGAAAAGATTTGCTGACACGAGAAAAGGAATTCACGCGCCAGCGGGACGCGCTCAGCGTTGCGCGACGCCATTTGCCGATGGTAAAGATCGAGAAGGACTACGTTTTCGAAGGGCCGAAAGGGAAACAAACGCTCGCCGATCTATTCGACAATCGTAGTCAGCTGATTGTTTACCATTTCATGCTTGCACCGGGCTGGGAAGAAGGTTGCAAGAGTTGCTCTTATCTCGCCGACCACTTTGACGGCGCGAACTGGCATTTGCCGCATCGCGACGTCACGTTCGTAGTCGTGTCGCGCGCTCCCTTTCCCGAGATCCAGGCTTATCAGAAACGTATGGGCTGGCGTTTCAAGTGGGTTTCGTCGCACGGCAACGATTTCAATTTCGATTATCACGTCTCATCGACCGAGGAGGAAAAAGCGAACGGCAAGATGTATTACAACTATCAAATGCAAGATTGGATGAATGAGGAAATGCCGGGCCTGAGCGTGTTTTTCAAGGACGAAACGGGCGATGTTTTCCACACTTATTCCATGTACGCACGTGGTCTGGACATTCTGGTCGGCGCTTACAATTTTCTCGATCTGGTGCCCAAGGGTCGCGACGAAAACCATCTCAATTTTACGATGGAGTGGGTGCGTCGACACGACCAATACTAAGATTTCAGACAGATAAGGAGGATTCCATGTCGCGCGTTAACCATTTCGAAATCTATACGGACAACCCCGAAGCCGTGCAGCCGTTCTATCACGATGTGTTTGGCTGGACGTTCAAAAAGTTTGAAGGCGGGCCAATAGAATACTGGTTGATTACAACTGGATCCGACAAGGAGCCGGGAATCAACGGTGGTCTGACGCGGCCGCGAGAAGGCCAAAGTCCTGGCACACTAAACACGGTCGCCGTTGCGGCACTCGATGAGACGATAAAGGCAATCGAACGGCATGGTGGCAAAGTTTGCGTTCCAAAAATGGCGATCCCAAAGGTCGGTTGGCTCGCGTATGCCGAAGATCCGGTCGGCAATGTCTTTGGAATTATCCAGCCGGACACGAATGCAAAATGATCAGAATGTTATGACTAAAACAGATGATTTGGCAGAAGCGATCGTTGTGGAGCGCACTTTAGATGCTCCGGTCGGGCGAGTTTGGTCCGCGCTCACCGACGTGAATGAAATGCGGCAGTGGTATTTCGATCTCAAGGAATTTAAGCCGGAAATCGGATGTGAATTCGAATTCGTGGTCGAGCACGAAGGCAATAACTATCATCACCTGTGCAAACTCACCGAAGTAATTCCGCAAAAGAAAATCGCTTACACCTGGCGATATAAAGACCAACCGGGCAATTCGCTGGTCACGATTGAATTGTTTCCGGATGGCAACAAGACACGATTGAAACTGACGCACACCGGAATCGAAACATTCCCGAAGACGCCGGCGTATGCGCGCAAGAATTTCGAATCTGGCTGGACTGCGATTATCGGCTCGGAGCTGAAGCAACTTGTAGAAAGCGCGAAAGGAAAATCATGAACGAGAAAACCGCGGAGAAAACATTGCTCGAGATCACAAGGTTCATTAACGCGCCAGCCGCTCGTGTGTACGAGGCGTGGACTGATCCGGCGCAACTCAAAGAATGGTGGGGACCTGAAGGCGTTCGCACCCGCAGTCTGATCGCAGATGCGCGTGTTGGCGGCAAATATCGGTGGGACCTAGTCAATCAGGAAGGCGAGGAAATGAGCGTTTTCGGCGAATATCGCGAGCTGCTGCCCGGAAAGAGAATCGTCTTCACGTGGCAATGGGATGACGACATAGTTTGGGAGAACAGAACCAGTCTCGTGACGATTGAATTTTCCGATCGCCACGGCGGCACGGAAGTGCGATTGAGCCACGAACAATTGCCAAGTGAAGAATCGCGCGACCGCCATAACCAAGGCTGGAACACCGTTCTCGATCAACTTGAACAATTTGTCGGCAAATAAATTGCCGATGTAAACAAAGGAGGAATAAATGAGTACGGAAGAAGTAGGAGAAAAAGTGGTGGAATTGACCCGTAAGCAAGCGTGGTACGAAGCGCTCGACACACTTTACGCTGACGACGTCGTCAGCGTGGAAGCATACAGCATGGGGGGCGGGTCGCCGGAGAAGCGCGGCAAGGAAGGCGTTCGCGGCAAAATCGATTGGTGGGTCAACGCGATGGAAGTCCACAGCTTCGACGCTCATGGACCATTTGTCGGACACGACCGATTCGTCGTGCAATTCGACGCTGACGTTTCGGATAAAAAAACGAAAGAGCGCAGAAAATTGTCCGAAGTCGGCGTTTACACGGTAAAGGACGGAAAGATCGTCCGGGAAGAGTTCTTGCCGCGCGTGGATTGAGATTCAAGCGCGGAGAACTCCAGGGGTTCGGCGCGCATCAGCAATCGTCCCTGCGGCGGGACTCAGTAATTAACCGCGAACTCATCGATTAATGTTTGGAAGTCGCGGTCGTTAGGCAAAGCTTCCCAGGCCGGGTGGATTCTGAGCTATTGGAATCTCGAGACCATTTGGAATTCCAGGCCAATGCGGAAAGTCGGCTGTCGGAAATGCGCGAAGTGGCTCTTGTTCGATGCTCTCCAGGTCCGGAAATTTGCCCAGCAGATATGCATTAACAACAGGAGGCGAAGATAAAAAATAATTATAATGCTCGACTGTATGCTGATTGCGCCGCTGGCATTCGCCCAGCCGAGTTCGACGGATAAAAAGCAAGGAATAACCACAGCGGAACCGATCAACGTAACCGGAACGATCATCAAAACGACGACTGAAGAAGGCGCGGCTGCCAGTTATCAACCCGCCAATACGCTCGTTGTCCGCGAAGATCGTTCGAATAGTCCGGGTCGTTACGTTCTCAACGGGCGTGGTCACGTTGTGAACAAAGCAGGGGAAATCACCAAGACCGCAATCAAGCCCGGCACTCGCGTGCGTGTTTACTACGCAAACATGGGCGATTTGCCCATGTTTGATCACGTGGTCGTTGTAGACTGAGTCTACGCGGCTGTAGCAATTAAGGATAAAAGCCGCAGGGTTTCGCGACTCTGCGGCTTTTTTGAATCGCGGAAAACACGAGCACGGCGGCGATTTCAAACCCTGGTGAACACGCGCAAGCGTGTCGGACCACTCTGGCTGCCGGAGGGAGCAATCCTTACTGTAATTTATTCGGCATGGTAATGCGCTAACTTCCTGCTGATTATTCTTCCATTTGCGGTCGTACTCTCAAGAGTTTGCCCTGTGCTCGCCTGGACACACCACGGCGAAGTTGAGGTAAGTCCGTTCTTGAAATTGCAGCGAATGATTCCGGAAACGTTTGTGTGATGCCAGCAGAACCCCTGATCACTACGTATCTTGAAATGCGATCGCCGGATCAGCTCCGAGCGAAGCGGGCGGATGCGCGATTTCAGGTTCGCCAAGAGACGAAACGCGATTGGCGGTTCAATCGTGACCTTTATTTTCGTGTCGGCGAGCAGTGGCGCTGGATCGACAAACGACCGTGGACAGATGATCAATGGAACGAATACGCGACGGCGCCAGAGTTGCGGACGTTCGCGGGATACTATGACAACGCGCTCGCGGGTTATTATGAACTGTGCCATGACGCCGAAGGTGGGGTCGAGATCGCTTACTTCGGCTTGTTGCCTGAGTTTATCGGTTGCGGATTAGGCGGTGCATTGCTCACCAGCGCGATCGAAGAAGCTTGGTCTCGCAGTGGCGGGATCGCACCGGTGCGCGTGTGGGTGCATACCTGCAACCGCGATCACCCCCAGGCGCTGGCGAATTATCAGGCGCGCGGGATGATAGTCTACAAGGTGGACCAGACCCCGTAGGGGCATGGGCCATCATGCCCGGAAAGCTGTCAGCTGCCCCTACCAGCAACAATCAGGCAGAGCGTTGCGTCCCGGGCTTTGCGCCGAAATTCAAGAAAAATTCAATTTTTTTGAAATGTCCGGCTTCAAAATCTTGAGAAAGGAATGAAACCAATCAACTCGACCCTCGACAATGATGAATCTAGTAGCAGACGACAGAATTCCCGAGACACGCGACTTCTCTGGTCAATTCATGGTGTTCCCGACCGGTTTCGGTAGCCAAGACTCAGGACACAATCCGCTGTCGCGACTGTCTCGCGAGCAGCTTGCCGCATTTTTGAATGCGGAATCTAGCAACACTCGCAGCGCGCATTTCTCTACTCCTCGCGCCGAACCGCCACCGCCGGCGGCCGAGAAAGGTCTGGCTGTCGGTGTGTTGAAACAGGCAGCCTCCGATTTGCGTCGGTTCCGGGACGCGACGAAAGGCGCCAATCGGGAACTCTATCTCGACGCCCATAGTTGGATCATGGGAAACGATTTCTCCTGGCCGTACTCGTTCATGAATGTTTGTAAATTGCTCGATCTTTGCCCCGAAGTGGTGCGCGTGGAACTCCTGGCTGATGCGTCACTAGGCTCATTCCATTATTGGATTCGCCGTGCCAGCCGCCTCTCCCGCAGATTGCGCGCCTCTTTTGTTCGCGCTTTTGCCAACTCGGAGGCCGCTGAGGAGGGTCAATTCGCACCATGTCTTTGATATGAAAAAACTCTGGATCAACCCCTTTCAACTGCTGCGTTCTTCCTGCCGGTCACTCCGTAGCCGGAGGCATGATCCGTTCTTAGTGTTCAGCATGGTTTCGTTTAATTTCGGCGGCGGATGGAAGGAACTCCTTCTGAAGGCGTCCCCGCAAAACCCATAGTCGCGATGAAATTATCTACCGAAGCAATCGTGGCAGCGGCCGTAGCAGTAGTCTTTGCAGTTCTGACCTTGGGCGCCATCGTGCGAGAGCAGGGCGCGCCCGGGAGTAGTTCGACAAAGGTGCCGGCCTTTAATCAGGTGGCAGCGCTGGGATTTGACAGTCCTTCGTCAAGACCGCTGGGCGCAACAGGCGAGAGTCAACTTCTCGCGCAATACTAAGACTCACAGGAAATCACTCCGGTTGGTTAGGGGTCGGCGCGCTGCGCGGATCGGACGCCGCAGCGCGGCGTCCTTATTAGTTTCGTCATTCGCCGGAGACAACGAGAGCACGCGCCCGGGCGTCACTCGATTGTCACTTAATTTGTATCGCCACGCGGAGCGGTTATGCAATAATAAGTCCCACGAAGGCAATCCCTGGAACGCTGCAGGAGGGCGGTGCTTCGTTTCAGACGACGCATTGGACCGTCGTATTGCACGCGCGAGAGCCGGACTCGGAGGAGTCCGGTCGGCAAGCGCTCGCTGGATTTTGCGAAGCGTATTGGCCGCCGCTTTACAGTTTTCTTCGCCACCGCGGTTATTCGTCGGCTGATGCACAGGACCTCGTCCAAAGTTTTTTTGTCCATTTGCTTGAGGAAAACACATTGAGCCGCGCTGATCGGCAAAAGGGTCGACTTCGCACGTTTCTCCTCGGGTCTCTCGAGAATTTTTTGTGTAACGAGTATGACCGCGCGCGAGCGCTCAAGAGAGGAGGAGGGCGCCAGATCCTGTCGATCGAGGAGCATCTTCCCGAAGCCGAAGCAGCGATGTTGGCGACCCGGCATCTCAGCGATGCCGCCTGCTACGATCTCGCGTGGGCATCGAACATCATTTCGCGGGCCTGGCAGAATCTGCAAAGCGCATTTGTCGCAGAAGGGAAAGCGGAGTGGCTTGAAGAATTAAGACCATTCGTAGCGGGCGGAACCATCACGCCGCCGAATCAGGAAGAGGCCGCGGCGCGACTTGGAGTGCCAATCGCGACTCTGCGCACCTGGCTTTCACGTCTTCGCCAGCGTTACCGTGAATCATTGAGAATGGAAGTGGCCAGTACCGTCTCGGATCCGGCAGATGTCGATCAGGAGTTACGGCACCTCTATCAAATCCTGATGGCGTAATTCTTATTTCGCGCATGGACAGGGAAGGCATCGTTCGCGGAACTGTGAAAGCGGAGTCTGAAATTGCGGGGACCTGCGCGACCTGTGGACGACCGCTGACTCAATGCGGTCCGAACGGGGAATGCCTGCGGTGTCTCGTTAGCGTTGGCTTTTTGGCGGACGGCGAGCAGCCGGAAAGACCAGCGGCACGCGGCCGACTAACGCCCGGCCCGTTGAAATACGCTCACTTCGAAGTGGAGGTAGGTGAGGACGGTTTTCCGGTCGAGCTCGGTGCAGGCGCGATGGCCATAACCTACCGGGCCCGCGATACGGTGTTGAACTCGACTGTTGCCCTCAAGGTCATTGACCGAAAGGTGGCGCAAAATCCCGGCGCGCGATCGCGGTTTCTTCGCGAAGCTCGCGCAGCTGCGAACATTCACCACCCAAACGTCGCTCGGGTGACGTACTACGGAGAGCAAGACGGCGAGTGTTTTTATGTGATGGAATTGGTCAAAGGCGAAACGCTCGAAGCTCGCGTGCGTCGCGATGGGCCAATGCCGCTTGCCCTCGCCCTGCAAGTAGTTGAGCAAGCCGCGCGCGCGTTGGCTGTCGCAGAAGTCTGCGGTGTAGTGCATCGCGACATCAAGCCATCGAATCTCATGCTCGAATCCGATGCGAGCGAGGCGCTCAGGCTAAAGGTGATTGATTTTGGAGTGGCGAAAGTCATGGGGCCGCAGGCAGAGCCTGGCGCCGAGCAAACCCAGGCAGGTTTCCTCGGCACGCCGGCTTTTGCCAGTCCAGAGCAGTTCGGTGGCGCTGGGCAATTGCGGATTGATACGCGTTCCGACATCTACTCGCTGGGGGTCACCCTTTGGTATCTGCTTAGCGGTCGGACGCCTTTTGTCGGGCGGACGATGGAAGAAATCCGGGCGAGACAAACCAGCGAGTTACCGTTGGAACAACTCAGGGGCCTGCACCTCCCTGCGCAGGTCATTACGCTGCTGAAATCGATGCTGGCCCCGGACCCGAAGGACAGGCCGCAAACGGCACGCGAGTTACTTTCTGCTGTCCACAGTTGCTACGCACGATTCAACCCTGAAGCGCGCTCGCGACGCAGGAGAACTGTGCTCGCAGGTGCGGCATTGACGTTCGCAATCGCAGCGGTCGCGCTTGGGACCTGGTTGTACCAACGCACACGGACGTTCACCCCCGAGGAACGATCAATCGCGGTCCTGCCGTTTGAAAACCTGAGCAGCGATAAAGAGAATGCTTATTTTGCCGAGGGGATACAGGACGAAATCCTGACGCGCTTATCTAAGATCGCCGACCTGAAGGTGATCTCACGCACTTCGACCGAGCATTACAAGAGCGCTCCGGAAAACCTGCCCGAGATCGCAAAGCAACTCGGCGTTGCTCACATTCTGGAAGGAAGCGTGCAGAAGAGTGGCGACGCTGTGCGGGTGAATGTGCAGCTGATCAAGGCGACCAGTGATTCTCACGTTTGGTCGGATACGTTTGATCGCAAGCTGAACGACATTTTTTTGGTCGAAAGTGAAGTGGCCAAAACCATCGCCGAGCGATTGCGGGCCAAACTCACGGGCGAGGAAGAGCAAGTCATCGATGCAAAGCCCACCGACAATCCTCGGGCTTACGATGCCTACCTGCGCGGCCTTGCATACACGCTAAAAACTGGATTTACGCCCGCGAACTCACTTGGCGCGCAGAAATACCTCAAGGAAGCAGTACGTTTGGATCCGAAGTTTGCCCTTGGTTGGGCTCTTTTGTCTTCCGTCGATGCGAGCGGCTACCTCACACAGAGTCTTCAGCCGACTGCCGACCTCCGCGAAGAAGCGCGGGAGGCCGCCGAAACCGCTCTTACTCTACAGCCCAATCTTGGCGAGGGTTTATTAGCCAAGGGTTCTTATCACTACGCCTGCTTAAAGGACTATGACACTGCGGTGAATTACTTTGAGCAAGCACAGCGCCTGCTGCCCAATAACAGTCAGATTCCTCAGGCTCTGGCCTATGTCGAGCGGAGGCGCGGCAACTGGGACAGAAGCGACGTATACTTCAACGAAGCCGAGAAGCTCGACCCACGCAACGTGAGCCTGCTCTCTCAACACGCGCGTTCCTACATCTGTCTTCGTCGCTTCCCCGAAGCCCAGCGCAAGCTTGAGCAGATTCTCAATATCGCGCCCGACGACATAGATACGCTTGTGCTTAAGGCGCGAATCGCACAGGCGGAAGGCGACCTGCCGCGTGCCTCGGCGCTGCTGACTCCGCTGCGGCTGGGAGCCGATTACGCTAACGCGTTGGAAACACAAGTTTACCAGGCAATCCTGGAGTCCCGCCCTGCACCGGTCATTGTTCAGTTAAAGGAAATATTAGCCAAGCCTGATCAAGCGTTGGGTTATTACAATGGCGAGCTGCGTTTTTGGTTAGGCTGGGCACAGGAAGTTGCCGGCGACCAAGCCGCGGCACGTGAAAGTTGGAGTCAGGCTCGCAGCGAGCTGGAACCGTTCCTCAAAGAGCAACCTGAGAATTTTGTTTTGATGGGCGATCTCGCGCTTACAAACATGGGTCTGGGTGACAACGCCGTCGCGCTGGCCCTGGCCGAGCGCGCAATAAAGATGATTCCGATCGAGAAAGACGCGCTTACCGGTCCCAGACCGCTTGACATCCTCGCACGTGTGGCAGCCCAAATCGGGGATCCGGATCGCGCCATCTCTACGCTCGAGAAACTGCTTTCAATCCCGTACGAAGCGCCTCTCGCCGCAAACCCGCCGCTCACACCTGCATTACTCCGGCTGGATCCCATGTTTGAGCCACTGCGCAACGATCCGCGCTTCCAGAAACTGGCGAACGCGCAGCGGTGAATCTAACGAGGTTCGCTTGGCGCCAAAAGGAGTTTACCCGCCGTGGCGGGCGCTTTCAAAAACTAGTTGCCTCCTCTGCGGCAAAACAGTGAAGTGATCAGTGACGAGTGACGAGTGACGAGTGACGGGTGATAAGCGAATGCATTTTGCCGCAGTGGTAGCCGTGTCGGCTGCGGGTCAAGGAGCGGTTGCCGCGGTGACCTCGCGATGGCGCCTGCAAAATGAAATCGCCGGCTTCATTCCAAAAGCATTACCTCCAAGTCGAGATGAACATGGGCATGTGCAATACCGTGAAGTTGCTGATCTAGTTCTTGGAATCGCGATCGGGTAGTGCAGGGTCAAGCTTGTTTCGAAGTTTCTTCGCTACCCGCACCACTGCTTCTGTCGCTCGATCGCGTGGCCCGTTCGTTTCGATTTGGATTTGATCGATCGCCCGGTCCATCGCGGCTTTGACACTCGCGGCGGTTCCACCTTTCTCACATTCCCGAACCAGCACGTCCTCGAGCTGCGCGATCACCGCGTCAACGGTGTAGTTGGGGTTAACTTCAGGCCGTTCGTGTGTTGCGATCGCACTATAGACATTGATCACTTCCTCGCTGTGCGCGCCCCACCTGAGCACCTGATAAAAGAGCGAGCCGTGTCGCTTGCCCTTGAAGATGAGATCAATCAACGCTGCGATCAGCGAGACCGGCATAAGCGCAAAATCGCGTACGTTATCGAGGAACATCTTGAGTTGGAAAACGAGAACGTCGCGAAAAAACTTCCAACGCTCGTTGCTACCGGATACGATGGTAAGCGGATCGGGAGAGCTCATGGCACGATTCTAAACAGAGTCCATGAGGGAGAAAAGTTTTCGATTGGCGCGGCAGCCAAGTTGGCTTGGCAAGCGATTGCCGACGAGCGCATACCACATTCCAACAAACGGCAGCTACTCGAGACTAATGAAACTCATGCCGAAAATCTACGGGGAAGTTTGCGAACTTCCCGCGTCAACGATAGAAGAGATAGGCGCAATGGAACGTTCAGCTAAAACGGTGGCCGCAACGCCGGCTTCCGACGAGCCTGAAATAAGTTTTCTGATCTACGTGAGCATTGCGACGAAGCCGTTCACGGAGGGCGAACTGATTAATCTCCTCGAGCTGAGCCGGAAAAATAACGCGGCGGCTGGGGTGACGGGAATGCTTCTCTATAAGGATAAAAAGTTCATGCAGTTGCTGGAAGGCGAGGAAAAGGAGGTTGCCCGTATTTTTGAAAAAATCCTGAAGGACCCGCGGCACCACAACGTGATTACGCTCTGGAAAGGACAACGGGACGAACGTGATTTCTCGGAATGGCTGATGGGATTTGCAAATCTGGATGCAGCGTCGGTCGAGTCCATCCCGGGCTACTCGGAATATTTGAGTACGCCCCTCACGGCTGACGCTTTTCCGGATCCGTCGAATGCGAAAAGATTGCTTCGAATTTTCAAGAGGACAGGGCTTTCCCTGTAATCTTTTCGCTAGCTGCCAAACTTGGAATGGAGAAGTGAGGTCGCGTCTAAACAGCGAGCAGAAAGTAGGAAGTGGCAGGCAGAAAGTGAAAAGTGGAAATTAGAAAGTAGAAAAAGGACTGAGAGATAAGTCAGCCGAGTTTGTGGAAAAAGGAGCGGAAGTTTAGTTTCGTTTGCGATAGGAAAAGTGGCGGGAGGTGTTTGCGTGACCCGGCGACCACCAGCAAAAGGATGATATGGAGAAGCGTGGCGCTGTTTTGTTGACCGGCGCGACCGGCTACGTCGGGGGGCGACTGTTGCCCTTGCTCGTGGCGGATGGCTGGCAGCTGCGGTGTCTGGCGCGTCATCCGGAAAACTTGGCGCCCCACGTGCCGCAGGGCGTCGAGGTTGTTCAAGGCGATTTGCTGGACGCACCATCTCTACCCCCAGTCATGGTGGGGATCGACGCGGCCTTCTACCTGGTCCACTCGATGGGGACGAGCGGCAATTTCCAGAAACAGGACCGCTACGCTGCGGAGAATTTTGCCGCGGCGGCTAAAGCGGCGGTGTGTCAAACGCATCATCTATCTGGGCGGTTTGGGTGAGGACGGACCGGAGTTGTCCGCACACCTTCAGAGCCGGCACGAAGTGGGAGAGAAACTGCGGTTGTCCGGCGTGCCGGTGATTGAGTTTCGGGCTTCAATCATCATTGGGTCAGGCAGCTTATCCTTCGAAATGATCCGGGCGTTGGTGGAACGTTTGCCGGTGATGGTGACACCGCGCTGGGTACGGGTCACGGCGCAACCGATCGCCATCAACGACGCGCTTGCCTATCTTCGAGCGGCACTGTCGATCGAGATTGAAGGCAGCGTGATCGTCGAGATTGGCGGACCGGATCGCGTTTCCTATGGCGACCTCATGCGCGAATATGCCCGCCAGCGCGGGCTGCGGCGGTTGACGATTCCCGTAGCGCTTTTGACGCCGCGACTTTCAAGTCTCTGGCTGGGTCTGGTGACGCCGCTTTATGCACGAATCGGACGCGCGCTGATTAGCAGCATTCGTCATCCGACCGTCGTGCGCGACGACAAAGGACAAGCCAGGTTTTCGATCAGGCCAATTGGCGTGCGCGAGGCAATGGCGCAGGCGTTGCGCAACGAAGATGCCCGCTTCGCTCAAACACGGTGGTCTGATGCGTTGTCCGTGGCAGCCAGCGAGCCGCGTCAATGGGGCGGCATCCGATTCGGCAATCGCATTGTGGACACACACTCCGTCACGTTACCCGTAACGCAGGCAGCTGCCTTCAGGCCGATTGAACGAATTGGAGGATCGACCGGCTGGTATTTTGGCAACGCGCTTTGGCAACTACGCGGCTGGCTGGATCTGTTGATCGGCGGCGTCGGCATGCGTCGCGGCCGGCGTGACCCGGAGCACTTGTTGCCAGGCGATGTGGTGGACTGTTGGCGGGTGGAATCCATCGAACCGCCGCGACACTTGCGGCTCGCGGCAGAAATGAAACTGCCCGGGCGGGCGTGGCTCGAATTTGACGTGCAACCCGCAAAGGGTGGCGTGACTCTGCGACAAACCGCGACCTTTGATCCGGTGGGATTGTGGGGACTTGCCTACTGGTACTCGCTCCTTCCGCTGCATGAACTCGTCTTTCGCGGGATGCTTCGCAACTTGGGTCGCGCGGCCGTGACGGTTGCGCCTGTTGGCGCTTAGAGTCGTAAAAGGGAATCAACCGTGCCGGGTCGCGTCTAAACTCCGAAAGCTTTCGCGAGCGGGGCATTTTGACATTTCACGCGCGACGTACGGATTTCACCTCGGCTGGTTGCGGTCGTAGGGAAACATGAACAGAAGACAGCCGCGTTCACACGAGGTTACGGCGTGCCAGGGACAGAGGTCAGAGGAGTGCGCTTGGCTTGAGAACTGGCGCGCGCGATGAGAGCGTGGTCTGTCTCTGGTCGCAGACATCACTCCCAATGGCGGCAACTTCTTTCGAAAAGAGAATGGAAAAGACTTGCAGACTGCGCGCGCGAAATGCGCCCGCGCAACTGAGCAGGTAGAATCACCACATTCGCCGGAAACGTTCGCCGTAACGATCTGCGAAGCGTGGCCAGCCGCGGCGGAAGTTTTCCTGCCAGGCGAGCAGTGTCGGGTCGTAATTCGGTCCGATGTTCTCAACGTCTTCAACGATGAAAACGCCTTCCGCAGCGCGCATCAGACCGGCGAGGGAAGGAAGCATGGAATTTGGGAAAATATAGCGCTTGATCCAGGGATCGCTTCGGCTGTGACTGAGTAGCGCTCGCTTGCGGGCCTCGCGGCTTTGATACTCGCGGCAGTCCCGCCTTTCTCACATTCCCGAACCAGCACGCTTTCCAGTTGCGCGATCACCGCGTCAACCGTGTAGTCGGGATTAACTTCCGGCCGTTCTTGCGCTTTGATCGCACTATAGACATTGATCACTTCCTCGCTGTGCGCGCCCCACCTGAGCACCTGATAAAAAGCGAGCCGTGTCGCTTGCCCTTGAAGATGAGATCGATCAGCGCTGCGACGAGCGAGACCGGCATCAGGGCAAAATCGCGGACATTATCGAGGAACATCTTGACTTGGAAGACGAGAACGTCGCGAAAAAACTTCCAGCGCTCGTTACTGCCGGATTCGGCGGTAAGCGGACCGGGAGAGCTCATGGCGCGATTCTAAACAAAGTCCATGAGGGAGAAAAGTTTCGATTGGTGAGCTGCGCTTCATTCGTCCTTGCGCATTCCACGGCACTGAGTTGGATGTTGCCGGTCGTTGTGTTTCATAAGAAACAGCGCTGAATCGAATATCCTGATCGCAACTTTTTGTGGGGAAGGTCGCGTCTAAACGTTTGAGATTCCATGAGCGACATAAGGATTTCAGCCTGGCTCGTTTCGATTGCACGGAATAATGTTGTTCCATTCGCCGGCGGATGAGCGTGGGCCAAAGCGGATCGGCAACCTCAAGGCTTGATCGGAAGTCGACTTGTTCGAAGAGTGACTGAGAACGTGAATACGCGGCTGAACCCGTTAAACAGCCCGATTGTCGCAACGAGCCGTCCCATGGGCAATAAAATCTCTTATTTTCATCATGCCTAGTTGGCTCCCTGATCGGACGCGGAGCGCCAGGAAAAAGTACCTGATGGAAAACGAACAAGTATCGACAACGACCCATTGGGCCGACCCGGATAGCTTTTCAATGCTCCTGGACAAAGCACGTCAATTCGCTGGCGAGTACATCGAGGGGTTGGAGCAAAGGCCGGTGTTTCCTGGGGAGCTTTCGTTGCAGGCAATGGACGCATTGGACGAGCCGCTTCCCGAAGAGTTCAGGTCGTCGTCGCATTCGGATGGCACGGAATTGCCGTCAATCCAGCGGTCACAACAACTCGAGTTTTGTCGTTGTCGATTTGAAGTTCGGGCGTACGCTTGGATTTGGAGGAAATTATGAGCACCGCTGTTGCTGAAGAGAAAAAAACTGAAACGAAATTGAATCAGCTCGAGCAATTGAAGAAGTTCACGAAAGTCGTGGCCGACACGGCAGACTTCGAATCGATCAAGGATTTCAAGCCAGAGGACGCGACGACGAACCCGAGCCTGGTTTACGCCGCCACTCAAAAACAACAATACTCGCATCTGGTCGATGAAGTGCTGGCCGAGCGAAAAAATTCGGGCCTGACTGATCAGGCGCAGATTGAAGACATCTGCGATCATCTGCTTGTCCAGTTCGGCATGGACATTCTCGAGATTGTCCCGGGACGAGTTTCGACCGAGACGGACGCGCGGTTGTCGTTCGATGTTGAAGGTTCGATCAATAAAGCGCGGCGACTGATTCAACTTTACGAGGAGCGCAAAATTCCGCGCGAACGGGTGTTGATCAAAATTGCGTCGACCTGGGAGGGATTGAATGCCGCGGAGCAACTGCAAAAGGAAGGCATCCGCTGCAATTTGACGCTGCTGTTTTCGCTGGTGCAGGCGGTGCGCGCAGCTGAAGCGAAAGTGCAGCTCATCTCACCGTTCGTCGGGCGGATTTACGATTGGTACAAGAAGGAAAACAAACGTGACTATCACGGTGCGGAAGATCCGGGCGTGCAATCGGTAACCGAGATTTATACCTACTACAAAAAATTTGGCATCCCAACCGAAGTGATGGGTGCGAGTTTCCGCAACATCGACCAGATTCGAGAATTGGCTGGGTGCGATTGCCTGACGATCAGCCCCGAGTTAATGAAGGAACTTTCCGAATCGACGGAACCGCTCGAACGCAAACTCGATCCAGAAAAAGCCAAGTCGGCGGAGATTGAAAAGCTGGAGCTGGACGAAAAGAAATTCCGCTGGTTGCTAAACGAGAACGCAATGGCGTACGAAAAGACTGGCGAGGGCATCCGCAAATTTGCCGCCGATGTGGTGAAGCTGGAAAAATTCGTCGCCAGCAAACTCTGATCTCTAAGGAAAGCAGGAACGCAGGAAGAGGGAATAGAAGGGCGGCATAAAATTATTCCTGCTTTCATAATTCCTGAGAGATTGTGTTTAATGTCGTCCTGGTTGAGCCGGAGATTCCGCCGAACACAGGCAATATTGGCCGGCTTTGTCTCGCAACGGGATCAACTCTGCATCTCGTGAAGCCGCTCGGGTTTTCGCTGGACGATCGGCAATTAAAACGAGCCGGTCTCGATTATTGGAATGAAGCAGACGTGCGAGTTTGGAATTCGTTCACCGAACTGCAGTCAGTAAAACCAACAAACGCGCGTTACTTTTTTCTCACAACAAAATCGCGGCGCGCCTACTACGATGTGCAGTTCTGCAAAGGTGATTTCCTCGTTTTTGGGAGGGAAACCGAAGGGGTTGCCAGAAGAGTTGCTGGCACAAAATATCGAGAATTGTCTGACCATCCCGATTCACGGAACGCGCTCCCTGAATCTGGCGACGGCAGTTGCGATTGTCTTGTTTGAAGCGGTACGCCAGCAACCTCAACTGGTCTCACCTGCATCCGGCAAGCGTCTCTGATACGATTCTAGGATAGAGGGTTTAGGAGTTGAAACCGTGCGCCGGCAGCGGCGCGGTGGAAGAAACATCGCAACCCCTTCGCCGTGACGGGAGTTTAATAATTAGAGGAAAGAACAGGGAAATCATGAAACGTATTGTATTTTTAACGTGTATCGGGAGCTTGGCGCTGGCGCTGACGGCGTTAGGAGCTCACAAAGGGAAGTCAGCGCAGAGATCAGGAGGCCATAAGGCGCGAAGCGCACATGTCGTGTCCCGGGGTGGAGGCCACCACGTCTAGCCATCATGTCGGACACGCAAGTGCGTCGCGCCATTCTGCAACCAGACATGGCCGTTCGGTGGCTCGAGCGAGTCACAATTCGCGAAGCGGCCATGGCAGCCATGCTAGGGCGGCGCAAATTAATTCGAATGCGCATGTTGCGCGGGGCCATACAAGAGTAGCGGCTAATCACGGGAGGAATGTTTCTCGGACTCATAACGAGCGAGGCAACCGCGCGACAGCAGCAAGAGCAGGCAGAACACGGACTGAACAAGCGAACGCCGGAGGGGCTAATCGCGGGAGGAATGCTGCTCGGACACATAATGAGCGAGTCACCCGTGCGACGTCAGCAAGAGCAGGCAGAACACGGACTGAACAGGCGAACGCCCGAGTGGCTAATCGCGGGAGAAATTCCGCCCAGACCCGCACTGAGCGAAACAGACAAGCGATCGCGAGACGAACAGGCAGGACGCAAGCTGCGCACGCAAACGTCGCAAATGCTGCGCGTAACAATCTGGCGGCGAACCGCGGCAGAAATATGACTCTGGGAACAAACCACGTCGTCAACTACAATGGAAAAAACGTCCGCATCGTGAACGATTGGCACCAGCCACGTTTTCGCGGTAACCGAAATTATGCCGCGTTTTACAATTACAATAACAACTACGAATGGCATAACCGTTCGTGGTGGAACGATCATTACTCGCGGGTCGTCTTCGTGTTAGGCGGGTGGTGGTACTGGAATACTGGCTATTGGTACCCGGCTTGGGGCTACGATCGGTATGCCAACTACTTCTACAACGGGCCCATCTACACCGGGTATGCTAGCCTCGCGCCCGACACGGTGATCGTCAACGTGCAAACTGGGCTGGCAGATTGGGGGTATGATCCAGGACCGATCGACGGCATCCTTGGACCGCGAACCCGCGCGGCTCTGGCAGCTTTCCAAGCTGACCATGGTCTGCTGGTTACTTCGGCAGTCGATAGGCCCACTCTGCAAACGCTCGGTTTAACTTGATATTTGGCTATTCTCCGAGGGCCGTACGGCAAACGCGCCGTGCGGCCTTTTCTGCAAACGAGCGCGCAAAAACCGAATGCCTCGCCCTCGATTTCTGGCGGACAGGCATCCAGAAAATAATGCTGCGACGTTGAATAGATGAATAACTCAAAAGGTCTAAGAACCCAAAAGGAAAAACTATAAGAACATTTCTTGTTTTAATTTGTAGTCTTGCGCTCCGCGCTGGTCGAAACAACATGGGATAGGTAGCCGCTTTCTTTTCCAGTTTATCCCGACTAACTGGCGGCTACAGATTGCCCCGTTGAATAAATCGCGAAAGCCAGATGTCTAATAACCTAGAAAAACAAATTGTATGAGAACATTACTTACCTTGGTTTGTGCCTTTGCGCTGGCGTGTTCTGCGGGCGCGGCGAAGAATGAAAATAAATCGAAGAAGCAAGCACAGAATAAGCGGCAAGTGCCATCGACGCAGCATGCACGTCCCGCGTCCGCACCTAAGAAGATGGCGCCCAGGCACAATCAAGCAGCCTCACACCCAACGTCCCATCAGAAGGCACAAGGCGGGCGCAAAGGCGTCAATAACCAGGTTCATCAGTCGAGATCGAATGTGAAATCGACGGAAAGGGCCTCCCGCCAGATTGCTACGCAGAACAGGCAAGCCGGGCGACACGCGACCTCCGCGGCAACCTCTAAGAAGGCGAAACAGGGGCAACAGGGCGCTAACGCGCAGGTTTATCAGCCGCGATCAAACGCCAAAACGAAAAAGGGTTCTCAACAAATCGCTGCCCATAGTTCCCAGCATGGGCGAAATACGACATCCGCAGCCTATTCGAAGAAGACAAAACAATGGAATGGGAATAGAGCTTCTGCCGCGGCGTTTCAATCGAATGGTAAGAAGTTACAAGGCACAGCGTTTCAATTTAACGTCAAATACGCGTCCGACTCAATACTCCTCTGTGACGTTTCACCAGAACCGTCGGATTCAGGGCAGTCAGCACTGGAACGGCAGCAATTACTGGGCCTTCCGGAATTACCGTCCGGCATGGCACAACAGCGGTTGGTGGCGGAGTCATTATAATCGCGTGGTGTTTATGTACGGTGGCTGGTATTATTGGAACGCCGACTGGTGGTATCCGGCCTGGGGTTATGCTCCCAACTCGTATTATGCCTGGGACGGTCCCATCTACGCGTATAATAATCTTCCTCCAGATCAGGTTGTTGCCAACGTTCAGGCAGCGCTGCAAGCGCAAGGATATTATCGAGGTGAGGTGGATGGTCTTTTAGGGCCGCTCACTCGTGAGGCGATTGCAGAATACCAGCGCGATCATGGCCTGTACACGACATCAGCCATTGATCGACCGACGTTGGATTCGCTCGGAATGGCGTAGCAGACCTTTTTTGTTGTAAAGCCGCCGTGAATAATTCGACGGCGGCTTTTACGTACGGAAATTCAGCACGCGCCGCTCCAGGGCCGAAAAGAAAAAGCGATTCGCGATCATCGCACTGTCAACCCCGGGGCCTTTCCAGCAGACCAATCATTGCCCCACCTGTTCAGACCCATTACATACGCGTGTCGCTCGCGCGTGAATGAATGCCGCGTGGTCGTTTAGATGTCGAGGTTTTTGTATCGCGGTGGATTTACGGCAAATGGAAGACTAACAGTATTCAACCTATGGAGGCAGCAACTCCCCAATTAATTGCGCGTGACATTTGTCAATCATTCCAAATGGGCCCGCGAAGGATCGAAGTTCTGCGCGGAGTCTCGTTGGAGATCGCGCGCAATGAAGCCGTCTTTTTATCGGGCGCTTCCGGCGCGGGCAAGACGACACTGCTTTATACATTAGCAGGTCTGGAACGTCCGGAATCCGGAACAGTAGAATTCGAAGGACGCCGGCTTTATAGCGGCAGTTCGGGTACACAGGCGCGTCTGCGGAACGAAAAGATGGGTTTCGTTTTCCAGGGTTATTTTCTGCTGCCCGAACTCACTGCACTGGAAAATGTGTTGCTGCCGGCAATGATTGGCCGTCGGGCGACACAAACCGACGCCGAAGAAAGTTTGGTCGCTGTCGGGTTGGGCGATCGGATGCAACATCTGCCGGCGGAGCTTTCAGGTGGCGAACAGCAACGCGTCGCTATCGCGCGCTCTCTGACGAATGATCCCGACATCATTTTCGCGGATGAACCAACCGGGAATCTTGACTCAAAAACTGGTGGAGCGATCGTGGATCTATTGCTAAATCTCGCACGCAACCGCAACAAGACACTTCTAGTCGTCACGCACGATACTCGTCTAGCGACACGCGGCGACCGGCAGTTGCGCATCAAAGACGGAGTGCTCCAGTGAGCGGAGTGATGGAGTGATGCGCAAATCGGAACGGATTACTCGATTACTCCGCTACTCCGTTTGCCGACCTGATTTTGCCGCTTGAATTGCGCGTTTAAACGTCAGAGATTTTGTTGTCATTATGAAAACCACTGATGCGGCGGTGTTGGACGAACCAAAGACTCGCAAGCGTGCGAGCGACGAAACAATTGAACCTGCAATAGAAAGCCGGTCGCGGCCGACTACAGGCGTCAGGGAGGCGAAGATTTACATCGACGGGAAATTCTATTCGGAAGCAAATGCGAAAGTTTCCGTGTTCGATCACGGCCTTCTGTACGGCGATGGAATTTTCGAGGGCATACGCTTTTACAATGGCCGGGTTTTTCGGCTCGAAGAACACTTGGAGCGCCTTTGGAATTCAGCACATTCGATCCGCTTGGAAATTCCCGTGACTAGGCTGGAAATGACCGAGGCGTTGCTGGAGACAATCCGTCAGAATGATTTGCGCGAGGGGTATATCCGTTTGTTGGTTACGCGCGGAATTGGCAATCTCGGTTTGAATCCGGAGCAGTGCAAAAGCCCGAGCGTGATCATCATTGCGGCGACGATCGCGCTTTATCACGAGGATTTTTATCGGAAAGGATTGACCATCGTAACGGTCGCCACGCGTCGCAGCAATCCGGCATCGCTCAATCCGGCGGTGAAATCATTAAACTATCTGAACAACGTAATGGCACGAATCGAAGCGAACCTGGCCGGCGCGGATGAAGCGTTGATGTTGAATGACGCGGGCAACGTGGCCGAGTGCACTGCCGACAACGTCTTTATTATCAAGCATGGCCAGATCTTCACCCCTCCCATCACTGCTGGCGCCTTGGGTGGAATTACGCGATCGGTCGTGTTTGAAATTGGCGCGGAGTTGGGCGTCAAAGTCATCGAGGCGGATTTCACGCGACACGATATTTTCATAGCCGACGAATGCTTTCTTACGGGAACTGCTGCTGAGATCGTTCCCGTGGTCAAAGCTGATGGGCGCGCGATTGGAAATGGAAAACCAGGCCCCACCACGGTCCGCATCATCGCCCGCTTTCGCGAGATGACGCGGGGGACCGGCACACCGATCTTCGATTGAGCTTAGCAAGAGCGATTTCGGAAGACGAGGATGTCGGGGTTATGAGCGGGGTTGAATGTTTACAAGACATCACGGTCTAACTAACAGAATGTTGTGCGACGTTTGCAAATGTAACGACGCTACGGTCTTCCTGACACAGATCCTGGAGGGCAAGATGCACAAGGTGAACCTGTGCGAGGCTTGCTCGAAGGAAAAAGGTGTGCAGGATCCCACCAGTTTCGCGCTCGCTGATTTGCTGCTGGGCATCGGAGCAGCCGAAGAGATTGAAAAGGGGGCACCGGCCAAAAAGTGCGCGGTGTGTGGTTTCAGTCAGGCGGACTTCAAGAAAACTGGCCGCCTTGGTTGTAGCGAATGCTACATCACATTTGCGGAGGGTTTGGGTTCGCTGTTGAAAGCGATGCACAAAGGCACCGAACACGTGGGAAAATTGCCGGAACGCGCGCAGCGCACGATGGCGCTTAGCCAGCGGATGCGGACACTGGCTGAAAATTTGCAAAAGGCCGTGGCAGACGAGAACTACGAGACGGCTGCGTCGCTGCGTGATCAAATTAAACGACTCGAAAGCGAGCTCACGAATTCGCCATGAAATTTTCGAGCATGCTGTCCACTGCCGGAGAATGGCTGCGAGGCGAAGGCCCGCATCACCAGGTTGTAATTAGTAGCCGGGTTCGCCTCGCACGGAATCTGCGTAACCGCGCTTTCCCCGGTTGGGCCAAAAAAGTAGAGCGCACGTCAATCCTCGACCAGATCCGGTCGCATGTAGAAGCGCTTCCGGAAATGCAGGACGCCTTTTCCGAAAGTTTGCAGGATCTGGCAGCATTGGACAAGCAAGTGCTCGTTGAGCGTCACCTGATTAGCCGTGAACATGCCGCCAAAAGCGCGGGCAGCGCGGTGGTAGTGAACCGGCGGCAAACGATCAGCATAATGATCAACGAAGAAGATCATCTGCGGATGCAATCGATTCGCTCCGGTCTGCAGTTGAAGCAGGCGTTCAAGCTGGTCGATAAAATTGACACCGCGCTGGAAAGCAAACTGGATTTTGCTTTCGATCCGCAGCTGGGATATTTGACCGCTTGCCCGACGAACGTCGGCACTGGTATGCGAGCCTCCGCGATGCTGCACCTGCCGGGACTCGTCCTGGGCGAGCTGATCAACCAGGTCATTCAAGCGGTCAGCAAAATCGGTCTCGCGGTGCGCGGCCTTTACGGCGAAGGAACTGAAGCGATGGGCAATCTTTTTCAGATCTCGAATCAGACGACGCTGGGTGAAAATGAGGAGGACATCATCAATCGTCTGAGCAAAGTCATTGAGACCATCATCGATAAGGAACATGACGCGCGGCAGACTTTGCTTCAGAGAAAACCGAACACGCTTTGCGACCAGATCGGCCGCGCCTATGGCGTCTTGACGTACGCGCATGCCATGCCATCGAAGGAAGCGCTCAATCTGCTCTCGGTCATCAAGCTTGGAATGGATCTCGGCGCGTTTCCCGAACATCAGCGTTTGCAGATCGATGAATTGTTCATCGAAACGCAGCCGGCGCATTTGCAAAAAAGTTCGCAGCAAAAGTTGAATGCGGAAGAACGCGACTACTTGCGCGCTCAAATCATCCGCGACCGTTTGAAAATTTTCCCCAAGCCTGATATTAGTAAGATGGTGAGCGAGTCAGGCAATGGCTTGACGAACGGACCATCAAGTAATGAATAATTTCACACCGAGGGCTCAACAGGTTTTGGCGCTTGCTCGCAAGGAAGCCGACCGGTTCAACCATAATTACGTGGGTACCGAGCACCTGCTTTTGGGACTCATCAAGCTGGGACAGGGCGTGGCGGTGAACGTCTTGCAAAAGATGGGGCTCGATCTTGAGACGGTGCGGATGGAGGTGGAGAAACAGGTTGGTTCCGGGCCGGAGACGAAGATGGTGGGCAATGTCCCGTACACGCCTCGCGTAAAGAAAGTGCTGGCGCTCGCAGGCAAGGAAGCCAAAGCACTCAATCATTCTTACGTCGGTACCGAACACATTTTGCTCGGGCTCTTGCGCGAAGGGGAGGGCGTCGCTGCGAGAGTGCTGAAGACTCTCGAACTCGATATTGAGCGCACGCGCAACGAAATTCTTAAGGAGCTCGATCCAAACTTCACGCCGTCCGAATCGGAGCAGGAAGGCGAACCGGCAAAGAAAGACGTCAAGACTCCTGCCCTTCGCGCGTTTGGCCGCGACCTGACCGAGTTGGCGCGAAAAGGTGAACTCGATCCTGTGATTGGCCGCCGCAACGAAATTGAGCGGGTGATTCAAGTGCTTTGCCGGCGCACGAAAAACAATCCGGTATTAATAGGCGAAGCTGGCGTTGGCAAAACAGCCATTGCCGAGGGGCTCGCGCAAGAGATCGCAAACGGCAATGTGCCCGAACTCTTGCGGGACAAGCGTGTGATCACGCTTGATCTGGCATTAATGGTTGCCGGCACAAAATATCGTGGGCAGTTCGAGGAACGCATTAAAGCTGTGATGGATGAAATCCGTCGTTCCAAGAACGTGATCCTTTTCATCGACGAGCTGCACACAATAGTCGGGGCGGGATCAGCAGAAGGCGCCATGGACGCATCGAACATCATTAAGCCGGCGCTGAGCCGCGGCGAACTGCAATGCGTCGGCGCGACTACGATGAACGAATATCGAAAGTACATCGAGAAAGACGCAGCCTTGGAACGCCGGTTTCAGACCATAAAAGTAGATGCGCCGACGGTTGATGAGGCCATTCAAATCTTGAAGGGTTTGCGTCCCAAGTACGAAGCCCACCATAAGGCCAGGCTCACCGACGAAGCGCTCGAGACTGCCGTCAGATTTTCCGATCGTTACATCACGGGGCGTTTTCTTCCGGACAAGGCCATCGACGTTATGGATGAGGCCGGCGCGCGCGCTCGCATTAACGCGATGACGCGGCCGCCTGATGTTAAGGACATCGAGAAGGAAATCGAAGCGATCCGCCTTGAAAAAGAAGGAGCGATTAAGGCACAGGATTTTGAAAAAGCCGCCGCGCTTCGCGACAAGGAGAAGCAAACCAAGGAAAAGCTCGACGGCATTTTGACTAAGTGGCGCGAAGAGCGGGAAGAGAAAGAAGTCGTCGTAACGGGCGACGACATGATGCACATCATCTCGAAGGTCACTGGCGTTCCGCTTCAGCGTATGGAGGAGCAGGAGACCCAGAAACTGCTCAGAATGGAGGCGGAGCTGAAAGAGCGCGTCATTGGCCAGCACGAAGCGGTCACAGCAATCAGTAAGGCGTTGCGACGCTCGCGAGCGGATTTGAAAGACCCGAAGCGCCCGATTGGTTCGTTTGTGTTTCTTGGTCCGACCGGTGTGGGCAAGACGTATCTCGCCCGCACGCTGGCGGAGTTCATGTTCGGGGACGCCGACGCCTTGATTCAAATCGACATGTCGGAGTACATGGAAAAATTTACCGCGTCGCGTTTGATCGGATCACCACCGGGGTACGTCGGGTACGAGGAAGGCGGACAGCTTTCGGAGGCCGTGCGGCGCCGGCCGTATTCGGTCGTGCTGTTTGATGAGATCGAAAAAGCGCACCCCGATGTAATGCATTTGCTTTTGCAGATCCTCGAGGACGGCAAAATCACTGACTCGTTAGGCCGCAAGATCGATTTCAGGAACACGATCATCATCATGACCTCGAACGTCGGCGCTGACTTGCTGAAGAAACAGACGGTCATGGGCTTCGGCGCGCCGAGTGAAGGACACGATTACGATTCCATGCGCGACAAAATTCTCGACGAAACGAAGCGCGTTTTTAAGCCCGAGTTCCTTAACCGACTTGACGAGATCATCGTGTTTCATTCGCTCGGTAAACCTGAGCTGTTGCGCATCGTCGATTTGGAAGTGGACAAAGTGCTTACGCGCATCAAAGCCAAGGAAGTCCATATCGATCTGAAAGAAAGCGCGAAGGAATTTCTCATCGAGAAGGGATACGATCCGCAGTACGGAGCGCGCCCGATGCGCCGCGCGGTCGAACGTTTTCTCGAAGACCCGCTCGCGGAAGAGTTGCTCCGCGGCAACGTCAAACCCGGCGACCACGTCGAGGTTATCGCCGCCGAAGAAAAGTTGTCGTTCCGGGTTCCGGAATCACAAGCGCAGAGCAGTGCCGCTGCGCCGACGCCGAGCTAAGGCTTGCTCTCTTAGTTACGCCCGCGGATGTGCGTCCGCGTAGGCTTTCTTCAACCGTTCCACGGTGACGTGCGTGTAGATCTGTGTCGTGGACAGGCTCGCGTGCCCGAGTAACGCCTGAACGCTGCGCAGATCCGCTCCGCGATCGAGCATATGGGTCGCGAAACTATGCCGCAATTTGTGTGGGCTGATTGAAATCGGAATGGACGTGTGCCGCACGTAACGTTTCAAAACAAGCCAGATGGAGCGCACGGACATTCGCCTTCGCGCTTTGTTGATGAATAGCGGGCCCGCGTGCACGTTGGCCACCGCGCGGTATTTTTGCATTGCTTCCAGGGCAGGCAGACCAACCGGGCACACGCGTTCTTTTCGACCCTTTCCGAATACGCGCACCGACTCCGTGTAGGGATCGACATCGCCTACATCAAGCGCAGCCAGTTCGCTCAGTCGCAACCCGCTGCTGTAAAACAATTCCATGATCGAAATGTCGCGCAGGGGCATCCACGACGGCGCGGACCGGCTCTTAGGTTCGCGCATGGGCGCTGTGAGAAGCTCGTCCACCTGTTGTCGCGTCAGAACCAGTGGCAGCTTCTTCTCAATTTTTGGAAGTTGCACTTCCCGGACCGGATTATGCCGCAGCCGTTTCCGAGCGGCGAGAAATTGATAGAAGGTGCGTAGCGCAGAAAATTGCAGTCGCACATACGAACGCGCCTGCCCGTGTTTCATCAGCGCGAAGAGATAGTCACGGAAATCGTCACTGGTACACCTTTTCCAAGGTGTATTGTTCTCCCCGCGAAAACCATCCAACGCCTGGCGGTAGGCCTTGATCGTGCGCGGGGAAGCATTTCGCTCATTCACGAGATAACGCAGAAATTCCTCGACAAGAGGATCGCGTTTGTGGGGAACGCTCGCGGCGTCTCTCATGTGAAAGATAATTCGGTAGAACGGTACAGCGTTACGACTGATCGATTCAACCCTTCAACGCTTCAACGGTTTAACGTGCTAATGTTCATTCGGGTTTTTCTACAACGTAGCGGAGGTCCGAAGCGCGGGCGTTACCCCGGAACTGGCTTTTGAAGATTGGCGGCGGATTGGTAGAAATCAGTTCATAGCCTTTCAAAACGAACTCGGGATAAATTCCGTTGCTGGCAGGCTCGTACACTTTGTCGCCGCTGAAGTAGCCGTACAGCTTGTATTCGTAATTGTTATCGCTGCCGAATTCGAGGCGTTCGCGGTCCGGCGCAAGCTTCTCCTTTTCATTGAGCATTACCATCTCCGCTGTACTCCATGGCTGACCCGGCTTGCGAATGTAACCCCAGAACTTGTAATCGGGTTTGTAGTACCGCCGACCGATAAAATAATCGCCGGTCGGTTCCGTTGCGATCCGTTGCGACATCTCGATTCTCGCCTGCTGAATGCCTTGCGGAACAGTTTCACATCCGGCGAAGAACAGAGCGCTTAGGACCAGATTGGTAGCGAACAAATACTGAGCAACGCGTCTCATCCGTTCAAACGCCATCTTTTACGCAGCTTTGCACCAGGCGCAATTGCAACCTCAAAATGAATTTCGCAATCGGTGTGGTGATACGAGAAGAATTGCATCGCCGCGACGGGGTCGCTAAAATTCCGCCGTAAATGATCGAAGTTGAGATTTATGCGCATGGTTTGCGGGAAATGGGCAAGATTCTCGAGCTGGATCGCCAGCTCGTTGAGATTGACGGCATGCGTTACAAGCTGGACACAAATCACGATATTGTTTACCTCGAGTTCGACGAACCGACGTTAGGCGTCCGCGAAATCCGCGCAATTTTCCTCAAGCTCGGCCTTCAACCGCTTTTTATCGGCGCGATTCCGCCGGAGCTTCACTCCCGAACAAAGACCGAGCCGCTGAAAGCATAGAGATGTTATTGGTGACCCGTGACCGAAAATTCAGAACAAAATGTTGCGGACACATTCATTAGCCGTTCACTGATCACTGATCACCTGTTCCATAATGGTTCGATTCTTTAGCGCCCTGGGCGCGCCGCTGCTTTCATTGTTTCAATATTTAGGCGAGCTCATCTTGCTGGCAGCGGATACGTTTCGCTCCATCTTTACGCACAGACTCCGCTGGAAACTATTTCTCAATCAAGTCGTTGAGATTGGCTTGCTCTCTCAAGTGCTGGTCATCATTACCGGAGGTTTCACTGGCGCGGTGTTCTCGGCGCAAACATTTTTTCAGTTTAACAAACTCGGGATGGGATCCGCCGTAGGCGCTGTCGTTTCCGTGTCGCTGTGCCGCGAATTGGCGCCAGTGCTAACCGCGTTAATGGTTGCCGGGCGCGTCGGCGCCGCGATGTCGGCCGAGATTGGAACGATGAAAGTCACCGAGCAAATCGATGCTCTTCGTGCGCTGGCAGTTTATCCGGTCGATTATCTGGTCGTGCCTCGCACGCTAGCCATGATGATCTCGATGCCGTTGCTGGTCGCGGAGTGCATCGCGTTTGGCATCATGGCCGGATATTCTCGTTGCCGTGTATCTTCTCAACGTCAACGGTCCGTACTATGTTGAAAACATGGTCCACTGGACTCGACGCAAGGACATCATAATGGGTATGACCAAGGCATTTGTTTTCGCGCTCTTGATTGTATTCATCAGTTGCAACAAAGGTCTCACTGCACGCGAGGGCGCAGTGGGTGTCGGACGGGCAACGACTGAAGCTGTCGTAAACGCTTCGCTTGCTGTTTTGATTGTTAATTTCTTCCTGACGATGGGTTTGAACATCATTTTCCCCGCAGGCCACCAATGAAGCTGTGCGCTGATCTACGGTTTGTTCGTGGTTGAGGCCCGTAGATTTGCGGTCGAAAGTTTGGATGTAATGATCGAAGCGCCGCCACTTCCAAAGCCGGCCACTGAGCCACATTTGGTTTCCGCCAATTCGTCGCCAATGATTACGGTGCGTTCATTGAAAAAGAAGATTGGCCAACAGGAGATTTTGCGCGGCGTCGATCTTGAGGTCCGCACAGGTGAAACCCTGGCCCTGATCGGACGCAGCGGCGGCGGCAAAAGCGTTTTGCTCAAACACTTGATCGGATTGATGGAGCCGGACTCGGGCGAAATCTGGATCCACGGCCAAAACATTATCGGAATGAACGAGCGCCAGCTGGGCGCGATCCGCGAGAAGGTCGGCATACTTTTCCAGGGCGGCGCGCTTTTTGATTCGATGACGGTCGAAGACAATATCGCTTTTCCGCTGCGCGAAGCCGGAGAGCGCGATCCGGAGGTTTTGCAGGCGAAAGTGCTGGAGATGCTCGACGTGATGGAAATGGAGGGGCAGGAAGAAAAGATGCCGGAGAGTTTGAGCGGCGGAATGAAAAAACGTGTCGGACTCGCACGCGCGATCATTCGCCGGCCATCCTGCGTCTTATACGACGAGCCGACAGCCGGTTTGGACCCCATGGTGGCGGACAGCATCAATCGAGTGATCCGCCGGTTGCAGACGCACTTCGGCATGACCAGCGTCGTCGTTACGCACGATATGAAGAGCGCATTCGATGTGGGCGACGGCATCGCGTATTTGCATGAGGGTCGCGTTTATTTCCATGGAACTCCGAGTGACCTTCAGAAATCGACAGACAAGCTAATTCAGGATTTTCTCCTTGGACGTTCTGAAGGCAGGGCCGATTGCCTTTGATGTTTCGGCGAGTCTGTGCCGGCGATTAGGGTCGCTGGTCCCTGCCTTGCTAAACTGACTACAAGATCGACAATATTTTCCGAACATGAATCGGCACGAAAGAGGTCTGGAATTCAAGGTCGGCGTATTTGTCTTTATCGGATGCGCGGCCTTGGCCGGATTAGTCGTCAAGTTCGGGCGTCTCGGGGAGGGGGTTAAAACTTATTACCAGCTCACTGTTCGGTTCGCGGACGCCAGTGGTCTGCTCAAGGGCTCCGACGTTTTACTCGCCGGCGCGAAGATCGGCCGCGTTTCAGGTGGTCCACGCCTCGTCCGGGATGGGCCGGGCGTATACGTGCCCCTGCGAATTTACGATTACGTCAAGATTCCTCTCGGCAGCAAATTCACAGTCGGCAGTTCAGGACTGCTGGGCGACCGCTTTGTGACGGTCACGCCCCCGACTGGAGCGCCAACCGGGTACATTGCTCAGGACGCATTTATCGATGGAACGCGTGAAACTGGGATTGACGATCTTACAAAACAAGGCGGCGAACTCGTAGGCGATCTGCGCACCACTGTGCACAAGCTGAATCAGGAGACGCTTTCAGCGCAGAACATGGAGAACTTGAAGGCGAGCATGGAACATTTAAACCAGGCTACCACCGCCCTGGCAGAATCTTCCAAGAAACTGGACGGCGTGATCGAGCAGGCGGACTCGACCATGGGCTCGGCAAAAAAAGCTGCGGACGCCTTGCAGAATGCGATCGCTGACACTCGCAAACTCTTGCACACGGCCACGCAAGGCAAAGGCTTAGTGGCCACGCTTCTGAATGATCAACAGCTGGCGAACGATCTACACGCGCTTATCAGCAACCTGCGCGCGCACGGCGTTTTGTTTTATCGCGACAGCGCCGCAAGCCGTCAGGCCGCGCCGCCGCCACAAACGAAACCGACACAAAAATCTCAACGCCGCTGAGGTCATCAAGGCCAATTGTCAAAAGCGGTGCGCAGGACGCGCCGCATCCAAAAGCTGTCGCGAAATCAACGCAGCGGATTTAGGCATTTCGCACGAAGTGCTTTGGAGTGCGATGCGCGCTCGCATCGCTTTGAACCGATGCCGCCCTTGCATCTGAACTACATCTCAACCCCTCGCACACAATCGACTGCGCACCTCTTCCTCCGCCAGCCCATTTATCCGAATCACTTTGTCGCGCGATCTCTGACCGCGTTCCAACACGATGGCATGTCGGGGAGCTCTAATTGCTCGGCAAGAAAACGAATCAGTGCCGTGTTCGCTTTTCCTTCAACGGCGTGTGCGCGCAGCTTGATCTTAACCGCACCGCCGTACTCGCCGGCGACACTGTCTGCTTTCGAATTCGGGACAAGGTGAACGCGCAGAATTGCCATTCAGCCGATCCTATCAGAACGGAAATGAACTTGCTCGACGGATTTCGACGTTTCGTGTGACCATATGCGTCCATGAAGGCGCGGTATTTCTATCTGATTTTCTGTGTGCTCGGGTTTGACCAAACAATTGCTCGAGTCTAGTCGAGGGCGATCGATGACAGCGAATGATTTTCGCCAACTGGCGTTGAGTTTTCCGGAAGCGATCGAATCGGCGCATATGCGTCATCCCGATTTTCGTGTCGGAGGAAGAATTTTCGCAACGCTGGGATATCCCGATGAGGACTCGGCGATGGTGAAGTTGACGAGGGAGGCGCAAGCAGAATTTGTTCGTCGCAATCTTGGCGTTTTCAAACCGGTCAAAGGCGCCTGGGGACGGCAAGGCAGCACCAACATTTATATGCCGGCCGCGAAGGTCGAGACCGTACGGAAAGCGCTCACAGCTGCGTGGCGCAATACCGCACCGAAACGGTTATCGAAGAATCGCTAACGCAGGCCGACTGCTTTGCGGACGCGGTTCATGACTTGATCGGCGATTTCGTTGGCGCGCTTTGCACCGCGGGCGAGGACATCGTCGATATACGATTCGTCCTTTAGGATTTCTTCGCGGCGGTTGCGCATTGGCGCGAAATATTCCCAGAGTTGTTCGAACAACTCCTTCTTGAAATCGCCATAGCCGGTCCCCCCTTTTGAGAAATCGTTCGCGCATGTCTGCGATTTCATTCTTCGATGCGACAAGCGAGTAGAGCTTGAAGATTGTCGAGTCTGCCGGGTCCTTCTCCGCCTCCACTGCCGTTGAATCGGTGACGATGCTCATCACGCGTTTTCGCATTTCTTTCTCGTCGCCGAATATGTCGATGTTGTTGCCGTAGCTCTTGCTCATTTTCTGGCCGTCGATGCCGGGTACGGTTTCGGTCGCGGTCCGAATACGCGGTTCCGGCAACTTGAAGATCCGCCCGTCCGGCTCGGACTGGCCGAACGCTTCGTTCATTTTCACCGCCAGATCGCGCGTGATTTCGATGTGCTGTTTCTGGTCTTTGCCGACCGGCACCACATCGCTGTCGTAAATCAAAATGTCGGCCGCCATGAGGATCGGGTAACTGAACAGTCCAACCGTCGCGCTCATACCGCGGGCGATCTTGTCCTTGTATGAATGGGCGCGCTCGAGCAAACCCATCGGCGCGACTGTTGATAAAATCCACGCGAGTTCCGTGACCTGCGGAACATCTGAATGGCGAAAAAGCGTCGCGCGCTTTGGATCGAGTCCGCATGCCAGAAAATCAAGAGCGACGCGTCGGCTGTTTGCGCGCAAGGCTTCCGGGTCGCGCAGACTGGTGAGCGCATGGTAATCGGCGATGAAATAAAGCGCTTCGCCCTCGGCTTGGAGCGCTACGGCAGGCTGCATCATGCCAAAATAATTGCCGATATGCAGCATACCGCTGGGCTGGATGCCGGATAGAATGCGCATGAGGACTAATTAAATTACGATTTCCGAATTTCGATTGACAAGGAATCATGAAGCACGAATGCTGTAGGGTGCGCTGTCCTCAGCGCACTTGCCGCACACATGTTATCCGCTGATGACAGCGGAATCTACAGCTCAGATCGCGATTCGCGTGCCTGACTTCGTTCTGGTAAAGTCTGACGACAGCGATTAGAAAAAACCCGCAATGGCGAAAAATTCTCAGCCCGTTTCGGTTGTCACTGGAGGCGCGGGCTTTCTCGGCTCACATTTGGTGGACCGGCTTTTGGCGGAAGGCCACCGTGTGATCGCCATCGACAATTTAATCACCGGCAACCCCGCAAACATTGCCCATCTCGCCGGGAACGAGAATTTCCGGTTCGTGAAACATAACGTCTCGAATTTCATTTTCGTGCCGGAACAAAAGATCGATTACGTCTTTCACTTCGCATCCCCGGCCAGCCCCATCGACTATTTGGAACTGCCGATCCCGACGCTCAAAGTTGGCGCGCTGGGCACGCACAACGCGCTCGGATTGGCCAAGGACAAACATGCCACCTTTATTCTCGCTTCCACATCGGAGGTGTACGGCGATCCTCTCGAACATCCACAGAAGGAGGATTACTGGGGCAACGTCAATCCGATCGGGCCGCGCGGTGTTTACGATGAAGCGAAACGCTTCGCCGAGGCGATAACCATGGCATATCATCGCTATCACCGCGTCGACACCAGAATCGTCCGCATCTTCAACACCTACGGACCGCGGATGCGCTTGCGCGACGGCCGCGTGGTGCCGGCTTTTATCGGGCAGGCGTTGAGCGGACAACCGCTGAGCGTGTTCGGCGACGGCTCTCAGACGCGCTCATTCTGTTACGTGTCCGATTTAATCGACGGAATCTTCAGGCTCGCGATGAGCGATTTCCACGAGCCTGTCAACATCGGTAACCCGCGCGAGATGACGATCAAACAGTTTGCCGACGAAATCATCCGGATCACGGGGCGAAATCTACGATCGACTACAAACCGTTGCCGGTGGACGATCCGAAGGTGCGCCAACCCGACATTAGCCGCGCGAAGCAAATCCTCGGCTGGGAACCACGAGTGAAATTCGAGCAGGGGATCAAACAGACAATCGACTATTTTCGGGAATCGTTGAAGGGTTAGGGCGTTGTAGCCGTCGCTCTGTGAGCGACCTGGCGCGCGCGTGTGTTCCTCATAATGGGAGGCGCTTCGCATAGCGAAGCGGCCACAGAATTTGTAAGCCTTCGGCCAATCACCGAGGCGCGTTTGCGCAAAATTTTGCTGGCGTTTGGGGGGATTTGGTTTTGACTTCCCGCATGTTAAAGGGTGCGCTCGTCCTCGCGGTGGGATTGCTCGGGATTTGTTTCCCAGTCGCAGCGCAGCAGGCCAAACACTCGAGAGTAGCAAAACATCGCGTTGCGGCATCTGCTGTGACACCGCTCGACGCCGTTTCGAGTCTCAGTCTTTACCGTCCTGCGATTCCCAGCGCCTCCAACAATTCGCTTCTATTTCGCAACGGGCCGGTGCAAGCCTGGTCGGACGGCGCACAGTTGGCGAGCGAGAGTGCGTTCGTTCAAATCGGAATGGCGCCGCTCGGCTTGTTTCCCGCTGCGTATTTGGCTCCGGCCGACGTTGGGCCCGTGCCGACCAGGAAGTCAGGCGCGGTTCCTGATTCTCGATCGCCAAATTTTGGGACGGATGGAAAAGATTTATCCGGGGAAATGTTTAGTTCGCCGTTGAATCAAGTGTATTGCACGGGAGAGGTTGGTTTCATGTACGGGCGATGGAGCGGCAAAGGCAGCGGCGATTACGTTGGGAGTTATGTTTGGGGTCAGACCGGCAACGACAAATTCCAAATCACAGCCGGCGCTTCATTCGAAAACTGGAGCGGAAACTCACAGAAAATTCGCGCGTATCCATTTTCGAGATAGACGTGATGTCGCAATCGGTTGGTTGCCGGGGTAATTCAAAGCGCCGGAGCGCTGGCGCACTCCAAACGCAATCGGGTTATTTGATTTTTGCAGACGGCCACGTTTCGTAGTGCGGCAGTGCTCTACCGCTTTTCGACAGCACTCGCGAATCCTGTCATGTTGAACGAAGCGCTGAACGAAATGCGGAGCATGAGGCCAGGCTTTCAAACACCGCTGGATACTTTTTGGCGCCAATGGGCAAACACTCAAAATTTCTTCGCTGCGCTCAGAATGACAGAAATGCCTGCACCGAGTTGTCTTGATTTGATGTTGAATTTGGTTTGGCATTTTGGAATTGCGATTTAGAGCTTTAACCCGATGCCCGCACCAGCACGCCTGATCACTGTCGACCTCGGATCTCAAACAATTGGTCTCGCGGAATTTCGAGCGGCCCATGGCGGTCTGGTCCTGGTAAATTATCGGTTGCGCGAAACGCCGCTCGACCCCGAGACCGGGCAGCGGCGTGATGCACACCTCGCGTTGCAGGAAACAACCGCCATGTTGAGCGAGATGATGCGCGAAATGCAAATTCATTACGGCCAGGTGAACTATGCAGTCCCCGCACAATCCGTTTTTGCGCGCTTTGTGAAACTCCCGGCGCTCGACGCGGCAAAGGTCGACAAGATCATTGCCTTCGAGGCGCAACAAAATGTTCCATTCCCACTTGACGAAGTTGTCTGGGACTATCAGATCGTCGGCGGCGGACTGGGCGAACAAATTCAAGTGGTGATCGTGGCGATCAAGCGCGACTTGCTCGACGAACTCAATAACGCTGTGGAAGAAACCGGATTGACGAACCCGGATTGTCGGTATGGCGTCCATGGGCCTCTACAACGCATTTCGTTACAATTATCCTGACATAGGCGACTGTTCGCTGCTGCTGGATATCGGTGCCCGCACCACCAACATCCTTTTCATCGAGCCCGGAAGATTTTTTCTGCGCAGCATTCCTCTTGGCGGCAGCGCGATCACCGCGGCGATTGCCAGGGAGTTTAACGAATCATTTGCAGCAGCCGAAGAGCGCAAGAAGCGGGACGGATTCGTCGGCTTAGGTGGCGCTTACGCCGAACCTGCCGATCCAAATGTCGGACGTGTGTCGAAGATAGCGCGCAGCACCATGACCCGGTTGCATGCGGAATTGATGCGTTCCGTCACGCATTACCACGCGCAACAACAGGGAAACCGTCCGGCCCGCATTTTTCTTTGTGGTGGCGGCGCGGACATGCCGTACATGCGCGAATTCTTTCACGAGAAATTTCAGGTGCCAATCGAGTTTTTTAATCCGCTGAAAACGTGACCGTGTCGGAGTCCGCGCCGATGCAGGATGTGGCGCGCTCCGCTCATTTGCTTGGCGAATTGGTCGGGCTGGCATTGCGCAGCGTGACTGTTTGTCCGGTGGAATTGAACCTGCGCCCGGCGAACGTCGTTCTCAGGCAGGATTTGGAAAAACGCCGCGACATTCTTTATCGCAGCGGCCGCGTGCATCCTGCTCGCGTTGCTGGGTTGGTCCGCCTACTACACGCGCGCGGCGCAGGTCGCACAGCAAACGGCGCAGACAATTAGCCAAAAAAACGACACGATGCGCATCGCTGAAACCCAGTTGGACAAACTCAAAAAACAAATCACCGCTTTAGATAACTCTGCGACGCCGCTTATTGCGGCTGTGAACGATCGCAATTTTTGGCTGCAGATTCTGGAAGAACTTGAACTCGCGTCTGCCCGAATCAGACATTTGGATCACGGAGCTGGCCGCGACTTCTGGCGGAAACTGCTCGGCGCATCTGAAAAACGCGCCGGGGAACCTGCGCCCGCTCCTGCGCCAACGCCTGCCGGCCCGAACGCGAAAGTCCACGGCTGGCGGTAACGTAATCGACGGCATCAACGTGCGCGGCCTTTACTTGTATAATCCGAAACAGCAGGAAATCGTCGTCGATTACCTCCGCAATTTGGCGAGCTCACCGCTGTTTGTGGTCGATGCGAAGACCCCGGAGGTCGTCATCAAGTCCAACTCGGTCCCGAACGACACCGAATGGGCGTTCCCGTACGAACTTCAGCTTACCCTGCGCAAACCGGTGAAAATGCCATGAAAGAATCTAATAAGGAACGCAGGAATCGAGGAAATCGGATTTCTGAGATAGAAGGCAAAGGTCGCCGCGGCGACCGAGCGACAGTAGGAGCCGAGCGAGTTTTAACATACGCAGGAAGCCCTGTGCCCCATTTCCTTGTTTCCTTTTTTCCTGATTTTAGAAATCTGTGGAATCGAGAACGAGGGCGTCTGCGGATGAAATCCGCGCTGGCCCGATCCTAGCCTCTGCGAAGGCGCGTGATCCGTGGTTAATAAGTATGAAATGGTTTCAGCAAAACCGGGCGCTCGGCACGTTTCTGCTCGTTTCGGGAATTTGTATCCTGCTCGGCGCGGGGCTGCTTTACTGGAGATGGAGTGTTTGGACCGACGCAAAACAAACGTTCGACCAGGCCACAGCGGAACGAAACCGGTTGCAGCGGCTCGATCCTTTTCCAAATGACGCGAATTACCGGAAATTGCAGGGATACGTCGAGAGATACACAGCCGCGCTTGATAAGTTCAAAGATGAGCTAAAAGGCGAGATGGCGCCCGAGCAGCAGCTTGCGCCTAACGAATTCCAATCGCGTCTGCGCCAGGCGACCCTCGCTGCGCAGGACCGGGCGCGCACGAACAACGTGAAATTGCCGGACAACTTTCAGCTCGGCTTCGACGAGTTCGCCAAAATAATGCCGGGCACAGCTGTGACGCCGTTGCTTGGACAGGAACTCTCGCAAGTCCAGATGCTCATCAACATTTTGCTCGACGCGAAAGTGGACGGCATCACGTCGTTTCGCCGGCATCCGTTGCCTGAAGAACATGGAGCCTCACTCAACGCCAACACCGACGCCTTCTGGAACGCGCGTGGCGACAGCAGCGGCAAAACCTGCCGGCACGCCCGCCCCGACATTAATTGAGCGAAACGTGGTCGATATCACGTTCAAGGCTGCTCCCGGTGCCGCGCGGAAAGTCGTGAACGAAATCACCAGTTCCACCGGTCAATTCTTCATCATCCGCACGCTGTACGTGCACAATGAAAAAGACAAAGGCCCGCCGCGAGAAAGAGGCCGCAAGCCCCACGCCGACGCCAGGCCCCGCAGGCAAGTCCCGGTCAGTCAAGCGCCGGCGCGCTGAATTTTATCGTCGGCAACGAGCACATTGAAGTCTCCGCGACGATCGAAATGCTGCGCTTTACCTTTTAACCACGGATGACACGGATGACACGGATGGCACGGATAAGCAGATGATTCACGAAGAGCTAAGTGGTGAAAATTGTCGGCGCTGCGATGGAAGTGCTTAACCAGTTGAAGCCGGGACTCGACGAGAAACTTTATGAGCGCGCGATGATCATCGAACTCAAGCGCCGTGGGCACGTTCGTTTCAGTGCAGAACCTGTTTCCGGTCATGTATCGCAGTGAGTTAGATTGGCGATTTTGTTCCCGATCTGATCGTCGACGAGGCTTCGATCGTTGATCCCGAAAGTCGTTGCATGCTTCACCGATACGCATGTTGCCCAAATGATTGGGTACCTAAACATCACCGGCTTGGATCTGGCCATGCTGATCAATTTTAAGACGCACGCCTGGGATGGAAACGTGTGTTACGATCGCAGGAGCGTGAGGAAGGCACTCAGCCTGATCTACATTCCTAACCTCTTCCCATCCGTGCTATTCGTGTAATCCGTGGTTCTTTTCTTCTGAATATGGCAAAGGCAATGGAATGGCTTAAGGCGAATTACGATCGCCCTGTGCTGATCGCTGCGGCGGCTTTTCTTTTCATCTCTGCCGTTGCGATTTGGTGGAGCGCCATCCAGTTCGGTAACCGACTGGTCACGCCTCCATCGGTTGCGGCGAAGGCCGCGTCGCAGCCGCCGGTTGCGGTCGAGCTGGATCGCGCTGCGGAGCAACTCCAGAAACCGGTACAATGGAAAGCCAGCACCCGCTCCGGCCTGTTCGTTCCGGAAAAACATTTCATCGGCGCGGACGGCATGCCGGCCACGCTGCAAAACACGCAGGTCCATGCGCCCGTGCCTAACGAGTGGTTTGAAAAATACGCCTTGCCTATCGAAGATGCCGACGCTCTCGAACAGGACCCGGACAAGGACGGCTTCACCAATCTCGACGAATGGCAGGGCAACACCGATCCGACCAACGCCGAGTCGCACCCGGATTACACCACGAAATTACATTTGGTCTCCGCCACAGAGGAACCGTTCCCGTACATGTTTGCGTCACGCACAAAAAATAATTTCGGCATCAACAGCATCGATGAGAGCGAGCCGACGCAATTCCTGAAAGTCGGCGAAATCATCCGCGGCACCGATTTCAAGATCGTTAAGTTCACGGAGAAAAACGAGCGCAATCAGTACGGCATGAAGGCGGACGTATCCGAGTTGCTCCTCGAACACCAGCAGAGTCACGCGCAGGTCACCCTGGTGAAAGGAAAAATCGCCACCTCGCCACAATCCGTGGCCACATTCGTTTACACCTGGGGCGGCCGGAAGGAATTTGAAGTGCGCAAAGACCAGGAGTTTTGGCTGAAACCGATGGAGGAAATCAAATACAAGCTCATCGAGGTGCGTCCGGACAAGGCTGTGATCGTGAACGAGCAAAACCCGGGTGCGCCGATCGAGATTGGCTTCGCCAGCCCCTGAACCCCCCCGCAGATTTAATAAGGAAAGCAGGAATCGAGGAAAGGGATTTTCGAGATAGAAGGTAAAGCTGCGAGGGTAGCAGCGAGTGAGAGCGGGAGCCGAACGAGTTTCAATCGAGGAAAGGGATTTTCGAGATAGAAGAAAAGTCGTGAGGGTAGCGACGGGCGAGAGCAGGAGCCGAGCGAGTTTCAACATACCAGGAATTCTTGTGCCCCATTTCCTTGTTTCCTGATTCAAAAAATCTGTGTAAATCGGGACCGAGGGAATCGTGGATGAAAACTTCTCTTCGTGTCTCTTCGTGGTTAATCCCGAAAATCTTAAGAAATTTTCCTTGAACCTCGTAGAAGGAATCAAGTACAAGCGCCTCAATGTGCACCCGCCTTCGCGCGAGGCTATGGCGGGCAAGCCCGGGTTCGCGCGGACAACAATGCGGAAAAGGAAACAGTGAGATTTATGAAAATCACCCAGAACGTAGCAACTGTTGCAGCAGCGTGCTTCTTGATCATTTGCGGTGCTGCGTTCGCGCAAAACGCCGACAGCATCGCTGATCGCGAAGTGCAGCGGCGTCAGGCCGCCATACCGGAGGGCGAAGCCGCGCTGGCACGCGGGAAGTCCGCGCATGAGATCGAAGAATTACACCGTCGCTTACCAGGAATTTAAGACCGCCGTCGGCTATCTGCCGGACTCAGTCGTCTCCGGCAAAGCGCACGACGATGCGGCCGAAGGCATTTGCAAAAGCGGCACCGTTCTGGCCGAAGCGCGGATCGCCGAGGGCGATTACGCCGGGGCCGAAGCGATCCTGAACGAAATCTTAACTCGTTACGATCCAAACTGCCGCAAGGCGCAGGAGCTCTTCGCGAATTTGCGCAGGCCCGGTTATTTCAACAAAACCGTAGACCCGAACTTCATCAACAAAGTCGAGGAAGTGAAACGTCTGCTCGCCGAAGCTGACGGTTATTATCAGTCCGGCCAGTACGATAAGGCGATGAAAAGCTACGACAAAGTCCTGGCGCTCGATCCGTACAACACCGCTGCGCGCAGAGGCCAGGAAAAAATCGATAACACCAAATATCAATACGGCGAGGAAGCGTACGACGAGACGCGCGCGCGTCACCTTTGGAAAGTGGAAGAAGCATGGCAACAACCGGTCAGGAAATACGGCGCTGTTGGTCCGGTCGCTGACAACAAAGGGACGAGGAGGGGAATTGCGGGGCACCGCGCAGATGACTAACAAGATGAATAGCATCATTATTCCGCACATTGAATTTCGGGATACAACGATTCGCGAAGCGATCGATTTTCTCCGGCAACAAGCAGCTGAAAACGATCCCTCGGGACAGGGCGTGAACATTGTGCTGCGGCTCGTTCCTCTCGGGCAAGTCGCGCTGCCTTCAACGCCAGTGCAACCGGCCGCGCTGCCTGAAGGCACGGCCGTGTCTGGCGCCGGTGCTTCTCCTGCTGGCGCCGCCGCGCCGTCCGCAGGCGCACCCGCCCGCGGGCGTCCTGGCGCGGTGCCCGTCGCCGCGCCCCTGGCAGGCCCGGCGGCCGCGCCGCATCACCGTGACGCTGGATAACATTCCACTCTTAGAAGCGCTTGCGGTACGTCGCGAACCAGGCGGGGTTGAAAGTCAAAGTCGAACCGTATGCGGTTTCTCTCATCCCGCTCAGCGAGCAAAGCAACGATCTGATCACGAAACGATACCACGTCCCGCCGGAATTCTTTGGTGGCCCGCTCGACGTTGGTTACTACATCGGGACTGATTTGGCCGGTGGTGGCGAGACTGCTGGCACCCAAACCGGCGTCAGGGGGGCGCCACCCGTGGCGAGTAATGTTATTGAGAAGGAGGCAGTAAGTTTTCAGACGGCTGCCGGAACGGGTACCGGTGTCGGCGCTAGCAGCACGTCAAACGCATTGCAGGGCGTTGCGACAACCCGACAGAGTTTGTACAATGACCGTCAACTCGTTGGGCGAGCGGATGCGATAACGATGTTGAAGAGCATGGGGGTCTCATTTCCGCCCGGCGCAAGCGCAACGTTCTGGCCGCACAGCGGCACCATGATTGTTCGCAACACACAGGACAATTTGGACATGGTAGATGCCTTGGTTGACCAGGCGAATGCGTCCCAGCCGAAGCAGGTCGAGATCGAGTCGAAGTTTGTCGAGATCAACCAAAACAGTCTCAAGGAACTCGGCTTCGATTGGCTGCTTGGCCCGTTTAGCACGAACGGGAAGGTTTTCGGAGCTGGCGGTAATGGCACTCTTACTAATCCGGGTAGTTTCCCGTTTCAGCAGCAAGTTGGAACGGATCCAACCACCGGTCTGCCGATAAGTGGACCAGTCGGTGGCCCGGGAACATCCATTCCCGGCGACGGTACGTCTGGTGGCGGCGTTACTTCCGGAAATCGCAGCGGCAGTTTCGCGATCAGCGCGAATGCGATCGATGCATTACTTGGCGCCACGGGCGCTCCTGCGGTTGCGCCAGGAATATTTGGCCTTGCGGGTGTCTTTACCAATCCGCAATTCCAAGTCGTGGTCCGCGCGCTCAACCAGAAAAAAGGCATTGATCTTCTTTCCGCGCCGACGGTGACCACCAAGAGCGGCCAGCGCGCGATTATCGAAGTCATTCGAGAACTGCGTTATCCGAGGACATACACGCCTCCGCAGGTTCCGAGTATCAGTGGCGGAGGTACCTGGAAGCGCCACAGTCAATATTGCAGTCGTTACACCGACAACCCCTCAGGATTGGGAGACGCGTAATACGGGTGTCACTCTGGAAGCGGAGCCGATCATCGGTGGGGATAACACGACCATCGATCTCAATCTGATTCCGCAGGTTGTCGAATTCGAAGGCTTCATCAACTATGGCAGCCCGATCTTTGGGATCAATCCGAATGAAGTTAGTTCAATAAACACGCCGCGGATTCTTCTTACCGACAACGTGATTAATCAGCCGGTGTTTAGCACGCGTAAGGTGACCACGAGCGTCAGCGTTTATGACGGGCAAACAGTGGTGCTGGGTGGATTAATGCGCGAAGACGTGCAGAAAACCGAGGACAAAACTCCCATCATTGGTGACATTCCGCTCATTGGCCGCGCGTTTCGCACCAATGTCGAGCAGCACGTCAAAAAGAACCTGGTCATCTTCGTCACCGCGCGCATCGTGACGCCCGCAGGTATACCATTGAATGAGGAAGAAGAGGAAGGCCTCCTCCCGCCGGAGCTGCCGGAGGTTCCCGCCTACAAAAAATGATGATCCACAGATTACGCAGATTTCAGAGAACTAATCTGTGTCAATTGGGACCGAGGGCATCTGCGGACCAAACAATTCCTCTTCGCGACCTTCGCTTGCCACGCCGTAGCCTTGCGCGAAGGCGGGTGCGCTTTGTGTGAGGTTTCTGCCCACCCGAAAAAGCCAAAAGATAATTATTGACTTTACCCGCGAAGACTGCGATAAGGCGCGCACCTCAGAGTAACCCCTCTGAACAAACCTCAACCCAAACCAAAACAAAAACCCCCAGAATAAAACCAACCCTCTGAGAAAACCCTCAGAACACTTGTCCGCCGTAGCCTTGTGCGAAGGCGGAACGCAACAGAAAGAAAAACCCAACATGAAACTTAGAATAAATAAACCCTCCTCAGCATTTACGCTGATTGAGCTGCTGGTCGTGATCGCGATTATCGCGATTCTGGCCGCACTGGCAGTGCCCGCGTTAACCTCGGCACTGAAGAAGGCCCAGATGACCGGCACCATGAACAACGCGCACCAGCTTTATCTGGCTGCGTTCTCAATGGCCAATGATGGCGCGGCGACAGGCGACGCTAGCTCAGCGTGGCCGGGTGATCTCATTACCGCTACACTGCTTACAGCGGGAAACCTGCAACAGGTACTGCAACGACTTCTTGCTGGCGAAAGGTTATCTGCAGGCCGGCGACTTTCTAAAACTCTTAAACGCGTCTGGCACTTCTCTCACCGCCACCATAACTCCTGGGACCCCGGACACGATCGCGTTTACCAATGGGGTAGCCTCCCTGAAAGTTTATCCTGTCAGTGACGCGGCTCCGTCCAACGCGATTTTTGCCGTGAGCCATAACTACGACTATGACACTGCACTGGGGCCCGCCGCTAGCTCGCAGATCCCGTACGGCACAAACGGCTTCATCGTGGTCCAGAAGGGCGGCAGCGCGGCTGTCTTTAAGCAAGGTCAGGCCTTAGACACCGGCTGGGGGGCAGATCCGACAGTATTCCAGACCCAAGTCGGCATAAAGTGTATCGAAGACGGCACCTGCGATCCGACGGGCGGTCCGGTTGCTCGCCGATCCCGCCAGCACGTTGACGTATCCCTGAGAAGAGCAGCTGGCTCGTTTAGTTTAGTTTAATTCATTCACCCAGCTACTTGGCAACAAGTAGCTGGGTTGTTTTTTGGGGGAAATGTGGGAGGGACCTCGGCTGGTTTGAAAGCCTGGCCGTCGCTTCGCGTCCGTTGCAGCGGCGCCCTCGCCGAAACGGACTTGAAATTGCGAGCGCCCTCAAGATTGCTTGAGCAGCGACGTGCAACTGGCGAAGCTTTCAACATGGCTGTAGCTGTTGAACGTTTAGCACAAGAGGCATTGGCCCTTTCCGATCAGGAGCGCGCGGAACTCGCTCGTAAACTTCTGGTGAGTCTCGAAGGTCCTCCCGACCAGGGTGTGGACGCGGCCTGGGATACGGAAATTAAAGAGCGAGTGGACCGGATCCGCGAAGGAACAGCGAAGGGCCGGTCGGCTGAAAAAGTGTTTCGGGATATTCGAGCACGCTACGAGTGAAGCCTCTTATCATCGCGGAAGAGGCGGAACATGAGTTGGCTGGTTCGGTAGCGTTCTAGGAAAAGAGACAATCGGGATTGGGCCTCGACTTCGAGCGTGCTGCCCAAGAGGTGCTAAAGAAAATCGCTAGCGCACCCGAGCGCTGGCCCGCGGGCAAATACGGCACCAGACACTATCTCATGGAGTGTTTTCCATTCGTCGTCCATTACCTCGATCTGCCGGACAGAATTTGGATCGTCGCCTTTGCGCACACCAGCCGAAAACCAAATTACTCGAAAACAAGGATCCCGTGGGCACGGTAGCGAATGCAGATTACATCTTTGATTTTGAGACTGAGCATCCATGAAAATCAGTTACGATCCCGAGGTCGATGCGCTCTATATCCGCTTGCTTGATGGCCGACACGAGTGTCGCTCAGTCCGGTTGTCTGACGAAGTTGCGTTGAACATCAGCGCGGGTGAAAGGCTGGTCGGCATCGAAATTCTTGATGCCACAGCTGTTCTGGGGATTGGCAAAAACTCCCACTGTGACGCTCCAAGGACTCGAGCAGGCGAACGGCCGTCTGGTTGTGCAAGAGAAGCCTGCAAAGAAATACAAAGCGTAAGCCTCTCAAAAAGACTTAATCAGCGTTTACGCTGTGAGGGATCGCAAGAAAGCATATGGGTAGCGTTACCAATCCGAAGAAACCAACGTTGGAGTCGCTTGCCGACCAAATGCGCCGGCTTCAGGAACGCATCGAAGATATGGAAGACCTGATTGAACTCCGCAGTGCAATTGAGCGTAATGCGGGCAAGCCTGGTGTGCCTTGGGAACAGGTGAAAGCGGAGTTGGATATTGACTGAACATCCCAGTGCGTCAGGCGGAAAGTTTGCGTCAGCGCACGGCAGTCTCGTTCTGATGCTGGAGTGATCTATAACTGCTCGGTGCGAACGTTTACCGGCGATGCCGGTGCGGTGATTCGCTTTTGACGTGGACCATCGCCCTTGGGTTCAACCAGCCACTTCCAGCCCGAATGGCCACTTTTCATGTCGAACGTCCAAACTGCGCCACCGCGTTTCCAGATCTCCGTTTTCCAGTAATAGTTGTTGGCCGGAATCGAGAACGCGAACGTGAACACGGTGGTGATCATCACTCCGCAGAGCATCCCAATCAGAAACATGCGGCTGATTTTTCTGTTCCCCACACTCCCCTTATCTGTCCTTCGTAACTCGCCGTCAAGCTGGTTCCGTCACCGACTGACGCCGACGTGAAAAGTTAGATCGTTAAATCGTTACATCGGTTATATCGTGGAATCGTTACACGGTTACATCGGACTTAGGAATGGAACCACGGATGACACGGATGACACGGATTGGGGAGCAGACAGCGCGGCGGCGCCCAACGTTTAACGCCGAATCTATTTGCTGTAGCCAAGGCGGACTCGCGAAAGCTTTCGGAGCTGCCAGCCGTCGAGGATTTGGTGTCTGAGGTTTCCTCTCGTTGAACCGCCCACAGGGCGGTGGCTACAGGCAACTCCCGGCAGAGCGCTTTTGTTTGACTAACAGCAAACGCCGAACGCAGAACATCCAACGCCCAACGCCGAATTCCCAAGGGGATCGAGATCCATTTGCAGTCCTGGGGGCCGTTCGCTAGTTTTGAACCGTGAGCCTGACTGAGATCAAAGACGCTGTTGAAACGCTCTCACCTCGCGAATTGGCAGAGCTTGCCTCATTTATCCGCGAGCGTGAGAACGCTGCCTGGGACCGCCAAATCGACGCGGATTTTGCAGAAAATGGGCGGCTACGTCCAATTCTCGAGGAAGTGCGCAAGAACATTCCGTGATGGCAGGCTTGAGGGGCTGCCGTGACCGGCAAGACAGATCGGCGCTTTTGGAAATGTTTCGAAAAGTTGCCAATGTCGGTGCAGAAACTGGGGCAATGACGGAGGACGCAGGACATAAATGCCAAAACTGTATCCATGATATCCGGTTGATCGGTGGTTCTCGTCGTTTCCTTTCTTCCTGATTCAAAGAATCTGCGTGGCCTTCGTGCGGTTCGTGGTGAAAAAGAAGATCGTTTCGGCGAGGCCGCCGCTGCAACGGACGCGAAGCGACGGCCAGGCTTTCAAACGTGGTCGCCGCGGCGACCGCTCCCCAATCCTGTCCTATCCGTCCGACAGCCGCCGGATTAGTGGTTTTCTGACTTCCTCTCTCTGTTCGTGTCCATTGGTGTCCATTCGTAGTTAGATCTTCTGCGCATGAGCACGGGCAAACACGCGCGGGGCGGATGGAGTTTTCGAATCAGAAGTTGAATAAATTCCGGGGCGGAAAAGTCGAACACCTCGTAAACCTTACTTCACGATTATGAAAAAAATTCTTTTTGCAATAAGGATGCTGGCGTTTGCTGTGTCTGCTCTTCCGCAGGCGCGGGGCGCGGACACATCGGTCGATTTCTTTTACGACAATCTTTCCGGTGGCAACTGGATCGACGTTGAAGGCTACGGATACGGCTGGCAACCGGACCTCGGGGTGAGCGATCCCAACTGGCGACCGTACGCAGACGGATACTGGGCGTACACCGATTACGGTTGGACGTGGATCAGTTATGAGGATTTCGGCTGGGCCACGTATCACTACGGTCGCTGGGCCAATCTCGCGGATTACGGCTGGGTGTGGTTCCCGGGAAGCGACCTGGACTGGGGACCGGCCTGGGTATCGTGGCGAACCGGTGGCGATTACGTCGGCTGGGCGCCTTTGCCTCCCCGCGGTCCCGACGTTGTCTATGAAGGGCAACCGATCGGCGTGAACGTGGACGTCACTTTCGATATCGGCCCGGAATATTACAACTTCTGCGATGTCCGGTTTATTGGGGAGCCGGTCCTGCGTGATCGGATTTTTCCGCCGGTGCAAAATGTCACCTACATCACGAATACGGTGAATGTGACCAACATCTACGTGCAGAACAACGTGGTGTACAATTACGGCCCGAATTTCAATGAAGTGAACAGATACTCGAGCCGGCCGATCCAGCGGCTCACCATAGAACGTGGGACGTCAATGAATCTTTCCGGTGCAGTTAAATCCGGAACCCTTACCAAGGTGCAGGGCAACAAGCTTCTGATTGCTGCGCCGTCTAAAATCGCGAAGGGACCGCCTACTGCCAAGCCGCAGGCTGTGAAGGCGAAGGTTGCAAAGCCAAAGATGGAGCGCGGCTGGAAGGGTGTTGCTAACAAAGCGGAACTGGAACAAAAGATTAAAAATCAAAATCCAAAGAACATTCCGCCGCCAACTCGCGCCGCCGAGCGCGGGAGAGGCAGCCCGGCACCGGCTCTTGGCGCAAGTCCAGCCGGCGCGGCAGGTGGTGGTGCCGCAGTTTCGCCTGGTCCTCGCGAAAAACGGGGGCGCGTGATGCCCGGAGCAACGGCAGCCACCTCGTTAGGCGTTTCGCCGTCTCCATTGGAGCGAGGAAAAGGGAAGGCCGGTGGGCGCGCCCGCCCCGGAGCAACGGCAGCGCCCGAGGAAAGCGCAGGACGCGTTTCGCCTTCGCCGTTTGAACGAGGCAAACCAGGATCCCTAACGCATCCCGGTGTCACACCCCCGCCATCCGGGCGTGAACGTCTTTCGTCTCCGCCGCCTGAACGTGGCAGAGGCCGCGGCAAGCCCGGGGAACGATCTCCAGAGACCGGGGCGGCAAGTGGTCAACCCAAAACAGAGAAACCTACGCCGCCGTCTTCCATCCAGAGTGCGCCGTCGCGGACAGAACATGGTCGCTCGCCAGCACGACGACCAGGCGACGAGCAAGGTTCGGGACAGGATGAATCAGAACGGAAGCCGCCACAGGGTAACAATCAACGTATCCGGTTCGGCACGCCGCCGCCTATGGCCGCAGGTGAACACGGGCAACGCGGCGGTGGTCAGCCGTCTGAATTCCGTCAACCGGTCACCGCGCCGGGTGGTGGAGAATCTGCGGGTGAAGCGCGCAGCCAAATAGAAAAAATGCAGGGCGCTCATGGTCAGCCGCCACCGCCGCAGCAAGGTCGCGCGCCTGCTAAAGCCGAGCGTGGCCAACAACAGGGACAACCGGAAGGCGGAAAGAGGAAACCGGAAAAAGGAACGCCACCGCCAAGGCCATAATAGTTCTGAGATAATTATCGCAGCGGCTCCGGAGCGAAAAAGTTCCGGAGCCGTTTTTGCTTCGTCGCAATCCGACTCGTGATGTAGCGTGCGCTGTCCTCAGCGCAGTGGGCTCGGCGATAAACTCCGCTGAGGACAGCGGACCCTACAACCTACGTCCGATCGATTCGCACGATCTCACCGGCGTGCGGCCAGTTTTCGGCCTGAGCGACAAGTCCGGCGCGCACGGGATTCTGGAATACATATTCCCATTTCTCGGCGTAGCTCTCGTCGCTGCGCAAAAGATGATCGTTAAATCCTGGTTGCCAGAAGGACGAGAGTTTTTGGCCAGCAAACTTTAAAGGTTTGGATCCCATCGAGAGCAAAACGCGATCGAGATCACGTTTCAATCCCCTGATCCATACGCCTAACGTTGTCGTACAACCGATTCCGAAGCAGACGAACGGATGAATGTGATCAGGCATGACCACATATCGCCCAACGCCGATGCGAAAGTCAGCTGCTCTTCGGTAATATTCGACAAACGCCTCGTGTACTTCCGGCTGCGCAAGTAGGCTCGCACGAGTGTGAGTGTTGAACGTCACAAAATAGACTGGTGCATTGGATCGTTGCAAAACTAATTCTAATCGAGGCGGCTTGTGTTTGAAGAGTCGCTGCACGGGAACTGGTTTACTGCGCCACCTCTTTGGCGGGCAAGCTTCGACTGTAGCGTGCGCTGTCCTCAGCGCAGAGGGTTTATCGCCGCGCAAAGAATCCGCTGAGGACAGCGGACACTACAGCAATTCGGTTGTTGCCAGAAAGCTTGGCGGTCGTAGACCGCCGCGACAGGCGCTTGACACAAGCGCCGCTACAACAGCTCGGCGATTTGCACGGCGTTCAGTGCCGCGCCTTTAAGCAGTTGATCGCCCGTAACCCAAAACGAGAGACCATTTTCAAAAGCACAATCCAAGCGCACCCGGCCGACCTGACAATCGTCTTTACCAGCCACGCTGAGCGGCGTTGGATAACGATTGTTGTGCGGTTCATCCACCAATTCCAATCCTGGCGCATTGGACAGAATTTCGCGGGCTTGTTCCACCGAGACGGGGCGCTCGAATTCGGCGGTTACGGCCACGGAGTGCGCCCGGTAAACCGGCACTCGCACGCAGGTCGCCGAGACACGTAGCTCTGGCAAATGCATGATCTTGCGCGTTTCATCCTGCATTTTCACTTCTTCCTTCGTGTAGCCGCTCTCGAGAAATGAATCCACATGCGGCAGCAAATTGAACGCGATCGGATGCGGAAAAACTGTAGCTGGTGGAGCATCTGTAGCCGGGGGCGACTTGTCCGCCGTAGCCTCGGCGAAGGTGGATGACCCCGGCCCAGCGGAATTTCCAGCCGCCTGTCTCACTTGCCGGCGTAACTCTTCAACACCTCGCGTGCCGCTTCCGGAGACAGCTTGATAGCTGGCAACAAAAACCCGACGCACGCGGAAAATGTTATGTAATGGATACAACGCCATCAGCATCACCGTCGTTGTGCAATTGGGGTTGGCGATTACGCCGCGATGCAGCCGCACGTCTTGCGCGTTGATCTCTGGAATTACCAACGGCACATGCGGATCCATTCGGAACGCCGAAGATTTATCGATCGCGATCGCCTCCGCCTGGCAAGCGATCGGGACATACTCTCGCGAAATGTCGCCGCCGGCGCTGAAAAAGCCGATGTCGATCTTGTCGAAGGATTCGCGGCTGAGGCTTTCTATCGGAATCGGTTCACCATGAAACTGAACCGATTTTCCGGCTGACCGCGCCGAACCAATCGGACGCAGCGTTGCGACTGGAAAATTTCGCAGTTCCAGCACGCGCAACAGCTCGCTCCCGGCGGCACCGGTCGCACCGACAACGGCAATGTGATAACCTCCCATGAGCATCGCGATTGTAATGCCGTCACAGGATTTTGTCGCGAGCGGAAACACCGGAATGAAAACCATCCACGTATCGATAGGACATCAGCAGCTCACCGTGAATGAGAACGAGCGGCCGATCCGCACTTATCCGGTGTCCACTTCGCGATTCGGCATTGGCATGGAGGAGGGAAGCTTGAAAACCCCAACCGGCCGTTTTCGTGTAGCCGGGAAGATCGGGGGCGATATGCCGGGGGACACCATTTTTGTCGGCCGCGTCCCGCTTGAGCGCGGCGAAGAGCCACCTCCAACCGAGGACCTGGTTATGTCGCGTATCTTATGGCTGGACGGATTGGACGAGCAGAATGCAAATACGCGCGACCGGTTCATCTACATTCACGGGACGAAACACGAGGATAAGATCGGCACGGCTGCAAGTCACGGCTGCGTGCGTATGCGTAATGCGGACGTGATCGAACTCTTCGAGCTGGTGGACGAGGGTACGCCGGTCGTAATCGAGGCGTGAGGTTAGTGGTGGTGACGGAAACGCTTTGCTAATACATCCAAAAAACTTGACAAAAACGTTGTTGTCCGTGTGATCTTACACGGGCAGTGCAGCTTGCAACGAAAGGAGGGGAGATAATTGAAACTATTAAAGGTGATTATGATCGTGGCCGTTTTGGCCACTGCTTTGAGCTTTGGTGCTTGTGCTCAAAAGAAAGAGACTGTTACCACAAGCGCAGGGACAACCGGCTACTCGAAATAACGCGGTAGGTCAGTTTTTAATGGCTCAAAAAACTGAAGAAAAGCATTGCTTCCCCTTGGTTCCCTGCCTAAACAGACCGGAGCAACCTGCGACGAAAGGAGGCGAGATGGATTGAAATTTTTGAAAATGATTATGATCGTGGCCGTTTTGGCCACGGCGTTGGGACTAGGGGCTTGTGCACAACACAAGGAGGTCGCTGCTCCACCGATGGGGAAAACCTCAGGAAAATAGATCGGGTGCCCGGCAATTTATTGTGGGCCATTTCGCCCTAAAGGCCAGGTCGTGTTTCGGCCTGGCCTTTTTTTTCGGAACCGATGAGTTCTGTCCAACTCCCTTCCCAACGAATTTTTTTTCACTAGACTGCGCAAGTGGAGCTGAACGGTAAGACGCTTACTCTGGAGCAAGTCGCTGACGTCGCAATTCGCGGTGAGCACGTCACAATCTCCCCATCGGTGCGCCCGCGCATTTCTGCCTCGCGCGAATTGATTGAGCAAATTGTGGCGCGCGATGCGGTGGTTTACGGAGTCAACACGGGGTTTGGCAAGCTGTCCGATGTTCGAGTGCCAGCGAATGAACTGCGCCAACTTCAATTGAACCTTGTCCGCAGTCACGCCTGTGGAATTGGCCCGCTACTTTCGGAATCGGAAGTCCGCGCCATGATGCTGCTGCGGGCAAACGTGCTGACGCTCGGCTGCAGCGGAATTCGTTACGAGGTGATCGAGTTGCTTTGCGAAATGCTGAATCGGCGCGTGCATCCGGTTGTTCCCGAGAAAGGCTCCGTAGGCGCCAGCGGCGACCTGGCGCCGCTGGCCCATCTGGCATTGAGCGTTATCGGCGAGGGCGAAGCGTTTTTCGAAGGTCAACGGATGCCGAGCGACGAAGCGCTGCGGCGCGGGAAATTGAAGCCTTTGCGACTCGAAGCGAAGGAAGGCCTGGCTCTGCTCAATGGCACCCAAGCGATGCACGCCGTAGGAGGGCTGGCGCTTCTGCGTGCAAAACGCGTCGCAGACGTGGCAGATGTCTCCGGCGCGATGAGCCTCGAAGCGCTCAAAGGCACGCCGGCCGCATTTGATCGACGTTTGCAGGATGCGCGGCCGCACCCGGGGCAGAAAGCGGTGGCCGAACATCTTTTGTCGCTTATGGAAGGCAGCGAAATCCGGATGTCGCATCTCACGGACGATCCACGCGTGCAGGATGCCTATAGTCTCCGTTGCATGCCGCAGGTACACGGCGCAGTGCGCGGCGCGCTCGCCCATTGTGAAGATATTTTGCTGATCGAATCCGCGTCAGCGACCGATAATCCGCTTGTGTTCGCTGTAGCCGGGGGCGGTGACCCCGGCCAGGGCGACGTGATTTCCGGCGGCAATTTTCACGGTGCGCCCCTGGCGTTTGCATTCGACTATGCGGCGATCGCAATCACCGATCTGATGAGCATGAGCGAACGCCGGACGGATCGCCTAGTTAATCCCGACAAGAGCGAGGGTCTTCCGGCATTTCTTGCGCGGCGGCCCGGCGTGGAGTCGGGGTTCATGATTGCGCATGTCGCGGCTGCGTCGCTGGTCAACGAGGCGCGGGTTCTCGCGCATCCCGCGAGCGTTGACAACATCACGACTTCAGGCGGAAAAGAAGATCACGTTTCAATGGGTATGACGAGCGCGCTAAAGCTGCGATCCATCGTCGATCTTGCCGAAAACCTGGTTGCCATCGAGCTCCTTGCCGCCGCTGAAGGTTTGGAACATCGCCGGCCATTAAAAGCCGGTCGCGGCGTCGAGAGCGCATTTGGTGTTGTGCGGAAGCTTGCTGCGGCGCTCACGCAAGACCGCTCGCTTTCCGGCGATATCGCGCGTGTTGCTGAAGCGATTCGCCGGGGCGATTTTGATTGAGTAGGGAATAAGCATGAGTGGAAAGCGAATTATTCACGCGCCGCGCGGCAGCGATCGAACGTGCAAAGGCTGGCACCAGGAAGCGGCCATGCGGATGTTGATGAACAATCTCGATCCGGAGGTCGCAGAAAATCCGGATCAACTCGTGGTTTATGGCGGAACAGGTCGTGCCGCGCGGAGCTGGGAGGCGTTCGATGCCATCGGCCGGTCGCTCCGTGATCTCGAAAACGATGAAACGCTTCTTGTGCAATCGGGAAAACCCGTCGGCAAATTTCGGACGCACGATCAATCACCGCGTGTCCTCATCGCGAACTCGAATCTCGTCGGGCAGTGGAACAACTATCCCGAGTTCAATCGCCTCGAGCGGATGGGACTGACTATGTACGGACAAATGACTGCCGGTTCGTGGATTTACATCGGCAGCCAGGGAATCGTGCAGGGGACGTTTGAGACGTTTGCAGCGGCGGGCCGCAAACATTTTGGTGGCTCGCTCGACGGAAAATTTGTTTTGTCCGGCGGCCTCGGCGGCATGGGCGGCGCGCAGCCGCTTGCCGCGACCATGAATGGCGCGGTTTTCCTCGGTGTTGAAGTCGATCCGGCGCGAATCGAAAAGCGATTGAAAAGTGGCTATTGTAACAAGATCGCGTGGTCGCTCGACGAAGTGCTCAAGTTAATTGATCAGGCGCGCAAAGATCGAAAATCGGTTTCAGTGGGTTTAGTCGGTAATTGCGCTGAGGTCCTGCCTGAAATTGTAAAACGCGGGATCGTTCCAGACGTGCTCACCGATCAAACCAGCGCGCACGACTCGTTGAACGGTTACATTCCGCACGGCATGCCGATCGAGGACGCGCTCACGCTGCGACGCGAGAATCCCGACGAGTACATCGAGCGTGCCATGCAATCCATGGCGGTGCACGTGGAGGCCATGCTCGCCATGCAAAAGATGGGAGCAATTACCTTCGATTACGGAAACAACATTCGCGCGCAGGCGCAAAAAGCCGGAGTAAAAAACGCGTTCGACATTCCCGGTTTCGTTCCCGAATACATTCGACCGTTGTTTTGCGAAGGCCGGGGTCCATTTCGGTGGGTTGCCTTGAGCGGCGATCCCGCTGACATCGCGCGCACCGACAAACTCGCGCTCGACTTATTTCCCAAAAACCAAACGCTGGCGCGCTGGATGAAGCTCGCGAGGGAGCGAATCCAATATCAGGGGTTGCCTGCGCGGATTTGCTGGCTCGGGTACGGCGAACGCGAGGAGTTTGGCGTTGCGATGAACGAATTAGTGAAGCGCGGCGAGATCAAAGCGCCCATCGTGATCGGCCGCGATCATCTCGACACCGGCTCGGTCGCATCTCCCAACCGTGAAACCGAAGGTATGCTCGACGGCAGCGACGCTATCGCAGACTGGCCACTGCTAAATGCGCTCGTCAACACGGCAGCCGGCGCATCGTGGGTGTCGATCCATAATGGCGGCGGGGTTGGCATAGGTTTTTCGCAACACGCCGGCATGGTCGTCGTCGCCGATGGCACGGAAAATTCCAAACGCCGTCTCGAGCGTGTGCTCACCAGCGATCCCGGCATGGGCATTCTCCGCCACGCCGATGCCGGCTACTCTCGCGCGATCGAATTCGCCGCGGAGCACGACATTGCAATTCCTCTAAAGCCGCAGGCACGAGATTGAAGTGCTGGGTAGCGCATGCGTCTCGCATGTTGGTTTCGGCGTCGCGCCGAAACAAGCTTTCCGACCTGCTTCAGAACGGGATGATCAACGGGATCCTTTCGCGGCGATTACGCCGGTAGGTAAGAAAATCGCGATCCGTGGTGAAAACGAATGAGTCGCGTTCTATTTCGGTCATTCGCACGAGGCAGGCGTCAGCAAACGACATCGGCACATTTTTGTAGCGCTCCATATTGCCCAGGATTTCATCAGAATGTTCGTAAAACGAAAAGTCCGGGTCGACGCGCACAAGGTTGTCCCTGAGCAATCCAGCCAGTGTGCTAGTCCCGTTGCGAACGCCCGCGAGAAGAAAGAACGCTTCGGAGAGGACGGCTTCGCAGGTCACCAGCGGATGCCGAAGATGTGCGACCTGCTGCTTCGCCCAGTCATGGTGCGTGTCTCGGCGATCAAGCAGCCCCGCAATCGGTCCCGCATCAACAAGAACGCGAGGCGCCATATCCTCTCATCCGCGCTTTGTTGGTTGAAAGGTCTCCGGGGCCGGAAAGCTTCCCAATGTAAGGCCGCATCGCATCCAGAAGCGAAGTGGAGTTGCCATGCGCAGCGGCGAGCGCTTCACGCACGATTTCCGACTTGCTCCGTCTCGATGCCCTGGCACTTGCCTCGAGTCGCGAAAACTCGGGCTTCGAGAGTTTTACTGTGATCGTCGGCATGCTAGCATGGTATTACTAATTCCGTGAAAAGCAATACGCCTCTTGCACCATTAATTGCTGTTGGATGCTTGCAGCCAATATCGCGAGGAATTTGCGGCGGTCGCCGACCGCCGCTACAAGGAAAGACTGTCAACTAACCCCGGACCTATGCCGAAGCTTATTGAGTGTGTGCCGAATTTTTCTGAGGGACGCGATCAAAATGTCATTCGGCAGATTACCGATGCGATTCAGTCGGTGGAAGGCGTTTCGTTGCTTGATGTGGATCCCGGCGCAAGCACAAACCGGACAGTGGTGACGTTTGTTGGAAATCCAGATGCCGCGGTGGAAGCGGCATTTCGCGCAATCAAAAAAGCAGCGGAATTAATCGATATGCGCAAACAGAAAGGCGCGCATCCACGGATGGGCGTCACGGACGTTTGCCCGTTCATTCCGGTGAGTAACGTGAGCTGGGAAGAAGCGGTGGAATGCGCGAACCGCCTCGGAAAACGTGTAGGCGAGGAATTAAAAATCCCGGTGTATCTCTACGACAAAGCAGCGAGGGATAAATCACGCGCAAACCTTGCCGTGATTCGGGCGGGAGAATACGAAGCGTTTTTCGAAAAAATAAAACAACCGGAATGGAAACCGGATTTTGGTCCGGCCGTTTTCAACGAGAAATCGGGCGCGACGGTGATTGGTGTTCGTGATTTCCTGATTGCTTACAACGCGAACCTGAACACGAAATCAGTGCGGCGAGCGAACTCGATCGCATTTGATGTGCGGGAGCAGGGGAGAGTGAAGACGGCAGACGGCACGCCATCGGGAAAACCAGTGCTGGATACCAACGGCGAGCCGGTCCGCATTCCTGGGATATTGAAACACGTGAAAGCAATTGGCTGGTTCGTGAAAGAATACGGGATCGCACAGGTCTCGATGAATCTTACGAACATCGAGGAGACACCTTTACATGCGGCGTTCGATGCGTGCGTTGAGTCAGCCGCGAACCGTGGGTTGCGCGTGACAGGCTCGGAGGTCGTCGGCATGGTGCCGAAAAGATCCCTGCTCGATGCCGGCCGTTATTTTCTCCGCAAACAACGATGGTCCGAGGGCGTTTCGGAAGAAGAACTAATCGACATTGCTGTTCGCTCGATGGGCTTGGGTGAACTGAAGCCTTTCGATCCTAAGGAGAAGGTGATCGAACTAAAGATCGAATCAGCCGAACCTAAAGCGTCCCTCGCGAGACTGAATGTGCGGGAGTTTTGTAATGAGACCTTGAGCGATTCGCCCGCGCCAGGCGGCGGTTCGGTGGCCGCTTTGATGGGCGCTCTCGGCGCGTCGTTAGGCGGAATGGTGGCCAATCTCTCCGCTGGCAAACGCGGCTGGGACGATCAGCTCGCGTATTTCAGCAACTGGGCGGTCAGGGCGCAACAACTCAAGGATGAATTGTTGTCGCTGGTCGATGAAGATACGGTCGCATTCAACAAAGTGATGGACGCATTCGCGCTGGCTAAAGAATCGCCGGAAGAGAAAGCAGCGCGCGCGGCTGCGATCGAAGAGGCCACGAAACGCGCGGCCGAGGTTCCGTTGAAAGTGATGGAAACTGCGTCCAAGTCTTACGACCTGCTTGCCGAAATGGCCGGCAAGGGGAATCCCGCATCGGTTTCGGACGTGGGTGTCGGTGCGCTTGCCACACGCGCATGCATAGAAGGAGCAGCGCTGAACGTGCGGATTAATCTCGGACAGCTGAAAGACGAAAACTTCAAAAAACTGCTCGCCGACAAAGTCAGAAAAATCAGCGCAGACTCCGACGCGCAGTTCAAGAAGATCAACCAGGTTGTGGAAAGCAAACTAGGTTGAACCGAAGCGACCAGCCCGTTTTAACGCTTTTTTGCTCTCCAACGTTTGTACGCTTCAACGGAAGATGAGTTCACTCGCCGTTCTTCACGCTTCACAAATTGTTACTCTCGCTGGTCCGACACGCCCTCGGGTGGGCCCGGAAATTTCGCAGTTCAGAATTATCCGCGATGGCGGAATGCTCATCCGCAACGGCAATATCGAAACGGTCGGCCGGAGCGATGAGGTCGAAAAGAATCTTGGCGACGCAGATGTTGTCGATGCCGCCGGGCGCGTTGTCGTGCCGGGATTTGTTGATGCTCACACGCATTTGGTTTTCGCGGGCAATCGGCTCGACGACTTTGAGCGGCGCGCGCGAGGCGAAACTTACGAGCAGATCGCAAAAGCCGGCGGCGGAATTTGGTCAACCGTTGCAAAGACGCGCGCAGCCAGCGAAGCCGATCTTTTCGCGTACGGAAAGAAACACGCGAAGTGGCTCCTGCGCTGTGGGACTACGACAGCCGAAGCGAAGTCGGGGTACGGACTGACTCTTGAAGATGAGTTGAAGATTCTGCGTGTAATGCGGCAACTGAAGAAGGAACTGCCGTTGGAAATCGTGCCGACATTTCTTGGAGCGCACGCCGTTCCGCAGGGAGTGTTGCAGAAGGAATACGTCGATCTTGTGATCACGGAAATGTTGTCTCGAGTTGCGGCGGAAAATTTAGCGGCATTTTGCGACGTTTTTTGTGACCGCGGCTATTTCGATGTCGATCAGTCGCGCAAAATTTTGAGCGCAGCCAAAAAGCTCGGGTTGAAATTGCGCGGGCACGTCGATCAATTAACAAATTCCGGTGGTGCGCGATTGATGGCGGAACTGGGAGCGACGACGGCGGATCACCTGGAGCAAACGGACCAGCAGGGAATCGCCGCATTGAAAAAGGCAAACGTGCAACCGGTCCTGTTGCCAGGTTCGGTTTACGCGCTGGGAGCGAGGCACTATCCGGCGGCGCGAGACATGATCGACGCAGGGCTCGCGATTGTGATCGCTACCGATTTCAACCCCGGATCGTCACCCACGCCAAGCATGCCGATGGTTCTGTCGCTCGCCTGCACGCAAATGAAAATGTCGCCTACGGAAGCGATCACCGCGTCAACCATCAACGCAGCATACAGTCTGAACCGTGGCGACAAAATCGGTTCGCTGGAGGAGGGAAAACTTGCCAACTTCGCGATCTTCGATTGCGAAGATTATCGTGAGTTGGCCTACTGGTTTGGAATTCCGCAGACGCACTCGGTGTATGTAAAGGGCGAGCGCGTCGTGTGATTGGGCTTGTAGCGTGCGCCAGCCTCAGCGCATCCACCAGTGGGAAGTAAATATTTCCGCTGAGGACAGCGGACACTACAGGCCAGCAGCAACCGGAGCGGTTGCCCTACAAAGGCGCGCAGAGTAGCGTGGGTTTACAATGAAAGTTGAAGTGGAAAAGCAGCTCGGATCCGTCTCGAGGCTGCGGATTGAATTGCCGGCGGAGGAAGTCGCCAAGGAGTGGGATGCAATCGCAAACAACTTCGCGCGGTTTGCGAAAATTCCAGGGTACCGGCCTGGCAAGGCCCCGCGCGCGGTCATCGACAAAAGATTTCGCAAGGAAATCCAGGACGAACTCACCAAGAAATTGGTGTCGAAAAGTTATCACGAAGCAGTCGAACAAGAACAATTGCGCGTGGCTTCGGTGACGAATATTGAGGATATCCAGTTTGGAGAGGATAAGTCGATGCACTTCCGGGCGACGGTCGTCACTGCGCCGGAATTTGAGGTACCTGATTACAAAAATATTCCCGTGCAACTCCCGCCTACAAAGGTTTCGGAAGGGGAAGTCGAAGCGGCGCTGGAACGTTTACGCGATCAATCGGCCGATTTTGTGGATGTGCCAGAGCGCGCGTTGCAAATGGGCGATTTTGCCGTCCTTGATTTCGAGGGGTCGGTGGATGACAAGCCGATTAGTGAAATCGCGCCGCAAGCCAGCAAGAATTTGCAGGGCGGCAAAAAATTCTGGCTGCATCTGGCTCCTGAAAACTTTCTGCCGAAATTTTGTGAGCAACTAATCGGACTAAAGCCAGGTGAAGCACGGCTGGTGATCGTCAATTTCGCAGACGACCTTCCGGCGAAAGAACTTGCCGGAAAGAAAGCGGATTACGCCGTTACTTTGCGCGAGATCAAGGCGAAGGTGTTGCCAGCGATCGACGACGCTCTTGCAGCCAAGCTGGTCCCCGGCAAAACGCTCGCGGACCTTCGCCAGATGATCGAGCACGACCTCGAGCACGCGAAAGAGCATGATGCCGAACGGGCGAAGGAAGCTCAAATTGTGAAGTATTTGCATGAGCGAATCCAGTTCGACCTGCCTCAAGCGCTCTTGCAAAATGAAACCCGCCGCGCGCTTGCCGAACTAGTTCAACGGAATCGAGAGCGAGGAGTCACCGACGACATGCTCAAGGAAAAAGAAAAAGAATTGATTGATGCAGCCGTGGGCATGGCGGCGCACCGGTTGAAAACAAATTTCGTTCTTCAACGCATCGCGGAGAGCGAAAAGATTCAGGTCACAAAGGAAGATCTCGATTCACATATCAAGCAGGAGGCGGCGCGTTACGACATTTCGCCGGAGAAAATGCGCAAAGAATTGCAACAACGGAACGCGCTGGACGATGTCTCCGAGCAGCTTCTACTGGGCAAGACTCTTGATTTCCTAAAGGCGAATGTTAGCATCGAATCGACGAAAGAACCTACCGCCGAAGAAGAAAAATCATGAGAGTGTCGAATGAAAATGTCTCGCAAGTGCTGGTTCCGATGGTCGTGGAACAGACTGGCCGGGGCGAACGCAGCTACGACATTTATTCGCGGCTTCTGAAGGACCGCATCGTTTTTGTCGGCCAGGTCGACGATCATATTGCAAATCTCGTCATCGCGCAGTTGCTCTTTCTTCAAATGGAGGACGGCAAAAAGGACATCAATCTCTATATCAACTCACCCGGTGGCGTGGTGACGGCGGGGCTGGCGATCTACGACACGATGCAGTTTCTGACGTGCGACGTAGTGACGTATTGCATCGGCATGGCGGCCAGCATGGGTGCAGTATTGCTGTGTGCCGGGACCAAAGGTAAACGGTTCGCTTTGCCGAATTCCGACATCATGATTCACCAGGTACACGGCGGCGCGCAGGGACAGGCGAGCGATGTGGAGCGCCAGGTCGATTACATGTTCAAGCTCAAGAAGCGTATCATTCGCATCATCTCGCAGCACACTGGCAAATCGGAAGAACAAGTCCGAATCGATTCGGATCGCGATTACTACATGTCTGCGGACGAAGCCAAGGCATACGGTTTGGTGGACGAAGTGATTAAATCGCGGAAGGAAGTAAAGTTGCTGGACGGCAACACGCCCCCGGATGGTCGGCTGGTGGAAGTGCCCAACGTAGTGGTATCGCGGAAGACGACGGGGTAACCGGCACAATAGAAGAACGCATATGGCCCGCGCTTCCAACCTCACCATGTGCTCCTTCTGTGGCAAAAGCCATGCTGAGGTGCGAAAGCTCATTGCCGGGCCCGGCGTTTACATCTGCGATAGCTGCATCAACGTTTGCAAGAGCATTCTCGATAAGGAACTAAACGAAGACGCCCGGCGGCAGTCCTCGAACATTCGCGTGCCGAAGCCGGCGGAAATACGTCACGGGCTCGATCAATATGTGGTCGGTCAGGAAACCGCGAAGAAGACGCTTTCGGTGGCGGTGCACAATCACTATAAGCGGGTGCTGCAAACTGCCGTCCCGGCGGACTCGTCAGCTGCGTTTCAGACGGATCCGCTCGCGGACGTTGAAATCGAGAAAAGCAATATCTTGCTGATCGGCCCGACTGGCTCCGGTAAAACTTTGCTCGCCAAGACGCTGGCTAGGATTCTTGACGTGCCGTTTTGCATTGCCGATGCGACGACGCTGACCGAAGCCGGTTATGTCGGCGAAGATGTTGAGAACATCATCCTGCGATTGCTGCAAAATGCCGATTACGATGTGAAGCGCGCCGAGATCGGTATCGTTTACATCGACGAGATCGATAAGATTGGACGCAAGACCGACAATGTAAGCATCACACGCGACGTATCCGGCGAAGGTGTGCAGCAAGCGCTGTTGAAGATTTTGGAAGGCAGTACGTGCAATGTTCCGCCTCAAGGGGGTCGCAAGCACCCGCATCAGGAATACATTCAGGTCAACACCGAAAAGATTCTGTTTATTTGCGGCGGCGCATTTATTGGACTGGACAAAATCATCCAAAAGCGCATCGGCCAAAAGGTCATGGGCTTTGGCAGTCCGACGCTCGAGGTGGAGGAAGCGCTGCGAAAACAATCGATCCGCCACGTGGAACCGGAAGACCTGCTTGCGTTTGGAATGATCCCTGAATTCATCGGCCGCCTGCCGCTTGTCAGTTCACTGGACGCGCTTACCGAGGACGAAATGGTGGCGATATTGACCGACACAAAGAACGCAATGGTCAAGCAGTACACCAAGCTTTTCTCAATGGAAGGAGTCCGGCTGAATTTCACCAAAGACTCATTGCGCGCGCTCGCGGCACAGGCGGTCACAAAAGGCACAGGTGCGCGTGCGCTGCGTTCGATGCTCGAACGCATCATGCTCGACATCATGTACGATGTGCCCAGCCGGGAAGATATCGCCGAAGTCACGATCAACCGCGCGGTCGTAGACGGCAAAAAACTTCCGTTGATTCGAAAGAAACAGGACAAGACCGCAGCGTAGCTGTAACCGCCTCGCTGGTGTCGGGGCGTCAATCACTTCGCGGCGAGACAGCGCCGCGGCTGGAACATTGGACGTTCGATCTTCGGTGTTCGATGTTTGCTCCGCTTTATGCGCGCGATGCTCATAAATACCGGTACTGAGCTGTTGCTTGGCGACGTTCAGGACGCGCATCTTGCGTTTATCGCGCGCGAGATTCTTCCACTGGGTTTGCGAATCGATGAACGGCGCACGGTTCCTGACACTGAGGCTATTCTGCGCGCGCTGGCCGAATTATTTCCACGTTGCGAAATTCTTTTCGTTACCGGCGGCCTCGGCCCGACTACAGACGACATTACCCGGGAAATGGTTTCGAAATCACTGGGACTGGAACTGCATCAGGATCCTGAACTACTGAGGTCGCTTCAGCAGAGACTTCAGGCGCGCGGAATTGAATGGACCTCGGGAATTGCACGTCAGGCAGATGTCCCAGCGGGCGGGCAGGTCCTGCCGAACGAACACGGAAGCGCACCCGGTTTCTATTTGAAAGCGAATATCAATCCACGCGTTTCGTCGCCGCACGTTTTCGTTCTCCCCGGACCGCCACGTGAACTCCAGCCTATGTTCAAGAAATTCGTGATGCCGATTTTGCAGTCGATCCTTCAGGTGCCGCTTTCAATTGAGCGGTGGTCGTACCGCATTGCCGGCATCGGCGAGTCGCTCGTCGAGAAGGCGATTGGCGAGAAAGTTTTGGCGATCCCGGGAATCGAGCTGGGCTATTGTGCGCGGCCAGGCGAAGTTGAAGTGCGCATCATCGGCGAGCCGGAGGCGATTCAAATGGCCGATGCGATCATTCGCGGAGAATTGGGCTTGTCGATCTTCTCCGGTGACAATGAAACGCTTGAATCAGTGGTGCTGAAACTGCTGAAGCAACGGAAACAAACCCTGGCAACAGCCGAATCGTGTACTGGCGGTTTCATCGCAAACTCGATCACAAACGTGCCGGGCGCGTCAGAAGTTTTTCTGGCTGGCTACATCACCTACGCAAACGAATCGAAGAGCGACATCTTGAATCTCAATCCAAAATTGATCGAAAAACACGGCGCGGTAAGTGAACCGGTTGCGCGGGCAATGGCCGAGGGTGCGCGGCTACGCGCGGGCTCGACATACGGGCTCGCGACGACCGGAATCGCAGGGCCCTGCGGCGGTTCGGATGAAAAGCCGATCGGGACTGTTTATGTTGCCTTTGCTTCGGCACAGTCGGATACGGTCGTAAGAAAACTCTTTTTCCCAACCGATCGCGAGACGTTCAAGCAATTGGCTGCGCGAGCCGCACTCGATCTTTTGCGACGAAAGCTAGTGGCGTAACGGCGCAGGCGAGAAGCCCGCCTGCACCCACAGGCAGGATGCCTGTGCTAAGGTTTTAGTTAACCGCCCACCTCCACCGGCGTGCCGACTTTTACATTGTCGTAAAATAATTTCGCTCCGTCCGACGACATCCGAATGCAGCCATGGGATGCTGCATATCCCGGCAGAATCCCGACATGCATTCCGACCCCTTCGCCTGTCAGCCGCATAAACCACCTCATGGGCGCACCGACATAATGTGTTCCGCTGGGAGCGGAATCGATCTTGGCGCTGATTCCGGAGCGAACAACCCGACCCGAGCTGTCAACGAAGTCGCCATAAATGCTGGAACGATGGTCCGGATCCTTTTCGAGGACGGAGAAATGACCGGAGGGTGTGCTGTGTCCGCTCTTGCCGGAAGAAATTGGACTGTCGGCCACGATTTGCTCGCCTATCATCAAATAGGCGCGCTGCTTGGAAAGAGAAACGACGACGTGCACGTTGTCCGGCGTGGCCTGTTTAAGTAATGATTGATTTACCTTTAATGGTTCCTGCCGGCTGATGTAAGCCGACGCTTTGCGCATTGGTTGGGGCGTCGACTTATGCCGCGGTCCGAAGAGACGGAACTGCGCGCTAATTGAAGAGGCAAGGCCCGTCAACAAGACGGCGTAAACAAATATGCGAAGTCTTCCCGGCATAAGATTAGCCGCCACTGTAGCTGTTTATGCGCCGAAGCCAACCGGTTAACCACTGTGACTCATGCCGGCTGGGGGGGAGCATTTTGAACGCGGCGAGTCAAAACGGCTTTGGCCGCGCGCGCGAATTCATCAACCGCACCGGCGTCCGAGGTACCGTGCATGGTCTCGAGCACCTGAAGCAAACCCCATCCCTGACCCTGGTAACGCTCGGTGTGCAGGACGCCTTCTCCCTTGAAGTTTACGTAATCGACCAGGGCGTAGCATCCCTGTGGTGTTTTCGTGAGGCGCTCAAATTGTTGTTGCACGTTCGTTCGGTCGGCAGGCGCCGCTTCGGCCAGCATCTTAGGCAGAGCAGCCTCCAACCTGGCAACAAGAAATTCTGCCTGGAGATCGACCGTATCGGCCAGGAACCGCCGTAGCTGATTCATCTCAGGCGTCTGTTCTGCCCGAAGAAATTCGGTACGCGAGTTCCAGGGACAGGGCTCTCCACGGCCGACGCTCAGAAGCATTGTTGGCAATTTGGCGCCCCGGTTTGAGATGAAGCTTACGACCTTCGGGAAACTTTCGTCGAATGGGCCGCGTCGTCCCTTCGGGTACCAAATGAAGTGACCGATGCCGAGCGACGCAAAATCTTCGCCTTTGTTCCATGAAGTAAGTCCGGAAATAGCTCCATTGCACTCATTTTGCCAGACTCTTTTTCCGATTTTCAAAGCTTCGCTGGCCGAGAGAGTGACCGAAACAACAGAATTTGGCCAGAGCGCAATTATGCCCGTCGCAACCGATGCAACTGCAAAATAGCGGCGTCCAAACAGGCGGTAACGCTGTTCTCTTGACGGGCGGCATTTATCCATTAGCGTGCGGCTTTCTGCGGCGAGCAATTTTAACCACTGCGGCGCGGAAACACGATCCTATGAAACGTTTTATTGTCATTGTCAGCGCATCCTTAATTGCATTCCCGTTATTCGGGCAAGAGAAATCACCACAACTCAAGGACCAAAAGGACAAGGTCAGCTACAGCATCGGCATGCAGATCGGGTTCAATCTGGGCCGGCAAAAGGTGGATATTAATCCCGACATCCTGGCCGCCGGCATCAAAGACTCACTTGCCGGTAAACCGCAACTGACGCCCGACCAGGTGAAGGAGATCATGGCGCAATTCGAGAAAGATATGGAACAGAAACAGAAAGACCTTGGCGAGAAAAACAAGACCGAAGGGGCGAAGTTTCTTGAAGAAAACAAAAAGAAGCCCGGGGTAAAAACCACTTCCAGCGGTTTGGAATACAAGGTCGAGAAAGAAGGAACAGGACCGCAACCGAAAGCCACCGACATGGTCACAGTAAATTACCGTGGCACTCTGATCGATGGCACGGAGTTTGACAGTTCATATAAGCGCGGCCAACCGGCCAGCTTTCCGGTTAATGGCGTGATCAAGGGATGGACCGAGGCGCTTCAGTTGATGAAGAAGGGAGCCAAATATCAGTTGTTCATTCCATCGAGTCTCGCCTATGGCGAGCGGGCAATGGGCCCTGATATTGGTCCGAACTCGACGCTGATCTTTGAAGTCGAACTGATGGATGTCAAACCGCCTCCAACGCCTGCCCCACAAGGGTCTTCGAAGGTTCCTCCTCCGCCGTCGCCCGCGCCTACTAAAAAGTAGGAATAAAGAGCAATCATCCAACCTGCGGAGAAGCCCTGATTGCACGGGCTTCTCGACGGGAGCAATTGGCGTGTAGAGAACTGGCCCCGCCCCACCTTTGCAAAGGAGTTTGGTAGGGCGCGCCACTCCTGTGCGCGCCGCGTCTCCCTAAAGAGTTGACACTGACTCCCACTGCACCCGGGGTGCGTCGCCCCACAGATCCTCCAGACTATAGAAGGCGCGTTTGTCGCTATGGAAAATGTGGACAACCACTTGAAGGTAATCGAGCACTATCCATTGGCTTGCGGGAAATCCGTCCACCGCTACCGGACGCAGCGAATAGTCCTCGCGCAACCGCGCTTCGATTTCGTTCGCGATCGCTTTGAGTTGGGGTTCTGACGTGCCCGAACAGATCACGAAGAAATCCGTGAAGCTCGAGATGCCGCGCAAATCCAATACAACGATGTTCTCGGCCTTTTTGTCTGAGGCGAGTTCGGCGCAGCTCTTTGCTAAATTTTCCGGCGTTATTTCTATTGCTCCCGATAAAGTTTCTCGTGCTGTATGATTTCCTCGACCGATTCGGGTACGAGATAACGAATTGATTCGTTTTGCGCAACTCTTCGTCTGATCTCAGTGGCGGAAATGTCGATCCGACGATGAATCAGCGGATAAGAATGTGTGGGTTGTTTCCCGCTGCGATCCAGAACAACAAAGCGAACCATTTTCTCCAACTCAGCGAAGCGACGCCACTGCGGCAATTGCTCCACGTTGTCTTCACCGATTAAGCAGTAAATCACGGCATCATGTTCACGTCGCCGAATCTCCTCCACCGTATTGATTGTGTACGAAGGAGGCGGCCGTCGCAGCTCGCATTCATCCACTTCAAACGCCGGATCGCCCTTTGTCGCAGCCCGCAACATCGCTAATCGTACTTCGCCGCTCGCAACCGGAGCGGCCTTCTTGAGAGGCGAAATCGCCGCCGGCACAAGAATGACTTTTTCCAGACCGAGCGTCTCAATCGCTTCACGGGCAAGAATCAAATGCGCGTGATGGACGGGATCGAACGTGCCGCCATAAATCGCGATGTTTTTCAACGCCCAACGGTTAACGCTCAACGCTCTACGTTCAACTGACTATCCTGTCATGCTGACGAAATGTGAAACATGTCCGCGGACTCTCGTTTCTTTCGCAATGACAGCGTTGAATATCGACCTTGAACGTTGAACCTTTCGGCAATGAAGGCAGATTCCGTTGGTCAACTGATTATGACCGGTGTGCCCGGCAAAGAACTCGATGCGGAAACCGCCAGCTTGTTGCGGCGCGTGCAACCGGGGGCGTTCATTCTTTTCGGACGCAATATCGAGAGCGCCACCGCAACTCCGAAAGCTCATCGACGATTTGCGCGACCTTAGCGAGATCGAGCCCATCATTACAATCGACCAGGAAGGGGGCCGCGTCTCGCGGTTGCGTCTGATCGGCAACGAGCCGCCAAACGCGCAACAGTTGCGCGACAAAAACGATGTCGATCTGATCAGGCGTCACGGCGATATCACCGGACGTTTGCTGCGGCTTTTCGGGTTCAATTTGGATTTATGCCCCGTGCTCGACATTTCATTTGATGATGACGCCGACAACTCGCTGCGTGGCCGGTGTTACGGAAAAACGGTCGAGCAAGTCGTCGCGCAATGCCGGCGTATTTAATGAGGCAATGAGAGGGCAGGGGATCACGAGCTGCGGCAAACATTTCCCCGGTTACGCCTCTGCAACCTCAGATGCTCATTACCAGTTGCCGCGAATCGATCGGACGCGCGAAGAACTTGAGCAGAACGAACTGGCTGTGTTCCGTCAATTTGTCGATCGCGTGGACAGCATGATGATTTGTCATGGCTGGTATCCATGCTTCGAGCCGGAACGCACGCCCGCCACGTTATCGCGCCGGATCACCACAGATTTGTTGCGGAACGAACTTGGTTTCGACGGTCTGATCATGACTGATGATCTCGACATGGGCGCGATCCTGACGGGATATCGGTTAGAGGACACGATTCGCCTCGCTATCAACGCCGGAAACGACATCGTGATGATTTGCCATCGCATTCCGGAAATCGAAACCGTGCGCGGAATTCTCGGCAAGCTGCCGTCAGATCAAATCGATCGCGCCGTGGATAACGTTGCGCGTTTCAAAGAAAAGCTAACCCCGCCGGACAAATTCTCCGAAACCGCCTTTCGCACGATCGACAACGAAATCTGGGATTTGCGCGTCGCTGTTCTTGGCGAAGCGCGCGCCAGGCAAACCTCTCCGCAAAATGTCCAACGCTCGCCTGTCGAGATGTTCTGATTTGGCGAACGCACGCAGTGCTTTAGCCATGCATACGTCTTGACCCTTCCGGCGATTCCAGACTATCCTCCGCTCGCGTTGGTCCGGCATGGTAGCGGGCCACGCAATTAGAGAATTGGAATTCGTGTTGTGAAAGCCAATCAAGAAATGCGCCCGAACAGCCCCGCCGAACTTACTATTCGCGGCTTGATTATCGGCATCCTCATCACGCTGGTGTTCACCGCAGCCAACGTGTACTTCGGACTCAAGGCCGGGCTCACTTTCTCGACATCGATTCCGGCGGCAGTGATTTCGATGGCCATCCTTCGCGGGTTCCGCGGCGTGACCATTCAGGAAAACAACATTGTGCAAACGGTGGCCTCGGCTGCGGGCACCCTGTCGGCGATCATTTTCGTGCTCCCGGGGTTGATCATGATCGGGTATTGGACTGAGTTTCCATTTTGGACCTCGTTTTGGATCTGCGCACTCGGAGGCATTCTCGGCGTGATGTATTCGATTCCGCTGCGTCGGGCGTTGGTCACAAATTCCGATTTGCCGTATCCGGAAGGCGTCGCATGCGCTGAAGTGCTCAAGGTTGGAAGCAGTGGCGGCTCGGAACATGCTTCCGATGTTGAACATGGTCGGGCTGGTCTGCTCGCGGTGCTGTGGGGCTCGATCGTTGCCGCCGTTTTTGCAGTGATTGTCGGTACGCAAATTTTCGCAGCGGACGTTGCGCAAACCTTTCGAATTGGCAGACGCGGCGCAGTCAGCGGCTATGACTTTGCGCTTTCGTTCGCGCTGTTGGCGATTGGCCATTTGGTTGGTCTCTCTGTTGGGATCGCGATGCTGATTGGCGCACTGATTGGTTGGGGTTGGGGCGTCCCGCATTTTTCGGAAATCGCCGGCGATATGACGACTGCCGCAGCGACGCTCGCGCAAAAGACTTGGAGCACGAAAGTGCGTTTCGTCGGCGCCGGGGCGATCGGCGTTTCGGCGATCTGGACACTGCTGAAGTTGGTAAAGCCGGTTGCGAGCGGCCTCACGAGTGCGATGGCTGCCTCACGTGCGCGTAAAGCCGGCAAAGCCGACACGCTGCCGATCACGGAGCGCGACATTCCGATCGGAATCGTCGGTCTTATCACGCTGGTGTGCATGCTGCCGATCGGCTGGTTGCTCGGCTATTTCGGCAATACGAGCGGCCTCGGTGCGCATCTCCCAACGCTCATCATTGGCGGGGTCGCCTATGTCGTGTTGATGAGCTTCTTCGTGTCGGCGGTCACCGGCTACATGGCTGGCTTGATCGGTTCCTCAAACAGCCCGCTTTCCGGCATCGGGATTTTGGTGGTGATCGGCGCGGCATTGCTGCTTGTGGTCGGCGTGAAACCTTACGTATCGCCGGATGCGAGCAAGGCACTGATGGCGTTCGCACTTTTCACCACCGCAGTGGTTTTCAACGTTGCCTCGATCGCGAATAATAACCTCCAGGACCTTAAGACCGGCCAACTGGTTGATGCCACGCCGTGGAAACAGCAGATCGCACTGATCATCGGTGTGATTGCGGGCGCATTTGTGATTCCGCCCGTGCTCGATCTGGTGAATCACGCCTACGGGTTTGTCGGCGCACCGGGAGCGGAGCTTCGACCGCATCCCTTGCCTGCACCGCAGGCGGGACTGATTTCCTCTTTGGCTCAAGGCGTCATAGCCGGGGACATTGACTGGAGCTTGATCCGAATCGGCGGATTGATAGGCATCGGCATCATCCTCCTCGACGAAATTCTCGCACGCACGACAAAACACATGCGTGTTCCACCACTGGCGGTGGGACTCGGAATTTATCTACCAACGCAAAGCACGTTGATGATCGTCGTCGGCGCGATTGTCGGCTGGTTTTTCGACCAACGAGCGAATCGCACACCAAAGCCCGAAGCGACCAAACAGCTTGGCGTGCTTCTGGCGTCGGGCTTGATCGTTGGCGAGAGCATCATAGGTGTTATCCTTTCCGCAATCGTTGTGTTCTCCGGCAAAGCTGCGCCGTTGGCCCTGGTAGGTCCCGGATTTGAAACGGCAGGCATCTTTATTGGCGGCGTTGCGTTCGTGGTTATCGCATTCGTGCTCTACCGCTGGATCTTGCGAATGGGCACGACAAGATCGGCATGAAGCGAAAGTGGAACTGGCCGATCTGGGTTGGCTTCGTTGTCGTAGTCGCCGGGTTGTTTTCGTACGCGTTCTTCGCTCAATTTCCAATCACGCGGGATTTTCCATGGGCGAATCTCTTGCTCTTTGGAATTGGGGCTGCGTTGTTGCTGGTCGGTCTGTTCCGCGCGTTCGGCCGGCCACGAGTTTACCGCGGAAAGATTTTCGGATCGATCTTCACAGCGATTGCCGTGCTTTTTGTCGCGTTTTTCAGTTACGAAATCTTCTACGTCCTGCGGCAGGTTCCGGCTTCAAGTGGCGCCCCGCGCGTTGGGCAAAAGGCACCAGATTTTATATTACTCGATCAAAATGGAAAACCTGTCGGCCTTGGCGATTTGCTCTCCGGTTCGAAAGCAGTCGTGCTCATTTTTTACCGCGGATTTTGGTGACCGCTTTGCAACTCCGAGTTGCGGAGTTTCCAACAACGGCTTTCCGAATTCGACTTGCGCGGCATTCGCGTTGTCGGCATCAGCGTTGATCCGCCGGAGATTAATCAGCGGCAATCACAAAAACTCGGCTATACGTTTCCGCTGCTTTCCGATCCGAAGGCGAAGGTTATTCGCCGATACGATGTGTTGCATCCCGGGGCCGGTCCGAAAAGCGCGGACATCGCGCGTCCAGCTGAATTTCTAATTGATTCCGACGGCGTTGTTCGCTGGGTTAACCTCACGAATAACATCGCCGTACGCGCGCGGCCGGAGCAAGTGCTCGGAGCTTTCAGTGAACTTAAGGCCGTGGGCCAGTGATTGACGCCGCTCCGCCGAATCAATAGGTTGAGCGCGCGTGCATCCGGAACTGGAACAACTGCTCGTTCTCCAAGATCGACAACAAAAGATCCGACAGATCCAGACTGAGATCAAAACGCTGCCATTGGAACGCAGGCATCTCGAGTCGCAACTGGCTGCAAGTGCAGCGGGCGTTGACGAGCTGAAACAAAAAGCGCTCCAGGTTGAAGTCCACCGCAAAAATCTCGAGCTCGATGTGGGCACGCGCAGCGAAAGCATTGCACGGCTCAAAACGCAGCAGTATCAAACCCGAAAAAACGAAGAGTTTCGGGCAATCGGCCACGAGATTGAGCGATACGAAAATGAGATCCGCAAACTCGAGGATCAGGAGCTCGAATTGATGATCGAGGCCGACAAGGTGAAAGCCGAATTCGAAGCGGCGGAGAAAGGTGGGCGAGCGACTAAAGACACGATCTCGCGGCAGTTGGTCGACCTCGAAAGTAAATCAAAAGCTCTGGAAGCGCAGCAGCAACAACTCGAAAATGAGCGGGAAGCGCTTGCGTCTAAAATTGACGCCGATTTGCTCGATCAGTTTGAGCGCCTCTTCAACAGTAAAGGCGACGCTGCGGTGGTCGCTGTTGAGCACGGCGTTTGTACCGGCTGCCATATGAAAGTAACGACTGCCACGGCAGCAGGAGTCAAAGCGGGGAAAGAAATCGTAAGCTGTGAAAACTGCGGACGGATTTTATACGACGCGCCTGCATAGGGTCGTATAGCGGCGCTTATTTCGAGCACCGTCTTGTTGAAATAGGCGGCTGACGCAGCCGCCTCTGCAACTCAAACGTTGAATCGAAACAGAATCACGTCTCCGTCGCGGACTTCGTAATCTTTTCCCTCCAGCCGGAGTTTGCCTGCTTCGCGTGCTTTGGCGAACGAACCGGCTGCAATCAGGTCGTTGCAGTGGATCGTTTCGGCCGCGATAAAACCGCGCTCGAAATCCGAGTGAATTGCCCCGGCGGCGGCTGGCGCTTTGTCGCCGGTGTGAATGGTCCAAGCGCGCGTCTCCTTTTCGCCAGTGGTAAAAAACGTACGCAACCCGAGCAGATGATATACCGCCCGAATAAGCTCGTGGACGCCACTGTCGTCCACGCCGAGGCCGCGTAAATACTCCACTGCCTCCTGCTCGGTGAGATCGACGAGCTCACTCTCGATTTGAGCGCTGATCACAATTGCTTCGGTGGAGAAATGGTGGTTGGCGTAGTCTCGAACAAGATCCACATAGCCCGTGACAGCATTTCCGGTATCGCCCCTGGCAATTGCTGTCAGATCCGACTCCGCCACGTTGCAGGCAAAGATCGTCGGCTTTGACGTGAGCAGGAAAAAACCTCCCGCGATCTCCTTTTCTTCGGGAGTCAACGCCGCGGTGATCGCCGGTTTAGCGCGGTCGAGATGCGGGAGTAGTTTCTCGATGATCGAATTTTCAATCTGGGCCGTCTTTTCGCCGGCGTGCAGTTGTTTTTGTAATCGCTCTTGCCGCTTGCGTAAGGACGCCAGGTCAGCGAGCACGAGTTCGGTATTGATGACCTCGATGTCGCGAATTGGATCAACGGTGGCGCTGACATGGTGAACGTCCGGATTTTCAAAACAACGCACGACCTGCACGATCGCCTCCACTTCGCGAATGTGATGGAGGAACTGATTACCAAGGCCCTCGCCGGCGCTCGCGCCTTTGACCAGACCGGCGATATCCACAAACTCGATTGCCGTTGGTGTGATTTTTTTCGAGCGGGAAATCTCTGCGATCTTTTCCAGTCGCAGGTCGGGCACGATCACCATGCCTACGTTCGGATCAATCGTGCAGAACGGGTAATTTTCCGCTGGCGCTTTATGCGTGCGCGTCACGGCATTGAAAAGCGTTGACTTCCCAACATTCGGGAGCCCGACAATTCCAGCGCTTAGCATTCAGCCACAGATGAACACAGATTTAACAAATATTTTTTCTTTCTTAGCCACGAACAATCCGCGTTTATGTGTGTCAATCCGTGGCTCAACATTCTATCGGGCCGGCGGGATTTGAACCCGCGACCTCTTGAACCCCATTCAAGCGCACTACCAAGCTGTGCTACGGCCCGCTGAGGCGAATACTGTTGCCATTTCTGGGTGTGAGGCAAACGTTTCGGCGTGATCAGCAACTTTAATTGTGTAGCGCGGATCGCACTGATCGTTTGTCTCAACGCGATCATTGGTGCCCGGGCGCAGTCGGGTGGCAGCATGAAGGTCAACCAAAATGCCGTCGCGCTTGCGTCTCAACTTATCCAGGAAGGACATCTGATCGCTGATCGCAAAGGCGCGTGGCGCGAGCACAAACCTTCGCCTGATGTGGAAAACGAGTTCATCCGCGCGCACGGATTTGCCGAGTACGCGAAGTGGCATCTCGGCGTGGACGAACGTTACGCTGTGAATACGAAGCGCAGGTACAAGTTTCCTTACGGTGATTTCACAAACGTTCACCGGTGCGGCCTCCTCGCGGTGAAAACCAGAGCGGCTGAGCACAAATATCACGACATTGAAGATGCGGCTGCACTGTTGCTCGGAATGACCTTGCGCGGGCATTGGTGAGGTAGAACAACTCTAATGGCGTTTTATGACGTCCGATAGCCTCTGCAATTCAGCCATTCCAAGCGGTTAAAAACGCGTCGATTAACTCCGGCAAGTCATTGCCGTAGCCGCCTTCCAGGACAACTGCGACAGGAATATCGATTTGTTTTAACCATTCGCCGAACGTAGCGAAGTCTTCGCGCTCAAGTGTTAACTGCAACAGTGGATCTCGCGCGTATGCGTCGAACCCTGCTGAAACCAAAAGCAAGTCAGGTTCGAAACCGAGCAATCGATTGAGAGAGCGGCGCGCGATATCAACAATTCCAGCGCGCGGTGTAAAAGGCGCGATGGGATAGTTTTCAATGTTCGCAAACGATTTCGTGCCGGTCCCGGGATACGCCGGAAATTGATGGATCGACGCAAATCGAATCTGGTCATTGTCGGCTACAATCGCTTCAGTTCCATTGCCGTGGTGTCCGTCAAAATCCCAAATCGCAACGCGTTCGACTTTTGTTCTAGCCGGGGTCGATGACCTCGGCAGACCGGCATCCCCGATGCCGGCTACAGCCAACGCATCGAGCGCAGCGACAGCAACGTTGCTGAAATAACAGAAACCCATCGCGCGATCGCGTGTGGCGTGATGTCCGGGAGGGCGCATCAAGCTAAACGCGGGCTCGCCACGCAGTGCAGAATGCGCCGCATCCACCGCGGCGCCAGCGGATCGCCGCGCGTAGATTCCGATCCTTGGATAAAATGGCGTGTCGACATCGAAATCTTCATGCGCAGCGGCCAGATGTTTGAGATGCTCACCCGAATGTGTGCGCAGCAACTGATCATCCGTCGCAGGCGAGGGCTCTCGCCATTCCCAATGAGGATGTCGATCCTTTAATAGAGGTGCAGTGCGGGCGATTCGCTGTGGCCGTTCTGGATGACCGGGACCCGAATATTCCAAACAGCTTGGGTCGTAAAAAATCGTCATGTTAACAGCTATGGAGACTAACTGTAATACAGCGACTGAAGTGCAACACCGCCCTGTTTCGCGAAGCTTTGGAGTGCGTGCGCGTCCTCGCGCCGCTTTGCGCGTGGCTCAGTGTGAAAGCGATGCGAAGACGCCTCGCATTCCCAAAGCACTTCGTGCAAAAAGGAAGCATGCGCTTTGAATCTCGGTGAAGCTTGAAAGCCATAGAATAAAGGAAACACTAGTCGGATGCTAAACGGCCAAAAAATCGTTGTTGTCATGCCCGCGTATAACGCCGCGCGCACGTTGCGCCAGACCTATGACGAAGTCATGGCGCACGGCATTGTTGATTTGGTCATCATTGTCGATGACGCCAGTCACGATGAAACGGTCGCAATCGCGCGCACCCTGCCAAACGTGCAGATAGAAGTGCATCCGGAGAATCGCGGTTACGGCGCGAACCAAAAAACGTGTTACCGGCTCGCGCTGGCCGCAGGCGCGGACATCATCATCATGATCCATCCTGATTATCAGTACACGCCCCAACTGATTCCGGCGATGGCAGCGTTGGTGGCGAGCGGCTTGTATCCGTGCGTTCTCGCGTCACGCATTCTCGGCGGCGGCGCGCTGCGCGGCGGTATGCCCTGGTGGAAATATGTCTCCAATCGGTTCCTCACGCTGGTGGAGAATCTTCTTATTGGTGCAAAACTGTCGGAGTATCATACCGGCTATCGCGCTTTTTCCCGGCAGTTGCTGGAGCGACTGCCATTGCAAACAAACTCGAACGATTTCGTTTTCGACAACCAAATCCTCGTTCAAATCGTCGCCCTTGGCTGCGCCATCGGTGAAGTGACCTGTCCGGCTCGATACATGCCCGAAGCGTCATCGATTAATTTTCGCAGAAGCGTACGCTACGGTTTGGGCTGCGTCGCGACGGCGGTGCGTTTTCGCCTGGCGGCTTGGGGCCTGGCTCAACCGATCGTTTAACGGCCGCTCGCTCGACGGTCTGCTGGATCAGTATCCCCGGACGACGTAATGGCCGCGGATCCAAACTTTCTGGCTGTTGCGCCAAACCCAATGGCCGGGCTTCCAAATGTAATACGCGCCGCGCGACCAATATCCGGGACCGCGATAGTACGGCCGATCATACACCGCGACAGTTACTGATCCTGGATACCCCGCATAAGACGGGCCGGACCCGTAATAAGGTCCATATCCCGGGTACGCGGCGTAATAGTCGGTGCATCCGCCGATGCAAAGCACAGCGGAAAGCAAAAGTAACAGCACAGAGTATCTCGCTTTCATTGTCATCCTACTAGTATTCGGATTTGAGAGATGATTTGCGTGCACCAGTGCGGTGGGACACTGAATACTGTTACTGTGTGACCTGACAAACGGCGGTTCAAAAGAGACGAGGGAGCGTCCACTCGGTCCCGTTTGACCATGAGATTCGTTGTCCGTTCTTGCTTGGGTGGCCGGTGATTCCTCAAGAGGGGATCTTTAATTCGCCATTACGGTTTGTGTAGTCGGCGCTCCGCTGTCCCATCGAAAGTTTCCTGACGAAGCTGTGTAACTAAACAACACCCTGATCGAGCATGGCATCGGCGACCTTCACGAATCCGGCTATGTTTGCGCCGATCACGAGATTGCCAGGTTGCCCGTACTCTTCCGCGGTCTCCCAAGCATTCTTGAAGATGGTGGACATGATGTGGCGCAACCGCGAATCGACTTCTTCGCGCGGCCATGGCAAGCGCATCGAGTTTTGGCTCATCTCGAGACCAGAGGTTGCAACGCCTCCGGCATTTGCCGCTTTGCCGGGCCCGAAAAGAATTTTTTTCTCCAGGAACAGATCCACAGCCACCGGCACGCTTGGCATGTTGGCCGCTTCAGAGACCAAGTAGCAACCGTTCTCGACCAGTTTGCGGGCATCGTCAACGGTGATCTCGTTCTGCGTCGCGCATGGGAACGCGCAATCGCACTTGATTCCCCACGGGCGCTGGCCAGCCAAATATTTCGAGCCCCGGAATTTTTTGGCGTACTCGCTGATGCGTCCGCGCCGAACGTTTTTGATGCTTTTCACGAAGGCCAGTTTTTCTTCCGTGATGCCGTTTTTGTCGTAAATCAAGCCGCTGGAGTCCGACATGGTGACAGGCTTTGCGTCGCACTGGATCAATTTCTCCACCGTAAATTGCGCCGCATTACCAGCACCTGAGACCGTGCAAATTTTGCCTTCGATTGTCTCATCGCGCGTTTTGAGCATTTCTTGCGCAAAATAAACAGCTCCGTAACCAGTCGCCTCCGGGCGTATCAGCGAGCCGCCCCAACTGAGGCCTTTCCCGGTTAGCACACCTGTGAATTCGTTCGCCAGCCGTTTGTACTGGCCGAAGAGATACCCGATCTCGCGCCCTCCCACGCCGATGTCGCCGGCAGGCACATCGGTATCCGGACCGATGTGGCGGAACAGTTCGGTCATGAACGATTGGCAAAATCGCATGACCTCTCTGTCGGATTTCCCCTTGGGATCGAAGTCCGAGCCGCCCTTGCCGCCGCCCATTGGCAGGCCCGTAAGCGAGTTCTTAAAGACCTGTTCGAACGCCAGGAATTTGATGATGCTGGCACAGACGGTCGGGTGAAAGCGCAAGCCGCCTTTGTAAGGCCCCAGTGCGCTATTCATCTGGACGCGGAACCCGCGGTTCACCTGGACCTGGCCGTTATCGTCGATCCACGGAACACGAAACTGAATCATGCGCTCCGGTTCGACCAGACGGTCAAGAATTCTGGCGTCGCGGCACTTCTTGCTGCGGTCGATGACCGGCCGGATCGATTCCAGCACCTCTGTCACAGCCTGAAGAAACTCAGGTTCGTTAGGATTACGTTTTTTAACAACTTCGAGAACATCTTGTATCAGAGCCATAGAATTGGGGATCTAAGTTTGCGGCGCGCTTGGTAAAAAGGGTGCGCCCGTGCCGTGCGCAATAGAGGGTTTGAACCTCTGACTTGTCGCCGCGGCGATCGCTCTACCGTGAGATCGCGCTTCACGTTTTGATTGAGCAATAACGACATGCGCGATGCAGGGTTCGAACCTGCGACTTCTTGCGTGTGAAGCAAGCGCTCTACCACTGAGCTAATCGCGCGGGTTTTCAGACGCTGAGAAAATAGAGCGCCCGCGGGATAGCGCAAGCGACGCCGTAACGTGCGCTGTCCTCACCGGAGTATCGCATAAGCAATCCACGATATGGGCCCGATGCGCTGAGGACAGCGCACACTACAGCACCAGACTGATGTTCGGAAGGCGGTGGGCTTGCCCAAGAACAAATGCCATTTTATGTAGAAGCATGTCAGAACATAAAGTCACTCTTACCTGGAAGCGCGGCGATAAGCCGTTCGAGTATCAGAAATATTCACGCGATCACACCTGGAAATTTGAGGGCGGGCACGAGATGCAGGCCTCGGCAGCTCCGGCTTATTTGGGTAATCCGAACCTGGTCGATCCGGAAGAAGCCTTTGTGGCTTCGCTTTCGAGCTGTCACATGCTGACGTTCTTCGCCATTGCGTGCAAAAAAAAGTTCGTGCTCGACGAATACGCCGATGACGCGGTTGGCATCATGGAAAAAAATGCCGAAGGCAGGCTGGCCATTACACGCGTCACGCTCCGGCAGCGGCTAAAATTTTCCGGCGAGCAGCAACCGACGTCGCAAGACATCGAAGAAATCAATCATGCTGCGCACGAGCAATGTTTCATCGCGAATTCGGTTAAGACCGAGGTCAAAGTCGAGCCGCAAACTTAGGTGTATCGTTGTAGCGGCGGCTGTGTCAGCCGCCGAACCAATGGAAAAGGCGTTTGACACAAACGCCTCTACAACGTCGACCGGTCTGTATAACCTGTGACTTGAGATATGAGCGCGCCAAACGACTCCCAGCGCATGGAAAAAATCGTCAGCCTGTGCAAGCGGCGGGGATTCATTTTTCAATCGAGCGAAATCTACGGCGGGCTCAATGGCGCCTGGGATTACGGGCCGCTCGGAGTGGAATTAAAGCGGAATCTGAAAAATTACTGGTGGCGCGTGATGGTGCATGAGCGCGATGACGTGGTCGGCATGGACGGCGCGATTTTGACGCATCCCGCTATTCTCAAGGCGTCCGGGCACGTCGAAGGATTCTCCGATCCGATGATTGATTGCCGCACCTGCAAGGCCCACCTGCGCACAGATCAACTCGTGGAGAAAAAGGGCATCAAGCAATGCCCAAATTGTGGCGGCAAAGACTTTACCGAAGTACGCCAGTTTAACTTGATGTTTGAGACGCATGTTGGCGCGGCTGCCGACGAAAGCTCCATCGCATATCTGCGGCCTGAAACTGCGCAATCGATTTTCGTCCAGTTTAAGAACATCCTTGAAGTGTCCCGCAAGAAATTGCCATTCGGGATTGCGCAAATCGGGAAAGCTTTTCGGAACGAGATCAATCCGCGTAATTTCACGTTTCGGTCACGTGAATTCGAGCAGATGGAGCTCGAATACTTTTGTCGCGGGGAGGAGGGGATGAAATGGCTCGACTACTGGTTGGAAGAGCGGCTGAAGTTTTATGAGAACATCGGTATCCCACGCAGCAAACTTCACGTGCTGACAGTGCCTGACGAAGAGCGCGCATTCTATTCCAAAGGGACTTACGATATCGAATACGATTTTCCATTTGGGCGACAGGAACTCGAGGGTGTCGCGTATCGCACTGACTACGATTTGCTACAGCACCAGAAAGGAAGCGGCAAGTCGCTCGAGTATTTTGATGACGAAGCTAAGCAGCGATTTATTCCGCACGTCGTTGAGCCAAGCGCGGGTGTGGATCGCACTATCCTGGCCCTGATCTGCAGTGGTTACGCAGAAGACCAGGCGCCTAACGATAAAGGCGAAATGGAATCACGCATAGTCTTACGTTTTCATCCGCGGATGGCGCCAATTAAGTGCGCGGTTTTTCCGTTGCTAAAAAATAAGGAGCCGCTCGTGGCGAAAGCAAAGGAGATCGTTGGGCTCCTGCGTCCACACATGGCTGTTTTCTACGACGAAAGCGGCGCAATCGGCCGGCGGTACCGGCGGCAGGACGAAATCGGTACGCCTTTCGGTGTTACCGTCGATTTCGAGACCCTCGGAGAAAAGGACCCGGCCCTGCGCGACACAGTCACGCTGCGCGACCGTGACTCGATGAAACAGGAGCGCATTGCGCTTGAAGATCTGCCGGCGATCTTGTGCGAACGGATCACGTGATGGATCTCGCACAGTTTCGCGAATACTGCCTTGGGAAACCCCGCGCAACCGAGGGCACGCCGTTCGGACCTGATGTTCTCGTGTTCAAGGTTGGCGGTAAAATGTTTGCGTTAGCAGCTCTCGACGAGGTGCCGGCGACAGTGAACCTAAAATGCGATCCGGATTTGGCACTCGACCTACGAGACCGTTATGACCAAGTCAGGCCCGGTTATCACATGAACAAAAAACACTGGAATACCGTCGAGATTGAAAGCGGCATTCCCGATACCGAGTTACGAAAGATGATCGATCACTCCTACGACTTGGTGATCAAAGGTCTCCCGAAATCTACGGCAAAGGTCGCAGCTCGATCTCGCCGAAGCGCAACTGCAACGCGTCGCGCGCGACGTTAAGAAAATTATCGGCAGCGTCGGTGAGGGCGACGTGCAGCTCACCACTCTCGACCGCAGGCGAGCGCAACGATTGTTCATCCAGAATCTCCTGCACTGCGGTCGCGCAATTTTGTGCCGAATCGACGAGCGCGATTTCCCGTCCGAGCACGCGTGAAATCGCGGTGCTGAGCAGCGGATAATGGGTGCAGCCAAGCACGAGCGTGTCAATCCCCTCCGCAAGCAGGGGCTTGAGATAACGGGCAATGACCTGGTCGGTTACGTCGTCTTCGAGCAATCCTTCTTCGATTAAAGGGACGAGCAACGGACACGCGCGACTGCTCACGTGCACATTGTTGTCGGTCGCGCGTAGCGCCTTTTCGTAGGCGCCGCTGCGGATCGTCGCCCGTGTTCCGATTACGCCGACATGCCGGTTAAGCGTTGCTTCCACCGCTGCGCGCGCGCCCGGCTCGATGACTCCGAGCACTGGCACGGAAAATTTTCGCGTTAACAGCGGTAATGCGACTGATGAGACCGTATTACACGCAACAACGAGGATCTTGGCATTTTTCTGTATCAGCATTTGTGCCAGCTCAAACGCATAGCGCTGTACTGTCTCGGGACTCTTCGGGCCGTAGGGAACGCGTGCCGTGTCGCCGAGATAGACAATTGTTTCATTTGGTAGTCGATCCCGGAGCGCCTTAACCACCGTCAGCCCGCCTATGCCGGAATCGAAAACGCCGATCGGTCGCGAGTTGCTCATGCAGCGGGAAAGTCATCGCACTCGCAAGACGCTGCAAGTACCTCGACTCCCTTTACGATCGGGGAGGTGAATCGGTCGCGCACGATGCATTGGCCATTTGCAAACGGTGCGCACTTTCGGATGATTGATCGCGATGCCTGAGCTTCCGAAGAGGTACGATCCGAATTCCGTTGAGCCGAAGTGGTATCAACGCTGGCTGGAGAATCGCGATTTCTTAGCAAATCCGGAGTCGTCGAAGCCACCGTTTTCGATCGTGATGCCGCCGCCGAACATCACTGGCGTGCTCACGCTTGGTCACGTTTTGAACAATACGATCCAGGACGTTCTTGCGCGCCGCGCCCGGATGCAGGGATTTGATGTCCTTTGGCTGCCGGGAATGGATCACGCGGGAATCGGCACGCAAACGGCGGTGGAGAAATATTTGCGCCGGACTGAAAACAAAACGCGTCACGATCTTGGTCGGGAAGAATTTTTGCGGCGAGTTCTGGAATGGCAGGACAAACACGGCGGCATTATCATCGAGCAACTCAAGCGACTCGGTTGTTCATGCGATTGGTCGCGCCAGCGCTATACGCTTGATCCTGCGTATGCCGCCGCTGTCCAGAAGGTTTTTGTCGAGCTCCATAACAAAGGCCTGATCTATCGCGGTCGCCGCATGATCAATTGGGATCCCGCGGCGCAAACTGCGCTCTCCGACGAGGAGGTAATTAGCAAGCCGCAGAAAGGATATTTGTATTTCGTTCGTTACGAGATTGTGGAAGAACCGGGGCGCTTTCTCGAAGTGGCAACCACCCGGCCAGAAACGATTATGGCCGACACCGCGATGGCGTTTCATCCCGGTGACAAACGCTATGTCAATCTGTTAGGCAAACACGCATGGCGCCCGCTCGCCCGCGACAAAATTCCAATCATCGCTGACGAAGCAATCGATCCGGAGTTTGGGACGGGTGTACTAAAGGTTACGCCTGCCCACGACGCGCTGGATTTTCAGATTGGCCAGCGTCATGACTTGCCGGTTATCGACGTTTTGGATCCCGGCGGGCGCATCAATTGTCCGTCCGTTCCTGAGCTGCATGGGCTGGATCGATTTCAAGGGCGGAAGAAAGCTGCGGAATTATTGCAGGCGAGGGGACTACTGGCGAAAGAGGAACCATATGAAAACAATGTCGGCTTTAGTGATCGAAGCGACGTGCCTATCGAGCCGCGCATCAGCGAGCAGTGGTTCCTGCGTTATCCGAAAACAGAAGAAGCGCTGGCAGTTGTTCGTGATCATTTGATCCGCTTTTTCCCAACCCATTGGGAGAAGGTTTACGCGCAATGGCTGGAAAACATTCGTGACTGGTGCATCAGCCGGCAGGTTTGGTGGGGACACCGGATACCGGCGTGGTACCGGAAATCTCAACCTGTGGAGGCAGGCGTGTCGCCTGCAAAATCAAAGAACGCAGCCGGCACGGCTGCCACCACAGGAGGGCAAGATGTTCGCGTCCAGATCGAGTCCCCCGGCGAAGGTTGGATTCAGGATGACGACACGCTCGATACGTGGTTTTCATCCTGGCTCTGGGCGTATGAGACCATGGACTCGGAGACACGAAGGAAATTCTATCCGACCAGCGTACTGGTAACTGCGGCGGACATTATTTTCTTCTGGGTCGCGCGAATGATCATCGCTGGGCTGGAGTTTAAGCCTGGCAAATCCCAGGCCGATGAAGACAACATTCCGTTCCACCACGTTTTCTTCACCAGCATTGTTCGCGATGGACAGGGCCGAAAAATGTCGAAATCTCTCGGCAATTCGCCTGATCCACTCGAACTGATCGACAAGTACGGCGCTGACGGTCTGCGTTTCGGCCTGATGCGCATCGCACCGACTGGACAGGACATTCGGTTCGATGAACGGCAAATCGAGGAAGGCCGCAACTTCGCGACAAAACTCTGGAACGCTGCGCGCTTTCGTCAGATGCACGGTGCAAGCGATCCTGCGCCTGTGATCGATCAGCAGAAGTTGTCGATCTACGCGGTAGAAGTTCTTGGGCGGTTAAATGAAACGATCGACGCAATTGACACCGCGTATCGCGAATACCAATTCAACACGGTCGCCCAACGTCTGTATGATTTTGTTTGGAGCGATTATTGCGGCTGGTTCGTTGAAACGGCGAAGACTGACATCTTCAGCGAGGACCAAACGAGAAAGAAATCCGCTCTGGCGGTCATGGATTTCGTACTCTCGGCGGTTTTGCGATTGTTACATCCCTTCATGCCGCATCTCACCGAGGAGCTCTGGTCCTTGCTGGGTCTTGGAGAAGCTTCGATTCAATTTGCCGTGCCACCGAAAAAGCTCGCTTTGGACCATACTAGCGACCTTGCGAGCACACACAATTTTGTCTCAGGTATTTACGCAATCACACAGGCGGGTCGCAATCTACGTGCAACAGCCAACCTTCCTTCGAACAAGAAGATGCGATTTATATTACGCTCTGATGATAAGTTAATTTCCAGCGAAATTCCGACTTTGACGCGGCTGTTGAATGCAGAGGAAGTGGTATTCCAACCTGGATATCAGGCGCCGGTTGGTACTCCAATGGCGGTTACGCCGCTCGGGGAGATTTTTCTGGCCGTCGCCGCTACGGACCAGGCACGCGAGCGGGAGCGATTGGAAAAGGAAATCGCGAAGATCGAAGCCGAGGCGCGAAGCGTGGCAGCGAAGTTACAGAACGACGCGTTCGTCGAACGGGCGCCAGCAGAAGTCGTGGAGGATCACCGGCGACGGCGGAACCAGCTTAACGCGCAACTGGCGAAGTTGAAACAGGCGCGCGAAGGCCTGAGTTAAAAACGATCTTGTGTTCGTCTATTTTGGCGCCGCGCTTTTTAAAGAATTCCTTTAACTCAGGCGTGTAGAAGGTCCCGTCGTATTCCTGATTAAGTTCGAGCCAGACCCGGCCGCGCGGGTTGAGATGTTTCGCCAGATCGTCCAGAAAAAAATCCCACTCTGGCACGCTTCCAAAGTTCCGCATTTTATGGTTGTTGAAGCAAATCATGAAAGCGGTAATGACATTGAATTTTTGCTCAAAACTCGGGCAGAGGACGAAACGCCTGGATTCGCTGAAAAACGCGACGCACACCGAGCAGGCGCGTTATTTCGCGAAACATCGCCAAACGGTCCATGTCGAGCCCAAGTCCGGAATGACCGAGCAGTTGCGCAATGTAGAGAAAATATCCCGCGCCGCAGCCGAGATCGAGAATTCGCCTCGGACGCGACAGATCAAGTTCAAGCTGACGAATGCGGCGAATGTTGACCCCGATCCAACGTTCGAGATCGAGATACTTTGGCCAGTCCGCTCCGGGATCTGCCACGGCGTATCGCCGGCGAATCTGCTCGAATTTGACCGGGTCAATTGTGTCGATAACGCGCTTCGTCTCCAGCGGAAACCCGTTCGCTCGCAGCAGCCTCAGCGTATGTTTTCTCGCGCTAGCCAGGCTCTTGCCGTCGACCAGTTTTCGTATTTTCTGGCGAAATCTCACAGGTCACACCTTGTAGCGAAGCGCAACAATTTCAATTAAGCTTTCGAGGACGTGAGCATCTGGAAGAAACTGCTGTGGTTTGGCGTGGCTGCGCTAGGCACGTGGGCTGTCGCCGTTCTCGCACTCGTCGCGTGGAGAACAAATCAGCGCGCTCTGGATCGTCATTGCCGGATTTTGCGCCTTATCTATTAGCTATCGTTTCTACAGCAAGTGGCTCGCGACGAAAGTGCTCGTGCTGAATGAGGAGCGCGCCACCCCGGCGGTTTTGCGAAATGACAACAAAGATTACGTGCCGACGAATCGGTGGATGGTTTTCGGACATCATTTCGCGGCGATTGCCGGGCCGGGACCGCTGGTCGGACCCGTGCTGGCGGCGCAGTTTGGTTTTCTTCCCGGCACACTCTGGATTTTGATCGGGGCGACTCTCGGCGGGGGCGTGCATGATATGATTGTTTTGTTCGCCTCGATTCGGCGGGGCGGAAAAACGCTGGGTCAAATGGTGAAGGAAGAGATCGGGCCAGGTGTGGGCTTGCTCGCGCTGATCAGTGTGTTGGCGATCATGATTATTTTGCTGGCCGTTCTTGCGCTCGTCGTAGTCCAGGCGCTGGGGCACAGTCCGTGGGGCGTTTTCACTATTGCGGTGACGATTCCTCTGGCGTTGATCATGGGTATTGGGCTGCGGACAGGAAAGGTCAGCGTCTTCACAGTAACAGTTTTTGGATTGCTCGGTCTGGCGTTTGCAGTGTGGGGCGGACAATTTCTCGGTCATTTTCCCGCGATTGAAGCGTGGTTCCGTCACGACCAGAAGTGGCTGGCATGGGCAATCATGATTTACGGACTCGCCGCGTCAGTTTTGCCCGTCTGGATGTTACTTACGCCACGCGATTATCTCAGCACGTTTTTGAAGCTCGGCACTGTCGCAATGCTCGCGGTCGCGGTCGTGCTGATCCATCCAACATTGCAAATGCCGGCGATTACAAAATTCGTCGACGGCACGGGTCTGGTGTTCGCGGGTCCGGTATTTCCCTTTGTCTTTATCACGATCGCCTGCGGCGCGGTCTCAGGATTTCATTCTCTGATTGCCTCCGGCACCACGCCGAAAATGATAGGACGCGAGTCGCGAATACGGAGCATCGGCTACGGGGCGATGGTGACGGAAATGGTGGTCGCGTTGATGGCGATGATAGCCGCGTGCGTGCTGCAACCGGGAGAATATTTCGCGATCAACACGAAAGGCACTCCCACCGAAGTCGTGGAGAAGGTTTCTGCAGCCGGTTTTCCCGTGACGGAACAAGAGATGCAAACGCTCGCCACAAATCTGGGTGAATCCACCATGTTCAATCGCGCCGGTGGGGCGCCGACTTTTGCAGTCGGCATGGCGCACATGTTTGCGCGAGTTTCAGCCAAGCCGACGGCGCTGGCGTTGTGGTATCACTTCGCCATCATGTTCGAGGCCTTGTTCATCCTGACAACGATTGATGCCGGAACTCGTGTCGGACGATTTTTGCTTCAAGACGTGCTGAGCACTATCTGGCGTCCGCTGGGCAATACGCGTTCCTGGGGCGCGAATTTTCTTTCAAGCGTGTTGCTCGTCGCAGCATGGGGCTGGTTTCTTTATCAAGGCGTGATCGATCCTCTTGGCGGCATCAACTCCCTTTGGCCGCTGTTTGGCCTCGCGAATCAACTACTTTCAGTCGTAGCGCTGTGCCTCGGCACAACCCTCCTGATCAAGATGCATAAAGCCAAATATCTCTTTGTAACGCTCGTGCCGCTATGCTTCATGTGCGCTGTTACTTTCTCCGCCGGGTATCTGAAGGTTTTTTCGTCCGATCCGAGACTTGGTTTCTTGAGCGGTGCGCGATCACTCCTAAGGCAGGCATCGACACTGCCCGATGCAGCCAAGGCCGCGGAATTGGTACGTCAGGCAGGTGTCTGGCGATTTGATGCGCTGGTTGCCGTTTTCTTTCTGGTGCTTGTGCCGGCGATCGTGACTCGGCTCGGCACGACAATGGTGGCAGCTCATTCGCGGAACGAAGCGAATCGTTTTGCACGAGAACGAGTTTGTGCCGATTACCCCTGCACAGCTCGCACAATTTTAGATTCATTCTCGGGTCGAACAGAACGTTCGACCGGTGAGTGATCATGGCTTGATTTTCACAGCGCTTTTCAGTCTGATGGCAACGTGCCAGCTGATGATAAGGTGACGTCGCTAACTGACGTTGATTCGAGCGCGTCGCGCAGTCTCGGGAGCGGCATTGCATTTACGACCACGAATTGGAGCGTGGTGCTGGAGGCGCAAGGCCAATCGCCGACGGCACAAGCAGCGCTTGAGAAACTTTGCCGCACGTATTGGCGGCCTGTCTATAGTTTCATCAGACGAGAAGGCACTGGACCAGAGGAAGCGGAAGATCTGACCCAGAGTTTTTTTGCGCTGCTGCTGGAGCGCCGGAACTTCGATGCTGTTCGCAAAGAGAAGGGACGGTTGCGTTCATATCTGCTGACATCGCTGAAGCATTTCCTTGTTAGTCAACACCGCCGCGCCGTGACAGCGAAACGAGGTAAAGGACAACAGCCTGTCCCATTGGAGGAACTTGCCGCCATCGGGCGCGCCGACATCGAGCCGGCAGATCATCTGAGCGCAGACCGAATTTATGAACGTCGTTGGGCCTTAACTCTTATGGAGCAGGTCTTGCGACGATTACGCGACGAATACGTTATGGCCGGCAATGCTGAATTGTTTGATTTGTTAAAGCAATTGCTGCCAGATGAACCAGGAGCACGGTCACGAGCGGAAATCGCTGCGCAATTGGGCATGACAGAGAACGCTCTTCGGCAAGCCTTCCATCGTTTCCGCCATCATTACCAAGCCTTACTGCGCGAGGAGATCGCGCACACGGTTGCAATTGCCAGCGATGTCGAAGATGAGCTGCGCCATTTAATCGCTGTGTTGCGAGCGTAACATATGACAGAATTTCGCGTAGTACAAGATGGCGAGCGCACGCGCGACGCTACCGTTATGAGCAGCGTACCTAGAGTTTGTCGAAAGTGCGGCGCTGAAGTCCTTACCGACGCGCCGGAAGGGCTCTGCACAGCCTGCCTGTTTGAGACCGGACTTGGTCTGCTTTCGGATATGGCTGTAGCCGGGGTCGATGAGCCCGGCCGTGACGATGACGCGCCAGTGCCGGACAAAAACAAGAAATCGGATCAGGCAAAGAGGTTCGCCAATTTTGGCGATTATGAGTTACTCGAGGAAATCGGCCGGGGCGGTCAAGGCGTGGTGTTTCGAGCCCGCCAGAAAAGCCTCAACCGAACAGTGGCCTTAAAAGTCATTGCTCTTGGCCAATGGGCTACTGACGCGCATCTCAAGCGATTCCGCCGGGAAGCGGAAGCGGCCGCCCGTCTCGAGCATCCCTGCATTGTCCCGATTTACGAGGTTGGCGAGCGCGACGGCTCTTGCTACTTCAGCATGAAGTTCATTGAGGGCGGACAACTCGATACAGTCGTCAGGCGCGAGCCACTGCCGATCCGGCGCGCGGTTGAATTAATCGCGAAGGTCGCGCGCACTGTTCATTTCGCCCACGAGCACGGCATCCTTCATCGCGACATCAAACCGGGCAACGTGTTGCTCGATGCAAACGGTGAACCGCACCTGACTGATTTTGGTCTGGCGAGATTGATCGAGACAGAGAGCACGGTCACGCGCACGCTGGAGGTGCTGGGCACGCCCAGTTACATGGCGCCAGAACAAGCTGTCGGTAATAACGCGCAGCTCACCAGCGCAACGGATGTTTATGGACTGGGCGCAGTATTCTACCAACTGCTGACCGGTCATCCGCCCTTTGCCGGAGGAACAACGTATGAGACGATTCGGTTACTGCTGGAGACCGAGCCGCGGCCCCCGCGCCTGTGGAATCCGAAGGTCGATCGTGATCTGAGCACGATTTGCCTCAAGTGCCTCGAGAAAGATCCGAACGCGCCGGTACGCCTCCGCCCTTGCATTAACCGGAGACTTGGAGCGCTGGCTAAAGCACGAGCCGATCCTGGCGCGCCGCACTGGAATTGTTACCCGCGGAATGAAATGGGTCCGCCGCAATCCAACCAGCGGGCTTTTAGCAGCGTCTCTGGTCGCGTTGGCAGCGGCCGCCGGCTGGATCACTTGGAAGAGCGATTTTTTTCGATCTCCACCAACAACTGGCATTGCCGTGCTGCCTTTTGAAAACCTCGATGGCGACAAAGCGGACACTGAATTCGCTGATGGCGTGCACGGCGAAATCCTGAGCAGCCTCGCAAGAGTCGCGGACTTGAAAGTAATCAGCCGAACGAGCGTGATGGATTACCGCGGTCAGCGGAACACTCAGAAGATTGGGGAGGCGCTCCATGTCTCATATCTCCTGGAGGGCAGCGTGAGCAAGGCGGGCGGGCGGATTCGTTTGAATACCGAACTCATCGATACCCGCACTGACACAAACGTCTGGGCTCAGCGCTACGAACGCGATCTGACGGATGTTTTTGCGGTCCAGAGTGAGATTGCCCAAACCATCGCAGAGCAGCTTCACGCCAAACTTTCGCCCAGTGAAAAGGCGGCAATCGAAAAGCCACCGACCAAAGACTTTCTCGCCTATGACCTTTATGTCCGCGCGGTGGCTTTGATCGACCCAGCCCTCGAGGAGTCGGATTTCAATCAGGATGCTCTGAGCGGCATAAAATTACTGGAAGCAGCGATTGCCCGCGATCCCTCGTTCCTGCTCGCGTATTGCAAGCTGGCCCAGGCCCATGATTATCTCTACCTGATGGGAGACGCGACACGTGGGCGGCTGGCCCGCGCGGATTCCGCGGTGAAGTCAGCCCTTCAGCTGGGACCGGATTCGGGTGAGGCGCACCTTTCACTCGCCCTGCACCTTTACTGGGGATACTCCGATTACGATCGTGCCCGCGCCGAACTGGTGATTGCCAGCCACACTTTGCCGAACAATTCCCGCATCGCCAAGATAGCTGGGCTCATCGACCGCCGGCAGGGTCGATGGTCCGATGCGGTGTGCGCATTGGAACGGTGCGCCGAATTAGACCCACGAAACCCGGTCGCGCTGGACAACCTGATAACTACTAATTTGCGGATGCGCTCCTATGGACAGGCTACCCAGGCAATAGATCGCCGGGCCGCCCTAAGGCCAAACGGCATCGGGTACTCGGTTGCCTCGCGCGTGTATCGATGTCGCCGCGCGCGCTGATACCCGGGCGTTACACGCGTTCCTGCACGAGCGTGTGGCGGATGACCCAGCCACGGCTGAGTATCTGGCAGAACCGTGCTTTTGGCTTGGCGTGTACTCGAACGCGATCCCGACGCGGCTCATCGCGCTCTGGCGCTGGCCGCGCGTGGTAAGAAGGCTATCAATGCCACACCCAATGGTGACGTTGAACTGAGTCAGTTCTTTTGGGAGGGTTTGGTTGCGCGTCTGAAAGGCGATACCGTCGCGGCGCAAGCCGCCTTTGTCGCAGCCCGCGCCGAGCAGGAAGAATTAGTCCGGGCGCAACCTGATGTCGGCCTGCGGCTGAGTGCCCTGGGTCTGGTCGACGCTTATCTTGGGCGAAAAGAAGAGGCGCTCCGCGAGGCCCGCCAGGCGGTCGCACTTTTGCCTGTTGCAAAAAACTCCCTTGATGGTGGGGACGCGCTTTATTGCTTTGCAGTGATTTGTGCTGTGACCGGGGAGCGCGACCTTGCTTTTCAGCAACTCGAAGTTCTCGCGACAATCCCTGCTGGCACAACCTACGGCGACCTGCGTCTTAATCCCTACTGGGATTTGTTGCGCGGTGATCCACGCTTCGATAAAATCGTCGCCTCGCTCGCACCGAAGAAAATAGTTTCGAACTAGCACTGCCGCTCAGAATCTCTTTTTCAGCTGGAGATACCAGAAGCGGCCTTTGATCGTGGCTAGCGATTCGTCGTAGCCGTTCTCGAATGAGCCGGCCACAAACGGGGGGTCAGAATCGAACACGTTTTGCATGCCAAGCGTCACCGTGGTGTTATTGAGCCACCACCTCCAGTTGCTACAGCCGTATTCAGCGGTGGAGACGGGCGTGACAATTTTCTCCTTGCCATCCTGCACCTTGATATTCTTACTGCCGTCCTTGGCAAGGCCAGGCACTGAGGCCGGCGTTAGTGGTGGCAGGTTAAACGTGTACGACCCAATCAAGTCCAGCGTAGTCCACGCGGCCACTTTCCGCGCGCGCCACGGCCAGACAGATGGAGTGTTGGGACCGCCTGTTATCGGCATATTTAGCTTCGGCGATCCTGTCAGGCTGAGATTGTCGTCATTGTATTGGCCGACCCAATGAACCACCGCGCCGGTATCAAGGCCCTGCATCCACGTGTCATTCGGCCCATCGTAGTACAAACTAAAATTAGCTCGATTCCATGGCAGCGAATTAGTCAGGGTAAATCCCGGGGGTGCGAATTCGCCGGCGATACCAAATCGTTTCGTATTGGAATTAACCTGGAGCTCAGCCCGGGACAGCCACGTGCCGTTTACCGTGAATGTCAGCCGGCCATAATCGCCGTGGCCAAAAATTGCAGAGTCCAGAATATAAATCGCCTCGTAGTCGAGACCCTCAAAAATTGCGCCAGAAAGATTGTCGTTAGGATCGATAACCAGCGTAACTGTGCCTCGATCCGGTTGACCATTTGGCAGGGGCGGAGTGTTAGGCGGCGGGGGCGTCCGAAATACCAAGTCGGGAAGATTGGCCTCGATAATGAATTGCGCGCCAAGGGATGAGATGAGCGATCGCAAATCAATGTGCCACCAATCCGCGCTCAGTGTCATCCCCTTGAGCCATTTCGGGCTGTAAACGATCCCGTAAGACCATTCATAGGCTACTTCCGGTTGAAGCAGCGGATTTCCACTAACGCGTTCCTCGATCTGGTATGGGCTCTCGGTTACCCTTGAAAATGGATCGGTTATTTCTGGGAAGTTCTCCGTGCCCGCCGGTGTAATCTCGAAGAGAGTAGGCGCATGGAACGCTTCGCTGTAGCTACCGCGCACTGTAAGGCCGCCTATATACTTGGGATCAAGGGGTTGCCAGCGGGCCGATACCTTCGGCCTCTGTCCGTTATACTGTGAGCTAATCGCCGGTTGGAACGGAGTTAGAACTGTAGAAGTATTCTGGCTGTACCATTCCTCGCGCTCGGCGAAATCCACTTCGAAACTGTAAAAGCCCGGGAAGTTCCACGTCGGGCTGGTGAAGGGAACCCGCACCTCCTCGTATATTGACCAGACGTCCCGGTTCGCTCGAAAGCCTTGCCCATCCACCGAGCCAATCGATTGAAACGTTTGATTAAGCGAGTCTCGGTTGCGCGTCATTCTTTCTGCGCGGTACTCGCCGCCGATCGCAAATGAAACCGGCCCGGCCGGAAGATTAAACAAGTCACCATTAATGGTTGCGTAACCTAAGGGCAACTCAAAGTCGCCCGTATTTTGCAGGGTAAACTCTGCTTCCGGCCGCCTTGCTGTTGTGGCCAAAGTAGCCAAAGAACGGATTAAATGCTGTGGCTGGGTCCGTATCCAGGAGCGCCTCCCGCAGCCCGGGCTGACTGACTTCACCAACCGACAAATTCTGTCCCTCGTTCCGGGAATAACGAAAGCCGCTTTCCCAATTCCAACTCTTGAAATAATCGCCGAGTTCTCCCATCTCACCCTTGAGACCAACGTCAAACAGGGTGTCCCAGTAGGTGAACTTCTCGCTCCTTATGCCGGTGTCGTTAATACCACGGAACCGAACTCCGGTTGTTACCGGAAGATCGCTTCTATCAGGAAAAAAATTTGGAATAGTCGCATCCGCGACCGTGAACGGATTGAACGGATTCGAGATTGGCACGCTAATGCCAGCGGGACTAAACCCCACGTTGAACCCCGGGACCTTGAACGGATCAGGCGCGAACGGCACCGCGGCCAGAGATGAATCGAAATACGAGCGGACAAACTTAAAGTCAGCAAACAGCATCAGATATTTGTCACACAGATCGCGCGTGAAGGATCCGTAGAAGCTCTGGCGATCTGCCGGAGGAAGCGCGGGCGTTATCGCAGCAAAATTATAGAAGAAGTAATCGCCTCCGCCTTTATAATCAGTTCCCGTCTGTGGTCGGAATTGGAATGCATGAGGTCCGATGATACCCGGCGCCCCTGGATAGGCGTTGGGATTAACCACAAAGGGATTCTTATAAAACGGAGAAGTTGCCGCGTTCGGAGCTGAGTGCGCGGGCGGCGAGTTGGCGCTGAAAAACAACGTGGGTATCAAGCGGAAGCCTCCTACCCGCCCAGGGAAATTCCCGCTGCGGACATCGAAGCCTCCCCAGGGAATTTGAAAAGCGTTACTTGAGATGTCGCGGTCGCGGCTGAAGAGCCCGCCTGTACGTTCCCAGAAATCGGCGACAACCACAATGTCAGTTTTGTCATCTCCCGTCCCGGCTTTAATCCATGCCTCCCACTCGCCCATCTCATTGGAAGCTTCCAGGTTTGTGTTTCCGTAACTGCCGCCGATCTCCACACCACGGAATTTGTGGATCAAAAAGAAATTGACCACGCCAGCGACCGCGTCGGAGCCGTACACAGCCGATGCGCCATCTTTGAGAATGTCAATGTGATCGATCATCGGAAACGGAATCAGGTTAATGTCCTGACCCTGGCTAAAGCCGGCGAAGCCTAATGAACCATAGGCGACACGTTTTCCATCGACGAGTACCAGGGTTTCCTTCGGCAAAAACCCGCGCAGGTTGAGTTGGACAGTCCCATCGCCGCCATTGCCGATGTTCAAGTTGACCGTGCCGCCCGCTTCCTGCGGTAGAAAAGTTTGCAGGTCCTGTGCGTTGCGAATACCCAGTTTCTCGATATCTGCTTGGCCGATAAGTATCTACCGGATTCGGCCCGGTTTCTTCCGCCGTCGGAATATTCGAGCCGGTGACGATCACTCGTTGGACTTCTGTAACGCCGGATGATGCTGTCTCCTGGGTAAATGCATCTCCCGTGAAAATCCAAAAACATCCCCCTGCTGCTAAGACAGCAACCCGACAACATGTTGGTTCGAGGAGGGCGTTCATTTCAGACCCAAATGGGTCCGACGAACGCGATTACACAGATTTCTGTGGAGAGTTGCAATCCAATCCCTTGCTGAAACCCCAGAACTTCTGCTGCTCAACGCCGGCAGGGTAGGGCGTGCGTATACGATCGGTAGGCGTTAAATCCCGCCTGCTATCCAGAAAAACTCGGATGATCCGTGAAATCCGCGTAATCCGTGGTTGTCTCTTCAACTTTCCGCGTAACAGGCGATCAACTTTCGCGCAGTACATCTGTGAACGGCCAGAAATGACCTCCCATGACGGGAAGCCAAAAAAGGCCAAAACAACAAAAGGAAATTAATATGAAAAAACGAAACATACATTCACAGCAATTCTGCTGGTGCTTGGTTGCTTTGCGCTTGCGCCAGCGGCGAAAGCGGACCAGCCTATCGTGGGCTTATGGCATGAACTACTTATGCGAGTGATTACATTCCACCATTTGAAACTTACTCGCAATGGCACAGTGATGGACTGGAACTCGACACCCCCAGTTTCGCCCCGGGGGTATGCATTGGGACTTGGAAACAGGCGGGACCCAGAACGGTCCAGCTCTTCCACGTAGGATGGACCCCAGGCGGTGGCCCTAACGGGAGCGTACGCTTCGAGTTGAGGGAACTAAATACCGTCAGCGTCGACGGCAACAGCTTCAACGGGACCTATGATCAGAAGTTCTTCGACGCGAATGGAACCCTAGTCTTTGAGGACACAGGCACACTCCATGCAACGCGCCTTTCGGTAGATCAATTCGGAGTACTCAACGAAAGCAAATAACTAATCCTGAGGAGAGCCTCTTCGATCGTTGTGAAAACGCACCGGAGAGGCTCTTCATTTTCACCCGGGGCAACCAAAAGACATGTGCCGCATATGTCTGGCAACGGGAGGCAGCACTACTTGCTAGTACAAATCTGGGCGGCGATGCGCCAGTGACTCAACCCGTCGGCGAACCGACTGCACAAGGTCTTGAGACAAATCGCCGTAAATCAGTTCTTCGCGGTCTGCCGATGCAGCTGCGATCACAACCCCTCGTGGATCAATGATCACGGAGCTGCCGCAGAACCATAAGTCTTTGTCCTTCCCGACGCGGTTCGATGCAATCATGTAACTTTGATTTTCGATTGCGCGCGCTTGAGCGAGCACCCGAAAATGTTCGACTCGTGGGAATGGCCACGCGGAAGAAATAAGCAAAGCGCCGACGTTCTGCTGGGTCACCAGTTTTCGGAACATCTCCGGAAACCGGAGATCGTAGCAGATACTGAAACCAAATTGCATACCGCCGAGTTCAAAACTCGTGAAGGAATCGCCCGGCGCAAAGCACGTCTGCTCTTCTACCGGCGCGACCGCGTACAAATGAGTCTTGCGGTATTTCGCCACAATGTCGCCCGTCGCATCGACAAAGATTTGCGAATTATAAATCGATGATCCATCCCGCTCGGAGACGCCGCTGACGATGGCAATCGAAGTTCGTCTGGCGATTTCCTGAAGGCCGGGGACGAATCCAGTTTTCCAATGGCTGGCATACTTTTGGATTACTGGCATCGAGTAGCCGGTGTCAGTCATCTCCGGAAACACGATCAACTCCGCGGCTGCGTCTTTGGCCCGGCGAGAGAAGTCGCGGACTTTAGCAAGATTCGCTTCCGGATCTCCGAGCACACACGAAATCTGGGCGACTGCGATTTTCATTGAACCACAACGCGAATTTGGCGTCTTGCTGTAGTGTGCGCTGTCCTCAGCGCAATCGGAATCGAGCAAGGCCGCAAATATTTCCGCTGAGGACAGCGGACGCTACAACTGAGAGAAAGGGCGAAGGACAAGATTTGAAGTATCTCTTAGGAGACTGTTGAAAAATGGGTGTTTTACGCAGCGAATGCGTTTGGCTGGAAGCGTCGGCGGGGAAAGAGTTTGGCGCGGTAAGGGCAGAAAAATCGCCCTGCGTAAGTCAGCAACTGCCTGAGTAAGGCAAAAAGCGCCAAGCAAAGCTCCTGGCCAGCCGCCACCCACTGCCGGGCGGTGCCGATCCCGTAGAGTTTGCGCAAGAGCTGGGAAAGATTGTAAAAGGCCGCCCCCAATTTGTAGCGCTTGGTTAAATTCTCCCGCCCACGCAAACTCGCCTGGCGCAGCCCGCCCTGATCCAAAATGTGTTCAAAACTGCGTTCCAGATATTGACCGCGTCGTCGCAACAGTCTTTTCCCCTGTTTGCTGCCACGTGCAGCAGCGGCGCGTCGCAGCGCCAGCCGATCCTCTTGGCTCAATCCCTTGTGCCGCTTGTTTTTTTGCGGGTCGCTGATGATGGTCTTAATCCCCAAGCTTTGCAGCGCTTTGATCCGTTCCAAAGCAAAGTAGCCTTTGTCTGCTGTGGCGCTTTGCACCAGCTTTTCTACTGGCACTTCCGGCATCACTTCATGCAGCGTTGCGCCCGCTTCTACGATGCGCTCGCTTAACTCTTCGGTGTCGCCTTGATCCCCTGGCAACACCTCGGCTGCGATGATGGCTCCGGTCTCTAAATCCACGACATTTTCCGGCTTGTAGATCATGTCCGTGGCTCCATCCTTTTTCTTGCCCACTTTTGCCTCCACATCATGCGGGTTGACCCACTGCTCATTGCTGGTCTTGCGCCCAGGCCGTTTGCGGTCAAAGCGCCGCACCGCGTCGAAGTCTTCCTCGTCGAGGCCAGCTTCCTTTGCCAGGCGCTTTACATATTCCCAGTAGCTCTCTTCGGTGTTGCGCTCCACCAGGCTGCGCAGGCTGGCATTGGCTTCCATGACCGTGCTGTCGATTCCCAAGTGTTTGCCTTTGAGTAGCCCATGCTCGCGCAGCGCTCCAAGGATCAGTTCAAACACTTGCTGGTAAATCTCCAGCCCCAAGCGCTGCCGGATCACTGTCAGGCTGGAATGCTCCGGCGTCGGCTCAGTAAGGTCGTAGCCCAAAAAGCCGCGCACCGAAAGCGAATCGGCGCAGCGCGAGGCGATTGCCCGTTCGCTGGGTATATCCTCAAAAAAGCCCACCATCAGCATCTTGAGATAGACCACCGGATCGATCCCCGGACGCCCGCCCTTTGCCTCCTTTGCATACACAGGCCGGCATAACGCCCACACCTGCGCCGCAAAATCCATCTTTTGCAGACTGCGCTCGATTAGTTCGTAGAAGCGGCTCGGTGTCGCCTTGGGCAATCTGCTGGCCACAACCCAGAACTCCGCTTGCTCCTCCTCTTTTATGCGACGTTCAAACACGCCGCACTTTTACATGATCCCGCCGCTGGACAAAAGAAAGGTTTTTCAACAGGCTCTTAGGCTGCAATCGGACGGCGGTAGCCAAAAAATTCGCGCTTCTTAATGACGTGGGCGACTTCCGGGGGAACCATTTGTTCCCACCTGTTGTCCCCGGATTGCAACTTCGTTAGCACGTCCGGCGGATGAATTCGCAAATACTCGGGATGATAATCGGTAATCTCCTGGACGTATTGGTTGTCGATCAGATACCGAAACAACGAGCGTAAATTGGGCGCGACTTCGATTTGCGTTGCCGTCACGATCTTTCCACTGGCTTCATCGATCATCGGGTAAACGTAAAGTTTCAATCCTCCTTTAAACATCCGGCCAAGCGCTTCGAGAATTCCGCCCTCCAAATTTGTGTAATACTTTTGTTTCAGAATTTCGATCAAGCTGGGAACGCCCATGACGAGCCCGATTGCTCTGTTCGTGTAGCGAAAGAGATAGCCAGCGAGGCGATAATATTCGCGAAACCTTGAGATTAACACCGTGCGTCCGAGAGCGCCGAGAATGTCCACGCGCGCGAGAAAATCGGCGTGATCCACCTGGCCGTCGGCGAGCAAATTTTCCAACGTCATTTCCATGAGCACAACGACGTCGTCTTCCGAACAATCGCAGTGCTTCAGAAACACGCGCCGCGCGCCATCCAGCATGTCGTTGGTGGCGTACGTAACGGGCCGAAAATTGCCGCGCTCGACCAGGATTGCTTTTTTGTAGAGAACTTCGGCTGGCTGAACGGTGTCACCGTCTGCCTTGAACATGACCGCGTCTGTCAAGCCCCGGCTGACCAACTGCAAACTCATTAATCGGTTGTCGACGTATTGAAAAGCCGGCCCCGAAAATTTAATCATGTCCACTTCGATTCGTCCCGGCGCAAGATTTTCCGGGAGCGAAGCGATCAGTTCCTCCGGCTGCCGATGGTAGAACGCGCCGTATAGCAAATTGATACCGATCACGCCGAGCGCTTCCTGCTGTTCCACGTGAGTTCCGTCAAGCAGACGCACGTGAATGATGGTCTGGCTTGGCTGCCCTCGGGGTTCGGATTGAAAGCGAACACCGAGCCAGCCATGGGATTCATTCCGCTCTTTGAAACTTCGCGCCGCAACCGTGTCAGCAAAAACGAAAAATGTTTTCTCCGCTCCTAATTTTTGGTCGAGGCGCTCGATGAGAAGATCGTATTCACGATCGAGCATCGTCTTAAGACGAGCACGGCTGACATAGCGTTGCGTCGGTCCGTAAATCGCGTCACTGAATGTCATGTCGTAGGCGGACATGGTCTTAGCGATCGTGCCCCCTGCACCACCGACACGAAAGAATCTCCGCGCTACTTCCTGACCGGCGCCGATCTCAGCGAAGGTCCCATACTTCGTCGGATCCAGATTCATTTCGAGCGCCTTCTCGTCGGTGCCGATCTCCATTTCGAGAGTCATATAATTTCTCTAACGGCGATTTCCGACCGCCGCAAATCGTGATGCCATGTAGAGTTGTAGGGCGTCTGTGTCAGACGCCTCTCTGTTTATTGAGCGTAGATATGGCGTCTGGCACCGACGCCCTACAGAAACTGTTACAGCCGCACTTGCTCGGCGTTCTTCGCCTGAATCCAGCCCCGCAAGTCATTCGGCAGCGCGGCGTACATCCAATCGCCGCGGGTGCTTAGGATTTGGATCTCGCTACCCGGCGGTAACGCGAGAACACTGTTAGCCGTGTCGGCAGTGGCGAGGCGCGCCTGCACATCGTTGCCCGTAACGATAGCGAGCGCGGGTCCATTGCTGCCGTGCTCCAGTGTGTAAACCGCCCACACAGCACCGGCACATATCAGCAGACAGGCAATCGATAATGCTGTCAGCGCAGCGGAGCGGCGGCGCGCGAAAATCAGCGCGACCAGTCCAAAAATCCCCAGCCAAAACGCAACGGCGGCAGTGATGCTGTACTGATTAGCGCTCGCAAATTGGAGGTAACGCTCCAGCCGGCTTGGTTGCAGCTCCAGCGCGCGCGATTCGTCACGGGCAATCTGCAAATTAGCCATGGCTTCCGGATGGTGTCGGTCCAATGCAAGCGCACGCTCGTAATTCAAAATAGCGTGCCCAAAATCGCCGGTGCGAAAATAGGCGTTGCCGAGATCGTAGAACAGATTTGCGTTCCATTGGCCCGTGCGAACCAGTGCCTCATAGCCGGCGACCGCTTCCTTGAAATGTCCCTGGGCGTATTCCTGGTTCGCTTTGTCAAAATCCGTTTGTGCAAACGCCGAGCTAGCGAATAAGGGCCAGACGATAGCGTACAGGACAATCATACTGTAGCCGCTTCGCTGTCCGAAGCGCAGCGCTGAGCTTGCGTGGCGCGCGTGGTCGGCGCCTCTCACAGAGAGGCGGCTACAGGTTTTGCCATCAAAACGGGATGCGAGTCTCTGGCGATTTTTCGATATGACATTTTTCATCTCAAATTTTCAATTAGCTCCAGCACGTCGCGCCGGTTTTCCGGCGAGATTCTTCCCGGACCGTTATGCGTTCCGCTGTACTGCCACTCGTCATTTTGTTCGAACAAACGGCGGAGCCGGTCTCGCGAATCCGTATCCAGCTTGAAAGTGTTGGCCGCGGTCTCCACGTCCACCACGTTTGGATCGATCCCACGGTTGCCGGAAGCGAGGGCGGCCTTCAACCGAACAACTCGCGACGCTTCGGCGTAATATTCCCGGGGGGACGCATCATTACGGCGCAACTTGTGCATCAACTCGGCTGCTTCGTGTTGCAGCGCGGCAATGCGACGCGCCTGGCGATTGTCGAGTCTCGCCCGCCGAATCTTCCAGCCCGCCAAGATGAGCAGCGCAGCCAGCGGAATTGATTGCGCCTCCCAGAAGATGCGACGTGTGTAAAACGGCTCAAATGATGCCGCGGTGCGGGATGGCTCTGTGAGTTGATAAAGAATATCCTGTGGCTTGTTTGCAGTCGAAACCGACGGACGTGCGGGGGATGCGCCAGCGGGCGGGGATGATGGCGGCTGAGCGGCCACGTTCGGCGCAACCGAACCGCCCTGAACGGTTATCGCCATCGGTTCACTGCGCAGCGTCATATATTGTTCTTTGGCCGGATCAAAGTAGGAAAACGCGAGCACTGGCAGGGTTTGCTTTTTCTCGTTAGGCGAAAGCACCATCTCAAAAGTCTTTGTGCCGCTAATCCCGACCTCATCGTCCTGCTTGAAGTTTGAGGAGGGGGGATATTTATGCCAACCGCGCTCATCCTCGATCACCGGCGCATTGACTCGGTCGAAATTGCCCCGCCCTGAGACTGTCGTTGTGACAGTAATCGGATCGCCTACTTGCACGCTCTTCGGCTTCGCGTCGGTAGCCATGGTAAAGCTCCCGATGGCTCCTGAAAAACTCGGTGGTGCGTTCGGTGGCAACGGCTTCACCTCAAGCGCTACGGGCTCGCTGCTGATCTGTACGTCCCGACGCTCGCCGATTTGTGCAAAAGGATCCGAGAAAAACGGATCTGAAAAGGGATCATCCAGATCGAATAAATCGAAGGGCGACCGGGAACGCGGGGCGTTCCGCCTTCGCGGAACGACGACCTGCGCTTTCGCTGTGACTGGCCCGAGTTCAAACTTTCCCGCGCGTGCTGCAGCAATCGCGGTTTTAAACGTCACGACGTCGAAAGGTCTGCCGTTGATGGTCTCCAGGTTTTGTCCGGACTGCTGTAATTTCTGCGAGGTGAATCCTTGTCCCGTGATTTCAGGCGGCTCGACCAGTCTGGGATGAATACGCGCATCAAATCCCATCCGGATTTGAACGGGAACGATCTCGCCTACGTAGGCAGTTTTCTTTGGCACGATTAATTCAGCGAAAACCAGATCGCTCGCCCGGGCAGACGGGCGTTGTGCACTGCGACTTGGTTGCGTGGTCGTCGGCTGTCCGGGGGAATCGGCGACGTTCAATGTCAGCTCTGGAGTCCTGAGTACCTGGCCGCCGGCCCGAACAGTCTGCGACGGAATCGTGAATCGTCCTGCTCTGAGCGGGAGGATCGTGTAATTGTAAGTCACACTCGAGTTGGTCGCGAAGTTATGGATTTCGAATTGTCGCGATGTTCCGGTGGAGTGAATCTCCAGACCATCGATTGAAATCTCTTCAGGCGGCTGCGCATCGCCGGGACCAGTTACCTTAATTTGCAGCTCCACTGTTTCGCCCACAGCTGTCTCGGCATTGCTCAATACAGCGGTGACACTGGGTGAAGCGGCAAATGCAGAACCCGTAGCGAGAATTGCAGCTGTAATTCCAATTAGAAATGCACGTCCCATGTTCAATCAAACATCAACCATCCACTCTCAAGCTCCAGCCTACCAATCGTTATAGACATGACGCTTTACTTTGCGTTCATCAAGTCGGACTCGCGCCTCTTCGTCTTTCATCGATTCAAGGAGCGCCAGGGCCTGGCGTTCACTCATCTGGCCGTCTTTCTCCTGTTCGGCCTCGGCGGCTTGCTCATTTTTGTCGGGGGGTTTCTGTGAGTTATCTCCTCCAGCGCCTTTCACTTCGCCTGCAAATTTCTTTTGCGGCGATTCCGCCGGGGTAGGGGAGGCGTTTTCCCCCTGGCCTTCGCCCGGCGACGGCGAGGGCGTCTCGTTTTCTCCTTCGCCGGGACTCGGTGACTGCTCAGCTTGCCGTTCCCCCGGCGATGGCGACGGCTGATTTTCCTGCTGGTTTTGCCCGCCAGGCGAAGGAGACGGAGTTTGACCGGGTTGTTGCTGCTGTTTCTTTTGGGGCTCGTTCTTCGCCTGAGCCTGATTCTTATCCTTTTGCTGTTGTTCTTTTTGCTGTTTGTCGCTGCCCGACTGGTTTTGCGTCTTTTGATTTTGTGACTGCTGCTGCTGATCCTTTTGGTTTTGCTGCTGTTGCTGTTGTTGTTGCTGCTGCTGCTTGTCTTGCTGCTGCTGATTTTGCTGGTTCTGCTGCTGATCTTTCTTGTTCTGTTTACTCTTTTGCGGAGGGGTTGGGGAAGGAGAGGGCTGTTGTTGTTGTTGTTGCTTCTTGTTTTTTAACTCGTCGATTTTCCTTTTGACGTATTCGTAGTTGTCCTTCGCCTCTTTGTTTTGGGGATCGAGTTTGAGGGTTTGCTCGTAGTGGTCGAGGGCATTTGTCCAGTCGCTTAGTTTCTTGTCCTCGTTCTTCTGCATTTCGCCGTGCTGATACAGAGTATTGCCGAGATTGTAATGACCCTTGCTCTGCAGACCGGTGTTAGGCGTGAGCAACGCCTGACTGAATGATTCAAGTGCTTTGTTGTAATCCTTCAATTTGTAAGCCGCGGTACCCGAATCGAACTGGAGCTCGTCCTCGGCTCGGGATTGCGGATGAGATTTCAACGTTTCCTGAAATTCTTTATAAGCGTCTTCAAATTTTCCTTCCTGATACGCGTCGACTCCTGGCGCAGTCGCGAAAGCAGATACCGATAGCAGCATCAGGAGAGCTACGGCTGCTGTTGCTGTCGTAGCTGGCGCAGGAATATACGCTCGTTCACGCACGCGTTTGGCGCGGCGAATCCGTCCGGTGGCCGATTTCCGCTCGGGAATCAATATTGAGAAAGCGAGAACAATTAACGCGGCGCTTAGCGGCCACTCATAGCGTTCAATCGGCCGGCGCGACAATCGCACGTCCATCTCGGCGGCCTGCATTTTTGCCAAACCTTCATTTTGAATTTGCTGCATGGTGCGCGGTCCGTTTTCCAGGTGCACATAGAACCCTCCCGTCGCCTCAGCGATCTCGCGAAGACGTTTGTCATCCAGCTTTGATTTGACGACCTGACCGGCCGAATCCTTTACGAAGCTTGTCTCGCCATTGTCCCCGGTGATAGGAATGAGCGAACCTTGCGGTGTTCCCACCCCGACTGTGAAGATGCGCACGCCGGCGTCAGCCGCAGCTTTGGCCGTTTTTACCGCATCGCCGCTTAATTCCTCACCGTCAGTGAATATGACGAGGGCGCGATTTCCCATTGCGCTTTTGCCGAAGCTCTGAGTAGCAAGAGTGATGGCACTGGAGATGTTCGTGCCGCCTTCGGGGATCGTTTTCGTGTCGAGATCATTGACCGCCTCGATGACGGCGTCGTAGTCAATCGTCAGCGGTGCTTGCAAGAAAGCGCGTCCGGCAAACGCAATCAGGCCAACGCGGTCGCCTTGCAGTTCGTTGATCAAATCCTGGATCGCCAGTTTGACGCGCTCGAGCCGGTCTGGCTGGACGTCATTGGACAGCATGCTACGCGATGTGTCCACGGCGATAAGCAAATCGAGTCCTTTACGCTTTACGTCTTGAAAAGTGTAACCCCACCGCGGCTGCGCGAGACTGACGATCGCCAGCGCAAGCCCAAGCAACTGCAAACCAAATCTTATGATACGCCGCGGTCGATTGACCGTCCCCGCGAGCTGTGGGAGAAGGCGCGCGGAAACGAATTGCTGTAACCGCTTGAGCCCGCGATGCTCCGCGCGCAGAAATAGCGCAATCAAGAAAGGGATTACCAACAATCCCCAAAGCCATTCTGGTGCACCGAAACTCATGGCAATTTTTTCCAAATCGTTTGCGATAAGAGAATCTGTGCCAGCAACAGGCCGCAGCCGCCCATGAGACACAGCGGAAATAGATCGCGGTATTGCTGATATTTTTTTACGCTGACCGTCGATTTCTCGAGCTTATCGATATCGTCAAAAATCTGTTCCAGCGATTGCGTGTCCGTAGCTCGAAAAAATTTGCCGTCGGCAATTTTCGTGACTTCCCTCAGCCCCGTCTCGTTAAACTGCACCGGCTGATTTTCATAGAGGATGTTTCCCAATGCGTCGGTCAACGGACCGCGACTGGTGAAGATGGGCGCAGGCGCAATTCCATTTATTCCAGCGCCGATGGCATAGAAGTGAATCTTTAGCGCTTTCACTGCTTCGGCGGCCGTCTTCGGCGGAATTTTCCCGGCGTTGTTTTCGCCATCGGTCAACAATACGAGGACGCGGCTTTTGGATTTTTTGTCATTCAGCCGATTTGCTGCCGCAGCCATAGCCGACCCTATCGCGGTGCCATCTTCGACAAGACCGATCTTCACCCGATCCAGGTTTTGCAAAAGCCAATCGTGATCCAACGTCATGGGGCTCACGACATAAGGACGACCGGCGAATGCAATGATCCCGATACGATCATTTGGCCGGGCTTCAATAAACTTCCGTGTGACCTCGCGAATGGCGTCCACGCGCGTGGCTTCCTGGCCGCCAATGGTAAAATCTTTCGTCAGCATCGAACCCGAAACGTCGAGCACAAGGATAATGTCGATCCCGCTCGCCTCGATTTGCGTGAGGCTCTTGCCGAGTTGCGGTCGTGCAAGAGCGACGACGAAGATCGCAAGCGAGGCGAGCATTAGCGTGCGCAAAAGTTTTCCGGCGCGCGCCGCACTTTGTTTTCCGATCGCCCGCAGGCTCGCTGTGGACGAATAGGTCAGCGCCGCGGCCGGGCCGCTCTTCCCGCGTAACCATGCAAGCAACGGGACCGCTAGGAGCAACAAGAGCAGCCAGGGATGCGCAAACGTCAACGCGCTGTTTGACCACGAATCGAATAGATTTGTCATGGCGAGCGAGGTTGAGACATCTCTCGATTAAACAGTCGCAAGTTGCCCTCCTTTGACGAAGCGGATCGCTTCTTCCAGCAACAATTCGCTATCGGACACCGTCGCTTCGTACTTTGCGAACTTAATTAGGTCGCAGCGGTTCAAGAAATCCTCGAGCAACGATTTATCATCCGCGGAAAATGAGGGCGCCTTTGCGGTCGCTGTCAGAAATTCTATGGAAGTTTGTCGCGTTGCCGGTAGCCCGTACTGCTGCGTCACGTACCGCCGCAAAATGTCGGATACGCGAATGCTGAACTGATACGGGCTCACTCTTTCAATCTCCCAGCGAATTTGTTCGAGCTCGCCCAGCGCGATTTCCCGTGGCTGTTTCGGCGGCGGTTCCGGTTTCTGCCGGCGCATAAACCACCACACCACCAGGCCGAGAAGTGACAGCACAACGAATGCGATCACAAATACAAGCCAGGGAGGAATCAGGGAATAATCCACGGGCGGCGTGATGTCGTGGAATTCTTCCGCCGCCACGAGCAACGCAGGAGCAATGGAGTAGTGGAGTGATAATGGGTTTTTGAAAGGGGAATTCATTTCATTTCTCAACGCACACCATTACTTCACCTGGCTTATCGAACCCCGAGCCGACGCTCGCGTTGTTTGAAAAACGAACGCAACGCCGGCAGATAGTCCCTGCCGGTTTGCAGCGTAATCGCATCAATATTGTTCCGCCGGAGCGTGCGCGAAAGCTCTGTTTCGTGCTCACTGGCGGCGTCCGTGAACAGGGCCCGCGTTTTGCGATCCGCCGTGTTGATCTCGACCTGGTCTCCGGTCTCGGCGTCCTCCAAGGTAATGATGCCAACGTTTGGCAGCGTTCTTTCGCGTTCGTCCTTGATCTGGATCGCCACGAAATCGTGCCGCCGTCCACTCACCGCGAGCGCTCGCGAGAAATCCGGCGCTTGAAAATCCGAAATGAAAAAAACGACCGCTCGCCTGGTGACGATTTTATTCAGGTAATCGAGGGCCAGCCCGGGTTCGGTGCCGCGTCCCTCTGGTTCGAAAAACAAAATCTCGCGAATGATGCGCAGCGTATGCGAGCGGCCTTTCTTGGGCGGGATGAAAAGCTCAACTCGATCCGTGAAAAGCAGCAGACCCACTTTGTCGTTGTTTCTAATCGCGCTGAAAGCGAGCAGGCATGCAACCTCGGCAGCCAACTCGCGTTTCGATTGCGTTGTGCTGCCAAAACTTCCTGACGCGCTCACATCGACGACCAGCATTACGGTCAGCTCGCGTTCTTCGGTAAATTTTTTCACGAACGCGTTCCCCATGCGCGCGGTGACGTTCCAATCGATCGCGCGAATTTCATCTCCCGGCTGATATTCGCGCACCTCATCAAAATTCATTCCGCGACCTTTGAAAACGCTGTGGTAATCGCCGGCGAACGCGGTTTCGACCAGACCCGCGCGTCTTGATCTCAAGTGTTCTGATCTTCTTGAGGATCTCGCTTGTTTTTTCAGCTCGCTGGTCGTCGCGAGCGGATTGCGGACGCAGAGGAGTCGAAGGATCCCGCTGAGCTGCTTTCGGTTTAAGCCACGGGATTCCTCGACTTCGCTCGGAACTACGGGAGGAAGACATCACGGCACAGGCAGCCCGGCAAAGATTCGCTCGATAATTGTCTCACTGGTCACCGTTTCCGCCTCGGCTTCGTAGCTGACAATGATGCGATGCCGCAACACGTCGGGGCCGATGCTTTTTACGTCCTGCGGCGTGACGTAACCGCGTCCGTTCAGGAATGCGTGAGCGCGCGCTCCCAGCGCAAGATAAATGGTCGCTCGCGGCGAAGCGCCATATCGAATCAATCCTTCAAGCCGCAGATTGTACGCGGCCGGTTCACGTGTCGCCCAGACCACATCCACAATGTAGTCTTTCACGCGGTCGTCGATGTAGATATTGTTGACGACGTCGCGCGCGAGCGATGATTTGCTTCGGATCAACAACAGGATTGACTCGCAAGTCAGGCGCCGAAGTCGCCATCAAGTCGAGGATGCTTCGTTCCTCGCGTTTTTGCGGATAACCGACATTTAACTTGAACATGAAACGATCGAGTTGCGCCTCTGGCAGTTGGTATGTGCCTTCCTGTTCGATTGGGTTTTGGGTGGCAAGAACCAGGAACGGATCGGGCAGGGGATAAGTCTGTTCGCCAATTGTGACCTGGCGTTCCTGCATCGCTTCGAGCAACGCGCTTTGAACTTTGGCCGGCGCGCGATTGATTTCGTCGGCCAAAATTAAATTAGAAAAGAGCGGCCCGAGCTTGGTCGTGAATTCGCCGGTGCGCGGATTGTAAATGAGGGTTCCGATTAAGTCCGCCGGCAACAAATCGGGCGTGAACTGCAACCGCTGAAAGCCGGTCTGGATGCCTGCGGCCATTGTTTTTACTGTGAGCGTCTTGGCGAGACCGGGGACGCCTTCGAGCAGGAGATGACCATTGGCCAAAAGTCCGAGCAGAAGACGATCCACCAGATACTTCTGCCCTACTACAACGTGAGCGACCTCTTGGCGGAGCGTCGGAATCCACTGGCCCAGCTCTGTACTTCCTGCGTAATTTCCTGCGTCGATTTCATACGGTCTGGTCAGACATGTTTGACAGGGAGAATGTTCGATCAAAGCGAGACTCGCTGCCGGTCTGCTACCTTCTGGTTTCGGCAGGCGTCCGGCGTGAAGGCTGATTGCTGCTCTTTTGAGTGCGGGGACGCAACCTTAGGATGAGCGGCAGACCCGGATAGGGTTCCGCCTTACGAATACGAGCTTCGAGATAACGGCAATATGCTTCATTGGTCAAACCGGGATCATTCACGAAGAGGACGAATTCTGGAGGTGAGAGGGGCGAGCTCCGGCGAGCCCGTGGCGACGTTTGCATGTCGCGCGGGAGCGCGGACGTCACAGGAGTTTCGCCCTCCGTGGAGGAAGGGTCCCCAGAGCCTGTGGATTGCGCTGCGTAAAATAATTTCAACCGTTTCCCTTTGATCAGCGGAGGTGGATTGGCTTCGAATGCCTGGCGCAGCAGGCGGTTGAGGACGCCCGTGCCGATGCGCTTCCGTGCCGCGTCCTGGACTTTTTCGATGAATGCAAACAACCGGTCGACGTTCTCACCTGTCGACGCAGAAGTGATCAACACCGGTGCGTATTCGAGAAAGAAAATTCTGGTGCCCGTTTCATCGGTAAGTTGCCTTGCGACCTGTTTTTGTCTGCGCGCCGGCCTAACCAAATCCCATTTGTTCAGTACAATGATTGCCGGCTTTCGCGCTTTTTGGATCAATCCCGCGATCCGTTTGTCCTGCGCAGTCACGCCCATGGTGAGATCGACAGTGAGGATGCAGAGATCGGCCCGGCGAATAGTCCGTTCGGCGCGCATAACACTAAAGACCTCAGCCGAGCTTGAATGTTTGCCGCGCCGGCGAATCCCGGCTGTGTCGATGAAAGCGAAGGTCCGGTCGTCGCGCTGATAAAGAATGTCGATGGCGTCCCGTGTTGTGCCGGGCAACTCGCTTACAATCGCACGTTCGTTGTGGACGATAGAGTTGATCAGCGAAGATTTACCTACGTTGGGCCGACCGACGATGGCGATGGCCAATGGATGTTTGATGTTCGATCCGCCTTCGCCGACGCTACGGCGGACAAGTGTTTGATGTTTGATTTGTTCCCTCTACCTTCTCCGATTTCCGCCCGTGAACGCCGCGTTATGCTAAGCATTGGTCCACAATGTTTGTTCGCAAGCCGCAATATCGAGCGATTTGCATAGCCGTATTTGCCGGCGTCGCGACGGCGGCCCTAGGGTGGATTGCATGGAGTGATCCGGCAATCAACTTTTTGCCCCCCGATGGCCGGGCGGAGTGGATCGTCTTTCCTACTGCAGTTGATGCCCACGCGCATTGGTTTGCCAGCCTCGATGCAACATTCCGGCGCGAGTTTGTCTTGGTGAGCCAGCCGTCGAGGGCGCGTCTGAGTATTCGCGCGATGCGGCGCGCCGAATTGAAAATCAACGGTGTTCCAGTTCGTTTTCCATTGGCGCACAATTGGAAAGAGACTACAAGCGTCGAATTGGCCGAGCAGTTACACGCCGGCGCGAATAGAATCGAGGCACGCGTCTTCAACCATAATGGTCCCCCCGCGCTGTGGCTTAGTTTGACCACAGATCAACTAAGATTGCGCAGCGACACGAGCTGGGAAGCCTCATTCGCTGGTTCTTCATGGCGCCAAGCAACGCTGGCCACAGCAGCGAAGACGCCCAGGCCTGGTAATTCTGTTATTGGCGGCGAAGGCACGTTTGATGCGGTGAAGGAAATTTGGCCGTTCTGGATCCTTCTCATTGCAATCGCTTCTGTGGCGACGTTTCTCTGGAAAATTAGCTTTAAGAAGGTTTCAAAGCGATCGCTGGAACAAATGCTCCTCCTCATCGTTGCCGGCTTGTGGTTGTTGTTATTCTGGAACAACGCGCGGCTGTTGCCGTTCCATGTGGGCTTCGATTCGAAGGAGCATCTCAAATACATCAACTACATCCAGGAACACCGGGCGTTGCCATTGCCGACTGAAGGCTGGGAAATGTATCAGCCGCCGCTCTATTATTTAATCGCCGCCGCAAGCCTTTCAGCTTGCAAGCTCTCAGTCAATGATCCCGCGTCGATCGTTGTTCTGCGTTTCCTCGGAGGATTTGTCGGAATTGCGCAATTCCTTTTGGTTTTTCTCAGTTTGCGGCTTCTGCTGCCGGTACGAGCCGCATTCATCGGACTTTTACTGGCGGCATTTTTGCCGATGCATTTGTACATGGCGCACTATGTGACGAACGAAATGCTGTCAGCCGCTCTGGCTACAGCGACGCTATATTTGTGTTTGCACCTTCTGAAGAGCAACACATTGCGCGCATCGCAATTTGCCTGGGTCGGATTAACACTTGGCGCGGCGATGCTGGCTAAGGCGACCGCTATTTTGCTACTACCAATTGTGATCGCTGCAATCGCCGGCAAGCTTGCTTACGCACGAGTGCCAATCGTACTCTGGGCACGCAACCTGGTAATGCTACTAGCGATTTGTTTCGCCGTGTGCGGCTGGCATTACGCGCGCATTTGGCTGAGGTTCGGTACCCCCCTGCTTGGCAACTGGGATGTGATCAGCGGGTTCACGTGGTGGCAGGATCCCGGTTATCACACTCTGGCTGATTTCCTCCGTTTCGGTCGGTCGTTAGTAGATCCGCTCTTCAGCGGTTTCGCCGGAATTGCCGACGGAATCTATTCCACCCTTTGGGGTGACGGCCTGTGCGGCGGCGCGTCGAGTTTGACAAGTGCCTGGAACCAGCAGCCGATGGCCGCCGGTTATTTGTTGGCGCTAGTACCTACAGCGCTAATTCTCGCCGGCGCGTGCGTCGCGATTATTCGAATTATTCGACAGCCTTCGAGTGAATTGTTCCTGTTACTTGGCTTTTGTGCTCTCGTTGTGCTCGGCTTGATCTTCATGACCCTAAAAGTTCCTTCTTATGCACAGGCGAAAGCGTTCTATGCGTTGTCGGCACTCACGCCGCTTTGTTTCTTTGGCGCGCTGGGTTGGGAAACACTGGCACACTGGAGTAACCGTGCGCGACTTGTCCTTGGTACGCTCATCTTGATTTGGGCGATGAATAGTTTCGCCACTTACTGGATTGTTCCTTCGGTCTCGCAACATCTCTATGCATCCAAAGCTCTTGCTGTTCAGGGGCAGATGGAGCGTGCCGCTGCCGAAGCCCTTAAGGCCGTAGAAGCCGATCCTTCGAATGCGGGCGCACGAGGTTTTCACGCCTTGAGCTTGAACGAGCTGGGTAAGGATGAGGAAGCCATTAAAGAAGCTGAGCGAGCGATTGAATTGAATCCGGCCAGTTCTGCCGCCCATTTGGACCTGGCCATTTCTGCAAAGCGCAGTGATCTCAAGCGCGCGATCGCCCAGGCTCGCCGCGCTATCGATCTCGGTCCCGAAAATTCTTCGGCCTACCCATTTCTCATGAATTGTTTTTTGGAATCGCACCGCTACGACGAGGCGATCCAGCTCGGACGTGAATGGCTGAGTGTGACGCCCTATGACGTCGCTGCGCATTCCGGGTTAAGATCGGCTCTGGCCGAAAACGGCGATCTTGTATCGGCAGCGCCGCACCTCGGTTACGTGATGATGTTGGGGCCAGAAGTTGAACAAGCCCACGTGCAACTGCGCCAGATTCTTCTGTCGCTAGCCAGGGAGCCAGATGCATTGCAGAGGCTCCGCGAGATCGCCGCAGGTGCGCCGGACTCGCCACGAATGCTGAACGAACTCGCGTGGCTTCTTGCGACGTATCCCGATCCAAAGGCCCGCGATGGGACCGAGGCAGTTCGCCTTGCCGAGCGCGCTTGTGCTCTTACCGAGCGCCGGGTTCCAGTTCTTCTCGACACGCTGGCTGCGGCCTATGCTGAAGCAGGCGATTTCCCTCGTGCAATTAGCGTGGCTGAAGAAGCGATCGATCGCGCGCACGCCGCCGGTGACAATGATGCTGTCAAGTTGAGCGAAAACATTCTTGCCTCGCTTCGTGAAAATCTTCCCTATCGCGAGGAGCCACAGTAATCGAATCAGGAAGATTTTGGCATCGATTTCGCCCGCCGCCGTGACGCTGGTGTCGGACTCCCCGTGCGAGGACGCAGCGTCAGAATGATGGGCAACCCTGGAAAAGGTTGCGCCTGACGAATGCGCGATTCCAGGTAACGCTTGTAGGTTTCGCTCAATAGACGTGGATCATTCACGAAGAGGACGAATTCCGGAGGTGAGACAGGCGAGCTCCGACCCCGGGGCGACGTTCGCGTGGTGCGCGGGAGCGCTGACGTCATAGGAGTTCCGCCATCCGTTGAAGAACGGTCTCCACCGCCTTTGGATTGCGCTGCGTAAAATAATTTCAACCGTTTCCCTTTGATCAGCGGATGTGGATTGGCTTCGAATGCCTGGCGTAACAAGCGGTTGAGGACGCCCGTGCCGATGCGCTTCCGTGCCGCGTCCCGGACTTTTTCGATGAATGCAAACAACTGGTCGACGTTTTCACCTGTCGACGCAGAGGTAATCAACACAGGTGCGTATTCGAGAAAGAAAATTCTGGTGCCCGTTTCATCGGTAAGTTGCCTTGCGACCTGTTTTTCTCTGCGCGCCGGCCTAACCAAATCCCATTTGTTCAGTACAATGATTGCCGGCTTTCGCGCTTTTTGGATCAATCCCGCGATCCGTTTGTCCTGCGCAGTCACGCCCATGGTGAGATCGACAGTGAGGATGCAGAGATCGGCCCGGCGAATAGTCCGTTCGGCGCGCATAACACTAAAGACCTCAGCCGAGCTTGAATGTTTGCCGCGCCGGCGAATCCCGGCTGTGTCGATGAAAGCGAAGGTCCGGTCGTCGCGCTGATAAAGAATGTCGATGGCGTCCCGTGTTGTGCCGGGCAACTCGCTTACAATCGCACGTTCGTTGTGGACGATAGAATTGATCAGCGAAGATTTACCCACGTTGGGCCGACCGACGATGGCAATGGCCAATGGATGTTCGATGTTCGATCCGCCTTCGCCGGGGCTACGGCGGACAAGTGTTTGATGTTTGATTTGTTCGCAGAGCGACACGAGAGCGAAGGAGCTCTTCGATTTGGTCTATCAAATCCGAAATGCCCCGATCGTGCTCTGCACTGATTACCACGCTCGCTTCGAAGCCTAACGAATCAAACTCCGACGCCAATGGCTCATGTTTGTCGGTATCAATCTTGTTAATCACGAGCACCACTGGCTTTCGCGCTTTGCGCAGCATTCGCCCCAGTTCCTCATCGATCGGCGACAAGCCTTCCTTGGCGTCCACGAGAAAAAGGATAAGGTCGCTTTGGCGCAGCGCCGCATCCGCAGCGCGCTGCACTTGCTCTGTCAGTTCCGATTCGCCGGCGCCGAAAATGCCGCCGGTGTCCCACAATGTGAACGGGCGCTCACCCCGAGTGCAGATTGCCGAAAGCCGATCGCGTGTAATCCCCGGTTGATCGTGGACGATTGAAATCTTTCGGCCAATGAGGCGATTGAACAGCGCGGACTTACCGACATTCGGTCGGCCTACGATTGCGACGCTTGGTGCCGTGTTCAGGTCATTCACTAAGGCGGCGCGCATTTACGATTTTGCCGGATGCGCGTGCCCGGCAGCCTGCAACTGCCGGACGCCGTCGGTAACGTAAACGATCCCTGAGATCAAAGTGAAAGCTCCGGCTAGCAAGCACAACGTAAAACAGCGGAATGATCTAGCACCTGCAACATCACCCACCCGATGGCGAACATCTGCAATACTGTCGCGATTTTTCCAGTCCAGTGTGGTTTCACGTTCACTTTTCCGTTGAGTAAATACAGGATGAGTGTCCCGACCAGAAGAATGGCATCGCGAGAAATGACCAGCACCGGGAACCAAACAGGGAATTTTCCGATCTTCCGGCCCGAGCTCGCTCCAATTTGTCAGGCTCAAGGCAATGATGCCACTCAGCAACAATCCCTTATCGGCAACGGGATCGAGAATGACCCCGAGTGTGCTGTGCTGGTTGTATCGGCGTGCCACGTAGCCATCCAGGCCGTCGCTCAGGGCAGCAACAAGAAAGATTGCGATCGCAGCGAAGCGCTGCCATTCAAGGGGTTGGCCGCGTTTGATGCTCTCGCCATAATAAATCGCCATTGTGACGAAAGCGGGAATCATCAAGATCCGGACAACGGTGATTTTGTTGGCAGTCGTCATAAAGCGCGGTCACAGAAAATTGTAGGGCGTTTGATGGCGATACGCCAATGCAACTGACCCTTCAGGCTTCAGCCATCGATGCCGCTGCAATCCGCCCGCCGGCTCCAATTTCTGGCGCGAAGCGCTCTACGCCTGATTGGCGTCAGATGTAGCGGGAAAAATCTCAGGGCTTGGCCGCGGAAGCGGCGAGCATTTTTCCAGATGGGATTTTGAAGCCTTCGATTTGGTTTTTGATCTCGTTAGCGAAAGCGGCCGCACCGGCACCATTTACGACTCGATGATCGAAGGTGAGCGAGAGCGTGATGACTTCTGCGCTCTGGTTGCTGTTTTTGTTTGAAATCAATTCGCGGTGCGCCGTGCCGACAAACAGTGTGCCTACGGACGGCGGCACAACAATCGGCGCGCCGGCCTTTACTCCAAACGCGCCGAGACTCGTGATCACAACCGGCGCATTCATAGCATCAACGCGACCCGCGCGTGTCGCGGTGACTGTGCCGTCATAGGCTTTAACGAATTCCGGCCAGCTTTTTTGATTTGCATTTGTAATCACGGCCGTAGCCAGGCGATCCCCTTTCAGCGAGACCGCAACCCCCAAATCGAAATCGTCATGCTGCACGATCTGGTCGTCCTCGAGAATCAAGCGGCGGAACGGCGCATGTTTTTCCATCGCCCGCACGACTGACCACGCTATCATCACGGAGGGGGAGAGAGCATGCTCGGGATCTTTCTTTCTCGTCGCCACGCGCGCTTGCCGGATTGCTTCCCAGCGAGCGTCGATTTGCAAATTCGCGGGAATGACGCGGTTCAATTTTCGCGTAATCGTCGGCGAAAGAGCAGGCTCAATTACGTTCGCTTTAGCCGGAGGAGGTGACCCCGGCAGTTTCCCAAACCAGCTTCACGCGCCATCCGGCCGCGATCACCGATCGCGGCTACAGCTGTCGATTCTTCAGTTGCTGCGTCAAATTGTTCCGCGAAAGCCGGCTCGCTGGTAACGATCGTGCCCAACTCCTCACCAATCTCAACTGTATCGCCGACCTTGGTTTTCCATTCGCCCATCACTCCGGCGAATGAGGATTGAATTGGATAAACAGCTTTATCGGTTTCGACTTCGCACAATTCGTCATCGAGTTGGACCGGTTCTCCAGGTTTTTTAAGAAGCGAAACAATTTTCGCGTTGCGAATGCCTTCTCCCATCACAGGAACGGCGATGTTTTGGACATGTCCTTTGCCCGTGCCTTCTGTAGCCGGGGGCGATGACCCCGGTTGGATAAATTGCTGTTCTGGTAAATCGTGGCCGGGTCGATGCCCGGGCTACAGGTGCGCGTTCGTATTTCGTGGCGACTGAACGGCCAATTGCAGAAACGATGCGCTCTACGTCCGGCAACGCGGCATACTCGTAGATCGGATTGTAACCGATCACCACGTTCGGTTTGCTAACAAGGATGGGTGGGCTGAACAATTCGTTCCAGAGCTCGGGCACGCCCGTGACGTGAGAAATGATCATCTGACCCACGCTGCAATTTTGCGTGTCTTCCTGGACAACAACCAGGCGGCGAGTTTTGCGCACGGACTCTTCAATCGTCAGCCTTATCCCACGGCACGATTGAACGGAGATCAATCAGCTCGACGCTGATTTCATTGCCGATCTTGTCCAGCGCTTCTAGCGATTTCTCAATCGTATTGCCCCAGGCAACCAGTGTCACATCGGAGCCATCGCGCAGCTTGCGTGCCTTCCCGAATGGCACCGCGCGAATTGGCTCTGTATATTCGTGCTCGGCCCAAAGCAGATGTTTGGCATGAGAAACATCACCGGGTCCTCTGCCGTGCATGGCCGTCCAGAGCAATCCGGCGGCATCGGCAGGCGTGCTGGGGATGACGACGTTCAGACCCGGATAATGAGCGAGCGCAGACTCGTTTGCCTGGCTGTGCCACAAACTGCCGCCGGGCAGATACGCGCCGTAGGGCGCATAAATCACCGCAGGACATTTCCAATTACCGAACGATCGCCACCGCAGCGTTCGAGATGTTTGTCACAAGCTGATTGAATCCCGGATAAATGAAATCGATGAATTGCACCTCAAACACAGGACGTTTGCCGTAGGCAGCCAGCCCGCAAGCGACACCGAGAATGGTCGATTCGGCGAGGGGCGAATTGAAAACCTGTTCCGGGAACTCAGTTGAAAGCTTCTGCGTCAGCCGAAACACGCCGCCTTTTGGATCCTCGATGTCTTCGCCGAAGATGATCCGTCGCCGATCTTCTTCCAGACCAGCGCGCAAAGTTTTGTTCACGGTATCGCCGATGCGGTATTTGCCGGGCGGGAAGGATTTCGTCATCAATCTTTGGCGGCGGCTTTGTTACATTGGCAATAAGCTCGTTAGGCGAAGGATCTTCCGCTTTCTCCGCCTCGGCATATTCGCGGCGGATACGCTCCTTAATTTCGTTATCCAGCTCCGCGTATTCTTTCTGGGCGATCGCACCTTCCTTGATCAGTTGATCCTTCCAGCACTTTAACGGATCGAATTTCTCAAGCCCCTGCAGTTCCTCGGCACTGCGATAAAGTTTTTGATCGTCGGAACTGGTGTGACTCGACAGACGCTCCATTCGGATCCAGAAAAAGAATGGTCCGCCACCGGCACGAATTTTGTCGAAGGCTTCGGCCGTAGCATCGTAAACCTGCTGAACGTCTTGTCCTTCGACTTCGCGCCAGTTTTCACGCTCAAGGATTTTTAAAGCAAGCGGGTTCGTTTTGCGGGTGGGCATGCTGATGCCATAGGCATTGTCTTCGACCAGAAAAAGCATGGGCAGTTTCTTCTCTTTTGCGAAACAAATAGCCTCGAAAAAATCTCCCTGACGCGTTGCGGCATCGCCGACCGTTGTGACGACAAGATTTTTCTTTCCATCGAGCTTGATGCCCCAGGCAATGCCGCATGCGGGAAGAAGCTGTGCGCCGGTTGGCGTAGGCACACTCCAGATGTGGAGATCCGCATTGCTATAATGGGAAGGCATCTGGCGTCCGCCGCTGCCGGTGTTGCGCTTGGCAAAGTATTCGAGGCCGAGCTGACGGGTGGTCATGCCGCGTCCAAGAACGAGACCGCGGTCGCGATAGTAGGAAACGATGTAATCATCCGGCTCCATCTGAATGGACACCGCGGCCAGCGCTTCGTGGCCCATTCCCGAAACGTGAAAATGTCCCTTGCCCTGACGAATCAAATTCTGCTCACGCAAATCCGCGTGCCGGCTCTCCAGAATGAGCGTCAGGAGCCGCAGCTTATCGTTTTTGCTAAGGGCAGACATACGGTTGAGTTTACATCTCGCTTCCCGGTCGACAATCGCGTGAACTTGCCTCGCATAAGCAAATTAGATGGATTCGACAACAACAAAATCACAGAGGAGCAGGGGAGTGATCGAATGTTACCGCGAATTTCTCCCAATCTCAGCTGCGACGCCGGTTGTTTCCCTCGGCGAGGGAAACACTCCGCTGATTTATTGTTCACGACTAAGCGAACGCGTTGGCCACAGCTGCGAAGTTTTCGTGAAGAACGAAGGGGTCAACCCGACAGGGTCGTTCAAAGACCGTGGGATGACCGTGGCGGTCTCGAAGGCTATCGAACACGGCACGCAAGCGCTCATCTGCGCTTCGACCGGGAACACTTCAGCATCGGCAGCCGCTTACGCTTCGCGGGCCGGAATTTCCTGCGTGGTGATTTTGCCAGCGGGAAAAATCGCCACCGGCAAATTGCTCCAGGCTTTCGCCTACGGAGCGAAAATCGTCGCGATCGACGGCAATTTCGATGACGCGCTGCGAATCGTGCGGGAGCTTGGCGAGACCAACGAATTTACGATCGTGAATTCGATTAACCCGGACCGGATCGCGGGCCAAAAGACCGCTGCGTTTGAAATTATCGATGAAATGGGTAATGCGCCGGATTTCCATTTGCTGCCGGTGGGCAACGCAGGAAACATCACTGCTTACTGGGCGGGTTACCGGGAATTTCTCGCGCAAAAAAAATCAACGAAATTGCCGGCGATGATCGGGTTCCAGGCAGCCGGCGCGGCACCGATTTTTCATCGGCGGGTAATCGAGAAACCCGAAACGATTGCTTCGGCGATTCGGATCGGAAATCCAGCAAGCTGGAAACAGGCCGGAGCGGCCATCGTGGAATCGCGCGGCGCGATCGACGTGGTGAACGATGACGACATTCTGGCAGCGCAGACCTGGCTTGCGCAGCACGAAGGAATTTTTGTCGAGCCGGCCAGCGCGGCGTCAATTGCGGGCTTTTCAAATGCTGCGATTCAAGTTGACGCAGCCTATTCGTTCCAAAAAATCCCGGAAGGCAGCCGGATCGTTTGTACGGTCACCGGACATGGATTGAAAGATCCGGATGTGGTTCTTCAGCAAATGAAAGAATTAAGGCGGGTCGCCGCGACGGTGAGCGATGTGCGACGCGCAATTGGACTGTAAGCTCAAATTCGAAAAGAATCGCCGTTCGTGTTTCGTTCCGCGTAGTCTTCATCTGAACATGCGCCTGGTAGTCCAAAAATATGGTGGCACTTCGGTTGGCACGCCGGAACGGATCTGCAATGTCGCACAGCGAATTATTGAGACGCAGCGCCAGGGTTGTCGAGTAGTGGCCGTCGTATCCGCCATGGCAGGAGTAACTGATGAATTGCTCCGCCTCGCAACCGCGGTTTCACCGCACCCAAACAAGCGCGAGCTCGACCTTCTGCTTTCAACCGGCGAGCGAGCCGCTGCGGCTTTGACCGCGATGGCGGTGAACGTGCTGGGCGGCACGGCAATCTCCCTTACCGGTGCGGAAGCCGGAATTTTGACCGATCGCAATCACACGAGGGCGCGAATCGCGAACATCAGTCCAAAGCGAATTCATGAGCTGCTCGCGGACGATTACATCGTGATCGTGGCTGGCTTTCAGGGCCAGACCCCGGAAGGAGAAGCCGCTACGCTTGGCCGCGGCGGCTCGGATCTGACGGCGATTGCGCTCGCGGGCGCGTTGAACGCGGACGCCTGCCAGATTTTTACCGACGTGGATGGCGTTTTTACATGCGATCCACGAATTGTTAAAGATGCGGAAAAACTCTACGAAGTGGCTTATGATGAGCTGCTTGAGATGACTGGAAGTGGCGCTAAAGTGATGCAGTCGCGCGCGGTGGAGTTCGCGAAGAAATTCGGGGTCGAATTCGAGGTCCGATCGAGCTTTACGCAGGCTGGCGGGACAGTCGCTCGGGAAGAGACTCCCAGCATGGAAGACATTGTTATTCGCGGAATCAGTCTCGACCGGCATCAGGCAAAGCTCAGCATAGCCGGTGTACGGGATCAGCCGGGAATCGTGGCCCGGATTTTCTCGGATATCGGCGCGGCGCACATCATTGTTGATATGATCGTGCAAAATGCGTCGATCGACGGAACAACCGACATTTCATTCACAATTCACGAAGACGAGCTAGAGAACGCTCGTACGATCCTGATGCCCGTGCTGGGTGAGCTCGGGGCAAAACGGTTGAACACCGCGAGTGGCGTAGCCAAGTTAAGCGTGGTCGGCATCGGGATGCGATCGCATTCAGGTGTCGCGGCGCGAATGTTCGAATGCCTCGGACGCGCCGGAATCAATATTCAAATGGTTTCCACCTCGGAGATAAAGATTGCCGTCATTATCGACGAAAAAGAAGCAGAGCGCGCGGCAAGACTCATCCACGCTGAGTTCGGTCTCGGACGATTGGTTTCTGCGCTGGCGGCGACGCAGCCGCTGACTTGAATCAAGGAGCGGCGGTCTCTAGTCCGCCGTCCGGGGAAAGGGCGAATTGGAAAACGCCCTTCCTCGCTTAGTTAGGGATTGCGCACCGGATCGACGTAGAACGTCCTGCGTACCTTCGATCTGCATTTTGTAACCGAAAACGCCGTGAATGACGCAGCGCCCGGGTGATCTGTCACTCTTCGGGCGATAGCGGTCATCGGCGTTTGCCTGTTTCCATACTGTGCCATCCTCCAAACGAATTATCGTCCTGCCGGTCAGCCCGTTAAAGGTTCCGTCCACGCGGCTCACAATGACATCCATCTTCGTGTGCTCGACCTTCGCGGCGCGCGCTGTAGCTTTCTTTTCGGCCGCTTGTTCGGTGACCTGACGGTAACCCTGGAGCCAGGCATTGAGCTTTGCCAGCTCATCGGGCGAGAGCTTGCTTAAACCCGCAGCCTTGAATTCCTCCGGGGTCATTATCTGCTGGATGTCACCGGAAACCGGTTCTCGCGCTGCGCGCGCCGATTGCAGAAAGCCAAAACTCACACAAAGGCCGAGCATTAAACAGTAGATTAAAAAATTCTGCGGAATCTTCATGGTAAGGCGAATTGCAAACTCGGCGACGCTATCCGCCGAGCGGGACGCCGTCAAGAGCAGGGAATTCCGGCGAGGGGGAGCCAGCGAGGTTTAGATTCAAACACCACCCACATCCATCAATAACATCAGACAATATATGTCATATAAAATCGCTATGCTCGGCGTGTGTCAACAAAAAACTCTGGACACCCCGCACACCCACACTCACACTTCAGGACGACAGCTGCTCTGAGGCGCACCGCTGAAGACCGGTCCAAGTCCGTCGAAGTCGGACCCCACTCGTTGCAAGCGCGGGAAACTCATGGCGGATCCCAAACGCCACGCACGAAGTCCACCTGCGAACCTTCGCCGCGATCGATGAAGTCTGGAGACTACGCGAACACCTGCGCGAGTTGCTGACTCTGCATAGTGAAATGCTGCGCAGTTTTGCTCAACGCGCTTTGACCCTGCAAAGCACAACCAGCCGGCACGTAAGGCGGCCTCAATCGTCCGCACGACATGGCCACGATCCTGACCAATCCAGCCATGGCGCCCGATCAGCACACGCAGGATAAAGAGGTCTTGATTCCTCAGGCCGGAAAGGCCGTTTCCTCGCGGCCAGCGACACCCATTGAACTCTCTTTTCAGGCTTGCCATTCTGCAGTGTTTTAGCGGAGGCTTCCCTGTATGGAGGCAAAAATAGATTGCAAGTTGCAGTCTAATTCTAGTTAGGTCTATGCGTTATTGGATCATTATTCCAATCGCTCTTGTTGTTATCGGTATCGGAAGTATCGCGGCGGCGGTGTTACTAAATCCGCTTCGCCGATCTGAGACTGATATTCGCGGGTGGTTGCTACACCAGGCACCGCTCGGCTCCAGTCGCCAGGAGGTAATGGTGCTGGTAGCCAGGCGTGGCTGGAAGTTCCATCCGGAATACCGCGGACGATTCATCAATAAGAGTGTTCCGGCTGGTGGGTTCGGAGCCGAGCTCGGGACGTATCTCGGCGTGCGCGACATGAAAGTCGATGCTTACTGGAAATTTAGCGGATCAGACAACCTCGACGAAGTGTACGTCAACAAATGGAAAGAAGGCTTCTGAGACCTAACCAGGCGATGGAGCGAACGGCGGACCGCTGTACGCTCCACTTTTGAGATGATTCCCACACTTCCATCCCGAGCGACGCGCGCTCTCGTCCGCCGTCGCTCATCTTGTTCTCGTTAGGCCACTATTCGACGCCGCCTTAAGCTGCCTTGCGAATCTGCGCCGTACCAAGCTTACACCCCTGCATTAACTCGATCTGCCGCGTCACGTACCAATTGCCGGCCGCCCTCCACGTAGCAGTGCTGACACACGAAATTGTCACACGGCGTTTTGCCGGTCCGCGGATTTCGATTCCCACTCGGCAAGTGATAGCCCTCTTTCGTTCCAGCAAGCGCACACGCCACACTGTCACATCTTGCTATTCACCTTTTCCATCGGGTGTCGCACTTCAGTGCAATTTAAGCACAGCTTTCCTATCAAGTCCCCGGGGTGCTGCCCGCCGCTCCGCGGCGGTCGCACCGCTCCGACCTTTTACCACGGAGTAGGATGACTAAACGCCAGAGCCTGATGCGCTCCCCCGCAGTCCCCAAGCACCGCATCGCCGCGCGCATTGAACAACATCGGTACTTGTATATGTCATATGAAGCGAAGCTGTACGCGGGTCAGCTGTTGGCTGCATACCAACAGCTTAGGCGTTCGTTTGTTCTATTAGCCGATCTTGAAAGCACCAAACGGCCTGGCCTCGGGATGTGGCTTCCTCGTCAAAATTACTTTCTCCACGTAGTCCCGGTATTCCGTCCCAAAAACGTAGCCTCGTTCCTTCCAAAAGCCTTTGCCGCCAGGAGCAGCAAGCAAATTCATGGTCAGCAGTTCCCAGCCGTCCCAAAGCCAAGGAGACAACGCCTTTTCGCGCCACTGGTAGAAGGCGTTTTGCGAAAAAGAGACAAACGCCATGAAAGTCTGAATGAAGCGAGCTTTCTCTATTTCGTTCAATGACGAATAGTCCTTCAGTCCCTTGAGCGCGATCCGGTTGAGCTCGGCATCGCCCATCAGATTCATATACCAATCACCATAGTTGTTGTGAATTGCTTGCGCAGTGGCGGAGCGAACGGCGCTCGTGTTCCTCTTGATCTGAAATCCAACGTAGAATAGCGAAATGACCACAGTGAGCGCACCAATCACTTGCGCGAGATTACTCCAGTCCTGCAGCGTCATAGGGCCTAACGAGAATTAGACTGCATCCTACAATCTATATTTCTGCCTCCATAGAGGGCAGTTTGCCGGAGAACGCTGCAGGACGTCAACCGCAATTCCGGGGGCAAAACGGTGCCCAAAGAATTCCGTAAAAAAACTATATGTCAGATGGAATCAGCGTCGGCTGAAAGTGAGGGTTCGGCAGCAGCTGAATTTCAGATTGGCCTCATCACTGCCACCCACAGGGCTATACCTAGGCCGAAGATGATGTGATTGAACAGGCTTACGCGAGCCAGATGAGCATCACCCGGCGCATCCAGTCCCAGCCAGCCCATCCCCTGTGATGGGAACATGAGAAACCAGGGGAAGACCGTGGTGGCCGTTCCGTAGAGGGTGGCGCTGAGGGCTGTTGGCCTCGCGTGCGCCACAACCAATAGGCCAAGGTACACAAGGGTCAGCACGATGCCGATCAAATAGTGCGCGGCCAATCCCAAGACTAGTTCTCCTCGCAAGGGCGGCGTGTGCAGGATGTCCGTGTGCCTGAACTTGCCTCGCAAGAGGTAGCCAATCCAGCGTCCGATCAAATCAGGACCGGTCCGGCGCGGCCCCCGGCCGGCGATGCCGAGCCGGAGAGCGATCACCGCCACGACGTCCATGGTGACGGTGGCAAGGATACCCACAATCAGGCCAACAATGAACGCACGGCTTTCCATCGTGCGGCACCTCCGCCCTTACCGGTTAGGCTTCATGTTAGCAATGCCGGCCGCCGCATAGGCAGAAACGAGATGCCATGCACACTCTGTAGTGATCCGGCTGGAGCAAATCCGAAGGCTTGATAGACCGGCACGGCCGAAAGGCTTGAGTTGACCGTAAAGGCTCCCTCGCTGCTAGGAGCCTGTTGAAAAACCTTTCTTTTGTCCAGCGGCGGGATCATGTAAAAGTGCGGCGTGTTTGAACGTCGCATAAAAGAGGAGGAGCAAGCGGAGTTCTGGGTTGTGGCCAGCAGATTGCCCAAGGCGACACCGAGCCGCTTCTACGAACTAATCGAGCGCAGTCTGCAAAAGATGGATTTTGCGGCGCAGGTGTGGGCGTTATGCCGGCCTGCGTATGCAAAGGAGGCAAAGGGCGGGCGTCCGGGGATCGATCCGGTGGTCTATCTCAAGATGCTGATGGTGGGCTTTTTTGAGGATATACCCAGCGAACGGGCAATCGCCTCGCGCTGCGCCGATTCGCTTTCGGTGCGCGGCTTTTTGGGCTACGACCTTACTGAGCCGACGCCGGAGCATTCCAGCCTGACAGTGATCCGGCAGCGCTTGGGGCTGGAGATTTACCAGCAAGTGTTTGAACTGATCCTTGGAGCGCTGCGCGAGCATGGGCTACTCAAAGGCAAACACTTGGGAATCGACAGCACGGTCATGGAAGCCAATGCCAGCCTGCGCAGCCTGGTGGAGCGCAACACCGAAGAGAGCTACTGGGAATATGTAAAGCGCCTGGCAAAGGAAGCCGGCCTCGACGAGGAAGACTTCGACGCGGTGCGGCGCTTTGACCGCAAACGGCCTGGGCGCAAGACCAGCAATGAGCAGTGGGTCAACCCGCATGATGTGGAGGCAAAAGTGGGCAAGAAAAAGGATGGAGCCACGGACATGATCTACAAGCCGGAAAATGTCGTGGATTTAGAGACCGGAGCCATCATCGCAGCCGAGGTGTTGCCAGGGGATCAAGGCGACACCGAAGAGTTAAGCGAGCGCATCGTAGAAGCGGGCGCAACGCTGCATGAAGTGATGCCGGAAGTGCCAGTAGAAAAGCTGGTGCAAAGCGCCACAGCAGACAAAGGCTACTTTGCTTTGGAACGGATCAAAGCGCTGCAAAGCTTGGGGATTAAGACCATCATCAGCGACCCGCAAAAAAACAAGCGGCACAAGGGATTGAGCCAAGAGGATCGGCTGGCGCTGCGACGCGCCGCTGCTGCACGTGGCAGCAAACAGGGGAAAAGACTGTTGCGACGACGCGGTCAATATCTGGAACGCAGTTTTGAACACATTTTGGATCAGGGCGGGCTGCGCCAGGCGAGTTTGCGTGGGCGGGAGAATTTAACCAAGCGCTACAAATTGGGGGCGGCCTTTTACAATCTTTCCCAGCTCTTGCGCAAACTCTACGGGATCGGCACCGCCCGGCAGTGGGTGGCGGCTGGCCAGGAGCTTTGCTTGGCGCTTTTTGCCTTACTCAGGCAGTTGCTGACTTACGCAGGGCGATTTTTCTGCCCTTACCGCGCCAAACTCTTTCCCCGCCGACGCTTCCAGCCAAACGCATTCGCTGCGTAAAACACCCATTTTTCAACAGTCTCCTAGGAGCGCACAGTTCGCGCAGGGCTCGCTCCCACAAGAGCCGAGCAATGCCTTGACGCTGATGTGCGCGCTCGACGAAGAGGTGAAAAAGGTGGGAGCCATCTCGGATGGCGATGAAGCCGACAAGTTGAGAGCCCGAGTAAGCGAGAAGGTACCCGTAGCGTGCTGAGGCCAGGTACTCGCGCTCGGCCCGTACGGACACGGAGGCAAGATACTCCTCGGCACCAGCACCGGACGGATCGTCGGTGAGTTCGTTCCGGAAGCTAGCGATCAAGCCCGCGATTGCATCTGCGTCTGAAGGCGAACCTGCTCGGAATTCCATGTGAGGCCTAACGAGACGGAGCTCAGCCGCGGCTACCGGGAACGAGGCTGATAAATCTCTGAAACGGTTTCAGTCATGAAAAAGCTGAACGCGCAGCGGGTAGCCGTCGGCTGGAGCGATTGGTTAGGGCTGCGGAAGTGAGTACACATATGACAGCGAGTCGCCGCGCGGAGTGATGAAATCTTGAAGCTGCCAGCACTCGTGTTCTCGCTTGCGCAATACCAGGTGCACCGTGTGCCGTTCGGGCGGGTGCTTGGAGTCAAGCACGAACGGATATGACATGGAGACAATTGCCGTATCCGGCGACTCCGTTTCGACGGAGAAGCGAACCGGCTTGCCAATTTCTCCGTCCTGGCCTCCAAGCCAGGGGTCGTAATCCAGATGCCCGATCTCTCCATTCGAATATTCCCATTCCCTCTTAAGCAACGCTCCAAACTCTTGCGTGGTGAACTGCAAGACACGATCTGATGGGCCGGCATAAAAGGAATAGTGCTCCGAGTAGAAGGCGCGGGCCCAATCTGCAGCCTTCGGGCAATCAGCGGCAACTGGGTCCGCGCTGATTAGCGCTAATACGGCCGGGAGTAGCTTCATACGCAGCCCCAACTAGAATTAGACTGCAACCTGCAATCTGATCCCTGCCTCCATAGAGGCAGTTTGCCGGAAAGCACTGCAGGACGTCAACCGCGATTCCGGCGCAAGAACCGCGCCCAAAGAATTCTGAAAAAATTATATGTCACACAAAATCGCGGGGCGTTGGTGCCGATTCACTTTATCGGTCATTTCTTCATGACAGGTCGCGGTTCGCTGCTTTCATTCGCCACTCATCGATCGAATGAATCCGGGAAGGTCATTTTCCCGTTTTTATCGAATCCGAAAGTCACGCGAGATGAGCCTCCGTGTCCATCAGTGGCGAACCCGGCGTAAACGCGACCGGGAATGAGCTTCTGCGGTTGAATCATCGTGGTAAAACCAGGAGGCGTAACTCCATACTCGATCGGCTGTGTCAGACCACGGCCGCTCAAGATGGACCACATCGCCTTCCACCGGTCATCGGCGGTCCGCATAGAAACGGTGAATGACTCGATATCGGTCTTCGGACGTGTTGTCGAATCACGGTAAAACTCGAAGCGGATCGGCCTCCCCAATCGCCCGCTCGCCTTAGAAACAAACGAGTATGACATCGCCTCAGCAGCGATGCCCGCGGACAGCAATAACATGACGGCAACGACGCGCATTAGCATCTAACTAGAATTAGACGGCAATTTTTCGTCTATTTCTGCCGCCATAGAGGCAAGTTTGCCGGAAAAGACGGCGGCGCGTCAACACGAATTCTGCGGCAAAACCCACACGCAAAAATTTCCGTCAAAAACTATATGTCATATAAAAATCTGTAGGTGTTGGTGCCTATTGGAGAGAATCGGGAAAAGGAAGCGCGGGCAGTTAAACGGCCCGCGCTTGAACGAACGATGAAAAAACTAACTATGAGCTATCCTCACCCGAGGTAGCACGCCGCGATACTGCTGAGTTCTCCTCATTTTTGTCAATGCTTATTTCGCATGTAATCGACAGTCATTTCCACGACCCATTCCCCCGCCCCAAAATTTCCGTCAAAAACTATATGCGATATTAAATCGCGCTCCAGTTCTGGGATGCCGAAAGATCAACGAAGGATACGATTGCCGCCCTCGCCAATGACCAGTTCCGCAGTCTAGATCCGTTTGATTGTTGCGAACCAGGCCGGTGCGCCGTCGTCGTGGAATCTCGTCTGAAGCCGGTCCGGTTCGATGGCGGCGACATTCCATCCATTGCCGAGGTTGAACGCCGCTCTCAGCTCTTCCTGACTGATTGGGTGCGGGCCAATATCGGGACCATCGTCACTGAAGCACAACACATACAGGGTCCCATCGTGTTCCGTCACCGACGCTAGACTGGCCGCGTATCGTGGTCGCTCGTCGCCGTCGAAGGTGTGGAACAGTCCGCAGTCCAGCACCGTCTCAAACCTGCGCCCCAACCGCTCCAGCTGGAACGCGTCAGCCGGAGCGAATTCAATCTTGATCCCACGGTCGTCGGCCTTCTTTCGGGCGATCCCCAGTGCCGTTTCAGCTACGTCAATACCCAGAACCGACAATCCCAGCGAGGCGACGTGAAGAGCGTTCTCGCCGGTCCCGCACCCCGCATCGAGCACCGCTCCGGCGAATCCGCCTTTGGATGCCAATCGCACTATTGCTGGCTGCGGCTGGCCAATATCCCAAGGCGCAGGGCCGTCGTGGTACGACGCGTCCCAAGCCAGTCCCGTCAGCCGTTCGTGACTGGTGGGTTGTCGACCACTGAACGGATCGTCAGCGAGGGTTCGTGATCGCTCTGACAATTTCGTCCCCTTCTTCCAACTGATTTTGCCACCTCATCGTGGCACGTAATCGCCTTGACAAAGCTCTGGAAACTCGCGCGTTCTTTTCCTTTGTAGTCTAATTCCAATTGCGTGAAAAGGTCGTGGAAATGACCGCCGATTTAGGTATTGCAGAAGAATAGAGACCATTGTGACCGACCAGCGCCAAGACCTCTCTCTACGATGTGTGTGCGTAATCGATTAGCAATCCGAAAGCCACAAAGTGTCCGATACTGATGGGCACTCCGAACAATACCAACAACGCTGCCACGAAATAATGGGTGTTCAGAGCCAGCCCACCGCCCGCTGCCAACACCACAAGCACGTTAATTAGAGCGGCGACGCGAGCGATGTGTAAGCACGCGAGAGCAAACGGGCCGACACGACAAGACGCCACCCCGGCAGGTGTGCCACACGCGGGGCACGACGTGGCGGGACTGTCGTATCCGGTACCACAAGAGGAGCAAATCATACATGTTGAAACCTTCGGGCACGTCGAGTGGTCATAGCGGTCTGGCCGGACCGCAGATCCCGCCTACCAAGTCAAGGCGACGCTTCAATCTTCACTGTACATTTACCGGCAAGGTATGCCCATACCCGCCGTGCGCCTTCGCCTTGTTTTAGCCTGACGACCGAGCCCATGCCTCCCTCCGCTCCCGTATCGAAATGCAAAGCCAGGTACTCGCCAGCGCGTTCGGCGTAGGCGAGATGTTCTAGATTGATGATGCGGCCATCTGGCAAGCCCAAAAGATTCATGACAATGCTGATTATCAGATCTCGAACAAACGCACAAAGAAAAAAGAATTCATCACATTCGCGCTGCAAAGCAATCGAGCTGAATACAGAAAGCCGAACGATACATCGCTTCTCCCAATTCGAAATTGGACGTTTGATGTTGGATGTTCGGTGTTAGTCTGCGGTGGGAGCCAGACCAACCATTGCCAGATCGCTCCCCTGGCGGGTGGCGCCTGGGCCCTTCAAACGTTGCTCCCGCTCCATTTGAGCTTTTGCCGGACCACGCTGAAGAATGATGTATCGGGCAAGGAAGCCAGCGGAAGCGTTTTCTTTGCCTTACGCACCGTAACGATCGAGCCACGCTCAACATGAATCGGCCTGCGGCCATCCAGCGTCAGGTACACCGGATAAACCGGATCGCTCGCTTCGATTTCAATGATCGAACTATCCGCAACGATGATGGAGCGGTTCGTAAGGACGTGCGGACAAATCGGCGTGATTACGAAAACGCCTGACTCGGGGTCGAGAATCGGCCCGCCGGCTGACAACGAATAAGCGGTCGAGCCTGTCGGCGTGGCCACCACCAATCCGTCGGCGTTGAACTCGGTCAACGGTTCGCCATTAACTCGCGTGCATAGCAGCACGAGCCGCGAAAGTTCGCCACGGCTCAACACGGCATCGTTTAGCGCCAGCATTTTGCTCGTTCTCTTGTCGCCGAGGATAACCCTGGCCTCGAGCAGCGCACGGTTGCTGAAATTAATGCGATCTTTTGCGATGCACTCCACAGCTTCGCGATAATTTGCCGAACTCGCGCAAGTCAGGAAACCAAGCGAGCCGACGTTGATGCCGAATATCGGCTTGATCATCTCGCCGAGTTGACCAATCACGCGCAGAATTGAGCCGTCGCCGCCAGCTACAACCAACAGATCCGTCATCGCTCCAAGCTCCGCCACGGGATACCCTGACTGTTTTCCAGCAACACGTGCGGTTTCCTTTTCGAACAGAATGGGAATCGAGAACCGGTCGAATTCCTCGGCAATGGCGTTAATCAGCTCTGCGACGCCCCGCTTTCCAGTATGAGCTATTAACCCGATCGTTTTCGTATGCATGCGAAGAATTCCTGGTTGCCGTCCGCGCCTTGGATCGCGGCTGGCGCGATACCGGCCATAACATGACCTAGATCGTTCACAAACGCGACGATCTTGTCTTGTGCCTTCTGGTGCAAGCCGGGATCGCGAACAATTCCGCCTTTCCCCACGTCGGAGCGTTGCAGCTCAAACTGCGGTTTGATCAGCGCGAGAATCACGCCGGCTGGTTTCAGTAACGCGAATGCGCCCGGCAGGATCAGCGTCAGGGAAATGAAAGAAACATCAATCACACAAATATCGACAAGCTCGGGTAGGTGCTCGTCTGTGAGAAACCGCGCGTTAATCCTTTCGAGAACAATTACGCGCCGGTCCGTCCGAAGTTTCCAGTCCAGTTGGCCATAACCGACATCAACGGCGTAGACCTTCTCGGCGCCGCGCTGTAAGAGGCAATCGGTAAAACCCCCGGTTGACGCGCCAATGTCCAGGGCAGTCTTTCCCTGCGCATTGATGTGAAAATGGTCTAGTGCCGGTTCCAGCTTCAGTGCGCCCCGACCGACGTATTTTCGGGTCGGCTTTACCGAAATCGCTGTTCCTTCATCGAGCAGTTCCGAGGGTTTCGCCGCGGTTCGGGTGCCAACCCTGATGTCACCGGCCAATATGGCGCGCCGTGCCTGCTCCCGGCTGGGAAATAAGCCCCTCCCGACAAGAAGCTGATCAAGCCTTAGCTTTTTCGGCATGTTTACTCGTGAGACGGCTACTCCATGGTGGCTTTCGGGTCGTTCCAGCTCAAAAATATTTTTTCGTGAATGAAAGTAATAGTAATCGTTAAGCGCCTTGTAATCGAAGCGTTAGACAGTTGTCGTCATTTCAAGAATCATCTTAAGGTTACTCATCCCTGGTAGGGATGCCGCGCCGCGGCGTCCGGTCGGCGCAGCGCGCCGACCCTACCTCTGCCTGCTCAGCAATGAGTTTCTCCACAGATGCGACATCCTCACTCGAAGCACGCCGCCGCTGATATTTTCGCGCGAGGATTTCCTTTAGAGCCAGCAAGTCCTCCAGCAATGGGCGTTTGTAATAGGTCCAGTCGAGTTCACCAGTCGCTTTCGCCTGCAGGCGCCACGCGCCGCCGAATTTTACGGCGCGCACTTCACGTTTGCTTCCATCGCCGGTTCTTTCCGTCCATATATGTTGACTCGGCATTGCGGTAACACCTTACACTAGCAGCCCTTGAAAGACGCAGCCAGATTGGCGGCCTATTTTGCCGCAACGGTCATTCTCGGAGCACTCGTGGCTCCAGTACTTTTCTGGTCAGCACAGTGGCTTGCAGCGCATGGTGTGTTTTCGTTTCTGGCGAAATACGATTTCGACACGTTCTTTCATCGCGCAGTCCTGATTGCTGCCGTGGTCTTACTGTGGCCGTTTCTATCCGCAAGTCGCGTGCGTCGGATGGGCGATCTGGGCCTTGTGCCCAATCCGCTTTGGGGCCGCTATGCTGGCATCGGCTTTCTGCTTTCGGTTACTCCCCTGCTCGTTTGCGGCGCTGCGCTCATTGAAGTGCACGTTTACTCATTTCGACACGTCTTTGTCTGGTCGCGCCTAGGTAAGGTGGTTCTGGCTGCGATCGCCGTTCCATTAATCGAAGAGACGTTCTTCCGCGGGATCGTTTTGGGCGTTTTACTCAGAAGAGGTCGAAAAATTCTGCCGATCATCGCCGTCTCCGCGCTGTTTGCAGCAGTCCATTTTTTGAAGGGATCGGAACGCGAACCCGCAATTGTAACGTGGACTTCTGGTTTCCAATCGATTGCCCAGGCGTTCGCCGGTTTCGGAGATCCGGCCATGGTGGTGTCTGCGTTTGCCACGTTATTTGTGATCGGGTGTATTCTCGCTGATGCGCGTGTCCTTACGAATTCATTATGGCTGCCGATTGGTCTTCACGCCGGATGGATTTTCGCGAGCGGCACGTTCAATTGGCTGGCACGCCGGCAAATCGTCGCCTTTCCATGGCTGGGCAAGAACCTGCTTGTCGGGATTGTACCGCTGTGCCTGGCGGCAGTGACATGGACACTGATGCGGTTCTGGTTGAAACATGATCGCACTTCACAAGTCTGAGCTATTCCAGGCAACCGTCTCGCTGTTGTATCCGGCGACATGCACGATCTGCGGGAAAAACCTCCGTGCCGGCAAATATCTGTGCGACGTATGCGAAACGAAGGCGCTGCGCATCGTCGCGCCGTTTTGTGGCAGATGCTCTGAGCCATTTGAAGGCTCCATCACCAGCGCCTTTATGTGTGCCAACTGTGCGCATCGCACGATTTACTTTGACGCTGCGGTGGCCGCATATCGCGGGCGGGGTATCGTTCGCGAAATCATCCACGAATTTAAATACGCCCGACAGATGCATCTTCGTCATCTCATAGCGGGTTGGCTACGGGTTGCGCTGGATGATGAACGTCTGCGCGACGTTTCCTTCGACCTCATTGTGCCGGTGCCATTACATCCCGCGCGACAACGCGAACGGGGCTTTAATCAGGCCAGCCTGCTTGCCGAATCGCTCAGCGCGGAGATTTCACTGCCGTCCAGGCCGGTGCTTGAACGGATTCGTTACACCACTACACAAACCGCGCTCGATCGTTCCGAGCGCATGGAAAATTTACACAACGCATTTCGTTTACGAAAAAACGCGAACGTGCGAGGCTTGCGCGTGTTGTTAATCGATGATGTGCTCACAACCGGCTCTACCTTGAGCGAGTGCGCGCGGGTCTTAAAACGCGCCGGCGCAATCTCGGTTCACGCCGCTACCGCAGCCCGCGCATAAGCCATGGCAATTTTCAAAAAACCGGCAATCAAGGCCGAAGGCAAAAAGCGCGAGATGCCACGCGGCGTTTTTCAGAAATGCCCCGGTTGCGGGCAAGTCGTGCCCGAACTTGAGGTTGCGCAAAACCAACGTGTCTGTCCGCGTTGCGACTATTACCACGCGCAGCCTGCCCTGGAGCGAATCCAGAGTCTGCTCGACAGGGACACCTTTGTAGAAATGGACGCCGATCTGAGGTCAGTGGATGTGCTGCGGTTTCAAGGCATGGCGACGTACAAGGATCGCCTCAAAAAGTATCAGGAGAGTACCGGCTTGATTGATGCAGTGATCAGCGGACATGGCATTCTCGACGGTTACAAGGTCGCGATCGCGGTGATGGACTTCGGCTTTCTGGCTGCGACCATGGGCTCGGTGGTCGGCGAGAAAATCACCCGCACGATTGAATACGCCACCGCGCAGCGCTGCTCAGTCATCATCGTCGCCGCATCCGGGGGCGCGCGGATGTACGAAGGAATGTTGAGCCTGATGCAGATGGCGAAAACCAGCGGAGCACTGGCACGTCATGCAGAAGAGAAGCTGCCCTACATTTCGGTTCTTACGAACCCCACCACCGCCGGCGTGATGGCCAGCTTTGCTTCGTTAGGCGACGTGATCATAGCCGAACCCAAAAGCATGATAGGCTTCGCCGGACCGCGCGTGATCAAGGAAACCACGCACCAGGAGTTGCCGGAGAGATTTCAAACCGCTGAATTTCTCCAGGAACACGGCTTAATCGATATGATCGTGCCGCGGAAAAAACTGCGCGACGAAATCAGTCGGTTGCTATCCTATTTCGCCGCCGCACGGTGAAAGTGGGACCGCGCTCTCGCTTCAATTATAAAGAGGCGCTCGCGTGGCTTTATAGCCTCCAGCGCTTCGGCATAAAGCTTGGCCTGGAAAACACTCGGCGCTTGCTAGACGAGTTCTGTAGCGGCGTTTGTGTCAAACGCCCGGCGCTCGCCGCGGCCAGCGCCTCTACATCCAAAGTCATCCACGTCGCGGGCACAAATGGGAAAGGGTCCGTATGCGCCATGATCGATTCCATTTGTCGCGCGCAAGGCTGTCGCACCGGCCTGTTCACATCCCCTCACCTCGTCACCTTTCGCGAACGCATTCGCGTAAATGGCGAAATGATTTCTGAAGGCGCAGTTGCAGACGGTGTGACGGCCATCCGCGATCTGGTCAGCGGTTGGGATCCGCACCCGACTTTTTTTGAAGTCATCACTGCGCTGGCGCTAAAACATTTTTGCGACGCAAAAGTTGATGTTATTGTTCTGGAGACGGGCCTTGGTGGCAGGCTCGACGCAACCAACGCCATTCAATCCGATGTTTCAGTCATCACGCCAGTCGATCTCGACCACGAAAAATGGCTGGGAAATACATTGGCTGAAATCGCGGGCGAGAAGGCGGGAATTATCAAGCCAGGTGTCCCGGTCGTTTCTGCTCCGCAGCGGACTGAAGCTGAAGAAGTCATTCGTGCGCGAGCTGCTGAATGCGGTGCGCCATTGCAATTCGTAACCGAAACTTACCAAAGGTCGCCAGTTGCGTTGCGTGGCGAGTATCAAAAACAGAATGCCGCAGTAGCAATCGCCGCGATTGAGGCCGCGAATATTCACGTCGATGAAAAAGCGATTGTTCGCGGCCTTGCGACAATCGAATGGCCCGCTCGCTTTCAAAAATGGGACGAGCGCACCATCATCGACGGCGCGCATAATCCAGGCGCCGCGCGTGTTCTGGCACAAACATGGCGCGAAGTTTTTGGCGACCAAAAGGCGACGCTGCGTCCTCGCGGTTCTTGCCGATAAAGATTTGCGCGGCATCTGCGAAGCGCTCGCGCCGATTGCCGATTCGATTTTGCTCCCGAAAATCCGCAGCGATCGTGCCGCAGGTCCAGAAGATGTGGCGAAAGCTTTTATCCACGATTACTCCATCACTCCCCTACTCCATCACGCCTTCTGTCGGCGAAGCGCTCGAGCTTGCACGCGCGAAGCCAAATCCGATTCTGATCACCGGCTCCCTCCATTTCGCCGGCGAAGTTCTCGCACACTTGCGTGGCGAACCCGCCGCGTTCGAAGAGTGCGCGCAGTAATAGCGTCTCACAGAATGGAGCCGACGGGCGCCGAGCGACATGGACGGGAAGGCCGACGGCCGAGCGAGAGGGAGCGAGCAAGTCAAACCACCTGCAAGATCGGGTTCAAGTTGTAGGGCGTCTGTGTCAAACGCCGCCACGAATCTCAATCCGCGGGAAGCACCCGCAAAACTCTTGGCACCGAGCCTTATCGCTCGCTATGTTTGCTCGCCGTGAAAACAACCCCTGGCACCCTCCAGGAAGGTGGCGCCAGTTTTGCCACCACGCACTGGAGCGTCGTTGCGCAGTCCGCTCTCACAGATGTACCCGAAGCGGCAAACGCTCTTGCGCAATTATGCGAACTGTACTGGCCGCCAATCTACAGTTTCATCCGTCGGCGTGGTTACGCTCCGTCTGATGCACAGGATCTGACGCAATCATTTTTCGCATTCTTCCTGCGAACCAAAGCTTACGCGCGCACCGATCGACTCCATGGCAAATTCCGGTCCTTCCTGCTCGCGTCGGTGAAAAATTTCCTTGCAGATAATTGGGACCGCAATCAAGCAATGCGGCGCGGTGGCGGCTATCAATTCATACCACTCGATCCAGAGACAGCAGAATCGTTTTACGACGCTCCGAGTGCGCCCGATTCAACGCCGGAGCGTTTATTCGAATTGCGCTGGGCGAAAACTCTCACCGCTGGCGCTCTGAATTCGTTGCGTCAAGAATTGCAGGTCGAAGGCAAGCTCAAGCTTTTCGAACAACTGAAAAGCTTCCTCTTGCCGGAGGCAGCGTTTTGCCTTCGTATGACGACGCATCGGCGCGCACCGGCCTGTCGAGAGCAACCGTAAAGACCCACGTCCATCGGCTGCGGCAGCGATATCGCGAAATTGTGCGCCGCGAGATCGCTCGCACGGTTTCGGCACCGCACGAGATCGACGAAGAACTGCATTATCTTTGCAACGTTTTAGCGCAAGTCGCATGAACGAGGGCTCGGTCGCCGGATCGAAGCCGGTGCAATCAGTCTGCGCTCAATGCGGCTCGTCGCTTAGCTCATCCGATGGCACGGAAGAGTTCTGTCTTACCTGCCTGCTGCATACTGCGCTGGACGACACAGTTCTCGATCGGGCCGGAGACCACGTCGTTTCGACCAATATGAACTCGTCACATGGCAGGATGGCGAGCCAGTTGAACTCGGCCGCGGTGCCATGGGCGTCACCTACAAGGCGTTCGACACCAACCTGCGTTGCGAAGTCGCGCTCAAGGTGATTCATCCGCACGATCTCGCGGACGAAACCAGTCGGGCGCGTTTTCTGTCCGAAGCGCGCGCCGCCGCACAGTTGCGCCACCGCAACATCGCATCGGTTTTTCACCTCGGCAGCAAGCGTGACGAATACTTTTACGCCATGGAACTGGTTGAAGGCCAGACCATCGAAGAGTGGGTTCACCACAAAGGACCGATCGACTGCCCCATCGCCCTGGACATCGCTTTACAAATCACGCGTGCTCTGATTGCCACCGGCACGCGGCAATTTGTTCATCGCGACGTCAAACCTTCAAACGTGATGCTTTGCAGCGAAGCCGATGGTGTGATCGTGGCGAAGTTAATCGACTTCGGCCTGGTCAGAGACATCACTGATCAATCCGCAAGCGCAAGCGGCAGTCCAGTGCGGACTGGCTTCATTGGCACGCCGCATTTTGCGAGTCCCGAACAATTTGCCGGGCAAATAACCGACGCACGATCGGACATTTATTCGTTAGGCGTGACGCTCTGGTTCATGTTAACTCGGGCAAACTGCCGTTTGATGGCACGCGTGACGAAATTCGCCAGAAGCAACTCAGTGGCGCGTTGCCTCTCGAACAACTGAAAGGCATTCCGCGCACGGTTGTCGATCTTATCAAGCGCATGCTTGGAGGCCGATCCAGCAATGCGACCGCAATCGCCTGGCGTGTTGAAGGAGCAACTTAACAACTGCATTGCCGCCATCGATTCCGCGAAACAAAAGCACCGCCGCCGATTCGCCTACAGCGCGTTGGCGGCCGCTGTGATTATCTGCGGCGTCCTGGCAGCTTCTTACTTTCTTCAACGCAAGTTCATCTCCAATGCCGCGAGTGAAGTCGTGCCGAAGAAAAGTATTGCCGTATTACCATTTCAAAATCTGAGCGGCGATCCAGAGAACGCCTATTTCGGCAATGGCATTCAAGAGGAGATCCTGACGCGGCTGTCTAGCATCGCAGACTTGAAAGTCATTTCGCGCACTTCCACGCAGCAATACCAGAGCAAGCCGGGGAATCTGCGCGATATCGCGAAGACAGCTTGGCGTAGCGAATATTCTGGAAGGTAGCGTGCAAAAAGCGGCCGACGACGTGCGAGTCACTGTTCAGTTGATCAACGCGCAAACTGATTCCCATCTCTGGGCAGACACCTACGATCGGAAGTTGACTGACATCTTAGGCGTCGAAAGCGAGATCGCCAAACGAATAGCCGAGTCATTGCAGGCGAAGCTGACCGGGCGCGAGCAGCAGGCGTTAACCGTCAAACCGACAGACAATCCCAAAGCCTACGATGCTTACCTGCGTGGTCTGTCTTATAGTCTGAGAACGCAACGCACACCGGCCAACTCCCTTGGCGCGCAGAAGTATCTCAGAGAAGCGGTGCAGTTGGACCCGAAGTTCGCCCTCGCCTGGGCTCTGCTGGCATACACCGATGGCGTCGGCTACCACACACTGAATCTTCAGCCGACGGCTCGCCCTTCGTGAAGAGACGCGCCAGGCAGCTGAAACCGCGCTCACTCTTCAGCCCACTCTCGGCGAGGCCGTGCTCGCCAAGGGCTATTATCACTACGCATGCCTGCAGGATTACGACACCGCGGTGCGATACCTTGAGCAGGCACATTCGCTTCTGCCTAATAACAGCCGGATTGTTCAATCCCTCGCCGATGTCGAGCGAACCCGAGGCCAATGGGACCGGAGCGACGCCTACTTCAACGAAGCTGAGCGTCTCGACCCACGCAATGTTAACCTGCTCACTCAGCATGCCCTTTCCCTGATCGTTGTACGTCGCTTTTCCGACGCGCTGGGAAAACTTGATCAGGTTCTCGATCTTACACCGGACGACATTGACACCTCTGTGATCGAGGCCAGTATCGCGCAAGCCGAGGGCGATCTGCCCCGAGCCGCTTCTCTTCTGGCTCCGCTGCATCCGAACGCCCACGACTTTGGCGCGTGGGAAATAAAAACTTATCAGGCCATCCTGGAGCGCCAACCTGCACCGATCGTCGCCCGGCTGGAAGGAGGTACTGGCCAAGCCTGATCCTGCGTTCGGTTTCTACAATGGCGAATTGCGCTTCTGGTTAGGCTGGGCGCAACAAGTCGCCGGCGACCATGCCGCCGCCCAGCAAAGTTGGCGTCAGACGCGCAGCGAGCTGGAGCCATTGCTTAAAGAACAGTCGCAAAATTGCGGAACTCATTTGTGTTCTCGCGTTGGCCAATATGGGCCTTGGCGACAAAACCGCGGCACTGGCCCTGGCGGAAAAGGCGATTGCCGGGAACCCGCCCGATAACGATGTCGTTAATGGTCCGTTTTCACTCGAAGTCCTCGCACGAGTGGCAGCGCAAACGGGCGAAGTCCGACCGCGCCATCGACGCTTTACAGAAGCTACTCTCCACACCGTACTTTGGCGCATTCACCACTACGCCGCTCACTCCCGCACTGCTCCGGCTCGATCCCATGTTCGATCCATTGCGCGGCAATCCGCGTTTCCAAAAACTCTGTGAGGAAAAGCAGCCCCTCGCGCCCAAATAAGTTCAACCACAGCTTGCTCGCCGTGGCGAGGATTGCACGGATGACACGGATTGGGGAGCGCACGCGCCCTCGCGTGCTGGTTTCGGCGCCCTCGCTGAAACGAACTTTGTTCTTAACCACGAATGGACACTAATGGACACCAATTTCGGAAAGAGAAACAACCACGGATTGCACGGATAACACGGATCACAAGGGCGCCCCCGCTACCGAAGTTCGGCCCCGCGAAACGCGCGAATGAATGTCATAGCAAAGACGTTTTGCTCGATTTTGCGAAGCTTTTGGAGTGCGACACGTCTTCGTGTCGCTTTGGATTAGGCGGCGCTACCGAAAAGCGGTGCGAGGACGCCCCGCACGCCCAAAGCACTGCGTGCGAAACTCCTCCTCGACCTGCGTCCATTAGCGTCATCCGCAGGCAGAAAATCTTCGCCAGCTGAGTCGATTGTTATCTTCGACGTGTATTGTTACTGGCTGGAATCCGTCGATATTGCGATCGGCCAAAGATCATGTGCGGCGCCTGCGGCCGTTCACCTTCCCTGGAGGCGAGAAATCGATCTTCTCGACTGCTGCCGCATCGACAGGATGCAGATGCCCTTTCCTATCCCACATGGCAATGAGCCCATCAACCGGCGGCACGTGCATAAATTCTGGATGTCGGACCACTAAGTGGCGTCCACTGGATAATCGCAGCGCAAATGCTCTGAAGGGCAATGCCTCATGGGGTTCGCGAATCTCAGCGAGCGTCATGCGATCATTTTAGTCTGCTACTCGTCCCCCTGCACGCGAATTGTTCCGTGAGACGAGAGCGCCGCTCTCGGAATTCCGGCGCGTGCCGACCTGTCGGGGCCCGGGCTATCCTTCTCATCATCCGTGATATCCGTACTGCTACAGGCGAAAATCGTTGCCCGTCTTGCGAAGATTTTTTGGGCCTGCGAAAGCCCGCAGAAACTTTTTACAGAAGCAAACGAAGGAAACAAAGGTTCTGACTCCCAAAGAAGACCTTCTTCGTTCTCTTCGCTGCCTTCTGGTTGAGTCATTCGGGAGCTCAATTTCGGTTGCGGCGGAGCCGCGCTCGGTATCCGCGATTTCTTCTCCGCTTCCTTGGCGCGCCGTAGCCTTGGTCTAGGCGGATCCGTGGTTCTCAAAGATTTTTTCATCTTTTTTGAAACGCTCCCGATTTTTTTCCTTTGTAAGGGGATGAAACCCAAAAAACAAAACCTATGAAAAACCCAACCTTACTCCTCAAACCACGAATTATTTCGCCTGATCGTTGTAGCCACGGCCCTGTGGGCCGTTTCATTAAGTTTGCAAGCCGTTCCCGACCGGCCACAGGCCGGGGGCTACAGGCCCGCAATGCTCTGTTCCTCATCACGCTGCTCTGCGCAGCCGTCGTCAGTGTGCAAAGCGCTCACGCGGCCACGATCACCGTGCAGAGCACCGGAGACGGCGCGGCAAATGCCGCGAACTGTCCTGGCTCTGGCTGCCGGCTGCGCGATGCACTGGCTAAAGCGAGCGGCGACGCCACGATTGACACGATCGACTTCTCGGTCACGACACCGGCGACGATCACATTGACCAGCGGCCAACTGGAAGTGAATGCGAATGTCACGATCAGCGGTCCCGGTGCGAATCTGCTCACGGTGGACGCCAACCACAACAGTCGCGTGTTCCAAATCGATTCCGGTAAAACGGTCACCATTTCCGAGCTGACCGTCACCGGCGGCAGCTCGGCCGATATCGGAGGCGGCGTTTACAACAACAGCGGAATGCTGACTCTTAACAACAGCACCGTGAGCGGCAACTCGGCCAACAACGCGGGCGGCGGCATCTGGAACTATGAGGGTTCCTGCACGATCAACAATAGCACCGTGAGCGGCAACTCGGCCGGCCCCAACCTCAACGGCTTCGGTGGCGGCGGCATCTTAAACGAAGTTTTCGGTGGGGGTAATGATGCGACGGTGACGATCAACAACAGCACCGTGAGCGGCAACTCCGCTGTGACCGCGGCCGGCGGCATCTTAAACGACAACGAAAGTCCCGGTTTAGTCAGTGCGACGCTGACGATCAACAACTGCACTGTGAGCGGCAACTCGGCGGCCTTCGTCGGCGGCATCTTGAGCGTTTCGGCACCAGGCCCCGCGACGCTGACCATCGGGGGCACCATCCTCAAGACAGGCGCTTCGGGAGAGAATATTATCGCAGGCGGCACAGTTCACTCGCTCGGCTACAACTTGAGCAACGACGACGCTTCGGCTGTGTTAGATCAGTCGACAGATCAGAACAGCACCGATCCGATGCTTGGTCCGCTTCAGGACAACGGTGGTCCAACATTTACGCATGCGCTGTTGACCGGCAGCCCAGCCATTGACCAGGGAAAAAATTTCAGCGCCTCAACGACCGACCAGCGCGGCACCGGCTTCGCTCGCACGGTTGACCTGGGCTTCCCCAAACCCACCGGCGGCGACGGCACCGACATCGGCTCATTCGAAGTGCAGTCCAGCGCGCCCTGTCCGCAGGGGCAGGGTTATTGGAAAAATAACCCAGGCGCGTGGCCGGTGAACAGTTTGATGCTCGGCAGCCAGAGTTATACCCAGCCCCAGCTACTGGCCATCCTGAATACACCGGTGGGCGCCGGTAAGAATGCCGATGCTAGTCTGATATTGGCCGATCAACTGATCGCCGCGAAATTAAACATCGCCAATGGCGCTGATGGCACGCCTGTGAACAGCACCATTATTAATGCAGGCAGTCTGTTGAGCGGGTTCGGCGGCATGCTGCCCTATCACGTGAAGCCATCGACGATGACCGGCCAGGCAATGGTGAACGACGCAGCGATCCTCGAAAGCTTCAACAAAGGCTTTCTGACACCTGGCTGCGGCGGTTAAGACCTCAAAGGTAGGCGCAACGGCTGGGACGCCGATTCCGGGGAGCGCACGCGTCCTCGCGCTCGCGAACTTCTCTGGCATCGCGCCACGTCTGAAAACCTCGGTGTGAATAAAGCTTGTTTCGGCGCGACGCCGAAACCAACACGCGGGACGCGTGCGCTACCCAGAAGTCTCGATCCGCGGGAACAACGGCACTGGCTTGCCGACGACATGTCCATCCGGCAGTCTCCCCCACTCCGCGTCTGCGAGTGAAAACCGTTCTTCTTTTCCGCTCAATTCCATTTTCCAATTCAGTTGATCGAAAATTCCGTGCGCTGCTTTTGGCAACACTGGCGAAATCAAGATCGCGATTATGCGTAACGATTCCGAGAGAAAGTATAATGTTGCGCTGACATCCACGTCCCTTTCCGGAAGTTTCACCTTTGCTAGCACCCATGGTTGAGCGTTTTGAATCATTCGGTTGAGCGCTTCCGTAAATCGCCGAACGACGTACAAGACTGAATCGACTTGTTCTGCTTCATAGTTTTCTGTCGCGTGCCTTAACCACAGCTGATCTACACCTCGCCGTATCACGACGAGCTCCTGTGGTACTTGGTAATTGTCGAGATCAGCGAAGGCAATCTTGTGCGCAACTTCCGGGTCGCTGCTGAGCAATTCATCGACACGGCTATTCTTTTGGACGATTGATCCGGCGCAAAACCGATGCGTCATATCAAGTGATCGATTGAGCAAGTTCCCGAGCGAGTTCGCCAAATCCGTGTTGTAACGCTCGACAAGCCGATCTTCCGAAAAGTCTGCGTCTTTGCCGGTCACGATGTCGCTCATCAGATAATACCGCAGCGATTCGGCGCCGTATTTAGCGGCGAGTACGAATGGATCGATAATGTTGCCGACGCTCTTACTCATCTTTGCGCCGCCGAGATTCCACCAGCCGTGGACCAGCAACTGCGGCATTTGGTCGTCGGGAAATCCGATCGCGTGCAGCATGATGAGCCAGTAAATACCATGCGCGGGAACGAGAATGTCTTTGCCGATTATTTGGAGCGCAGGCCACTTATCCCGGAAAGTTGAGGGTTGAGAGCTGAGAGTTGAGAGACTCGGGTCGTAACCGGCGAAACTGATGTAGTTTGTTAGCGCGTCGAACCAGACGTAGGTGACGAAATCCTTGTCGAACGGCAGCTCAATTCCCCAATCGAGCCGGGATTTCGGACGCGAGATGCACAAATCGCCACTGATTCTCTCGACCGCGTTGCGGAGTTCGGTCTGGCGAAAATCGGGAATGACTGCCAAGTGGCATTGGCTTCCAGCCAATTTCTCATCGGCAAGATGCCGATGCCACGTGCTATCGAGGTAAGACAAAAGCCACTCTTTGTGCTGGCAGAGCTTGAAGTAATAATTTTCTTCCTCGCGAAACTCGATCTCTCCCCACTCCAGGCCGAATTGGCCATCAGGGCCGCGCTCTTTGTCGGTTAGGAATTGCTCCTGGCGAACTGAATAATAACCGGCTTGTTTGTCCTTGTAGATTTGCCCTTCGTCGAGCAATCGCTGCACAATTCCTTGAACGACTTTTTTATGCTGGTCGCTGGTCGTCTCCGCCCATCCATCGTACTTCACATCCAGTTTCCTCCAAAGATCGACAAACTTTTGTGTGGTTTCTTTGACAAACTCAGCCGGAGGAATGCCCGCCTTTGCTGCAGATTGCTGGACCTTCTGCCCGTGCTGATCGACACCGGTCAGAAAGAAAACTTTCTCGCCTTTGAGGCGGCGATAGCGCGCGAGGACATCGGCCAGCACTTTCTCGTAGGCGTGACCGACATGCGGCGGCGAGTTCGTATAATCAATCGCCGTGGTGATGTAAAATGTTTTCGGCATTCTGTGATTACATCTGTAGCGGCAGTCTCTGACTGTCGCAAACAAGGCGGCTGCCAGCGCAGCGATTTACTGCGCTTGATCCGTTAGCAGCGCTGCCCGGTGCCACTCTGTAGCCGCGTTGCTGTGCGACGCGTCCGCGCGGCCCGCAGGGCCGCGGCTACAACATTCTGTATTGCAGGATGTTTGAAAGCCGCTGTCGCATCCGTTACGGCTGGGAAACGCCGTTTCGATTGGGTTTGGCGCCTGATACAGACGCCCTACAATTTACGAGGCGGGCACTTTCTTCCAGACGCCCTTTTGTTCCTTCCAGTTGTAGAGCGGTTTGCCGTTAATCTTGTGAACGGAAGTTTCGGTGACGGTCAGCTTTCCGGGCTGCAGGACCATGAAGAAATCGATGTCGTACATTTTGCCGTCGGTCCCTTTCATGTCGACACAGGCGAAATATTTGTTTCCGCCAAGACTCGAGAGCCGATCATTGTGGACTCTGACCAAATCCAAAGCGAGGTCTTTACGCCGATACGGTATATGAAACTTGTTGTCAGGCGATTTAGCCGCGTAGCCGCTGATGAATCTCTTTAGTCCGTCTGAAACGCCGGACATCGTGGCTTCCGTCATTGCAGCTTGAGGAGCGCCTGTTTTTGTCTGCGGCAGTTGTTGCCCTTGGGATTGCTGCGGGGCTCTTGGATGTTCCTGCGCGAGCGCTGTGAGAGTGGGCGCAAGAAGCACGTTAACCAATACGTAGGTCAAAGCTCGTGTGGTCATAGGATTGATGTGGAGTTTCTGCGGAACGTCAGCGGATTACAACTCCGCTGGGCGCACAGACCACCAGGTCTATGTTCCGCACAGTCAGCCTTCGCTAAAGCAAGGGGCTTGGCAAGCACCTACCGGACGAATGCTTGTAGGGCAAGCGCATCGCTTGCCTGTAGCCGCCGTCCTGCGGGCGGCGTTGAACGCACGTGTGAGTTCGCCACCGAAATGCGCTTCGCACAGCGAAGCGGCTACAGTTTGACTGATCGCAGACGGAGCGCGTTCGCAATCACCGAAACCGAGCTGAAACTCATGGCGGCGCCGGCGATCATCGGACTGAGAAGGATGCCGAAAAACGGATACAACACCCCCGCTGCGATCGGAACGCCTAACGAGTTGTAGATAAACGCAAAGAACAGATTCTGCCGGATATTGCGCATCATTGCGCGGCTTAGCCGAATCG